>NZ_WFLJ01000009.1 GCF_009208735.1 Janthinobacterium rivuli | reverse complement strand
CATTCTTCAACAACTATCGTCCACAGTTCTACTTCCGTACGACGGACGTGACTGGTTCGATCGAGTTGCCAGCAGACAAAGAAATGGTCATGCCAGGCGATAACGTGTCGATCACCGTCAAGCTGATCAACCCGATCGCGATGGAAGAAGGTCTGCGCTTCGCTATCCGCGAAGGCGGCCGTACCGTCGGCGCTGGTGTTGTTGCAAAAATCCTGGCTTAATTCTTAAGCCTGCATAAAAGAAGACGCGTCGTCGCCCGGCGCCCTTCTTTTTATTCAACTGCCGGGGTTGGCAAGCATTTTGGTGCTATCATGTCGACCCTGACGGTTGTTGCGTCAGAAATTCCCGTATGACCTCATTGCCGTGCAGACCGCGCGGTTCGTTCTTTTAAGGAAATATCATGTCGGCACCAAACCAAAAAATCCGTATCCGCCTGAAGGCTTTCGATTACAAACTGATCGACCAGTCCGCTCTGGAAATCGTTGAAACCGCGAAGCGCACCGGCGCTGTCGTCAAAGGCCCAGTACCACTGCCTACCCGTATTCAACGTTTCGATGTGCTGCGTTCCCCGCACGTCAACAAAACTTCGCGCGATCAGTTCGAGATCCGTACGCACCAACGCCTGATGGACATCGTTGACCCAACGGACAAAACCGTTGACGCGCTGATGAAGCTGGACCTGCCAGCTGGTGTTGATGTTGAAATCAAACTGCAATAAGAGTTTCCAGGGCAGCTGACCACACCGTAGCATCAGGTGTTGACAGCTGTTCCAGGCCGGCGGGGTGTCCCGCTGCCTGATGATGGGGCCGGGCCTGCTCACGACCGTGAGCGCGCCCGGCCCCATTGCTATTGGTGCCTGCCCAACACGGGCGACTCCGCGTGCGCGTGCAAAACCGCTTTACAGTGCTGTGGCTGGACGATAAAGTTGCCGCATGCTCAATACCCTCGATACCCACCTGTTAAATGCGACTCCCCGCCAGCGCTTGCGCGGCTGGCCGCGCTTCCTGACCGAATTCCTGTATTTCGGCATCAAGGAGGCGAGGTCGTGCCTGTTCGTGGGGCTGTTTTTCGCCACCGTGTTCCTGGTGCCACGCGCCGGCCTGTTCGGCCTGCCGCGTTATGACGTGCTGCTGCTGGCGGCGCTGGCGATCCAGGGCGCGATGCTGTGGAGCGGACTGGAAACGTGGGATGAGCTGAAGGCCATCTGCCTGTTTCATGCGGTCGGCTTCGCGCTGGAAGTGTTCAAGGTATCGGGGACGATCCAGTCGTGGAGCTATCCCGACTTCGCCTACAGCAAGGTGTTCGGCGTCCCCCTGTTTTCCGGCTTCATGTATGCGGCCGTCGGCAGCTACATCATCCAGACATGGCGCCTGCTCGACATGCGGATTCGCCACCATCCGCCGTACTGGATGGCGGTGCTGATCGCGCTGCTGATCTACGCCAACTTCTTCACCCATCACTACATCGGCGACTATCGCTGGTACCTGGCCGCCTGCGCGCTGGGCTTGTACGCGCGCACCACGGTGGTGTTCCGTCCGCTCGACCGCGACCGCAGCATGCCCTTGCTGCTCGGTTTCGTGCTGGTCGGCTTCTTCATCTGGCTGGCCGAAAACATCAGCACCTTCTGGGGCGTGTGGCGCTATCCGAACCAGCTTGGCGCGTGGTCGGCCGTGCATGTCAGCAAATGGAGTTCATGGTCGCTGCTGGTGGTGATGACGTTCACCATCGTGGCCCACCTCAAGCACATCAAGGCCCGCATCCACGTCGCGCAGCCCTAGGCCGGGCGACGCAAGTCTCTTATTGCAGGCTGGCCGCCACCGCGTCGAAGCGATTGCCGAGCGCCGCCTGCGGGCCGCCCTGCAAGTGGCCGGCATACTGGCGCAGCACTTGCGCCGAGTACGTGCGCGAGGCGGGCGACAGCTTCGGCAGCAGCGGCAGCACTTTTTCCAGGTAGGCCGTGCCTTCCTGCCACTTGCCTTGCGCCGCCAGCGCCGAGGCCAGTTCCACCATGCGGCGGCCGACGCGCGCATCGCTGCGTGGCTGCGCCGTTTCTTCCGTGGCCAGGGCTTGCCGGTACAACTGCTCCGCTTCGGCATTCTTGCCCTGCAGGCGCTTGATGCGGCCCAGGTTGTACTGGCGCTGCGAGAGGATGTCGGCGCTGGCCCCGGCCTGCTCGGCGCTGCGCAGCGCCTGTACGCAGGCCAGTTCCGCTTCGCCAAACTGGCCTTTGAGCTCGGCCGCGTTGCAGGCGTCGTGTTGGGCGTTGGAGGTGGTGAGCGTCGCTGGCGCCGCGCAGGCGGCCAGCAGGCTGACGGCGCATAGCAGGCTGATGGTATGGTTCTTCATAGTCTCCTCGGACGGGTGTTGGACACGGTGTATCAGTGGAGTCATGCTGCGATAAATATACTATAAGTTTTTTGGGCAGGGTGGCTTTTTGCCGGCGCAGCGCGAGGCGCGCGATTGACGCCGCTTGCGTGCTTCAGGGATACTCCGGGTCTGTCCACTAATGCTTGCCGCCGCCATGTCCAAGACTGTCCTGATCGTGGAAGATGAACAGGCGATTGCCGACAGCATCGCCTATGCCTTGCGCACGGACGGCTTTACGCCGCGCCATGTGATGTTGGGCGAGCAAGCCCTGGCCGCGCTGCGCCCAACGCCCGGCGAAGCGGCGCAGATGCCCGTTCTGGTGGTGCTCGACGTGGGCTTGCCCGACATGAGCGGGCTGGAAGTGTGCCGCCGGCTGCGCCAGTTTTCCGAGCTGCCGGTGATCTTCCTGACAGCCCGCAGCGACGAGATCGACCGTATCGTCGGCCTGGAAATCGGCGCCGATGACTACGTCACCAAACCGTTTTCGCCGCGCGAACTGGTGGCGCGCATCCGCGTCATCCTGCGCCGCGCCGGTGTCGCGCAAGCGCCCCGCGAGACTGGCATGACGATAGCCGCGCCTGTCGCCGCGACCGCGCCGGCGCGCTTCGAATTGCGCGCGCTGGAGGCGAAAGTGCTGTTTCACGGCCAGCCGCTGGACCTGACCCGCTATGAATACCTGTTGCTGAAAACCCTGCTCACGCATCCCGGTCACGTGCTGTCGCGCGCGCAACTGATGCAGCGCGTGTGGAGCGGTGCGCCCGACACGCTCGAGCGCACCGTCGACGCGCACGTCAAATCGCTGCGCGCCAAGCTGCGTGCCATCGATGCGCAGGTCGACCCCATCCAGACCCACCGTGGCCTCGGCTACAGCCTGGCCGGCGCATGAAGATCGGCCTGCGCATCCTGCTGGGCTATTTCCTGATCGTCGGCCTGGCCGCGTGGTTCTTGCTGAATGTGTTCATGGAGCAGGTCAAGCCCGGTGTGCGCTCGACCCTGGAAGACACCCTGGTCGATACTTCGCAACTGCTGGCCAGCCTGGTGGCGCCCGACGTGAAGGCGGGCACGCTGGCGCAGTCGCCCGTGGCCGAACGCATGCAGGATTACGCGCGCCATGGCGTGGACGTCAATATCAATGGCGTACGCAAGCGCACGCTCGATTACCGCATCTACATTACGGACCGGCGCGGCATCGTGCTGTTCGACTCCAGCGGGCGCGACGTGGGGCGCGACTATGCGCGCTGGAATGACGTGTATCTGACCTTGCAAGGTAAATATGGCGCGCGCAGCACGCGCACCCGGCCGGACGACGAGATGTCGACGGTGATGCACGTGGCCGCGCCGATCCGCGATGGCAGCGAGGTGATCGGCGTGCTGACGGTGGCCAAGCCGAATGCCAGCGTGCAAGCGTTTGTCGAACGCAGCCAGCGCAAGATACTGCAGCGTGGCGCCATCCTGTTGCTGCTGTCGCTGCTGATCGGTCTGGCGTTCGCCTGGTGGTTGCACCATGCGCTGGGCAAGCTGATGGATTACATCGGCGACGTGGAAGCCGGGCGCAAGGTGGCGCTGCCGGCGCTGGGCAGGAACGAGATCGGCACCCTGGGCCGGGCCCTGCAGGCGATGCGCACGCGCCTCGAGGGCAAGGAATATGTGGAGCAGCTGATGCATACCCTGGCGCATGAATTGAAAAGCCCGATCGCCGCCATCCAGGCCTCGGCCGAACTGTTGCAGGAAGACATGCCGCCGGCCGAGCGCCGCCAGTTCCTGGCCAGCATCCTGGAACAGAATGCGCGCCAGCGGCAGCTGATCGACAAGCTGCTGGCCCTGGTGCGCGTGGAAAAGCAGCAGCGCCTGGACAACCCCGAGCGCCTCGCGCTGGGGCCCCTGCTGGCGCAAGTGGCGCAGGACGCGGCCGCCAGCCTGGCGGTACGCGGCGTGCAGTTGCGGCTCGATGCCGACGAGCTGAGCGTGGCCGGCGACGCCCTGCTGCTGCGTCAGGCGCTGGGCAATCTGCTCGACAACGCGACCGGTTTTGCGCCGCCCGGCAGCTGCATCGATCTGACGGCGCGGCGCCAGGGCGCGCATGTGGACATTGTCGTGCGCGACCGCGGCGCAGGCATTCCCGCGTATGCGCTCGAGCGCGTCTTCGAGCGCTTTTATTCCCTGCCGCGCCCGAGCGCCGGCAAGAGCACGGGCCTGGGCTTGCCCTTTGTGCGCGAGGTCGCTTCCCTGCATGGCGGCACGGTCGAGGTGCTCAATCATCCGGAGGGCGGCGCCTGCGCGTGCCTGCGCCTGCCGCTGGCGTAGCGCCATGCAATTATTTCCGGACTTCACACGCAACGCACATTCAGCGCACATGGTTTTTTTACACTGGCATCCTCACTTCAAGGATACGCCATGCAAAAAACTCTATTCGTCAAAGCGTTGATCGTGTTCGGCCTGATGCTGGTGATCGGCCTGCCTTTGCTGATGATTCAGGAAACGATCAAGGAGCGGATGGAATTCCGCCAGGAAGCCGTCAACAGCATCGCCGCCGATTCGGTGCGCGAACAAACCATCATCGGTCCCATCCTGGTGATTCCCTACACGGAGCAGTACGAAGAGCGCGTGGAGGTGGCCAGGGGCGATGACAAGGAAGTAAAAGCGCCCGTACGCACGGAGTTGCTGCACCGCACGGCGCAGCGCCGCCTGCTCGTGTATCCGAACTTCTTGCTGCAGGACGGCACCATCGAGACCGACCGCCGCTACCGCGGCATCCACCAGGTGCTGGTGTACAGCGGTCAGCATGCGTTCAGGGGCGACTTCACGGTGCCGGCCAGCACGCAGTTGCCGCGCAAGTCGCCGGATTCGCGCGTCACTCTGGGCGAACCGTTCGTCGCGCTGTCCATCGAGGACGTGCGCGGCATCCGCAATATCCCGAAAATCGATTGGGGTGGGCGCCAGATCGAGTTCGAGCAGGGCACCGACCTGTTTGCCTTCCGCAGCGGGCTGCACGCGCCGCTGGGCGCCATCCCGCTGGCACAGGCGCAACAGGTGAAATTCAGCTTTGACCTGGGTCTCGACGGCATCGAACGCCAGCATTTCGTGCCGGTGGCAAAAAATAGCCAGATCAGCATCAAGTCGAACTGGCCCCATCCGCAGTTTGGCGGGCGCTTCCTGCCGTCGCCGAAGAATCGCCAGATCAACGCCGATGGCTTTCAAGTCGAATGGAATATCTCGTCGCTGGCCACCAATGCGCAAACGCAGCTGAGCAGCATCGAAGGCGAGTTCAAGGTGCCCGACAGCGCGCCGCTGGGCCAGATCGACCGCTTCAGCGTCGGCTTCATCGAGCCGGTGAACGTGTATTCGCAATCGGACCGGGCCACCAAATATGGCTTGCTGTTCGTGGCGCTGACCTTTGCCGCTTTCTTCATCTTTGAAATTTTGAAGAGCCTGCCGATCCACCCGGTGCAGTACCTGCTGGTGGGCCTGTCGCTGGTGATCTTCTTCCTGCTGCTGGTGGGCCTGGCCGAGCATATCGCCTTCCTGGCCGCCTACCTGATCGCCAGCGCCGCCTGTATCGTGCTGACCAGCTTTTACCTGATGCACGTGCTGCACAACGCCTGGCGCGGCATCGGCTTCGGCCTGGCGCTGACGATGCTGTATGGCGCGCTGTATGGTTTGCTGAACTCGGAAAACAACGCGCTGGTCATGGGCAGCATCCTGCTGTTCGCCGTGCTGGCGGCCATCATGGTGGCGACGCGCAAGGTGGACTGGTATCAGATTGGCAAAGGAGCGCCGCAGGAGTAGGGGTTGCCCGGACACCATGGATGGGAAGGGCGCACATGCCATCGTGCGCCCCGTGTGTTTCTGTCATCGCCCGCCAGACCGCATGCAGCCGTGCTGTGCGTCCGTTAAGTTGCCTCGCGGCAGCGCTTTTTCGACGCCCCGACAACTCCCGCAGGGGCGTCGCGCAACACTTTGACATACCTCGTGTTAACTTGTTGCGTCAAGGGTTTTTGTGCTATATACTAGCCGGCTTCGGTATGGATTCGTCTTTTTTGAGTCCTACGTTACTTTGTAGTTAAACAAGCCCCGCCCAATCGCAGGTGGGAATGGAGAAAAAATGAGCCTAGGCCTTCTCGGTCGCAAGGTTGGTATGATGCGCATTTTCACGGATGAAGGGGATTCGATCCCGGTCACCGTGTTGGACGTATCGAACAACCGTGTTGCGCAAATCAAAACCCCTGAAACAGATGGTTACTCCGCTGTTCAGGTCGCATTCGGTCAACGTCGCGCTTCCCGCGTGACCAAAGCTGTTGCTGGTCATCACGCTAAAGCTGGTGTTGAAGCCGGTACTCTGTTGAAAGAGTTCCGTGTCGACGCTGCCAAAGCCGCTGAACTGAAAGCTGGCGATGTTGTCGCTGCTTCCCTGTTCGAAGTCGGTCAAAAGATCGACGTGCAAGGCGTTACCATCGGTAAAGGCTATGCAGGCGTTATCAAACGTTACCACTTCGCTTCTGGCCGTGCAACGCACGGTAACTCGCGTTCGCACAACGTTCCAGGTTCCATCGGTATGGCACAAGATCCAGGTCGCGTTTTCCCTGGTAAGCGCATGACCGGTCATCTGGGTGACGTCAACCGTACGATCCAGAACCTCGTGATCGCCCGTATCGATGCCGACCGTCAGCTGCTGCTGGTCAAAGGCGCGATTCCAGGTGCGAAAAATGGCCAGGTAGTTGTCTCGCCAGCCATCAAAACCAAAGCCAAGAAGGGAGCTTAAACGATGGAACTCAAGCTTCTGAATGCGCAAGGTCAAGCCGCCTCGAACGTTGCTGCAGCCGATACGATTTTCGGCCGTGACTACAATGAAGCGCTGATCCACCAAGTCGTCATCGCTTATCAAGCGAATGCACGTAGTGGTAACCGCAAGCAAAAAGACCGTGAAGAAGTTCACCACACGACGAAAAAGCCATGGCGCCAAAAAGGTACCGGCCGCGCTCGTGCTGGTATGTCGTCGTCGCCACTGTGGCGCGGCGGTGGTCGGATTTTCCCGAACTCGCCTGACGAAAACTTCACCCACAAAGTGAACAAAAAAATGTATCGCGCAGGTATCTGCTCGATCCTGTCGCAGCTGGCTCGCGAAGAGCGCCTGATCGTCATCGACGATCTGACGATCGACGCGCCAAAAACCAAGCTGCTGTCGCAAAAATTGAACGGCCTGGGCTTTGATTCGGTTCTGATCATCACCGACGTTCTGAACGAAAACCTGGAACTGGCATCGCGCAACCTGCCTAACGTACTCGTCGTTGAGCCACGTCACGCAGACCCGATGTCCCTGGTGTTCTACAAGAAGATCCTGGTCACCAAAGCTGCATTGGCCAAGATTGAGGAGATGCTGGCATGAGCGCGATTTTGAAACATAGCGAAGAACGCTTGATGAAGGTGCTGTTGGCGCCCGTGATTTCCGAAAAGGCCACCATGGTCGCGGAAAAGAACGAGCAAATTGTATTCCGCGTACTGCCGGATGCAACCAAGCCTGAAATCAAGGCAGCGGTCGAACTGCTGTTCAAGGTTGAAGTTCTGTCCGTGCAAACTGCAAACCGCGAAGGTAAGCAAAAGCGCACCGGCAAGTTCAACGGTCGTCGTAACCATACCAAGCGTGCTTTCGTGTGCCTGAAGCCTGGCCAGGAAATCAACTTCTCCGAGGAGGCTGCATAATGGCACTCGTTAAGATGAAACCAACCTCGCCAGGCCGTCGCGGCATGGTGAAGGTGGTGAATGCCGACCTGTACAAAGGTCGTCCGTTCGCTGCCCTGGTTGAAAAGAAATCCAAGACCGCTGGTCGTAACAACAACGGTCACATCACCACCCGTCATATCGGTGGTGGTCACAAGCAACACTATCGCTTGATCGACTTCAAGCGCACCAAAGATGGTATTCCAGCGAAAGTGGAACGTATCGAATACGATCCAAACCGCACCGCGAATATCGCTCTGTTGTGCTACGCCGACGGCGAGCGTCACTACATCATCGCAACCAAAGGCATGGCCGTTGGCGACAGCGTGATGAACGGTTCGGAAGCACCGATCAAATCGGGTAACTGCTTGCCAATCCGTAACATCCCAGTCGGTACCGTGATGCATTGCGTCGAAATGCTGCCAGGTAAAGGTGCTCAAATGGCACGTACCGCTGGCGCTGGCGTTGTGCTGATGGCACGTGAAGGTACCTACGCTCAAGTGCGTCTGCGCTCGGGTGAAGTACGTCGCGTGCACATCGAGTGCCGTGCAACGGTTGGTGAAGTCGGCAATGCCGAGCACAGCCTGCGTAAAATCGGTAAAGCTGGCGCGATGCGCTGGCGCGGTGTTCGTCCTACCGTTCGCGGTGTGGTCATGAACCCGGTCGATCACCCGCACGGTGGTGGTGAAGGTAAAACAGCAGCTGGTCGTCATCCAGTTTCGCCTTGGGGCCAACAGACTAAGGGTAAGAAGACACGCAGCAACAAGCGTACTACTTCCATGATCGTCTCGCGCCGCGGCAAGAAATAAGGGGTAGCACATGACACGTTCATTGAAAAAAGGGCCGTTCTGTGACGCCCACCTGGTGAAAAAAGTTGAAGCCGCGCAAGCAGCCAAAGACAAAAAGCCAATCAAAACCTGGTCGCGTCGTTCGACAATCATGCCTGACTTCATCGGCCTGACGATCGCGGTGCATAACGGCAAGCTGCACGTGCCGGTTTATGTTTCCGAAAACATGGTTGGTCACAAGCTCGGCGAATTCGCACTGACCCGTACGTTCAAGGGCCATGCAGCTGACAAAAAGGCTAAGAAATAATGGAAACTAAAGCTATCCTCAAAGGTGTGCGCCTGTCGGACCAAAAGGGCCGCCTGGTTGCTGACCTGATCCGTGGCAAGAAAGTTGACGCTGCACTCAACATCTTGCAATTCAGCCCGAAAAAAGGTGCTGCGATCATCAAACGCGTTCTGGAATCCGCTATTGCGAATGCCGAGCACAATGATGGTGCGGACATCGACGAATTGTTCGTGAAAACGATCTACGTCGAAAAGGGCCCCGTCCTGAAGCGCTTCACCGCGCGTGCAAAAGGCCGTGGCGACCGTATTTCGAAACAATCCTGTCACGTTTACGTGACTGTCGGTAACTAAGGAGCCACGATGGGTCAGAAAATTCATCCAACCGGTTTCCGTCTGGCGGTCACCCGTAACTGGGCTTCGCGCTGGTATGCAGGCAACGGTAATTTCGCTGCCATGCTGAACGAAGACTTGAAAGCACGTGCTTACCTGAAAAAGAAACTGAAGAACGCTTCCGTTGGCCGCATCGTTATCGAGCGCCCAGCCAAGAACGCGCGCTTCACGATCTACAGCTCGCGTCCAGGCGTGGTCATTGGTAAAAAAGGCGAAGACATCGAAGTACTGAAGTCCGCGCTGACCAAGATCATGGGCGTACCTGTTCACGTGAACATCGAAGAAATTCGCAAGCCAGAAATCGACTCGCAACTGATCGCCGATTCGATCGCTCAGCAGCTGGAAAAACGGATCATGTTCCGCCGCGCCATGAAGCGTGCAATGCAAAATGCAATGCGCCTGGGTGCTCTCGGTATCAAGATCATGTCGTCCGGCCGTCTGAACGGTATCGAAATCGCACGTAAAGAGTGGTACCGCGAAGGCCGCGTGCCTCTGCATACCCTGCGCGCCGATATCGACTACGGTACCAGCGAAGCGTCGACCACCTACGGCATCATCGGTGTCAAGGTGTGGGTATACAAGGGTGACCGCGCGCCTAACGGCGATGCACCAGTCATCGATACCCCAGCTGACGAGAAGAAAAGCCGCGGCCCACGCCGTGACGATGGCAAGCCAGCTGGCCGTCCACGTCCAGCCGGTGCCGGTGCGAAACCATCCACAGCACCAGGTGCACGTGTGCGTACCGCCGCTAAACCGGCCGCCGCAGCAGCACCAGCTGAGAAAGCAGGAGAATAATCATGCTGCAACCAGCACGCAGAAAGTATCGTAAAGAGCAGAAAGGCCGTAATACCGGTATTTCGCACAGCCGCGGCACCGCCGTGTCGTTTGGCGAATTCGGTCTGAAGGCAGTTGCGCGCGGTCGTATCACTGCGCGTCAAATTGAAGCGGCGCGTCGTGCAATGACGCGTCACATCAAGCGCGGTGGCCGTATCTGGATCCGTATTTTCCCGGACAAACCGATTTCGAACAAACCGGCTGAAGTCCGTATGGGTAACGGTAAAGGTAATCCTGAGTACTACGTCGCTGAAATTCAGCCAGGCAAAGTACTGTACGAAATGGATGGCGTTGATGAAGCGCTGGCACGGGAAGCATTCCGTCTTGCCGCCGCTAAACTGCCACTGGCGACGACGTTTGTCATCCGCCAAGTCGGCCAATAATTGGAGTTGTATATGAAAGCATCTGAACTCCGCGGCAAGGACCAGCCAGCTCTGCAAAAAGAGCTGAATGACCTGTTGAAGGCACAGTTCGGCCTGCGCATGCAAATCGCTACGCAGCAGCTGAGCAACACTTCGCAGCTCAAGAAGGTACGCCGCGATATCGCGCGTGTGAAGACGGTAATGAATCTGAAGGAAGCCAAATGAACGAACCAGTGAAACAGTCGCTCAAGCGCACGCTGATCGGTAAAGTGGTTTCGGACAAGATGGACAAGACCGTTACCGTTCTGATCGAGCGCCACGTAAAACATCCTTTGTATGGCAAGATCATCATGCGTTCGAACAAGTATCACGCGCATGACGAGACCAACCAAGTCAAGGCCGGTGATACGGTCGAGATCCAGGAAGGTCGCCCGATCTCCAAAACGAAGGCATGGACGGTGACACGTGTGGTTCAAGCCGCACCAACCGTTTAAATAAAAACCACCGTTTCGGCGGTGGGTTTTAATTAGTACTTGCAGGCCCGCAAATTGTATGTAATACTTGCGGGCTTCGTTCATGTAACGCCGCAAAGTGTCTGGCCACAGACAGTAGCATTCGCGGTCAGTTGATGTATGAAGGTCATGCACCCAAACAGTGAAGCCCAGCAGGGCGGCTCTGGCGGGACCAAGACTGACCGTGGGTCTACATTGTGTGGATTCTTCGGCTTAAGTTGGGAAAGAGAATACTATGATTCAAACTGAAAGCCGGCTCGAAGTGGCTGACAATACCGGTGCCAAAGAAGTAATGTGCATCAAGGTATTGGGCGGCTCCAAGCGCCGTTATGCTGGCATTGGCGATGTGATCAAGGTAACCGTTAAGGTTGCTGCGCCACGTGGCCGTGTCAAAAAAGGTGAAATTTATAACGCCGTGGTTGTGCGCACCGCTAAAGGTGTTCGCCGCCAAGACGGTTCCCTGGTGAAGTTCGACGGCAACGCCGCCGTTCTGTTGAACGCCAAGCTGGAACCGATCGGTACCCGTATTTTTGGACCTGTCACACGCGAACTGCGTACTGAGAAGTTCATGAAAATCGTGTCCCTGGCACCGGAAGTCCTGTAAGGAGTCGTAATGGATAAGATTCGTAAAAACGACGAAGTCATCGTTCTGACCGGGAAAGACAAGGGCAAACGTGGTGTGGTACAGCAGCGTATCGATGCTGAACATATCGTGGTTGACGGCATTAACATCGCTAAAAAAGCGACTAAGCCAAACCCGATGACTGGCGTAACTGGTGGTATCGTCGATAAGACCATGCCAATTCACGTGTCCAACGTTGCATTGTTTAATGCAGCGACTGGCAAGGCAGATCGCGTGGGTTTCAAAGAAGTGGACGGCAAGAAAGTTCGCATCTTTAAATCCTCCGGCGAAGTAGTGAAGGCTTAAGAAATCATGGCACGTCTCCAAGAATTCTATAAAGAAAAAGTCGTTGCCGACCTGACCAGCAAGTTTGGTTACAAGTCGGTAATGGAAGTTCCACGCCTGACCAAGATCACCCTGAACATGGGTGTTGGTGAGGCTATCGCGGATAAAAAAGTTCTCGAGCACGCAGTTGCTGACTTGACCAAGATCGCCGGCCAGAAGCCAGTGACCACCAAGTCCCGCAAAGCGATCGCAGGCTTCAAAATCCGTGAAGGTTACCCGATCGGTACGATGGTCACCCTGCGCGGCGCTCGCATGTACGAGTTCCTGGATCGCTTCATTACCGTGGCTCTGCCGCGCGTACGCGATTTCCGTGGTGTGAACGGCCGTGCATTTGATGGTCGTGGCAACTACAACATCGGTGTCAAGGAACAGATCATTTTCCCTGAAATCGAATACGACAAGATTGACGCGTTGCGCGGTATGAATATCAGCATCACGACAACCGCTAAGACCGATGACGAAGCCAAAGCTTTGCTCGCCGCCTTTAAATTCCCTTTCAGGAACTGATCATGGCCAAACTGTCACTGATTAATCGTGAGATCAAGCGTGCTGACCTGGTGGCGAAATTCGCCCCTAAGCGCGAAGCTCTCAAGGCCATCGTCGATGACCAATCGAAATCGGAAGAAGAGCGCTACGAAGCTCGCCTGAAACTGCAGGCGCTGCCACGTAACTCGAACCCGACGCGTCAACGTAACCGTTGCGCCATCACTGGTCGTCCGCGCGGCACATTCCGTAAATTCGGTCTGGGTCGTATCAAGCTCCGTGAATTCGCCATGCGTGGTGAAATTCCGGGTATGACAAAAGCAAGCTGGTAATAGGAGAATATGCAATGAGTATGAGCGATCCTATCGCCGATATGCTGACCCGCATTCGCAATGCACAAGGCGTGCAAAAGACGACCGTGGCCATGCCATCGTCGAAAGTCAAAATTGCGATTGCCAGCGTCCTGAAGGACGAGGGTTACATTGAAGATTTCGCTGTTGCCGAAGCTGGTGGCAAAGCGGAACTGAAAATCGGTTTGAAGTATTATGTTGGCCGTCCCGTCATTGAGCGCTTGGAGCGCGTGTCCCGTCCGGGTCTGCGCGTCTACAAGGGTAAAGACGAGATCCCTGTTGTGATGAATGGCTTGGGTGTGGCGATCGTGTCGACTCCGCAAGGCGTCATGACTGACCGCAAAGCACGCGCTACCGGTGTCGGCGGCGAAGTTATTTGCTACGTGGCTTAAGGAGTTACACATGTCTCGAGTAGCTAAAATGCCTATCGTAGTGCCAGCTGGCGCCGAAGTCGCCATCTCCGCACAAGCGATCACCGTAAAAGGCCCGCTGGGCGTACTTTCCCAGGCCCTCACCGGCCAGGTCAAAGTGGAAAACAATGCAGGAACCCTGAGTTTCGACGTGGCGAACGACAGCCGCGAAGCCAATGCCATGTCCGGCACGCTGCGCGCACTGGTCAACAACATGGTTGTTGGCGTCACCAAGGGTTTCGAGAAAAAGCTGAACCTGGTAGGCGTGGGTTACAAGGCGCAAGCTCAAGGCGACAAGTTGAATCTGTCCCTGGGTTTCTCGCACCCTGTAGTGCATGACATGCCAGCTGGCGTTACCTGCGCAACACCAACCCCGACCGAGATCCTGATTAAAGGTATCGACCGTCAACAGGTTGGCCAGGTAGCCGCTGAAGTTCGTGCTTACCGCGCTCCTGAGCCTTATAAAGGCAAGGGCGTTCGCTATGCGGACGAAGTGGTTAAGCTTAAAGAAACCAAGAAGAAGTAATTAGGGGCTGACGATGGATAAGAAAGAATCACGGCTTCGCCGCGGACGCCAAACCCGCATCAAGATTGCGGAATTGAAAGTAAATCGCTTGTCGGTGCATCGCACCAACCTGCACATTTACGCCAACCTGATCAGCCCGGACGCTAAAGTCCTGGTTTCGGCCTCGACGGCTGAAGCGGAAGTTCGCGCTGAACTGGCAGGCCAATCCGGCAAAGGCGGCAATGCCGCTGCTGCAGCCTTGATCGGCAAGCGCGTCGCTGAAAAAGCGTTGAAAGCAGGAATTACCGAAGTTGCGTTCGACCGCTCCGGTTTCCGTTACCACGGCCGTGTGAAAGCGTTGGCAGAAGCCGCACGCGAAGCCGGTCTGAAGTTCTAAGGATCAATCATGGCAAAAATGCAAGCAAAAATGCAAAGCGACAAGCCGGATGATGGCATGCGCGAAAAAATGATCGCGATCAACCGCGTGACCAAAGTGGTCAAGGGTGGTCGTATCATGGGTTTCGCCGCGCTGACCGTAGTTGGTGATGGCGATGGCCGCGTCGGCATGGGCAAGGGCAAATCGAAAGAAGTGCCAGTTGGCGTGCAGAAGGCAATGGAAGAAGCCCGTCGCAACCTGATCAAAGTACCGCTCAAAAACGGCACCTTGCATCACACGGTTGTTGGTCGTCACGGCGCCTCCAAGGTCCTGATGAACCCAGCTAAGCCTGGTACTGGCGTTATCGCTGGTGGCGCAATGCGCGCTATCTTCGAAGTGATGGGCGTGACGGACGTGGTGGCGAAATCCACCGGTTCGAACAACCCATACAACCTGGTACGCGCTACGCTGGACGGCCTGTCGAAAATGAGCACTGCTTCCGATATCGCTGCCAAACGCGGCAAGTCGGTCGAAGACATTCTGGCTTAAGGTGGACAAAATGACAAACACAGTCAAAGTGCAATTGGTCAAGGGCTTGATCGGTACGCGCGAATCGCATCGCGCTACCGTGCGCGGTCTGGGTCTGCGTCGTGTAAATTCGGTTTCCGAATTGCAAGACACCCCATCCGTACGCGGCATGATCAATAAAGTATCGTATCTCGTTAAAGTTGTCGGGTAAGCCTTCGGGCTTACACGAACGGAGCAAATCATGGAATTGAATACTATTGCACCAGCCGAAGGCGCTAAGCACTACAAGCGTCGCGTCGGTCGCGGTATCGGCTCCGGCCTGGGTAAAACCTCGGGTCGTGGTCACAAAGGTCAGAAATCGCGTTCGGGCGGCTTTCATAAAGTCGGTTTCGAAGGCGGTCAGATGCCTCTGCAACGCCGTCTGCCTAAGCGCGGTTTCAAATCGATGCACGCAACCTTCAAAGCTGAAGTGCGCCTGTCCGATCTGAACAACCTGGCTGTTGGCGATGTCGACATTCTGGTCTTGAAGCAAGCTGGCGTTCTGGGCGTGTTGGCCCGTGACGTGCGCGTGATCTTGTCCGGCGAAATCACCAAAGCGGTGAATTTGAAGGGCTTGAAAGTGTCCGCTGGCGCGAAAGCAGCCATCGAAGCAGCCGGCGGCTCGGTAGCCTGAGTTGACCGCTAACAGCTTGATCGGAGCGAAAATTGGCGACTAATCCACAACTTGCTAAAAGTGCAGCGGCCGGTTTCCCTTGGGGACGGCTCTGGTTTTTGCTTGGCGCATTGGTGGTTTATCGTATCGGTGCTCACGTCCCGGTTCCCGGGATTGACCCGACACAATTAGCCTCGCTGTTCAAGGAGCACGAAGGCGGCGTCCTGGGCATGTTCAACATGTTCTCGGGCGGTGCCTTGTCTCGTTTTACAGTGTTTGCGCTGGGTATCATGCCTTATATCTCGGCCTCGATCATCATGCAATTGCTGTCGATCGTGTCACCGCAGATGGAAGCGTTGAAAAAAGAAGGCGAAGCAGGTCGTCGCAAGATCACCCAGTACACCCGGTATTTCACGGTTGCCCTGGCACTGTTCCAAGCGTTAGGCATTGCAGTCGCACTGGAGTCGCAAGCTGGTCTGGTGTTGGAACCTGGTCTTGCATTCCGCTTCGTGACGGTCGTCACTTTGTTGACCGGAACAATGTTTTTGATGTGGTTGGGTGAGCAAATTACCGAGCGTGGTTTGGGTAATGGCATCTCGATCATCATTTTTGCCGGGATTGCAGCAGGTCTGCCGTCGGCGTTGGGTGGCTTGTTCACTCAGGTGTCGAATGGTTCGATCGGCAGCTTCAGCGCGATTTTCATCGTGATCCTGGTAGCGCTGGTAACGTACTTCGTCGTATTTGTCGAACGTGGTCAGCGCAAAATATTGGTCAATTACGCGAAGCGCCAGGTAGGCAACAAGATTTATGGCGGTCAAACCAGCCATTTGCCGTTGAAGCTGAACATGGCCGGCGTGATCCCGCCGATCTTTGCTTCTTCGATCATCTTGTTTCCGGCCACTATCGTGGACTGGTTTTCAAAGGGCGCCGACAACGCTAACCCTGCGGTGCGGTTCTTGAAAGATTTGGCAGCATCGATGGGGCCTGGTGAGCCTATCCATGCGCTGTTGTACGCAGTGGCGATCGTGTTTTTCTGTTTCTTCTATACAGCGCTGGTCTTTAACAGCAAGGAAACAGCGGATAACTTGAAGAAAAGCGGTGCGTTCATTCCCGGGATCCGTCCAGGCGAGCAGACAGCCCGTTACATCGACAAGATCCTGACACGCTTGACACTTGCCGGCGCAGTCTACATCACCCTGGTGTGTTTATTGCCGGAATTTATGCAAGCCCAGTGGAAAGTACCATTCTATTTCGGCGGTACTTCTTTATTGATTATTGTAGTTGTCACCATGGATTTCATGGCGCAAGTACAGAACTACGTGATGTCGCAGCAATATGATTCGCTGCTGCGCAAAGCAAATTTCAAGGGCGGAATTCCGACGCGTTAAGCGCGGTAAACATACCGAATGGCAAAAGACGACGTCATACAGATGCAGGGCGAGATTCTTGAGAATCTCCCAAATGCAACATTTCGAGTGAAGCTGGAGAACGGACACGTGGTGCTCGGGCATATTTCAGGTAAAATGCGGATGAATTATATTCGCATTCTCCCTGGAGACAAGGTGACGGTGGAGTTAACGCCGTACGACCTGAGCCGAGCCCGCATTGTGTTCCGTACCAAGTAACACACTGAATCAAACCAAAGAAGCGAAAGAAAGAGCCCAAAAATGAAAGTTCTCGCATCAGTCAAGCGGATCTGCCGCAACTGCAAGATCATCAAGCGCAAAGGCGTAGTCCGCGTAATCTGCGTGGAACCACGTCACAAGCAGCGTCAAGGTTAATCGAGGAATAACAAATGGCACGTATTGCAGGGGTTAATATCCCAAATCATCAGCATACCGTTATCGGCCTGACGGCCATCTACGGTGTGGGCCGTCCACGCGCAGAGAAAATCTGTGCATCGACCGGTGTAGCAACCAACAAAAAGATCAAAGATCTGGATGACAGCGAACTGGAAAAACTGCGCGATGAAGTAGGTAAATTCATCGTCGAAGGCGATCTGCGTCGTGAACTGTCCATGAACATCAAGCGTTTGATGGATCTGGGTTGCTACCGCGGCATGCGTCATCGTAAGGGTCTGCCTTGCCGTGGCCAGCGTACGCGTACGAACGCACGTACCCGCAAGGGACCGCGTAAAGCCGCTCAATCGCTGAAAAAATAATCCGCTAGGGAATAATTATGGCTAAGTCGCAAAATAACGCCGCATCAGCACGCGTGCGTAAAAAAGTTAAAAAGAACGTCGCTGAAGGCATCGCACATGTCCACGCTTCGTTCAATAACACCATCATTACCATCACCGATCGTCAAGGCAATGCCTTGTCGTGGGCTACCTCCGGCGGTGCAGGCTTCAAGGGTTCGCGTAAATCGACCCCATTCGCAGCGCAGGTCGCCGCGGAAGCCGCTGGTAAAGTGGCTGTTGAGTGTGGCGTAAAGAACCTGGAAGTACGTATCAAGGGCCCAGGTCCTGGTCGTGAATCCGCCGTTCGCGCGCTGAACAACCTGGGCATCAAGATCACCGAGATCCAGGACGTGACGCCGGTACCGCACAACGGTTGCCGTCCACCGAAACGTCGTCGTATCTAAGATAGTGTTGCAGAGGGCGCTTCGGCGCCAGCTGCTTTGCTGTCTGTTGTAACTCAGTACAGTTGTGTGAAAACGCTGGAGCAGGGAGCCGGAAACGGTTATACTGCCCGGCTGTTCTTGCCTGTCAAATTCTGTTTGACGGGTTTTTCGTTTTCAGCCACCGTCTGATTGAAACCAAATCAGACTAGCGCCTAACCGCATCAGTGTGTTTGATCATGCATGTGGCTGGGGCGTTATCATTTAAAAAAAGGAAGTATCGTGGCACGTTATATCGGACCTAAAGCAAAACTTTCCCGCCGTGAAGGTACAGACCTGTTCCTGAAGAGCGCACGTCGCTCGCTGGACAGCAAGTGCAAACTGGACGTCAAGCCAGGCCAGCACGGTGTCAAATCCGGCGCCCGCACCTCGGACTACGGTAACCAACTGCGCGAAAAGCAAAAAGTCAAGCGCATGTACGGCGTGCTGGAACGTCAATTCCGCCGCTACTTCGCTGAAGCAGACCGTCGTAAAGGCAACACCGGCGAAACGCTGTTGAAGTTGCTGGAAACGCGTCTGGACAACGTTTGCTACCGCATGGGCTTTGGCTCGACCCGCGCTGAAGCGCGTCAATTGGTCAGCCACAAAGCGTTCACCGTGAACGGTATCGTTGTGAACATCGCTTCGTACGCGGTCAAAGTTGGCGACATCATCGCTGTTCGTGAAAAATCGAAAAAGCAAGTGCGTATCGTTGAAGCACTGTCGCTGGCTGAACAAGTTGGCATGCCTAGCTGGGTTTCGGTTGATGCCAAGAAAATGGAAGGTACCTTCAAGTCCCTGCCAGAGCGTAACGAAATCGCTAACGACGTCAACGAATCGCTGATCGTCGAGCTGTACTCGCGTTAATAGTAGTCAGTAGCAAGATTCCCGCCCACTTTGCAATTTGTAAAGTGGGCGTTTCACTAATGCCATCAGCCTTATCGGTGTAATGAGCCGAGGGTATTGAAAAGGACATTTCATGCAAAACAGTTTGTTGAAGCCACGTATTATCGATGTTGAAGCTCTCGGTGCAGGTCACGCCAAGGTCGTGATGGAACCGTTCGAGCGCGGCTATGGCCACACATTGGGTAACGCGTTGCGCCGCGTTCTGCTGTCGTCGATGGTGGGCTACGCGCCGACCGAAGTGACGATCGCTGGCGTCGTCCACGAATATTCCTCCCTCGATGGCGTGCAAGAAGACGTCGTCGATCTGTTGCTGAACTTGAAGGGTGTGGTTTTCAAAGTCCACAACCGCGATTCGGTAACCCTGACCCTGAAAAAAGAAGGCGAAGGCGCGATCCTGGCCTCCGACATCGACCTGCCGCATGACGTCGAACTGATCAACCCTGACCACGTGATCGCCCACCTGACCGCCGGTGGCAAGCTGGACATGCAGATCAAGGTTGAAAAAGGCCGCGGCTACGTTCCTGGTAACGTGCGTCGCCTGTCGGAAGACACGAACAAGACCATCGGCCGCATCATTCTCGATGCGTCGTTCTCGCCAGTGCGCCGTGTATCGTACTTCGTTGAATCGGCTCGCGTCGAACAGCGTACCGACCTGGACAAGCTGATCATCAACATCGAAACCAACGGCGTGATCTCGCCGGAAGAAGCGATCCGCCAGTCGGCCCGCGTCCTGGTGGACCAGTTGAATGTGTTCGCCGCCCTGGAAGGCACGGAAGCTGCCGCCGAAGCGCCATCGCGCGCTCCGCTGGTCGATCCTATCCTGTTGCGTCCAGTCGACGACCTGGAGTTGACCGTGCGTTCGGCGAACTGCCTGAAAGCGGAAAACATCTACTACATCGGCGACCTGATCCAACGTTCGGAAAACGAACTGTTGAAAACGCCAAACCTGGGCCGCAAATCCCTGAACGAAATCAAGGAAGTGCTGGCATCGCGCGGCTTGACCTTGGGCATGAAGCTGGAAAACTGGCCGCCTGCCGGTCTGGAAAAGTAATTCGTAGTTGTAGCAAACTGCCTGGGACAGGTGTCCCAGGCTTTTATTTTGTAGCACCAAACCGGCCCGCGATGAAGCTTCTGCCTCATTGATCGAAGAGCTGGAATTTAAACACTCACCGAAAGGATTTATCATGCGTCACGGTCACGGCCTCCGTAAACTGAATCGTACCTCGTCCCACCGTCTGGCAATGCTGCGCAACATGACAGTATCGCTGCTGCGTCACGAAGCGATCAAAACCACCCTGCCAAAAGCAAAAGAACTGCGCCGCGTTGTCGAGCCAATTCTGACCCTGGGCAAAACCGACTCCCTGGCAAACAAGCGTCTGGCCTTCAACCGCCTGCGCGACCGTGAAATGGTCGTCAAACTGTTCGCTGAACTGGGCCCACGTTTCGCCAACCGTAACGGTGGTTATGTACGTATCCTGAAAATGGGTTTCCGCGTCGGCGATAACGCTCCTATGGCGTTCGTTGAACTGATGGATCGTCCAGATACGACCGAAGCAGTTGAAGTTGCTGGCGAGTAATCCCAGTAATTGCATCTAAGAAAGCCAGGCCTAGCCTGGCTTTTTTGTTTTCTGCTGCAGCTATCCTTTCAGCGGTGTACTATTCTTCTTTCGCGCCGGCCCGGCACAAGCGCTGCCTGCTCCGCGCGTCCTCTGTCGAATGGTCGAAAAGGTAGTTCATGTCCCGTTTCCCCTCCAGCGCCACCGCGCGCGCCGCCCCACTGCATTCACTGCTGATCTGGTTTGCCACCTGTTTTCTGCTGGCCATGGCCGTCTTTGGCAGCCATCATGCCCGCGCCGACGATGAATTCCTCGATCCTGAACTGGCGTTCAAATTTTCCGCGCGCATGCAGGACCCGTCCACCATCGCCGTCACCTACGTGATCGCCGACGGCTACTATATGTACCACGAGCGCTTCAAGTTCGAGGCCGTGGGCGCCAAGCTGGGCACGCCCGTTTATCCGGCTGGCAAGGTCAAGTTTGACGACACCTTCCAGAAGAACGTGGAAACCTTCCGCAAGACGCTGACCATCACGATTCCCGTGGAGGCGGCCGGCGCGTTCACCCTGAAGGCGACGGGACAGGGCTGCTCCGACAAGGGCCTGTGCTATGCGCCGCAGGATGCGACGGCCCAGCTGGTGGGCGGTGGCGGCGGCCAGAGCACGGCACCGGGCGCCGGCCTGCCGTCGAAATTCGCCCTGCCGGCGGCGCCCGCAGTCGACACGGCGGCCGTCAACGGTCCGCAGGCGCAGGCGTCGCCTGGCGTGTCCGTGCTGAGCATTCCCCAGGCCGATATCACCAGCACGCCCGAGCCGGTGGCTGCGGCACCCGTGGCGGCAAGCTCTGCGCCCGCGCAAAGCGAGATGGGCAAGATCGAAGCGGCCTTGAAGGGCGGCAAGCTGCTCGTCATCGTGCCGCTGTTCATGCTGCTGGGCCTGGGACTGGCATTTACGCCGTGCGTGCTGCCGATGGTGCCGATTTTGTCGTCGATCATCATCGGCGATGGTGCCAAGGTCAGCCGCTCGCGCGGCTTGCTGCTGTCGCTGACCTACGCGCTGGGCATGGCCATCGTCTACACGGCGCTGGGCGTGGCGGCCGGCCTGGCGGGCGAAGGGCTGGCGGCCCAGCTGCAAAACCCGTGGGTGCTGGGCTTCTTTGCCTTGCTGATGGCGGGCCTGGCGCTGTCGATGTTCGGTTTCTATGAATTGCAAGTGCCGGCTTTCCTGCAAGGCAAGCTGACGTCCGTATCGAATCAGCAATCGTCGGGCCGCCTGGCGGGCGTGTTCGTCATGGGCGCCATTTCCGCCCTGATCGTGGGGCCATGCGTGGCCGCGCCGCTGGCCGGCGCCTTGTTGTACATCAGCCAGACGCGCGACGTCGTCATCGGCGGCAGCGCCCTGTTCGCCATGGCCGTGGGCATGAGCGTGCCGCTGCTGCTGGTGGGCGTCTCGGCCGGCACCTTGCTGCCGCGCGCCGGCGCCTGGATGGATGCCGTCAAGCGCTTCTTTGGCGTGCTGCAGCTGGGCGTGGCCTGGTGGCTGGTTTCGCCCGTGCTGCCGGGCGCGGTGCAGATGCTGGGCTGGACGGTCTTGTTCGTCGGCTATGGCATGTATCTGCTGGTGGGCAAGAGCGGCGCGCAGAACGCCTGGATCCCCAAGGCCTTCGGCCTCGTGTTTGCCGTGCTGGGTGCGATGCAACTGGTCGGTGTGGCCAGCGGTGGCCGCGACCCGCTGGCGCCGCTGGCGCACCTCGGTGGCGGTCAAGTGCACGCGCAGCCGTTTACGCGCGTAAAAACCGTGGCGCAACTCGATGCGGCGCTGGCGCAGTTGAATGGCAAGCCGGCCCTGCTGGACTTTTATGCGGACTGGTGCGTGTCGTGCATCGAGATGGAAAAGCTGACCTTTGTCGATCCCGCCGTGCGCGAGAAGATGGGGCAAGCCGTGCTGCTGCAGGTGGACGTGACGGCCAATGACGCGGACGACAAGGCCATGCTGAAACGCTTCCAGCTGTTCGGTCCGCCGGGCATCATCATGTTCAACCCGCAGGGGCAGGAAATTGCCCAGTCGCGCGTGAT
Organism: Janthinobacterium rivuli; assembly: GCF_009208735.1. Lineage (GTDB taxonomy): Bacteria > Pseudomonadota > Gammaproteobacteria > Burkholderiales > Burkholderiaceae_D > Janthinobacterium. Next base: position 261,472 of record NZ_WFLJ01000009.1, on the reverse strand, counting down.
CGGCTTCCAGAATGCCGCCACCTTCCTGGCATCGTTGCGCAAGCTCGACGGACAGTAAGCGGTTACTTGTCTCGCCAATAAGAAAAAGCCTGCATTGCAGGCTTTTTCTGTCTTTACGCCCGAGACAACTTAACCGGCTTTGGGATGCTGCTGCATGCCATGGTGACCACCGCGGTGGCCGCCGTGCTTGCCGCCAGGCACGCTGTCGTCAAACACTTTCTTTTGCTCCGGCGTCAGCACGGCGTAGAAGGTTTTCAACGAAGCCAGACGGCTTTCCTGGTCCGCGATGCGTTCCTTCGACATGGCGATCCATTGCTCCATGCGTTCCGGCGCCGACAGCTTGGCCATCGCTTCGTGCTTGGCTTTCCAGTCGCCCATCGGTTTTTTCGGCGCGTTGGCCGCCGTGAACGTGGCCCAGGCCGGTTCCTGCGCGGCCGTCAGCTTCAGCTTGTCGTGCAGGCGCGCCTGGTACTTGGCCATGCGCTCGGCCGGGTTGCCACCGCGGTGGCCTTCATGTTGCATCTTGGTGCTGGCGGCAGGCGCGCTGGCGGCCGCTTCCTGGGCGTGGACGGTCAGCGATGCCGCACCCATGCCGAGTACGCTCATGGCGATGATCAAGTTTTTGCGTAAAGTCTTCATTGAGGCGTTCATCTGGATTCCTTTGTAAAAATGAGAGGTGTGCATGTTGCTGCACATGAATCCATGGTGGACGCGCCATGTTTCCCCGAAGTGTCCGCTGCCAGACAGTTTGTATCTATATGTTTCTTCGGGTCTTCTATATACAAGACGATACAAATGCGTTGTGCAAGGGCGGGGGAAGTGGGGATAATTCGTACCATGGAACCCACTTCTACAATTCTCATCGTCGACGACGACCGCGATATCCGCAGTTTGCTGGCGGACTACCTGGAAACGAACGCCTACCGCACCCTGGGCGCGGCAGATGGCACGGCCATGTGGAAAATCCTCGATGAAACGCGGCCCGACTTGATCGTGCTCGACTTGAACCTGCCCGGCGACGACGGCCTGACCCTGTGCCGCAAGCTGCGTGCGCAGTCGACCGTGCCGGTGATCATGTTGACGGCGCGCAATGAGCCGCTGGACCGCATCCTGGGTCTGGAAATGGGCGCCGACGATTATTTGCCGAAACCGTTCGAGCCGCGTGAATTGCTGGCGCGCATACGCAGCGTGCTGCGTCGCAGCCATGCCATGCCGTCGAACGTGCCCTCGGACAAGGCGCAACAAATCCGCTTTTCCGGCTGGACCCTGGACTTGACGGCGCGCCACCTGCTCAATCCCAGCGGCCTGGTGATCATGCTGTCGGGCGCGGAATTCCGCTTGTTGCGCGTGTTCCTGGAACACCCGAACCGCGTGCTCAACCGCGACCAGCTGCTGAACCTGACGCAAGGCCGCGACGCCGATCCGTTCGACCGCTCGATCGATATCCAGATCAGCCGCCTGCGGCAAAAGCTCGGCGAGGATGCCCGCTTGCCGCAAATCATCAAGACCGTGCGCAACGGCGGCTATGTGCTGGCCGGCCAGGTCAATGTGGAGCCGCACGCGTGAAGGCCTTCCTCGGGTCGATGACGGGCCGCGTCTTCATGTTCCTGCTGATCGGCATCGTCGCTTCGGCCGCGCTGACGCAGTGGCTGGCCGTGGGCGAACGTCAGCGCGCCATCGAGCAATACCGCGACTACCACGCCGTGGAGCGGGCCGAGCAGCTGGTGATGGCGGCCGACGTGGTGCCGCTGGCCTCGCGCGCCGCCTACCTGAAGGTCGCCAACAAGGGCAGCGTGCGCCTGGAATTGCGGCCTGATACGGAACACACGCCCGGCGCGCCGACGGAATTTTCCACCGCGCTGCAAGCCAAGCTGGGCGAGGGCTTCAAGGTCAGCGCGCTGGCCGAACGCCCGGCCGCCTGTGTCAAGCCGCGCCAGACGCCGGGCATGTTTGCGGCCAAGCCATGGGGCGGCACCTGCGAAAACCTCGACGTGCGCATGCAGGATGGCCACGTGCTGCGTCTGATGGTCTTGCCGCCGCGCCAGCAGCCGCCGTTCAACGAACATAACGACTGGATGACCTTGCTGCCTTTCCTGATCAGCATCGCCATCCTCGCCTACCTGGTCACGCGCATGACCATGCGCCCGCTCAAGCAGCTGGCGCAGGCGGCGAAAGACCTGGGCAACGACATCAACCATCCGCCGCTGACCCTGTCGGGCGCCAGCGAGATTCGCCAGGCCAGCGCCGCCTTCAATGCCATGCAGGCGCGCATCCGCCAGCATATTTCCCAGCGCACGCAAATGCTGGCGGCCATCACGCACGACTTGCAGACGCCGCTGACGCGCTTGCGCCTGCGCCTGGAAAAAGTGGCGGATACGGAATTGTATGACCGCCTGGTGGGCGACCTGTCGGCCATGCAAAGCATGGTCAAGGAAGGACTGGACCTGGCCCGCTCGATGGATAGCACGGAAGCGATGCAGGCGCTCGACCTCGATTCCCTGCTCGACAGCGTCTGCTCCGACGCGGCCGATGCCGGCCAGAAAGTCACCCTCGCTGGACAGGCGGACATGGCCTTGATGGCGCGCCCGATCGCCATGCGGCGCTGCCTGGTGAACCTGATCGACAATGCCGTCAAATATGGCCTGTATGCGCAGGTCACCGTCGAACGCATCGCGGGCGCCGCGCGCATCCGCATCCGCGACGGCGGTCCCGGTATTGCGCCAGATCAGCTTGCCAAGGTGTTCGAACCGTTTTACCGCATCGAGACCTCGCGTTCGCGCGAATCGGGTGGCACGGGCCTGGGATTGACCATCGCGCGCAATATCGCCGAGCAGCATGGCGCCACGGTTTCACTGCTCAATCATGTCGACGGTGGACTGGAAGTCACTCTGATCGTGCCAGAGTATTACGCTGGAAAGTAAGCATTTCCATGCGACAATATTGTGCTTTTGCCCCCCCGGCAACTACATTCAACCTGCAGCCCTGCGCTGCAACAGCGTGACAGAACAATGAAAAAGACTAGCCTGGCAATCCTCGTGGGTGCGGCCCTGTGTATCGGTGGCGGCATCTGGTATTTCAATCATCCGTCCGGCGCGGCGACCGGCGGGCAGGATGGCAAGGGGAGCAAGGGCGGACAAGCGCCGACGACGGTGAGCGTGATCGCGCCGCTGCGCCAGGATGTGCCGATGGTGCTGCAGGCCAATGGCAGCGTGACGCCGATCAGCAGTGTCGATTTGCACCCGCAGACGACCAGCACGATTACCAAGGTGCACATCCGCGAAGGGCAGTTCGTCAAGCAGGGCGAGTTGATGTTTACGCTCGATGCGCGCAGCGAGCACGCGAATGTCGACAAGGCGCAGGCGCAGGTCTTGCGCGACCGCGCCTCGGTGCAGGATTTCGAGCGCCAGCTCAAGCGCAACCAGGATTTGCTGAGCAAGAACTTCATCGCCCAGGGCGCCGTCGATACCCTGCAAAGCCAGCTCGACGTGGCACGTGCCTTGCTGGCCGCCGACCAGGCCGCCTTGCGCGCCGCCCAGGTCGATTCCAGCTACACTGTCCTGCGCGCGCCCCAGGCGGGCAGGGTGGGCGCCATCAATGTCTACGCGGGCAGCCTGGTGCAGCCGACGACGTCGCTCACCAGCATCACCCAGCTCGACCCGATTGACGTGGCGTTCACCTTGCCGGAAAGCAGCTTGTCGGGCTTGCTGGCGGCGCAGAAGGCGGGTGAGGTGCCCGTCACGGCGCTGTTGTCCGATGCGGGCGGCAAGCAACTCGATGGCAAACTCAGTTTCATCGACAATGCCGTCGATCCCGCGACGGGTGTGATCAAGGTCAAGGCGCGCTTCAATAATGGCGGTACCGACCTGTGGCCTGGCCAGTACGTCAACACGCAGCTGACCGTGCGCACCCTCAAGGATGCGCTGGTGATCCCGCAAAACGCCATCATCACCAATACCACGGGCGTCTTCGTGTATTCGATGGAGCCCGATAATACGGCCAAGGTACGCAAGATTGCCCGCGTGTATGCGTTTGGCCCGAATGCCGTCGTGACCGGATTGAGCGGTGACGAGAAAATCATCGTCGATGGCAAGCAGAATCTGCGTCCGGGCGGCAAGGTGCGCCTGGCGGAAAAACACAAGGCCGCCGACGGCGCCGCCGCAGCGCAGGGCAAGCCAGCATGAGTCTGTCCGAACTGAGCATCCGCCGCCCCGTCATGGTGGTGCTGCTGTCCCTCTCCATCATCCTGGCCGGCGTGCTGGCGTATGGCCATATTCCCGTGGCCGCCTTGCCGAGTTATAACACGCCCGTCATCAACGTCAGCGCCGACCTGGCCGGCGCCAGCCCCGACACCATGGCGTCCTCGGTAGCCTTGCCGCTGGAAAAGCAGTTTTCCACCATCGCCGGCCTGAGCCTGATCACCTCCACGAGTACCCTGGGCAACACCTCGCTGACCCTGGAATTTGACGCCAGCATCAATGTCAACGAGGCGGCCGTGGACGTGCAGGCGGCCCTGCTGCGCGCGCAGCGCCAGTTGCCGACGGAAATGACGGACTTGCCATCCTACCGCAAGGTCAATCCGGCCGATGCGCCCGTGCTGTTCATCCAGATGACGTCGCCTTCGCTGAATTTGTCGGATCTCAATGATTATGCGGAAAACCTGATCGCGCCCAGCCTGTCGACCTTGCCTGGCGTGGCCCAGGTCAGCGTGAATGGCCAGAAGCGCTTCGCCGTGCGCGTGCGCGCCCGTGCCGACCTGTTGAACGCGCGCAACCTGACGATGGACGAACTGGCCGCGGCCCTGCGCGCGTCGAACACGAATTCGCCGCTGGGCATCCTTGACGGCCCCAGCCAGACCCTGACCATCCAGGGCAACCCGCAAATGATGAAAGCGGCCGATTTTGCCGAACTCATCGTTGCCACCCGCAATGGCCAGCCCGTCCGGCTGAAGGAAGTGGCCGAGGTGGAAGACAGTTTCCAGTCGACCAAGACTGCCGGCAGTTTCAATGGTGAGCGCTCGATCACCTTGCTGGTGCAGCGCCAACCGGATGCGAACACGGTGCAAGTGGTCGATGCCGTGCGCAAACTCTTGCCGGGTTTCAAGGCCCAATTGCCCGCTTCCATCCAGATCAGCCTGGTCAATGACCGTTCCGTCTCGATCCGCGAAGCGATCCACGACGTCAACCTGACCCTGGCCCTGACGGTGATCCTCGTGGTGCTGGTGATCTTCCTGTTCCTGCACCGCGCGGCGGCCACCTTCATTCCGGCCGTCACCATGCCGATCTCGCTGCTCGGCGCGCTGGCCCTGCTGTACTGGCTCGGCTATAGCCTCGACAACGTGTCGCTGCTGGGCATTACCCTGGCCGTGGGCCTCGTCGTCGACGATGCCATCGTGGTGCTGGAAAACATCGTGCGCCATATCGAGATGGGCAAGAAGCCGATCCAGGCGGCCCTGGTGGGCGCCAAGGAGATGGGTTTTACCATCATCTCGATTTCCGTCTCGCTGGTGGCCGTGTTCATTCCCATCTTCTTCATGCCGGGCGTGATCGGCTTGCTGTTCCACGAATTTGCCGTCGTCGTCTCGCTGTCCATCCTCGTCTCGGCCATCGTGTCGCTGACCTTGGTGCCGATGCTGGCCAGCCGTTTCCTGCCGGCCGATTCGCGCGAACACAATGACAGTGACCCCACGCATGGCGAGAAAACCTTCATCGGCCGCCATTTCGAGGCGGGTTTCACGAAATTGCGCAATGGTTATGTGCATCTGCTCGACAAGGCCCTGGCGCACCGCAACGTGGTGCTATGCATCGCCGTGTGCACCTTCGCGCTGACGGTGCTGTTGTACGCCACGATACCGAAAGGTTTCTTCCCCGAGGAAGACCTGGGCCAGATCCAGGTGAATACGGAAGCGTCGGAAGACATTTCCTCGGCGGCGCTGCAAGACTTGCAATCCCGCGTGGCGGCCGTGCTCAAGGCGGATCCCAGCGTCCAGGACGTGACCTCGTTCGTCGGCGGCGGCAACACGGGCCGCATGTTCATGGTCTTGAAACCGCGCGGCGAACGGCCGAAAATGCCCGTGGTGCTGGAAAACCTGCGCCGCGCGACGAGCGCCGTGCCCGGCATGGCCGTGTATTTCCGCCCCGTACAGAACTTGCAGCTGGGCGGACGCCAGAGCAAGAGCCGCTACCAGTACACCTTGCAAAGCGTCAGTCCCGACGCCTTGAACGACTGGGCGGAAAAGTTTATTGCGGGCATGAGGGCCGATCCCGCCTTCCGCGACGTCACCAGCGATTCGCAGATCAAGGGCTTGCAGGCGTCCCTCCGGATCGACCGCGACAAGGCCAACTTGCTCGGTGTGCAGATGTCCGATATCCGCACGGCGCTGTATAGCGCCTTTGGCGAGCGGCAAGTGTCGACCATCTATTCCTCGGCGGCCAGCTATTACGTGATCCTGGAAGCGGCCACGGCCGACCGCCAGTATGACGATGCGCTCACGCGCGTGTCCGTGCGCAGCAAGTCGGGCGAGCTGGTCAAATTGTCGAGTATTGCCTACGTGGAACGCACGATCGGCCCCACCTCCGTCAATCACCAGGGGCAGTTGCAGGCCGTCACCATCGCCTTCAACCTGGCGCCGGACGTGCCGCTCGGTGTCGCCACGGGCAAGATCGATGTGATGGGCAAGGACATGAGCTTGCCTGCCTCCATCATCACGCGCTACGGCGGCGACGCGGCCGTGTTCCAGGATTCGCAGTCGAGCCAGATCATCCTCATCATCGCCGCGCTGGCCGTGATCTATGTGCTGCTGGGCGTGCTGTATGAAAGCTACATCCACCCGCTGACCATCCTGGCCGGCTTGCCGTCGGCGGCCGTGGGGGCGCTGTTGACCCTGCGCCTGTTCGGCATGGACCTGACCATGATCGCCATCATCGGCATCTTGATGCTGATCGGTATCGTCAAGAAAAACGCCATCATGATGATCGACTTCGCCCTGCATGCGCAGCGCAATGAAGGCATGAGCCCGCCCGAAGCCATCCGCCAGGCGTGCATCCTGCGTTTCCGTCCCATCATGATGACGTCGGCGGCGGCCTTGATGGGGGCCTTGCCGATCGCCCTGGGCCTGGGCGCCGGCGCCGAGCTGCGCCAGCCGCTGGGCTTGGCCGTGGTCGGGGGCTTGCTGTTTTCGCAAGTGATTACCCTGTTCATCACCCCCGTCATCTATTTATTCCTCGACAAGTACAGCGGCACGGGCCCGTTGACGGACGAGCAACTGGTGGCGCTCGACAACAAGGCCTGAGCCGCCACACGGCCACCACCGGCGCCCCGTTCCTGCGTGAATGCGGCGCCGGTTTTGTATGGGCGGTGATACATACGGTAACAACCGTCAAGGGAGCGCTCGGGTACTCTGGTTGCCGCTGCAAGGAATGTCGCTATCCTGTACGCTTCGGGTTGGAAAGGCCGAGGAAGTGTTCCCAAAAGCAAGGGACTCTGGCACTATGGCTGCCCTGTAATGTTATTTCTTCGCTACACAGAAAGCACGATTCATTTTGCATGACACGACCCATTTGATGGCTGCCGATTCCGATGTTTGCCCCACTTGCGGGCAGGTGATCCAGTCACCACCGGCCTACGGGTCCAAGACCAGCACCACGCGCAAGGTGGCGCTTGGCGTGTCCGTCTTGCTGCACGTGCTGCTGGCGGCGTATGCATTGTTTCGCAGCGACACGATTGAAAAGATCCCGCCGCCGAAGAAGGAAAGCGCGATGGTCTACATCGCGCCGCTGAAGGACAAGCCGCAACCGAAGCCGCAGCCGAAACCCACGCCGAAACCGAAGGACACGAAAGTGGCCAAGGTGAAACCGCCACCGGCGCCGAGCAAGCGCGTGGTCACGAAAGACGTGCCGCGCGACAAGCCGAAACTGGAAACCTTCACGCCGCCGCTGGTGTCGAAAGTGCCGTTGCCACCGCCGCCGGCTGAAGACATGAGTTCGATGATCGAGCAGCGCCGCAAGCAGCGCGAGGCGCAGAACCCCGCGCCGCCGGCCGAGGAAAGCGAAAACGACCGCGCCATGCGCGTGGCCAAGGCGAATATCGCCGGTGCCCAGGGACGCAATGCCGGCAGCGACCGCGAGGATTCGGGCGGCGTGTTTTCCATCGTCAACCAGACCTCCTTCAGTGCCGAAGTCAAGTTCAAGGGCTGGAACGGCAACTTCAAGCGCAACTGGCTGAAGCAGGAAAAAGTGGAGCTGGGCAATGAGCCCGATATCGAAACGGCCATCATCAAGAAGATGATCCAGCTGATCCGTGCCGAAAAACCGGGCGACTTCGTGTGGGAATCGCGCCGCCTGGGGCGTAACGTCAACCTCAGCGCCCGCGTGGAAGACACGGCCGAGCTGACTGCCTTCCTGCGCCAGGAATTCTTTTCCGAGAAGCGCCCGGGACGGCGCTAGACGCCAGCCAGGCTGACGGCAAAAAAAAGGCTGCGCCGTGTGAACGGGCAGCCTTTTTGTTTGCCGCTGGAGAAAATCAGGCGGGCTTGTCGGTTCCCGCTTCCGGCTCGACGTCGTCTTCCATGTCGATCAGTTCGACCATCTGGGCCGCGCCGTCTTCGCTGATGCCGGCCAGTTCCATGATCTTGTCATTGGCTTCGTCGATGCCGACGCGCTTCAAGGCCGAGAACAGTTGCACGGTGAATGGGAAGCCCACGCCGTCTTCATCCACATAGCTGTCGAGCTTGGCTTTCGCCTGGCGCAAGGCATTCACGGATTCATTGCGGTTCAATTTATCGACTTTGGTCAGGATGCAGTGGATCGGTTTACCCGTCGGCGCGAACCATTCCAGCATTTGAATGTCCAGGTCGGTGAACGGACGGCGCGAATCCATGATCAGGATCAGGCCGGCCAATTGCTCGCGGCGCTGCACGTAGTCGCCCAGCAGGCGCTGCCAGTGCAATTTCGCCGAGCCCGATACTTCCGCATAGCCATAGCCCGGCAAGTCGACCAGCAGGCATTCGATCTCTTCGACGATGGTGGCGTCCTTGCGGTGCTGCGCCACGTGGGCGCCGCCGATGGAGAAGTAGTTGATGTGCTGGGTACGGCCAGGTGTCTTGGAGGCGAACGCCAAGCCTTTCTGATTACACAGGATGTTGATGGCGGTCGATTTACCGGCATTGGAGCGGCCGGCAAAGGCGATTTCCGGCACCGTGGTATCGGGCAGGTCACGCAATTGGTTGACGGTCGTAAAGAAACGGGCTTGCCAGAGTTTTGACATGGGAATAGTAAAGCAACAAAAGGGAGCGATAAGGGAGCGATAACGCCAAGAAGCTATTGTACAATAAGGGGTTGTTTATTGTTGCCGGCGTAGCAGCGATGCGGCTTGCGGTCCTGAAAATAAAGCAAAAATCCACAGGGCGCGGCAATGTCCACCACTAATTTCTCACTGTCTCAGGGTGCCTGAATGAATCGTGCGTTTTCACCGTTTATCAAATCCATGCTGCTCGCTTTGCTGGCCGTATCGGCAACTGCTTCCGCGGTCGAAGCACCGAAACCGGCCGTCAAGGCGGACGCCGCAAAAGGCGCCACCCTGTACGCCGATGGCGATGCGGCGCGCGGCTTGCCTGCCTGCGTCTCCTGCCATGGCGCGGCCGGCAATTCGACCATCACGGTCAATCCGAAGCTGGCCGGCCAGCACGAAAGCTATATCTACAAGCAATTGGTCGACTTCACCACGCCGGAGCGCAACCAGCCCGTCATGACGACGTACGCGAAGATGCTCAGCGATGCCGACAAGAAGAATATCGCCGCCTACCTGGGCGCGCAGCTGTCCAAGCCGGGCGCCGCGAAAAACAAGGACACTATCGACCTGGGCAAGAAAATTTACCGTGGTGGCATTGCTTCCAAGCAAGTTGCCGCCTGCGCTAGCTGTCATGGCGCGACGGGCAATGGCATTCCCGTCCAGTATCCGCGCATCGCCGGCCAGCACCAGGACTACACGGTGGCCCAGCTGACGATGTTCCGCAGCACCAAGGCTGATGCCCGCAAGAACAGCGCGCAAATGCACACGATCGCCGCCCGCATGTCGGATGACGAGATCGCCGCCGTGGCCGATTACATCGCCGGCCTGAAGTAAGTTTTCATAGTGGCAAGAGATTGCCAGGCGCATCAACGCGCATGAATGAGGGCGGCCGTGTCAACAGGCTGCCCTTTTTTATGGCAAGGGCCAAACAGGAGTATGCTGCCGCCTTGCGCGGAGAAACTATCTGCTCCATGCCACCTTTTCTTCAAGATTGCATATCCCGTATGAGTATCCACGTATGAGCACAGGCACGACCGGAATCGAGTTAAAGACCCAACGCCGCAGCCTGGCTGAATTTGTCGAGCTGGTCTCGTCGATGCGCTTTGCCATCAGCCTGCTGACGCTGATCGCCGTCGCATCCATCATCGGCACCGTGCTCAAGCAAAACGAGCCCATGCCCAATTATGTGAACCAGTTCGGGCCGTTCTGGTTCGCCGTCTTCGACAAGCTGAGCCTGTATTCCGTGTATTCGGCCTGGTGGTTCCTCGTGATCATGGGTTTCCTCGTCGCCTCGACCTCGCTGTGCATCGTGCGCAATGCGCCGAAGATGCTCAAGGACATGCGCAGCTGGCGCGACAATGTGCGCGAGCAATCGCTGCGCAATTTCCACCACAAGATGGAATGGCAGGCGCCGCTGCCGCGCGCCGTGCTGGCGCAGCAGATGGTGATGCGCCTGAAAGACGCCGGCTACGGCGCCAAGGTGGTCGAGAAGGAGAATGCCACCCTGGTGGCCGCCAAGCGGGGCGCCGCCAATAAATGGGGCTATATCTTTGCCCACGGCGCCATCGTCATCATCTGCGTGGGCGGCTTGCTCGACTCGGAAATGCCTATCCGCGTACAGCAATGGTTCTTTGGCAAGACGCCGTTTTCCGGCAGCGGCGTGATCGCCGACATTCCCGCCCAGCACCGTCTGAGCCTGTCGAATCCCACGTTCCGCGGCAATACCATGATCCCGGAAGGCTCGTCGAGCAACACGGCCATTATTCCCCAGGCCGATGGCGTGCTGATCCAGGATCTGCCGATCACCATCTTGCTGAAGAAATTCCACATCGATTTCTACAGCACGGGCATGCCCAAGCTGTTTGCCAGCGATGTCGTCATCACCGACCACGCAACGGGAGAAACTTTCCCGGCAACCATTAAAGTCAATCAGCCGCTGCTGTACAAGGGCCTGGCCCTGTACCAGTCGAGTTTTGAGGATGGCGGCAGCAAGCTCAAGTTGACGGGTTATCCGATGACGGGCAAGACGACGAAACGTTTCGATATCGGTGGCGAAGTGGGCGGCAGCACGCCGCTCGAGCGCAGCGATGGCAATTCCTACACGGTGGAATGGTCCGGTTTCCGCCCCTTCAACGTGGAAAACCTCAGCGCCGGCCAGGATGTGCGCGCCGTCAGCAAGGCGGAAAGTTTTAACGATAAATTCGCCGTCGGCCTGGACAAGCGCCTCGGTTCGGCCGCGAAGAACGCGAATAACAAGGATCTCAAGAACGTGGGACCGTCGGTGCAATACAAATTGCGCGACAAGACGGGCCAGGCGCGCGAGTACCAGAACTACATGCAGCCCGTCACCGTCGATGGCACGACGGTGTTCCTGGCCGGCATGCGCGTCAACCCCAGCGACCCGTTCAGCTATCTGCGCATTCCCGCCGATGACAATTACAGTGTGAACGAATGGATGCGCCTGCGTGCCGCGCTGCAAGATCCCGCGTTGCGCCAGCAGGCCGCCACGCGCTATGCGGCGCGCGCCATGCCGCAGGCGGGCGCGGAAGCCTTGCGCAGCCAGCTGCAGGAGTCGGCGGCGAAGAGCCTGGGCATCTTTGCTGGCAATGGGCAAGAGGGCGGTTTCCTCGCCATTTCGCGTTTCCTGGAGAAAATCCCTGCCGCCGAGCAAGAAAAAGCGGCCGATATCTTCATGAAAATCTTGAATGGCAGCCTGTGGGACTTGTGGCAGGCGGCGCGCGCCCAGGATGGCTTGAAAGCCATCGAGGCCGATGACAAGCACGGCCGCTTCCTGCAACTGGCCACGAATGCGCTGTCCGACAGCTTCTTCTATGGCGCGCCCGTGTATCTGCAACTGGACGACTTCACGGAAATCAAGGCGTCCGTGCTGCAGGTGACGCGTTCGCCGGGCAAGAGTGTGGTCTACCTCGGTTGCCTGTTCCTCGTGATCGGCGTATTTTCCATGTTTTATATCCGCGAGCGCCGCTTGTGGGTGTGGCTCAAGGATGCGGACGGCGGCAGCGAAGCCTTGATGGCCATGAGCACGCAACGCAAGACGCTGGATTTTGAAAAAGAATTTGAGAACTTGAAGGCAAAGCTGCCGCAATCGGCGTAAGCTGCGCTGTGTCTGGGACGCTTGCGCGTCGCCGGGAATGGAGAAAATGATGGAATTGGCAAACAAGCAAATATATACGCAGGAACCAGGATTTTTCAAGCGCCTGAGCCTGATCGATTGGCTGTATGGCGCCGGCTTGCTGGCCGCCTCCCTGTTCGGCCTGATGCGCTTTGGCGCCTTCATGGATATCTATGAGAAGGCCATCCTGCTGGCCGCGGCGCCCACGTTCGCGTGGCTGGGCTGGCACTGGAAGCCCGTGCGCTGGCTGATTCCCCTGGCGGCTGTGCTGTCGCTGTTCGCCATCGAGCTGTACGCGGGCCACCTGGAGATGGCGAACCAGAAATTCTTCCTGAAGTACATCTTGTCGAGCCAGTCCGCCATCCTGTGGATGGGCACCCTGTTCGTGCTGTCGACCCTGTTCTACTGGATCGGCCTGGTGGCGCGCTCGGAATTCGGCTCCTCCGTCGGCTCCCTGCTGTGCTGGGCCGGCGTGGTGCTGGGCCTGACGGGCATGCTGGTGCGCTGGTACGAGTCTTACCTGATCGGCGCCGACGTGGGCCACATTCCCGTGTCGAACCTGTATGAAGTGTTCATCCTGTTTTCCTTGATCACGGCCATGTTCTATCTGTACTACGAGCAACATTATGCGACGCGCCAGCTGGGCGCCTTCGTCATGCTGGTCATTTCGGCGGCCGTCGTGTTCCTGATGTGGTACACGGTCACGCGCGACGCGGCCGAAATCCAGCCGCTGGTGCCGGCCCTGCAAAGCTGGTGGATGAAGATCCATGTGCCGGCCAACTTCATCGGCTATGGTACGTTCGCCCTGTCGGCCATGGTGGCGGCGGCCTATCTGCTCAAATCGAGCGGCTACCTGGTCGACCGCCTGCCGTCGCTGGAAGTGCTCGACGACGTGATGTACAAGGCCATTTCCGTCGGCTTCGCTTTCTTCACGGTAGCGACCATCCTGGGCGCCTTGTGGGCAGCCGAGGCATGGGGCGGCTACTGGTCGTGGGACCCGAAGGAAACGTGGGCGCTGATCGTTTGGCTCAACTATGCAGCCTGGCTGCACATGCGATTGATGACGGGCTTGCGTGGCCGCGTCGCCTCGTGGTGGGCGCTGGTGGGTCTGCTGGTGACGACGTTCGCGTTTTTGGGCGTGAATATGTTCCTTTCCGGCCTGCACTCTTACGGAAAGCTTTAATGACAGAAGCGTCATGAACGGCCCGGGAAAACTGGTGTAAGGTACATTCAATCACCTTTTCCCGGAGCCGCCATGTTGATCAAGCGCAGTCCCAACGGCATTGAGTTGCCGTATTCTTCCGAAATCACGCCACGCGCCGTGTTCGAATCGCGTCGCAGCTTCATCAAGCAAGTGGCGCTGGGCTCGATGTCCAGCGCAGCCTTGCTGGAAATGGCCAGCCGCGAAGCCTTCGCGCAAGGCACGAATCCCAAGCTGGCTGCCAAACTCAATCCCGCCTATTCGGCGCTGGAAAAGCAGACGGCCTATAAAGACGCCACCAGCTACAACAATTTCTACGAATTCGGCACGGACAAGAGCGACCCGGCGCAAAACGCGGGCACCTTGCGCACGCGGCCGTGGACGGTCAGCATCGAAGGCGAAGTGAAAAAGCCGATGACCCTGGACCTCGATGCCTTGTTGAAGCTGGCGCCGCTGGAAGAGCGCGTGTACCGGCTGCGTTGCGTGGAGGGCTGGTCGATGGTCATCCCGTGGGTCGGTTACTCCTTCTCGGAAATTATCAAGAAGGTCGAGCCGACGGGCAATGCCAAGTACGTGGAATTCATCACCCTGGCCGACAAGAAACAGATGCCTGGCGTGGGCAGCCGCGTGCTGCAGTGGCCGTATACGGAAGGCTTGCGCATCGACGAAGCGAACCATCCGCTGGCGTTGCTGACCCTGGGCATGTATGGCGAAACCTTGCCCAACCAGAATGGCGCGCCCGTGCGCATGGTGTTACCGTGGAAATATGGTTTCAAGTCCGCCAAATCCATCGTCAAGATCCGTTTCGTCAAGGAACAGCCGCGCACGTCCTGGAACCTGTCGGCGCCGTCCGAATACGGTTTTTACTCGAACGTGAACCCGAACGTCGATCATCCGCGCTGGTCACAAGCTTCCGAGCGGCGCATCGGCGAAGACGGTTTTCTCACGCGCAAGCGCAAGACCCTGATGTTCAACGGCTACAACGACGTGGCCTCGCTGTATACGGGCATGGACCTGAAGAAATTCTTTTAAGGACAGACCATGGCCATCAACCCCACGAGCAAACAGCTGTCGCTGCTGAAAAGCCTGATCTTCCTGCTGGCGCTGCTGCCGTTCGCACGCATGGTCTGGCTGACGTACACGGGGCAGTTGGTGGAGCCGCTGGAATTCATCACGCGCGGCACGGGCGACTGGACCCTGTATTTCTTGTGCATCAGCCTGGCGGTCACGCCTTTGCGGCGCTTCACGCAGTGGAATTGGCTGATCAAGCTGCGGCGCATGCTGGGCCTGTTCGCGTTTTTCTACGCGACATTGCACTTCACCACTTTCTTATGGTTCGATCACTTCTTTGATGTGCAGGAAATGTGGAAGGATGTGCTCAAGCGCCCGTTCATCACGGTGGGCTTCATCGCCTTCGTGCTGCTCATTCCGCTGGCCGTGACGAGCACGAACGGCATGGTGAAAAGCCTGGGGGGCAAGCGCTGGCAGTGGCTGCACCGGCTGATCTATGTTATCGCACCGCTGGGCATCCTGCACTTCTGGTGGATGAAGGCGGGCAAGCACAATTTCGCGCAACCGATACTATTCGGTGCCATCGTCGCGGTACTGCTGTTAATTCGCGTGTATTTCGCCTGGAGCAAGCGAGTCAAAAGCGCCAGGGCGGCGCATGTCGCCACCTCGGTGCGTTCCGTTTAGGTGGCCGGCACGATGACCGGTGGCGGCGGCACGGGCGCCGGTTCGACGGGGCCTTTGGCCGGTGCGCCCTTGGCCGCTGGCGGCTTGGGCAGGTACAGGGGACCGGGCTGGCCGCAGCCGGCCAGGACGCTAGAGACCACAATGGCAATGCCGATATAAAACGCTGAGGATGACTTCACGATTAGAATCACGGTTTGATTAAGATCTTTGGAGTGTAGCATGAGCGAATCGGAATTCCTGGCCCTGGCCGAAGCCACCCTGACCCAGATCGAGGCGGCGCTGGACCGGCTGAACGATGAAGACGTGCTCGACGTCGAATGCAGCCGCAGCGGCAATGTGCTGGAAATCGAATTCATCGATAACGGCACGAAAATTATCGTCAATAGCCAGGCCCCCATGCGAGAAATGTGGGTGGCGGCCCGTTCCGGCGGCTTTCACTACAAGCGCGTTGGCGACGAGTGGATCAATACGCGCGACGGCTCCGAACTGTTTGCGGCCCTGTCCAGCATGGCCAGCGAGCAGGCGGGTGCGCCCGTGGTACTGAAGTAATTGTTTTAGCCGCGCGCAATAAAAAAGGGCAGACTGTTCAGTCCGCCCTTTTTGCATGATTACCGCTTAAAACAATTCATTTTTCACGGCTTCCTTGGCTTTCTCTTCCTCCGGCGTGCCGCGCGCGGCGCCTTCCAGGCTGCCCACGCCCGTGCCCGGTGGATTTTCCGCATAGTAATACTCGTCGCCCACGTGGATCAGGCCTTCCGGCACGGCGCGTTCCTCGACGGGAATGCTTTTCAGGGCTTTCGCCATGTAGCTGATCCAGATCGGCAAGGCCAGGCCGCCGCCCGTTTCCCGGTTGCCCAGGTTGCGCGGCTGGTCGTAGCCGATCCAGGCGATGCCCACCAGCTTGGCCTGGTAGCCGGCGAACCACGCGTCGATGGAATCGTTGGTCGTGCCCGTCTTGCCGGCCAGGTCAGGGCGCTTCAAGGCCATGGCCTTGTTCGCCGTGCCGAAGCGCACGACGTCGTTGAGCATGCTGTTCATCATGAAGGCGTTGCGCTCGTCGATGACACGGTTGGCTTCCTCGCCCGCCAGGTCCGGCTTGGCTTGCGACAGGATATTGCCATCGCTATCGGTCACCTTGGCGATCAGATACGGGTTGATCTTGTAGCCGCCGTTGGCGAACACGGCATACGCGCCCGCCATCTGCAGCGGCGTCACGTTGCCGGCGCCCAGGGCCAGGGTCAGGTAGGGCGGGTTCTTGTCCGCGTCAAAGCCGAAACGCGTCGCGTATTCCTGGCCGTACTTGGCGCCGATCTTGTGCAGGATGCGGATGGAAATCATGTTTTTCGATTTCATCAGACCCTTGCGCATGGTCATCGGACCATCGTATTTGCTGTCGTAGTTCTTCGGTTCCCACGCCTGGCCGCCCGTCTGGCCCGCGTCAAATGAAATCGGCGCATCGTTGATGATGGTGGCCGGCGACAGGCCCCGTTCCAGCGAGGCGGAATAGATGAAGGGCTTGAAGGCGGAACCGGGCTGGCGCCACGCCTGCGTGACGTGGTTGAACTTGTTGCGGTTGTAATCGAAGCCGCCCACCATGGCGCGGATGGCGCCGTCCGTGGTGCTGGCCGAGACGAACGCCGATTGCACTTCCGGCATCTGCGTCAAGACCCAGGCATTGCCCTCCTGCATGACGCGGATCACGGCGCCGCGCTTGATGCGGCGGTTCGGCGCCGCTTTTTCCGACAGCCAGGCCGCGCCGAAGGTCAGGCCGGGGCCGGTAATGGTGATTTCCTCGCCGGCCGAGGTGACTGCCTGCAAGGACTTGGGCGACGCTTGCAGCACCATGGCGGCGATGATGTCGTCGCTGTCCGGATGGTCGGCCAGTTCCGTTTCGATCGCGTCATCCGCTTCGGCCTTGGTTTTTGGAATCTCGATGTAGGCTTCCGGGCCGCGGTAACCGTGGCGTTTCTCGTAATCCATCACGCCCTTGCGCAAGGCGATGTAGGCGGCGTCCTGGTCGGCCTTGGTGATGGTGGTGTAGACGTTCAGGCCGCGCGTATAGGTATCTTCCTTGAATTGCTCGTAGACGAGCTGGCGCGCCATTTCCGACACGTATTCCGCGTGCACGCCGAAGGCGCTGCTGTCGGTTTTCACTTTCAGCTCTTCATTTTTCGCTTCTTCGTATTGCGCCGGCGTGATGTAGCCCAGCTGTGCCATGCGCTGCAGGATGTATTGCTGGCGCATGCGCGCGCGTTTCGGATTGACGACGGGATTGTAGGCGGACGGCGCCTTCGGCAAGCCGGCCAGCATGGCCGCTTCGGCCACGGTCAGGTCCTGGATATTCTTGCCGAAATAGATTTGCGCGGCCGAGGCGAAGCCGTAGGCGCGCTGTCCCAGATAAATCTGGTTCATATACACTTCGAGGATCTGGTCCTTGCTGAGGTTTTTCTCGATCTTCCAGGCCAGCAAGACTTCATATGCCTTGCGTTTCAAGGTCTGTTCGCTGGACAGGAAGAAGTTGCGCGCCACCTGTTGCGTGATGGTCGAGGCGCCTTGCTTGGCACCGCCCGTCAGGTTGTGCAGCGCCGCGCGCGTGATGCCCAGGTAATCGACGCCGCCATGTTCATAGAAGCGGTCATCTTCGATGGCCAGCACGGCTTTCTTCATGACATCGGGAATATCCTTGATGTGCACCATGTTGCGCCGCTCTTCGCCGAACTCGCCGATCAGCACACTGTCGGACGTGAACACGCGCAGCGGCATCTTTGGCTTGTAATCGGTCAGGGTATCGAGCGCCGGCAGGTTCGGATAGGCCATGGCCAGGCCAAAGACCACCAGCAAGACGCCGACGATGCCCAGGCCCAGCAGCGATACCAGGGCCATCAGCAGGAAACGTTTGGGTTTGCTGCCCTTGGCGGGCGGCTTCGAGCCAGCGGGGGCGGCGGATTTTGAAGATGTCATGCGTCGTATGTCTTTCGGTTAATTATGCCGGCCAATTATAAGCGAGCTTGCCGGGGTGGCAGCGCGCCGTGGCGCTTGCCGGGGGGACAGTCGGAACTTGCCGATACTCTATATAAGCGTGTATTGGCCCGCTGGCAACCAGGATTTGGTAACAATTATTCTGCGCCAGATCAGGGCCCGGCAAGATAGGCGCCGCACGCCGCAGGCTCCGGCGTGAAATCCATTTACAAGCCAGCGCTGCCGGGACTAGGCTTTCGGATGGCGCTCACTCCTCCCACGCTCACGTTTCTCCATGAAAAACATGTCCGTCAGCAATTTTCTTGGCATCGGCTTGCTGGGCGTCGATATCGCGGACGATGCCGTGCGCATGGTGGAGTTGAGGCGCCGGCGGGGAAAACTGTCGTGCCGGCATTGCGGCGCCGCCGCGCTGGCCCCCGGCGTGATATTGGAGGGCAATGTCGAGGACATGGCGGGCCTGGCCGATGCCTTGCGCCAGGCCCACCGCGACAGTGGCAGCGCCTGCACGCGGGTGGCGCTGGCCATGCCGGCCACGGCCCTGATCACGCATGCGCTCCGTCTGCCCGCCGGATTGCCGGAGGAACAGCTGGAAATCCTCGTGGAACTGGAAGCGGCGCAATACATGCCGTTTGCGCTGGAAGACGCCAGCCTGGATTTCTTCATTCTCGGCCCCACGCCGCCGCTGGCCGGAGCGCCAGGCAAGGAGGTCGAGGTGTTGCTGGTGGCGGCGCGGCGCGCCAGCGTGCTGCGCCGTATCGAGGCGGCGACGGCGGCGGGCTTGCTGGCCGTCGTCATGGATAGCGAGGCGCTGGCCTTGCAGGCGGCGCTCGCGCAGGGGGGCTGGCAAGTCTTGCCCGACGGTGGCGTGCCCTACCAGCTGGCCTGGGGCCTGGCCTTGCACCGGTACGCCCGATGATGCGCCTGACGCAAGTGCAACGCATCAACCTGTTGCCATATCGCCAGGCGGCACGACGCCGGCGAATTCAGCTGTTGCTGTGGCAACTGGCGGGCGGGGCGCTGCTGGGATTGCTGCTGGCCCTGGCGACGGGCGCCTGGCTGCAACACCAGCTCGACGCGCAGCTGCGCCGCCAGGAGGGCTGGCGCAGTGCCATGCAGCAAGTCGATGCCGTCCTCGCCAGCGGCAAGCGGGTGCGGGGCGAAACGGCGGCGCTGTTGCTGCGCCAGCAGGCCATGGCCCGTTTGCAGGAGCAGCGCAATGCCTGGGTGCGCATGCTGGACGCGCTGGCCCGGGCGATGCCGGCCGGCGTGACCTTGCATAGCGTGCGCCAGGAAACAGCAATGGTGCGCTTGCAGGGGCAGGCCGTGTCGCAGGACAAGGTCGCGGCACTGCTGCTGGCGCTGGAGCAGGCGGCGCCCTGGTCCCGCCCGGCATTGGTGGAAGTGCGCGGCGCGGCCGATGGCGCCGTGGAATGGACGGTACGGCTGGCTTTGGCACCCTAATCCAGGAGGTTGATCATGCTGAGCTTGAAGACCGCGTCGCTGTGGCCGCTACCTGCGCGCCTCGCTTGCGCCGCCCTGGCCGCTACGCTGGTGGCGGCCCTGCTGCACCTGGCGTGGCTCGATGGACTGCGTGCGGCCCTGCAGGTGGCGCAAGGCGAGCAGGCCCGCTTGCGCGCCGCCCATCTGTCGGCGCAGGCCAGGGCGACGCAGTTGCCGCAATGGCGCGCACAGCAGCGCCAGGCCGGCGCCGAGCTGGCCTTGCTGGAACAGCAACTGCCCGACCAGCAAGCGATGGCGCTGCTGTTGACGCAGATTAATGACGCAGGTCAGTCGCGCGGGCTGCAATTTTCCCTGTTCAAGCCGGGCGCGGCCCGACCGCAGGCGCCGTATGTCGCCTTGCCGATCGCGATACAGTTGCGCGGCGGCTATCACGCCATGGGCGCGCTGCTGGCGGACCTGGCGCGCCTGCCGCGCATCGTCACGGTGCACGAACTGGCCTTGACCCTCGGCAAGGATCGTCTGCTGACCCTCGACGCCGTGCTGCAATCGTATCGCTTGCCCGCAGCGGGGGAGCTGGCGGCGCAAGCGGCTCTGGCGCCCAAAGCGGATGCGCCAGCCGCCGCGCCGGCATGGCGTCCGCTTGCCGCTGTCGCGCCGTACTCTTATGCGGCCGCCGCCCTGGCCGATCCTTTTGCTGCCTTGCCGCCGGCCGGTGCGCCGGGGCAGCGGGGCGCTGTGGCGGGGCCCGACCCGCGCCGCGTGCGCGAACCGCTGGAAAGCGTGGCCTTGCCGGGCATCAGCATGGTCGGCAGCGTGCAACAGGACGGTCGCCTGAGCGCGTTGCTGCTGGCGGGCCAGCGCGTGTACCGGGTGGCGGTGGGCCAGTATCTGGGGCAAGACCACGGCGTGGTGACGGACATCAGTCAACAGGCCGTGCAGTACCGTGAATTGTTGCGCGAGGCCGATGGTCCCTGGCGCGAGCGGCGCGGCAGCCTGGCCTTGCAAGTGACGGGGGCAAAGGCCAGCCTGCCCGAGGCGGCGCCATGAGGCCGCGCCGCATGCTCGTGGCCGCCATGCTGTGTCTGCATGCCGACGGCCTGGCCCAGGAAGCCGTGGTACACGTGTCGGCCCCGCGCTTGTACGCTGGCGAGAAGATTTCCGTCGATTTCCAGAACGTGGGCGTGCGCGCCGCCCTGCACATCCTGGCCGATGCGTCTGGGCAAAACATCATCGCCAGCGACAGCGTGGCGGGCAATGTGACCCTGCGCCTGCGCGACTTGCCGTGGGACCAGGCGCTCGACGTGCTGCTGCAGGCCAAGGGCCTCGACATGCGGCGCAACGGCAACGTGCTGTGGATCGCGCCGCGCGAGGAAATGCTGGCGCGCGAAAAGCTGGAGCTCGAAACGCGCGCGCAGATCGCCGAGCTGGAACCGCTGCAATCGGCCATCTTCCAGCTCAATTACCAGAAGGCCGAAGCATTCCGCACCGTGTTCGGTCTCGATGCGGGGGAAGGGCGCAGCCGCTTGCTGTCGCGCCGTGGCAGCGTGCTGATCGAGCCGCGCACCAACCAGCTGTTCGTCACCGACGTGCCGGCGCGCCTGGAACAGATCCGGCAGCTGATCGCCAAGACAGATATTGCTACGCGACAAGTGATGATCGAGGCGCGCATCGTCGAGGCGAACGACAGTTTCAGCCGCAACCTGGGCGCGCGCCTGGGTTTTACGGACCAGCGCCTGGCGGCGGGCCAGCTGCCCGGCTTTTCCCTGGGCGGCAGCGGGCGCCGCGCGGCCATCGGCGGCAGCTATCAGGGCGTGGGCGAGGCGACGGGGCAAACGGTGGCAGGCAGCGGCGCCTTCGTGCCGAATACGCAATTCGTCAACTTGCCGGCCGCCAGCATCAATGGCTTGCAGCCGGCCAGTTTCGCCCTGAGCCTGTTTTCGGCGGCCGCCAACCGCTTTTTGAACCTGGAACTGTCGGCACTGGAAGCGGATGGCAGGGGCAAGATCATTTCCAGCCCTCGCGTGGTGACGGCCGACAAGGTGCTGGCGCTGATCGAGCAGGGCATCGAACTGCCGTACCAGGTGGCCACCAGCAGCGGCGCCACGTCGATCACCTTCCGCAAGGCGAATCTGCGCCTCGAAGTGACGCCGCAGATCACGCCGGACGGCAATGTGGTGCTGGAAGTGGACGTCAACAAGGACAGCGTGGGCCAGGAAACCCGTTCCGGCTTCGCCATCGACACCAAGCACGTGCGCACGCAGGTGATGGTGGAGGACGGCGGCACGGTGGTGCTGGGCGGCATCTATCAGCAATCGGAACGGGGTACGGACAGCAAGGTGCCGATTCTTGGCGACATCCCCGTGCTCGGTGTTTTTTTCCGCAGCACGGGCCGCAGTCAAGAAAAAACGGAACTGATGGTGTTTATTACGCCGAAAATAGTGGCAGATCGGCCAGCAACACGTTAATGTCACATCTTTACGTTTAAGTAACAATGCAAACGAAAGCGGACTGATGGCGACTATGCGGAATGTATCTTGGGGCAACACTTATTGGAGTCGGGTATCGAATTGGCTGGTCTTGCTGGCGCTGGGCGCCTTGCTGGCCGCGTGTGGCGGCGGTGGCGGCGATCCGACCCTGGGCGTCAAGGATGGCGCCAATGCCGGCGTTGGCAGTGTGGTATTGGTTGCTGGTGCAACAACGATTGTTGCTTCGGGCGCGGATGGCACGGAAGTCGTGCTGACAGTCGTGGTGAAAAATCCTGGCAATAATGCCATGACAGGCCAGACGGTGACCTTCACCGCCAGTTCCGGCATCATCAGCAATACCAATCGCGTGACGGATGCCAATGGCACGGTGACGGAAAAACTCAGCGTGAAAGGCGATGCGAGCTTGCGCGACATTACCATCAAGGCCAGCAGCGGCGGCGTTGAATCGGCTCCCGTGGTGGTGAAAGTAGTGCCCGTCACCTCCGGCATTGCCAGCTTGCTGCTGACGTCTTCCGGTGGCACGCTTGCTTCGTCGGGCGGTACCGCCGTCAACGTGATCGCCTTTGTCAAAGATGCCAACAATGCCGTCGTGCCCAATGCCAGCGTGACGTTCGCCGCCGATTCGGGCGCGCTTGGCGCGACCAAGGTCAGCACCAATGCGCAGGGACAGGCGCAGGTCAGCCTGAATACAGGTGGCGATGCCAGTTTGCGCACGATCAAGGTCACGGCCAGCGCAGGCGCGCAAACGGCCAGCACGGACATCGGCGTCAGCGGCACCCGGCTGGTCATCAATGCCTTTTCGACGGTGAACCTGAAGACGAGCACCGACATGGTGGTCAAGCTGGTCGACTCGAGCGGCAATCCCCTCGTCGGCAAGCCGGTCACCTTCAGCGCGCGCAGCAATGCCATCACGGTCAAGGGCGGCGGCGCCAGTCCCGCGTTGACCGACAACAACGGCCAGCTGGTGTTGAGCTACAACGCCCAGGCGGGCAGCAGCGACAGCATCAGCGTCAAGGCGCAGGGCGACAGCGTTGTGTTGCCAATTACAATTAATGCATCGAACTTCACGATCAATGCCGTGTCGGGCGGCAATGTGGCGTTGACCGCCCTGAACACGAACACCTGTTATGCCGTGACGGTGCATAGCGATGTGGCTGGCGTGCCACAAACGGGCAATGTGCGTTTCAGTACGTCGCGCGGTGCCATCTACCAGGATGCCGCCTGCGGCACGCCATTGCAGGCGCCGCTGGCGCTGGTGGGAGGCAATGCCATCGCCTACGTACAGGCCAGCGGCGCCGGCCTGACCGCCCTGACGGCGCAGTACGAAGGCAGCGGCGCCTCGGTACAGTCGGAAGTGGAGTTCGTTGCGCCATTGACGGCCCAGTCCACGATTAGCCTGCAAGCCGACCCGGCGGTCATCGGCGCCAATACGGCCGGCAGCACGGCGCAGCGCAGTGCCTTGCGCGCCATCGTGCGCGATGGCACGGTGGAAAACAACCTGGTCAAGAATGCCCAGGTGAGCTTTTCGATCCAGGCCGATGCCAGCAATGGTTCCCTGAGTTCGCCTTCGCTGGTCGTCACCGACAGCGACGGCGTGGCCACGGTCAGCTACATCGCGGGGCAGGGCACCACCGGTGTCGATGGCGTCGTTGTCAAGGCGCAACTGCAGGGCGTGTCGAGCAATGCCGCCACGGTCAAGCTGACGGTGACGAAAAAGTCGCTGTTCATCAGCGCCGGCAGCGGCAATGCGCTCGACGCCTCCGACAGCAGCACCTATCGCAAGACGTATAGCGTGTTTGTGACGGACGCCGCCGGTAACCCCGTGCCGGACGTGATCATCACGGCCGCCGCCTGGCCCCGCTATTATTACAAAGGCTATCTGCAATATTCCCAGAGTGCCCAGTCGTGGATCGTCGTGAGGACCGCGAACGCCTGTGACAATGAAGACCGGGACCGCAGCGGCACCTTCAATCCGAATAACGACTTCAACCTCAATGGCCGTCTCGACCCGGGCATTCCGCTCAATTTGTCGACCGGCGGCAAGACCGACAGCTCGGGAACTGCGATCGTCACCCTGACTTATCCGCGCGACAGGGCCAACTGGCTGGACGTCGAATTGACGATTCGTGGCAATAGTTCCGGGACGGAGGCAACTTATGTCGGTTACACTTTGCTTCCGGGGCTGGCTACGGACTTTAACCGCGTGGATGTTTCACCTCCAGGCGTCCTGAGTCCGTATGGGCAAGCCACTGATTGTCGTAATCCAAATTAACTGTCGCAGCACATGCAAAATCTGTTTTTAGTAGGCCTCATGGGCGCAGGAAAAACCACGATCGGGCGCATCCTGGCCCGCAAGCTGGGCTTGCGCTTTGTCGATTCCGACCACGAAATCGAGGCACGCACGGGAGCGACCATCCCGTGGATCTTTGAAATCGAGGGCGAGGCCAGCTTTCGCCGGCGCGAGGCCGAGGTGATCCGCGACCTGAGCGCCCAGGAAGGCATTGTCATGGCCACCGGCGGCGGGGCCATCCTCAACGCCGACAGCCGCGCCTATCTGAAGGAGCGGGGCACGGTCGTCTACCTGCGCGCCAGCGTCAGCAACATTCTCGCGCGCACCAGCCATGACAAGAACCGCCCGCTGCTGCAGACGGCGGACCCGCGCAAAAAACTCGAGGAATTGACGTCGCAGCGCGAGCCCCATTACATGGAAGTGGCCGACATTGTGATCGACACGGGCCGTCCTAACGTACAATCGATGGTTCAGACCATCCTGATGCAGCTGGCCAGCCTCGAATGCGAGGCCTCGCCCAACTGCGTCATTCATGCAGAGCCTTCGATGAACGAGCAATCCAAAATGTTGTTGAGCGTAGACCTCGACGAGCGCAGTTATCCGATCGCCATCGGTCCCGGCCTGCTGGCCGACGCCGATGCGCTGCTGCGCCATATCAGCGGCCACAAGGTGGCCATCGTCACCAATACCACCGTCGCGCCGCTGTACCTGGGCCGCCTGCAGGCGGCGCTGGCCAGCGATGGCCGCGAAGTGATCTGTATCGTCTTGCCGGACGGCGAAGAATATAAGAACTGGGCCAGCCTGATGCAGATCTTCGACGCGCTGCTGGCCAACAAATGCGACCGCAAGACCACCCTGGTGGCGCTGGGCGGCGGCGTGATCGGCGACCTGACCGGCTATGCGGCGGCCAGCTACATGCGCGGCATCGGCTTCGTGCAGGTGCCCACCACCCTGCTGGCGCAGGTCGATTCCTCCGTCGGCGGCAAGACGGGCATCAACCACCCGCTGGGCAAGAACATGATCGGCGCCTTCTACCAGCCGCGCGCCGTGATCGCCGACACCTCGACCCTGGAAACCCTGCCGGCGCGCGAGCTGTCGGCCGGCCTGGCCGAAGTGATCAAGCATGGCGCCATCATCGACGCGGCGTTTTTCGACTGGATCGAGGCGAACATGGCCAAGCTGATGGCGCGCGACAAGGGCGCCCTCGCGTATGCCATCGCCCGCTCGTGCGAAATCAAGGCCGACGTGGTGCGCCAGGACGAGCGCGAAGGCGGCTTGCGCGCCATCCTGAACTTCGGCCACACCTTCGGCCACGCCATCGAGGCGGGCCTCGGCTACGGCCACTGGCTGCACGGCGAAGCCGTCGGCTGCGGCATGGTGATGGCGGCCGACCTGTCTTGCCGCATGGGCTATATCGACCAGGCGGCCGTCGAGCGCGTGCGCCAACTCGTCGCCGCCGCCGGCCTGCCCGTGAAGGCGCCGGATCTGGGCGTGGAGCGCTGGCTGGAACTGATGGAAGTGGACAAGAAGAACGAGGGCGGCGCCATCAAGTTCATCCTCTTGAAACCGTTGGGCAGCCCGTGCATCACGTCCGCGCCGCACGAACTGGTGCTGGCCACCCTGGCCGCCGGAGTGCAATAGCATGCTGCCGGAAGACTTCCTCGCTCCGTACGCGGCCCATTCGGCACAGGGGCAGGGACGTCGCTTTGCCGAGGCGCCGCACGCCTCGCGCAGCCAGTTCCAGCGCGACCGCGACCGCATCATCCATTCCTCGGCCTTCCGCCGCCTCGAATACAAGACCCAGGTTTTCCTCAACCACGAGGGAGACCTGTTCCGCACGCGCCTGACGCACAGCCTGGAAGTGGCGCAAGTGGGGCGCTCCATCGCGCGCAACCTGCGCCTGAACGAAGACCTGGTCGAAGCCATCGCGCTCGCGCATGACCTGGGCCACACGCCGTTCGGCCACGTGGGCCAGGATGTGCTCAATGAATGCATGCAGGCGCACGGCGGCTTCGAGCACAACCTGCAAAGCCTGCGCGTGGTCGACACGCTGGAAGAGCATTACGGCGCCTTCGATGGCTTGAACCTGATGTTCGAGACGCGCGAAGGCATCTTGAAACACTGCTCGTTGGCGCATGCGCGCGAACTGGGCCCTGTGGCGCAGCGCTTCATCGACCGCACGCAACCGACCCTGGAAGCGCAGCTGACCAACCTGGCCGATGAAATCGCCTACAACAGCCACGATATCGACGACGGCCTGCGCTCCGGCCTGATCACCATCGCCCAGCTGGAAGAGGTGGAGTTCTTCGGCCGCCTGTGGCGCGACGTGCAGCAGGCGTTTCCCGGCCTGTCGGGCCGGCGCGCCATCTACGAAACCCTGCGCCGCCTGATCACGGCCCTGGCCGACGATCTGATCGTCACGTCGAATGCCCTGATCCTCGACGCCGCTCCCCGAGACGTCAGCGAAGTGCGCGCCAGCCCGCCATTGATCCGTTTTTCGGACGCCATGCGCAAGGATGCAACGGAGCTGAAACGCTTCTTGAGGGCGAACCTGTACCGCCACTACCAGGTCAACCGCATGCGCGTCAAAGCGAGCCGCATCGTGCGCGAACTGTACGACAGCTTCATGGCCGAACCGGCCCTGCTGCCGCCCGACTATCAGGTCAATGGCGATGATGTGACCAAGCAGGCGCGCAAGATCGCCGACTACATCGCCGGCATGACGGACCGCTACGCGATCCGCGAGCATCGCCGGCTGTATTCGCTCGACGAGCTGTAAGCGCATTACCCCCATTCATTGCGCCTGTCAATTGGCATGATCATCTAGGTCACCACCCGATCACCCCAATACCCCCGCAGCACCTTCTTTTCTATCATGGCAGCAAGTCAACAAGGGCTTGCCGCCCATAGTCAAGGAGAGTGTCATGATTGAATCGCGCCGCAGTTTCTTGCGCGCCTTGCCAGCCGTAACCATCGGCGCGGCCATCGCGCCGCTGCCCGGCAAGGCCGCCACCAAGGGCGAAGGCGGCCAGCGCTGGGCGATGGTGGTCGACGTACAGAAATGCATCGGCTGCCAGGCTTGTACCGTCTCCTGCATCATGGAAAACGCCGTGCCGGAAAACAGCTTCCGCACCGTCGTCTCGACCTATGAAGTCAAGGAAGAGAACCGCTGCGGTACCTACATGCTGCCGCGCCTGTGCAACCACTGCGCCAATCCCCCCTGCATTCCCGTCTGTCCCGTGGGCGCCACCTTCCAGCGCAAGGATGGCGTCGTCGTCGTCGACGGCGACCGCTGCGTGGGCTGCGCCTACTGCGTGCAAGCCTGTCCGTACGACGCGCGCTTCATCAACCACGAGACGGGCAAGGCCGACAAATGCACGTTCTGCGCGCACCGCGTCGACGAAGGCTTGCTGCCGGCCTGCGTGGAAACCTGCGTGGGCGGCGCGCGCATCTTCGGCGACCTGAATGACCCGGACAGCATGGTGCATCAGCTGCTCACCGAGAACAAGGTGAAGGTGCTCAAACCCGAGCAGGGCACCCAGCCCCACGTGTTCTACCTGGGACTCGATACGCGCTTCGCCGGCCACGTCGAGGGCGAAGCGACACTTTGGCAACCGAGCAAACACGGGAAATAAACCATGGACAGCCACATCACCGAAATTCTCAACGTCACGCGCGAAGCGGCATGGCTGCCGTGGGCGGTGCAGTATTTTTTCCTCATCGGCCTCAGTTACGGCAGCTTCATGCTGACCCTGCCGTACTTCGTTTTCGGCCGCAAGGCGTATGAGCGCCTGGGACGCATCGCGCTGCTGGCGTCCCTCGTCTGCGGCGTGACGGCGCCCGTGGCGCTGCTGGCCGACTTGCACGGGCCGGGCCGCTTCTACCATTTCTATATTTACTTCCAGCCACAGTCGTGGATGTCGTGGGGCTCGTTCTTCATCCCCCTGTATCTGGGCTGTTTGATGCTGTACGCCTGGCTGGCGCTGCGCAGCGACTTCGCCGCGCGGGGGCAGGGCCAGGACCGTCTGGCCTTCGCCTATCGCCTGCTGGGGCGCGGTGGCGCCGCTTCCTTGCGGGCCATCCGCATCGCCGCCGCCTTCACCTTGCTCGCCGCCTTTGTCGTCGGACTGTACACGGGCATGGAAGTGATGGTGGTGCGCGCCAGGCCCCTGTGGTTCACGCCTTTCCTGCCGGCGCAATTTGCTGCCACGGCCTTTGTCGGGGCGGTGGGCCTGGCGCTGCTGTTCAACCGCTTCCTGCCGGGCCGCGACCAGGCGCTGGAGGTGTCCTTGAACCGCGCGCTGGCCCTGTCGCTGGCGCTGGTGCTGGCGCTGGGCGGCGGCTGGCTGTTCGTCAGCCTGTCCGGCGTGAGCGCCAGCCACAGCATGGCCTTCACCCAGGTGGCGGGCATGCCGCAATGGCAGTTCACGGCCGTGTGGGCCGTGCTGTCGTCCATCGTGCCGATGGCCCTGGCCATCTGGCGCCCTGCCAGCAGCGGCCTGGTCAACGGCCTGATCGCGCTGCACAGCGCGTGGATGATGCGCTGGACGATTTTCATCGGCGGCCAGACGATCCCGAAAACGGGCGCGGGCCTGTACGACTACCACCTGCCGATGGGGAACGATGGCTTGATGGGGATCATCGGCACGGCCGGCCTGTGGATCGCGCTGCTGTTGCTGATGCTGGAATTTTTGCCATGGGCCGGACGCGTCGTCGCCGCACGCAGCCGTCCCGCCATGGCCACGCACTGAGGAGAGAATAATGAACGAACAAAAAAACAACGACGTCCCTGACGACGAAAGCGAAAAACGCCGCAAGCTGCTGCGCTACGGCGCCATCGGCGGCGGACTGGCCGCGTTTGCCGCCAGCTTTTCCACCACGGCCGGCCGCATGGTCGACCATGCGCTGGGCAAGGACAAACCCGTGCAGAAACTGCACGGCAATTCGCTGCCGCCCGAGTTTTCCGTCGATACGGCCACGGGCAAGCTGACGGTCAACCCCGACCAGCAGGTCAGCTACACCATGTGCATGGGCTGCACCACGTTTTGCGGCGTGCGCGTGCGCCTCGATAAAAAGAGCGGCAAGGTGCTGCGCGTGGCGGGCAACCCGTACAGCCCCCTGTCGGCCGATCCGGCGCTGCCTTACCAGACCTCGATACGCGACAGCTTTGTGTCGCTGTCGCGCTTCCAGGAAAAGGGCTTGAAAGGGCGCTCCACCGCTTGCGGCCGCGGCAACGGCGTGCTGGAACAGATGGAGTCGCCGTTCCGCGTGCTGGCGCCCATGAAGCGCGTGGGACCGCGCGGCGGCGGCCAGTGGGAACCGATCGCCTTCGACCAGCTGGTGAAGGAGGTGACGGAAGGCGGCGACCTGTTTGGCGAAGGCCACGTGCAGGGCTTGCGCGCCTTGCGCGAGCTGGAAAAACCGATCGATCCGGCGCAGCCGGAACTTGGGCCGCAAGTGAACCAGGTGGGTTTGATGTGCAGCACGGACGATGGCCGCCTGGCGTTCGGCACGCGTTTTTTCAAGCAGTCGTACGGCAGTCTGAACCTGGTCAACCACGGCTCGTATTGCGGCGGCGCGTACCGCAGCGGCTCGGGCGCCATGTTCGGCGACATGAAGAAAATGCCGCACGCGAAAGTGGACCTGGAAAACACGGAATTTTGCATCTTCGTCGGTACGGCGCCCGGCAATGCGGGCAATCCGTTCAAGCGCCAGGGCACGCTGATCGCCAAGGCCCGTTCGGGCAAGCGCGAGTTCAGCTACGTCGTCGTCGATCCCGTGCTGACGAACGCGGACAGCCTCGCGGCGGGAGACCGCAGCCGCTGGGTACCGATCAAGCCGGGCACGGATGGCGCGCTGGCCATGGCGATGATCCGCTGGATCATCGAACATGAACGCTATGACCGCAACTTCCTCGTGCAGCCGAACCTGAAGGTGGCGGAAGCGGCCGGCGAAGCCGCCTGGTGCAACGCCACGCACCTGATCATCAGCGAGAAGGGCCATCCGCGCGATGGCCGCTACCTGCGCGCGTCGGACATCGGCGCGGTGGAGCTGGCGGAAGAAGAGCGCTACAAGGATGGCGACGCCTTCTGCGTGATCGACGCCGCCACGCAAGCCATCGTGCCGCACAATGCCGCCAAGGGCGAGGCGCGGCTGTTCTTCGACGGCCCGCTGGACGTGGCGGGCGCGCCGCTGCACCTGAAGACGGCCATGACGATGCTCAACGAGGAAGCGCAGCGCCACAGCATGGACGAGTATTCGGCTGCCTGCGGCATCACGCGCGACATCATCGAAGGCCTGGCGCAGGAACTCACCAGCCACGGCAAGCGCGCCGCCGTCAATGCGCACGGCGGCATGATGTCGGGCGCGGGCTTCTATAACGCGTATGCGCTCGTCATGCTCAACACCCTGATCGGCAATTTGAACCGCAAGGGCGGCACCCTCGTCAACGGCGGCAGCTTCAAGGATGCGGGTCCCGGTCCGCGCTATAACCTCGAAAGCTTCGACGACGAGATCAAGGCGGCCGGCATGCCGATCGGGCGCAATGTGCCATATGAAAAAACCTCGGAATTCAAGCTGAAGAAGGAAGCGGGCAAGGCGTATCCGGCCAAGGCGCCGTGGTATCCGAACGCGCCCGCGCTGGCCACCGAATGGCTCACTAGCGCCATGAACGGCTATCCGTACACCCTGAAGGCGCTGATCCTGTGGAGCTGCAATCCCGTCTACGGCATCACGGGCTTGCGCGCGCAGATCGGCAAGGAGCTGGCCGATCCGAAGAAGATTCCCCTGATCGTCGCCATCGACCCCTTCATCAATGAAAGCTCCGCATTTGCCGACTACCTGCTGCCCGACACCCTGCTGTACGAAAGCTGGGGCTGGGCTGGCGCCTGGGGCGGCATGCCCGTCAAAATGAGCACGGCGCGCTGGCCCGTGGTCGAGCCGCGCGTGCAAAAGACGCCAGACGGCCAGACCATCTGCATGGAATCGTTCTTCATCGCGCTGGCGAAAACGATGGACTTGCCCGGTTTCGGTTCAGAAGCCTTGCAGGACATGGATGGCCAGCGCTTCCCCCTGCAGCGCGCGGAAGACTGGTATCTGCGCGGCGGCGCCAACATCGCCTGGCAGGGAAAAACGGCGGTGCCGGAGGCCAGTGACGACGACATCGTGCTGTCCGGCGTGGCGCGCATCCGCCCCGAACTGGAGCGCACCCTGAAGCCGGAAGAGTGGCGCAAGGTGGCCTTCATGCTGGCGCGGGGAGGGCGTTACCAGAGCTATGGCGAGATGTTCGGCCTGCGCCTGCCGCCGCCGGCGAATCCCAAGGCGCCGGCGGCGCCCGCACCGGTCGTCGACGACACGCCGTATCCGCAGGACTGGTCCACGCACCGCTATCTGAAACCGATGATGCTGTACAACGAGGGCCTGGGTGTGAGCAAGAACAGCTTGAGCGGCAAGCGCTTCCCCGGCACGCCCGCCTGGCGCGTGGCGGCGTTTGCCGACGGCACGCCGGTGCGCAAGACCTATCCGGCCAGCGAATGGCCGTTCGAGTTGATCAGCTTTAAATCGGCGCTGCAGAACTCCTACAGTATCGGCGCGCGGCGCTTGCGCGGCATCCATCCGGACAACCCGGTCGCCGTGCATCCCGACGATGCGGCGCGCCTGAAGCTGGAAAATGGCGATGCTATTTACCTGGAAACGCCGGGCGGCAGGGCCAGGGCCACGGTGATGCTGCGCCATGGCGTGCAACGGGGCGTGATCGCCGTCGAACATGGTTTCGGCCACAAGGAGCACGGCGCGCGCGCCCACCGCATCGGCAAGCTGCGCCAGCCCGACGAGCCGGCCATCGGCGCGGGCATCAACCTGAACGACCTGGGGTTGACGGATCCGAGCCGCGGCGACAAGAACGTGTTTGTCGATCCCGTGTCGGGCACGTCGGTGCGGCAGGGACTGCCGGCGCGCATCGTGCGGGCCTAGATTTGTCCACCCGCCATCAGCAGCCGGGCCACCTCGGCTGCTGAATGCAGGCCCAGTTTTTCCATCGTGTTATGGCGGTGCACCTGCACCGTCTTGTCGCTGATGCCCAGTTCGCGGGCGATGACTTTCGAGGCTTTGCCTTCGGCCATCAGCAGGGCCACTTCGCGCTCGCGTGCAGTGAGCCTGGCCAGCGCCGATTGCGCCGTATTCGCGCTGGCGGCGCTGCGGCTTTCTTCCACGCTGCGGGCCACGGCGCGCGAGACGGCGTCCAGCAATACCTGGTCCTTGCATGGTTTTTCCAGAAAATCGCAGGCGCCCGCCTTCATCGTTTGCACGGCCATGGCCAGGTCGCCGTGGCCGCTGAGGAAAATCACGGGCAAGGAGATCGCATGGCGCGCCAGCTCCTGTTGCAGTTCCAGCCCGCTCATCATGGGCATGCGCACGTCGAGCAGCAGACAGCCGGGCGCATGGCCGGCATAGCGCTGCAGGAAATCGCGCGCCGATTCAAACGCCTGCACTTGCCAGCCGGCCGAATCGAACAGATAGGCCAGCGAGCGGCGCATGGCGGCATCGTCGTCGACGACAAAGATGATGGCATCGCTTTCGTTCATGGTGTTTCCTCTGGTGTTTCCTGATGTGCTGCCATGCCGCTATCTTCGGGCAGGCGGAACCAGACCGTCAAGCCCGGCGCATCGGCGTTGGCGTGCGCCGACAGGCTGCCGCCGAACGATTCGATGATGCTTTTGCTGAGCGACATGCCCAGGCCCAGGCCTTCGGCCTTGGTGGTGAAGAAGGGCTCGAACAGGCGCGCCATCTGCGCCGCCTGCAGGCCGCAGCCGGCATCGCGCACGGCCACCGTGCAGGCGCCGTTTTCGCGGTGCAGCAGCACGCCGATGGCATGCTGCGGATTGTCGTTTTCCACCTGCGCATCGAGCGCATTTTTCAGTAAATTGAGCAGCACCTGCTGCACTTGCTGTGGGTCGGCCAGCACGCGCGGTGCCGCGCTGGCCGCCTCGTGGCGCCAGCTGATATTGGCTTGCGGATGGGCCGCGCGGAACAGCGAGACCGCCTGCTCCACGGCGTCGGCCAGGGCGAAGGCCGTGCTGTGCGCGGGACGCTTTTGCGCCATCGCGCGGATGTGACCCATGATGGCGCCCGCGCGTTCGCTTTGCGTGGCGATTTCCTGCGCGCCGTCGAGCAGCGGCGCCGCGTCGAGCCGGCCCGCCGCGATGCGGCGCGCCATGCCGCGCGCGAAATTGCCGATGGCCGCCAGCGGCTGGTTCAATTCGTGCGCGATGGCGCTGGCCATCTCGCCCAGAATCGCCAGGCGCGCCGTGTGATCGAGCGTGGCCTGGCGCTGGCGCGCCTGCTCTTCCAGCGCGCGCTGCTGGTGCTGGGCGGCGCGCAGTTGCTCCGTGCGCCGGCTGACCAGGTATTCCACGCGCACCGTGTGCACGGCCCAGGCGACGAGCAGGGCCAGCACCAGCAGCATCCAGCCCCAGTAGCGGCGCAGCGCCGTCTCGAACGTCAGCTTGTCCAGATAGGCGTAGGGACCGATGCGCAGGTCGCGGAACAGTTCATCGACGATCTGGTAATCGCTGGGCACCGTCCAGCTGTAGCCTTCCTCGGTGCGCGGCATGGCCAGCAGGGCTTGCGCCACTTTTTTTGCCAGCGCGGGCGGCGTCTGGCGCAGGGCCACGAAGGGCCAGTCCGGATATAGCCGCGACGAGCTGGCGCAGCGAAAACCGGGAATCGGGCGCGTGGTGATCACGCGCAGTTCCTCGGCGCGCACTTCGCCGCGCGCCACCATCTGTTCCAGCAAACAGGTGCGCACGATGCCCGCATCCATGCGCCCGGCGCGCACGGCGTCGACGATCTGCTGCGAGGGAAAGCCGCTGTAGCGCAGGCTGGCGAAATCATGCGTGGGATCGATGCCCGCTTCGCGCAGTTCGCGCGCGGCGATCTGGTAGCCGCCAAAGGCGTCGGGCGCCACCGCCATCACGTTCTTGCCCGCCAGGTCGGCCAGGTCGTGCAGCGGCGACGCGCTGCGCACGACGATGGCCGAGCCGATGGCCTGGCGCGGCGAGTCCGTCCATGGCGATTCGAGCGTGGCGATGCGGCTGGCTCCATCGCTGTGTTCCAGCGCCACGTAATGGCCGCTGCTGGTGATGGCGAAGGCGATGGCTTGCGACTGCACGGCGCGCGTCAATCCCGCCTGGTCGTAGTCGGCCAATGTAAAACGGATGCCGGGGATGCTGGCTTGCAGGTGGCGCGTCACGTACGACCAGTCCTGCTGCACGGCGTCGCCGCCCTTGTAGGCCAGCACGCCTATTCTCACCTCTGGCAGTTCGTCGGCCGCTTGAACGCCGTGCCAACACAGCGCCGCCAGCGCCAGTACGACAAGCCTGCGCACTAGAACATGCTGCGCTGCGCCGAACGCGCATCGCCGAACAGGTCCAGCAGCAGTTTCTTGATGGGCGCCGGCAGCGGCGCGTCGGCGATGTTCGCGCCGTCGTACCAGACGTGGGTGGACTCTCCGGCCAGCGCCAGACGGCGCGCCAGGGTGATGCGGCAGGGGACGATGTGCAGTTTGTAGTGGGTAAACACGTGCACGATGGGCAGCAGCCGTTCCTGCGTCTCGATGGCGCCGAAGGGCGCCACGGCGCGCGCCAGCGCATCCTGGTCGATGTCGCGCGGACAGTCTGCATCGGCCAGCACGTGGCCATCGAGTTCCGGCAGCGACAGCAAGCCGCCCCAGATGCCGGAGCCGGGGCGCTGCTCCAGCAGCACCTGGCCATCGTCGATGACGACGAGCATGACCGCGTGTTTTTCCGGGCTGGTTTTCTTCGGTTTGCGCACCGGTAAGTCTTTGACCCGATGGGTGGCGTAGGCCACGCAGCGCGGCTGCAGCGGGCAGCGGCCGCAATCGGGGCTGCTGCGCGTGCACAGGGTGGCGCCGAAGTCCATCAAGCCCTGCGTGTAGGCTTCGATGCCAGTCTCCGGCAGCAGCGCCTCGGCGCGGCGCCACATGGCTTCCTCGACGCGTTTTTCGCCGGGGTAGGCATCGATGCCGAACGCGCGCGCGAAGACGCGCTTGACGTTGCCGTCCATGATGGCCGCGCGCGTGCCGCTGGAAAACGCGGAGATGGCGGCGGCCGTCGAGCGGCCGATGCCGGGCAGGTCGGCCAGCAGGGCCGGATCGCTGGGGAAGACGCCGTCGTATTCGGCCACCACGCGCTGCGCGCACTTGTGCAGGTTGCGCGCCCGCGTGTAGTAGCCAAGGCCGCTCCACTGCGCCATCACGTCTTCGACGGGCGCGCTGGCGAGGTCGCGCAGGGTGGGGAAGCGTTCGAGGAAGCGCGCGTAGTAACCGAGTACGGCGGTGACCTGGGTTTGCTGCAGCATGATTTCGGACAGCCAGATCAGGTAGGCGTCGCGCGTGTTTTGCCACGGCAGCGCATGGCGGCCATGCTGCTTTTGCCAGGCGATGACGGTGGCGGAAAAAGTGGGGTCGATATAGTCTTCTAAAGGTGCCGCGCCCGTGGCGGGCGAGAGCGGATGCAGCAGACGTTTCATGCAGGGTTCCAGTGTTCTGTTGTTTGATGTGGCTCAGCTTGCGCTGGCGGCGCGCAAGGCGGCCAGCAATTGCGCCAGCTGCGCCTTGTCGCGTTCGAGCGCCGCCAGGCTCGCTTCGAAGCCGGCGATCTTCTGTTCCAGGCTGCCCGTCGCGTCGTGGATGCGCTGGATCGAGGCAAAGCGCAGTTTCAGCTGTTCCTTGTATTCGACGATCTGCGCTTCGAGCGGCGCCATGATGACTTTCAGCCAGGCGCTGGCGTCGTCGTTGGCGTTGGTGAAGCTGCGGCGCACGCGCGAGGCGATGGTGTCGAAAAATTTTTCCATCAGCACGACGCGGCTGGTGGTCAGCAGGGTCGCCGTGCCGAACTGCTTGTGATACACGGCTTCGATGTCGGCGATTTCCTGGCGATAGCGGGCCAGTGAAAACGGCATCGGCAAGGCCAGCGCCAGGCCATGTTCGGAGGCGAATTTGCGGTACATCACGTTCATCATTTCCGTGATCTCGGCCGTCTTGCCTTCCGAGCGGTCCAGGTTGCTGGCGATGCGCTCGAAGTACTGGCGCACGGCTTCGCGCAAGCCCGTGAAAAAGCGGCTGCGCTGCATGGCGGCGCGCACGCCATCGATATCGTCGCGCACGATGTCCATGCCCAGGCTCGTGTACAGCTCCGTCGACAGGCGGGTGAACACGGCGCGCGTTGCCTGCAGCTTGAACAGGCTGCTGTCGAATTCCTTCTTCTCGATATCGATGCGCCGCATCATGTGCGCAATCACGCTCTGGTTCTTGCCGCGCAAGCTGTGCAGTTCGTGCAGCTGCTCGGCGATGCCGCGCGCGCGCGCCGCCGCCTGCACCTGCTGCGCCGCTTCGATGGCGTCCAGGTCGAACGCCAGCTGGCGCCGGATGATGTCCTTGCGCGCGGGGATCAGCTCCTCGAACAGGGCCGTCTCCAGCGGCAGCAAACGGCTCTTGTCCAGCAGCGCCGCATCGTGGTTGATCTTGCCAACCAGGGCCTTTTGCGCAGAGACGGGAAACACCTGGCCGGTGTCCAGTGTCAACAGATGCGCCACGCTGGCCTGCTGGCGTTCGATCGCCTGCGCCACTTCGGCATCGCCGCGCAATTCATCCCACATGCTGTCGATCTTGTTGAGCACCACCAATCGCCCCGCGCCGGCGCCGATATGGTTGCGCCATACCTCGATGTCGCTGCGCGTGACGCCCGTGTCGGCCGCCAGGATGAACAGCACCGCGTGCGCATTCGGGATCAGGTTCAGGGTCAGTTCCGGTTCCGTGCCGATGGCGTTCAGGCCCGGCGTGTCGAGGATGACGAGGCCCTGTTTCAGCAGCGGATGGGGGAAGTTGATGATGGCGTGGCGCCACATGGAAATTTCCACCTGGCCGTCCTCGTCGAGCATGGCGGGAGCGTCCGCGTCGTCGGCGTCGTACAGGCCGTAGCGCGCCGCTTCTTCCACGCTGACTTTTTTCGTCAGGCTGACCTGGCGGATGGCTTCCTGCATGTCGCCGCCCGCCTCGATATTCAGGGGCAGGACGGTCCAGGCGGCGGGCAGGTCGCGGTAGTCGCTGGTCGACAGGTTCTGTGCGCGCGTCTCGATGGGCAGCAGCCGGATCGATGGCGGCCAGGCCGCGTCGTACAGCAGCTCGGTGGGGCACATGGTGGTGCGGCCCGCGCCCGAGGGCAGGATGCGCTGGCCGTAGCCGGCAAAGAAGATGGCGTTGATCAGCTCGGATTTGCCGCGCGAGAACTCCGCCACGAAGGCCACCGATAAACGGTCATCGGCCAGGCGGGAGCCACAGCGCGCCAGGCGCAGCGCGGAGGCGCCGTCGACCAGGCCCGCCGCGCTGGCGGCTTGCCGGTATGCCTGCAAGGCGGCCTGCACGTCCTGGCGCCACGCGCTGTATTGTTCCAAGTCTCTGACCATCTGGCTCCCTTTGCGTATGACTTACTTTTGACAATTCACGCAGTAAAACGTGGAACGCTGGCCCTGCACGATTTGCCGGATCGGCGCGCCGCAGACGCGGCATGGCTTGCCCGCGCGGTTGTACGTGAAATACGTCTGCTGGAAGTAGCCGGACTGGCCGTTCACGCCGATGAAGTCGCGCAGGGTGCTGCCGCCTTGCACGATGGCTTCGGCCAGCACGTCGCGGATCGATTGCGCCAGTTTCTCATAGCGGGCCAGGCCAATGCGCCGGGCCGGCGTCTTCGGGTTGATCCCCGCGCGGAACAGGCTTTCGGAACAATAGATATTGCCCACGCCGACGACGATGTCGCCCGCCATCAGCACCTGCTTGATATTGCTGCCCTTGTTGCGCGTTTTCTCGAACAGCAGCTGGCCCGTGAAGCCGCCTTCCAGCGGTTCCGTGCCCAGGCCGCGCAGCAGCGCGTGGCCATCGAGCGGGCCGTCGGCCTCGTCGTGCCACAGCACGGCGCCGAAGCGGCGCGGGTCCGTCATGCGCAGCACCTGGCTGCCGCCGTCCGCGTCTTCCACGACGAGGTCGAAATGGTCGTGCTTTTGCGCCTCCGTCCCCGGCGGCAGCACGCGCAAATGGCCCGACATGCCCAGGTGGATGATCAGGGTGCCGTGGCGGAAGTGGATCAGCAGGTATTTGCCGCGCCGCCCCGTCAAGCCGATGGTTTGCCCCGACAATTGTTCGCCCAGGGCAGGGGGGAAGGGCCAACGCAGGCCGTCGCGGCGCAGCACGACGGCGCGCACGGCACGGCCTTCGATGTGGGGCGCGACACCGCGCCGTGTGACTTCGACTTCTGGCAATTCTGGCATAGGGCTCGAATGGTGGAAAACCGGGTAAAAAACAGGCGGGTTGCCGGCGAACGGCTGGCCCGGGCACGCTACGCCGCCACGACGTATATATTTCGTTACATACGTGAAGTACGCGATAGCCGCGTTGGGCGTAGAATCAAACTTTGCCGTTTAGCCAGGATCAGCCTTTGAAAAACGCTTTCGCCATTGTAACCTTGTCCGCCCTGATGGCCACGCATGCCATGGCACAGACGCCTGTCGCCCCTGTCGATGGGGTGGCCAGCCCTGCTGCTGCCACGGCGCAGCCAGTGCCCGACACCGAATCCGGCGACGACGCCAAGGGCGAGAAACTGCCCAAGGTCGAATTGAGCAGCGACCTGCTGTACAAGCTGACCAAGGCGGAAATGGAATTCAAGAGCGGCCAGTGGCAAGGGCCGTACGTGACGATGATGGTGGCGGCGCAGCAGACGCGCGACCCGCGCCTGGCGCGCCGCGCATCCGAAATGGCGCTGGCCGCCAAGCAGGGCAGCGAAGCGCTGGCGGCCATCCGCCTGTGGCGCGAGCTGGCGCCCGAATCGGACGAGGCAACGCAATTCTTCCTCGGCTTTGTCGTCCTGACGGACAAGATCGACGAAGCCGAACCGATCTTCGCCGAGCGCCTGGCCAAGGCGCCGGCGGGCGCACGCGGCGTGGCCCTGTTCCAGATGCAGCAGATTTTGTCGCGCTCGAATGACAAGCTGTTCGCGTATGCCATGCTCACGCGCCTGGTGCAACCCTACCTGGACATGTTCGAAGCGCACCTGGTGCTGGCGCAGGGCGCCTTGTCGCTCGGCGAGCGTGAGCGCGCCATCGGCGAAGCGAACAAGGCGCTGGCGATCAAGCCGAACTCCGAGTTGGCCGCGCTGACCCTGGCACAGGTGACGGGCGAACCCGCGGCGGCGGGCAAGGTGCTGGCCACCTTCCTGCAAAAGAATCCGGACGCCGTCGAAGTGCGCGGCGCGTATGCGCGCCTGCTGGTCGAGCAAAAACAGCTGGAGCCGGCGCGCGACCAGTTCCTGCTGCTGCTGAAAAGCCAGCCCGACAACGTGGGCGGCCTGTATGCGCTCGGCATCGTGGCGCTGCAGCTGGAAGATACCAAGGGCGCGGAGCAGTACTTCAAGCGCTTCCTGGCCGTGCTCGAAAAATCCCCGGGCGACACGCGCGACCCGTTCAAGGCCCTGATGATCCTGTCGCAGATCGCCGAGACGCGCGGCGACACGGCCGGCGCCATCGCCTGGCTGGACAAGGTCGACAACAGCGCGTCCAGCGGTTATGTCGAGGCGCGCCTGCGCCGCGCCCAGCTGATCGCCCGTGGCGGCAATCTCGATGCGGCGCGCAAGGCGCTGACGGAAATCGAAACGGACGATCCGGCAAGCCAGGCGCAGGTGCTGCTGGTCGACGCGCAATTCCTGCGCGATGCCGGCTACGTGCAAAGCGCCTACACGGTGCTGGAAAACGCCTTGCTGCGCTTCCCCGACAATCCGGAGCTGCTGTACGACTACGCCTTGCTGGCCGAGCGCCTGGACAAGCTCGAGCTGATGGAGGCGAGCCTGCGCCGCGTGATGGCGCTGGCGCCCGACAACCAGCACGCGTACAACGCCCTCGGCTATTCGCTGGCCGAACGGGGCATCCGCCTGCCCGAGGCC
This sequence comes from Janthinobacterium rivuli, assembly GCF_009208735.1. Classification (GTDB taxonomy): domain Bacteria; phylum Pseudomonadota; class Gammaproteobacteria; order Burkholderiales; family Burkholderiaceae_D; genus Janthinobacterium. The sequence continues at coordinate 220,938 of NZ_WFLJ01000009.1, read as the reverse complement.
CATGCGCTGATCGAGAAAGCCCTGCAGATGGCGCCGGGCGACCCGTTCATCATGGACAGCATGGGCTGGGTGCAGTTCCGCATGGGCAACCTGGCCGCGGCGGAAAACGCGCTGCGCCGCGCCTATGCCGTGCGCAGCGACCCGGAAATCGCCGTCCACCTGGGCGAAGTGCTGTGGCAGAAGGGCGACAAGGATGAGGCGCAAAAGCTGTGGCGCGAAGCGCGCAGCAAGGACCCGAAAAACGATGCGCTGAAAAGTACCCTGGCGCGCTTGAATGTCAGTTTGTGATTGTTAACCCAAGGACAAATGCTGGGGTCAGACCCTGTAGGGGGAATGCGTTCCAATGGAACGCATTCCGATCCCGCAGGGACTGACCCCGGATTTTGCACTTGGGGTGGACTCAAAAAATTTCCCATGCCAAAAAACATCTTTGCTCTCACCGCTCTTTGCCTCTCCCTGTCGGCCTGCTCGACCCTGCCTTCCCCCTTTTCCTCCGGCGCCGCGCCATCGTCGCAAGCGGTGGCCCCTTACCGCGAGCAGGTGGAGCTGACGGGGCGTTTGAACGTGGTGTACCAGAAGGATGACAAGCCCGAATCGGCCACCGTCAATTTCAACTGGCAGCAGACGGCGCAGCGCACGGACGTGACCCTGTATTCGCCCGTCGGCAGCACCCTGGCGACGATCGCCGTCACGCCGCAGCAGGCCGTGCTGACGCAAAGCGGCAAGGCGCCGCGCAGCGCGCCCGATGTCGATACCCTGAGCGCGCAGATGCTGGGCTGGTCCTTGCCCGTGTCGGGCTTGCGCGACTGGCTGCAAGGCTATGCCGTGGGCGCCGATGGCAAGCGTTTCGTCGCGTCGCCGGCGAACGACAGCGTCACCACGAAAGACGGCTGGCGCCTGCGCTATGTGTCGTGGCAAGAAGTAGGGCAAAATGCGGCCGACAAGACACCGGGCGCCTTGCCCCAACCGCGGCGTATCGATGCCGAACGCAATGCCAGCGCGCAGGCCGATGCCGTGGCGCTGCGCATCGTGCTCGATCCCGCCCCATCCGCACCTGCACCATGACACTGACGACTTTGAACAACTGCCCGGCACCGGCCAAACTGAACCTCTTTCTGCACGTCAACGGCCGCCGCGCCGATGGCTACCATTTGCTGCAGACGGTGTTCCAGTTGCTCGACCATGGTGACACCCTGCATTTCGCGCTGCGCGACGACGCGCTGATCCGCCGCGTGACGGAACTGGCCGGCGTGCCGCAAGAGCAGGATCTGATCATCCGCGCGGCGACATTGCTGCAGGCCGAAGTGCTGCGCCGCACTGGCGCCTTGCCGCGCGGCGTCGACATCGCCATCGACAAGGTGCTGCCCATGGGCGGCGGCCTCGGTGGCGGTTCGTCCGACGCGGCCACGGCCCTGATGGCCTTGAACCGTCTGTGGCAGGCAGGGTTGAGCCGCGAGGAATTGATGGCGCTGGGCTTGCCGCTGGGCGCCGATATCCCGTTTTTCATCTTTGGCGAGAATGCCTTCGCCGAAGGCGTGGGCGAAGCCCTGCAGCCCGTCGCCACGCCCGAGTGCTGGTATGTGGTGATCGAGCCGGGCGTGCAAGTGCCGACCGCCGCAATTTTTTGCGCGGAAGGCTTGACGAGGAATTCCGAACCCGTCACAATAGCGGACTTTTCCAGGTACCTCGCAGCAGGAAACGGTGCGGGCGGGTTTGGTAAGAATGATTTACAGCAAGTGGCATGCAGTCTTTTCAAGCCGGTAGCAGATGCGGTAGAATGGCTGGGTGCTTACGGTGAAGCCAGGATGACTGGTTCCGGTGCTTGTGTGTTTAGTGCGTTTGGCAGTCAGGAAGAAGCGGATGCGGTGCTCAGCAATGTGCCACCAGTCTGGAACGCCTGGAAGGCAAAAGCGCTGAATCGCCACCCGATGCTCGCCATGTTGTAAAGCAAAGCAGGCAGCAAAAAATATTTTGCTTAACGTCAAAAAGTCGGTATAATGCTGGCCAACATGACGGCAAGCAGTCAGTAACGTAGGGGAATCGCCAAGCTGGTTAAGGCACTGGATTTTGATTCCAGCATGCGAAGGTTCGAATCCTTCTTCCCCTGCCATCCTTTCACCGTAGTCTGTCGATGCGAAGTTAGCGTCCAGTGCGGGAAAAAGCAGATATGTCGCCACGCGGCATATTCTAAACAATGACTGACCGGGCCTATGCCCGGTTAGTGCTTTTCAAGACTTCTATATCACCTCTTGGGACTCCCATGGCTTACGAAAACCTGATGGTTTTTACCGGCAACGCGAATCCAGCGTTGGCAGAGGGGGTCGCAAAAAACCTCGGCATCCCTCTCGGTAAAGCAAACGTTTCGAAATTCTCCGACGGCGAAGTAATGGTCGAGATTAACGAAAACGTGCGCGGCAAGGATGTTTTTGTTTTGCAATCCACCTGTGCTCCAACCAACGACAGCCTGATGGAAATCATGCTGATGGTTGATGCCTTGAAACGTGCTTCCGCTGGCCGCATCACCGCCGCGATTCCTTACTTCGGCTACGCCCGCCAAGACCGTCGTCCACGCTCCGCGCGTGTGGCGATTTCGGCCAAGGTGGTGGCGAACATGCTGGAAGAAGCCGGTGTCGAGCGCGTCCTGATCATGGACTTGCACGCTGACCAGATTCAAGGTTTCTTCGATATCCCAGTCGACAATATTTACGCTTCGCCAATTTTGCTGGGTGACCTGCAAAAGAAAAACTACCAGGATCTGCTGGTGGTGTCGCCGGACGTCGGCGGTGTGGTACGTGCGCGCGCCCTGGCAAAACGCCTGGGCTGCGACCTGGCCATCATCGACAAGCGTCGTCCAAAAGCGAACGTGTCCGAAGTGATGAACATCATCGGTGAAGTCGAAGGCCGCAACTGCGTGATCATGGATGACATGGTCGACACGGCAGGCACGCTGACCAAGGCTGCCGAAGTGCTCAAGGAGCGCGGCGCGAAGAAAGTCGTGGCGTATTGCACGCACGCGGTGCTGTCGGGCCCGGCGATCGACCGTATTTCGGCGTCGTCACTCGATGAGCTGGTCGTGACCGACACGATCCCCCTGTCCGAAGCGGCCCTGGCCTGCGGCAAGATCCGTCAATTGACGTGCGCGCCGCTGCTGGCCGAGACGTTCAAACGCATCATCAAGGGTGACTCCGTCATCTCGCTGTTCATCGACTGATTCGATCAGCAGTAACAGACGTACTGCCTGCGGCGCGACCGGCTTTTTGCCTGTTGCGCCGCAGTGTTTTAATTTTCGGGGTGTTTTGCACCCCATTTTCGAGGATGCCTGGTCGCGGGCATCCTCATAACACAAGGCGCAAGCCTTGTTCTTCTTGGAGTTTCACATGAAAGTTATCGCATTTAAACGCGAATTGCAAGGTTCCGGAGCGAGCCGCCGCCTGCGCATTTCCGGCCAAACCCCTGGTATCGTCTACGGTGGCGCTGAAGCCCCTGTGCTGATCTCGCTGGATCACAACGCCCTGTACCACGCGTTGAAAAAAGAAGTGTTCCACTCGTCGATCCTGGACCTGGAAATCGACGGCGTTTCCCAGCAAGTTCTGTTGCGCGACTTCCAAGTCCACGCATACAAACAACTGGTTCTGCACGCTGACTTCCAGCGCGTCGACTCGAAGCAAGCCATCCACGTGAAAGTGGCGCTGCACTTCGTCAACGCTGACGTTTCCCCGGCAGTCAAACTGCACGGCGCGACCATCAGCCACGTAGCCAACGAAATCGAAGTTTCGTGCCTGCCAGGCCAACTGCCAGAATTCATCAACGTTGACCTGTCGAACATCGACGTCGGTCACTCGCTGCACGTTGGCGACCTGGTCCTGCCAGCTGGCGTGACCGCTGTCACCCACGGCGCCAACCTGACCATCGCTACCGCTTCGGTACCGGCTGGCCACGTTGCCGCTGAAGCCGAAGCAGCTGCCGCTGTTGAAGCCGACAAGAAGTAATTCTGCCGCCGCAGCAATGCGGTAGTCGCAAGGAAAAACCCGCCAGGTTCGCCGCGCGGGTTTTTTTCTGCCCGTTTTCACCGATAATACGTTTTTACACTGCAGACACAGCCATGCCCATACGCCTGATCGTCGGCCTCGGCAACCCGGGACCCGAATACGAACAAACCCGCCACAACGCCGGCTTCTGGCTGGTGGACAACCTTGCCAACAGCTTGCCCGGCACGCGCTTGCAGCGCGATTCGCGCTACAACGCCATGCTGGCCAAGACTTCCATCGGCGGCAACGAAGTCTGGCTGCTTGAACCGCTGACCTTCATGAACCGCTCGGGCCAGTCCGTGGGCGCACTGGCGCGCTTCTTCAAGATCGCTGCCGATGAGGTGCTCGTCGTGCACGACGAACTCGATCTGATGCCCGGCATCGCGCGCCTGAAAAAGGGCGGCTCGGCTGGTGGCCACAATGGCTTGAAGGACATCACGGCCGCGCTGGGCACGCAGGATTACTGGCGCTTGCGCCTGGGCATCGGCCATCCGCGCACCCTCAGCCTGCAGCAGCAGGTGGCCGACTTCGTGCTGCACCGCCCGCGCCGCGAGGACCAGGAACTGATCGAGCAAGCGATAGAAAAATCGTTGCAGGTCATGCCGCAGATCGTCGAAGGCAAGTTCGAGGCGGCCACCATGAAACTCCATACCGCCTAGTTATTTCCCCGCCTTGCCGAAGCCGGCCATGATGGTTTTCGCCATCTGCTGCTGGCTGGCCTGGGCGCTGCTGCCTTCGCCCGCGTTGGCGGCGATCAGCAAGCCGTCGCCGCTGCCGGGCGCCAGCGCGATCAGCGCATGCCAGTAGCCGTTCGACCCCAGATGCGTGAGCACGCGCTGCGGCGCTTGTGGTGGAAAGTGCATCACGCCCCAGCCCAATGCCGCATTCGTGTCGCCCTGCGCCGTATGCAGCAAGACATACGTTTCCTGTTTCAGCAGCTTGCCCTTGCCCTGTTCGCCGTGCAGTTGATCGAGCGCAAACTTGGCCCAGTCTTGCATGCTCAGGTGAATTTCCCCATCGGGCGCCATCATCAGCGGATTGCTGGCCAGCAATCCGGCGATCGGTTTGTTTTCCTTGTGGCCCAGATTCTGCCCGCGCACGGTGGGGCCGAAGGCGGCCCGCATACCCAAGGGACCGAACACCTCCGCCAGCATCAACTCCTCGTACGTCTTGCCCGTGATCCGCTCGGCGATGGCGGCGGCGATCATGGCGCCGCTGTTCGAGTAATGCGATTCGCCACGTGGCGCGGCCACCGGCGCGTCGGCCAGCGCGCGCTGCGCGTATTCCAGGCGCAGCACGGGCAAGGGGCGCGTGTCCGTGTAGGTGGAATTGATCCACGCCTCGTCGGGATTGGGCGGCAGGCCGGCGCGGTGCGACAGCAGATCCATCAGGTTGACGTCGCGGTATTCGGCGCGCATGCCGCCGGCCAGCGCGGGCAGCATGCTGGACAGCGGCGCATCCCACGACAGCACGCCCCGTTCCACCAGCCGCGCGATCAGGGTCACCGTCATGGCCTTGCCGTCGGAGCCGATATTCCACACGTCATCGGCGCCCACCGTGTCGTGGCCGTCATTGGCGCGCACGCCCGCCTGCGCCTGCGCATCGATCTTGCCGTCGCGGATCACGAGTATGGCCATGGCCGGCACGCTCTTGTCGGCCAGCGCCTGCTGCAGCATGGCATGCAAGTCATGGGCGCGGGCGGCGCCGCTGAGCAAAAAGGCGGTGCTGCAAACGAGCGAGGCAAGCAGGGTTTTCATGGTGTCTCCAGTCGATAGGGTAGGGTGAATATGTTAAAATAGTCGCAAAACATGATCTAATTATTGTTTTACGATAATTTATTCTAACCACACTTGACGTTTTCGTATACTTTTAAATATGCAAAAAAATCAGACGGGGCCGGCGGCGCTGAGCCGGCGCGTGCGCTACGGCGTCTCCGCGTTCTTTGTGCTGTACCTGCTTCTGACGGTGCTGGGCTGGCTGGCGCCCGCGCCTGCCGTGCAGGGAGCGGTCGGCGGCGCCGGCATGTATGAAGTGTTGCTGCAATTGCAGAGCCAGCCATTCGAGCGTCTGGCCGCCATGACCCTGTGGCAGCGTGGATTGGGCCTGGCGCTGGCCTTGCCTGCCTTGTGCGTGCTGGGTGACGCCGTGCGCCAGCTGGCCCTGGTCTTGCGCCAGTTCGAACAGGGCGTGTACTTCACGCCGCAGGTGGCGCGGCACTTTCGCCGTTTCGCCGGAGGTTTGCTGCTGGGAACGGTGTTGACCTTGCTGGAACCCACTGTGCGCGGCATGCTGTTCGGCTTGCTGGAAGAGGGGACGAGCCAGCTACGCCTGGTCATCGACATCACGGGCGGCGACCTGTGGACCCTGCTGCTGTGTTCAGTTTTCTTTGCGCTGGCGCAAATCCTCCATGAAGGCCAGCGCCTGGCCGATGAAAACAGCGGGTTCATCTGATGGGCATCGTCGTGCGTCTCGACCTGGTACTGGCCAGGAAAAAAGTGAAATCAAAGGAACTGGCCGCCTTTATCGGCATCACGGAACAGAACCTGTCGCTCTTAAAGTCGGGCAAGGTACGCGGCGTGCGTTTCGATACCCTGTCGAAAATTTGCGAAATGCTCGAATGCCAGCCCGGCGATCTCCTGGAATTCGATGCGTCGCAGGCGGACGACGGAGATGGCGACAGTTAGCGTCGCCATCCCGGTTTTTTTGAAGAGTAGGGTGCATAGAGGTACAATTGACCCTTAGAGCATGAATACAGCAAGATTATCCAGAAAACGCCCGCAACGGCCGTTTTGCACCAGCCGCTTGCCGGCAATATTGATTATTTAAAGGTTTTCCATGAGTCTCCAATGCGGTATCGTCGGCTTGCCGAACGTCGGCAAGTCCACCCTGTTCAATGCACTGACGAAAGCCGGCATCCCGGCTGAAAACTATCCGTTCTGCACCATCGAGCCGAACGTCGGCGTCGTCGAAGTACCGGACCCGCGCATGGATGCGCTGGCCGCCATCGTCAAGCCGGAACGCATGGTCAACGCCATCGTGGAATTCGTCGACATCGCCGGCCTGGTGGCTGGCGCATCGAAAGGTGAGGGCCTGGGCAACCAGTTCCTGTCGCACATCCGCGAGACGGACGCCATCGTCAACGTCGTGCGCTGCTTCGAAGATGACAACGTCATCCACGTGGCCGGCAAGATCAACCCGCTCGACGACATCGAAGTCATCCAGACCGAGCTGGCGCTGGCCGACATGGGCACCGTGGAAAAAGCCATCCACCGCGAAAACAAGAAAGCCCGCTCGGGCGACAAGGACGCGGCCAAGCTGCTGGCCATCATGGAACGCATGATGCCTTACCTGAACGACGCGAAGCCCGTGCGCGCCATGGGCCTCGATGCCGACGAAATGGAACTGATCAAGCCTTTGTGCCTGATCACGGCCAAGCCGGCCATGTTCGTGGCCAACGTGTCGGACACGGGCTTTACCAACAACCCGCTGCTGGACCAGCTGACGGCCTATGCGCAATCGCAAAACGCGCCCATCGTCGCCATCTGCGCGGCGCTGGAAGCGGAAATCGCCGACCTGGACGACGCCGACAAGGGCGCTTTCCTGGCCGACATGGGCATGGAAGAGCCGGGCCTGGACCGCCTGATCCGCGGCGCCTACAAACTGCTGGGCCTGCAAACCTACTTCACGGCCGGCGTGAAGGAAGTGCGCGCCTGGACCATCCATGTGGGCGACACGGCGCCGCAAGCGGCCGGCGTGATCCACACCGACTTCGAGCGCGGCTTCATCCGCGCGCAAACCATCGCCTATGACGACTTCATCGCCTACAAGGGCGAGGCGGGCGCCAAGGAAGCGGGCAAGATGCGCGCCGAAGGCAAGGAATACGTCGTCAAGGATGGCGACGTGCTGAACTTCCTGTTCAACGTCTAACTCCAATAAGGCCAGCGGCTCCCGGGCCGCTGGGAAAGCTGGCTGCACGCCGTCTTTGCGTGGCGTGCGTTCAGCGTCGTAGTGCGTCCTGGCGCAGCAGGTGCTCCAGCCGCAGCGGGTATTGCCGGCTGTTTCCCGTCGCGGCCGGGATTGTCCGGACAGCCAGAATACCTGTGCCTGTCTGGGGAATGGAAATCCCGTTGCGAAGGCAGTCGTGCTTCGTTGAGTAAATTTCTCGCAATGCAGTTGAAAGGTTGCTCCCGTGTTTTATATCTTTGGCTCCCCACGTTCCGGTACCACCTTGCTGGCGCAATGCATCAGCGCGCATCCCGACCTTATCGTTCCAGATGAAACCGATTTCATCGTACCTCTCGCCTTCCTTGTCAACCGGATCAGGGATGCGGCCATTGGCAGGGAGTTGATCTTCAAGTTGATTGTCAGTTCGACCCGCTTTTCCGCCAGTCTGGGGCAATATCTCAGCATGGATGACATCCGCGCCTGCGTATTTGACTGCGGCTATGATGCCAATGCAATCGTGAATGCCATTTATGCGCAGTTGGCTTCAGTGGCGGGAAGAAAGATGGCTGGCGACAAGTCGCCCAATGACTTGATGTCCATGCGGATGCTGATTGAGTCTGGCGCGTTGGGCGGTGCGGATAAAGTCATCCATATCGTGCGTGACATTCGCGATCTGATGTTGTCATTGAATCGGACGGGATGGGCAGAAGATTTCGAGGAGTATTTCCCGAGAATCTGGTCGTCAACCAATCTGTATTTGAAATACGAGATGGAAAAAGTGGCGGAGAATTATCTCCTTGTCCGCTACGAAGATTTCGTGGCCGACCCTGCCAAGGTGTTGACGGGCGTGGCGGAATTTATGGGTGTGCAATATACCGACGGCATGCTGCGTCCGGAAAACAGGAGCACTCGCTACCAGGGCGTCAGTCACCACAGCAATCTCTATAACGAGATTAATACGGGCGCAGTCCGGCAGTTCGAGGCAGCCATGGGCGAAGAGAGCCGTGAAAAATGCCGCCGGCAGGCAGAGGAAGCCATGCAGGCTTTCGGCTACGCGGAATAAGCGGTCCTCGTGCTGAACGGGGCATGACCTTGCGCTTGTGGTCCATGATGGCATGCCTGCCGGAACATCCCGCTTGGCGTAGCGTTACCGCGATCCAGGCGGACCTCAACGTGGCTTCCTTCGCGCGACATTATTGCTGCACTTTTTGTTGAGCGTATGCATAACAGCTGAGTTGCGTGAGCTGATCCCATGCCTTGGCGTGGGGGTGAAAAACCTGCAAGCCATTGATTTTCAGGTTTTTTTTCCACTTGCCTGGCCAGTCCAGGCTGGCGTTGCGTATGTGCGCGGCACGATGCTTGCGGCTGTCTTGTTTCTTCCCATATAATGAGAATAATTCTCATTTATATTTGTGTGCCTGCGGTTCCGCTGGCCATCGACCACAGGAAGGGTATCGTGAGCACCGCCGAGTTAGCGCTTCAGCAGCAAGTCAGCAGTCTGTACACCGATCACCATCACTGGCTGCGTGGCTTGCTGCGCCGTAAGCTCGGCAATGCCTTCGATGCGGCCGACTTGGCGCACGACGTGTACCTGCACCTGATGAAGACGGGCAGGGTGCCGCCGGCCGGGGAGTCGCGCCGCCACCTGACGCAGATCGCCAACGGCATGGTCATCGACCTGTACCGCCGCCGCCAGATCGAAACGGCCTACCTGGAAGTGCTGGCCCTCGTGCCCGAGGCGCTGGCCCCGTCCGAGGAAGAGCGCGCGCTGGTGATCGCGGCGCTGACGGAAATCGACGCCGTGCTGCACCGCTTGCCCGCCAAGGCGCGCACCGCCTTGCTGCTGTGCAAGCTCGACGGCCTCAGCTACCGCGATATCGCCGCCGAATTGCAGGTGTCCGTCTCGTCCGTCGAAAAATACATCGCCGCCGGTTTGCTGGCCTGCTACCAGGCCATGCATGCGCCGGACGCCTGAGTCATGGACGTGGTGATCGCGCCCGCCATCGTGCAGCAGGCGGCCCAGTGGATGGCGCGCCTGTGGTCCGATGACGCCAGCGACGCAGACCGGGCTGCCTGTGCGCGCTGGTGCGCGGCCCATCCGCACCATGCCATCGCCTGGCAGCGCTTGCAGGCGTTCGAAGGCAAACTCCACAGCGTGCCGCGCGACGCGGCCCGCCATGCGCTGCGCGAACCGGCGCCGGCCGCCTACCTGAACCGTCGCCGAGCCATGAAGCTGCTGGCCGTGCTGCTGCCCGTGGGCGGCATGGCGTACCTGCTGCGCGGCACGGATGCCTGGCAAGTGGCCACGGCGGGGCATGCCACGGCCACGGGCGAGATCCGCGAGATTACCTTGCCTGACGGCACGCGCGTGACGCTCGCGTCCGCTTCCGCCATCGACGTGCGCTTCGACGCCAGTGAGCGCCTGCTGATCCTGCGCAGCGGCGAAATCCTCGTCACCACGGCGCACAATCCCGATCCGGCGCAGCGGCCTTTCCGCGTGCAGGGCCGCCATGGCACGGTGCAGGCGCTGGGCACGCGTTTTACCTTGCGGCAAGACGAATACACGTCGCGCGTGGCCGTCTTCGAGGGCGCCGTCGAGGTGCGCCTCGCGCATGCGCCCGGCCGGCCCGTGCGCATCGACACGGGCTACAGCGCCATTTTCTCGGCCGATATCGTGCAATCGGCCGGCCCCGTGCCGGCCAGTGCGGCGGCCTGGACGAAAGGCGTGCTGGTGGCCGACAACATGCGCCTCGACGAGCTGATCGCCGAACTGGCCCGTTACCGGCCCGGCCTGCTGCGCTGCGACCCGGCCGTGGCCAGCTTGAGCGTCAATGGCGTGTTTTCCCTGAGTGACACGGACCGCGCGCTGCATAACCTGGCGCTGGCCTTGCCCGTGCAGATCGTTGCGCGCACGCGCTACTGGGTGACGGTGCAAGCCATCCCCCGCGCCGCGGCCTGACAATTTTTCGGGTCCGATTGAGGGTTTTGCATTCTCGTTCGGGATATACGGTAAGAGCCACCCTTATCCATTGAACTTATGCCCGTTTTTTCCCGTTTTTCCCATGCGTAGCCAACGCCGCCTGGCCGGCCCGATCAGCCGGATACTGCAGCCCATCCGCGGACGCCTGATCGTCGCCGCCGGGCTCGCCGGTACGGGTTCCATGCTTACCCTGGTGCCGCTGGCCGGCATCGCGCGGCTGGCGCACATCGCCCTGGACCCTGCGCTGGCGCACGGCGAGGTGTGGCCGGTCATCCTCGCCAGCGTCGCCTGCCTGTTTGCCGGCATGGCCTTGATCTCGCTGGGCGAACTGGCCGCGCACCTGGCCGACAACCGCCTCACCCATCGATTGCGCCTGCAAGCCATGCAGCGCCTGGGGCAGGTGCCGCTGGGCTGGTTCACCAGCCGGGCCTCGGGCGAGGTCAAGCAGGCGATGCAGGACGACATCAACACCCTGCACAGCCTCACGGCCCATTTCTATACGACGACGGCGCGCGCCGTGGGCGCCATCGCCATCTCCGTCATCTATCTGTTCGCCATGGACTGGCGCCTGGCCCTCATCGCCATCCTGCCGTTTCCCGGCTTCTTCCTGTTCTTCGGCCGCGCCATGAAGGCCAGCGGCGGCAACATGGAACAATTCGTCGCCGGCATGGGGCGCATCAACAATGCCGTGGTGGAGTTCGTCAATGGCATACCCGTGGTCAAGGCCTTCGGCGCCACGGGACGCGCGCATGGCAGCTACCGCACGGCCGTCGATGCGTTTGCCGAGGCGTTTGCCGCCTTTACGCGCCCTCTCGTCGGCTCGATGGCCAATGCCAACGCGCTGATCGCGCCGGTCGCCGTGCTGGGCGTGGTGGTGATCGCCGGCACCGTCTTCGTGGCCCTGGACTGGATGGCGCCCGTCGATATCCTGCCGTTCGCCCTGGTGGCGCCCGGCATATCCGCGCCGATGCTGTTGCTGCACTATCTGACGCATGACCTCAACAACGCCACGGGCGCGGCACAGCGCGTGCAAGCCTTGCTCGATACGCCCGTGCTGGCGCAGCCGGCGCCGGAGGAGCAGCAATTGCCGAATGGCACCGAGATCCGCATGGACGGCGTGGCGTACGCCTACGACGGGCAGCACAAGGTGCTGTCGGATATCACGCTGACCTTGCAGCCCGGCACGGTGACGGCCATCGTCGGCGCCTCCGGTTCCGGAAAATCCACCCTGGCGCGGCTGCTGCTGCGCTTTTTCGATCCGACCGAAGGGCGCATCACCCTCGGCGGCGTCGACTTGCGGCACATCGCCACGCCCGAGTTGTACCGGCGCATCGGCTTCGTGCTGCAGGAAGTGCGGCTGATCCACGCCAGCGTGCGCGAGAACATCGCGCTGGGCCGGCCATCGGCCAGTGCGCACGAGGTGGAAGCGGCGGCGCGCCTGGCGAATATCCACGAGCGCATCCTGGCCTTGCCGCGCGGCTACGATGCCGTCATCGGCGAGGATGCGCAATTGTCCGGCGGCGAATTGCAGCGCGTCAGCATCGCCCGCGCCGTGCTGCTCGACCCGTCCGTGCTGGTGCTCGACGAAGCGACGGCGGCGGCCGACGCGGAAAACGAGGTGGCGATCCAGGACGCGCTGTCGCGCTTTGCGCGGGGCCGCACCTTGCTGGTGATCGCGCACCGGCTCGACACCATCATGCACGCCGACCACATCGTCGTCGTCGAGAACGGCGCCATCGTCCAGCAGGGCCGCCATGCAAGCTTGCTCGCCGACAAGGGCCGCTATGCGCAACTGTGGGCGCTGGGCGGCTATCCGGCATCCCCGGAAGAAGTGGCGTCCCCATGCTGAAAACATTCATTCAACTGCTGGGCGATGATGCGCCCGTGTTCCGCCGCTACTGTGCCATGGCGCTCGCGTATGGCGTGCTCAGCGGTCTGACGATCACGGCGCTGGTGCTGGCCCTGGGCCGTCTGCTGGGCGGCGACGTGGGCGCTGCGGCCCTGTGGCTGGGCGTGCTGCTGGCCGGGCTGGTCGCTTGCTGGGCCTGGCGGCGCCAGGTGGAAAAAGCGGGCGTGCGCGTGGGCGTGACGGTCTTGCAAGGGGCACGCCAGCGCCTGGGCGACCACGTGGCGCGCCTGCCCGTCGGCTGGTTCACGCCGGAGAACACGGCGAAACTGGGTCACCTCATCACGCAAGGCATGATGAACGTGGCGCAGCTGCCGGCCCACGTGCTCACGCCCGTGATCTGCGGCGCCGTCACGCCCGTGGTGCTGCTGGCTGCGCTGTTCGCACTGCACTGGCAACTGGGCGTGCTGGCGCTGCTGGCGCTGCCCCTGCTGGCCGGCGCCTTGCGGCTGACGGCGCACCTGGGCCAGCGCGCCGACGATGCGTATCATCATCATTTTTCACAGACCAGCCAGCGCCTGGTGGAGTTTGCGCAAGCGCAATCCGTCTTGCGCGCCTTCCATGGTAACGGCAGTGGTGCAGCTGACGGCGGCATGCGTTTCCTGCAGCAAGCCATCGACGCGCAGCGTCACGCCGGCACGCGGCTGATCTATCTCTCGGCGCTCGCCTCGGTGCTCAACGCCTGGACCGTGCAAGCCATCTTCGCCGCCTTGCTGGCGGCCGCCGCGCTGTGGCAGGGCAGCCTGCCGGGCGGTGCCGCCGTTGCGCAAGACGCCATCGCCGGCATCGTGGCCTTGCTGCTGGTGGTGCGTTTCGTCGACCCGCTGCAGGAAGTGGCCAGCTATGGCGAAGTGCTGCGTGGCGCGCGCGGCCCGCTCGATGCGGCGCGCACTATTTTCGCCGTGCAACCGCTGCCGGAAGCACACGAGCCGCAAGCGCCGCGCGATGGCGCCGTCGAATTGCGCGACGTGGCTTTCCGCTATGCACAGGATCAGCCCGACGTCTTGACGGGCATCAAGCTGCAGATTGCGCCGGGCAGCATGACGGCGCTGATCGGCGCTTCCGGCTCCGGCAAGACGACCCTGGTGCGCCTGCTTGCGCGCTTCTTTGACGCCAGTGCAGGCGCGGTGCTGGTGGGCGGCGTCGATGTGCGGAATATGTCCAGCGAGCAATTGGCTGGCCAGATCAGCCAGATCTTCCAGGACAGTTATCTGTTCCAGGGCAGCATCGCCGACAACATCCGCCTCGGCAAGCCGGACGCCACCGATGCCGAGGTGCGGGAAGCGGCGCGCCAGGCGGGTGTGGCCGAGATCATCGCCCGCTTGCCGCAGGGATACGATACCCTGGTGGGCGAGGGCGGCGCGCGCCTGTCCGGCGGCGAACGCCAGCGCATCGCGATTGCCCGCGCGCTGATCAAGGATGCGCCGATCCTGCTGGTCGACGAGGCCACGGCCGCGCTCGACGCGGAAAACCAGGCGGCCATCGCCGAGGCGCTGACGCGGCTGCGCGGCAAGCGCACGGTGATCGTCATCGCCCACCAGCTGTCGACGGTGGCCATGGCCGACCAGATCGTCGTGCTGGACGGTGGCGTGATCCGCGAGCAGGGTGCGCCAGCCGCCTTGCGCGCACAAGGCGGCCTGTACGCGCACTTCCTGGCCCAGCGCCAGGCGGCCAAGGGCTGGCGCATCGGCTCCGCCGCGCCGCAGTCGTGAAAGGGATGACGCTTTGATACAGGCGCGTCTGTTTTTCGTCTTCTTGCTGCTGTGCGGCGCATCGCTGTTGGTCGGCGCGCGGGACATTGCGTGGACGCAGCTTTTCTCCTTCTCCGATGACGCCTGGCTGACCCTGACGGCCAGCCGGCTGCCGCGCTTGGCGGCGCTGGTGCTGACGGGCGTGGGTCTGTCCGTCTGCGGCGTCATCCTGCAGCACATCGTGCGCAATAAATTCGTCGAGCCGGCCACCTCGGGCGGCCTCGACGCGGCCAAGCTGGGCATCCTCGTGGCGCTGACCGTGGCGCCTGCGGCGGGCACGGCCGGCAAGATGGCGTTCGCGCTGGCTTTCTGCCTGGCTGCCAGCGTACTGTACGTGGCGCTGATCCGCCGCATCCGCTTCAAGAACACGATCCTGGTGCCCGTGATCGGCCTCGTGTATGGGGGCGTGCTCAGTGCCGTGGCCGAGTTCTATGCCTACCGCAACAACATCATGCAAAGCATGCAGGGCTGGCTGCTCGGCGATTTTTCGAAGATCGTGCAGGGCAACTATGAAATCATTTACCTGATCCTGCCCATCGTCGCCCTGACGTATGTGTACGCGCAACGCTTTACCGTGCTGGGCATGGGCGAGGGCATGGCCGCCAGCCTGGGCCTGAACTATGCGGGCACGGTGGCGCTGGGCCTGATGCTGGTGGCCGTCACGGTGGCGGCCACGGTGATCACGGTGGGGGCGATCCCGTTTGTCGGCCTGGCCATCCCGAATCTGGTGGCCTTGCGCCATGGCGACAAGCTGGGCCGCACCCTGCCCATCGTCGCCCTGTGCGGCGCCTCGCTGCTGCTCGCTTGCGACATCGCCGGGCGCCTGCTGATCTACCCGTTTGAGGTGCCGATCGGCCTGACGGCGGGCGGCGTGGGCGGGGTGCTGTTTCTCATATTGATCATCCGGGGGCGGCGATGAGGCGGAGAGTCAACCTGCGGACGCTGTGGCTGGTCGTTGCTTGTCTTGCGCTGGCCTTCCTCTTTCTCGGCGCCAACCTCGACTTTGATTACGTCATCCCCAAACGCCTGGCGCGCCTGGCCGCCATCGCCATCGGCGGCGTTTGCGTGGCCGTCTCTTCGATTGTGTTCCAGACCATCGCCGGCAACCGGATACTCACGCCGGCCGTCATGGGTTACGAAGCCGTATATTTGCTGCTGCAATCGCTGCTGATCCTCGCGATGGGCATGCACAGCGTGGTGCTGCTGGGGCCGAACGGCAATTTTGTCGTGTCGATCGCGCTGATGCTGGCGTATTCCTGGGGCATCCACCACTGGCTGTTTCGTGATGGCCAGAACAACGTGTATTTCCTGTTGCTGCTGGGATTCGTCCTGACGATGGTGCTCGGCACGTTGACCCAGTTCATCCAGCTGCGCATCAGTCCGGGAGAATTTGCCATTCTGCAAGGGTTCAGCCAGGCCTCGTTCAACAAGGCGCAGCCCATGCAATTGCTGTACTCGGCCGTGCTGGCGGGCGCCGCCTGCGTGGCCATCGTAAAAACCTTGCCGGCGCTCGACGTGCTGGCGCTGGGGCGCGAGCAGGCCATCTCGCTCGGTATCGATTACCGGCGCACGGTGCGGCTGCAGTTGGCGTTGATCGCCGTGCTGGTGGCCGTGTCGACGAGCCTGCTGGGCCCCACGGCCTTCATGGGCATCTTTGTAGCGAACACGACTTACGCCCTGGCCCGCACGGGGCGCCATCGCGCCACTTTGCCGCTGGCCTGCGCCATCGCCATCGCCATCTTCCTCGCCGCCCAGTTGTTGGTCGAGCACGTTTTCAATTACCGGACCACGGTCGGCATCCTCGTCAACCTGGTGTGTGGCGCGTATTTCCTCGCGCTCATGGTCCGCACCCGAGGCACCGCATGATCCACGTCAAACAGATCGAAAAAAGCTACGGCGCAAGGCGCGTGCTGGACAAGGTCAGCACGCAGTTTCCCAAGGGAAAAGTGACCTCCTTGATCGGCCCGAACGGCGCCGGCAAGACGACCTTGCTGATGCTCATCGCGCGCCTGCAGGAAGCGAATGGCGGCGAGATTGCGATAGACGGGCGCAGCATTGCAACCGTCCGCATTGCCGACTATGCACGGCAGGTGGCCACCCTGCGCCAGGCGCCTGATTTCAACCTGCGCCTGACGGTGGAAGAGCTGGTCGCCTTTGGCCGCTTCCCCTACAGCCGAGGCGCGTTGACAGAGCAGGACCGGCAAGCCATCGATGAGGCCATCGCTTTTTTATCTCTGGAACATTTGCGCCTGGCGTATGTCGATGAACTGAGCGGCGGCCAGCGGCAGATGGCCTTCCTGGCCATGACGATCGCCCAGCAGACGGAGATTGTGCTGCTCGACGAGCCGCTCAACAACCTCGACATGAAGCATGCCGTGCAGATCATGCGCGCGCTGCGCCGCCTGTGCGACGAGCAGGGCCGCACCGTGATCCTGGTGATCCACGACATCAATTTCGCCGCCAATTATTCGGACCACGTCGTCGCCATGCAAGGCGGCGCCGTGCGCTTTGCCGGCCCCGCGCACGAGGTCGTCACGGAGGAACGCTTGCGCGCGCTGTACGACATCGACTTTCACATCGTGCGCAACGGGCGCGGCTGCGTCTGCAATTACTTTACCCCCACAGGAGCTTGAGATGATCTGGAACCAACCCCGTCTGGCAATCGCCGCGCTGCTCGTCGCCATGGCCGCCCTGCAAAGCTGCACGGACAAGACGACGGCGCCGCCAGCGCCCGCCGTGCCATCGTCGGAGCAGGCATTTTCTCCCATCACCATCGTGCACAAGCTGGGCACGACGGTGCTCAAGCATCGTCCGCAGAGGGTGGCCGTGCTCGACATGAATGAAGTCGATTTCCTCGACCAGCTGGGTGTGCCCGTGGCCGGCATGGTGAAGGATTATGTGCCGCATTTCCTCACGCGCTACAAGGATGACCAGGGCATCGGCGACCTGGGCGCCATCGTGCAGCCGAATCTCGAACGCGTCCACGCGCTCCAGCCCGACCTGATACTGATGACCTCGATCCAGGCCAACCATTACCAGGAACTGAGCCAGATCGCGCCCACGGTGCATTTCGACGTGGATTACCAGAACAGCGAGAGCAAGCACATCGAGGTGGTCAAGCAACACTTGCTGACCCTGGGACGCATCTTCGGCAAGGAAGACGTCGCCAGCCGCAAAGCGCAGGAACTGGACGCCAGGGTGGCGGACGCGCGCAAGGTGACGCGGGACCGTCCCGAGAAGGCGCTGATCGTGCTGCACAACAACGGCGCCTTCAGTTCGTTCGGCGTGCAGTCGCGCTACGGTTTTGTTTTCGATGCGCTGGGCGTGAAGCCTGCCAGCTCGGCCATCGAAGCGGGCTTGCATGGCCAGCCCATTTCCAGCGAATTCATCCAGCAAGCCAATCCCGACATCATTTATGTGGTGGACCGCACGGCCGTGATGGAACACCGTCCCGTCATGACGGCCGAACAGATGGCCAATCCGCTGTTACGCCAGACCAATGCCTGGAAGAACGGCCGCGTGGTCTTCGTCGATGCGGACGCCTGGTACATCACGGCGGGCAGCGTGACGTCGCTGCAACGGGTGATCGACGACGTGCTCAAGGGCTATCAGTGATGTGCATTATTTTTTGTAATGAGTCGTATTTGCATTGAGGAATTTTCCTGTTCGTTCGGGAGATAGGGTGAGAACAAGCAATCATCCATCTGAAAGGATTTACCGTATGACACAACGCATGACAACGCGCCGCCTTCCCGCCTTCACATTGAACCGTATCGCCACCGCCGTGCAACTGGCGCTCATCACGGGTTTGACCGCAGGGGCGCTGGGCGTGGCGGCCCCGCCGGCGTACGCGCAAGCGGGGGCGGGCCAGGCCCGGCAAGCGTTCAGCGTGCCGGCCGGTACGCTGGGCCTGGCGCTCAACACGTTCGCGGCGGCGGCGGGCGTCGAATTGACGGTCGAGGCTAGCCTGCTGCAAGGCAAGAACAGCGCCGGCCTGTCCGGCAGCTACAGCGTGCCCGAAGGCTTTTACGAATTGCTGCGCGGTCATGGCTTGCAAGCCGTGCGCGAGGGCAATGGCAGCTACACGCTGCGCCGCGAGCCGGTGCACAGCGCCGCCGCCGAAGCCGCCGCCACCATGCCGGCCGTCACGGTGTGGGGCAAGGGCAACGCCGTGACGGAGGCCTACGCAGGCGGACAAGTGGCGTCCGGCGGCCGCGTGGGGTTCCTGGGTGACAAGGACTTCATGGAAACGCCCTTCAACACCATCAGCTATACGGACAGATTCATCGAAGACCGCCAGGCGCGCGACATCACCGACGTGATTTCCGCCGCCGACCCTACCGTCTTCAGCAGCGGCATGACGGGCATCATCGGCGAGAATTATGCGATACGGGGTTTCAGCTCGAATATCGGCGACGTCGCGTTTGGCGGCCTGTACGGCATCTCGCCGTATTACCGCACTTCGCCCGAAATGTTCGAGCGCATCGAGGTGCTGAAAGGGCCGTCGGCTTTGCTCAATGGCATGCCACCGGGCGGCTCCGTGGGCGGCAGCATCAACCTCGTGCCCAAGCGCGCGGGCGATGCGCCGCTGGCGCGCGTGACGGCGTCGTACATGTCGGACTCTCAATGGGGCGGCCATGTGGACCTGGGCCAGCGCTTTGGCGAGAATCAACAATTCGGCGTCCGCGTCAACGGCGTCTACCGCGATGGCGACGGCGCCATCGAGCACCAGAAAAAGAAGACCCGGCTCGTCTCCGTGGGGCTGGACTGGCGTGGCAATGGCGCGCGCCTGTCCGCCGACCTGTACCACAGCGAGGACCGCGCCGATGGCTTGAACCGGGGCGTCAACCTGGCCCCCGGCTTGCCCGTGCCGCGTCCGCCGAAAGCGCAAACCCTGCTCAATCCCAGCTGGGCGTTCTACGACACCAAGGACAGGGGCGCCATGCTGCGCGGCGAACTGGACCTGAACGAGCAGCTGATGGCGTATGCGGCCGTGGGCGCCAGCCGGGCCGATTATCAGTCGACGGGCGCCTATCTGGTCCAGGTATTCAACACGGCCGGCGACTACCGCACCAATCTTGCCGACCTGGGTTTTGACGTGGAAAAGCGGTCGGCGGAAGCGGGCTTGCGCGGCAAGCTGCGCACGGGCGATATCGGCCACCAATGGGCCGTCAACGCCACCTATTATCACCACACGGACAAGCAGTATGGGCGCAGGAATACCCTGGCGCAGGACTGGATCACGAACATCTACCACCCCGTCTGGGGACCGGCGACGCGTTTCGAGGCGCCGCAAATTTCCAAGGCGGAACTGCGCCTGGCCAGTGTCGGCCTGGTCGACACGCTGTCCTTTGCGCAAGACACCGTGCAACTGACGGTGGGCTTGCGCCGCCAGGAAGTGCTCAGCGATACCTTCAACATCAAGACGGGCGCGCGCACGTCCCGTTACGATGAAGGTGCCACCACGCCCGCCGCCGCCTTGCTGGTCAAGGCGAGCAAGACGATCTCCCTGTACGGCAACTACATCGAAGGCTTGAGCCAGGGCGCCACGGCGCCGTTGACGGCGGCCAACTCTGGCGAGGTCTTTGCACCGTACAAGTCGAAGCAGGCGGAGCTGGGCGTCAAGGTCGACCTGGGCGAGTTCGCGCAGACGGTCAGCGTGTATGAAATCAGGCGGCCGAGCAGCTACGTGGACCCGGTCAGCAATATCTTTTCCTTTGGCGGCGAACAGCGCAACCGCGGCATCGACTGGGGCTTCTTCGGTTCACTCCTGCGCGACGTGCGCCTGATGGGCGGCGTGGCGTATGTCGATCCGGTCTTGAGCAAGACGGTGGGCGGCGCCAACCAGGGCAAGCAGGCAACGGGCGTGCCCAGGCTGCAAGCCAAGCTGGGCGTCGAATGGGATACGCCGGCCATCCCCGGCGTGACCCTGACGGCGAATGCGACGGCGGCCTCGAAGCAATACATCAATGCCGACAATTCGATGTCCGTGCCGGGCCGTACCGTGTTGGACCTGGGCGCCCGCTATGCGACGAAGGCGGCGGGCCGGCCCCTGACCGTGCGCGCCAGCGTGACGAACGTCGGCAACAGGGCGTACTGGGCGCTGCCGCAATGGACCAGCCTGGGCCTGGGCGCGCCGCGCACGGTCATGCTGTCGGCCACGACGGCGTTTTAAGCTGGCTAGTCGTCCGGGCCGCGCGCCAGGCTGCTTGAACGTTGCCACGTCCACATCAGGCCGATGCCGGCCGAGGTGCCGCTGTTCTGGCGCAACAGGGGGCTGGCGCGGTTGGCGGCGCCTGCGTAGTTGTCGTAGCGCAAAAACGCGAAGGCGCGCCAGTCCCGCTGCAGCCGGTAGGAGCCGCCCAGGCCCAGCCGCGTGAGCATCAGCCCGCTTTTTGCCGCATACGCGGGGCGCTCAGCGGTGGCAAACGCGGGGTTGACGCCATACAAGTAATCGTTGATGGCGGCATTGCCGAATACGGCGCCGACGCTGGCATCGACTTGCCATGCCTGCTGCTCGTCGTGCAGCGCGTACACGAGGCGCGGCTCGAACGTGGCGCCCTGACGGCGCAGGCCGCCGCGCGCTTCGATGACGGCGCGCAAAGGCAGTTCCAGCCCCAGGCGGCTGTGCGGCGTCGGCTCGGCCAGCTTGATTTTCAGGCGCGGGCCAAACTCCACCAGGGTGCCCAGATCCGGCATGCCGCGCCGGGCCGGCACGTCGCTGGAGCGGGCCGGCAAGGACAGGGCGAAACCGATATCGAGGTCGAGACGGTCCGTGTCGAGCAGGCGCGCGCCCACGCCGGAGCGGTCGGCGCGCAAGACTTTGCCGCGATAAATCAGATAGGGCAGGGCCAGGTTGCGCGTCGAGCGTTCGCTGGCGCCCGGATAGGCGGGCGTGACGGCCATGCCGCCGAACACGCCCGTTTCCCATAAGGGCAAGGCTGGCTCTGCGGCAAGTGCCGGCGCCATGGCGGCGAAGAGGGAGCCGGCGGCCAGCAAGGTGCGTGCGATGTTCATGGCTGGACTCCGCAAGGCTTGCCGACTGGCAGCGATTCCAGGTCCGTCAATGTGTCCGGTTTCTTTCCCAGCGCGTTGGCCTGGCGGAAATGAAATGCGGCCGCGTCGGTGCGGCAGGCGGCGCTGGCGGCGCGTCCCGCCTGGTAGTGCAAACGGGCTTGCCAGGCAGCATCGCCGTGACCGAGTTCCGCATTGTCGGCCGCGGCCGCGTAGTTGCGCATGGCCCGCTCCCAGTCGCCCTGGCTGGCGGCCTCCCGCGCGAACTGTTCCAGCTGCGCCGCCGTGCGCAGTTCGATTTGCGTCGAGCAGGCGCTCAGCGCCATCAGGACGAGCGGCAGGATGAGGCAAGCGCGGAAGGGGCGTAGTGTGGGCATGGCGCCACTCTAGCGCATCGGCAGGCGCGCACGTTTGCGCGATACGCATGAATTCGGGTTTTGCGCCGGCATGGATGACATATAATTTGCACACGACTTTGTTATTTTTGACAGTACACCTCACGGGAGCACCATGTTTTCACGCAAATTTCATTCTTGTGCACAGCTGATGCTGGCTACCTTGCTGATGGGCTTTATCGCCGCTTCCCCCGCGCGCGCGCAGCAAGCGGCCGTCAAATTGCCGAATGTGGTGATACTGGCCACGGGCGGCACGATCGCCGGCAGCGGCGCCGACAGCACCACCACCGTTGGCTATACCTCGGCCACCGTGGGCGTCGAGCGCCTGATCGCCGCCGTGCCGGAACTGAAAAAAGTGGCCAATGTGAAAGGCGAGCAAGTGTTCCAGATCGCCAGCGAAAGCATGGGCAATAGCCACTGGCTGGCCCTGGCCAAGCGCATCAACGTGCTGCTGGCCTCGAACGATGTCGATGGCGTGGTCGTCACGCACGGCACCGACACCATCGAGGAAACGGCGTATTTCCTGAACCTGACCGTGAAAAGCCACAAGCCGGTGGTGGTGGTGGGCGCCATGCGTCCGTCGACGGCCATCTCGGCTGACGGCCCGATCAACCTGTACAACGCCGTGATGCTGGCCGGCAGCAAGGAAGCCGTGGGCAAGGGCGTGCTGGTGGCCTTGAACGACCAGATCAACGCCGCGCGCGAAGTGACCAAGACGAATACCTCGACGACCGACACCTTCAAGTCGCCGGAACTGGGCATGCTCGGCTACATCCAGGGCAGCAAGGCCTTCTTTTACCGCCAGTCGACGCGCAAGCACACACTGGAATCGGAATTTGACATCAGCAAGCTCGACGCCCTGCCGCAAGTCGATATCGTGTATGGCTACGCCAACATGAACCGCGTCGGCATGGACGCCTTCATTGCCGCCGGCGCCAAGGGCATCATTCACGCGGGCGTGGGCGATGGCAGCGTGGCCGCGCAAATGAAGCCGGCCCTGGTGGAAGCGCGCCAGAAGGGCGTGCTGATCGTGCGTTCGAGCCGCGTCGGCCAGGGCATCGTGGCGCGCAATGGCGAGGCCAACGACGATGAACTCGACAGTGTCGTGTCCGACACCCTGAACCCGCAAAAAGCCCGCATTCTGCTGATGCTGGCCTTGACCAAGACGAATAGCACGCAAGAAATCCAGCGTATTTTCTACACGTATTGATCACTGCCGCGCCAGGCCAGCCTCATTGGCTGAGCCTGGCCGATTTACGCTCGCCCGCTTTGCTGCCATACTGCGTTTCTGAATAATTTCCTGGCAGAAGTTGCAATACTGCCCCGGCCCATGGCTATCCTGTCCGACATCATTCTGTACCCCATCAAATCCTGCGCCGGCGTCCACCTGCGCGAGGCGGTCCTGACGCGTTCAGGGCTGATGAGCGAGCACGTGTTCGACCGCGAATGGATGGTGGTGGACGAGCACGGCCGCTTCCTGACCCAGCGCGAACATCCGCGCATGGCGCTGATCGTGCCGTCCATCAAGGCCACCACCCTGGAATTGCGCGCGCCGGGCATGCTGCGCCTGGAAATCGAGCTGGGCTTGCCCCATCCGCAACTGGCGCCCATGCTGGACGTGCAAGTGTGGGACGATAGCGTGCGCGCCTACGATTGCGACGACGTCACGGCCACCTGGTTTTCCAACGCCATCGGCGTGCCGTGCCGCCTGGTACGCTTTCACCCGGACGTGGTGCGCGCCACCAGCACCACCTGGACCGATGGCGTGGCCGCCTCGGCCATGTTTGCCGATGGCTACCCCGTGCTGATCGCCGGCAGCGCCTCGCTGGACGATGTCAATGACAAGCTGCGCGCCGCCGGCCGTGAAGCGCTGCCGATGAACCGTTTCCGGCCCAACCTCGTGGTCGGCGACATCGGCGCCTTCGAGGAAGATTACGCCGACTTCCTGCAATTTGGCGCCACCGTGTTAAAACCCGTCAAGCCGTGCTCGCGCTGCCCGATCCCGTCGGTGGACCAGGCCACGGGCGTGCCCGGACCGGATCCGCTCGATGTCATGCATGGCTATCGCGCCAAGCCCGAGCTCGACGGCGCCATCTGCTTCGGCATGAACGCCATCGTCACCGAAGGCGGCGACGAGCGTATCGTGGTGGGGCAGGATATCGGTTTCGAACTGGCATTTTAAGCATGGCGCCCGCACAGAAGGGTTTAAGGTTTCTATGAATCAAGCAATACCGCCGGACCCGCGCATTGCCAGCCTCGAAGCCGAAAACCAGGCTTTGCGCGCGCGCATGGCTTTCTTGTTGGAACAGGTCGAGCGCAACCACGACATCATGTGCCGCCACCAGGCGTTCGACCTGGAAATCGTCGGCGCGTCCACGTTTCCCGAACTGATCGGCACCATCTTCCGCACCCTGCCCGTGATTTCCGACCTCGACGGCGTCACCTTGAGCCTGCTCGACGAGGATGACGATATCGTGCTGGTGATGGAAAAGCTGGGCGTCGATTTCAGCGCCTTTCCGCAGTTGCTGTTCGTGCATGCCGTGGCGGAGCTGGGGTTTGCACCGCCGGCGCCCGTGGCCGAGGGGGAAGCGGCCTTGCCGCCGTTGCCGCTGCTGGGGGCCTTCGATGCGGCCCTGCATGGCCCGCGTTTTCCGCAGATCGACGTTCCCCTGCGCAGCGTGGCGCTGGTGCCCTTGCTGCGCAACAAGCGCCTGATTGGCAGCCTGAACCTGGCCAGCGGCGACGTGACGCGCTTTACGCCCGCGCTGGGCACGGATTTCATCAAGCATATGGCGTCCATCATCGCCATTTGCCTGGAAAACGTGATCAGCAATGAAATGCTGAAATACATCGGCTTGACCGATTCCCTGACGGGCGTCTACAACCGCCGCTATATCGACCGCCGGCTGCTGGAAGAAATCGCCCGCGCGCGGCGCCAGAATTATTGCATTTCGTGCATGTATATCGACATCGACCATTTCAAGCTGGTCAATGACACCTATGGCCACCAGGGCGGCGATGAAGTGCTGCGCGAAGTGGCCACGCGCATCCGCACGGAATTGCGCCGCTCCGATGCGCTGGGCCGCTTCGGCGGCGAGGAATTCGTCGTGCTGCTGATCGACGCCGACCTCGACAGCGCGACCTTCGTTGCCGAACGCATCCGCGCCAGCATCGCCGGCACCATGTTCGATTTGCCGGGCAGCGCGCAAGCGTGGGTCAGCGTGTCGATCGGCGTGGCCAGCCTGGAAGCGGGCGCGGCCTTGCTGCCGATCGAAACGGTGGCGCAGCAACTGGTGGCGCACGCCGACCAGGCCCTGTACCAGGCCAAGGCCGACGGCCGCAACAAGGTCGTCAGCTGGCAGGCGCAGGCCGAGTAATTATTTCAACAGCAAGGTTTCCGCCTTGGCCACGGCGTCGGCCGTGCCGCGCAGCACCACCACGTCGCCGCTGGCCAGCTGCGTCTCGGGGCTGACCTCGAGGCGGTCGCGGCCACGGCGGATGGCCGTCACGAACGCGCCGCAGCCGGCCACGTCGATCGCACTCAAGGGCAAGTCCACGCAGTGCGCGCCCTCGCTGACGGTGACCGTATGCAGGCGTTCCAGCTCGGCGTCGTCGTCCGCGTCGCTGGAACCGTGGAAATAGCCGCGCAACGATGCATAGCGTTCCTCGCGCGCCGCCTGCACCCGGTGCACCACGCGCCGCAGGGGCACGCCCATCATGATCAGCGCGTGCGAAGCGAGCATCAGGCTGCCTTCCATCAATTCCGGCACCACTTCGGCGGCACCCGCCTGCTTCAACTGGTCGAGGTCGCTATCGTCGTGGCTGCGCACGATGACGGGCAAGGTGGGCGCCATTTCTTTGAGTAAATGCAATAACTTCAGTGCCGAAGGCGTGTTGGCGTAGGTGATCACCACGGCGCTGGCCCGATAGATGCCGGCCGCCACCAGGCTTTCGCGCCGCCCCGCGTCGCCATATGACACGTGGGCGCCGGCCAGCTGCGCTTCCTGCACCCGCTCCGGGTCCAGGTCCAGCGCGTGGTATTCGATCTTTTCTTCCGCCAGCAGGGTGGCCAGGCTTTGCCCGCTGCGGCCGAAACCGGCGATCAGCACGTGTTTCTGCGACGCCATGGTGCGCGTGGCGATCTTGGTCAGCGCCAGCGATTGCATCATCCAGTCGTTGGCCGCCAGTTTCATGACGATGGCGTCGGACTTGGCGATGAGGAAGGGCGCCACCAGCATCGACAGCACCATGGCCGCCAGCACCACCTGCACGACGAACGGGTCCATCAGCTTGATGCCGCCGGCCAGGTTCAGCAGCACGAAGCCGAACTCGCCCGCCTGCGCCAGTCCCAGCCCCGTGCGCAGGGCCACGCCGTTGCTGGACCCGAACAGCCGCGCCAGGCCCGCGATCAGGGCGAATTTCAGCAGCACGGGGCCGCACAGCAGCAGCAGCACCAGCCACCAGTTGTCGAGCACCACGCGGATATTGAGCAGCATGCCGACGGTGATGAAGAACAGGCCCAGCAGCACGTCGCGGAAGGGCTTGATATCCTCTTCCACCTGGTGCTTGAATTCCGTCTCGGAAATGAGCATGCCGGCAACAAACGCGCCCAGGGCCAGCGACAATCCTGCCCGTTCCGTGATCCAGGCCGCGCCCAGCGTGATCAGCAGCAGGTTGAGCATGAACAATTCCTGCGAGCGGCGCTTGGCGACGATGGTCAGCCAGCCGCGCACCATCTTCTGGCCGATGAACAGCAGCAGGATCAGCACGACCAGGGCCTTGCCGCCGGCCCAGGCCAGGGTTTCGGCCAGGTTGTCCGAATCGCGCGTGAGGGCGGGAATGAGGATCAGCAGGGGCACGACGGCCAGGTCCTGGAACAGCAGGATGCCGATGATCTTGCGGCCGTGTTCGCTTTCCAGTTCCAGCCGTTCCGTGAGCATCTTGGAGACGATGGCCGTCGACGACATGGCCAGCGCGCCGCCCAGGGCGAACGCGGCTTGCCAGCTCAGGTGGATGTAGGCGGACAGATAACGGGCAACGAACCAGCCGAAGACGACGGTGGCGATGATGGTCGTGACCACCTGCGCCATGCCAAGGCCGAAGACGATGCGCCGCATGGCGAGGAATTTGGGAAGAGAAAATTCGAGCCCGATGGAAAACATCAGGAAGACGACGCCGAACTCGGCCAGGGTGTGGCTGGCCTCGTTTTCCGCCGCCAGGCCCAGCGCGTGGGGGCCGATGACGATGCCGACGGCCAGGTAGCCCAGCATGGGCGGCAAATGCAACATTCTGAAAGCGACCACGCCCAGCACGGCGCTGCCGAGTAACATCAGGGTCAGTTCAAGCGAGGAAAACATGGGTTGCCCGGTACGGTCAATGGAAATCGTTGTTTGTTGTGACTGGCAAGTTTTTTGCTTTCCTAATTCGTTTATACTTTGGGCATGAGTGTAACCCATGAAAAAACAATGCTGAAAGCTTTTGATCGAATTGACATGCAAGCGACGACCGAGCGCGCTGTCGCGCTGGCCCGCACCACCTTGCAGATCGAGTCCGACGCCATCAATGCCCTGCACGCGCGCCTGGCCACGGACGACAGCGTGGGCCGTGCCGTGGCGATGTTGCTGCAATGCAAAGGGCGTGTCGTCGTCTCGGGCATCGGCAAGTCCGGCCATATCGCGCGCAAGATTGCCGCCACCCTCGCTTCCACCGGCACGCCGGCCCTGTTCGTGCATCCGGCCGAAGCGGCCCATGGCGACCTGGGCATGGTCACCTCGGACGATGCGTTTATCGCCATCTCGTACTCGGGCGAATCGTCGGAACTGATGGCTATCATGCCCGTCGTCAAGCGCATGGGCGGCGTACTGATTTCCATGACGGGTAAACCGAACTCCAGCCTGGCCCAGTTGGCCGATGTGCATCTGGATATTTCTGTTGAGAAAGAAGCCTGTCCGCTGAACCTGGCGCCTACGGCCAGCACCACCGTGACCCTGGCCCTGGGCGACGCGATCGCTGTGGCCTTGCTCGACCTGCGCGGCTTCAAGGAAGAAGATTTCGCCCGTTCGCATCCGGGCGGCGCCCTGGGCCGCCGCCTGCTCACCCACGTGCATGACGTCATGCGCAGCGGCGAACGGGTGCCGAAGGTGCCAGTGGACGCCTCGCTGCTGCAGGCGCTGGAAGAAATGACGAAGAAGGGCATGGGCATGACGGCCGTCGTCGACGCGGACGACCGTCCCGTGGGCGTGTTTACGGATGGCGATTTGCGCCGCATGTTCGAGCGCGTGCAGGATTTCACGCAAGTGGCGATCCGCGACGTCATGCATGCGCAGCCGCGCAGCATCGCGCCCGAACGCCTGGCCGTCGACGCCGTGGCCGTGATGGAGCAGTACCGCATCAACCAGATGCTGGTCGTCGATGGCGACGGCAAGCTGGTGGGCGCGCTGCATATCCATGATCTGACGCAAGCGAAGGTGATCTGATGGACAGCGTGGCGGACAACCTGGCGCGCGCGGCCAAGGTCAAACTGATGATCTTTGACGTCGATGGCGTGCTCACCGACGGCAGCCTGCATTTCGGCCCCGACGGCGAGATGATGAAAACGTTTAATGTGTATGATGGCCTGGGCATCAAGCTGCTGCAGGAATCGGGCGTGCAGACGGCCATCATCAGCGCGCGCCGCTCGGCGATCACGGCGCGCCGCGCGCAAGACCTGGGCATTACCCATGTGCACCAGGGCGGCCACGACAAGCTGACGCCGTTTCGCGAACTGTTGGCGCTGACGGGCTTGACGGAAGAGCAATGCGGCTATATCGGCGACGACGTCATTGACGCGCCCATCCTGAAACGCGTCGGCTTTGCCGTCAGCGTGCCGGGCGGGCGTCCGGAGGCGCAGGGCCTGGCGCACCATGTGACGCAGGCCGGCGGCGGCCGCGGCGCGGTGCGCGAGATCTGCGAATTCCTGCTGCGCGCCCAGGACAACTATGCGCGCGTCATGGCGCCGTTCCTGGAGTGAGGCGCGCCGCCTCGCCAGTGACCTTTGAAAGAGTGAAGCCCTATGCGTAAGCCAGGAGGCGCCCATCGCTGGCGCATGATTTTTACCGTGCTGGGCGCGGTTGTCGTCGCGCTGGGCAGCTTTTGGCTGCTCGAGGTGATGAACAAGAACAGCCAGGACATCACGGCCAGCAAGCATCTGGATGAGCCCGACTATTTCATCACCAATTTCAGCATGGTGCGCATGGATTTGACGGGTAAACCCAGCTATATCGTCTCGGGCACCAAGCTCACGCATTATCCGCTGGACGATTCGTCCGATATCGACCAGCCTTTCGTGCGCAAGCTCACGCCCGGCATGCCGCCGTTGAACATGAATGCGGAACTGGCGCATATCGACCAGGACAATACCCGGCTGCAATTGCACCGCAAGGTCGTGATCGACCGCGTGGCCAGTCCGAAGGCGCAGAACCTGACGGTCAGGACGGAAGCGTTGACGGTGTTCCCGGACGAGGAAAGAATGGAAACGGACGTGCCTGTCGATATCCTGACGGGCGCCTCGCGCATCAACGGCATCGGCATGAAGGCCAATAACGCCACCGGCGTGGTGGAAGTGCAGAATGCGCTGCGCATGGTCCTCCCGCCGAAACCGCGCCCGGCCGCGGCGGCAAAATGACAGAATGAAACAAGGAAACCATACTATGAAGAACATCTTGCTGTTGACCGTATTTTCTCTGGCCATGACAGGCGTGGCGCATGCCGAGAAAGCCGATTCCGAGAAGGAAGCCGTCATCACGGCGCGCAGCGGCCATGTCGACGACGTCAAGCAGGTGCGTACCCTGACGGGCGACGTCGTGCTGGTCAAGGGCACCCTGACCATGAAGGCGGGCCGGGCCCTGATCACGGAAGACCCGCAAGGCTACCAGTTCATTACCTTCTGGGCCGATCCCGGCAAGCTGGCCACCTTCCGCCAGAAGCGCGATGGCGCGGGCGACCTGTGGGTCGAAGGCGAAGCGGAGCGCGTGGAATACGACAACAAGACGGAGGTGGTGAAACTGTTTTCCAAAGCCAAGCTGACGCGCCTGGAAGGCACGAAAGTGACCGACGTGGCCAATGGCGCCTTCATCTCGTATGACAGCCGCAAGGAAGTGTTTGCGATGGAAAATTCCGATAGCGGCACCAGCACCGCCGATGGCGGCAGCGTGCGTATGGTGATCCAGCCGAAGACCAAGTCACCGGCGGCGGAGAAAGCGCCGGCCACGCCTGCGCCAGGAAAGAAATAATGGACAATACTCGTTGCGGCAGCACCCTGATCGTTCGCGGGCTGCAAAAAACCTACGGCAAGCGCCAAGTCGTGCATGATGTCTCGCTGCAAGTCGAATGCGGCGAAGTGGTGGGGCTGCTGGGCCCGAACGGCGCCGGCAAGACCACCTCGTTCTACATGATCGTCGGCCTGGTGCCGTCGGACGGCGGCAGCATCGACATCAGTGGCGTGGACATCTCCAGCCTGCCGATCCACCGCCGCGCGCAGATGGGCCTGTCCTACCTGCCGCAGGAAGCGTCCGTCTTCCGCAAGCTGACGGTGGAAGACAATATCCGCGCCGTGCTGGAAATCCAGACCGTCGAAGGCCGACCGTTGAAGAAGGCCGAGATCGAGGAGCGCCTGGATAAACTGCTGGCCGACTTGCAGATTGAAAAGCTGCGCGAGAACCAGGCCCTGTCGCTGTCCGGCGGCGAGCGGCGCCGCGTGGAAATCGCCCGCGCGCTGGCCACCGATCCCCGCTTCGTGTTGCTCGACGAACCGTTCGCCGGCGTCGATCCGATCGCCGTGATCGAGATCCAGCGCATCGTGCGCTTCTTGAAGGAGCGCAATATCGGCGTGCTGATCACCGACCATAATGTGCGCGAGACGCTGGGTATTTGCGACCGTGCCTACATCATCAACCAGGGCTCGGTACTGGCGTCGGGACGCCCCGACGACATCATCGCGAACGAGTCGGTACGCCGGGTCTATCTGGGCGAACACTTCCGCATGTAAGCCAATGAAACAATCATTGCAGCTGCGCACTTCGCAGCACCTGGCACTGACGCCGCAGTTGCAGCAATCGATACGCCTGTTGCAACTGTCTACCCTGGAATTGCACCAGGAGTTGGAGCAATTGCTGACGGATAATCCCTTGCTCGAACGCCTCGACGATCCGCTCGACCGTTCGTTGCGCCTGCTGTCCGACGGGGCCTTGAGTTCCACGGCCGCGCCGGCCGAAGCGCCGCCCCAGCCGCCAGGCCAGGAGGCGCCCGCGGCGCCCGCCGAAGCGGAGGCGTTTGACGGCGAGGCCGCTGACAGCCCGGCCGCCGCGGATGGCGGCGACAGCGACTGGAGCGAGGCGAGCCGGGGCAAGGCGCCCGACGACGAAGATTCGCGCCCGCAGCTGGAGGCCCATCACTGCACCCTGCGCGAGCACCTGATGGAGCAGATGCGCGTGACGGTGCTCGAATTGCGCGACCGCGCGCTGGTCGAGCTGATCATCGACGCGCTCGACGACAATGGCTACCTGGAAGAGTCGCTCGACGAGATCCTGGCGCGCCTGCCGGAAGAGCTGGAAATCGACGCCGACGAGATGCGCACGGCCTTGTCGCTGCTGCAAAGTTTCGATCCGCCCGGCGTGGGCGCGCGCAATGCGTCCGAATGCCTGGCCCTGCAAATCAAGCGCTTGCCGCATGTTGCCATGGTGACGCGGCGCATGGCCCTCGTCATCGTGGAAAAGCACCTGGCCTGGTTTGCCCAGCGCGACTTCAACAAGCTGAAAAAAGCCCTCGATTGCGACGATGAAGACTTGCGCGAGGCGCAGACGGTGATTCGTCAGTGCAATCCGCATCCGGGTGCCGTGTTCGCCTCGGACGTGTCCGATTACGTGGTGCCTGACGTCGTCGTCAAGCGCGCGCGCAATGGCTGGCAAGTCACCCTGAACAACGACGTCATGCCGCGCCTGCGCGTCAACGCCATGTACGCCAACCTGCTCAAGCAGGGCAAGGGCGAGGGCGCCATGGGTGCACAGTTGCAGGAAGCCAAGTGGCTGATCAAGAACATGCGCCAGCGCTTCGACACGATCCTGCGCGTGGCGCAGGCGATAGTAGAAAGACAAAAGAACTTTTTCTCGCATGGGGCCGTTGCCATGCGCCCCCTTGTGCTCCGTGAAATAGCTGATACACTGGGTTTACACGAGAGTACTATCTCGCGGGTAACAACTCAAAAGTACATGCTGACCCCGCACGGCATGTTCGAGTTGAAATATTTCTTTGGTAGCCACGTCGCCACCGAAGCGGGGGGCGAAGCGTCATCGACGGCGATACGGGCATTGATCGTGCAACTGACAGGAGCAGAAGACCCTAAAAATCCTTTATCCGACAGTAAGATTGCGGACATGCTGGGGGAACAAGGCATGGTGATTGCGCGACGTACTGTTGCCAAATACCGGGAAGCATTGAAAATTCCGCCAGTGAGCCTGCGTAAGTGTTTGTAAGTTTTTTTCGGTTCCTCTGCGGGCCGGATACGATGGACCGCACGAACCCGATCATCTTTAGGAGTGTGTATGAATCTCACCATCAGCGGACATCATCTCGAAGTGACACCAGCCATCCGTGAATACGTACAAACGAAACTGGAGCGCGTGAAACGTCATTTCGATCAAGTCATCGATATCGCCGTGATTCTGACCGTGGATAACCTCAAAGAGAAAGAAAAACGTCAAAAGGCCGAAGTCAACCTGCGCCTGAGTGGCAAAACTGTCTATGTAGAAAGCTTGGCGCACGACCTGTATGCCGCCATCGATACCCTGATCGACAAGCTGGACAGGCAAGTGATGAAATACAAAACCAAAGTGCAAGGGCACGGTAAAGAGGCGATCAAGCATCTGCCAGACAACTCCGAGGAAGACGCTGTCGTCGCCGTCTAAGGCCACCCGCTTCCAGCAGTTGTGATCAACTAAGGGCGCACATCTTGCGCCCTTTTTTGCGCCCAGCGGAACGCAATGTTCCCCGCGCAGGCGCTAGAATGTTTGCACTTTCACTTCTTTCCTGCCTGCCATGAGCGACTTCGTCCAGACCTCCATCCGTCACCGCACCGGGCACATCGTGCTCGACCGTCCGAAAGCCTTGAATTCCCTGTCGCTGGACATGGTGCGCGCCCTGAGCGCGGCCCTGCTGGCCTGGCGCGACGATCCGCAGGTGGACGCCGTCGTCATCCGATCCAGCAGCGACAAGGCCCTGTGCGCCGGCGGCGACATCCGTTTCTTTTACGATGCGGGCCTGGCCACGCCGCAAGGCGGCAGCGCCTTGCTGGAAGATTTCTTCACGGAAGAATATGCTTTAAATCATTTAATTCATTTTTACCCGAAACCGTATATCGCCGTGATGGATGGCGTGGTGATGGGCGGCGGCATGGGCGTGGCGCAAGCCGGGCCTGGCAACCGCTTGCGCATCGTCACGGGCCGCACGCGCATGGCCATGCCGGAAGTCAATATCGGCCTGTTCCCGGACGTGGGCGGCAGTTATTTCCTGTCCCGTCTGGCCGGTCATCTCGGCCTGTACCTGGGCTTAACGGGTTTGACGATCAACGCGGCCGATGCCCTGTACACGGGCCTGGCCGATGTCTACCTGCCCGAGGCGCAGATGGGGGCGCTGCTGGCCCTGTTCGAATCGACGCCGGGCGAGGCCTTGCCGGTGGCCATCAAGGCGCTGGCGGCGCCGTTCCAGGCCGAGGCGGGCGTTTCTGCCCTGGCCACGGCGCGCGCGGCGCTGGACCGCCATTTCGGCGCCGGTTCCGTGGCGGCCATCATGGCCTCGCTGGCGCAGGACGACGGCGCGTTCGCCGCCAAGGCCCTGGCGGCCATGCGCCTGCGTTCGCCGCTGATGATGTCGGTGACCCTGGAATTGCTGCAGCGGGGCGCGCATCTGGGCGTGGCCGATTGCCTGCGCATGGAGCGCACGGTGGTGCGCCACAACTTCGAACATGGCGAAGTGCTCGAAGGCGTGCGCGCGCTGGTGGTCGACAAGGACAATGCGCCGCGCTGGAACCCTGCCAGCCTGGACGAAGTCGACGCGGCCATGGTGGCGCGCTTCTTTGCCCCCGTCTGGCCGGCCGCTGCGCATCCGCTTTATCATCTGAAGTAACAACGCTGGATAAAACCGTAGCGAGCGGAAGGGAGAGGTGGTTGAGAAGCGGAACTGTGCTTTACGCACAGTGAGCATCGCAGACCACCTATACCGACGCGCAGTAGGTTTTATTGGCGTTCTCTAGCTGCGCTCGCGGTGGCGTAGAACCACGCGCTCGTTGGGGCCGAAATATTGCGCCAGCCGTTCCGCCATGTACACGGAGCGGTGCTGGCCGCCCGTGCAACCGAGGGCCACCGTCAGGTAGCTGCGGTTGTCGGACTTGAATGACGGCAACCATTTCTCGATGAAGGCGCGGATGTCGGCCAGCAGTTCCAGCGCGCTCGGCTGTGCGTCGAGGAAGGCGATCACGGGCGCGTCGCGGCCGTCGAGGGGGCGCAGCGCCAGGTCGTAATAGGGATTGGGCAAGGCCCGCACGTCGAAGACGAAATCGGCATCCAGCGGCACGCCGAGCTTGAAGGCGAACGATTCAAAGAACAGGGTCAGCGGCGCGCGTTCGGAGGCGACGATATCCTTGATCCAGGCGCGCAATTTGTTGGCGCTCAGTTCCGACGTATCGATCACATGGCCCAGCTGCTCGATGGTCGACAGGCGTTCGCGTTCTTCCGAAATGCATTCGATCAGGGTGCGGCGGCTGGCCGGATTCTGGTTCGGACGCAATTCATGCGACAGCGGATGGCTGCGCCGCGTTTCCGAAAAGCGCGCCACCAGTGAATGCGTGGTGGCCGTCAAGAACATGACCTTGACGTCGTGCCCCTGGTCGCGCAGCAGGGCCACATTGTGCGGCAAGCTGACGAGCGACTCGGCGCTGCGCGCATCGACGGCGACGGCCAGTTGCGGTGTACCTTCGTCGAGCAGGGTTTGCACCAGGCTGGGCAGTAAGGCCGGTGGCAGGTTGTCGACACAATAGTAGCCGGTATCTTCCAGCACATTGAGCGCGACGGATTTGCCGGAGCCGGATATTCCGGTGATAAGGACGATATGCATACGCCGATCATACAATAAAGATCGGCACTGCGCTCCCGGGGCAATGATCTTTACAAATTATTGCAATTTCATATATGTATTTCGTAGGTCGGCCTAGCGCAAAGCGGTGCAGCAGGGAATTCACGCAGCACAGCTGGGTGCCTGCGCAACGGTTCGCCCTTGCAAGGGCGAACTCCATTGCAGACTAGTCACCACTCATTGCTAATCTCTGCCGTTCCATGAACTCTTGCAAGGTATCGATGCCGCGCAGTTGCAAAATCGTATTGCGTACGGCCGCTTCCAGCAGCACGGCGATGTTGCGGCCGGCGGCGACGGGGATGACGACCTTGCGCACGGGCAGGCCCAGCACGTCTTCCGTGGGGAACAGGAAAGGCAGGCGCTCGACTTCTTCTTCCAGCGCGTTGCGGCGCACCAGGTGCACGATCAGCTTCAAGCGCATCTTGCGGCGCACGGCCGTTTCGCCAAAGATGGCCTTGATGTCGAGCAAGCCCAGGCCCCGCACTTCCAGCAGGTTTTGCAGCAGGGGCGGGCAGCGGCCTTCGATCATGTTGGGCGCGATGCGCGAGAATTCGACGGCGTCGTCAGCCACCAGGCCGTGGCTGCGCGAGATCAGCTCCAGGCCCAGCTCGCTCTTGCCCAGGCCCGAATCGCCCGTGATCAGCACGCCCACGCCCAGCACGTCCATGAACACGCCATGCATGATGATGCGCTGTGCGAGTTTTTTCGACAGGTAGACGCGCAGGAAGTCGATCACTTGCGCGGCCGGCAGCGGGGTCGAGAACAGGGGGATGTTTTGCTCGTCGCAGATGGCGAGGATGTCGGGCGGCGTTTCCAGCCCTTGCGCGATGATCAGCGCGGGCGGACCGCCGGCGATCAGCTCGCCGATCACGTGAGTGCGCGTGTTGACCTTCAAGCGCTGGTAGTAATTGATTTCCTGGTGGCCGAAGACCTGGATGCGGCCCGGATGGATCAGGTTCAAGTGGCCCACCTGGTCGGCGGCCGACGAGACGTCGCCCGAGATCAGGCGTTCGCCGCCGGGGAAGCCGGCGAACCAGCCCAGTTGCAGACTTTCACGATTATCGTCGTACAGGCGTTGTATCGTCAGCGGCGTTTGCAACATGGCAGTCTTCTTCAGGAGTGGAGGAATACCTGAAGTTTAACCCGCCGCTTGCAGACTGGGTTGCCAATTGACGATGCGTGAATGGACGGATTTCGGTTCCGGATCCGTGGCCAGCGCCGTGCGGAAGGCATCATCGGAAAACATTTCGGCGATTTCCGACAGGATTTCCAGATGTTGCTGGGTGACATGATCGGGAATCAGCAGGAAAAACAGCAGATTGACGGGCTTGCCATCGGGCGACTCGAACGGAATCGGTTCGGCCAGGCGCACGAAGGCGCCCAGTGGCGCTTTCAAGGTCTTGCTGCCCTTGACTCTGCCATGCGGCACGGCCACGCCATGGCCGAGGCCAGTCGAGCCCAGGCGTTCGCGGGCAAACAGATTGTCCGAGACGGTGGAGCGGGCGATGCCGTAATTGTTTTCGAAGATCAGGCCGGCTTGCTCGAAGGCGCGCTTTTTACTGGAGACTTCCAGGTCCAGCAGGACGTTTTCGAGGGATAATATTTTGCTAAGATTAGTCATGACACTCAATGAAATGGTGCAATGCGCAGAGGGCTTGCGAGCCGAATTATAGGCCTGTTTCGGCGGCCTGTAACGCCAATTCTCAACAGTATACGCCCGCTGCGGGCGCAGTGGGCGCTACAACCCGTGACGCCATCATTTTAGCAAAAAAATAACGCCTGGGTGTATCGGCTATTTCTTGATGAAAAACACGCGGCGCGCCGGTTTTTCCGCCGCCGAATGCCGATTTTCCGATTTTTCAGCGTCTTCGACATGCTCTGCGGCATTACTGCAACGTTGTTTTAAAACACAGCCAACATTCCTGTTGGCATGGTGTTGTGGTGTTGCTTGGTGTTACTGGCGCGCATTGCGCAGATTGCCCGGCATCGCTCCCGTGCTGAAGTTGCTGCGCCACGGATTGATATCGAGGCCGCCACGGCGCGTATAACGCGCATACACGGACAGTTTTTGCGGCTTGCACTGACGCAAGATGTCGACAAAGATGCGCTCCACGCATTGCTCGTGGAATTCATTGTGTTCGCGGAAGCCGATCAGGTAGCGCAACAGGCTTTCCTGGTCGATCTGCGGTCCCGCATAGTCGATCTGCACGCTGCCCCAGTCGGGCTGGCCCGTCACCAGGCAATTCGATTTGAGCAAGTGCGAGACGAGTTTTTCTTCCACTGGCGCCTCGTCCAGTGCCGCCTTCAAGAGCAGCGGCGAGGGCGTGTATTGCGTGATTTCCAGGTCCAGGCGGTCGAGCAGCACGCCGTCGAACTCGCCCATTTTGAGCTTGCCGAAATCTTCCTGCAAGGTCAGTTCCACTTGCACGGGCGCGCCGAAACCGTTGGACAAATCCTGCTTGAGCAGGGCCAGCAAGGCATCCGGGCTATCCAGTTTGGTCTGGTTGAACGAGTTCAGGTACAGCTTGAACGATTTCGATTCGATGATGTTCGGCGAATCGGCCGGGGCGCTGACCTTGGCGATGGCCACCTGCGGCTTGCCGCGCTGATTCAGCCACGACAGTTCATACGCATTCCAGATGTCGAGGCCGAAGAACGGCAGGGTGCCGCGCAATTCCAGCTCGTCGCGCTTGCCCTGGCGCGGAATCGGAAACAGCAATTCCGGCGCGTAATCGGTGCGGTAGGCGGAGCTTTTGCCCAGCGGGGATTGTTCGGCGAGGTCGTTGGTGGTGGTCATGGTCGTGTGGCTACAAATTCTGTGAAGGGTGAATGGTAGCTTATTTCAACCCAACGGCGACGGCTGGGGTCGTACCCTGCAGGGTACGACCCCAGTATTTGCAGTTGGGCTTATTACCCCAGGAACAGTTTATACACAGGATTGCTGCTTTCATCCCAGTAACGGTACCCCAGGGTATCGAGGAAGCGGGCGAATTCCCCCATCTCGTCGGGTGGCACTTGCAGGCCGATGAGGATGCGGCCCACGTCGCCGCCCTGGCTGCGGTAATGGCACAGGGAAATATTCCAGTTCGGCGCCATGCTGTCGAGGAAGCGCATCAGCGCACCCGGGCGCTCGGGAAATTCAAAGCGGTACAGCAGCTCGTCCTGCGCCAGCTGGCTCTTGCCACCCACCAGGTGGCGGATGTGCGACTTGGCCAGCTCGTCGTGGGTCAGGTCCAGGGTCTTGAATTCATGTTCCTCGAACGTCTTCGCCAGCACGCTGGATTCATGCCGGTCAGCGATCTGGATGCCGACGAAGACGTGCGCGGCTTTTTCATCGCTGATGCGGTAGTTAAATTCCGTCACGTTGCGTGCGCCGATGAGCGAGCAGAAGCGCTTGAAGCTGCCCCGCTGTTCGCGCATGGTGACGGCAAACACGGCTTCGCGGAATTCGCCCAGTTCCGCCCGTTCCGCGACGAAGCGCAAACGGTCGAAATTCATGTTCGCGCCGCTGGCGATGGTGATCAGGGTTTCATTGTTGACGGGATGCTTGGTCAGGCTGGCCCGTTCCACATAGGCCTTGGCGCCGGCGATGGCCAGCGCGCCCGACGGTTCCAGGATGGAGCGCGTATCCGTAAACACATCCTTGATGGCGGCGCAGATGGCGTCCGTGTCGACGGTGATGATCTCATCGACATACGCCTGCACGAGGCGGAACGTTTCCTCGCCGGCCAGGCGCACGGCCGTGCCGTCGGCGAACAGGCCCACGTCGTTCAGGGTCACGCGCTCGCCCGCTTTCAGCGAGCGGGCCATGGCATTCGAATCGACGCTTTGCACGCCGATGATCTTGATGTCGGGGCGAATCTGTTTCACATAGGCGGCAATGCCGGCGATCAAGCCACCGCCGCCGATGGGGGCGAAGATGGCGTGGATGGGGCCGGCGTGCTGGCGCAGGATTTCCATGCCGATCGTACCCTGGCCGGCGATCACGTCCGGGTCATCGAACGGGTGCACGAAGGTCAGCTTCTGTTCCTTTTCCAAGGTCAGCGCATGGTTGTAGGCATCGGTATACGACTCGCCGTGCAGCACCACTTCCACGTTCACGCCGCCGCGTCCCTTGACCGCCTCGACTTTCACCAGCGGCGTGGTGGTCGGCATGACGATGACGGCGCGGCAACCCATGCGCGCCGCCGACAGGGCCACGCCCTGGGCATGGTTGCCGGCCGAGGCGCAAATCACGCCGCGCTTGCGGTCCGCTTCGCTGAGCTTGGACATCTTGTTGTAGGCGCCACGAATCTTGAAGCTGAACACGCTTTGCATGTCTTCGCGCTTGAAGTAAATCTGGTTGTTCAGGCGCTGCGACAGGGCAGGGGCCAGTTCCAGCGGCGTTTCGGTAGCGACGTCATAGACGCGGGCGGTCAGGATTTTCTTGAGGTAGTCGATGTTCATAGTCTGCAAGCAAGTGATTCTGGGCCAGAAAGGGTCTGGAGCGTGTCGGGCGATAGCGGCGGCGCCGCGGCGGATAGCCTGGCGACAATAATGCTCTGTGGAACTGCGGGCGGGTAGGCCTTTGCCGGTCGGCGCGGATTGTGCGGCGCCCAGGCTGCTCTTCATTATAATGGAGAGCCTTACCGCATCGCGAAGTGTTCCATGATCGAATCCGCAATCGCCTGGCTGCTGCAGCTGATCGCAGCACCGGAAGTCGGGCTGACCTCGGTCTTTCTGATCAGCTTTATTTCCGCCACCTTGTTGCCGCTCGGCTCGGAACCGGCCGTCTTTGCCGTCATCAAGGCCAATCCCGCGCTGTTCTGGGCCGTCATCGGCGTCGCCACCCTGGGCAATACCTTGGGCGGTATCGTCGACTACTGGCTCGGCTACCGCGCCAAGCAGGCGTTCGCCAAGGAGCGCGACACGCGCTGGTTCCGCTGGCTGGCCCGCTATGGCGCCAAGACCATGTTGCTGGCCTGGCTGCCCATCGTGGGCGACCCGCTGTGCACCCTGGCCGGCTGGCTCAAGCTGCCGTTCTGGCCTAGCGTGGTTTACATG
The DNA here is from genome assembly GCF_009208735.1 of Janthinobacterium rivuli. Classification (GTDB taxonomy): domain Bacteria; phylum Pseudomonadota; class Gammaproteobacteria; order Burkholderiales; family Burkholderiaceae_D; genus Janthinobacterium. The sequence continues at coordinate 180,715 of NZ_WFLJ01000009.1, read as the reverse complement.
GCCATCGGCAAGTGCGCGCGCTATCTCACCATGACGGGCTTGCTGCTGTACGTGCCCGATGGCGTATGGCACAGGATTGGACAAATGCTGGCGTAAACGGCAGGCAAACGGGCGTAATGCAACGCCAGTTTGCCCCATTTTCGGGCAGTTCGATAGTTTGTGACCGAGTCCGATTCTTGGCATTTTTGCGTCAAAAAATCATCTAAACTGGTTTTTTATTCATGCAAAATAGGGCTTTTCCATATTTGCTATGGTGGCCGATGCGGTGCTTAACCCTTAGGCGGCCTAAGGCTGTTCCGGCATGGTGCGGCGCAATAAGATAAAATGGGCCTTTAGGGTCCAGTCCACACCGTCACCACACTCCATGAACGCTCCCGCACAAATCCAAGCTTTACTGGCAGAAACGCCGAATGGTCCCGCAGCAAGCCGCCTGCGCGAAATCCCATATAACTACACGTCGTTTTCCGATCGCGAGATCGTCATACGCCTGTTGGGGGAGGACTCCTGGCGCCTGCTCGACGAGCTGCGCGGCGCCCGCCAGACGGGCCGTTCGGCCCGCATGCTGTACGAGGTGCTGGGCGACATCTGGGTCGTGCGCCGCAATCCTTACCTGCAGGATGACTTGCTGGACAATCCGAAGCGCCGCCAGGGCTTGATCGATGCCTTGCATCACCGCCTGGCCGAAGTCGACAAGCGCCGCCTGTCCATCGATGCGGCCGGCGGCGATGCGCTGGCTGCCGGTGAAGCGCCGGAAGTGGCGCAAGCGCGCAGTCGCAATGTGGAACTGCTGCTGAAGGCTGCCAGCAAGGCCGTGGCCGACTTCGGCGACGAATTCCGCAAGACGTATGACTTGCGCAAGCGCACGGTCAAGGTGCTGGGCCGCTACACGGAAAAGCACAATGTGCGCTTCGACGGCATGACGCGCGTGTCGCACGTGACGGACGCCACCGACTGGCGCGTGGAATACCCGTTCGTCGTACTCACGCCCGACACGGAAGAGGAAATGGCCGGCCTGGTGAAGGGTTGTATCGAGCTGGGGCTGACCATCATCCCGCGCGGCGGCGGCACCGGCTACACGGGCGGCGCGATTCCATTGACGCCGATGTCGGCCGTCATCAACACGGAAAAACTCATCACGCTGGGCGCCGTGGAAATGACGGTCTTGCCGGGCCTCACGCACGAATACGCGACGATCCATTCGGGCGCGGGCGTGATCACGAATAAAGTGTCGGAAGCGGCGGAAAAGGCCGGCTTTGTCTTCGCCGTCGATCCGACCTCGGCCCATGCTTCCTGTATCGGCGGCAACGTCGCCATGAATGCGGGCGGCAAGAAGGCCGTGCTGTGGGGCACGGCGCTCGATAACCTGGCCTCGTGGCGCATGGTCGACCCGAACGGCGACTGGCTCGACGTCACCCGCCTCGACCATAACCTGGGCAAGATCCACGATATCGCGCTGGCACGTTTCCAGCTGGAATGGCGTCACCCGAGCACGCGCGACGCGACCAAGCCGAACGCGCCGTTCAAGACGGAAATCCTGGAAATTCCTGGCCGCAAGTTCCGCAAGGAAGGCCTGGGTAAGGACGTGACGGACAAATTCCTCGCCGGCTTGCCGGGCATCCAGAAGGAAGGTTGCGACGGCTTGATCACGTCGGCGCGCTGGATTCTGCACAAGATGCCGAAATTCGCCCGCACCGTCTGCCTGGAATTCTTTGGCCAGGCGCGCGACGCGATCCCGTCGATCGTGGAAATCAAGGATTACCTGGACGGCTTGCCGGCCAAGGGCGAGCAATACACGAGCATCCGCCTGGCGGGCCTGGAACACCTGGACGAGCGCTACCTGCGCGCCGTCGGTTACGCCACCAAGTCGAAACGGGGCGTGCTGCCGAAGATGGCCCTGTTTGGCGACATCGTCGGCGACGATGAAAACGCCGTCGCGCAAGCGGCGTCGGAAGTGGTGCGCATTGCCAATACCCGCGTGGGCGAAGGCTTTGTTGCCGTCAGCGCGGAAGCGCGCAAGAAATTCTGGCTCGACCGGGCCCGCACGGCCGCGATCGCCAAGCACACCAACGCGTTCAAGATTAATGAAGACGTCGTGATTCCGCTCAACCGCATGGGCGAATACACGGATGGCATCGAACGCATCAATATCGAGTTGTCGATCAAGAACAAGCTGCAACTGGCCGACGCCTTGAGCGAATTCTTTGGCAAGGGCAACTTGCCTGTTGGTAAGAGCGACGACGCTTCCGACGACCGCGTCGACGATGCGGAAATGCTGGGCGACCGCGCCGAGCAGGCGCAGCAGCTGTTGGCGCAAGTGACGAGCCGCTGGACCTATCTGCTGGCCCAGCTGGACCGTCCGCTGGCCGACGTGAAGGGTGAATTGGCCGAGCTGGGCATGGAGCGCTTGCTGCCCGTGTTCGAGGCACGCCTGGAAACCCAGCCGGACGCCACCCTGTTCGACGTGGTGCAGGACCGCACCGTGCGCGTGACCTGGAAGCAGGAAATCCGCGCCCAGCTGCGCCAGATCTTCAACGGCGCCGCCTTCAAGCTGATCCTCGACGAGGCCACGGCGATTCATGCGCGCATCTTGCGTAGCCGCGTGTTCGTCGCGCTGCACATGCACGCGGGCGACGGCAACGTGCACACGAACTTGCCCGTCAACTCGGACAATTACGCAATGCTGCAGGACGCCCATGAAGCCGTGGGCCGCATCATGATCCTGGCCCGCTCGCTCAATGGCGTCATTTCCGGCGAGCACGGTATCGGCATCACCAAGCTGGAATTCCTGACGGAAGAAGAGATCGGCGACTTCCGCAGCTACAAGCAGCGCATCGATCCGGAAGGCCGCTTCAACAAGGGGAAACTGCTGAACCTGCCAGGCATGGGCGCCGACTTGCGCAATGCCTACACGCCATCGTTCGGCCTGATGGGCCACGAGTCCTTGATCATGCAGCAAAGCGATATCGGCGCCATCGCCGACAGCGTCAAGGATTGCTTGCGTTGCGGCAAGTGCAAACCCGTGTGCTCGACCCACGTGCCGCGCGCGAACTTGCTGTATTCGCCGCGCGACAAGATCTTGGCGACCTCGTCCCTGATCGAAGCCTTCCTCTACGAAGAGCAGACGCGCCGCGGTATTTCCATCAAGCATTGGGAAGAATTCGAGGACGTGGCCGACCACTGCACGGTGTGCCATAAATGCGTGACGCCTTGCCCCGTCAACATCGACTTCGGCGACGTGTCGATGAACATGCGCAACTTGCTGCGCAAGATGGACAAGAAGAGCTTTAATCCGGGCACCAAGGCGACGATGATGTTCCTCAACGCCACCGATCCCGTGACCATCAACGCCACGCGCAAGGTCATGATCGGCTGGGGTTACAAGGCGCAGCGCCTGGGCCACGATTTGCTGAAGAAGTTTGCCAAGAAGCAAACCAAGGCGCCGCCGCCGTCGACCGGCAAGCCGCCCGTCAAGGCGCAGGTGATTCACTTCATCAACAAGAAGATGCCGGGCAACCTGCCGAAGAAATCGGCGCGCGCGCTGCTCGACATCGAAGACGACAAGGTCATCCCGATCATCCGCAATCCGAAGACGACGACGGCCGATACGGAAGCCGTGTTCTACTTCCCTGGTTGCGGTTCGGAACGCCTGTTCTCGCAAGTGGGCCTGGCCACGCAAGCGATGCTGTGGGAAGTGGGCGTGCAGACGGTCTTGCCGCCAGGCTACCTGTGCTGCGGTTATCCGCAGCGCGGTGCGGGCGAGTTCGACAAGGCCGAGAAGATGATGACGGACAACCGCGTCCTGTTCCACCGCATGGCCAACACGCTCAATTACCTGGACATCAAGACGGTGCTCGTCTCGTGCGGCACCTGCTACGACCAGCTGGCAACATACCAGTTTGAAAAGATTTTCCCCGGCTGCCGCATCATGGATATCCATGAGTATTTGCTGGAGAAAAACGTCAAGCTGGAAGGCGTGAACGGCACGCGCTATATGTACCACGAGCCATGCCACAATCCGATGAAGCTGCAGGAATCGGGCAAGACCATCAACTCCCTGATCAGCACGGTGGACAACGTGAAGATCGAGAAGAATGACCGTTGCTGCGGCGAATCGGGTTCCCTGGCCGTCACGCGTCCCGACATTTCCACGCAAGTGCGTTTCCGCAAGGAAGAAGAGATGGTCAAGGGCGCCGACAAGCTGCGCGGCGACGGGTTTACCGGCGACGTGAAAATCCTCACCAGCTGCCCGTCGTGCCTGCAAGGCTTGTCGCGCTACAATGACGATTCGGGCACGACGGCCGACTACATCGTCGTCGAGATCGCCAAACACTTGCTGGGAGAGAACTGGATGCCGGATTACGTGAAGCGCGCCAATGACGGCGGCATTGAACGGGTGTTGGTGTAATGTCCACGCCTTGCGATCTGTGCAGCTTGCTGGATGGCTACGCCAACAAGCAGGGTCTGGAGACCTTGCTGTGGCGCAGCGAGCGCCTGTCCGTGGTGGCCGTCGACGACCCCAGCTACCCCGGTTTTTGCCGCGTGATCTGGAACAAGCACGTCAAGGAAATGACGGACTTGACTCCCGGCGAGCGCAACTACGTCATGGAAGTCGTGTGGCAAGTCGAGCTGGCCGTGCGTGAAGTGATGCAGCCGGAAAAGGTCAACGTGGCCAGTTTCGGCAACATGACGCCGCACGTGCATTGGCACGTGATTCCCCGCTACCGCGACGACGCGCATTTCCCGAACCCGAGCTGGGCGGTGATCCAGCGCGAGACGGCGCCCGAGGTGCTGGCCGCGCGCCGCGCCCTGCTGCCCGCCTTGCGCGCCGCCATCATTCAACGTTTATCCGCATAAAGTATCGTCATGACTGAAAAAGCAGCAACGCCCCAACCCACCGGCTTGACCGTGCACAACCAGTCGCGCGTGCTCGACGTGGCTTTCGACGATGGCAACACATTTGCGCTGCCCTTCGAATACCTGCGCGTGTACTCGCCGTCGGCTGAAGTGCAGGGCCATGGCAAGGGCCAGGAAACCTTGCAATTAGGCAAGCGCCTGGTCGGCATCACGGGTCTTGAGCCTGTCGGCAACTATGCCGTGCAGCCCACCTTCAGCGATGGCCACAATTCCGGCCTGTACACCTGGGCTTATTTGTACAAGCTGGGCGCCGAACAAGCGACCCTGTGGCAGGATTACCTGGATCGCCTGGCAGCCGCCGGCTATCCGGGCGACAGCGGCCGCGACGCCAAGGCCGACATGACGGTCAAGCAATCTTCCGGCGGCCACGTGCATGGTCCCAGCTGCGGGCATAAACATTAAAACACCTGAAAAACCTACTGCACGTCGCCATTTGCGGCCGCCGATGCTCACTGCCTCGGCGGCCCCGTGCTTAGCACAGTTCCGCGTCTCGGCCACAACTTGCTTCCGCTCGCTACGGTTTTTTAGGCGTTTAGAAAAAATAGTGCGGTAAGCTTGTCGGATTGCTGCATATCCATTCGTCGTATGAATGCCCGCGCTTGCGGGCATTTTTCTTTTGGAGAAGAGACCATGGAATACCTGATCCTGATCTACGCCGATGAATCCCGCTATGAAACCATGCCGGAAGGACAGATGGCCAGCCTGATGGCCGACTTTGCCAGCTATACGCAAGACCTGGAAGCGGCCGGCGTGCTGCGCGGCGGCGCCGAGCTGGCGCCCGTGGGCAGCGCCAACAGCGTGCGCGTGAGAAACGGCACGCCGGTCATCACGGATGGGCCGTTCGCGGAAACCAAGGAGCAGCTGGGCGGCTATTACCTGCTGGACTGCGCCCACCTGGACGAGGCGCTGGCCTGGGCCGGGCGTTGTCCGGCCGCTTCCCTGGGCACCATCGAAGTGCGGCCCGTCACGGCCTGAGCATGGCCGGCGACGCCATCGCGGCCGTCGAACACGTCTTTCGCCAGGAAAAGGGCAGGGTGCTGGCCGGCCTGATGCGGCGCTTCGGCGACCTGGGCCTAGCGGAAGATGTGTTGCAGGAAGCATGCCGCAAGGCGCTGGAACTGTGGCCACGCGCGGGTATCCCGTCCAATCCCGCGGCCTGGCTCACTTCCGTGGCGCGCAATGCGGGTCTCGACCACGTGCGCCGCGCGGGCAAGAGCGTCGTCGACGCCGAGGCCGTGCTGTCGAGCTTGCCTGCATCCGTGATGGAAGAGCCGCCCGCCATCGGGGATGATCGCCTGCGCCTGCTGTTCATCTGCTGCCATCCCGCGCTGGCACCTGAGGCGCAGGTGGCGCTGGCCCTGCGCACCCTGTGTGGCTTGACCACGGCGGAGATCGCACGCGCCTTCGGCCTGGCGGAAGCGGCCCTGTCGCAGCGCCTGCTGCGCGCCAGGCGCAAGATCGCCGAAGCGCGCATCCCTTTCGAGTTGCCACCGAAGCAAGAATTGCAGCAACGGCTGGCGCAAGTGCTGCATGTCATCTATCTGGTGTTCAGCGAAGGTTATTGCGCCAGCGGCGGCGATAGCTTGCTGCGCGCCGACCTGTGCGCGGAAGCGCTGCGCCTGGGGCGGCTGCTCGACAGCCTGCTGCCGCCCCAGCCGGAAGTGCAGGGGCTATTGGCCTTGATGCTGCTGCAGGCGTCGCGCGGCCCGGCCCGCCTCTCGCCCGAGGGGCATTTGCTGACCCTGGAAGAGCAGGACCGCCGCCTGTGGCACGGAGATTTGATCGCCGAGGGACTGGCCGTGCTGGAACTGGCCTTGCCGGCGCGCGCGCCGGGGCCATACCAGTTGCAGGCGGCCATTGCCGCCTTGCACGCCAAGGTGGCTGCGGCCAGCCAGACGGACTGGCGCCAGATCCACGTCCTGTACGGCGCCTTGCTGCGGCACAAGCCGGAACCCTTGATCCTGCTCAATGCCGTGATCGCCTGCGCCATGGCGCATGGCGCCGAACACGGGCTGGCGTGGCTGGAACGCCTGGAAGCCGTGCCCAGCCTTGCCAGCTCGCACTATCTGCACGCGGCCCGGGCCGACCTGTTGCGCCGCCAGGGCGACCGGCCGGGGGCCCTGGCGGCGTATGCCCGGGCGGCCATGCTGGCCGCGAATGCAGTGGAAAGGCAATACCTTCTCCGGCGTCACGGGGAAATGCGCCTGCCGCTTGTATAATGCTCCCAAGTTCAAACAGACTGCCTACCATGACCAATACGACCCATTTCGGATACAAAACAGTTGCAGAAGACGACAAAGTGCGCGAAGTCGCCAAGGTGTTCCATTCCGTCGCTGCCAAATACGACGTGATGAACGACTTGATGTCGGGCGGGCTGCACCGTCTGTGGAAGACGTTCACCATCGCCAACGCGGGCGTGCGCCCCGGTTTCAAGGTGCTCGACATCGCCGGCGGCACGGGCGACCTGTCGAAGGCGTTCGCCAAGCAGGCCGGTCCAACTGGCGAAGTGTGGCTGACCGATATCAATGAGTCGATGTTGCGCGTGGGCCGCGACCGCCTCTTGAATCGCGGCTTGCTCACCCCCACCTTGTTGTGTGATGCGGAAAAACTGCCATTCCCTGACAATTATTTCGACCGTGTCAGCGTGGCCTTTGGCCTGCGCAACATGACGCACAAGGATGTGGCGCTGGCGGAAATGCGCCGCGTGCTGAAACCGGGCGGCAAGCTGCTGGTGCTGGAGTTTTCCAAGGTGGCCGCGCCCCTGCAAAAGCCGTACGACCTGTATTCGTTCTCGGTCTTGCCGTGGTTCGGACAGAAGATCGCCGGCGACGCGGAAAGCTATCGCTACCTGGCAGAATCGATTCGCATGCACCCGGACCAGGAGACGCTGAAGACCATGATGGAAACGGCGGGCCTGGAGCGCGTGCAGTACTACAATTTGACGGCAGGCATAGCCGCTTTGCATACCGGCATCAAGATGTAATGCATCAACGTTGGTGATTTTAGGAGATGGAATGAAATTGAAGAAATTTATGGTCGGCATGATGCTGGCCGCGACCACGGTATCCATGCTGGGCGAGGCGCTGGCCCGTCCCATGGGCGGTGGCCGTTCGTTTGGCCGCCAGTCGCAAAACGTGGGCCGCCAGGCGCCCGCGCCGGCACCAACCCCGGCACCGGCCGCCGCGCCACGCCAGGCGCAACCTGCGCCAGCTCCCGCACCGGCGCCTGCCGCCAAGGCACCGAGCCGCTGGAAGGGCTTGCTGGGCGGCGCCTTGCTGGGCCTGGGCCTGGGCGCGCTGCTGTCGCATTTCGGCCTGGGCGGCGCCCTGGCCAGCATGATCAGCACCCTGCTGATGGTGGCCTTGCTGGCCGGCGTGGCCTTCTTCATCTACCGCATGGTGCGCGGCAAGCGCGATAACAATGCCAACGGCAATGCGCCGTTCGCCGGCTTTGGCAACCAGCCTGCGCCAGCCGGCAACGTGCCCGACATCGGTTCGCGCATTCCGCCGCTGCCGCCGCTGCAACCGGTCTCGTCGGGCGTCGGCCTGGATAAGCCGGTCCCGGCACCGGCTGCCGCGCCATGGGGCGTACCAAGTGACTTCGACAAGGAAGCCTTCCTGCGCCACGCGAAAAGCAATTTCATTCGCCTGCAAGCGGCCTGGGACAAGGCCGACGTCAACGATATCCGCGAATTCACGTCGCCGGAAGTGTATGCGGAACTGCGCATGCAAATCCAGGAACGGGGCGCGCAGCCGGACTTCACGGACGTCGTCACCATCGACGCCGAACTGCTGGGCATCGAGACGAGCGTCAACGATTACCTGGCCAGCGTGAAGTTTACGGGCCTGATCCGTTCGGCGCCAGGCGCGGCGGCCGAGCCGTTCGCGGAAGTGTGGAATATGTCGAAACCCGTCAGCGGCAATAGCGGCTGGGTTCTGGCAGGCATCCAGCAATTGAATTAATTGTCAAAACTTGCTGAATAATGGCTTAAGTTCATGCGGAATGCATGATGCTTAACAGATATTTCCTGCTGAACTGGTAAGATCGAAACCGCCCGCGTTGTTTTACGGGCGGTTTTTTCTTTTTAGGGGCGCGCCTGGCGCGCTGTATATAGATGGCACCACTTTCCGACCTTTCCCTGATGACGCCCGTCATCGCGACTATCAACCATTTGCTGGCGCAAGAGCCGTGGGCGCGCCAGCAGCTGGTCGTGCACGCCGGCAAGCTGGCCTGCATCGACACGGGCGCCGTGGCTTTGCGCCTGCGCGTCGACAGCGCCGGCATGCTGGAGGCTGCGCCGGCCGACATGCCGGCCAACGTCACCATCCGCGTGAAACTGTCCGATGTGCCGCTGATCCTGCAAAACCGCGAACGGGCGTTTTCCTACGTCAAGATCGAGGGCGATGCCGAGTTTGCCAATGCGATTTCGCAATTGAGCAAGGGCTTGCGCTGGGAAGCCGAGCACGACCTGGAAAAACTGGTCGGTCCCATGCTGGCCACGTGCCTCGTTTCCGGCGCGAAGGATGCCGCCGCCTTTGTGCGCACGGGCCAGCAAAAGCTGGCGGAAAACGTGGCCGAATATTTCCTCGACGAACAGCCCATGCTGATCCGTCCTTCCACCCTGCAAGAGTATTCCGCTGGCGTGACGCGCGTGCGCGATGATGTCGAACGCCTGGCCAAGCGCCTTGCCCGGCTGGAAAGGGCGGCCGCCGCCGTCCAGCCGCAGTCCTCCTCACCGGATTTGTCTACATGATATTGAAATTCCTGCGCCTGTTTAAAATCATCCGTGTTTCCATCAAGTACGGTCTGGATGAGATAGCGATTTCTGGTCTGCAAGTTCCCCGCACCGCCAAATTGATCGACACCCTGATATTCTGGCGCGACCTGTCGTCGCCGCGGGGCTTGCGCCTGCGTCTGGCGCTGGAAGAGCTGGGCCCGATTTTCGTCAAGTTCGGCCAGGTGCTGTCGACCCGGCGCGACCTGATGCCGCTCGACATCGCCGAAGAACTGGCGCGCCTGCAAGACCGGGTGCCGCCGTTCGATTCCGACCTGGCCATCGCGCAGATCACCAAGTCGCTCGGCGCGCACCCGGATCAGTTGTTTGCCCGTTTCGAGCGCGAACCGGTGGCGTCCGCCTCGATTGCCCAGGTGCACTTCGCCACCCTGAAAGATGGCCGTGAAGTGGCCGTGAAGGTCTTACGTCCCGGTATGAAAAAGCTGATCGATGAAGACGTGGCCCTGATGCACATCGCCGCCGACTGGACCAGCCGCCTGTGGGCCGACAGCAAGCGCCTGAAGCCGAAAGAGGTGGTGGGCGAGTTCGACAAATACCTGCATGACGAGCTGGACCTGATGCGCGAGGCGGCCAACGCCAGCCAGCTGCGCCGCAATTTCGCCAACTCGGACTTGCTGCTGGTGCCGGAAATGCACTGGGATTATTGCTCCAGCAGCGTCATCGTGATGGAACGCATGTACGGGATTCCCGTGTCGCAGACCGAGCGCCTGGTGGCGGCCGGCGTGGATTTGCGCAAGCTCTCCAGCGATGGGGTGGAGATTTTCTTCACGCAAGTGTTCCGCGACGGCTTTTTCCATGCGGACATGCATCCGGGGAATATCCTCGTGTCGATCGCCCCCGACTCGTTTGGCCGCTACATCGCGCTCGACTTCGGCATCGTGGGAACGTTGAACGACTACGACAAGGATTATCTGTCGCAAAACTTCCTCGCCTTCTTCCGCCGCGACTACAAGCGCGTTGCCGAGGCGCACATCGAATCGGGCTGGGCGCCGAAGGATACGCGCGTCGATGAGCTGGAAGCGGCCGTGCGCGCCTGCTGCGAGCCGATCTTCGACCGTCCGCTGAAAGATATTTCTTTTGGGCAAGTCTTGCTGCGGCTGTTCCAGACCTCGCGCCGCTTCAACGTGGAAGTGCAGCCGCAGCTGGTGCTGCTGCAAAAGACCCTGCTCAATATCGAGGGTCTGGGCCGCCAGCTGGACCCGGAACTGGACCTGTGGCAAACGGCCAAGCCTTACCTGGAAAAATGGATGAGCAACCAGGTGGGGCCGCAAGGCTTCATGGAACGCCTGCGCGCCGAGGCGCCCCGTTATGCGCACATCTTCCCGCAACTGCCGCGCCTGCTGCACCAGGCCTTGACGGTGCATGGCGAACCGCGCGAAAACGACGTGGAATTGATGAAAACCTTGCTGGCGGAACAACGCCAGACGAACCGCTTGCTGAGCTTTATCGTGTACTTCGTGGGCGCCTTCGCCCTCGGCGCGCTGGGCTTGCAAGTGTTCATGCGCTGGCATCAACTGCCGTTTTAACTGGCTGAGGACGTAAGTGATGGCTGACTTCCATACCCGCGACCCGCTCTCGCCCGCCTTCTGGGACGAGCGTTTCGAGAAGCAATTCACGCCCTGGGACCACGGCGGCGTGCCATCGCGCCTGCGCCGCTTCGTTGCCGGCAGCCCCGTGCCGCTGCGCTGCCTGATTCCCGGCTGCGGCTCCGCGTATGAGCTGGTTTTCATGCTCGATCACGGCTGGGATGCCACGGCCATCGACTTTTCGCCGGCCGCCGTGGCCGCCGCGCGCGGGCAGCTGGGCGAACGGGCGGGGCAGGTGGTGGAAGCGGATTTCTTTGCCTGGGAACCCGTTGCGCCGCTGGACCTGATCTATGAACGAGCCTTCCTGTGCGCCATGCCGCGCGCCATGTGGCCGCAAGTGGCGGCCCGCTGGGCGCAGCTGCTGGGGCCGGGCGCCATGCTGGCCGGTTACTTTTTCTTTGACGACAATGCCAAGGGGCCGCCATTTGGCATGTCGCGCGAGACACTGCAGGAATTGCTGGCGCCGCATTTCGACTGCCTGGCCGACGACGCCGTGGACGATTCCATTGCCGTCTTCGCCGGCAAGGAGCGCTGGATGAGCTGGCGCCGCCGGGCGGACTGAGCCTGACTGGCCGAGCGGGCGGGCATTTTCCGCTGGGAATGGCGGAAAAGCTTTATAATTCAGGGTTTTTGATGATTTTCTCGGAGTAGAGATGCCGATTTACGCTTACCGTTGTGACGAGTGTGGTTTTGCCAAGGATGTCTTGCAAAAGATCTCCGATCCAGTACTGACGGTGTGCCTGTCGTGCGGCAAGCCCAGTTTCAAGAAACAATTGACGGCCGCCGGTTTCCAATTGAAGGGCACCGGCTGGTACGCGACCGATTTCCGCGGCGGCACGGCGCCCACCACGGCCATTCCGACGGGCCCGGCCGATGGCGCCAAGCCTGCCGCGGCCGCCGAGAGCGCGCCTGCCGCGGCGCCTGCGCCCGCGCCTGCCGCCGCTGCGCCGAAAGCGGACTGACACGCGCGCCGCGCCGACCCATTCCATTACCGAGAAACCGATGCGTAAATACTTTATTACCGGATTACTGATTTTGGTGCCCCTGGCCATTACGGCCTGGGTCTTGAATCTGGTGATCAGCACGATGGACCAGTCGCTGTTGCTGGTGCCCGGCAGTACGAAGCCCAGCGTCTGGTTCGGCCACCTGGTTCCCCCGCTGAGCAGCATTCCCGGCCTGGGCACGGTATTGACGGTACTGATCGTGTTCTTCACGGGCTTGCTGACGAACAACCTGGTCGGCAATTACGTGGTGAAACTGTGGGAAAAATTGCTGCAACGCATACCCATCGTCAATTCCCTGTATTCGAGCGTCAAGCAAGTCTCCGATACCCTGTTTTCCCCGTCGGGCAATGCCTTCCGCAAGGCCGTGCTGGTGCCGTATCCGCACCAGAACTCCTGGACCATCGCTTTCCTGACCGGCGTGCCGGGCGGCGATGCGGCGAACCACCTGGTGGGCGACTATGTCAGCGTGTACGTGCCGACGACGCCGAATCCCACATCGGGCTTTTTCCTGATGATGAAACGCAGCGATGTCGTCGAACTCGACATGAGCGTCGATGCGGCGCTCAAATATATCGTCTCGATGGGCGTGGTGGCGCCTGCGGAAGTTGTTGCTGTACCGGCCCCGGCAGCCAAAGAATAAAGGCAGGCGTCCCATGCGGGACGTGGCCGGATTGAACACTCACTAACCTGAACTGAGAATTTTATGTCTATGCGTACTGAATACTGCGGCCTCGTTACCGAAGCCATGCTGGGACAAACCGTCAGCCTGTGCGGCTGGGTACATCGCCGCCGCGACCACGGCAGCCTGATTTTCATCGACTTGCGCGACCGTGAAGGCCTGGTGCAAATCGTTTGCAACCCGGAACAAGCGGAGATGTTCAAGGTCGCCGAAGCCGTGCGCAACGAATTCTGCCTGCGCGTGACGGGCGTCGTGACCAACCGTATCGAAGGCACGATCAACAACAACCTGAAATCGGGCAAGATCGAAGTGGTCTGCTCGGAGCTGGAAGTGCTGAACCCTTCCGTGCCCGTACCGTTCCAGCTGGACGACGACAACCTGTCGGAAACGACGCGTCTGACGCACCGCGTGCTGGACCTGCGCCGCCCGCAAATGCAGAACAACCTGCGCCTGCGCTACAAGGTGACGATGGAAGTGCGCAAGTACCTCGACGCGCTGGGCTTCATCGACATCGAAACGCCGATGCTGACCAAGTCGACGCCGGAAGGCGCGCGCGATTACCTGGTGCCGTCGCGCGTGAACGCGGGCAGCTTCTTCGCCTTGCCGCAATCGCCACAGTTGTTCAAGCAACTGTTGATGGTCGCTAACTTCGACCGTTACTACCAGATCACCAAGTGCTTCCGCGACGAAGACTTGCGCGCTGACCGCCAGCCTGAATTCACGCAGATCGACTGCGAAACCTCGTTCCTGACGGAACAGGAAATCCGCGATCTGTTCGAAGACATGATCCGCGTCGTCTTCAAGAACACCTTGAACATCGACCTGCCGAACCCGTTCCCGGTGATGGATTTCGCCGAAGCGATGGGCCTGTACGGTTCCGACAAGCCGGACATGCGCGTCAAGCTGGCCTTTACGGACTTGACCGAAGTCATGAAGTCGGTCGAATTCAAGGTCTTCAACGGCGCCGCCAACATGAAAGGCGGCCGCGTGGTGGCCCTGCGCGTACCGCAAGGCGGCAGCATGCCCCGTTCGGAAATCGACGCCTACACCCAGTTCGTCGCCATCTACGGCGCCAAGGGCCTGGCCTACATCAAGGTCAACGAGAAAGCCAAGGGTCCTGAAGGCTTGCAGTCGCCGATCGTCAAGTTCCTGCCTGCCGACGTGCTGGCCACGATCCTCGAGCAGACGGGCGCGCAAGACGGCGACCTGATCTTCTTCGGCGCGGACAAGGCCAAGGTCGTCAACGACGCCATCGGCGCGCTGCGCGTGAAAATCGGTCACAGCGAGTTCGGCAAGAAAGCCGGCCTGTTCGAGGACGTGTGGAAGCCATTGTGGGTGGTCGATTTCCCGATGTTCGAGCATGACGAAGAAGCGGACCGCTGGACGGCGACCCACCATCCATTCACGGCGCCGAAAGACGGCCATGAAGACATGCTGGAAAGCGATCCGGGCGCCTGCATCGCCAAGGCCTACGACATGGTCTTGAACGGTTGGGAACTGGGCGGCGGTTCCATCCGTATCCACCGCGAAGAAGTGCAAAGCAAGGTCTTCCGTGCACTGAAGATCGACGCCGAAGAAGCGCAGCTGAAGTTCGGCTTCCTGCTCGACGCCCTGCAATACGGCGCGCCACCGCATGGCGGCCTGGCATTCGGCCTGGACCGTATCGTGACCATGATGACGGGTTCCGAATCGATCCGCGACGTGATCGCCTTCCCGAAAACCCAGCGCGCGCAAGACTTGCTGACCCATGCGCCGTCGGAAGTGGACGAGAAGCAATTGCGCGAACTGCATATCCGTTTGCGCAGCGCCGAGCCAAAAGTAGTGTAATGAAGCATGCGGCCGCTCAGGCGGCCGCTACCGTTTTACTTGCTGAGGCAAAAAAAGGCGCTGCGAGGCGCCTTTTTCATTCGTGATATGAGCCATAAAATTCCCGTTTCCGTGCTGGTCGTCATCCATACGGCCGACCTTGACGTTTTGCTGATCGAGCGCGCGGGCCAGCCCGGTTTCTGGCAATCGGTGACCGGTTCCGTCGACGCCGTCGACGAGCCGCTGCTGCAGACGGCCGCGCGCGAATTGGCTGAAGAAACCGGCATCGTCGTCGATGGACAGCACATCGCGCTGCGCGACTGGAACTTGTCGAATGTGTATGAGATCTATCCGATCTGGCGCCACCGCTATGCACCGGGCGTGACGCGCAACACGGAACACGTGTTCAGCGTGCAAGTGCCGCGCGACGTCGCCATCACCCTGAGTCCCCGCGAACACTTGCAGTACGCGTGGCTGCCCTACCTGGCGGCGGCCGACCGCTGTTTCTCGTCGTCCAACGCGGAGGCGATCTTGCAACTGCCGGCCATGACGGGCCTGGCGCGCCATAGTTGATCTCATTCGAAAGCCATCCATGTTGAACTGGTTTAATCTCTCCCTGCAACAAAAACTGGCCGGCACATTCTGCTTGGCGCTGTGTCTGGTCGTGATTGCGGCGGCCAGCCTGTACACGCCGCCCGAACGCACGCCGCCGGTCGGCTTGCCGCTGATGGCGATCGGCTGGCTGCTGCATCCGGGCGCCTTTGCCACGGGCAAGCGCACGGTGGCCTGGCGCGGCGCACCGTTGCTGGTCAAGGTGGTGTGGGCCGCCGGCATCGCGGCGGCCGGCGTCAGTGTTGCCAGCGGCCTGGCGCGCATGTTTGCCTGATTGCGTTCTTGATTGTGTCAGTTTAGGTGCGCACGCGCACCTACGCTGGCGCCGCGCGGGGCCCGTCTGGGAGTAGAATCAAGGCATGAAAATCCGCGTAGCAACTTATAATATCCACAAGGGTGTCTCCTCCGTGCGGGGCTTGCCCAGAGTTCATGCATTGAAGCAGGCGATCGCTCTCTTCCATGCCGATGTCGTCTTTTTGCAGGAAGTGCAGGGCAAGCACGACCGCAATGCGGCCCGCTATGGCGCCGAAAAACATGGCCACAAGCACTGGCCGGAAGCGTCGCAGCATGAATTCTTTGCCGGCGCCGAGCACCATTCCGCGTATGGCATGAATGCCGTGTATGACCATGGCCATCATGGCAACGCCTTGCTCAGCAAATTTCCCATCGCCTCGCAAACCAACCACGACGTATCCGACCATGCCTACGAGCAGCGCGGCATCCTGCATTGCGTGCTCAAGACGCCGCAGGCCGACGTGCACTGCTACGTGGTGCACCTGGGCCTGTTCGAATCGGGACGCGGGCGCCAGACGCAGGCGCTGATCGACGCCGTTCTGGAATCGGCGCCGAACGGCGAACCCGTCATCATCGCCGGCGACTTCAACGACTGGCGCAACACGCTCAGCGACAAGCTGCGCAATGCGCTCGGCGTGGTGGAAGTGTTCGACCAGCGCGCGTCGAACTCGGCCTTGGGCGACCTGGTGCGCACCCTGGCGCGGCGCCAGACGAAGCCGCCCGTGCCCGTGCCGGCGCGCACCTTTCCCGCGGCCTTGCCTTGGTTCCGCCTGGACCGCATCTACGTGCGCGGTTTTCACGTGGAAGGCGCGCAAGTGATGCATGGCACCCTGTGGGCAAAATTGTCGGACCACGCGCCGATCGTTGCCGCCTTGAAACTCGCGTAGACTGCCGGCATGCGCACAGTCAATTTTATCGCCCACAACGACATCGAGCTGCTGTATTGCGGCACCGAGTACTTTCCTGCCTTGATCGCGGCCATCGACGGCGCGCGTTCGGAAGTCTATTTCGAAACGTATATCTTCGCCGATGACGCCACGGGCATGCTGGTGCTCGACGCCTTGAAGCGCGCGGCCGCGCGCGGCGTGCTGGTGTGCATGATCACGGACTGGTTCGGCACGGGCAACCGCAGGGTCAAGGCCATGCATGCGCAGCTGGAAGCGGCCGGCGTGCACCACCGCATCTTCAATCCCTGGTTCCGGCGCGGCATCACGCGCACGCACCGCAAGATTTGCGTGGCCGATGGCGAAATCGCCCTGGTGGGCGGCATCAATATCAACGACGACATGTTTTGCGACTATGACCACAGCATCAGCCTGGAAGCGCCGCGCTGGGATTTCGCCGTGCAGGTGAAGGGCCCGCTGGTCGACGCCATCCACGAGGAAGTGCAGGCGCAGTGGGCACGGTTGGGCAAGATGAACCTGGTGCGGCGCATCAAGCTGTATCGCAAGATGCGCGTGGTCAGCAAGGAGCTGGCGAAAAACCCCGTCGTGGCCGGCTTTGTCGTGCGCGACAACCTGCGCAACCGCCGCACCATCCAGCGCGCCTACCTGCAGGCGCTGGGCCAGGCGAGGAAAAGCGTGATGCTGGCCAACCCGTATTTCGCGCCCGGGCACAAGCTGCGCCACGCCCTGGCCCAGGCGGCCCAGCGGGGCGTCGACGTGGTCTTGCTGATCGGCGTGGGCGAGTTCCGCCTGCAAGATGCCGTGGCCCACTCGTTCTACCCGAAATTGCTGGCCGCAGGCGTGAAAATCGTCGAATACCGCAAGACGCAGCTGCACGCCAAGGTGGCCGTCGTCGATGATGACTGGGCGACGGTGGGGTCGAGCAATATTGACGCGCTGAGCCTGTTCCTGAACCAGGAAGCGAACGTGGTGATCAAGGACGTGGCGTTTGCGCAAAGCCTGCGCCAGCATATCGAACAGGGCGTGGCCGACGGCATCGTCATTCATCAGGATGATTTCAAGCACATCGGCCGTTTCCGGCGCATCGGCTATGAAGCCGCGTTCCTCGTGTACCGGCTGGTGATGCGCATTTTTTCAGTAGGCAAGTACGCATGAACGAGATGACAACGGTCAGGCTGGACAAATGGCTGTGGGCGGCGCGCTTCTTCAAGACGCGCTCGCTGGCCAGCGAAGCCGTCGACACGGGTAAAGTAAAAGTGGGCGGCGAGCGCGTGAAACCGGCGCGCAGCCTGCGCGTGGGCGACGAGCTGGCCATCGACAATGGCGCGGAAACGTGGGAGGTGGCCGTGCTGGGCCTGTCCGACAAGCGCGGCGCGGCGCCTGTGGCGCGCCTGCTGTATGGCGAAACGCCGGCCAGCATCGCCCGCCGCGAGCAGCTGGCCGAGGAGCGCAAGCTGTTCCGCGAGCCGGGCACCACCATCAAGGGGCGGCCGACCAAGCGCGACCGCCGTCAATTGAGCAAGGCAGGCGACCTTTCCTGAGGCGCGCCTGCTGTGGCAGGGCAAGGGTGCGCGACGCTTTTTCCCTGCTGAAATCGCCATAAACACGCAGCCAAAGAATGCTGCGCTGCACCAATAGAACACCGGCTCTAAAGTTCCCGTTTGACTTTTACGTGGTAGTGGATAATAGTACGAGCGTTCGGATTTTTTCGGAGCGTGCTTTTTTTACCCTCGCTTCAGTCCGCCAAATCGGCAACATCACTTTTAGAACGGACATCTTGAATACTTCAGTCAAATTCATGCGCAAGGGCGAACTGACCCGTGCAGCCATCCTCGACGTGGCGCTGGACTTGTCCAGCCGCGACGGCCTGGAAGGCCTGACCATTGGGTTGCTTGCGGACAAAATGAACATGAGCAAGTCGGGCGTGTTTGCCCACTTTGGCTCGCGCGAAGACTTGCAGATGGAAGTGCTGAAGCTTTACCACTATCGTTTCGAGCAAGAAGTCTTTTTCCCCAGCATGAAAGAACCACGCGGTATCCAGCGCCTGCAATCGATGTTTGCGCGCTGGGTCAAGCGGGTCAGCGTGGAAATCGCTTCCGGCTGCATCTACATCAGCGGCGCCGTCGAGTATGACGACCGTCCCGGTCCCATCCGTGAAGCCCTGGTGGCCATGGTGCGGGCCTGGCAGGGCGCGCTGCTGCGCTGTGTCGAGCAATCGATCGCCACGGGCGACCTGAAAGCGGACACGGACGCCCAGCAGCTGGTGTACGAGATGTATGGCTTGATCCTGGCCCTGCATCACGACGCGCGCTTCCTGCGCGTGCCGGGCAGCATCGAACGGGCGCAAGCGGGCTTTATCCGCCTGCTGGCGTCGTACCAGAATTCCGTCACCAGCAAATAAGCCGTCAGGCAGTATCCGCAACAACGCATACGCACTTACAAGTACAACACTTTAGCTAATCGCCTTCAGGAGAAAATTATGGGTCAATACGTCGCGCCAATCCGGGATATGCAATTCGTCCTGCATGAGTTCCTGCAAGTGGAAGAAGAACTGAAGCAAATGCCGTCGTACGCCGACGTCGACGCCGACATCATCAACCAGGTGCTGGAAGAGGGCGGCAAATTCACCTCCGAAGTATTGTTCCCGCTGAACCACTCCGGCGACCGCGAAGGCTGCCACCACGATCCCGTCACGAAAAGCGTGACCACGCCGAAAGGCTTCAAGGAAGCCTACAAGCAGTACGTCGAAGGCGGCTGGGCGGCCCTGGCGTGCGATCCGGAATACGGCGGCCAGGGCTTGCCGGTCGTGCTGAACAATTCGTTCTATGAAATGCTGAACTCGTCGAACCAGGCCTGGTCCATGTACCCTGGCCTGTCGCACGGCGCCTACGAGTGCCTGAAGGAACACGGCACCGACCACCAGAAGGAAGTCTACCTGCCGAAACTGGTGTCGGGCGAGTGGACGGGCACCATGTGCCTGACCGAACCGCACTGCGGCACCGATCTGGGCCTGCTGCGCTCGAAAGCGCTGCCTGAGGCGGACGGTTCCTGGACCATCACCGGCAACAAGATCTTCATCTCGGCCGGCGAGCACGACATGGCGGAAAACATCCTGCACCTGGTGCTGGCCCGCGTGCCGGACGCGCCGGAAGGCTCGAAAGGGATCTCGCTGTTCCTGGTGCCGAAATTCCTGCCGAACGCCGATGGCACGGTCGGTGAGCGCAACCCGATCACCTGCGGCGCCATCGAAGAAAAAATGGGCATCCACGGCAATTCGACCTGCCAGATGAACCTGGACGGCGCGAAAGGCTGGATCATCGGCCAGCCGAACAAGGGCCTCAACGCCATGTTCGTCTTCATGAACGCGGCCCGCCTGGGCGTGGGCATGCAGTCGCTGGGCCTGACGGAAATCGCTTACCAGAACGCGCTGATCTACGCCAAGGACCGCACGCAAATGCGTTCGCTGTCCGGCATCAAGAACCCGGAACTGCCGGCCGACCGCATCATCGTGCACCCTGACGTGCGCCGCATGCTGTTGACGGGCAAAGCCTACGCCGAAGGCGCGCGCGCCTTCACCTCGTACGTGGCGCTGCAGATCGACCGCGAACTGCACCACCCGGACGCCGACGTGCGCAAGGAAGCGGCCGACGAAGTGGCGCTGCTGACGCCCGTCATCAAGGCCTTCATCACCGACAACGCGTGGATCGCCACCTCGGACGCGATGCAAGTGTTCGGCGGCCACGGCTACATCGCGGAATGGGGCATGGAGCAGTATGTACGCGACGCGCGCATCAACATGATCTACGAAGGCACGAACACGATCCAGTCGCTGGACCTGTTGGGCCGCAAGATCCTGGGCGACAACGGCGCCAAGCTGCGCAAGTTCGGCGAAAAGATCAAGGCTTTCGTCGAAGACAACGGCACCGATGAAGCGATGAGTGAGTTCGTTACGCCACTGGGCGACCTGGGCGACAAAGTCACCAAGTTGACCATGGAAATCGGCATGAAGGCATTCCAGAATCCGGACGAAGTGGGCGCGGCATGCGTGCCTTACCTGCGCGTCGTCGGCCACATGATCTACAGCTACCTGTTCGCGCAGATGGCCAAGATCGCCCTCGAAAAAGAATCCAGCGGCGACACCTTCTACACCGCCAAACTGGCTACCGCACGTTTCTACTTCGCCCGCTTGCAACCTGAGACGGCAACCCTGATCCGTCAGGCGCGTTCCGGTTCGGCCAACCTGATGGCACTCGACGCAGACCTGTTCTAAGACTTGAGGAAAATATGACCAATTTCATCGTTAAAAAAGTAGCCGTCCTCGGCGCCGGCGTGATGGGCGCGCAGATCGCCGCCCACTGCATCAACGCGAAAGTGCCGGTCGTGCTGTTCGACCTGCCGGCAAAGGAAGGCCCAAAGAATGGCATCGTGCTGCGCGCCATCGAGAACCTGAAAAAGCTGTCGCCTGCTCCGCTGGGCAACAAGGATGACGCTGCGCTGATCCAGGTGGCCAACTACGAAGACAACCTGGACCTGCTGGCCGGTTGCGACCTGATCATCGAAGCCATCGCCGAGCGCATGGACTGGAAACACGACCTGTATCAAAAGGTCGCACCGCACATCGGCCCGAACGCGATCTTCGCCTCGAACACCTCGGGCCTGTCGATCACCAAGCTGGCCGAAGGCTTCGACGCCGACCTGAAATCGCGCTACTGCGGCGTGCACTTCTTCAACCCGCCGCGTTATATGCACCTGGTCGAGATCATCCCGACCGAGTTCACCAAGCCCGAGATTTCCGACCAGCTGGAAGGCTTCCTGACCACCACCCTGGGCAAGGGCGTGGTCCGCGCCAAGGATACGCCGAACTTCATCGCCAACCGCGTT
Source organism: Janthinobacterium rivuli (assembly GCF_009208735.1). Taxonomy (GTDB): domain Bacteria; phylum Pseudomonadota; class Gammaproteobacteria; order Burkholderiales; family Burkholderiaceae_D; genus Janthinobacterium. The sequence continues at coordinate 159,239 of NZ_WFLJ01000009.1, read as the reverse complement.
GGCGTGTTCGGCATCCTGGCCATCGTGCATGAAGCCGAGAAATTCGGCCTGTCCGTGGACGTCGTCGATGACCTGACCGGCTCCAAGCTGGGCCGCGCCAAGTCGGGCACCTTCCGCACGGCGGACGTGGTTGGCCTGGACACCATGGGCCATGTGATCAAGACCATGCAGGACTACCTGCCGAACGACCCGTTCGCCGCCGTCTACAAGACGCCGGCCGTGCTGGCGCAGCTGGTGGAAAAAGGCGCGTTGGGCCAGAAGAGCGGCGCGGGCTTCTACAAGAAAGTCGGCAAGGATATCCTGCGCCTGGACTTCGCCACCGGTGAATACGTGGCCGGCGGCGCCAAGGCTGCCGACATCATCGCCCGCATCCTGAAAGAAAAGGATCCGGTCAAGAAGATGAAGGCGCTGCGCGAATCGACCAATCCGCAAGGCCAGTTCCTGTGGGCGATCTTCCGCGACGCTTTCCACTACATCGCCATCCACCTCGACACCGTGGCCGACAATGCGCGCGACATCGACTTCGCCATGCGCTGGGGCTTCGGCTGGAACGTCGGTCCGTTTGAAACGTGGCAGGCATCGAACTGGCTGCAAGTGGCCAACTGGGTCAAGGAAGACATCGACGCCGGCCACGCGCTGTGCAACGCACCGTTGCCTGCCTGGGTATTCGAAGGTCCGGTCGCTGAAAAAGGCGGCGTGCACACGCCGGAAGGCTCCTACTCCGCCGTGTCGAACAGCTTCGTGCCCCGTTCGAGCCTGGCCGTGTACGACCGCCAGCCATTCCGCGCGCCCGTCCTGGGCAGCGGCGCCATCGACGGCAAGACCGCCGGCACCACCGTCTTCGAAGACGAATCCGTGCGCGTCTGGCATACGGGCGACGACGTCCTGATCATCTCGTTCAAGACCAAGATGCACGTGATTGGCGAAGGCGTGATTAACGGACTCAAGCTCGCGTTGGCCGAAGCCGAGAAGAACTTCAAGGGCCTGGTGATCTGGCACGCCGACGCAGCCGAAGGCGGTGCCTTCTCGGCCGGCGCCGACCTGCAATCGGCCCTGCCGGCGTTCATGCAAGGCGGCGTGAAAGCCGTCGATCCGATCATCGCCGAACTGCAGAACACCTTCATGTCGCTGAAATACGCGAACGTGCCGGTGATCGCCGCGGTCGCTGGCCTGGCGCTGGGCGGCGGTTGCGAGCTGGCCCTGCACGCATCGAAGCGCGTGGCCTCGATCGAGTCCTACATCGGCCTGGTGGAAGTGGGCGTGGGCCTGATTCCAGCCGGCGGCGGCTTGAAGGAAGCGGCGCAGCGCGCCTACAAGGAAGCCAAGGGTAACGACATCCTGCAATTCCTGAAAACGGGCTTCACCAATGCAGCCACCGCCAACGTGTCGAAATCGGCGCTGGAAGCGAAGAAAATGGGCTACCTGAAGGAAGACGACGTGATCGTGTTCAACGCCTACGAGCTGCTGCACGTGGCCAAGGTCGAAGCGCGCGCCATGTTCGACGCGGGCTTCCGTCCAGCGCTCCCTTCGCTGATCCAGGTGACGGGCCGTTACGGCTGGGGCACGATCAAGGCGCAGCTGGTCAACATGCGCGACGGCGGCTTCATTTCGGCGCACGATTTCAAGCTGGGCGAGATGATCGCCGAGATCGTATCGGGCGGCGACGTGGACCAGGGCAGTTTCGTCAGCGAACAGTGGCTGCTGGATATGGAACGCAAGGCATTCCTGGAGCTGTTGAACCATCCGAAAACCCAGGAACGGATCATGGGCATGATGCAGACCGGTAAGCCGGTACGCAACTAAGCACAACGTCGATGACGATCCTGTCCCTCGTATTTAAAGTATTGCTGCGCGTGAGGCCAAGCATGGTGTATGACCGTATCAAACAACAGATGATGGACACCTTGCCCTTCGTGCGGCTGCTGGGGATCAGCATCGACGACATCGGCGCCGGCACCTCGAAGGTGTCGATGCCGGAAGATCCCAAACTGCATAATCACCTGGGCACGCAGCATGCGGGCGCCTTGTTTACCCTGGCCGAAACGGCTTCCGGCGCGGCCATGGCTGGCGGTTTCGCCGAGCTGATACTGGGCTTGCGCCCGGTGGCCAAATCGTCGCGCATCGAGTACCAGAAGGTGGCCCGGGGCGCGACGCGCGCCGAAGGCCGGGTACCGGGCGACCTGGCGGCCTTGAAGGCGCAGCTGGCACAGGATGGCAAGGTGGCGTTTCCCGTGGAGGTCGATATCTTCGACTCCGAAGGCACGCTGGCGGCACAGGTGACGGTGGACTGGTATCTGTCGCAGAAGCGCTAAGCGGCAACCTGACTACCCCGGACATTCGACAGAACACGAACCTCGTTCAACATCTTTGAAAGCATAAAATGAGCAAACAACTTCAAGACGCGTACATCGTCTCTGCAACCCGCACTCCGATCGGCAAGGCGCCGCGCGGCATGTTCAAGAACACCCGCCCGGACGACCTGCTGGTGCGCGTGCTGCAATCGGCCCTGGCGCAAGCGCCTGGCCTCGACCCGGCGCTGATCACCGACGCCATCATCGGCTGCTCGTTCCCGGAAGCGGAGCAGGGCTTCAACATCGCGCGTAACTCGGTGCTGCTGGCCGGCCTGCCGAAAACCGTGGGCGGCGTCACCGTCAACCGTTACTGCGCTTCGGGCATCACGGCCATCGCCATGGCGGCCGACCGCATCCGCGTGGGCGAAGCCGACGTGATGATCGCCGGCGGCATCGAATCGATGTCGATGGTGCCGATGATGGGTCACCACCCATCGATGAACCTGGACATGTTCAGCGATGAAAACATCGGCATGGCCTATGGCATGGGTTTGACGGCCGAGAAAGTGGCGCAGCAATGGAAAGTGTCGCGCGAACAGCAGGATGCGTTCTCCGTCGAATCGCACCGCCGCGCCATCGCCGCGCAGCAAGCCGGTTTCTTCAAGGCGGAAACGACGCCCGTCGAAATCATCACGCGCACGCCGAACCTGGCCACCGGCCAGGTGGACGTGAGCCGCCGCACGGTCGACACCGACGAAGGCGCGCGCGCCGATTCGTCGATGGAGTCGCTGGCCAAGCTGAAGCCCGTCTTCGCCGCCAAGGGCACCGTCACGGCCGCCAACAGCTCGCAGATGTCCGACGGCGCCGGCGCGCTCTTGATCGTCAGCGAGAAGATCTTGCGCGAACACAACCTGACTCCGCTGGCGAAATTCTCGTCGTTCGCCGTGCGCGGCGTGCCGCCGGAAATCATGGGCATCGGTCCTAAATTCGCGATTCCCGCTGCGTGCGCCGCCGCCGGCATCACGCAGGACCAGCTGGACTGGATCGAGCTGAACGAAGCGTTTGCCGCGCAAGCCCTGGCCGTGATCGGCGACCTGGGCCTGGATCCATCGAAGGTCAACCCGATGGGCGGCGCGATCGCCCTGGGCCACCCGCTGGGCGCCACCGGCGCCATTCGCGCGGCCACCGTGATCCACGCGCTGCAGCGCACCAAGCAGAAGTACGGCATGGTCACGATGTGCGTGGGCGCCGGCATGGGCGCCGCCGGAATTTTTGAACGCGTCTAAGTTCGACGGGCTAAAGCAATAAAACAGGGCGCTGCGGGATTACCCCGGCGCCCTTTATCTTTTTTGGAGACGACATGGATATTGTGTGCAGCAAGAGCGAGGGCATTCTGACCCTGGAATTCAACCGCCTGGAACGCAAGAATGCGATCACGGGCGCCATGTACCAGACCCTGGCCGATGCGCTGGTGGCGGCCGAGACGGACGACGAAGTACGCGCCATCCTGATCTGCGGCAAGCGCGAGATTTTCACGGCCGGCAACGACCTCGATGATTTCATGAAGACGGCGCGTCCGAAGGATGGCTCGCTCGACCACGACCGCCCCGTGTTCCAGTTCATGCGCGCCCTGTACGGCAGCAGCAAGCCCGTGGTGGCGGCCGTCTCCGGCCCGGCCATCGGCATCGGCACGACCCTGCTGATGCACTGCGACCTGGTCTACGCGGCCGACAACGCCAGCTTCTCGATGCCGTTCACGCAGCTGGGCCTGTGCCCGGAGTTCGGTTCCAGCCTGCTGCTCACGCAACTGGCCGGCTACCCGCGCGCGGCGGAAAAGCTGATGCTGGGCGAAGCCTTCCCTGCCAGCGAAGCGCTGGAAATGGGCCTCGTGTCGAAAGTCGTGCCCCTGTACGAATTGATGACCTTCGCGCAAGGCCAGGCCGCCAAGCTGGTGGCCCTGCCTGCCGCCTCGATTCGCGCCACCAAGCGCCTGATGAAGCAAAGCCGCATGGAGCCGATGAAGGCCGCCATCGCCGACGAAAACAAACTGTTCAGCGCCATGCTGGGCGGCGCCGAGGCGAAGGAAGCGTTTACGGCCTTCTTTGAAAAGAGGAAGCCGGATTTCAAGAAGTTTGCCTAAGCTGACCGCCGGGGTCAGACCCCCGCGCCCGTGAATGCAAGCCGCTGAGTTAGCGGCCTTGAGGGTCTGACCCCAGAATTTTTCTCTGGGCTCGCTTTAATCTAGACGACTGGTCTAATTGTGCTACAATGCCTCGCATGAAAGCTGAATACACCGACGTGCGCCAGCACATTATCGACCAGGGCAAGGCCATCATCACGCGCAAGGGTTTTGCCGGGGTGGGGCTCAACGAGATCCTGTCGGCCGCCGACGTGCCCAAGGGCTCGTTCTACCATTACTTCAAGTCCAAGGAATTGTTTGGCGAGGCGATGCTGGAAGATTACGTCACCGGCTACCTGGCCGCGATGGAAGACGTGCTGGGCCAGCCTGGCCGGAGCGCGGCGCAGTCGCTGATGGATTACTGGGCCAGCTGGACCAGCGAGAGCCTCGATGGCAGCGCTTGCGACTGCCGTTGCCTGGTGGTCAAGCTCAGCAGCGAAGTGGCCGACATGTCGGAACCGATGCGCGTGGCGCTGCTCGATGGCACCCATCGCATCATCGCCCGGCTGGCTCTGGCCATCGCGCGGGGCAGGGTGGACGATACGCTGCCATCGGTGGCCGATCCGGCGCAGATGGCCGCCACCTTGTACCAGTTGTGGCTGGGCGCGGCCTTGCTGACCAAGCTGCGGCGCGATGCCAGCGCCCTGCAAACGGCCTGGCGGGCGACCCTGGCCATGTTGCAGCTGCCGCCGGACAGCTACGACCGATAAATAGCAGGCAAGCGGACGCACCACGTCCGCATTTTTTGAAACTCATTCTAGACGACCAGTCTAATAATCAGGAGCGGCATGATGAAAAACTTTGAATTCCATAATCCGACCCGTATCGTGTTCGGTCTTGATACCGTCGCCAAATTGTCCACCCTGGTGCCGCACGATGCGCGCGTGCTGATCTTGTACGGCGGCGCCAGCGCGGAAAAGACCGGCACCCTGGCCGAGGTACGCGCCGCGCTGGGCCAGCGCAGCGTGCAGGAGTTTGGCGGCATCGAACCGAATCCCAGCTATGAAACCCTGATGCGCGCCGTCGCCCTGGTACGCGGCGAGAAAGTGGACTTCCTGCTGGCCGTCGGCGGCGGCTCCGTGATCGATGGCACCAAGTTCGTCGCCGCCGCCGCCCTGTACGACGGCGAGCCGTGGGAAATCGCCGAGCGCGGCGGCGCCAACGTCCAGCGCGCCCTGCCGTTTGGCACGGTGCTGACCTTGCCGGCCACGGGGTCGGAAATGAACAGCGGCGGCGTGGTGACGAAAAAAGCCACGCACGACAAGCTGAGTTTCCGCAGCCCCTTGCTGTATCCGCAATTTTCCGTGCTCGACCCCAGTAAAACGTTCACCTTGCCGGCCACGCAGGTGGCCAACGGGCTCGTCGACGCCTTTGTGCACACCACGGAGCAGTATTTGACTTATCCGGTGCAGGCGAAGGTGCAGGACCGCTTTGCCGAAGGCTTGCTGCAAACCCTGGTCGAGATCGCGCCGCAAGCCGTCGCCGCGTCCGACGATTACGCCACCCGCGCCAATCTGATGTGGACGGCCACCCTGGCCCTGAATGGCTTGATCGGCGCCGGCGTGCCGCAGGACTGGGCCACCCACATGATCGGCCACGAACTGACGGCCCTGTACGACATCGACCATGCGCGCACCTTGGCCCTGGTGCTGCCCGCACTGCTGGACGTGCAGCGCGAGCAGAAACGCGGGAAGTTGCTACAGTATGGCGAACGTGTCTGGAACATCAGCAGCGGCAGCGACGACGAGCGCATCACCGCGGCCATCGCCCGCACCCGCGCCTTCTTTGAAGGCCTGGGCATCCCGACCCGCTTGTCCGCTTACCAGCTGGGCCAGGACGCGGTGGAAGCGGTACTGACGCAATTGGCAGCGCATGGCATGACCTCCCTCGGCGAACACCGCGATATCGACCTCGCGCGCAGCCGCCGTATCCTCGAAGCAGCACTGTAACCCTGACATAAAAGGACGCAACATGAACATCCTGATGGTACTGACCTCGCACGACCAACTCGGCGACACCGGCAAGAAAACCGGCTTCTGGCTGGAAGAATTCGCCGCGCCCTACTATGCCCTGCAGGAGGCGGGCGCCAGGCTGACGGTGGTGTCGCCCCACGGCGGCCAACCGCCGCTGGACCCGAAAAGCGACGAACCCGATTCGCAAACGGATGCCACGCGCCGCTTCAAGCAGGACGCCGCTGCCCAAGCCGTGCTGGCCAACACGGGCAAGCTGGCCGACGTGAAGGCGGCCGACTTTGACGCCGTGTTTTACCCGGGCGGCCATGGTCCGTTGTGGGATCTGGCCGAAGATGCGCACTCGATCGCGCTGATCGAGCAGATGATCGCCGCCGGCAAGCCCGTCGCCGCCGTCTGCCATGCGCCCGGCGTGCTGCGCCACGTGAAGGCGGCGGACGGCACGCCGCTGGTGCGCGGCAAGCAGGTGACGGGCTTTACGAATACCGAGGAAGACGCCGTCGGCCTGAGCGCCATCGTGCCTTTCCTGGTCGAGGACATGCTCAAGCAAAACGGCGGCGTCTACTCCAAGCTGGGCGACTGGCAGCCGTACGCCGTCACCGATGGCTTGCTGGTCACGGGCCAGAATCCCGCGTCGTCGGAAGCTGCCGCCCAGGCGCTACTCAAGCTGCTGGCCTGATGCCAGGCTAGTTCCGGGCGGCCATGCCCGCCAGGATCAGGCCGACCGAAGCATGCCAGGCCGTCTCGCTGGCCGGCCTGCCCGCCAGCGCATAGCCGTGCAGGAAATCGACGAGCGCGTCGCGCCCGCGCAGCCGGGTTTTTTTGTCCAGCGCGAGCCCGTCGATGGCCAGCTCGAACAGTGCCGTGAAGCGTTCGGCCACGTCGGCTTGTTCTACCAGCCCGCGCGCCATCAGGCGCACGAAATACGGCGTGGCGCTGACCAGTTCCAGGTATAGCGCGCACAGCGCGAGCACACGTCGTGGCGCTGCCTGGCGTCGCGTGAACGGCGGCCGCTGCGGATCGAGCGCGGCAAAACGCTGCGCCATCAAGGCCCGCAATAATTCCTCTTTTCCCGCGTAATAGTGATACACGGCCATGGCATCGACGCCCAGGCGTTGCGCCAGCGCGCGCATGGAAAACGCTTCGCCTTGCTCTTCGAGCAGGGCCAGGGCCGCGTGCAGGATGCTGGCGCTGTCCAGCGCGGGCGCGACGCGACGCGGACGCCCCGCGCGGCGCACGGGAGAGGTGATGGCTTGAAGTTTTGTGGTTTTCATGGGCATAATTCTACACCGTAGAATTAAATGAAAGCACACCCATGCAAAAAACTTCTGTCAGCGTTTTTCTCGGCATCAGCATCGACGGCTGTATCGCGGGAGAGAATGGCGACCTGTCCTGGCTGGCCGAGCTGGCGCCCGACTCGCCCGAGGCGACCGGCTACACGGCCTTGATGGAGCAGGTCGATACCCTGCTGATCGGGCGCACCACGTATGACGCCGTGCTGGGTTTTGAGCCATGGCCGTATGCGGGCAAGCGCGTGGTGGTCTTGAGCCACCGCGACTTCGCGCCGCGCCATGGCGAGCAGCGCCGCGAAGGCAGCGTGCGGGAAGTGCTGCGGGAGCTGGCAGAGGAGGGGTGCCGCCACGTGTATCTGGACGGCGGCGCCGTCATCCGCGCCGGTTTGCGCGAAGGCGTCATCGACAGTGTCACCTTGTCCGTGCTGCCCGTGGTGCTGGGCAAGGGCGTGCGCCTGTTCGAGGATGGCTTGCCGCGCAGCGACTGGCGCCTGGACGGCACGCGCCAGCTGCCCAGCGGCGTGGCGCAGCTGCGCTATCGAAAAAATTAAACCGCGCTGGCGATGTCGACGATGAAGCCGGGATCGTAGCGTTCGTTTTCGGGCGTGCCGTCCGGCCGCTTGTAGCCGCACGGGTTGCACACGACGCGGCAGTCCTCGACGCGATAGTCGAGCGAGGCATGCATGTGGCCATGCACCCACAGGTCCGCTTGCGCCACCAGCGCGTCCAGCCGCGAGGCGAAGGCGGGCGAACCGAGGTTCGTCGCGTACTGCTCTTCCACCGACAGCATCGAGGGCGCCATGTGCGTGATGACGACGGTCTTGCCATCGAAAGGCTGCGTCAGCTGCTGTTCCAGCCAGGCGCGGTGCCGCGCGTGCAGCTGCGCCGTGTCGGCCGCGCACAAGAGGCGCGGCGCATCGCCGCCAGTGCTGATGCGCTTGTAGTCGGGCATGTAGGCTTGCGCCGCATTGAGCGCTTCTTCCCGGCGCTCGGCGCCGAACAGCAGGAAATCCGTCCACAGGGTCGCGCCGAGGAAGCGCACGCCGCCCAGTTCCACGGCGTCGCCATCGAGCAGGCGGATGTTGGCGCCGCGCGCATTCGCGCTGGCGCAGGCGTCGCGCACGGCGTCCTGCATGCGTTCGAGCTGATGGCCATAGCCTTCGTGGTTGCCATGCACGTACAGCACGGGCAGGGCGCCGAAGGTGCGCGCGGCCCAGGCGATGGCATGGCTGCCCGTGTCGATGTCGCCGGCCAGGATCACCACGTCGGGGCGGCAGGCGGCAAGGTCGATGGCGGGCGTGTCTTCACCCCAGACTTCCAGGTGCAGGTCGGACAGAATCAGCAAACGCATGGCGGTGGGCGCGGCAAGGCGCACGGCAGTCGATGGGCCTCTATCGTAGCGCAAGTGGCCGCGTCCGTCCGCTTGACCGCGCGAGGCTGGCGACGTTACTCTATGGCATCGATTCATCCCGCCTATCTTCCTGGAGCCGCATGCCGCCTTTCTTCTTCCCCAAGACCTTGCTCAGTGTCGCGCTGGCCGCCATGGCGCTGCCGTTGACGGCGCATGCCGCCACACCCGCCGTCGATCCTTTGACGCAGCCGATCGCCTCGCCGTATGCGGCGCAATGGAACCGCCCGCAGCAGCCGGCGCGCATCCACGGCGACACGTACTACGTGGGCGTGGGCGGCTTGAGCGTGGTGCTGATCGATACGCGCGCAGGCTTGATCCTGATCGACGGCGCGTTGCCGCAATCGGTGGCCGCCATCAAGGAACACATCCTCGAGCTGGGCTTTCGCCTGCAAGACATCAAGTTCATCCTGAATACGGAAGCGCATTTCGACCATTCGGGCGGCGTCGCCGCGCTGGCCCGCGACAGCGGCGCGCAAGTGGTGGCCAGCCCGCTGGGAGCTGAGGCGCTGCGCGCCGGAGCGGTGCTCGCGATGGACCCGCAGGCGGGCGAAATCGATCCCATGCCGGCCGTGGAGAACGTGCGCGAGATCGCCGATGGCGAAACCCTGCAACTGGGCGACGTGACCGTCACGGCGCGCTACACGCCCGGGCATACGCCGGGCAGCACCAGCTGGACCTGGGTGTCGTGCGAGGATGCGGAGCGTCAGGAATGTCTGAACGTGGTGTTCGGCGCCAGCCTCACGCCGGTGGCGGCCGACGATTTTCATTACCTGGGCGATGAACGCCACGCGGACCTGACGCCAGCCTTCCGCCGCGTCATGCAGGACTTCGCCAAACTGCCATGCGACATCCTGATCTCGGCCCACCCCGACCACTCCGGCGGCGACCAGAAGCTGACGCAATTGCTGGAAGGCGTCACGCCGAATCCCTTCATCGATGCGCAGGCGTGCAGCCATTACGCGGCCAAAAATGAAGCCAAGCTCGATGCCCGCATCGCGAAAGAAAAAGCGGCTGCGACAAAATAACAACGTTGGCGTCTTCGCCATGAAAAGCGGTTGACGCACTGCGGCATAAAGTGCAGAATCATTGTCCGCAGTTCAGATTAACCAGATAAAGGAAAGGAAACCCATGTTCGAGCAGGCTGGCAGCAAGTACGACCACTAGCCCCGCGCATGACGCTCGGGGCCATCGGCACATTGCCGATCCCGAGCCGGTGTCCTTCAAAACCCCGGTGAGGAAACTCGCCGGGGTTTTTTGGTTTACCAGGACCCCGGCATAACGACAAGACCAAGGAATACGTTATGCCCATCCATCAGACATTGCACGGCGCCCAGGTGCCCGTGCATATTTTTACCGACGATATCGACGCGCAGGCGCAGCGCCAGCTGCACAATATCGCCAGCCTGCCCATCGTCCATCCGCATGTGGCGGCCATGCCTGACGTGCATGCCGGTATCGGCGCCACCGTCGGCAGTGTGATTCCCACGCGCGGCGCCATCATCCCGGCCGCCGTCGGCGTCGACATCGGCTGCGGCATGAATGCCGTGCGCACGACCCTGACGGCCAGCGACCTGCCCGACAATCTGGCGCGCCTGCGCAGCGCCATCGAAGCGGAAGTACCCGTCGGCTTCGAGCAGCACGAATGGAGCCGCGTGCAAGGCTCGCGCCAGGCGCGCGCCGTGCGGCCCCTCGGCGACCGCCTGGCGCACATCGTCGAGCGCCACCGTGGCATCGCCAAGATGCTGCGCCAGTTCGAGCGCACGTGGATCTGCCAGGCAGGCACCCTGGGCGGCGGCAATCACTTCATCGAAATCTGCCTCGACGAGGAACAGCGCGTGTGGATCATGCTGCATTCGGGGTCGCGCGGCATCGGCAACGTGATTGGCCGTTACTTCATCGCCGCCGCGCAGAAGGACATGCGGCGCCACCAGCTGCAGCTGCCGGACGCCGACCTGGCGTACTTCAGCGAAGGCTCCGCGGTGTTCGACGACTATGTGGAGGCGGTGGACTGGGCGCAGGATTATGCGCTGCTCAACCGCAGTGAAATGATGCGCCGCGTGCTCGACGTGCTGGCGAAGCATGCGCCGCCGTTCCGCCTTGATGGCGAAGCGATCAACTGCCATCACAACTACATTGCGCGCGAAACGCATGGCAATGAGGATTTGTATGTGACGCGCAAGGGTGCCATTTCGGCGCGGCAGGGCGAGCTGGGCATCATTCCCGGCAGCATGGGGGCACGCAGCTTCATCGTGCGCGGCAAGGGCAATGCCGAATCGTTCTGTTCCTGCTCGCATGGCGCGGGACGCAGCATGAGCCGCAGCGAAGCGAAGCGCCGCTTCAACCGCTTCGACCTGGCCGAGCAGACGGCCGGCATCGAGTGCCGCAAGGATGGTGGCGTGGTCGACGAGATCCCGGCCGCCTATAAGAATATCGACGCCGTCATGGCGCACCAGAGCGACCTGGTGGAAGTGGTGCATACCTTGCGCCAGGTCGTCTGCATCAAGGGCTGAAAGGAGCAACCATGAAGATCAAAGTGAAAGCCACACCGAAGCCGCGCAATCGGCTGGTGGCGGCCGGCAGGCTGCGCGGCGGCGCCGGCGCGCACCAGTCGGAGGCATCGCCGCGCGCGGCGCGCCGGGCCGGCAAGCACCGCCTGCAGCAATGGCTGGCGGGCCGCTTGAAGCCCGATGATTAGCGCATGATTAACGCGGCGGCAGCTCGACGATGAAGTTCGGGTTGAACCGGGGATTTTGCGGCGTGCCGCTGCGCGACTTGTAGCCGCACGGATTGCTGACGACGCGGCACTGGCCCAGCTGATAATCGCGCGAGACGTGGATGTGGCCATGCACCCACAGGTCCGCCTGCGCGGCCAGTTCATCGAGGCGCGAGGCATAGGCGGGCGAACACCCCTCGCTGCCGTAGGCATCGTCGACCGATTGCAGCGACGGCGCCATGTGGCTGATGACCACCGTGCGGCCGTCGAAGGGCTGCGCCAGTTCGCGCGCCAGCCAGGCTTTTTGCTGCGCGTGGAACATGGCCGTGTCGGCCGCGCGCAGCTTGCGAAAGCCCATGTTGGCCAGGCGGATGCGCTTGTAGTCGTTCATGACGGCTTCCGCGTCGCGCATGGCCGCCTGCCGCGTGTCGTCGCCCAGCAGGCGGAAATCCGTCCACAGGGTGGCGCCCAGGAAGCGTACCTTGTTGCCTGCCTGGTCCGTGATGAGGTGGCTATCGGCATCGAGAAAATGCACGTTGTCCGTGGCGGCGCAGGCCGCGCGCAGCTCCTGGCGCACCTTGTCCAGATGGTGGCCATAGCCTTCGTGGTTGCCATGCACGTACAGCACGGGCAGGCCCGCGAACGTGGTGGCGGCCCAGGCGACGGCGCGGCTACCCGTGTCGATGTCGCCGGCCAGGATCACGGCGTCTGGGCAGCTGAGCGCGAGGTCGCCTTGCGGCGCTTCGTCGCGCCATAATTCATGGTGCAGGTCAGACAAAATCAATAAACGCATGCGGCATCCGGGCGATTGGCGAATGCGCCATCGTACCTGAAAACCCTCACTCTTCCTCCAGCGCGGCGAAGCCGTGCGCCAGGTGGTCGATCAGCGCGCGCACGGCCGGCAGCAGGCCGCGCCGCGACGGGAAGACGGCGTGGATGATTTCGCGCTGCGGCCGCCATTGTTCCATCAGCGGCAGCAGGCTGCCATCGGCCACCTGCGCGGTGATCATCATGGTCGGCAGCTGCACCACGCCCACGCCGGCCACGGCCGCGTCGCGCAGGGTCAGCATGTCGCCCGTGACGAAGCGCGGCGTGTGGCGCAGCTGGGCGCGCGCGCCATCGGGACCGTGCAAATCCCACTGGTACTGCTGTTGTGGCGTGCCCAGGGCCAGGCTGGGCCAGTCGGCCAGGTCGGCCGGCGCTTGCGGCAGCGGCGCGCCGGCGAACAGCAGCGGGCTGCCCACCATGCACTGGCTGCGTTCGGCCAGCACGCGCAGCACCAGGTCGCTGTCGGGCAGCGGCGGCGGGCGCACGCGGATGGCCACGTCGATGCCTTCGGCCACCAGGTCGACGCGGCGGTTGCTCGCTTCGAGCAGCAGGGTCACCTGCGGATGCTCGCGCATGAAGCCGGCCAGCATGGGCGCGACCAGGGAATGCAGCAGGGCGATGGGGCAGGACAGGCGCACCGTGCCGCGCGGCGCGGCCCGCGTCAGGTCGATCGCGTCCTGCGCCGCCTCCGCTTCCACCAGCATGGCCTTGCAATGCTCGTAGAACGTCTGACCCACGTCGGTGACGGAAAAATGCCGCGTCGTGCGCTGCAGCAGGCGCGCGCCCAGGCGCTCTTCCAGCAGCGCGATGCGCCGGCTCAGTTTGGATTTCGGCATGCCCAGCGCGCGCCCGGCCGGCGCGAAACCGCCATGATCGACCACCTGCACAAAGTAATACAAGTCATTCAGGTCCTGCATGCCGCCTCCTTGATCGTTCTATTTTTGGAACGCTGATGGCGAATTTTACCGTCTACCGCCTTCATCGTTGCAAGCGTATTCTGTTTTCATCGTATGGCAACCCCCAACAGGAGATCGAGATGAACACAGTCACAGGTATCTACAGCGCGCCGCGCCGGCATTGGGTCGGCGACGGTTTTCCCGTGCGCTCGATGTTTTCCTACGGCGGCCATGGCAAGCAGCTGAGTCCCTTCCTGCTGCTCGACTATGCCGGCCCCGCCGAATTTGCGCCCGGCACGCGTCCGCCCGGCGTCGGCTCGCACCCGCACCGGGGCTTTGAAACGGTGACCATCGTCTACAAGGGCGAGGTGGCGCACCGCGATTCGACGGGCCAGGGCGGCGTGATCGGCCCCGGCGACGTGCAATGGATGACGGCCGGCGCCGGCATCGTGCATGAAGAGTTTCACTCGCCTGCCTTCACGCAGTCGGGCGGCACCCTGGAAATGGTGCAGTTGTGGGTGAACCTGCCGGCGAAAGACAAGATGACGGCGCCCGGCTACCAGGCCATCACCAGCGACACGATTCCCACGCTGGCGCTGCCGGACGATGCCGGTTCCGTGCGCGTGATCGCCGGCGATTTCGCTGGCCAGCATGGCCCGGCCCGCACGTTTTCGGCTATGCAGGTGTGGGACGTGCGCCTGGCCCAGGGCAAGCTGACGCAGCTGCCCGTGACGAGGGGTTGGAGCACGGCGCTGATCGTCCTGCACGGCACGGTACTGGTGAATGGCGAGAGCGTGGTGCGCGAAGCGCAGATGGCGCTGTTCGGGCGCGACGGCGACAGCATCACCGTCGAGGCGAACAACGATGCCGTGGTGCTGCTGCTGAGCGGCGAGCCGATCGATGAACCCATCGTCGGCCACGGTCCCTTCGTCATGAACACGGAAGCGGAAATCGCGCAGGCGTTCGAGGACTTCAACAGCGGCCGCTTCGCCCGCATCGCGACGTAATTCACTTTATGCCGTACCCATGCCGCATCCCGCGGCATGGTTTTTCAGGAGACCACCATGAGCACCCCCGCCAACTTCCAAGGTTTGCCACCGATGATCGATCCCGACGACGCCGTCATGCTGCTGATCGACCACCAGAGCGGCTTGTTCCAGCTGGTGCGCGACATCGAGCAGCACGTGCTGCGCGGCCACGTCACGGCGCTGGCCAAGCTGTCGCGCCTGGCCAACATGCCGACCTTCACCACCGCTTCCGTGCCAGACGGCCCGAACGGTCCATTGATCCCGGAAATCCACCATTTCAACCCGGACGCCGTCTACATCCCGCGCACGGGCCAGATCAACGCCTGGGACAATCCGGCCTGGGTCGAAGCCATCGAAAAGACGGGCCGCAAGACCCTGCTGATCGCCGGCACGCTGACCAGCGTGTGCATGGCTTTTCCCACTATCAGCGCGCTGGCGGCCGGCTACAAGGTGTTTGCCATCATCGACGCCTCGGGTAACTGGTCGAAGATGGCCACCGACATCACCATCGCGCGCGTGACGCAGGCGGGCGCCGTGCCGATCGACACGTATGCCGTGCTGGCCGAGGTGATGAGCACCTGGAACCGCGCCGATGCGATGGAATTCGCCGCCATCATGACGGACCACATCGTGCCGCCGTACCGCGCGCTGATCGAAAGCTACGACAAGGCGCAGGGCGTGCAAAAGAATGGCCGCGAGACGAAGCTGGAAATCCTGGAAGCGGCCAGCAAGGGCTGATCGCCTCAGGGCGCGTCGTAGCGGGCGCGTATCGCCGCCAGCGCGCCGCGCTGTTCCAGGTGCGTGATGGCGGCGTTCAGGCGCGCCAGGTCGGCGGCGCTGGTCGTGTGCGCATTGAGCATCAGGTGCACGGGGGCGCGCAGGACGAGGAAGGGCAGGGTGTTCAAGGCAACGCCCTGCAGGCGCGCTTCGTGGCGCACGGCCAGCACGTCGCCCAGCAGCAGGTCGGCGCGTCCCGCCTCGAGCATGCGCACGCCCTGCTGGAAGCTGCCGAACGCGTTCAGGCGGCCGGCCTTTTCCAGCGCCGGCCGGGCCGCCGCGTATTGCGCGCCATACCAGCCCACCTTGGGCGCCAGCAAGGTCGACTTGCCGCGCGCGAGCTGCGCGAAGCTGGAGATCTGGCGGTGGGCGGCGGGCGCGCCGGATTTGCTGAAGAGCCCTACGGCTTCGTCGCGATACGCAATGGAAAAGCGCGCATACGACTGGCGTTCCGGCGTCTCGGACGCGGCCAGCATCAGGTCCAGCCCCCCTTTCTGGAACAGCAGCTGGCGCCGCGCGGTGGGCAGTTCCGGCAGGGTGACGAGGGTGCAGTGCGCTTCCTTGAAGATGGCGCGCAGCAGTTCCAGGTCCAGGCCCGTAGCGCGGCCCTGGGCATCGCGGTAGAGATACGGCGGCCACTGTTCCAGCGCCATCGTCATGCGGCAAGCTACGGCGGGAACGGCGGATACGCCGAGCACTGCCGCAAACAGGAGATGGCGCATGCGCATATGGGGACTTCCCTGGAGTTTCAACTTGATATTCAATTTGCCAGAATGGCCATGGAAGTCAAGGGCTGCGGCTGCCGAAGCCCGGCCTGACTCGCATTTCCTCGATTTACGCGCGTTTTTTGCCGCGTGCCCCCATGGGCGTCGCTTCCGGCATGGCGAACACCGTGCAGTGTAATCGGCTATAGTGGCGCGGTGCAACCACTGCCCCGCAAAGGAAATCCGCTTGACTCCCCCGCTCGAGATCGCCGCCAATGTGCTGATGACTGCCTCCATCATCCTGGCTGGACGCAATAATATTCATTCCTGGTGGATCGGCATGGTCGGCTGCGTGCTGTTTGCCGTGCTGTTTTTCCAGGTCAACCTGTACGCCGACGTGATGCTGCAGCTGTTCTTCATCGTCACCTGTGTCATCGGCTGGCTGCAATGGCGGCGCGGCGCCGGCGGCAAGCCCTTGCCGATCACGCGCACGCGCTGGCGCACCCTGGCCTGGGTGGTGCCGGCCGGCATCGCCTCCGTGGTGATCTACGGCATGCTGCTGCACCGCTTCACGAATGCCTACGCACCGTTCATCGATTCCGCAGTGTTGGTATTTAGCATCATCGCGCAATTTTTGCTGATGAGCCGGCGCATCGAAACCTGGGCTTTCTGGCTGCTGGTCAACACCGTGGCCGTGCCGCTCTACTACAGCCGCGGCCTGCACCTGACGGCCGTGCTGTATGCGGCCTACTGGGTCAATGCCCTGATTTCCTGGTACTGGTGGAACGTGCAGGCGCGCCGCGCGGCGCTGGCGCCAATGGCGCATGCCGATGCCTGAATGTTGTCAAACGACAAGTCCTTAGATTCAAATCGTATATACAATCAATTTTTAATTCGTTCACGCCATAAAGACACCGGGATATAGTGGCCTTTCCCCGCTTACCGGTGTTTTTTATGTTGCGATTTAGTCCTTCTGCCTGTTTTTATGCCGCCCCGCACCAGCTGACCATGCAACGCATGGCGCAGTCGATGCCGGTGCGTGCCCGTCCACGCATCCCGTAACTGCTTCATCCCCCCCGTCGTCGTTTTGCCCGTAGGCCCACCCGGCCCGCGTGCCCCTGTTCGGCCTTTTTTATCGGAAAAAGGCTGCAATCCCAATAAGAGGAAACCATGTTCAAACCACTCGCCATCAGTCTTGCCATCGCCGCCGCCTTTCCCGCCTTCGTCCACGCCGAAGACGACATGCTGCGCGTGAATGTCACCGGATCGAATATCCGCGTCAGCGAAAAGGAGGGCGCCAGCGCCGTGCAAGTCATCACGGCCAAGGAGTTGAAAGCCGGCGGCAAGACCAGCGTGTCGGACGTGCTGCGCGCCATCTCCGCCAACAGCGGCAACAGCTACAACGAGCAATACACGGGCAGTTTC
The DNA here is from genome assembly GCF_009208735.1 of Janthinobacterium rivuli. Taxonomy (GTDB): domain Bacteria; phylum Pseudomonadota; class Gammaproteobacteria; order Burkholderiales; family Burkholderiaceae_D; genus Janthinobacterium. The sequence goes on along the minus strand of NZ_WFLJ01000009.1, from coordinate 141,725 downwards.
TCGGCCGGCACCTCGGGCCTGTCGCTGCGCGGCATAGGCCAGCAAAACACCCTGATCCTGGTGAATGGCCGCCGCGTGGCCAGCTATGCCACGGCGCAGGACTTGCAGCAGACCTTCGTTGACCTCAACAGCCTGCCGATGGCGGCCGTGCAGCGCATCGAGGTGCTCAAGGATGGCGCCTCGTCCGTGTACGGCTCCGACGCCGTGGCCGGCGTGGTCAACATCATCCTGTACAAGGAATTCACGGGCACGGACATCACGGCGCAATGGGGCGGCTCGACGCAAGGCACGGGCCAGCACGAAAAGAGCGCGGCGCTGCAAACGGGTTTCGGCAAGCTCGAGGAAGATGGCTACAGCGTGGTCTTCTCGGTCGGCGCGCAGCAGCGCGACAAGCTGCAGCAAAGCGACGTGGCATGGCTGCGCGACGCCGATTACCGCCAGCAGCAGCGCGGCAGCCTGGGCTGGACCGCCACGAATTACGCCGGCAACGATCCCACGCAGACCCTCGGCGGCGTGCGCGGCCCGCTGCAACTGGTGCCGTACCACGACATCAATCCCGATCGCAGCGGCCAGGTGCTGGCCTACAATCCGGCGCCGTATAAGACGCTGATCCCGGGCATCCAGCGCATCCACTCGTCGCTGCGCGGCACCCTCAAGCTGAACGCGGACACGGAAGCCTACGTCGACCTGCTGCACAGTTATTCGCGCGCCGACCAGACCTTCAGCGCGCCACTGACGGTGAATAACGCCACGCGCGTGTGGAACAACAGCAGCAAGCTGCTCGATACCATTCCCGTGGTGCTGCCCGTGGGCCACCCGAACAATCCGGGCACGACGCCCTTGCCCTTCACTGCCACGCTGTTCGACCTGGGACCGCGCCTGAAGCAGGACCGCGTCACCTTCTACCGCGCGCTGGCCGGCGCCAAGGGCACCTGGGCGGGCTGGGACTGGGATACGGCCGTGGCCCACTCCAGCAGCAAGCTGGAGGAAACGGTGCAGAACTTCGTCAACCGCTATGAATTCCAGAAAGTGCTGGCCGAGGGCAGCTACAATTTCTTTGACCAGTCGCAAAACAGTGAAGCCGTGCGCAACCGCCTGCGCCTGTCGACCCTGCGTCCAGCCGAGTCGACCCTCGACACGCTCGACTTCTCGGCGGCCAAGGATATCTGGGACTTGCCGGCCGGTCCGCTGGGCTTTGCCGCCGGCGCTCAATGGCGCCGCGAAAAGATGGATTCGCAAACCTCGACGGCGGTGCTGTCGGGCACGGAACTGCGCCCCGCGCTCAACATCATCAACGGCTCGCGCAATGTGTCGGCCCTGTTCGCCGAGTTCAACGTGCCCGTCGTAAAAGACCTGTCCGTCAACGTGGCGGGACGCGCCGACCATTACAGCGACTTCGGCAATGCGTTTTCGCCGAAAGCGAGCGCGCGCTATCAGGCGGCGCCATGGTTGCTGCTGCGCGGCACCGTTTCCCGCGCCTTCCGCGCCCCGTCGCTGCCGGAAATCACCGACAGCACGGCCGTCAGCTATACCAGCGTGATCGATGCCCGCGATCCGCTGACGCCGACACAGTCGCGCGGCGTGACGGTGATGACCATCGCCAATCCGAACCTGCGCCCCGAGCGGTCGAAAAACCTGAACCTGGGCGTGGTGGTGTCGCCCACCAGCAGTTCCAGCATCGGCCTCGATTACTACCGCATCAAGCAGGATGGCGTGATCGGCACGGCCAGCGCCACCACCATTCTCGCGAATGAAAATACGGCGCCGCAACAGATCACGCGCGGCGCCGATGGACGCATCACGACCCTGTACCGCCAGTTCCGCAACCAGGGCCAGCGCGAAGTGTCGGGCATCGATATCGACCTGCGCCAGCGCTTCGTCGACAAGGACTGGGGCAAGCTGACCCTGGCGGGCCAGCTGAGCCGCGTGCTGCGCTTTGCCGAGCCGCTGTCCGATGGCGCGCCGCTGACCAATGGCGCCGGCACCAATCACTTCGGCTCCATCCCGAAATGGCGCGGCGTCACGTCGGCCACCTGGGAACAGGGCAAGTGGTCGTCCACGCTCACCTGGAATTACGTGGGCAGCTATGCGCAGGAGACGCATCTCGATGAATCGGTGGCCGCCTTCAGTACCTTTGACGCGACCAGCAGCTGGCAGGTGACGCCGCAGGCGAACGTCACCTTCATCGTGCAAAACCTGGCTAATAAACGGGCGCCCTGGGACTATGCCTCCACCGGCTTTGACTTTACCCAGGCCGATCCGCGCGGCCGCGTCGCGGCGCTCAAGCTGAACTACAAGTTCTAGCGTTAGTGTCCGTTGGCCGCCTGCCGCTGGCCCGTCTGCTCCTGCAGGCGCTGGCGGTAGGCGCTGGGCGTGACACCCATGCGCTCGCGGAAGGCGGTGGCGAAGTTGCCCGCGTTGTGAAAGCCGATCAGCAGGGCGATGTCCTGCACGTCGATCTCGGTCTGCTGCAGCAATTCCACGCCGCGGGCAATGCGCGCTTCGCGGATGAAGGCGAAGACCGTCATGCCCGTCTGCTCGCGGAACATCAGGGTCAGCTTCTCGCGGTACGTGCCCACGCTGCGGGCGATCTCGGACAGGTTCGGCAGGCTGCCCAGGTTGTCGAGAATCAGTTGTTTGACCGCATTGACGAACACCAGGTCGGGATGCTGCAGCCTGTCGCTGATCGGCGTCGCTACCGGCAAGGTACTGTTGCTTTTACGCATCAAACCCAGGTGAATATGGATGCGCGCGGCCAGTTCTTCCGGCGTGAACGGCTTCGAAATGTAGTCGACGCCGCCCACCTGCAAGCCCATGATGCGTTCCTTGGCGGCATCGGCGCCGCTGAGAAAGATCACGGGAATCTCCTGCGTTTCGGGATTGGCCTTGAGCAAACGGCATGCCGTGTAGCCATCCATCTCGGGCATGCGCACGTCGAGCAGGATCAGGTCGGGATGCGTGGCCAGTGCCAGCTGGTAGCCCTGGTAACCGTTGAACGCGATGCTGAAACGGTAGGGCTGCTCGCTGAGCAGCTCCATCAGCATGCGCTGCTCGAACGCGGAATCGTCCACGATCAGGATGTTCTTTTTGATGGTTTCGCTGGTCAATGGCATGGCATGGATGACTTAACCAAATAGCAAGTTGTGGCTTATTATGCCTCGCTTTTTCTTTTTTTTCTGCTTTTCTCGTGTTTCAAAAGAGGTTTCTCCGCAAGAAGAAGCGCGGATTTCTCAGATCGCCAATAATTCACTCATGCATTGATTTAAAGCAATGTCGCTTGTTAAAAAATCTGTTTTGCAAATGCTGCAAAAAATGCCGGAGTCCCCGGGTTCCTGACTCTCGGCACAAGTTTTTTTGTCGTCCTGGTTTGCGTGCCCAAGAAAACGCCGGCAATACCGTGACTATCCTCAAAGCCCGTCTGTTGAAGGGCCCATGCAATGATGTTCCATCATCAGGAGGTATCATGTTGCGAGTTAATTTTTCCCGCTGTGCCGCTGCCGCCAGCGTCGCCATCGCCGGTACGGTCCTGCTGTCTGGCCAGGCCGACGCCGCCGTTTATCTGAACGGCAGCAATACTTCCACCTTTGATGTCACTTTGAAAATCATCGCCAACTGCACCATTTCGGCGGCCAACCTCGACTTTGGCCAAAGTCAGGGCGTGCTGGCTACTGCCGTGAACGTCAATACGACCGTGAATGTCACCTGCACCAATACCACGCCGTATAACGTGGGATTGACGGCCGGTTCGGGCACGGGCTCGAGCGGCACCACGCGCTACATGAGCGGCACCGGCGGCAATCTCGGCAAGGTGCAATTCAATCTGTACCAGACGGCCGGCGCCACCCTGTGGGGCGATACGCAGGGTACCGATACGGTCGGCGCCACCGGCAACGGCACCTCGCAGCCGCTCACCGTGTACGGCAACATTCCGCCACAGGCGACACCGGCGCCCGATACCTACAAGTCGACCATCACTGCCACCGTGTACTTTTAAGACGGGCCCCGCGTGAAGGCCCGTCTTGCCTCCGTGCTCAGGTACTTGCCGGCGTTGCTGGCCTGCCACGCCGTGGGTGCGCAGGGCGCGAACCTGCAGATTTCGCCGGTGACGCTCAATTTCCGCGCGGAACAGAGCGCGACGGGGATCAACCTGCAAAACCTGGGCGAGCAGCCCATGTATGGCCAGGTGCGCGTGTTTGCCTGGGATCAGCGCGACGGCGAGGAAGTGCTGGCGCCGACGCAGGAGCTGGTGGCCAGCCCGCCTATTGTCGAGATCGCTCCCAACAGCCGGCAGACCATCCGCCTGGTGCGTGCGCAGGCGGGCCCGGTCGCGCAGGAAAAGACCTACCGCGTGCTCATCGACGAGGTCAGTCGCGAGGATGACACGGGCCGCAGCGGCGTCGATATCCGCCTGCGCTACTCGGTGCCCGTCTTCGTGCTGCCGGGCGGCGCGCCAGGCAAGGAAGTGCTCGCCTGGCAGGTTTTTCGCGAGCAGGGCGAGTGGACGTTGCGGATCAAGAACAGCGGCAACTTTCATGCGCAGATCGGCGCGTTGACGCTGACGAACCAGCGCGGCAAGGAATTTGTCATCAGCAAGGGCTTGTTCGGCTACGTGCTGGCGGGACGCATGCGCGTGTGGCGCCTGCCCGTCGCCCGGGAGTCCGAACTGGATGGACCGTTGAGTATTGCGGTGAACGTGAATGCCAAGGCGCTCATTGCCGCGAATTCCACACCTTGAACACTGCCGTCCTGGTGCGCGCGCCTGGCGCGTGCCGCCGCAGCGGGCGCAAGCGGCTTAAACCATGAGACGCGCACTGACATGGCGGACTTGCTGGACCTTGCTGCTGCTGGCGCTGGCGCCGCTGCAGCGGGCCGAGGGGGCGGCGGCGAATGGGGCGACGGGGGCCGATCCTGGCCCGGCCAGCCTGCCCGCCGATCCGGCGGCACCGAATGAACTGTATCTGGAGGTAAGTGTGAATGCTGAATCAACCGGACTGATCTTGCGTTTTACCCAGGCGGGTAAACGCTTGCGCAGCAGTGTGGCGAACTTGCAGCAGCTGGGGCTGGACCCGGCGCGCCTGGTCGCGCCCGGTCAGACCGAGGTGGCGCTCGATGCCATACCGGGGCTCAGCTACGATTATGACGCCGCGCGCCAAAGCATCTCGCTGCAGGTGGCGGACGATTTGCGCGCCCCTTACCGCATCAGCGCGCGCACGCCGGCGCAGGCGCCGCCAGCGCAGGTCACGCCCGGCGCCGTCCTCAATTACGAAGCCTATGCGGAGCTGGGCCAGTCGCGGCGCGCCGCCATCTTCAACGACTTGCGCTATTTCAACGACAGCGGGGTCTTCAGCAATACCGGTACCTTGAATCTGGGGGCGGGCCAACGCCAATACATGCGTTTCGACACCTTCTGGAGCCATGCCAACCCCGAGACCTTGCAGACGTGGCAAGTGGGCGACCTGATTTCCTCGTCGCTGAGCTGGAGCCGCGCGGTGCGCATCGGCGGCGTTCAGTGGCGCAAGAATTTCCAGCTGCGTCCCGATTTGCTGACCTTTCCCGTCGCCTCCGTCGACGGCACGGCGCTCGTGCCTTCGTCGCTGAGCCTGTACGTCAATGGTGTGCAGCAATATGCTGCCAGCGTGCCCAGCGGTCCATTCGTCCTGAACCAGGTGGCCGGCATCAATGGCGCGGGGCAAGCCACCCTCATCACGCGCGATGCGCTGGGACGCAGCGTGACGACCGTGCTGCCCTTGTATGTCGACACGCGCCTGCTGGCCAGCGGCTTGAGCGATTACTCGTTCGAGGCGGGCGCCGTGCGGCGCGACTATGGTCGCCGCCTGTTCGGCTATGACGCGCGGCCGGTCGCCAGCGCTTCGGCCCGGCATGGCGTCAGCGACAGTGTGACCCTCGAAGGCCATGCGGAGCTGGCCGCCGGCTTGTACCAGGCGGGGGCGGGTGCCTTGCTGCGGCTGGGACAGGCGGGCGTGCTCAACGGTACGCTGTCGGCCAGCGCCGGCCGCAGCCGCGGTGCGCAAGTGGGCGCCGGCTATCAATACCTGGGGCCGCGCTTCAGCGTCGATGCGCAAAGCGTGCGCGCCAGCGCCGGCTTTGGCGACCTGGCCTCGCGCGACGGCAGCCCCGTCGTGCGCGCGGCGGACCGTTTCACCGTCAGCTTGCCCTTGCCGGCAGGAAGCAGCATCAGCACCAGCTATATCAGCTACCGCACGGCGGGCGCGCCGCCGTCGAAGATTGCCACCGCGGGCTATTCGGCCACCCTGTTCCACGGCCTGTTCTTCAACGCCAGCCTGTTCCAGGATTTGCGGCAGCGCGAGAAGCGGGGTTTCTACTTTGGCTTGAGCATGGCGTTCGACAACAATCTCGCCATCAGTGTCAACAGCAGCCGGCAAAATGGCCAGAGCGGCCGCAGCGTCAGCGCGCAGCGCGCGGCGGACTTCGGCGGCGGCTTCGGCTGGAATATGCAGGCGGGCACGGCGGGCGGCAATGCCTACCGCCAGGCACAGCTCGAATATCTGGGCAATGAGGGCCGCGTGTCCGCGCGCGTGCAGGGCGGCGACGCAGGCAATGCTTCCTCGCTCGGTGCTGCCGGCGCGCTGGTGCTGATGGATGGCCATGTCGAGGCGGCGCGCCAGGTGGGCAACGGTTTCGCCCTCGTCTCCACGGGCGGCGTGCCCGATATCCCCGTGCTGCATGAAAACCGCCAGATCGGCATGACGGGCAGGGACGGCTATCTGCTGGTGCCGAATTTGAATCCCTATGGCAATAACCAGATCAGCATCGCCACCGAAGACCTGGCCGTCGATGCGCGCGTGCCGGTGATCAATATCAATGTGGTGCCGCAACAGCTGGCCGGCGTACTGGCCGCCTTCCCCATCGAACGCTACAGCGCGGCCACCGTCATCGTCCAGGATGCGCAGGGCAAGCCGCTGGCCACGGGGCTGCCCGTGCTGCACGTGCAGAGCGGCAAGCAGACGGTGGTGGGATTTGACGGCATCGTTTTCGTCGACGATCTGCTCGAGCAAAATCAGTTGCAAGTCGGTGAAGGTGACAACGCATGCACGGTGCGCTTTGCCTATGTGCGTCCGGTAGCGGGCGGCTTGCCCGTGATCGGCCCGCTGCGCTGCAGCGCCGGCGCCGCGAGGGGCCACTGATGCGCCGCCTGCTGCTCTGGCTGACCGTGCTGCTGGGCTGTGCCTGGGGCGGCGCGGCGCAGGCCGATACCTGCTCGGTCAGCATGACGAATATCGATTTTGGCAATGTCAGTCCGATTTCCGGCAGCGATTATGTTGCGCAGGCAACGGGGACCTTCAGCTGCGTGTTTTCATCCCTGAACCTGGGGCAGTTGCTCACGCCCAATGCGCAAGTGTGCATCTCGCTGGGGCTGGGCACGAATTCCATCTCGGCCCTGCCGCGCAACCTGGGCAATGGCAGCAACCGCATGGAATACAACGTGTACGTGGACAGTTCGTATGCGACGGCGAAGATCTGGGGCGGCGCCGGCGTGGCGGGCGCGCCATCGACCTTCGGCCTGATCCTGTCGGCAGGCTTGCTGGCCCCGCCCGGCACGTATTCGACGACGTTTACCGTGTACGCGAAGATTCCCGCAGGCGCCAGCCTCGCGGCCGTGCCCACGGTGGGCAATGCGAATACCGCGTACACGTCGAGTTTTGCGGGCGTGGGCACGTATACCTACACCACGTATGGCCTCGTCAACCTGTTCGGCTGCACCGTCAACAGCGGCAGCTTCGGCTTTACGGTGAATGCCACGGCCGTCAATGACTGCACCATCACGGCCAGCCCGATGGCGTTTGCCAACGCCTCCATCCTGACGGGCAATCTGCGCAGCACCAGCACGCTGTCGGTGCGTTGCGTCAATAACAATGCCTATCAGATCGCCCTGAACGGCGGCAGCGTGGCGGCCAGCGTGGCCAACCGGCAAATGAAAAATACGCTGACGACGGACCAGCTCAGTTATCGCCTGTCGGCCACCCTCGATGGCGCGCTCTGGGGCGACGGCACGGCAGGCACCAGCATGGTGACGGGCACGGGAACGGGCGCCAGCGTGCCGCTGACGATTTACGGCCGTGTGCCGGCGCAGGCTGCACCGCGTCCCGGCGACTACAAGGACACGGTGACGGCGACGATTTATTTTTAGAAGGTGACGGTGACGAGGCCGGCGCCGGATGGCGTGGCCTGCTGCTGCATCAGGTAGGGCGAGTCGTGCTGGCACTGTACCCGGGCGATGCCGCGCTGCGAGACGACGGTGCACGCTTCGTGGATGACGAAGGAGGCCTGGAACGATGCGGAGGAGACAGTACCGGCGGTGGTGGTCTGGCAAACGGCGAGGGCGAACAGGGCGGGCAGTACGGCAAGCTTCAAAGGAGTCATCGAGCATCTATCGAGTAAAAAACGCCTGTTGGCAGTCGCGCGTGCTGGGCTGGCTGGCAACGTTTTTCGCACCGGGATCAGGGTGGTTGAACAAGACATTATTGTAATAGAGCAATAAGAAAGTGATTTTTTGCGTATTTTTATGCCGTTGTCATGGGCGGCAAGTGGCTTGCAAATGAATAGTAACTGAAGTGTTGATGCCGCAAAGGGCATTTTTTGATCGATGTGCTGGAATTTATGCGAGGAGATGGTCATGAAACATACCAACTTTAATAATTTGCCTTGCCCGATAGCTCGCAGCCTCGGCAAGGTGGGCGAATGGTGGAGCATCCTCATCCTGCGCGAAGCGTTTTATGGCAAGACGCGTTTCGACGAATTTGAAAAAAGCCTCAAGATCGCGCCCACCATCTTGACGCGCCGTCTGGCCGACCTGGTGGAAGGAGGCTTGATGACGCGCCGCCTGTACTGCGCCAAGCCGCCCCGCTACGACTATGTGCTGACCAAATCCGGGCGCGCCTTCAAGCCCGTGCTGCTGGCCTTTATTGCCTGGGGTAATGAGAACTTCGCGCCGGAAGGCGCCAGCCTCGTCATTGCCAGCCGCGACACGGGCCTGGCCGCCGACCCGGTGCTGGTCGACGCCACGACGGGCTTGCCCATCAATGATGAGTACTACGCGTTCGCGCCTGGGCCGGCCGCCAGCGACAGCATGCGCAGCATCATCCTCGATGCGGAAAAAAGCAGCGGCATCGCACCCAAGCCGAAGGCGCCGGCCGCCAACCGCGGCTGGGTGGCGGAAGGACACCTGGCCTGAAGATGCGCTGCAGGCGAGCAGCAAGTTTGGCGTACAGCAAAGCGGACAAGGCGGCATGGCGTTACTGTCGCACCATGCATCAAGTGCGGCGCAGGCCCGGCAGTGCAGGGCAGGGCGCCATCCGTGAGCCGATGTCCGTTGAAGGAGTACCGCGATGACCACATTGCCACAACACGTACGCCGCGCCGCCAGCGTGCTGGCGCTGGCCGCCCTGCTGGGCGCCTGTTCCCATGGGCCGCATCACCCGGGTGGCCATGACGTCACCCTGACGGGCGCGCAGGAAGTGCCGGCCAATACCAGCACGGCCAGCGGCAGCAGCAATATCCGCGTCGCCCATGATCGCAGCGTCAGCGGCGGCGTGCGCTACACGGGCATGGTGGCCACCGTCGCGCATATCCATGAAGCGCCCGTCGGCGCCAATGGTCCCGTCATCGTACCGCTGGTGAAAACCGCCGAAGGCAGGTTTACCGTACCGGACGGCACCATGCTCACGCCGCCCCAGTATGCGAGCTACCAGGCCGGCAATCTGTACGTGAACGTGCACAGCGCCGCCTACCCGGCCGGCGAGATCCGCGCCCAGCTCAAGCGCTAGCCGGCTGCCGGCGTTTTCCCCGCAACCTCCTTGGGCCGCGCGAGCGGCCTTTTTTTGCCTCCGACGTCCAGCCAGTGCGGCGCGCTACAATGGCGCTCCATGCTGACCATCCTCGCCATCACCTTTCCCTTCTTCGCCCTGGTGCTGTGCGGCTACCTGGCCGTGCGGCGCACCTTGCTGCCGCTGGCTGCCATCGGCGGCTTGAACAGTTTTGTCCTGTACTTCGCGCTGCCCTGCATGCTGTACCGCTTCGGCGCCGCCACGCCCATCGCGCAACTGCTCGACGCCAGCGTGTTCGGCGTGTATCTGCTGTGCGCGCTGATCATGGTGGGCGTTACCATGGCCATGACGCTCAGCCACCGCATCGACTGGAACAACGCGGCCTTCGGTGCGCTGGTGGCGGCCTTCCCGAATACGGGCTTCATGGGCGTGCCCCTGCTATTGACCTTGCTCGGTCCCCGTTCCTCGGGCCCCGTCATCGTCACCATCGTCGTCGACTTGCTCATTACCAGCTCGCTGTGCATCGCCCTGTCGCGCATCGGCAGCGGCGGCGCGCACGGCAGTCGCATCGCCGTCGTCAACGCCATGAAGGGCATGGCCGGCAACCCGATGCCATGGGCGATCGTGCTCGGTGCCCTGTCGTCGTGGGGGGAACTGGTCTTGCCCAAGCCATTGATGCAGACGGTGGGCTTGCTGGCCGACGCCGCCTCTCCCGTTGCCCTGTTTACCATCGGCGCCGTGCTGGCCCGTTCGCAAATGAGCACGAGCGATCCGGCGCCGCTGGCGGAGTATGTGCCGGTGGCGCTGAAAAAACTGTTGCTGCATCCGCTGCTGGTGTGGGGCATCGGCCACGCGGCCATCGCGCTGGGCGCGCCGCTCGATCCGTTCGCGCTGACCTGCATGGTGCTGGTGGCCTGCCTGCCCAGCGCCAGCAATGTGTCGCTGCTGTCGGAACGTTTTGGGGCAAACACGGCGCGCATCGCCCGCATCATCCTGGTGTCGACGGCGCTGTCGTTCCTGACGTTTTCGGCGGCCGTCAGCTGGCTGGCGTGACGTTGGCGGCGATCAGCGCGCCGAGCGCCTGCGCCGCACCGGGTTGATGGTCCAGCGCCAGGCCGTGCGCCATGCTGGCCTGGTCTTGCATGCTGCGGTTCTGCCCCAGCTTCCATTTCCCTTCCAGGCGCGTGAGGGGGATTTCGATGCCGACGATGGCTTTTAACAGCTTGTCGATATAGTCGGCCGGCGCATCGCTGACCCGCCACGGCGCAGCTTGACCCGCCTCATGGCGCGCCGTCAGCCGCTCCAGCAAGTCCATCAGCCACGCCGCATCGTCGATCGCGCGCAGGCGGCCGTGGGCATGCACGACCGCGTAATTGAAGGTCGGCACTTCCTTGCCGCTGCGCTGCTTTTCCGCATACCAGGCGGGCGTGATGTAGGCGTGCGGCCCCTGGAAAATCACCATGCAGTCATCGCTGCCGCCGGCGGCGCGCCACAGCGGGTTGGCGCGCGCCACGTGGGCGCGCAGGATGCCGAATGGCGCATCAAGCGTGGGCGCGGCGATCTCGAACGGCAGGTGGTCGGCGCAGAAACCGTCGTCGCCGTGGCGCACCAGCGCGCCCAGCGGATGCGCCTGGACCAGGCCATGCAGCACGTCGAGGCGCTCTTCGCGGAAGGTGGCGGGCGTGTACATCTAGTGCGCTCCTTCCACGACCACGTCGGCCGTCAGCGAATTGGCGATGTAGCAGCGCTCGTGCGCAGCGTGGTGCAGGGCGGCCAGCGCCTCGGGCGAAGGCGCCTCACCCGCGAAGACGATGCGGGGACGCAGCACGATGCGCGTCATGCCCAGGCGCCCGGCGGCATTTTTTCCCAGCTCGCCGACGGCGGCGTCGCGGTAGTCGTCGATGACGTAGCCGCGCTGCGCTGCCAGCGACAGGAAGAACAGCATGTGGCAGCTCGACGTGGCGGCCACCAGCGCTTCTTCCGGATCGATATTTTCCGCCACCGACATGGGCAGCGGCACGGACAGGGGCGACGACGAGGCGGGGACCGTCAGGCCGCCGTCGAACTGCCATTCATGGCCACGGCTGTAGCGCTGGCCGGCGAAATCCTGGCCGTCGCGCTGCCAGGCCACGGTGGCGAAAAACTGATGCATGGGTGCTCCGCAAGAGTGGAAGGGGAAGCGCCATCTTAGCGCCAGTCTTGGCTATTTAAAACAGCCAATAAGTGCTATCTTGAAGCTACCAATGTCGAGACTAGCCATGCCCGCTTCCCACCTGAACCAGATCATCGCCGCCTTGCCGCTGCGGCGCGACGCCGTCGAACCGCTGTTTCGCCAGCTGTATGCGGCCATCAAGGCAGCCATCCTCGATGGTCGCCTCAGTCCCGGCATGCAGTTGCCGCCCACGCGCGATTTTTGCCGCCTGCTGGCCGTGTCGCGCCAGACGGTGCTCAATGCGTATGCGCAGCTGGCGGCCGAAGGTTATCTCGATGGCGCCGTCGGGCGCGGCACCTTTGTCAGTCGCGACGTGCCGCTGCCCGTGCCCCGCACCGCGCCGGTCGGCAAGGCGGAGGCGCCCGGCCTGTTGCGCCCCCTGTCGGCGCGCGGGCAGGGCGTGGTGGCGGCCATGCGCCAGGTGGCCTTCCACCGGAGCCCGCTGCGCGCTTTCCGCGTCGGCATGCCGCGCATCGACCATTTCCCGTTCGACGTGTGGAACCGCCTGGAAGCGCGCCGCTGGCGCCGGCCCGACCATCATTTCGGCTACAGCGACCCGGCCGGCTACCTGCCGCTGCGCGAGCTGTTGTGCGTGTACCTGAAGGCGTCGCGCGGCGTCCAGTGCACGCCGCAGCAGATCGTCATCACCTCGGGTTCGCAGCAGGCGCTGTTCATGCTGTCGACCATCCTGCTGGCGCCGGGCGACGCGGCCTGGATGGAGTCGCCCGGCTACCGGGGCGCCAGCGGCCCGCTGCGCGCGGCCGGCGCGCAGGTTTTTCCGGTGCCCGTCGATGCGCAGGGGCTCGACGTGGCGTACGGCGTGGCGCACTGCCCGCAGGCCAAGCTGGCGTACGTGACGCCATCGCACCAGATGCCGCTGGGCGTGAGCATGAGCTTGCCCCGCCGCCTGGCCTTGCTGGCCTGGGCCGCGCACAACAAGGCGTGGCTGGTGGAAGACGATTACGACAGCGAGTACCGCTACACGGGCGCGCCACTGGCCTCGCTGCAAAGCCTGGACCGGGCCGGTTGCGTGGTGTACGTGGGCACCCTGTCGAAAGTGCTGTTCCCCGGGCTGCGCCTGGGCTATATGGTGGCGCCGCCCGCGCTGGCCGAGGCGCTGGTGCAGGCCAAGGCCGTGATGGACCGCCACACGGCCATCGTGCCGCAGATGGCGCTGGCCGACTTCATCGCCGAGGGCCACTTTGGCCGGCATATCCGCCGCACGCGCGACAGCAATGCCGAACGGCGCGACCTGCTGGTGCGCGGCCTGGCGCGCGAACTCGATGACCAACTGCTGTGCGGCCCGGCCGACAGCGGCCTGGAACTGTGCGCGTATTTTCGCGCCGGCCACGATGAGGAAACGGTGTCGCGCGCGGGCCTGGCACGCGGCATCGAACTGCGCCCGCTGGGCCACTATGCGGATCCGGCGGCGGGGCCGGCGTGCGCCACGCCGCCAGGGCTGCTGCTAGGCTTTGCGGCGATCCCCCCGGCCGAGATGGCGCACGGCTTGCTGGAACTGGGGCGCCTCCTGCGCGGCCGATAAACTATACTGGTGCTTGCCCGCACATGAAGAACACGACCATGAATATTCCCCGCTGCTCCTGGGCCAATCCGGCCAATCCCCGCTATCTCGATTACCACGATACGGAGTGGGGCGTGCCCTGCCACGACGAGCGCCGGCTGTTCGAGATGCTGAACCTGGAAGGCGCGCAGGCGGGCCTGAGCTGGGAAACCATCCTCAACAAGCGCGACACCTACCGCGCCGCTTTCGACCACTGGGATGCGGAAAAGATCGCCGCGTATGGCCCGGACAAGGTGGCGCAGCTGCTGCTCGATCCCGGCATCGTGCGCAACCGCCTGAAGGTGGCGGCCGCCATCACGAATGCGCAAGCCTACCTGCGCCTGCGCGCGCAAGGGCAGACCCTGGACAGCTTCCTGTGGGCGTATGTCGATGGCCAGCCCATCGTCAACAGCTGGCAGCCGGGCGAGTTTCCCGCCAAGACGGCCTTGTCCGACACATTGTCGAAAGACTTGCTCAAGCGGGGCTTCAAGTTCGTCGGCTCGACCATCATCTACGCCTACATGCAGGGCATCGGTATGGTCAACGACCATGCGCCGACCTGCTTTTGCCGCGCGGGGCAATGATGCGCCGCGCGCTGGTCCTGCTCGACACGGATTTTGACGGCGCCCGCCTGCGTGCCGTCTGCGCGGCGCATGGCGGTCGCCGCCTGCACTACATCGCGCTGGCGCCGCGTCCCGTCGATGCCAGCCACTTGCCCGAACAGTGGCGCGTGCAGTGGCCGCTTTGCGTGCCGGGCCTGCACCGCATGGTCTCGCGCGATGGCCTCGTCACGCTCGATGTGCTGATCGGCGAGCCCGATGCCTGCCTGGCGCAATTGTCGGCGCGCGTCGATGAAGTACACCTGGCCTGGGTACCTGCGGCCACGCCGGTGCTGGCGCGCCTGATGGTCGATGGCGCCCGCCTGCAGGCAGTGCACCTGGACGAGGCGCAGCGCGCGGCACTGCAACAGCATGGTTTTGTATTTGACGAGAGCCGCTTGCGCGCCGTGTTTTATGCGCGGCGCGAAGAGTACGCGGCCGTCACCGCGCCCGAGCGGCGCGCCATCGTCATCGGCGCTGGCGTGGCCGGCGCGGCCGCCTGCGAAAGGCTGGCCGCGCGCGGCTGGAAGGTGACGCTGGTCGAACGCCACGCGCAGCCGGCCAGCGAAGCGTCGGGCAACCTGGCCGGTATCTTCATGCCGCTGATGTCGAAGGACGACAATATTCCCACCCGCCTGGTGCGCGCCGCCTACCTGTACTCGCTGCGCCGCTGGCAAGACCTGGGCGGCATCGGCGCCTCCATCGAGGGTGTGCAAAGCGGCGTGCTGCACCTGGCGCGCGACGCCGCGCATGCGCAGGTGCAGCGGCAGATCGCCGCCAGCGGCGTGTATCCGCGCGAATTCGCCCGCTGGCTGGAAGCGCCCGAGGCGACCGCCATGCTGGGCGCGCCGGCGCCCGACGGCGCCTGGTGGTTCGAACAGGGCGGCTGGGCGCGCCCGTCTTCCGTCTGCGCGGCCATGCTGGGCGCCTGCGGCGCCTTGCTCACGCGGCGCTTTTCCAGCAGCGCCCTGCGCCTGGAGCGTGGCGACGAGGAATGGCTGGTGCGCGATGCGGACGGCGCCCTGATCGCGGCGGCCCCCACCGTCATCCTGGCGGCGGGCACGGGCGCCGTGGATTTCGAACAGGCGGCCGGCCTGCCGCTGGACGCCGTGCGCGGCCAGGTCACGCACCTGGCCGAAGGCAGCTTGCCGTCGTTACCCTTCGTCCTGTGCCGCGAAGCTTACATGACGCCGGCGCACCAGGGCGTCGTGTGCGTGGGCGCGACCTATGATGCCGATGCGGACGGCAGCCTGCGCGTGGCCAGCCAGCAGGACAATATCGCGAAGATCGCCGACATCCTCGGCGTGACTGCGTTCGAGGCGCCGCTGGCCGGGCGCACGGGCTTTCGCTGCATGGCGCCGGACCGCCTGCCGCTGGCGGGCGCCTTGCCCGACCCGGGCGTGCCGGGTCGCTGCGAGCGCTTGCGGGACGTACCGCGCTGGCCCGGCCTGTTCGGCTTGCTCGGCTATGCCTCGCGCGGCCTGATCTGGGCGCCGCTGGCGGCAGAGCTGCTGGCTTGCCAGCTGGAGGGCGAGCCGCTGCCGCTGGAGAGTCAATTGGCCGCTGCTTTGGACCCTGCGCGCTTTTTGCTGCGCGAGCGCCGCCGCGCTGCTTGAGCGTTGGCGCAGAGCAGGTGAGGGCTGGGGTCAGACCCCCAACACCGCTGACGCCAAGCCTGGCGCCAACGCGTGTGAGGGTCTGACCCCATACACCGACCCCATATACGTTTTTCAGCTTTCCAAACTCTTTTTAATTTGTTTTCCGAACAACATAAGTTCGCTACAGTGGACTCGTGCTGGTTTTTGACGACGGAAAAAAGAGGTGGAACGATGGCTGCTGCAGAACTGATTTTCGATCCCCGCGCCGCGCACGGCGAGGCGGCGTTTGACGAAGTGCTGAATAACGCGCGCCTCCAGGCGCAGGCGCAGAGTTTGCCGTATGCGGGCATCGTCAGCGCGCAGGATGCGTGGCAGCTGGTGCAGGCCGGCAAGGCCGTGCTGGTCGACGTGCGCACCAATGAAGAACGCACCTTCGTCGGCTACGTGCCGCAATCTTTGCACGTGGCGTGGGCGACCGGCACGGCCATGAATCGCAACCCCCGCTTTGTGCGCGAACTGGAAGCGAAGGTGGGTGGCAAGTATGGCGTCGTGGTGCTGCTGTGCCGCAGCGGCAAGCGTTCGGCCGCAGCCGCCGAAGCGGCGGCCAAGGCCGGTTTCACGCACGTCTTCAATATCGCGCAAGGCTTCGAGGGCGATCTCGACGCGCAGCAACAGCGTGGCCACAGCGGCGGCTGGCGCTGGCATGCGCTGCCCTGGCTGCAAGACTAATTCTCTTCCCGGGACCACCATGCACCAGCGAGTCACTCCCCCCGCCTCCCTTGCCGCGCAGCCGCAGTGGGAGCTGCGCCAGATCGTCGATGAATTGCGCGCCGTGCGCGCGCAGTGGCGCGAAGGCCTGGCCAGCAATCAAGAGTGCGGCGCGCGCGAATTCCCGTCGCGCCAGCATTTGCACGACATCATCAAAGCCCTGTGCGCGGCCCTGTTTCCCATGCGTCTGGGTCCCCTCGACCTGCAGCAGGAGAGCGAGGATTTCTTTGTCGGCCACACGCTCGACACGACCTTGACTGGCCTGCACGAACAGGTGCGGCGCGAACTCAGTTACCACGCGCGCCAGCACGGTTTGCAGCAGACGGTGTCCATCGAACAGCAGGCGCTGGCCATCGTGCAGCGCTTCGCCCGCGCGCTGCCGCGCATCCGCGCCCAACTCGACACGGACGTGGCGGCCGCCTTCCAGGGCGACCCGGCCGCGCACAGCGTCGATGAAGTGCTGCTGTGCTATCCGGGCATCCTGGCCATCATCCATTACCGCCTGGCGCACACCTTGTATGCACTGGGCGCGCCGCTGGTGGCGCGCATCATCGCCGAAGTGGCCCATTCGCAGACGGGCATCGACATCCACCCGGGCGCCATCATCGGCAGCAGCTTTTTCATCGACCATGGCACGGGCGTGGTGATCGGCGAGACGGCCATCATCGGCGAACGCGTGCGCATCTATCAAGCCGTGACCCTGGGCGCCAAGCGCTTTCCCGCCGGCGCAGACGGCGTGCTGAAAAAGGGGCTGGCGCGCCATCCTATCGTGCAGGACGACGTGGTCATCTACGCGGGCGCCACCATACTCGGGCGGGTGACCATCGGCCAGGGTTCCGTCATCGGCGGCAATGTGTGGCTGACCCGCAGCGTGGCGCCCGGCAGCCATGTCACGCAGGCGCACAACCAGCAGGAGGCAGCGGATTTTCCGGCGCCATCCCACCCCGCTTTTGCCCACCACCCATGAGGACAGCATGTTGATCAAACAGTTTGGACTGGCCGTGCGCCAGTTGCGCGAAGGGCGTGGATGGTCGCAGGAGCGGCTGGCCGAAGCGGCCGACTTGAACCGCTCGTTCATCGGCGAAATCGAACGGGGCGCCGCCACGCCGTCGCTGCTGACGGTGGAAAAACTGGCCAGCGCGCTGGGCATCGGCCTGGCGGGCTTGATGGCGCGCTGCGAACCGGAATTGGTGGATTGAAGCGGGTCGATTAAACGCCGCGTTGATGGCGATAGCATGTTGAGAGATCAGGGGAGACGCTTGATACTTTATTTGTTTTTCAGATAAGCATATTCACTTTTCTCATCAGGAGTAGTCATGACAGTAGCAACAGAGAGCCAGTTCGCGCTGGGCGATAACGCCGCGCGCCAGCTGGCCAATGCAAGCAAGAGCGTCCCCCAGCTGTCCACGATCACGCCGCGCTGGCTCGTGCACCTGCTGCAATGGCTGCCCGTGGAAGCGGGTATCTACCGCCTCAACCGCGTAAAAAATCCGAAGGATGTGCGCGTGGCCTGCTCGCAGCGCGACGAGTCGGAATTGCCGCAAACCTTCGTCGACTACGACGAGCAGCCGCGCGAGTATTTCCTCAATGCCGTCAGCACGGTGCTCGACGTGCACACGCGCGTGTCGGACCTGTACAGCAGCCCGCACGACCAGATCAAGGAGCAGCTGCGCCTGACCATCGAGACGATCAAGGAGCGCCAGGAAAGCGAATTGATCAACAATCCTGATTACGGCCTGCTGGCCAGCGTGCACGACGACCAGCGCATCTTCACCCTGACGGGCGCGCCCACGCCGGACGACCTCGACGAACTGCTGACGAAAGTGTGGAAGGAGCCGGGCTTCTTCCTCGCGCATCCGCTGGCCATCGCCGCCTTCGGCCGCGAATGCACGCGCCGCGGCGTGCCGCCACCGACCGTCAGCCTGTTCGGTTCGCAGTTTTTGACGTGGCGCGGCGTGCCGCTGGTACCGTCCGACAAACTGCCCATCGAAGATGGCAAGACGAAAATCATCCTGCTGCGCGCGGGCGAACAGCGCCAGGGCGTGATCGGCCTGTTTCAGCCTGGCCTGGCGGGCGAGCAAAGCCCGGGTCTGTCCGTGCGCTTCATGGGCATCAACCGCCATGCGATTTCGTCCTATCTGATTTCGCTGTATTGCTCGCTGGCCGTGCTGACCGACGATGCGCTGGCCGTACTGGAAGACGTGGAGATCGGTAAATACCATGACTACCCAGACACCTACAAGTGATGGCGCGGCGGCCCTGGCGCCGTCGTCCCTGTTGCCCGACGAAGCGACCTTGAACCGCCTGGCCGGTGAATTCTTTGCACGCCTGCCGGGCTTGGCGCCTGTGCTTGACAAGTCGCCCAGCCTCGGCGGCTCCGGCAGCGTGCTCGATGCGGCGCCCCGCTATGCGAATCGTCCGCCGCCGCAGCCCGGCCCTGCGTTCGCCGCCGTCGCCCCCGGCGTGGCGACGGCGCAGGTGCCGCCCGTGACGGCGCCGCTGGAGTCGCCCATCGCGCCGGCGCCCGCATCGCTGCCCACGCCGCGCACGTCGAGCCTCGGTGCGCCGTCGCCCTACTATTTTGTCGGCGGCGCGCATGGCTATCCCGTGTCGAACAATAAGCTCGATGGCCTGGCGCAGCAGGGGCTGGGACAGGCCGCGCCCGACGATGTGCGGGGGCTGTTTGCCACACCGCAGCAGGCGCCGGCGCGCCAGCTGCCCGTATCGCCGGCCAGTGGCCAGCCTGAATTCTATTTCCAGACTGTTTTGCCGGCGACAACGACGCCGGGCCAGCACCGGACGCCGGCGCCGTTCGACGTGCACGCCGTGCGGCGCGATTTTCCCGTGCTGGCCGAACGGGTCAACGGCAAGCCTTTGGTGTGGTTCGACAATGCGGCCACCACGCACAAGCCGCAGTCGGTGATCGACCGGGTGTCGTATTTCTATGCGCACGAGAATTCGAACATCCACCGCGCCGCCCACGCGCTGGCGGCGCGCGCCAGCGATGCGTACGAGGCGGCACGCGCCAAGGTGGCCAGTTTTCTTGGCGCCGCCTCGGCCAATGAAATAATCTTCGTGCGCGGCGCCACGGAAGGCATCAACCTGGTCGCCAATACGTTTGGGCGCAAGTACATCGCCAGCGGCGACGAGATCATCGTCTCGCAGCTCGAGCACCACGCCAACATCGTGCCGTGGCAGCAGCTGGCGGCGGAGAAGGGCGCGACACTGCGCGTGATTCCCGTCGACGACAGCGGGCAGATCCTCCTCGACGAGTTCCGCAAGCTGCTCAACGGGCGTACCAAGCTGGTGTCCGTGACGCAGGTGTCGAATGCGCTGGGGACGGTCACGCCCGTGGCGCAGATCATCGCGCTCGCGCATGCGGCCGGCGTGCGCGTGCTGGTCGACGGGGCGCAAGCCGTGTCGCACCTGCGCGTGGACGTGCAGGCGCTGGACGCGGATTTCTATGTATTCTCGGGGCATAAAGTGTTCGGCCCGACGGGCATCGGCGCCGTGTATGGCAAGGCGGACTTGCTCGAGCAGTTGCCGCCGTGGCAGGGCGGCGGCAACATGATCGCCGACGTCACGTTCGAGCGCACCGTCTATCAGGGCGTGCCGAACCGGCTCGAGGCGGGCACGGGCAATATCGCCGATGCCGTGGGCCTGGGCGCGGCCATCGACTATGTGCAGCGCATCGGCCTGGACAACATCGCCGCCTACGAGCACGCGCTGCTGGCATACGCGACGCATCATTTGCAGGCGATTGCCGGCGTGCGCCTGATCGGCACGGCGCTGGACAAGGCCAGCGTGGCTTCGTTCGTGCTGGCCGGTTACGCGCCGGCGGAAGTGGGGCGCGCCCTGAACGACGAGGGCATCGCCGTGCGCTCGGGCCACCACTGCGCCCAGCCGATCTTGCGCCGCTTCGGCGTGGAAGCGACGGTGCGCCCGTCCTTCGCCTTCTACAACACGTATGAGGAAATCGACCGCATGATCGCGGTGGTGCGCCGCCTGGCGGGCGCGCGCTGCTGATCTTGCCAGCTTGTCAAGCTGATGCCGCCCCTGCGCCAGCGGGGGCGGCATTGTTGCGTCATGTCACGGACTTTGCGCGCGGCTGGCTGGCGCCCGCAGGCTGGCGGTATAATTTATCCTTGGCAATATTGAAGCTGCGGCCCCAAGGAGATATCCGGTGGAAGATCAACACAGCTCGCCCGAGCTATTCCTGTTCCTGGCGTCGACCGTGCACGACATGAAAAATTCGATCAGCGTTGTCAGCGGCACCCTGGAGTCGCTGCTGGCGGCCGAGCAGGCCAAGCCCGCGCCCCAGGCCGACCCCGCCTACCTGCAGATGGCGCAGATGCTGTACCAGACCAAGCGCCTCAACGATAACCTGATCCAGCTGCTGGCCCTGTACAAGGAAGTGGGCAAGCCCGGCTACCCGTTCGACGTGCAGCCGCAACTGGTGAGCCAGGTCATCGACCAGGTGGTGGACCAGGAAAAGATCCTGCTGGCCTCGAAAGGCATCCACCTGGAGACGGCCTGTCCGCCCGAGCTGATCTGGACCCTCGATGAAGACCTGGTCATCGGCGTGCTCGCGCATGCGATCAACAACGCCATCCGCTACACGAAAGACACGATCCGCCTGTCGGTGCGGGAGCACGATGCCATGCTGGAACTGCGCGTAGAAGACAATGGCGACGGCTATACGCAGGCGCTGCTCGACGCGGGCAGCGCGGCCATGCACGGCATGGCGGCCGGCGTGAACTTTTCCACCAACAGCACGGGCCTGGGCCTGTATTTTTCCAGCGAGGTGGCAAAGATGCACAAGCACCGGGGCAGCAGCGGCAGCATCGCCCTGGAAAATGGCGGCGCGCTGGGCGGCGGCTGTTTCATCCTGCGCCTGCCCTGAACGAGGATGCCATGACGACAGACAGCCACGCCACCGCCGCCGAAGCGGGCAGCACCGACTGGGCCGACAAGCATTATCTGCTGGTCGACGATTTCATCGGCATCCGCATCCTGCTGCGCGAATCGCTGCGCAACCTGGGCGCGCGCCATATCGACCAGGCGGCCAGCGGCGGCGAAGCCATGAAGCTGCTGGCCAAGACGCGCTACGACGTGGTGCTGTGCGATTACAACCTCGGCGAAGGCAAGAATGGCCAGCAAGTGCTGGAAGAGACGCGCGTGCGCAACCTGACGGCGCCATCGAGCGTGTGGCTGATGGTGTCGGCCGAGAAAAGCGTGGAATCCGTGATGGGCGCGGCCGAGCACCAGCCCGACGCCTACCTGATTAAGCCGATCACGGAAGGCGTGCTGCTGACGCGGCTGAACCGCGTGTGGCACAAGAAACAGGTATTCCGCGAAATCGACCAGGCCTGCATGGAAAAGGATTATCTGCGCGCGGCCAAACTGTGCGACGCGCAGATCGAGGTCAACAAGCTGCACGAGCTGGAACTACTGCGCATGAAGGCCAGCTTGCTGCTGAAAAGCGGCGAGCCGGAAAAGGCCCGCGCCGTGTACGAGAAAGTGCTGGCCGAGCGCGATTACAGCTGGGCCAAGGCGGGCCTGGGCAAGATCCGCATGAACAACGGCGAGCACGAGGCGGCGCGCCAGATCTTCCAGGGCGTGATCGTCGAGAACAAGTATTACATCGACGCCTACGACCAGATGGCCGTCGCCTACCAGCTGATGGGCCAGCACGAGGAAGCGTGCGGCGTGCTGGAAAAGGCGGCGCGCCTGTCGCCCAATTCCGTGCCGCGCCAGCGCAACCTGGGGCTCGCGGCGCTAAAAATCGGCAATGTGAGCATGGCGGAAAAGGCCTTTCGCAAG
Source organism: Janthinobacterium rivuli (assembly GCF_009208735.1). Classification (GTDB taxonomy): domain Bacteria; phylum Pseudomonadota; class Gammaproteobacteria; order Burkholderiales; family Burkholderiaceae_D; genus Janthinobacterium. The sequence goes on along the minus strand of NZ_WFLJ01000009.1, from coordinate 119,358 downwards.
TGTATTTCCATCGGCGAGTTTTCCGTCATGAAGACGCCGGACGCCTACCTGGGGCTGGCGCGCGTGTGCGGCCTGAAGAAGGATGCAAAAGAGGCGCTGCAATGGCTGCTGCTGGCGCAGCGCGAATTCTCGCCCGAGCAGATCGGCTTGCGCGCGAAGATCACGGAAGGCATGGTGCACCACGAAACGGGCGACTACCGGCGCGCGCGCAAGTGCGGCGACGAGCTTGAAGCCATGCTGGCAGAAGACCCGGCACGGCCCGAGAAGGCCATCTGCATGGAACTGGCCACCTTGCTGTTCGCCGTCGGCGTCAAGGATGCGCCGGCCGGCCTGCTGTGTTACGTGGTGAAGAACAACCATGATAACCAGGTGGTGCAGGATGAGGTGCAAAAGATTTTTGACAAGGCGAAGATGGGCGACGAAGGCACGAGCCTGATCATCGCCTCGCGCAAGGAAGCGTCGGACTTGATGAACAAGGGCGTGCTGCTGTGGAAGACGGACAAGCTCAACGAAGCGGTGGCCTGGATGCGCTCGGCGCGCGAGAAACTGCCGAACAACTTGCGCATCCTGTTCAATTCCGCGCAAATCATCGTCTCCTTCCTGGAGCAGCGGGGCTACCAGGCGGAATTGGCGGCCGAAGCCATGGAAGTGTTGTTATACGTAGACAAAATTGCACCAGGACAGCAGCGCTTCGCGCAATTGATGGAGCAACTGGTACGACTGACGCCGCCGCCCGGGCCGGAAGACGCCGTCGTGGCGCCGGAAAATGCGCCGCCGGCAGCGGAAAAAGGGGGAAAAACCGTGCGTGAGCGTGCCGGATGATAAACTAGGGGCCAGCGTGGGTTCGCCTGCGCTTGAGTTGCTTTACAACAATAAGGAAGAAACTATGCGTGATGTGGTCAATGAAGTGTACAAAAAAATGAAAGTCGGCAGTATTGCCTGGGTACGCCCGGTCGCCGCCAAGGGAGACACGCTGGAAACATTCCAGTCTTCGTACGAGCACGCCAAGGCGCTGGCCGACGAAGGCCTGATCACGATCGGTGACGTAAAACGCCAGGCCGACAACATGATCGAGGCGATCCGCATTCATCGTATCGCCTGATCATATTGCCGGCTTGCAGTATCAGGCCTTGCCTGGTGCTTTAGCCTTGGGCGCTGCGCGTTTCGCGGGCGCCTTGCGCAGCGGGGCCTTGGCCTTGGCTGCCGTGCCTGCCTCGGCAGGTTTGGCGGGCTTGCTGGCCGCTGGCTTGGCTTTGCCTGCGCTGCCAAAGCTGGCCGCTGCCGCGCTGGCAGCGTCGGGCGACATGGCCGTCGACACGGCTTGCTTGAACTGATCTTGTAATAAATTCCACCAGGCACTTGGATTGGCCAGCTGGGCCGCCGCCTGGCCGCCGGCATCGGCGGGCGCCGCCGCGGCCGGTTCCGGCGCAGGTGCAGGCGCCGGTTTCGGTTCAGGCGCTGGCGCCGCAGGTGTGGCATGCTGGAAAAACGCGGAAGCGTAGGGCACGGATTCAAACACGGATTTCTCGCTGGCGCCCGGTTGCGTGATGGCCGCCGCCAGTGACGCACCCATCGATTTCAGGGTGGCGATGGTGCCGCGCTGCACTTCCAAGGCCTGGATACTGCCGCGCAGCATGCTGGTATTGAGGTTCAGCCAGGCTTCGACGGCTTTCAAGTCGCTGATTTTCTTGTCCAGCTCTTCCACCGACATGGTGGGCGCCGTGATGCCAGGCATGCCCATGCCGGGCACGCTCATGCTGCCCCACAGGTTTTTGACGAAGTCGAGCGTATCGGTCACAACTGCTGCGCCCGGTATTTGGGGCATTTGCGGGTTTGCCATGCGAAATCTCCTGGTAGGTGGATGTGCCTAGCGTAGCAGATATCAGCTTGCAACTGACGCAAAGCCGCCAACATTTTCTTACATAAAACAGCGGGAGTTGAGCACGGGCAAGAAGCGGGAAGCACGGTGAAAGCGTTACACTACGGCCTATGATGCCTGACTCCTTCTTTTCGCCACCGCGCCGCCGCACCGTCGTCTTTGTCGCGGTCATCGGCGTACTGCATTACGTGGCGCTGGAATGGCTCACCTCGCATGCCAGCATGGTGCCGCTGGGGCGGAATCATGCGCAGGTGGTCAGCATGGCCTTGATCGCCGAGCCGCCCAGGCCCCTGCCGGTGCTGCCGCCACCGCCGCCGCCCGAGCTTCCCATGCCCAAGCCCAGGCCGCCGCCACCGCCGCCACCGACGGAACTGGCGTCGAGCGAAACGCCCCAGTTGACGGCGCCTGCCAGCGACCTGCCGCAAGGCCCGGCCACGACCGAACCGGCCGCGATGGCGGCCCCGGCCATCACGGCGCCGGCGCCCGCCGTGGCGGCCGCGCCCGCGCCGGCCAGCGCGCCGCCGCCAGCGCCCGTCGAGCAGGCGCGGCACTACAAGACGAATGTGCCCGCCTCGGCCCAGTTCGACCTGCACGTGGACCGGCGCGATGCGGACGGTACCAAGTGGCAGGGTGTGGCCGCGATGGCGTGGGACAACCGGGGCGACATCTACCAGCTGAAGCTGGAAGTGGGCTTGAGCATGCTGATCACGCGCATCAACCTGCTGGTGCTGACCAGCGAGGGCCAGATCGATGGCAGCGGCATCGTGCCCGTCACGGCCACGGAGAAACGCAAGGGCCGCGCGCAAACGGCCACGCATTTCAACCGCGACGCCAAGGCCATCACGTTTTCGGCCACGACGGCCACCGTGCCATGGCAGGAGGGGGCGCAGGACAAGGCCACCGTGCCATTCCAGCTGGCCGCCATCGGCCGCGCCGACGTCAACCAGCTGGCGGGCAATATCGACATTCTCGTCGGCGAGGAAAAGGAAGCGACCGTGTTCCGCTTCCAGCTGGTGGGCGAGGAAGAACTGGATACCAAGATGGGCCGCCTGGTGACCTGGCATCTGCGCCGGCCGCCGAAGCCCGGCACGTATTCGTCGCAGCTCGATATCTGGCTGGCGCCGTCCATGCAATGGTATCCGGTACAAATACGCAATACCGAAGCGAACGGGGCGCTGACCACGCAAACCGTGACCAAGATCTCCGTAAATGACTCAACAGGAAAATAAACAATGACTTTGACTACTTTGAAACGCGTCCTGGCTGCCAGCCTGCTGGCTGCCACCCTGACGCCCGCCATGGCGGCGGACGAGCCGGTGGACCATCCCGTCATCAAGCGCCCGTACAAGCTGGCGCCGTCGGCCGACCTCGTCTATTCGATCAAGGCGAAGCAGCGCGGCATTGCGCTGTCCGGCGAATCGGTCAGCAACTGGCGCGCCGGCGATGGCAAGTACTCGCTGCTGGCCGAAACCAAGGCCGCGCTGTTCGGCAAGATCCTCGAGCAGCGCAGCGAAGGCGCGGTCGACGATTACGGCCTGGCACCGGCGCAGTTCGTGGAAAAACGCTTCCGCAAGGAAGCGGCCACGACCACATTCAAGCGCGACAGCAAGAGTATCGTCTTCAGCGAAGGCGATGACAGCTATCCGCTGAAAGGCGGCGAGCAGGACCGCAACAGCACCGTCTGGCAACTGGTCAGCGTGGCGCGCGCCGCCCCCGAGAAATTCACGCCCGGTTCGGAATGGAGCTTCTTCGTGGCCGGCCGCCACGACGCCGAGCCGTGGAACTTCAAGGTCGTCAAGGAGGACAAGATTGTCACGGGCATGGGAGAGGTCGCCGCCATCCACCTGGTCAAGGCGCCGCCGCCGGATAAGAAGGGCCAGCAAGTGGACCTGTGGCTGGCGCCGTCGCTGGAATGGTATCCCGTGAAGGTGACGTTCGCCGATGAAGACGGTGATTACGTCGAGCAAACCTTGCAGAAGATCATTAAAAAGTAAGTGCCCGCCAATGTGCCGGGCCAGGCATGCAGGGTTTGGCGCTCTGTTTTGCCATCCTGGCCCGGCACGGCGCCGCCGCCGTGTTGCGCCGCGTCCGCAGCGCCCCCTCCCGCACGCTAAATTGCATGTCAGAACTGATATACTGACGCCCCCGCCCCGCAGCGCAGCGTTAGCCCGCTGCGCCGCCCGCTGAACACTCATCCGGAAAAGAATGATTGATATAATGGCAAGTGCAGCCGTGGCTACGGATGCAAATCAGACAGAGCAAGAGCATCACGATTCCTTGCAGGCGCATTTCCAGCCCAATATTTCGGCCGATGAAATCGAGCAGGTGTTTCACTTGAAGCGGGCGCAGCCCTTGCTGCAAGTGTTCACGGCTCTGTTCCATGGCGGTTTCGATGGCGTGCTGGTGCGGCTGCTGGTGTTGCGCGAGCTGGCGTCCGATGCGGCCACGTCCGCCTACACGCGCGCCGATATCAACACGAAACTGGCGTATCTGTTGCCGGAAAGCCTGGAAACGGTCTTGCTGCGCCTGCGCTCGAACCAGTTGCTGGCCTGGGATGCGCAGCAGGGCGTGTACCGTGTCACGCCCATGGCGCGCAATGTGCTGTCCGCCATCGACAGCTTGCTGGGCCTGGGGCAAACGGAAGACGAAGCGGAAATGGGTTTCCTGCTGTCGCAGGTGGCCGGGGCGCAAGCCGTGGGCGGCGTGTCGGTCGAGCAACTCCAGCATTTGCTGGGCCGCCTGGTGGACTTGACGGAAGAATTCTCCGACGCCATCGCGTCCGGTTCGGAATTTCGCCTGCGCACGGCGCAAGCGAAGTGGAACATGGCGTGCGACTGGGTCGAGAAGGGTTCCGAGATTCTCGTGGCCATCACGTCCGATGAAAACGCGGACAGCGCCACGCACAAGGCGGCGCAGGCGATCGGCCGCGCGCAAAGTAAATTGCTGAACATGCAAGGCATGTTTTCGCGTGCCCTGAACCAGATCGAGCGCCAGCGCGTGCACCTGGGCCAGTCGGGCCTGTCGACCACCGACATCAAGCGCTGGCTCTTGCTGCATGACGACCTGGCCAGCCTGGCCGAGGGCGCCATCGACCAGCCCGTCGTGCCGCTGTTTTCCACGCCGGCCGAGATGATCGACGTGGCGGAAACGGAACTGCTGTCCGAACGGGCGGCAGGCGTCATCAACACGGGCCTGCCCAGCGGAGAGGATGCGCCCACCACCATCAGCGACGGACCCGCCATGCAGCTTGAACTCGATGACTTGCTCGAACGCCTGTCGAACTTCGCCAGCCTGGGCAACTTCCCCAGCATCGGCGAAGAGGGGCCGAAGAGCGTACCCGTGCAGGATTCCCTCCTGCCGGCCAGCTTTGCCGTGGCGTCCTACCGCGCCTCGATGCTGCCGCTGCTCGGCGACGTGTCCGAAGCGAGCTTGCAGGGATCCACGGCCGAACTGGCCCGTCTGCCGATCACCTTTACACCGACCGACGAGATGGTCCAACTGACCGACCCCCACGTGGCGGCCATGTCGATCGCCTCGCTTTCACTGAATGTTTCACTTGATTTAGATAGCGGCACTGCCGATGAATGACGATTCCCAAATCCTGATTGCGCGCCTGCTCACGCATCAAACCCTGCGCCGCGACGACAAGCTGGTCAAGCGCGTGCTGTCCGACGAGCTGTTCCGCGCCGAGATCGATGCGCGCCTGCTGGCCTGCGGCTTGAAACTGCTCGACAACGTATATGCCGACCATGTGACCCTGGCCCTGACGCGCACCATCGAGCCGAAGATCTTCGGCGCGCGCGACGTCTGGCAAAACAACAATTTCGGTTTGGCGCGCGATGGCGTGGCCTTGCTGGTGGTGCTGTGGGCGCAGATCATCCTGCCCAAGCGCGAACGCCAGGAAACGCACCAGCACGCCGATGACGATCAAAATGATATGTTTGGCACGGAAAAACCGCTGCCGCGCGCGGAAGACGCGTCGATCGGCATTTCCTACAAGGCGCTGCTGTCGGACTTCGGCGACAAGCTGGGCAAGAAGACGCGCATGGACATGAATCTGGGCACCCTGGCCAAGCTGGGCTTCATCGAGCGGCGCGGCGACGTCATCCTGGAAGGCCCGCTGCTGGATCTGATGATGGACACGGATGTCTTGAAAGAACGCATCATCAACGGCGCCCTGGCCGACGTGTTCAAGCGCGCGCCGGCGCGCCTGGTGGCCGTCAGCGGCGATACGCTGCTCGACGCCGACCTGGCGGACGACCTGTCCGCCGACATCGGCGACCTGCCTGACGCGGGCGACGAGCCCGCGTCCGACCTTCCTCACTGAAAGCGCCCATGTTTCATATCAAATCACTTGAACTGGTGCACTGGGATTACTGGCAGCGCATCAAGAATATTCCGCTCGACGCGAAGATCATCACCATCGCGGGGCAGAACGGCTCGGGCAAGACGACCTTGCTCGACGCCTTGCGCACCCTGTTCGGCCTCGATTGCTCGATGGGGCGCACCTATAAACACTATGCGCGCCACTCGGGCCAGCAGACGGCCTGGCTGCGCGCCGTGGTCGACAACAAGAACGTGGGCAAGCAGCTGTCGAACCGGCCGTTCCGCAGTTCCGGCTTCTTCAGCGACGATGAAGTGACCCTGTTTTGCCAGATCCAGAAAAATGGCGGCGACTGGAAGCGCCAGTATCTGATGCGTCCGGGCAATGTACAGATCGAGGACATCACGGACGCCAACGACTGGCTCGGCGTGGAAAACTACCGCAAGCGCCTGGCCAATGCGGGCCTGTCGCCCGCCATGTCGAAAGTGCTGGCGCTGGAGCAGGGCGAGACGGACAAATTGTGCGAATACGCGCCGCGCCAGCTGCTCGACCTGGTGTTCCAGGTGTTCGGCGACAAGGAAGTGCTGGACGCCTACGACGAAGCCAAGCGCCATCAGCGCGACACGGAAGTGGAGCTGAAACGCTTCGAGACGGAGCTGGAAGCGTCGAAGACCAACCTGGAAGGCTTGCGCCTGCGCGTGGCCAATTACCACCAGTGGGAAGGGCTGCATAAGGAACGCCGCAATCTGCTGGAAGAAGTGCTGCCCAGCTTGCAGTACCACGAGGCGCGCGAAAAAGCGGCCATCGCCAGCCGGCAATTGCGCGATGCGCGCAAACCGATGGCGCAGGCCGACCAGCAACTGACGGATAAACGCAATGCGCTGGCCGCGCAGGCGAAGGCCCTGTCCGACGCGCAAATGAACGAGACCTTGCTGGAGCAGGAATCGATCGGCTTGCAGAGCCGTTTGTCCTTGATCAATGCGAAACTGAAACCGCTGGACAGCTTGCTGGAACAGAAGGATCGCCTGCACAAGCTGGCTGCCGATTCGGGCAGCGATATCGCCGAAGTGGCGGCGCAGCTGGAACAGAAGGAAGCGCAATTGCTGCAGCAGCGCCAGCAGCGCGACGCCCTGTCGGCGCGCATCGCGGCCGAGCAGGCGACGATTGCCGCGCTGCAAGGCAAGACGGCCATGCCGGAGCCGGACAATGTGCGCGGCATGCGCCGCGCGCTGCGCGACGCGGGGATTTCCCACGCCATGCTGTCGGACATCGTCGAAGTGACGGACAGCCGCTGGCAGGGCGCCGTCGAAGGCGTGCTGGGCGGCTACGCTTCGGTGGTGTTGCTCGACAAGGCCAAGGATGCGGCGGCCGCCTATCGCCTGGCCGAGAAGGAACGCTATCGCCACTTCATCGTGCCCGAGCTGGTCACGGCGCCAGTGGCGAAAGACGAGAGCCTGCTGGCCGTGGTGAAATTCTCCGCGCCCGTCCCAAGCTGGCTGATCGAGCAACTGTCGCGTATCGCGCGTGTCGATTCCGTGGAAGCGGGTTTTAAACTGGGCAACCACGAAGAGTGGATCACGCCCGAGGCGTATCACCGCGAACGCCGCGGCGGGCGCTCGCTGTTCGTGGAAGCGTCGCGCTACCGCTTCGGCCAGGCTGGCCGCAGCGGTCGCCTGGAAGCGCTGCTGCGCTCCCTCCCGGGCCTGGAAGGCCAGGAAGACACCCTGACCCTGGCGATCTCGAAGCTGGCGGCCGAAGTGGGCGCCTTGAAAGCGCGCATCGCCGGCGTCGACGCGGCCAAGGAACTCAGCGCCCGCCAGGAAGAATTCGCCGAAGCGCTGCGCAACTCGAAGCCGCTGAAGGAAGAGCGCCTGGAAGTGGGCGGGCGCCTGGGCGAGTTGCAAAATCTCACCAAGAACGCCACCGTGGCGCGCACGCGCGCCGATACGGTCTGGCAAAACGCCCGCCTGGCCCTGTCCGAGGCGGAAGCGGGAGCGCGCCTGGGCTACAAGAAGCAGATTGAACAGCGCGCCGAGCATGCGCGCGCCTTGCTGGCCCTGCGCCATGCGTGGCGCCACCTGCCGAAAAGCTGGCGCCGTCCCGCGCGCCGCGCGGCGCTCGTCGCCGAGCACCAGAATGCGCACCAGGTCGACCTGCGCGTGGCCAGCCTGCAAAACAGCCTGGCGCGCGACGACTGGGAACTCGACGCCACCGTCATCGACCAGCATCACCGCCTGTCGGACCAGTTGCATGGCCGCCAGTCGGAAACGGACGAGCGCCGCTACCAGAACAACCGCGCCATCGAAGCGACGGGCAATGCGCGCGGCGCCTACATGGAGCGCTTGCGCTACACCATCAAGACCTACAGCAAGAACATCAAGGAGCTGGGCGAACTGGCCGGCATCGAAGTGCATGCCGACCCCGTGCGCCTGGAAAACGACGACGTGCAGCTGTCGCAGGCGGGCTTGCACGTGCGCTTCAAGTTCGACGGCAAGGGCGTCATCGGCATGAACGATGGCGAAGCGTCGGGCGGCCAGCAGGTGATGAAGTCGCTGGTGCTGCTGATCGGCCTGCTGAAATCGGAAGACGGTTCCGGCGGCTTCGTCTTCATCGACGAACCGTTTGCCCACCTCGACATCCGCAACATTCAATTGGTGGGCGAGTTCCTGAAAAACACGGAAGCGCAATACCTGATGACGACGCCGCTGACGCACAACACGGATGTCTACGATCCATCGGAGCTGACCTTGATCACCAGTAAGAAGAAAAAGGATACCCAATGGGCGCAACCGATTTTCGTGCTGCAACGCCGCGTCGATCCCGTCTCGGGCAAGGCGGCGTGATGGTCGTGCGCAAGCTTGTTCTGGCCGCAGCCTTGGCGCTGGCGTGTTCGGCGCCGGCCGTGGCCAACGACGGCATCGGTTCCGTGAGCGCGGGCGGCATCCTGTTCGGCAAGACGGATGCCGTGGCCATGAAAAAGGAAGTGCTCAGCGTGAGCGCGGAATTGATCAAGGTCGAGTACGAGTTCCTCAACGAATCGAAAACGGACGTGGAAGAGACGATCTTCTTCCCCTTGCCCGAATACTCGTCCGGTTATCACGGCTCGCCCACGTATTACGGCCAGCCGCAGCAGTTTACCGTCGACGTGGATGGCAAACGCAAGGAGTATCAAACCACCTTCGTCGCCAAGCTCGACGCCAAAGATGTGACGGCCCGGCTGCGCCAGCTGGGCCTGTCGGACGCGCAAATCGCGTATTTCCCCTCGCATACGCCGTTCGACAAGAAAGTGGCGCCGCTGACGGCCGCGCAGAGCAAGATCATGATCCGCGAAGGCTTGCTGGCCCAGCTGTACGACGAGGAATGGGTACCGGCCTGGACCGTGAAAGTCATCTACCTGTGGCAGCAGAAGTTCCCCGCCGGTAAAGTCGTGCGCGTGCGCCATCAATATGCGCCATTCGTCGCGGCCGGTCCGGGCGCGTCCTACCTGGGTGACGGTAACGAGTTCGAAAAGAAATACTGCGGCGACAAGGCCTTCTACAAGACGTGGAACCGCCTGGCGGCCAAACAGGGCGAAAGCGGCTTCGTCAATGCCGTATGGGTGTCGTACATTTTGACGACCGGTAACACCTGGAAGAATGGCATCGAAGACTTCACCTTGAACCTCATCAAGGGCAAGCCGGACGAGCTGGTCAGCCTGTGCTTCCCCGGCACGTTCACCAAAATCAATCCCACCACCTTGCAAGTCAAGCTGCGCAACTTCCATCCGAAGCAGGATCTGGATGTGTACTTCGGCAATGTCGAAGGCACGGTCAGCCACGACGGCGTGGCGCCGCAGATCCGGCCATAGCCGCATGCGCACGCAGGAAGCGCTGGCCGCGCGCCTGCGCGCCATCGCCCGCGCCACGCCATGGTGCATGCAGGCCTTGCATGCCGTGGCGCAGCTGGGCTTGCCCCACTGCTGCATCGGCGCCGGCGCCGTGCGCAACCTCGTGTGGGATGCCTTGCACGGCTACGCGCAGCCGTCCGCATTGAGTGATATCGACGTCGCGTATTTCGATGCGCACGATTTACATCCCCAGCGCGAGGCGGAACTGCGCCAGCGCCTGGAAACGGTGCTGCCCGGCGTGCCGTGGGAAGTGTGCAACCAGGCCAGGGTGCACCTGTGGTTCGAAGACGCGTTCGGCTATGCCGTGCCGCCCTTGCGCTCGCTCGATGACGCCATCGCTTCCTGGCCCGAGTTTGCCACGGCCGTCGGCATCTATCTGCGGTCCGATGGCGAGATCGGCATCGTCGCGCCGCATGGTCTCGATGACCTGTTCGGCATGGTGGTGCGGCGCAACCCGGCGCGCATCAGCGAAGACGGCTATGCGCAGCGCCTGGCCGATAAACGCTATGCGGCGCGCTGGCCGCGCGTCACCATCATCGCCTAGGTAGGTGTGGTGTAAAACATAATTAAATGCACTGTGGATACAGATTGCCTATAATTGCCAATTTTCCAATAGTGTTTTCCTGATCCCATGTCCCTGTCGATTTCCATGCCGTTGCGCCGCCTCGGCCGGCTGTTCTGCCTTTCCTCCGCTCTCGTGGCGCCCGCCGCCTGGGCTGACAGTTATACCGATTTCCAGCAAGCCAGCGGCCAGCTGGAAGCGCTGATGGCCAAGGCCACGCTGCAAAGCGGCTTGCCGCGCCTCGGTGACCCTGAAGTGGCAGCGTTGATTGCCCAGATTACCGACGCGCCGGGCCTGTTCCGGGCGCCCGTTGCGGCGTTGCAGGACATCAACCCGAGCGTGGCCCTGTGCGAGCGGGCAACCAACATCGGCAAGGCGTATTACACGTTTGGCAGCGAGCGGCCGCTGCCGCTGTCCGGCGCCGAATTGCAGCAGGCGCGCAATGACCAGGTAACGCAGAACCTGGCCAATTATGGCGATGAGATGAGTACTTTTTTTGCCTTTGGCATGCATTGCCATGCGCACTTGATTGGCTTGATGGAGCAGGAATTCAGCAGCCAGCCGCTGCAGGTAGTGAGCAGCACGGAGCGCATGCGCGCCCGCGCCTTCAGCAAGGGCTCGACCACCTTGTATGTCGGCGTGGTGCAGTTCGTGCAAGTGCCGTTCTGGACCGTGGCGCAAAAGAAGCGGATGCTGGAAGCGGCGGCGCAGTACGCGACACCGAATGTCGCGCTGATGGCGCCGCCGTTGCGCGAGCGTTTGCTGGGCAGCCTGGCTGATGCGGACAAGGACCTCGATCCGGCCCTGGCGCCGGCGCTGGCGACGATACGCCAGGCGCTGACGGTGACGACCTGTACCGGCCTGTGCCAGTACTACTGACTTGGCTTACTCTGCGGCTTCCAAGGGTTTGTTGCGCTGGCGCCAGCGCACCAGGCCCCACGCATACACGGCGTAGTAGCCGATGACGAGGCCGTAGGCGGCCATCGTCAGCGGGCTTTGGCCGAACGGCGGCGGCGGGACGGGCACGTCCAGGCGCGTGTTCAGGTAGATTTCCATGCCGCGGTACAGCAAGCGGGCGATGAACAGCATCGTGATGGCCAGGCCCAGGTAGCGGTGCTGGGTAAAGAAGAAATTCTTGCCGACCTGTTCGAAGCGCGTCAGCTTCAAGCCCAGCACGCCCAGCCAGCCACCGGCCAGCGCCGCCGCGCCCAGGCTGGACAGGGGCAGGACCTCGAATTTCGTCGTCGTCGCCAAAAACAGCAGCAGCGCGGGCAAGGCGACCGCCACGCTCCAGTGCCGCCACAGCTGCGACTTCTGGCGCGCCACCAGTTTCTTCAGGCGCGAATAGATGCGCCAGACCAGCAGCGGGACCAGTAACAGCAGGGCGAGGGTGGTGGTTTCCATGTAGGCAATCGGGTACGGGTAAAACAGCGATTGTAAGCCAGATGGGGGCGGGCGGCGATGCTTGTCAAACGGTAAAAGTTGCTTGTTGACATTTACATGCCATGCAAGCACTATGCCTTGTCACGCCATGCCGCCGGCCGGCAGGCAAATAAGGGCAGCGGCGGGCATCTCGTGGTATGGTCTTCTTTTGTCCGCAGGGGAGGTCCGCCATGTCAGTCATCCATGCCCACCGCGCGCCCGATCCGGCGCCTGTCGATGAACCCATGCCGGTGCCGGAGCCGCAAGAAGCGCCCGGGCACCATCCGGGGCCCGTGCATCCGGTGCCGCAGGACGATCCCGTGCCGCACCCGCATCCCAGTTAATCTCGTCAAGAAAGGCTGTTTTAGATGGCAATTGTCAAGGAAGTCTACACACGCAAAGTCAGCGGAGAATCGTTCGACTATGAACTCGATTACACCCAGGGCACGGACGTGGCCTGGATTGCGCGCGTGTACCACGACGGCGTGCTGAAAGGCTCGCCGCACGGCGCGCTGACGGCCAACGTGCTGTCCGGCCCCGCGCTGGAACAATATCTGCGCGCGTATGTCGAAGGCATGATCGAGCGGGGGCTCGACATGGCCGAGTAAGCTCGCCTTCGCGACAGGGCAAAGAAAAAGGGCGCCGAGGCGCCCTTTGTTGTTTCTTGCATTTCAACGTCTGATTAGTCGAACGCCCACGTGTACAACACGTCCAGGGCATTGTTCGTGCCGGTCTGGAATTGCAGGGTGATGCGGCGGTTCAGCTTGTAGCGCAGCTTGACCAGGCTCGTCGCCGTGCTCGTGCCCTGCTCGAACGTCAGGTAGGCGCGCGAGGAGAGGCGCTTGCCGACGGTGACGACCGTGCTTTCCAGCCCCTGCGCCTGCGACAGTCCCACTTCATCGAGGCCCAGCGAATTGGCCAGCTTGCCCTGCAAGCCGCCGCCCGAGCCGCCGAAGAGGGCGCCCGCGGCCGTCGTCAGGAGGGCCATTTCATCGCCGGCCGCCGTTTCCGCGCCGTGGCCCAGGATCAGCCAGGCCAGCTTGTCGCTGTCCGACACGCTCGGCGTGGAGACCAGCTTGGCCGTCGGCGCCTGCGCCGTGCCGCGCACTTCCACGCCCGCTTCGACGTTCGTTTCCGACAAGGCTTCGCCTTCGGGACGCTTGCGCACGGCCAGGATGTTCAGCGACGGGTTGTCGTAAGCGCCCGTGAAGGCGATCAGGCCCCGCTCGATGGCCAGCTTTTGCCCATACGCCGCATACAGGCCGTTGACGACGCGGATGCTGCCCGTCACGCGCGGCGCGGCGCGGTTGATGACGCGGGCGCGCACATTACCCGCCAAGTCCGCGTCCAGGCCCATGCCGCGCAGGTGGAAGTTATTGCCCAGGTCAAATTCCAGGTCGATATTCAGGGGCAGCGACGGCGCTTCCTTGCTGCCCTTGACTTCCTTGCCCAGCACCACCACGTCGCTGCTTTGCGTCGGGGTATCCTGCGGCGCCAGTTCGATCAGCGCGCGGTTGGCCTTGAATTTGCCCTCGAAGCTGAAACGCTTGTCGTTGCGCACCAGGGTGCTGTTGCCCGACAGGATCAAGGTGCGGTCGGGACGCGACAGCGCCTGCAGGCGGTCGGCCAGCAGTTTCAGTTCCAGGCTCGCCTCGCCATTCGCAAAGCGTACCCAGCCATCTGCCTGCACCTTGCCATCGCCGCCGTCAAAGCTCAGGCGCTGCAATTGCAATTGATCGCCGGCCAGCTTGGCTTGCAGCACGCCATTGCGCAACTTCAAGCCCTGGTCGGCCCAGTTCACCAGCAGCTTGCTGCCGTTGATGTCGCCATTCAATTGCGGCGCGCCGATGGTGCCGCTGCCGGACAAGGCCACTTTCAGGGCGCCGCCCAGCTCCAGGCCCGGCTGGCCCGTCAGCGGCGCCAGCCACGCCAGTGTATCGATATTGGTGGTGCCCGTCAGCGAGAGCGCGCTGTCGTTGCTGATGCGCCCGCCCAACATTTGCACGGTGGCATTGATGTCGCTCTGGCCCGCGCGCGCGCCATCGAGTTTCACGGCCAGGCGCAGTTGCTGGTTGGCCACGTCGATGCGCGCATCGAAGGTGCGCAGTCCCAGCGCCAGCGGTTGTTCCACGCCCACCGTCACGTCGCCTTTTTCGCGGTAGACGTGCAGCATGCCGGCCAAAGAGGGATCTTTCTGCTTGGCCGTCGGCACCTGCATGTCGAGCGCCCATTGCGCGCCCAGCGTGAGGTCGCTGCGCGCATTGGCTTGCAGCGAGGGAATCACTTGCGCCAGGTACGTCAGCGCCACGCCGGCCGCCTGGCCGGAACTGGTCCAGCGGGGACCGTTCTTGACGAGGCTTTGCATGGTGATGCTGCCAGCTGGCAATTTGATGACGGTGTTGCCCACGCTGATCTGTTCCGGCTGGCCCAGGCCCGCCACGCCATTGCCGGCCGGGCCCGCCACTTTCACGGCCACGGGCGCTTGCAGCACCAGCGCATAGCGTCCCTTGTTTTGCAGGCTGTCGATGCTGCCCGTCCAGCTGGCGCCGCTCTGGCTGCCGCGGATGTGCACGCTGGCGTCGAAATCGTCATTGCGCGCCGCCAGGTTCACCGTATGGCTGCCGCGCGTGCCAGAGGTACTCAGGCGGGCGCTGCCCAGTTTGAAGGTGGGCGTGCTGTAGCCCGTGATGTCCAGGCTGCTGACCATGGGGTCGAGCGCGCCTTGGCCGGCGCCCACGCTGGCGCTGCCTTTGATGGATTTCAATTGCTGGTCGCCAAAGAAGGTCAAATCTTTGCCATCGAGCGTCAGTTGCGCGGCGGGCGCGTCCATCTTGCCGCTGACGGAGCCGGCCGCCTGCAGCACGCCGGCAAAGCGGGGACCCAGGGTCGACAGTTGCGGCGCATCGAGTTTCCACGTCAGCTTGTCGGTGGCGCCGCCCAGCGCGCCCTTGGCCAGCAGGCTGTTCGGTCCCAGGCGCAGTTCCGCATCGACGCTGTCAACGCGCTTCGCGTTGGCCGACAGTTTGGCGTAGCCGGCCAGCGGCGCGTTTTGCAGGGTCGATTCGCGCAAGGCCAGGTTGAGGGCCACCTGCCAGTCGCTCGTCAATCGTCCGCTGCCGTTGAAATCCGCGTTGACGTTGCCGTTAGGTAGTGATGCGCCAAAGGCGGCCGGGTTGATCTTTTGCAAGGAACCCGTCATTTTCAGTTCCGCTGCCTGCTTCGGTCCCGTCAAGCCCACATCGCCGCTGGCGTGGATGGCGCTGTCCGGCGCGGGGCGCTTGCCGCTGGTGAGGCCCAGCCCTTTCGCATCGGCAACAAACGTCGTGCGCGGCTGCTGCAGGGTGCCTTGCACCACGCCGCTGGCCAGCACGCTGCCCAGCAAGTCGCCCTGCAGCGCGGACAGCTGGCGCGCATCGACGTTCCAGTTGAGTTTTTCGCCGGCGCCGCCAAAGTTGCCCTTGGCGGTCACGTTGTTTTTGCCCAGCGCCAATTGCACGTCGATGCCGCTGAAATGGGCCGCATCGGCCGTCAGCTTGCCCTTGCCCGACAGGGGCTGGTCGAGCAGCTTGCTGGGGCGCACGGTGAAGTCCGCATTCGCCAGCCATGTCGGCGCCACATGACCGTTGGCGCGCACGTCGAGGTTCAGGTCGGCCACGGGGAAGGCGCCGAAGTCGGCGGGATTGAGACGGCTGGTGCTGGCCACGGCCTTGAACGGTTGTTCATCCTTCAGGCTGATCTGGCCCGTCGCGTTGACGCTGCTTTTGCCTGCTTGCAAGGTCGCCTTGCGCAATTGCACGAGGGAATCGGCAAGCGTCGCTTCCACGTCCAGGCGCAGCTTGGCTTCGCCCAGTTTGGCGCGCAGGGTTTGCGTCTTGCCATCGCTGTCGAGCACGATATCGCCGACGATCTTGGTGCTGTTGATGCTGCTGTAGATGTGCTGCAAGTCGATCTTGTCTGTGTGCAAGGTCAGCTGCGCATTGCCGATGGGCGCGTCTGCCGCGTCGCGGTTGAGCTTGCCACTGCCCGTGAATTTGCCCGCGTTGCCGAAGTCGATGATGGCCGACTCCAGGGTCGTGGCCGTCAGGGTGCCGCCCAATCTCGCCTCGAACTGGCGCAGCGGCAGCTTTTGCTGGTCGATGGGGCCCGGCGTGGCGTGGTTGACGATGGCCAGCTTGCCCGACACGGTTTGCGCGTTGGGCCGGGTGTCGATGGCCGCGTCGAGTTCCAGGCTCAGGTCCGCCTGCGGCAGGGTCGCGTCGAATTTGCCCGGATTGATGTTGCGGCCACGGATGCTGGCCGAGCGCAGGATGATGACGGGGTCGAATGGCGCCAGCGCCAGCTGGGCGTCGGCCGTGGCCGCGCCCGCATTGCCCTTGGCCGTCACGTTCAGCACGTTCAAGTCGCCGCCCAGCTGCAGAGCCAAGGCGGCCGGTTTTTCGCCGGCGGCAGGGTTGAGCTGCGTCAAGCCGGCTTTGCCGCTCAGCTTGAACGGCTGCGTGGCGGCGATCGTTGCGCTGGCCGTGGCCTGGCCGAACGGCGTCTGCGCCGAGGCGTCTTCCAGCTGCCATTGCGACTTGTCGCCCGACAAGGTGAAACGGATCTTTTCAAACACCATGTTGCCGCCCGCGCTCACCAGGGTGACCTTGTCCAGGCGCGCGTCGGCAATGCCGATCTTGAACGGCGAAGCGAGGCTGGCCGGCATGGTCGACGGTTCCTCGGACGGCGCCGTGCTTTCCACGGACAGGCTGGCCACGTGCAGTTCGCTGATGGCGATGCCTTCCGAGAAGAACTGGAACGGCGACCAGTTGATGTCGATGTTGTCGGCCGTGATGTACTGCGTCTTGCTGCGGTAGCTGACGTGGCCCAGGTGCATGCGGTTGTACAGCGAGCCGGACACGCCCGACACGGCGATCTCGCCGCCGCTGGCGCTGGCCACTTTTTGCACCAGCATTTGCAGGGTCGATTCGCGGCCCAGGAACCAGAAGGCGCCGCCCAGCAGCACGGCCAGGCTGGCGACGGCGATCAGCACATTGCGGGGCCAGCGGCGCGCCTTTTTCGCCGGCGGTGGCGGCGCGGCGCCGTTGGGGGACTCGGTAGTAAGATCGGACATCAGAAAGTGAATCCCAGAGAGAAGTGCAAACGGTAAGCTTGGACGGCGTGGCCATACGCCACGTCGACATTGATGGGGCCGACGGGGCTCTTGTAGCGCCCGCCCAGGCCGTAGCCCGATTTCGGCGTCATGGCCGCTTTGACGGTGTCGGCCGCGTTGCCGGCGTCATAGAAGGCGGCAATGGCCCACTTCGGCTTGAACCAGTACTGGTATTCGGCGCTGCCGGTGAGCATGTAGCGCCCGCCGACGGTGGCGTCGCCTTCCTTGACGCCCAGTTCCTGGTAGCCATAGCCGCGCACGGACTGGTCGCCACCCGCGCGGAACAGGTAGACGGCCGGTACGCCGCGTTTTTCTTTCGAGCCCAGCGCGCCCATTTCGCCGCGCACGATCAGTTCGCCTTTTTCACCGAGCGGACGATAATACACGGCCTTGCCGGCCACGCGCACGAAGCGCTCGTCCGTCAGCACGGGCAGCAGGGCGCCGCCCACCTGGGCGTTGATGACATAGCCCTTGGTGGGAAACAGCAGGCTGTCGAGGCTGCGCTTGGTGATGGCATAGGTCAGCGGCAAGCTCTTGCTGCGCGTCTGTTCCAGGCCGACGACCGTCTTGTCTTCGCTGAGGAACTCGAACGTCAGGCTGCGTTCGAGGTTGGTGCCGCCCCAGTTGCGCTTGGCCGAGATGGTGGTGACGGCCGTGATTTCGTTGGAAATGTCGCTGCGCTCGAACGAGGCGCCCGCGCTGTCGTTGTAGCCGCGTTCGGTCGTTGGAAAGTAAAAATTGGCGTGCGCCGCCTGTTTCTTCGTTTCCATGGTGATCGCGCTCTTGAAGCGCGTGCCCCATACGTTCAGGTTGTCATAGTTGAGCTGGGCGCGGTTACCCGTATTCGTACTGAAACCGAGACCGGCGCTGACGTTCTGCTGCTTGTTTTCCGTTACGCGCACCACCAGCGGCAGCAGCGGCGCGGGGCCGCGGTTGGCGGGCTTGGCGTCAGGAGCGGCCTCGGCTTGCTGGCTTTCCTGGCCCGCTTCGATCTGTTCGCTGAGTATGCTGCTCATGTCGGCGCTCACTTCCACGCTGGCAAAGTAGCCCGTGTCCTGCAGGCGCGCCTGGAACGATTGCAGCGCCGATTCGCTGTAGTACTCGCCCGGGCGTATCTTGTCGAGGTTGCGGATGATGCTGGCATCGTAGCGCTTCAAGCCTTCGATGCGTAGTTCGCCGAAGCGCAGCTCGGGGCCGCTGTCGAGCACTACCAGCAAGGACACCTTGTGCGTTTCCGGGTCGACCACGGCTTGCGTATCGACCAGTTGGGCGCGCGGGTAGCGCGTCTGCACCACTTCGCGCAGCAGGGCGCGCTTGGCCGCTTCCCAGTCGGACTGGCGAAACACGCTGCCCGTCTTCAGCGACCAGCTGCGCTTCAGGGCGTCCGTATCGTAGGGTTCGCTGGCGGCCAGCGGCGGCGTGGGGTCGAAGCCGCGCAATTCCAGCTCGACCTTGTCGATGGTGACCGGCTGGCCCGGGTCGAGGTCGACGATGACGACGGGTTTGGCGCCCGTCGTGTCGACGCGCACCGTGACGACGGGCGTGTAATAGCCGGCCGTGGCGACGAGGTTCCTGGCTTGCTCGGGCGTATCGCGCACGAGGCGCTGCAATTGCTCGCGGTCCATGCGCGGGTTGCCGCGGAAGCGTTCCAGGTCCAGGTTCTTTTCGAGCAACTCATCGAGGTCGCCGGGCGCGTTGACCTTGACCTCGTACTGCAGCGGGATGGGCGCCGCTTCCGTGGCGCTGGCGCTTTCTGGAGCGGCATCTTGCGTGACCTCCTGGGCGCCGGCATGGGCGATGGGAAACAGCCAGATGGCACCGCCGGCGGCCGCCAGTGTCAGTTGACCCATTACTTTTGTCACTACTTGTGCCAAAATTCGTGGTCGTATCGCCTTGCCGGCAACCGTATGCCGTATGGGTCGTGCAGAAAACATGGTGCTCCAGATGAGTAAATGCTGACTGCATGTTACCGGAATAGGTAAACTGATGGCGGACGAATAAGTATTTTTTGCATGGGGAATCTCGTTTCCCCGCGCACTATTGGACAGAATAAAACTCAAAGAAAGAAATTATGCTAGCAACGGACTCCGCACTGGTGCTCTTTAGCGGTGGACAAGATTCCACCACCTGCCTGGCCTGGGCCTTGAAACACTATAGCCGCGTGGAAACCATCGGCTTCGACTATGGCCAGCGCCATGCGATCGAACTGACCGTGCGTCCCGGCGTGCTGGAACAGATGCGCCAGCAGTCGCCCGAGTGGGACAGCCGCCTGGGCCAGGATCACATGATCGACCTGTCCCTGATTTCCGCCATTTCCGACACGGCCATGACGCAGAACGTCGAGATCGTGATGCAGGAAAACGGCTTGCCGAACACCTTCGTGCCTGGACGTAACTTGCTGTTCATGACGGTGGCCGCCACCGTGGCCTACCGCCGCGGCTTGACGGTGCTCGTCGGCGGCATGTGCGAGACGGATTTCTCCGGCTACCCGGATTGCCGCGATGACACGATGAAGGCCCTGCAAGTGGCCCTGAACCTGGGCATGAATACGCGATTGAAACTGGAAACGCCGCTGATGTGGCTGGACAAGGCGCAAAGCTGGGACCTGGCGGAAGACCTGGGCGGCCAGCCGCTGGTCGATCTGATCCGCAGCGGTACGCACACCTGCTATCTGGGCGAGCGGGGCGAGCTGCACGACTGGGGCTATGGCTGCGGCACGTGCCCGGCCTGCGCCCTGCGCGCCAACGGCTACCAGCAATACGCCGCGCGCAAGGCCCTGAAATAAGCAGTTTGCGCCGTTTCTTCAAGCGGCGGGGAGAGGGACAAGGCCATGCTGTGGTTTTTGCCACAGGAGCGTCTTGCCATGAAATCCCTCTTTGCCGCGCTGTACGGCCCCGTGTTCTGGGCCGGCTTCATCGGCGCCGCCAGTTACCTGATCGCCGCGTGCCACGCTTCTCTCTGGGTCTTGCCGCCCTTGCTGCTGCTGGCCCTGCTCACTTCCTTCTTTGCCGAACGCTATCTGCCGTATGACGGCGCGTGGAACGACGGGCACGGCGACGGCTGGCGCGACATTGTGCATGCGCTCGTCAACGAGGCGCTGCACCTGCTGGGCCTGGCCGCCTTCCCCTTGCTGGCCGGATACCTGGCGCTGGGGCCGTTCTGGCCGGTCCAGCTGCCGTTCTGGGTGCAGCTGGCGCTGGCGATCGTCATCGCCGATTGCGGCATCACGCTCGTGCATTACCTGAGCCACCGTTCTTACTTGCTATGGAAACTGCATGCCGTGCACCACAGCGTGCAGCGCCTGTATGGTTTGAATGGCTGGATGAAACACCCTTTGCACCTGCTGCTGGAAGCGGCAGGCGGCATGCTGCCCTTGCTGCTGCTGGGTATCCCGGAGCCAATCATGGCCGTGCTGGCGTTTGCCGTGGCGATCCAGCTGTTGCTGCAGCACGCGAATGTCGACATGCGCATGGGGCCGCTGCGTCACGTGTTTGCCTGGGCGCCATTGCACCGTTTTCACCACATGAAATACGGCACGGCCGGCGACGTGAATTTCGGCCTGTTTTTTACCTGCTGGGATCGCTTGCTGGGCACCGCCTTCGACGCGCCGGGCTACCGCATGCGGGGCGAGGACCTGGGCATCGGCAGCCGACCCGACTACCCGGTGGCTTACCTGCCGCAACTGATCGAACCGTTACGCGCGGAAGAGGGCGTGCGCGCGCCCGCATTGCCGGCGGACTTGCGTAAAGCCATCAATCGAGCAGCTTGACGTCGAGCCGGCGCAAGCTGCGGTCGGCGCGCACGCCGAACAGGCTGCGCATGGTGCGCGAAAAATGCGCGGCATCGGCAAAGCCGGCGCTGTGGGCCGCCTGCGTCAGGGTACTGTCGAGCACAATGAAACGGATGGCCAGGCGCAAGCGGCGCCACAGCACCAGGCGCCGCACGGGCAGACCCAGTTGGGCGCTGAACAGGCGTTCCAGCTGGCTCAACGACACATGCGCGGCCTCGGCCACGGCGGTCGCGCTGACCTTGCCTGACAGCAGCGCGTCGACCTTGTCCAGCGCCCGCCGCAAGCGGGGATCGGGCAGCTGCTGGCGCGGCTGCGCCTGCAGTGCGGCGGACAGGCTGTCCAGGCTGGGTGCGCCTGCGCTGGCGGCCGCCGCCAGCAGGGCCGCCCCGCTCAGCCGCTGCGGTTCCGCATAGATGGTCAGCAGGGGCGCAGGCGCGCTCAGGATGGCGTGCGGGCGCAGGCTATCGACCAGCAAATGCCGCGCCGTGTGGACGATGCCGTCGAGCTCGGCCGTGAAGGGCGCCCCGGTGCTCAGCATCAGCTGGTGCGCGTAATGGGCGTGGCTATCCGTGGCGCCTGCCGCGCCATGCAAGATGGCGAAGTCCGGCGCCAGCCAGAGCGTTCCCTGCCAGCTATCCTGCTGCAAATGCGCCTCCTGCGTGGTGGATGGCGGGCGATCATACCAGCCGCCGCGGATAGTTTTCATGGCATCGAATTTTCCGGGAGTACGTATCATTGCATTGACGAAATATGTGATTTTTTCAATACAATATTCGGCATTGCAAGGGCGCCCGCTGTAACGTACTATCATTCTCATCGACTACCGAAGGTAGTCGTGCAGCCCGCCGCCAGCCATGTTGCTGGCCGTGTAGCGGTTTGATGTCCGTTCTGCCTGTCAGTCTGTCATGCCTACACGCGCGTCTTCGTCATGGTTTGCCCGGCCAGTGTCGCACTGGATGGGAGGGCGCGCATTGGCCGCGCTGGTGCTGGCGCTGTGCCTGGGATTGACGTATGGCGCCTGGCGCAATGCCCACGACGCCATCGAACAGCAGGTGCAGGCCGATTTCGATTTCCGCGTGCGCGAACTGGTGGGCAACATCGTCGGCCGCATGCAGACCTATATCCAGGTGCTGCACGGGGTGCAGGGACTGTATGCCAGTTCGCAGGAAGTCACGCGCCGCGAATTCCATACCTATCTGGCGGTGCAGCAGGTGGACCGCCACTTTCCCGGCATTCACGGCATCGGCTACCTGCCGCTGTTGTCCGGCGCCGCCCTGGCGCGGCACGAGGCCGGCGTGCGCGCGGAAGGCTATCCCGGCTATGCCGTGCGTCCTTCCGGTCAGCGCGCCTGGCATGCGCCCATCACCTATCTGGAACCTTTAAACGATAGCAACCTGCTGGCCTTCGGTTACGACATCGCGTCCGAACCCGTGCGCCGCGCCGCGCTCGAACAGGCGCGCGACACGGGCGAAGCCGCCATGACGGGCAAGATCCGCCTGGTGCAGGATGGCGACAGCGCCCAGGCGTATGGCTTCCTGATCGTGCTGCCCGTGTATGAAAGTGGTGTGCCGCATGCCAGCGTGGAGCAGCGGCGCGCCGCCTTGCGCGCCTGGGTATTTGCGCCATTTCGCATGGGCGACCTGATGGCGGGCGTGGGCGGCGAGGGCGCGCGCCAGCTGGACCTGGAAATCTATGATGGCGCGCAGCTGGCCGAACCGGCCCTGATGTATGACAGCTTGCCAGGCGCCTTGTCGTCTGCCGCCTCGGGCAGCCTGCTGTCGCGGCAAGCCATCACCATCGCCGGCCATGCCTGGACCTTGCGCGTGCGCGCCATGCCCGGTTTTGACGGCGAACTGCTGGCGCGGCCCCGCCTGGTGGTCTGGACCGGTTTGCTGGCCAGCATCGTGCTGGCGCTGGCGGCCTGGCTGCTGGCGGTGGGCCGCGCCCGCGCCCAGGCGTCGCTGGCGCGCTCGAGCGAGCTGACCGCTCAGCTGGAGCAGGGGCAGGCGAGCGTGCTGGCGATGGCCGAAGCGGCGCAGCGCAGCCAGGCCATGCTGCGCAGCATCCTCGATTCGACCATCGACGGCATTCTGGTCGACAATATCGATGGCCGCATCTTCACGTCGAACCGGCGTTTCCGCGACCTGTGGCAAGTGCCCGACGCGCTCGACTGGCAAGCCGATGGCGCGGCGCTGGTGCGCCATGTGGAAAGCCAGCTGGAGCAGGCGGCGCCGTTCCTCGGGGCACGCCTCCACGCGCCGCATGGCCACCGCGAGCGGCGCGACGTGCTGCACCTGCGCGATGGACGGGTGGTCGAGCAATATGTGCGCAGCATGCAGCTGGGCAATGAGCAGGCGCGCTTGTGGACCTTCCGCGATATCAGCGAGCGCAGCCAGATGGAGCGGCGCGAGCACACGCGGCGGCAAGTGCTGGAAATGCTGGCCACGGGCGCGCCGCTGGAGCGTGTGCTGGAAAGCGTGGTGCTGAGCGTGCAAGCCGACCATCCCGCCATGCTGTGCAGCATCTTGCTGCTCGATGAAAGCCGCCACCGTCTGGTGCTGGGCGCGGCGCCGAGCTTGCCCGCGTTTTTCAACCTGTCCAGCCATGGCCATGACCTCGATACCCTGCAGGGCGTGCATGGCATCGCCGCGCAAGCCGTGCGCGACGGCCAGCGCGTGGTCGTCCCCGACCTGCATGCGGATGCGCGGGAAACGATGGAACTGGCGTGCCAGGCCCAGCTGCAATCGTGCTGGGCCGAGCCCGTGCGTGGCGGCTCGGGCAAGCTGCTGGGCGTGCTGATGGCGTATCACCGCCAGCCTGCGCTGCCCAGCGCGGCGCATCTGGCACGGCTGAGCGAGGCGGCGCACCTGGCCGGCATGGCCATCGAGCAGGCGCAGGTGGCGCTGGCCCTGCGCGCCGGCGAAGCGCGTTTCCGCAGCCTGTACGACCATGCGCCCGTGGCCCTGTGGGAACAGGACTGGTCGGCCGTGCGCGCCGCGCTCGACGCTCTCGAGCAAGCGGGCGTGCGCGACCTGGGCGCCCACTTTCAGGCCAATCCGGACGCGCTGCAGCGGCTGGCGGGGCTGGTGCGCATCATCGATGCGAACGGCGCCGCGCTGGCGCAGGTGCGCGCCAACGAGGACGACCAGCGCCGCGGCGCGCTGAGCCTGGCACAGAATTTCGACGACAGCGCCTTGCCCCGCTTCGGCGATGCGCTGCTGGCGCTCGCTGGCGGCGCCCACCTGTACGAGTGCGAAAGCAGCTTCGTGCGTCTCGATGGCGCGGCGCGGCAAAATGAGCTGAGCCTGCTGGTGATGCCCGGCCATGCGGACAGCCTGGATTTCGTCATGGTGTCCTCGCTCGATATCACCGAGCGCAAGCGCATGAATGCGGAACTGCTGCAGCTGGCCACCACGGATTTCCTCACCGGCTTGCCGAACCGGCGTCACTTCATGGTGTCGCTGGAAAACGAGCATGCCCGCTTGCAGCGCGAACTGGCCAGTTGCGCCAGCGTATTGATGCTCGACATCGATCACTTCAAGCGCGTCAATGACGAGTATGGCCACGCCGTGGGCGATGCCGTGCTGCGCCACCTGGGCGCGCTGATGTGCCAGGCGCTGCGCAAGGTCGACGTGCCGGGCCGCGTGGGCGGCGAGGAATTCGCCATCCTGTTGCCGGGCACGGACCTGGCCGCGGCGGCCGTGTTTGCCGAACGGCTGCGCCGGCGCGTGGCGGAAAGCGCACTGACCACCGATGGCGGCATTGTGATCACCGTCACGGTGAGCATCGGCATGGCCGCCATGGCCGGCACCGATGCCGATTGCGACGCCGTGCTGGCGCGCGCCGATGAGGCGCTGTACCGGGCCAAGCGGGGCGGACGCAACCGCATCGAACAGAATGGTGGCGGCGGCGACGGCGTGCTCAGCAAGTTCATGGCGCAGTGATTACAGGTTGTGCTGACGCGCTTGCGCCTGCTTGCGGTTGCGGCTGACGATCAGCCAGACGATGGCGACGGGAATCAGCAGCGGCAGCAGCACGGGCGTGCTCAAGGCCAGCGCCAGCACCACGCAGAAGGCCACCACGGCGATCAGCACCACGCCCACGCCGGCCAGCACGACTCCCGTGATGACGGCGGCGCACACCAGCGCAATGGCGGCGATCAGCAAGCCGCCGCCGGCAAACACCAGGCCGAACAGCCATTCCAGCGGACCGTCGACATCGTCGCCGTTGAATTGCATGTGCATGTCGCTGCCGCTGATCTTGTCGAGGAACAGGCAGGCGAGCATGACGATGAGGACGAAGGTGAGCAATTTTTTCATGGTAAGCCTCGGTGTGTGGGGAATCGGGTGTTGCATGCTCACACTCTAGGGGCGCGCCCGGCTCGCCGCCAGCGGCGTGCGACAGACCGTCATTTTCACGGTATGGAAGGCGCTGGGGGCCAGAAAAACGCTGATCTGGAACAAGATTTCTTTTCTTGTAATGTGCGCAAGCCGTCCTATACTGAATACCTCAGTCTCGCAAGGAGGGCAACATGCTTTTGTTTGCAGATACCGGGGATCAATCGCTATCCCCCCCTGACCATCGCATCACGCGCCAGCGTAGCGCCACGCAGTCCTGCGCCGAGCCCGTCGGTGCGCCATCGGCGATACCGCCGATCATCATCACCCCGTTCAATTACCATGCGCCGCTGCCGGCCATCGACCCGCGCTGGTTACCGCCCGGTCCACCGCTGACCTGGCCCAACCGGCCTGCCATGTCCATGTGCTGACGGCTGCCGGGGCGCAGGTGCCGGACGGCAGTGCTGGACGTGCCGCCATGCCACCGGCAAGGCGGCACGGGCGGCTGATTTCGTCTATCATGCTAGCCCCGACCTTCCATCACGAGCACCGCCATGAGTACCGATTTCCCCGACTTTTCCGACGAAGCAGCCGAGCAGGACAATGACGCCCCGATCCAGGAGCCGCGCCTGTGGGTAGGCAATGGCTGGACGGCGCGGGTGATCAAGAACGAGGAAGATGAAGGCTGGGCCGTGGCCATGATCAAGGATGGCGAACCGGAGCCGGCCCTGGTGGGCCCGTGGACCATGGGCCGCGACAAGAAAAACCCGAAGCCGCTCGACGTCAACGCCTTCAATACGCTGGTCAAGACGGCCTCGGAAGTGCTGCGCCGCCACGAGCAGCAGCTGCATGCGCAATTGCACAAGAACCTGTTCGTCGCCACCGATGAGGGGCAAATCAAGGTGATGTTCGACATCGTGCCCGACGAAGACCACCCGTACGCGGAACTGAGCGCCTACGACGCCGACGGCGAACAGATCGCCAAGGTGCGCACCTCGGCCGCCTTCAAGTTCAACGCCACGTCGGCCGCGAACTGGATCGAAGGCGGCTACCGCCGTCCAGGCTAGCAAAATCTACTGCGCGGCACGCTTTGCGGCCTCCGATGCTCGCTGTACGTGAGTACAGCTGCGCTTCTCAGCCACAAATCGGAGCCGCTCGCTACGATTTTGCTACGCCTGGCTTCATGACTACACCGCCGCGCCTGCGGGCGCGGTGTGCATTTCCACCTCTTCTTCCTTGCGGTACGCCAGCCGGTACAGCAGCGGCAGCACCAGCAGGGTCAGGGCCGTCGACGACAGGATGCCGCCGATCACCACGGTGGCCAGCGGGCGCTGCACTTCGGCGCCCGTGCCCGTGGCGATCGCCATCGGCACGAAACCCAAGGACGCCACCAGCGCCGTCATCAAGACGGGCCGCAGGCGCGTGAGCGCCCCTGTACGTATCGCCTCCCGCAAGGGCATGCCCTGTTCGCGCAGCTGGCGGATATAGGCGATCATCACCAGGCCGTTCAGCACGGCCACGCCGGACAGGGCGATGAAGCCGACCGCCGCCGAGATCGACATGGGAATGTCGCGCAGCCACAGGGCGACGATGCCGCCCGTCAAGGCAAACGGGATGCCGCTGAACACGAGCAAGCCATCCTTCACGTTGCCGAACATGGCGAATAGCAATACAAACACGAGGGCCAGCGCCACCGGCACCACCAGCTCCAGGCGTTTCGTGGCCGACTGCAGTTGCTCGAACTGGCCGCCCCAGCTGGTCCAGTAGCCGGCCGGAATGGCCACCTGCGCCTGCAACTGCCGCGTGGCGTCGGCCACGAACGAGCCGATGTCGCGGCCGCGCACATTGGCGCTGATGACGATGCGGCGCTTGCCGTCTTCGCGGCTGATCTGGTTCGGCCCCGGCGCCACGTGCAGGCTGGCCACCTCGCCGAGCGGGATGAAGCGCGCGCGGCCTTCCGCCGCCGCGCCCAGGGGCAGGGCGATGGGCAGGCGTTTGAGTTGCTCCAGGTCGCTGCGCAGGCTGTCGGGCAGGCGCACGACGATGTCGAAGCGGCGGTCGCCCTGGAACAGGGTGCCGGCCTCTTGCCCGCCGATGGCCGTGGCGATCGCCGCCTGCACGTCGGCAATGTTGAGGCCGTAGCGCGCCGTCTGCTCGCGGTCGATCTGCACCGTCAGCATGGGCAGGCCCGTGGTCTGCTCGACCTTCACTTCCGTGGCGCCCGGAATCTTGCCCAGCACGCCGGCGATCTTCGCCGCCGTGCCGTCGAGGACAAGCATGTCGTCGCCGAACAATTTCACGGCCACATCGCTGCGCACGCCGGAAATCAGTTCGTTGAAGCGCAGCTGGATCGGTTGCGAAAACTCGTAGTTATTGCCCGGCAAGCTGGTGGCCGTCGCTTCGATTTCCGCCAGCAATTGCTCGCGCGACTTTTTCGGTTCCGGCCATTCCTTGCGGGGTTTCAGCATGATGTAGCCGTCGGAAATATTCGGCGGCATCGGGTCCGACGCGATCTCGGCGGTTCCCGTGCGGGCGAACACGCGGGCGATTTCCTTGTGGTTTGCCATCAGCTTGTTTTCCAGCTGCTGTTGCATGGCCAGCGATTGCGTGAGGCTGGTGCCGGGGATGCGCAGGGCCTGGATGGCGATGTCGCCCTCGTTCAGGCTGGGCACGAATTCGCTGCCCATGCGCGTGGCCAGCAAGCCCGACAGCACTACGGCCACGGCCGCGCCCGTCAACACGACGGGCGTGTTGCGCATCACCTTGTCCAGCAGCGGCGCATACCAGCGCTTGGCGGCGCGCATGATGGCGTTTTCCTTCTCCGCCACCTTGTCGCCGATGAACAGTGCCACGGCGGCGGGGATGAAGGTGATCGACAGCAGCATGGCACCGAGCAGGGCGATGACGACCGTCAGGGCCATCGGCGTAAACATGCGGCCTTCCACGCCCGTCAGCGCGAAGATGGGCAGGTACACGACCATGATGATCAGCTGGCCATACAGCAAAGGACGGCGCGCTTCTTGCGATGCCGCAAACACTTCGTGAAAACGTTCTTGCAAGGTCAACGGGCGTCCCAGTTTTTGCTGCGCATGGGCAAGGCGGCGCACGCAGTTTTCCACGATCACCACGGCGCCATCGATGATGATGCCGAAGTCCAGCGCGCCCAAACTCATCAGGTTGGCGCTCACATGGTATTGCACCATGCCCGTAAACGTGAACAGCATGGCCAGCGGTATCACCATGGCCGTGATGACGGCCGCACGGATATTGCCGAGGAAGAGGAACAAAATCGCGATCACCAGCACCGCCCCTTCGAGCAGGTTTTTCTTCACCGTATTGATGGCCTTGTCGACCAGCACCGTGCGGTCATACACGGTGACGGCGTGCACGCCTTTCGGCAGGCTGCGGTTGATCTCCACCATTTTTTTATCGACGGCTTGCGACACGGCGCGGCTGTTCTGGCCGATCAGCATGAACACCGTGCCGAGTACTACTTCGCGGCCGTTTTCCGTCGCCGCGCCCGTACGCAGCTCGCGCCCCAGCACCACGTCGGCCACGTCGCGGATGCGAATCGCCACACCTTGCACGTTGGCGACGACGATGTTGCCGATGTCGCTTTTCGAGGCCACCTGGCCCGGCGCGCGGATCAGCAGCTGCTCGCCCTGTTTTTCGATGTAGCCGGCGCCCACGTTGCTGTTGTTGCGCTCGAGCGCCGTCACCACGTCTTGCAGGCTGATACCGTAGGCGGCCAGTTTTTCCGGATACGGCGCCACCTGGTATTGCTTGGCATAGCCGCCGATGGCATTGATCTCCGTCACGCCCGTGACGTTGCGCAACTGCGGCTTGATGATCCAGTCCTGGATCTCGCGCAAGTCCGTCGGCGTGTACGGCGTGCCGTCCGGCTTTTTCGCGCCGTCCTGCGTTTCCACCGTCCACAGGTAGATCTCGCCGAGGCCCGTGGAAACGGGCCCCATCTTGGGCGTGATGCCGGCCGGCAAGCTTTCCTTCGCTTCCTGCAAGCGCTCGTTGATCATCTGGCGCGCAAAATAGATGTCCGTGCCATCCTTGAAGATCACCGTCACTTGCGACAGGCCGTAGCGCGACAGCGAGCGCGTCTGTTCCAGGTTCGGCAAGCCGGCCATGGCCGTCTCGATGGGGAAGGTGACCCTTTGCTCGGTTTCCAGCGGCGAATAGCCGGCGGACTGGGTATTGATTTGCACCTGCACATTGGTGATGTCGGGCACGGCGTCGATGGGCAGCTTCTGGTAATTGTAGATGCCCAGGCCGGCGATAAAGGCCACGGCCAGCATCACCAGCCAGCGCTGGTCGATGGCGAAGCGGATCAAGCGTTCAAACATGATGGTTTCCTTAGCTTTGACGTGATCAATGTTCGTGGCCGGCGGAGTCCTTGCCCAGCTCGGACTTCAGGACAAAACTGCCTTGCGCCGCGTACGGCGTGCCGGCGGCCAGGCCCTGCTTGATATGCGTCAAGCTGCCATCGCTGCGGCCCGGCACCACGGGCGTGGCCTGGTAGCCATCTTTCACCTGCACGAAGACGACGGGCTTGTCTTCCACCGTCTGGATGGCCGTGCTGTGTACCGTGACGGGCGCGTCCGCTTCGCCGGACACCACTTCCACCGTGACGAACAGGCCCGGGCGCCAGGCCATGTCGGGATTCTGCAAGCTGATGCGCGCCTTGGCCGTGCGCGTCTGTTCGCCCAGCAGCGCGCCCACGTAGGTGATCGTGCCTTGCGCGCTGGCGTCGAACGCGGACGCTTTCACTTCCGCCTTGCCTCCCATGCGCACGGTGGCCAGGTCTTTCGTCGGCACGGCGATTTCCGCCCACACGGTCGACAGGTCGGAAATGACGAAGATGTTCGCGTCTTCCTTGACGGCTTCGCCCAGGGTGATGTGTTTTTCCAGCACCATGCCGTCGAACGGCGCGCGGATGTCGTAGCGGTTCAGCGGGCCCTTGCTGGTGGCGTTGGCGCCCAGCGCGCTGAGCTTTTGCTGCGCGTTCTGCACGGCGATTTCCGCCTCGCGCCACGCTTGCTGCGCCTGCAGATAATCCTGCTCGGCCGAAATTTTCTCGCGCCACAGTTTTTCCTCGCGCTCATACGTGGAGCGGGCCAGTGACAGCCGCCGCTGCGCCGACAGCAGGGCGCTGCGCTGTTCCGACAATTCCGTGCTGGCGATGACGGCCAGCACTTGTCCCTTCTTGACCAGCTGGCCCAGGTCGGCGTGCACGGCTTCCACCACGCCGGCCAGACGCGGCACGACGTGGGCCGTGCGGTCTTCATTGAAACGGATCTCGCCGGGCAGGGCCACCGTCGTCTTGATGCGGCCGGGCGCGGCCGTGGCGATGACGACGCCAGCGGTCTTGCTTTGCGCCGCCGTCAGTTCCAGCCGGCCTTCCACTTCCTCGTGACCATGTTCGTCTTTCTTTTCAGCATGTGCTTCCACCTTGGCGGCGGCGGGCGGCGGGGTCCTGGAATTGCCCGTGCCGAGGATGAGAACGGCCAGCACGATGCCGGCGGCCGCGATGGCCGCGATGGCGAGCGTTTGTTTCTTGTTGAGTGTGATGTTCATGTCGGGTCTTCCTTACAGGGGAGCTGGTGTGCCCAGCAGGCGCTCGATGTCGGCGGCGGCGTGCTGCGCTTCCGTCAGCGCGTGCAGGTATTGGTTTTTGGCTTGCAGCAAGGTGCGCTGCGCGTCGAGCACGTCGAGAAAGGCGAACTTGCCGAACTCGAAGCCCTTGCTGGCCGCGTCGTAGGCGCTCTGCGCGCCAGGCAAGATGTCCTGGCGCAAGCTTTCCACGTCGAGCCGGGCCGTGGCCAGGCGTTCGCTGGCGGCGGCAACCTTCGTCTGCACATCGATGCGGGCGGCGGCCAGCTCGTCGCTGGCCTTGTCGCTGCGGCGCAGGGCGTCGAGCTTGTTACCCGCATTGCGGTCGAACAGCGGGAGCGGCAAGGCCAGGCCGATGATGGCCTGGTTGCGGCCCAGCTCTTCCGAGCGCTTCATGCCGACGCTGATCGTGACGTCGGGCGTGGCGCGCCGCTGTTCCACGTCCAGCATGGCTTGCCGCTGCGCCAGCGCGCTGTGCGCCTGGCGCACGGCCGGGGCTTGCTCCAGGCGCGCCGCCAGTTCGCTGGCCGGGGGCAGCTCCGGCAAGGTTTCCAGGCGTCCCTCGGCGAGGGTGAAGCGGGGTGAGGCGTTGCCCCACAGGGCGGCCAGGCGCTTGCGCGCGCTGGCCAAGGTGCTGCGTGCCAGGTTCAGTTCCAGCCGCACGCTCGCCTCGGCCACCCTGGCGCGGGTTTCCTCGACCGGGGACGCCTTGCCGGCCGTCACCCGGCGCGCCGTAATGTCGCTGGCGCGCGCCGCCAGGGCTTGCGCGCTGTCGGCCAGGCGCAAGCCTTCCTGCGCCGCCAGCACGTCGACAAAGGCGGACCTCACGGCGGCGCGGGTTTCCGCCTGCTGCAGGGACAGGCCCGCTTGCGCCAGGTCTTCGCCGCGCTGGGCGACGGCGGCGCGCGCTCCCCGCTTGCCGCCCAGCTCAATGAGCTGGTTGAGTTGCACGGTGGTGCTGCGCGTGGCGCGCCGCGTGTCTTCCAGCACGGTTTGCAGTTCCGGATTGGGCAGGGCGCGCGCCTGTTGCAGGGCGCCGCCTTGCGCCGCCAGTTCATGGCGGGCGGCCGACAGGGTGGCGTTGCCGCCTTCGGCGAGCAGCAGCGCGGCGGGCAGGGTCAGCGGCGCGGCGGCTTCCACGCTAGATTGCGCGTGGGCAAAGTTGCCGGCCAGCAGGCCAGCGGATAGTAACAAGATGAATCGGTGCATCGAATTCTCCAAAAAACATGGAAAAGAATTCGACGGGACGCGCAGGCTGGCGCCCGAGCTATGTCAGGGCGCGCGTTGCGACAAGTGGAATGGGACGTCCCGTCGGCCTAGGCGGCCGACGACCAGTCGGGGCGCTTGGGAGCGTCCGGGATGTGGGAAGCGTAAAAGAAGGGGGCGGTGTCCGCGTTCACGGACGCCATGTCGCCGACGGGCAGGCTGGAGCCGGCCGGCAGCCATGCATGGCCGATGCCATGGCAGACGTTGCAGTCGCTGTGCGGCTGGCCTTTGGATTGCTTGTCAGCCTTGTCGGCGACCGGTTTTTTGTCCGCATCGGCCTTGTGCTGGTGGCTGTGGTGGCCCAGGTGCTGCGCCGCCTTGCCTTCCTCGTGCAGGCAATACGCGCTCGCCGCTGCCCAGGACATCTGGAGCGGAAGCACGAACAGCAGCAAAATGAGGAAGAATTTACGCATGGTCACGGCTATTGTACAGAAAGAAGCGCTTAACGTGGCTGGGCGCGCCACGCCTTCAGTTGCGCGGCGATGGCCTTGCCCTGGAACAGCTGCGGCTCGGAATGCTCTTCCGCTTCCATGCCGCCTTCGCGGAAATCGGCCGCCTCGCGCGCCTGCACCAGCACCTTGGCCTGCTCGAACGCTTCGGCAAAGCCCGCGCTCTTCGGCAGCGCTTCCTTGAAATATGCCTCGCTGAAGTAGGTGAAATCGTTCTGGTCGTCGCAGCCGAACGAGGTGCGGTCGCCGCGCGCGGCCGTGATGATGAGAGTATGGTCATCTTTCAGCGGCGCAATAAAACCGCCCGCATAGCAGGCCGAGATCACGATGACTTTCCAGCGGATGCCGCTGTGCTTGAGCATGGTGGCCAGTTCCTGCGCGGGCAGGCTGTGCAGGTCCATGCCGTTTTGCGCCAGCGCCAGTTCATGCTCGGGCGAGCCGTGGCTGGTGAGGAACAAAAACAGGATGTCGTTCTGCTTGTCCATCTTCGTGCCCAGCGCGTCGAGGCTGGCGGCGATGCTGGTGCGCGTGGCCATCGGCTGCTGCGCCACCGTGTTGCGGCTGTTGACGAGCATCAGGGAGCGGCCCACGGTGCCGTAATCGCGGTCGAACTGGCGCTGCACGAAGGCCGTTTCGCGGTGAAACACTTCCTGCGCGCCATCGCCGGCCACGCCCAGCAAATACAGATTGATCTTTTTCGCCGCATCGCGCGGCGCGATGCGGGCCAGGGCGCCGTCGAGCAAGGTGCGCTGGTGGTACAGGGCCAGCTCGATATTGTCGCGCGTGAGCTTATCCAAGGCCGGGTCGTCCAGCTGGCCTTCCGTCCAGTTGCCGCTGTCTTCGCGCCGCCCGTCCGCCTGCGCCACGGCATAGCGCAGCACGCCCTGGCCGTCGAACTGGCCATTCTTGAAGCCGCCCCGGTATTCGTCACCGTCGGCCGTGCGCAGCACACCCTGGCCCTCGAATTTCCAGTCTTTCAGCTCGCCTTCGTAGTGGATGCCGTCGCTGGTGGTCACGGTGGCCTTGCCCTGCACCTGGCCCTGGACGAAGTCGCCTTCGAAGACGGTGCCGTCCGTGTCGGTCAGCTTGCCGGCGCCGTGCGGGCGCCAGTGCTTGAACTGGCCTTCGAAGGTGGCGCCGTCGGCACCCTGGAAGCGGCCTTGTCCCTCGAAGCTGCCCTTGACGAAGCTGCCCGCATAGATTTCGCCCTTGGGCGAGGTGTAGCGGCCGACGCCGTCGAAGGCGCCCTGGCGGAAGGCGCCCGTGTATTCGACGCCGGACGCCTGGCGCAGCTTGCCCTGGCCGGAAAACACGCCGCGCGCGAAGCCCCCCTCGTAGAACGCGCCGCTCGCATATTCGAGCCGGCCCTGGCCGTGCATCTTGCCCGCGACGAGGGGGCCGAAATAGCGTCCGCCATCGGCCGTTTCCGCCGCCGGCGCCTTGGCCGGCGCGGCGCACAGGGGCGGCATGCCCAGCGCGGCGAAGGCCAGCAGGCCGGCGAGGGTGTAGGGACGAAGCGAGGCGCGTAGCGTGGCGGTCATGAGGACGGTCTGATCTGTAGGAAGGGGCCTAGTCTGCCACTGTATCGCCAAGGTGGCAAATGCGTGCGTGGCGTGTGTTGCTATGCCTTAAGGCAAGATTGTCCGTTTTATGCCGTGCCAAGGCCGGGCTGAACTGATAATATTGATTTTCAGAAAATATACTTGCACAAGGTACATAGCCATCCATGGAAAGCCGCCTCAGCCGCCTTGAAGCCGTTCAAACCGTGTTGCTGGAAATCGGGCAGCGCTCGAGCACCTGCAGCGATATCAGTGAATTCCTGCAGGCGGTGCATGCGGCACTGGGACGCATCATGTATGCGGCGAACTTTTATGTGGCGCTCAGCGACCATGACGACGGCCTCGTGCGCTTTCCCTATTTTGTCGACGAATTCGACGCCGCGCCCGATCCGGACGAAGGCGTGCGCCTGGCCAGTGCCGCGCAGTCGCCCACGGCCTGGGTGATCGTCAACCGCAAGCAGCTGGTGATGACGGCCGACGACGAGGCCATGCGCGCCATCGGCGGCGGCGCATGGGGCGGCGGCACGGCGGCCGAGCACTGGATCGGCTGCCCGCTGCTGGACCAGCAGCATCAGGTGCTGGGCGCCATCGTCATCCAGAGCTACGACGCGCAGCACCGCTTCAGCCTGGAAGACCAGGCCCTGTTCGCGCTGATCGCCACGCACGTGTCGAGCGCACTGCAAGGCATGCAAAGCATGGACCGGCTGGAAAAGGCGGTGCAGGAGCGCACGGCCCTGCTGGCGCACGAGGTGGCCGAGCGGCGCCGCGCGGAAAACCTGCAGCACGCGCTGTATGAAATCGCCAACCTGTCGGCGCAGGCGGCCGACGCGACGACCTTGTACGCGCGCCTGCACGCCATCATCAGCGAGCTGGTGACGGCAAAGAATTTCCTCATCGCCCTGTATCACCCGGACAACAAGGACATCACGATCCCGTATTTCGTCGACGAGAAGGATGCGCAGGCGCCCGTGAAACGCTTTCATTACGGCATAGGCATGAGTTCTTACGTGCTGGCGCGGCGCCAGGCTTGCCTGCTCGATGCGGGCAGCTACGCGGCGCTGGTGGCCAGCGGCGAGATGGAAGAGCCGCTGGGCAATACCAGCATCGCCAGCTGGATGGGCGCGCCCATGCTGCTGGGCGAGCGCAAATATGGCGTGATCATCGTGCAAAGCTATGACAGCTCCGTCGTATATGGCCAGGCGGAACTGGATGTGCTGGCCTTCATGGCCAGCCACGTGGCCGTGGCGATGGCCCGCATCCAGGCCGACAGCGCCATGCGCCAGGCCAAGGAGGCGCTGGAAGAGCAGAACGCGGCCCTGAACAGCGCCCTGAACGCCTTGCAGGAAGCGCAGTCGGAACTGGTGCGCCAGGAAAAGCTGGCTTCCCTGGGGCGCCTGGTGGCGGGCGTGGCGCATGAAATCAATACGCCGCTGGGCATTTGCGTGACGGCCACCAGCCACCTGGTGCAGGAATTGAAACTCACGCGCGAAGACCTGGACGGCGGCCAGCTCGATGAAGACGGCTTGCGGCAATTCTTCGACATCATCGACCAGACCCTGCGCATCATGACGACGAATACCCAGCGCGCCGCGGCGCTGGTGCGCAGCTTCAAGCAGGTGGCCGTGGACCAGTCCTCGGACGAATTGCGCAGCTTTAACTTGCGCAAATACCTCGATGAAATCCTGCTGTCCTTGCAGCCCAAGCTCAAGGGCAAGCCGGTCAGGGTGGACATCGATTGCGCGCCCGAGGTGCAGCTGCGCAGCTATCCTGGCGCCGTCTCGCAGATCGTCACGAACATGGTGGTCAATTCACTGGTGCACGGTTTTGTCGAAGGCGAGCCGGGCAAGATCAAGCTGTCCGCCCGGACGGCCGGCGAGATGCTGGAACTTGACTACAGCGATGACGGCATGGGCATGGACAGCGCCACCCTGGGCCAGCTGTTCGACCCGTTTTTCACCACCAAGCGCGGTTCCGGCGGCAGCGGCCTCGGTGCGCACATCCTGTATAACCTGGTGACGGGGCCGCTTGGCGGCACGGTGAAGGTGGTCAGTGCGCCGGGGATGGGGTTGCATTACAAGATACGCTTCCCATTGGAGCCTAAGAGCACCTGAGAAAACGTCCATGGCTGCGTTGCTTGGTCTTGCCGTGCTATTCGCACTGTCTGCGACCGCGCGCCTTGCCCTGAACGTTTTTCAGGCGCTCTTGCGGCGCGGGCTCGCAGAATGAAAACGACGGCCGTGAATATCAGTCAGGGAAACGCTGATTCAACGCCAGCGCCTCATCCAGATTCGCAATCAGCAATTCCACATAGCGCGGATCGAGGTGGCTGCCGCTCACTTCGCGCAGGTAGCTGACCACGCGTTCGAGCGGCCAGGCGTCCTTGTAGCAGCGCTTGTGCATGAGGGCGTCGAAGACGTCGGCGACGGCGGCGATGCGCGCGTATTTGTGGATGTTTTCGCCGACCAGGCCTTGCGGGTAGCCGCTGCCGTCGTATTTTTCATGGTGCTGGTGGGCGATCACGGCGGCCGCCTTCAGCAGCGGGCGCTGCGAGCCGTCGAGGATGGACATGCCCACCGTCGGATGCTGCTTCATGATTTCCCATTCGGCCGCATCGAGCTTGCCCGGTTTGAGCAGCACGGCGTCGGGCGTGGAAATCTTGCCGATGTCGTGCATGGGCGCCGCGTGGCGCAGCACCATGGTTTCTTCTTCCGACATGCCGGACGCCTGCGCCAGCAGCTGGCACACTTCGGCCATGCGGCGCACATGGTTTCCACCTTCGTGCGAGCGCGATTCGACCACATCGCCCAGGCGCAGGATCAGCTCGGCCTGGGTATCGGTGATTTCCTGCGTCAGCAGGATGTTGTCGAAGGCGATCGCCACGCCGGAGCAGAAGACTTCCAGCAATTGCGCGTCGAGGTCGGAAATCTCTTCCACGCCCTTGAGTACCAGCAAGGACGCCTTGCCGCTGCTGTTCGGGAAATAGCCGACATAGGTGTCGCCGTGCAGGCGCGAGATCTTGTTGCTCTTGGCATGGTCCAGCTGCGACAGCAGGGAAGGGCTGAGGATGCCGTCGTCCGTGTCGCCGATTTGCGCGAGGATTTCATAGTCCTGCTCGCCCGTGATGGCGCTGGCGCCGCGCAGGCGCAGCAGCATGCTCGTTTCCAGGCGCAGCAGGGCGACGACTTGCTGCAGCAGGCCGCTGGCGAAGTCGCGCAGGTTGCGCTGCTTGAAAATGTGCGCCGAGGCGGCGATGACGCGCTCGAGTCCCTCGCGGTAGTGCAGCTGGGCCTGGCGCGCCTCTTCCACCTTCATGATGTCGCGGTAGGCGCGCAAGGCGGCAAAGGTGGTGGTAAACAGCTTGGTGCGGTCGAGTTCCGTCTTTTCCTTGTAGTCGTTGATGTCGTAGTTGACGATCACCCGCTCTTCCGGCGCCTGTCCCGGCTGGCCCGTGCGCAGCACGATGCGCGTAAACTGGTTGCCCAGGTCTTCGCGCATCCAGCGCGCCACTTCCAGGCCGCTGTCTTCACGTTCCATCACCACGTCGAGAAACACCAGCGCGATGCCGGCCTCGCGCGCCAGCACCTGCTTGGCCTCGGCGCCGCTGTAGGCATGCACGAAACTCAGGGCGCGGCCTTCCAGGCGGAAACGGCTCAATGTCAGCTCGGTGATGTCATGGATGTCGGGTTCATCGTCGACGAGCAAGACTTTCCAGGGGGGTAACTTGGGTGAGGCTGAAGACAAAAATGACATAAGGGCGAGTTCCGCTAAAAGGCATAACTGACGCAATGCTGAGACGCCCGCGCCAGGCTTGCCTGTGCGCCACTACTGGCGTTGCGCGTTTTTCGGGCGCATTTTGTCGATTGTAGACTGACAGCTAAGTATTAACAATAAGCAAGAACAATTGACTAGAATCATGCAACACGCTTGCCAAAAAAGCACTGCAAATCCATGCGGCTGACACGTTCTATACTTTATCGCTTAGGCAACTATATTTTCAAGACAATACTTTGTTTTAGTTAATATTGCCAATGAATCTGCAAAAAATACGGCGTATCGCCTTTCTGACGGAAAATCAGAAAAGTAACAAGGTATGAATTCCGCGCCAGAATGGGATGCGGCGCGCTATATTTAAATAGGCATAAGAAGTGGCGCCATGCCACTCACATTTCCTGAAAGGGTACATCATGCAAAAGCAAACGACGCGCGCCCTGGTCGTGGGCCTGGCCTTGCTGGCCAGCAGCGCCGCCTGGGCAGGAACAGAAGTGCGGTTCAGCAAACCGGATCAATTCACGGATATTCCGTTCAATCCGCAGGAACGCGATGAGGTGTTGAAGGAACTGGGCCGGCATTTCGAGAAACTGGGTGCATCGCTGCCGCCCGGGCAGACCTTGAAAATCGACGTGACGGACGTGGATCTGGCGGGACGTGAGAATCCATCCCTGCGTGCCGGGCGGGATATTCGCGTCCTGAATGGCCGGGCCGACTGGCCGCGCATACGCCTGCACTATGTGCTGGAACAGGATGGCAAGGTCATTCGCAGTGGCGATGCAGCCCTGTCTGACATGTCGTACATGAGCCGCGTCAATCGTTACTTCAGCGATGAAAAGCTGCGCTATGAAAAGCTGATGATCGATGACTGGTATGCCGATACCTTTGGCGTCAAGGTGAAGCGCCAGGCGCGCAAGTAAGCAGTACAGCTTGCCTGGCATAGCTAGCCGCGTGGTCTGCGGCCGCGCGAAACGTATTGCGCTCCGGAAATTTTCACTTCGGTCTATAGTCGGACGTGAGCAGGCAGATGCGGCATTGCAGCGTCTGCCTGCCGTGAATTTTCTGAAAGGAATGCATATGCGTATTTCCAGAATGACGAAAACATGGGTGGCCGCATTGGCGCTGGCCGCTGGCGGCAGCGCCTGGGCGGGCGTCCAGGTGACGTTCGACAAGCCCGACGATTATTCCGATGTACCGTTCAGCTCGCGCGACCGGGAGCAGGTGCTGGCGGGCCTGGCCAATCACTTCACCTGGCTGGGCAAGAGTTTGCCCCATGGCCAGGACCTCAGGATTGAGATCACCGATGTCGATCTGGCGGGACGCGAAGACCCGGCGCGCCGTGGCGCCTTCGATGTGCGCGTGTTGACGGGCCGTGCGGACTGGCCGCGCCTGCGTTTGCGCTATACGCTCGAACAAGATGGCAAGGTCATTGCCAGCGGCAACGCCTATCTGTCGGATATGTCGTATTTGCAGCATATCAATCGTTATTCCAGCAACGATGCCTTGCGCTATGAAAAGCGCATGATCGACGAATGGTTCAAGAATACGTTCGGCGTCAAGCCCCAGGGCCGCAGTAGTCCCGTGATCACCTTGCAGCCGCGCGACGTTCAGCGCAGGTAATCAACGCAAATAAGCCTCTTCGATGCGCGCCAGCTGGCCGCTCTGCCGCATGGTGAGCAGGGCGGCATTCATTTTCTCGATGAAATCGGCCTTGTAGGCCGGCGTGTTGCGGGCGCTGTAGGCGATATACGTGGCTTCGGACGACAGCTCCAGCACTTCATGCAAGGTAAAGCCGAAACTGGCCAATTCACCTTGCAGCCGGCGCGCCGTGTGGCGGGCCGCGCCGCGGTCGCTGGCGTAGCAATCGATGCGCCCCAGGGCGAGTTTTTTCAGATTGGCTTCATTGCCCTTGGCCGCCTCCAGGCGCAACAGTCCTGCGCGGGCCGGCGCCATCAATTTTTCCGAGAGCAAAAAACCTGTATTCACGCCGATGGTCAGGCCGGCAAAGTCGGCCGGAAAGTGCGTGCGCGGCGTGCGCATGACGGCGTCGCGGCAGAACAGCACCACCGATTCGCTGTACAACATGGCCGAATACGGTTGCACATACGGCCGTTCCGTCTTGCGTCCGGGCGGGAACAGGCCGAAAACCTGTCCCTTTTCCAGCGCATCGAGCCCCCGCTTCCACGGACGCGGCTGCAGTTCCAGCCGGTAGCCGGGCATCCTGCCCGCCGCCTGGCGCAGGATGTCGACATACATGCCCTTGAAGACGCCGTTTTCCACATAGCTGTACGGCGCATAATCGTCGTCGCCATACAGGATGACGGTTTGCGGCGCGGCCACGGCGCATGGCGAGACGCCCAGCAACGCCAGGGTGAGGCACAGTCCTGCCCTTATCGCTAATCGCATGCGGCTCCAGAATTAATTATCTTCCTGGCAAGCATACAGCATGGCGCGCGAATTAATCGATCCAGTTCACCTGTGGGAACTTGCTGCCGAAATCTTCCGCCATGGGCACGACCTGGCTGAGCTTATAGTTGAAAAACACAAAGCCGGACTTGGCCATGGCGATCAGGGTGTTGTCGCGCGGGCGCGTGATGCGGAAGGTGATGTCGCCGCCATACTTGTTGAAATCCATGACGCCCACCTCGAACAGCAGCTGGTCGCGCGCATGGGCTTCGGCGCGGTAGGTGGTGGCCAGGTCGGTGACGATGATGCCGGTGCCGTCCGCTTCGATGTCGCGCACGCCATATTCGAACAGGAAGCGGGCACGGGCCTCGGAAATCATGGAAATCATGGAATCGTTGCCGAGATGGTTGCCGGCGTTGATGTCTGTCGTGCGTACCGTCAGTTGCGAGGAATAGCAATACTGGTCTTCGGGGAATTCAAGTTTCAAACGGGCCATGGTGTTCTCTTGGGCTAGGGCGCAGGGCGCGGCGGAAAATGCAATTCTAGCCGGTTCCCCGCGCGCCGTCGAAAAACGCCGCCTGCCGCACGCGCTGCGCTTCAGTTGCGCACAATGCGGTACACCTTGCCCGTGCCGCTCAGCATGTACAACTCGTTCTGCGCATCTTGGCCAAACGACAGGATATTGCCCACGTTCGTGATGCCCCAGTCCGTCACGGCCGAGGCCGTGCCATTGCTGTAGCTGAAACTTTTCAACCAGCCGCTGCAATAGTCGGAATACAGGTACTGTCCCGCCAGTTCCGGCAAGGCCGTGCCCCGGTACACATAGCCGCCCGTGATCGAACAGCCGCCGGCCGTATCGTGGCCGTATTCGATGGCGGGCGGGACCAGTCCCGTCTGGTTGCAGCTGGCGTTGTTATAGCAGTGCAATCCTTCCATGATGTTCCAGCCATAGTTGTTGCCCGCCTGACCCACGGGACGCACATCGACCTCTTCCCAGTTGGCCTGGCCCACGTCGGCGATGTACAGCAGCTGGGCCTGCACGTCGAAGGCGTAGCGCCATGGATTGCGCAAGCCGTAGGCCCAGATTTCAGGGCGTCCGCCTGCCGTGGCAAATGGATTGCCAGGGGGAATGGCATATGGCTGGGCCACACTGCTGGCGTTGACGTCCAGGCGCAGCAGCTTGCCCAGCAGAACGTTCGTGTTTTGCGCGTTGCCGGGCGGGTCGCCCCCGCTGCCGCCATCGCCCGTGCCCGCGTACAGGTAGCCATCCGGCCCAAAGCTGAGCAAGCCGCCATAGTGGTTGCTGAATGTGGGATGCGGTATCGTGAGGATGGCCAGCGCGGACAGGGGATCGGCCACGTTGGCGTTGCCGGCCGATACTTGCCGCCGCTCGATGGCTATCTCGCCGGCCAGGTTGGTGTAATAGATGAAGAAATAGCCGTTGCTGGTGTACTGCGGATGGAAGGCCAGCGACAGCAGGCCCCGCTCGCCGTCGGTGGTGGTGAGTGGAGTGATGTCGAGGAAGGCCGTGGCCAGCAGGTTGCCGTCTTGCACCACGCGTATGCGCCCGGGGCGTTCAAGGATGAACAAACGGCTGTCGCCCGGCGGCGCCGTCAGGAAGATGGGGGCATTCAGTCCGCTGGCCACTTCCTGCAGGCGCATGGCCAGCGGCGCGCCGGCCGCATACGTGACGGTGACGCTGGCCGTGGTGCCGGCAGCAAGCCGCACTTGCTGCGTCGCCGGCACGGGCACCAGGCTGGCTGTTCCTTGTAGCACGCTGGCGGCGCTGACCGCATAAGCGCCGGGCGCCAGGCCATCGAGCGTGCGGGACGCCGTCAGCAGCTTGCTGTACGACGCGGGGCCCGTCACCGTGACGGCGGCGGCCACGCCGGCTGGCAAGCCGCGGATGGTGACGTTCAGGCTGCCGCTGCCGGGCGCAGGGGTAGCGTCGCCGCCGCCGCACGCGGCCAGCAAGCCCAGGCAGCAGGCCAGCAGCAGGGCCAGCCAGGTGGGGGACAGTCGGCGTAGGGGGTGGCGCATGTCGGTCTCCTGCGGGAACGACGCAATGGCGGCTCAAGAGGGGATGGGCTTGTGCCTAGAATGCGCGTCTTCGTGGCGGGAAGTTTGAGCTGGCGCAAACGTACGGCGGCATCGGACAAATGCGCCGCGTTTTCAGACAAGCGCGAAGTCCGCCGCGCCACCGCGCCCGCCGGCGCCCGATAATGGCGCATCTGAAACCGAGCAGGAAGACATCCCATGAAAACCAAAGCCGCGATTGCCTGGAAGGCGGGCGCCCCGCTGACCATCGAAGAAGTCGACCTGGCCGGCCCGCGCGCCGGCGAAGTGCTGGTCGAGCTGAAAGCGACGGGCATTTGCCACACCGATTACTACACCTTGTCCGGCGCCGACCCGGAAGGCATCTTCCCCGCCATCCTCGGCCATGAAGGCGCCGGCGTCGTCGTCGACGTGGGTCCGGGCGTGACGACCCTGAAAAAGGATGACCACGTCATTCCCCTGTACACGCCGGAATGCCGCCAGTGCAAATTCTGCCTGTCGCAAAAGACGAACCTGTGCCAGGCCATCCGCTCCACGCAGGGCCGCGGCCTGATGCCGGACGCGACTTCGCGCTTCTCGCTGAATGGCCAGCCGCTGTTCCACTACATGGGCACGTCCACCTTTTCCAATTACATCGTCGTGCCGGAAATCGCCCTGGCGAAAATCCGCGAAGATGCGCCCTTCGATAAAGTCTGCTACATCGGCTGCGGGGTGACGACGGGCGTGGGCGCCGTCCTGTTCTCGGCCAAGGTCGAGGCGGGCGCCAACGTGGCCGTCTTCGGCCTGGGCGGCATCGGCCTGAACGTGATTCAGGCGGCGAAGATGGTCGGCGCGGATAAAATCATCGGCGTGGACATCAACCCGGCGCGCCAGGCCATCGCGCGCAAGTTCGGCATGACGCATTTTATTAACCCGAACGAGGTGGACAACGTCGTCGACGCCATCGTGCAGCTGACGGACGGCGGCGCCGACTACAGTTTCGAATGCGTCGGCAACACGACCCTGATGCGCCAGGCGCTCGAGTGCACGCACAAGGGCTGGGGCAAATCGTTCATCATCGGCGTGGCGGCGGCCGGGCAGGAAATTTCCACGCGCCCGTTCCAGCTGGTGACGGGGCGCGAATGGCGCGGTTCGGCCTTCGGCGGCGCGCGCGGCCGCACGGACGTGCCGAAGATCGTCGACTGGTACATGGAAGGCAAACTCAATATTGACGACCTGATCACGCACCGTTTGCCGCTCGAACGCATCAATGAGGGCTTCGACCTGATGAAGAGCGGCGAGTCGATCCGTTCCGTCGTGTTGTATTAATTTTATCTGACTGTACTCATTGCGCAACACATGACGGGCTGGGCGGGGCGGCAGGCTGTACTTCACCGCCTGCCCCTGCTAGTGTGAAGACATCCGCCTTGCTCTGGGAGCCGTCCATGTTTGCCACCGCCTACCTCGCGACTTTGCGCCGCATGCTGCCCGTCTTCCTCGGCGCGGCCCTGTCATCCCTGCTGGCCTTGTGGTGGAGCAATGCCGCCATCCTCGCCACGCCCGCCATCTGGCTGGCGCTGCTGGCCACCTATCTGCTGTGCGCACTCCTGTTTACACCGCTGGCCCGGCAGAGCCGCCAATTGGCCACGCGCCACGTACGTCACGGCAAGCCGCGCTGAAGTCCTAGCGCGCCGTGCTGGAAAAGCGCTCGCGGTAATCGCGCGGCGTGATGGCGAGTTTCTTTTGAAACAGGCGGCGCA
The DNA here is from genome assembly GCF_009208735.1 of Janthinobacterium rivuli. Taxonomy (GTDB): domain Bacteria; phylum Pseudomonadota; class Gammaproteobacteria; order Burkholderiales; family Burkholderiaceae_D; genus Janthinobacterium. The sequence continues at coordinate 75,142 of NZ_WFLJ01000009.1, read as the reverse complement.
GCCTTTCCTCGCTATGCAAGCCCGCCTGCGCGGCCACCTGTTTTAGGGATGACACATTGTCTTCCAGCAAGCGGCGCGCCACTTCGAAACGGGCCGTGTCGATGAATTCCGTGGGGCTGGTGCCCGTTTCGCGCTGGAACACGCGCGTAAAATTGCGCTCGCTCATGGCCAGCCTGGCCGCCAGCAGCGGCACCGTGAGCTCTTCGGCCAGATGTTCCATGATCCAGCCCTGCAACTGGCGAATGGTCGGATGCGTCGTCATCTGGCTCGACAGGTGCACGGAAAACTGCGACTGGCCGCCGGGCCGCTTCAAGTACACCACCAGGTCGCGCGCCACTTCCAGCGCGATATCGCGGCTGAAATCGTCTTCCACCAGGGCCAGCGCCAGGTCGATGCCGGCCGTCACGCCGGCCGACGTCCAGAATTTCCCTTCCCGTACGAAAATCGCATCGGCATTGACCTGTATCAATGGATAGCGCTGGCGCAGGCTGTCCACGGCGCTCCAGTGCGTGGCCGCGCTCTTGCCGTCCAGCACACCGGCCTCGGCCAGGAAGAAGCAGCCCGTGCACAGGGCCGCCAGCGTGTCGATGCGCGGCGCCGCCTCGGCCACCCAGGCGGCGAGGGTGGGGATATCCTGCAAGACTTGCTCGACGTGGTGGCAGCCGACGATGACGGCCAGGTCGGGCAAGCGGCTGGCATCGAGCGCCTTGCTGGCGTGCAGCGACATCAGGGTGTCCGACTCGACCGGGCCGATGGCCGTCGAGGCGATGCGCACGTCGTAGCCGCCGGGCAGATTGCGCAGGCGCAAATGGGTGTTGGCGTAGTCAAACACTTTCATGGCGCCGATGGCTTCGAGCGCCTTGAAGCCGGGATAGACGATGATGTCGACGGTGCGCAGGGGGAATTCTTTGGGGCTTTGCTTGATCATGCGATATGCGCGAGGGGGATAAATACTGCCATAATGCAACAACAGCGATGGCGTAGGTTAGCATGAAATAATCCGCGCGCCCGCTGGCTTCCCACCCACCGGATTCCTCGATATCGTGCGCTTACTCCACATTTTTGCCGCCCTGACATTGCTGCTGGGCGCATCCCTTGCCCACGCGGCCACGCTCAACTTCAATGGCGGCGCCGTCAACGGCTGCAGCCTGCCGGCATCCAGCACCCAATATACTTGCACCTCGCTGGCGCTGGGCTCTACCGACGTCATCGTCATCGGCAGCGCCTATGCCGTGACGGTCAACAGTTCCCTGGCGATGAGCTATAACCAGGGCTTGACGATGAGCGGCGATGCCACGCTGACGGTCAAGGGCAACCTGGATATCAAGGATATCAATCCGCCGAACCTGAAAGTAACGGGCGGCAACCTGACAGCCGAGGGCGGCACTTTCCTCATGGGCTCGCAGGAACAGACCGTCACGGCAAATATTTCGGCCACGACCATCAAGATGGGCTCGAACAACGTCACGGTGACGGGCAAGATCAGCGCCAAGGGCCCGGTGGAAATCGCCTCGGGTTCCGTCATCAACGGGGCCATCAGCGGCACCGTCGTCAACATCCTGCCCGCCAGCACCCGCATCCAGGGCGATATCACGGCGACCACTTCGCTGACCATCGGTTCCGGCAGCCAGGTGACGGGCAACCTGAAATCACCGACGATCGACCTGAAGGCGTCCGGCCTGCTCGTTACCGGCGACGTGGACGCGAGCAATTCCTTGTCGATTGCTTCCGGCAATGGCATCAAGGGCAATGTGGACGCCGGCGAGGTGACCCTTGACTCGTCCAACGCGTATATCACGGGCAACGCCAAGGTCGACCACATCACCCTGGGCTGGCAGGGGCGGGTGCAGCAAATCATCACCTGCAAGGCGTATACGCCGTCGAATCCGTGCAGCTGCGTGACGAACAACAGCGGCTGGGCCTTCAATGAACCGATGGGGCCGAAATGCGGCCCCGGCACGCCGAGCGGACTGCACCATTTCCAGATCGAGCACCCGCTGACGGCGCTCACGTGCCAGGTGCCCACGGTAACGGTGACTGCCTGTGCCGATGCCAGCTGCAGCGCGGTCTACAAGAATAGCCCCAGCGTCACCGTCAGCCCGGGCGGCGTGCCGACGCAGATCGATGCCACTGGCGTCAACCCCAATGTCACGCTGCGCCAGACCACGGTGGGCATCGCCACGCTGAGCCTGGTCAGCACGCCCGCCACGACGGGCGCGCTGGTGTGCAAGAGCGGCGGTAGCACGAGCAATTGCCAGATCAGCTTTCTCTCCAGCGGTTTCCAGGTGAGCGGTGTTCCGCGCTACGCGGAAGTGGCGGGCCCATTGGAAATCAGCGCCTTGCAGACCTCGTCCGGCAACAGGGACGTATGCGTGCCCTTGTTCGCCAGCCAGACCAAGCAATTGAACCTGACTTGCGCGTACAGCAATCCGGGCAAAGGAACATTGCCTGCGCGCATCTTTGACAGCGCCAAAAATAACTATGTCGCCCTGGCTGGCAGTGACCAGAGCAGCTGCGCCGTGGCGAGCACCAAGGTGAATGTGACGTTCGGCGTCGACGGCGTGGCCAGGCCGAACATGCTGTATGCCGACGCGGGAGCGCTGATCCTGACGGCTGCCTACAAGCCGGACAGCGGCAGCGACAAAGGTTTGGACATGAGCGGCAGCGGCACGGTCATCGTGGCGCCAGCGAAATTTCAGTTCACGAAGCTGGCGCCGATTCAGCGCGCCGGCCTGGCGGCGGCGCCCTTGACGCCCGATGCGACCATCATGCTGTCGGCCGTCAACGCGCTCGATGCCGTGACGAAGAACTTTGGCAACGAAAGCGGTGTCGCTGTGCAGAAAGTCGTGCTCGACCGTAATCTGCAGGCGCCGCTCTACACAGGCGTAGTCAATCCGCAGGTCGGCGGCGATCTCGATTTCGTGACGAAAGGGGGCGTCATCGCGGCGCCGCCGCTGATCTGGCCCGAAGTGGGCAAGGTCAATTTCACGGCGGCGCTGCAAAACGGTTATCTGGGCAGCAGCCTGACGTCGCCGGGGACGAGCGACCCCGTGCTCTTCTATCCGCACCACTTTGTGACGGAACTGGTCATCAAGAAAGTGGACCTCCCGGGGGGGGCGAAGACGGAGTTTCCTTTCCCGTGCAGCGCGCCGCTCGCCTGCGCCGGCAACCGCGCCGTGTATTCGCGCCAGCCGTTCGACCTGACCATCCGCGCCCAGACGGCCGCCGGCAAGGAGACGAAGAACTTCGACGCCAGGAATGACGACATCAACAAAACGCAAGTGACGCTGGTCCCGTATGACGTGGCCACGGGGAAGAACAACTATCCGCCCACGGCGCCATCGGGCAGCACGCTGACGGATGGGGCAAAAGTGCCTGCGGCCGTAGCGGGCGTGCCCGTCACCAGTTTTACCAATGGCGTTGCCACGCGCACCATCGCCTACAGCTTCCCCGCCGCCTATGCCGTGCCCAAGGAGCCGACAGCGCTGGCATCGCCGACGGGGCTGCTGCTGCGCGCGACGTATGCCTATCCGGCGGCCGGCAATGTGAGCTCGGCGCCGGCCGATGGCCAGGAAGCGCAACTGACCGTGCTCACGGGCCGCCTGATGGTGCCGCATGACTACGGTTCCGAGCGCTATCCCGTGCGGCTGGCCGTGCAGGCGCAGTACTGGGATGGCAAGACCTGGGTTACCAGCCTGCTGGACAGCATCAGTGCGTTCGACAGCACGCTGGTCACGTTTGCCAATTGCAAGAAAACCCTGGTGTGCAAGGATTTTGTATTGCCTGCTGGCACTATCATTACTTACACGTTCGACAAGGGCATCTTGCCGCCGAAGAATCGCCTGGTCCTCGCGGCGCCCGGCGTTGGCAAGAGCGGCAGCGTCGATGTGTCCGTACCCGGTATTGTGTACTTGCCCAGCACCGTGGGCACCGTCGTCTTTGGCGTCTTCAAATCGGGTCCCGTGATTTATCTGCGCGAGATGTATTGAGCCAGAACAAAGGGTGGGCGCGGAAAGGGGGAAAAACCAGTAACATGCCTGGCTGTGGCATTTCCCCCAACCTCAGACTGGAGTTTCTATGAGCACAACATCGCAGTGGATCGATATCGCCGGGCCGGACGGCAACTTCCAGGCTTACCTGGCCGTGCCGCACGTGGGCAAGGGCCCCGCCATCATCCTGTTGCAGGAAATTTTCGGCGTCAACGAGCACATCCGCGCCGTGGCCGACCAGTACGCGGCCGACGGCTACGTGGTGCTGGTGCCCGACCTGTTCTGGCGCGCCGGCGCGCACATCGAGCTGGGCTATGACGCGGACGGCTGGAAGCGCGCCGTCGAACTGATGCAGGCCACCGACAATGCGCATGCCGACAGCGATATCGCCGCCACCGTCGCCGTCCTGCGCGCGCGCCCGGAAGTGACGGGCAAGCTGGCTTCGGTCGGCTACTGCTTTGGCGGCCGCCTGTCGTTCCAGACGGCCGCCGCCGGCCTGGTCGACGCGGCCATCGCCTATTACGGCGGCGGCATCCAGAACAAGCTGGACCTGGCCGACCGCATCCAGGTGCCGCTGCTCATGCATTTCGGCGGGCAGGACAGCCATATTCCGCCGCAAGCCGTGCAACAGATCGCCGAGCGCTTCGAAGACCGGCAAGACGTGGAAATCCATATCTATCCGGGCGCCGAGCACGGTTTCAACTGCACCCACCGCGACAGCTACCAGCAGCGCGCGGCCGCCCACGCGCATGGCAATTCCTTGATTTTCCTGGCAGAAAATCTGTAAGACTGTCTGTTCAGCCCGGCCCGCCTCCATTTCCCGCCCAGCAGCAAAGCCGCATGGGCGCTAAAATAGCGGCTGTGCCGGGCAACTCCGGCCGGCCGGGCGCGGCGCCCGGCAAACCTGGATGAGGAACCGAATTAAAGATGGCCCAAGTAATTGTTTCTGTAACATTGGCGGCAAGCGCCGAAAGAGTGTGGGATTTTATCGGCGGCTTCCAGTCGCTGAATGAATGGTCGAGCTCGATCAAGACCAGCTTGTCCGAACATGGCGGCCGCGTGCGCCGCCTGAAAACCACGGACGGCGCCATCATCGCCGAGCGCCTGCAAAGCTACAGCGAAGCGGACAAGAGCTACAGCTACACCATCGTCTCGGGCCCTATCCCCGTCAAGAACTACCGATCCACCCTGCGCGTCACGGGCGAACCGGGCGGCGCTTCCTGCGTGGCGGAATGGTCGAGCGAGTTCGACGCGGCCGAAGGCGTGGAAGAGGTCATGGTGGGCGCGTTCCAGCACTTGTATGAAACGGCATTCATTGATTTAAAACGCATCATGGCGATTTAAATGAAAACACCGGCCCGGGCCGGTGTTTTTCATGGCGCCTAGCGTTTGACCTTGCCAAACGCCTCGCCCTTGTTCCATGTCGGCAAATTCTTGTCATTCGCCACTTCATAGCCGAGGTTCAGGGTGAACTGCGCCTGCTGCAGCATGCCCGACAAGTCCCACGACGGGTGGTATTCATCGCTCACCTGGTGGTAATCCTTCTTGAACGCCACCAGGCGTTCGCCGGAGACTTTCGGCTCCTTGACGAAGTCGAAGGAGCCGTCACCGGAGAATACTGCCGAGCCCACGTTGAAGGCGGGCACGCCAGCCTTGGCGAAGGCAAAATGGTCGGCGCGGTAAAACGCGCCGGACAGGTCGGGAATGGTGGGCGCCAGGCGCAAGCCCATGCGCTTGGCCACCTTGGCGGCGCTCGCGTACAGGCTGCTGCGCTCGGCACCGGCCACGCCGATGTCGTGCGTCTTGCCGACAAAGTTCATGCTGTCGAGGTTCAGGTCGGCGGCGGTTTTCGCCAGCGGCCACAAGGGCTTGCGCGTGTAGGCCGTGCTGCCCAGCATGCCCGTTTCCTCGCCGGCCGGCCACAGGAAGATCTGCGTGCGGCGCGCCGGTTGTTTCACGGCCACTTGCGCCATGGCCAGCAGGGCCGCCGCGCCCGAGGCGTTGTCGATGGCGCCGTTGTAGATGTGGTCGCTTTGCCCGCCGCGGCTGCCGCCGTCGTCATCCTTGCCCAGGTGGTCCCAGTGCGCCGAGTAAATGACGGCCTCGTCCTTCAACTTCGGGTCCGTGCCGGGCACGATGCCGGCCACGTTGAATTGCTCGATGCTGCGGATCTGGCTGTTCAGCGCCACCTTGACCGTCGCGTTCAAGGCCACGGGGCGGAATTCGCGCGTTTCCGCCTGCGCGCGCAAGGCGTCCAGGTCCTGCCCGCCGGCCTGGAACAGCGTGCGCGCCATGTCTTCCTGCAACCAGCCTTCCATCGCGTTGCCCGCGCCGGCCAGGTTGAAGCGCTCATGGCCGAAACCGTTGGCCGGCACCGACCATGGATACGACGCGGATGCCGTCGTGTGGATCAGCAGCACGCCGGCGGCACCCTGGCGCAGCGCTTCCTCGTACTTGTAGACCCAGCGGCCGTAATACGTGAGCGACTTGCCGGCGAAGCGGTTCGGCTCGGCGCTTGTGGGCTGCGGGTCGTTGACCATCATGATGACCAGCTTGCCTTTCAGATCGATGCCCTTGAAATCGTCCCACTGCTCTTCGGGAGCGCGGATGCCGTAGCCGGCGAACACGACGGGGGCGTCGAACGCCACTGTCTGCTGGCCGTTGGCCGCGCCAAAGACGATGTCCTTGCCGAAGGCGGGGGACAAGGTCTTGCCGCCCGCGCTGAAGGTTACTGTGCTCGATGGCAAGGCCTTGCTGCCGACGATGGTCAGCGCCTGGCGATACGTACCATCAGGCAAGGGCTGCAAGCCGGCCACGGCCGCCTGGGTTTCCAGGTAGCGCACGGCCAGGTCGCCGCCGCGCTGGCCCGTGCCGCGTCCTTCCAGCAAATCGTCGGCCAGGAAGGACAGGTGGGCGCGCAGGGGCGCCTCGGCCACGAGCGGTTGGGCGAAGGTAGCCGTGCTGAGCAGGCTGGCGGCGAGGACGAAGGCGAAACGCATGAGAACTCCAAAAGTGAATACAAAGCAGCGGCAATCTTACTCTACCGCAATGCTCTGGCGTAGCGCGCGGCGCGCACCAGCCGATTGCGGCCACAATGGCCGCTGGCCCACCGACAAGGAGCGTTCCATGACTAGCCCTGAATTGCAATCGAGCAATACCCTGCGTATCGCCGACGGCACCCTGATCCACTACAAGGACTGGGGCAGCGGGCCGCCCGTCGTCTTCAGCCACGGCTGGCCCCTGTCGTCCGACGCCTGGGAAGACCAGATGTTTTATCTGGCCTCGCGCGGCTACCGCGTCATCGCGCACGACCGGCGCGGCCATGGGCGCTCGAGCCAGCCCTTCGATGGCAATGACATGGATACCTATGCCGACGACCTGGCCGCCCTGATCACGGCGCTGGACTTGACGGGCGCCACGCTCGTCGGTCATTCGACGGGCGGCGGCGAAGTGGCGCGCTACATCGGCCGCCATGGCACGGACCGCCTGGCGGGCGCCGTGCTGGTGGGTGCCGTGCCGCCGCTGATGCTGCAGACCACGGACAACCCGCTGGGCTTGCCGCTGTCGACGTTTGACGCCATCCGCGCCGGCGTGCAGGCCGACCGCAGCGCCTTCTTCCGCGACTTGAGCGAGGCGTTCTATGGCTACAACCGGCCCGGTGCGACACCGTCGCAGGGCGTGCGCGAGCATTTCTGGTTGCAAGGCATGCAGGCGGGCATGCCCGCCGCCTACCTGTGCATCAAGCAATTTTCCGAGACGGATTTCACCGCCGACCTGGCCAAGTTCGACGTGCCGACCCTGGTGATCCACGGCGACGATGACCAGATCGTGCCGATTGCCGCCTCGGCGCGGCGCACTGCCGAGCTCATCATCGGCAGCAAGCTGCTCGTGTATGCGGGCGCGCCGCACGGCCTGGCGACGACGCACAAGGACCGCTTGAATGAGGACTTGCTGGAATTTTTACGCCACTCGGTCGATGCGGCAAGCAATATCGAAGCGCACCTGTAAAAGCGGCATATCTATTGCAAAACACATAATATTGCTTGCTTTTTGCACCAATTGCGTGCGGATCGCCGATTTTTCTGCGTTTTAGAATGCAAAAAATGGCGTTCTGCCACGCCGTTCCACCCGGTACGGTCCAGTAAAGAGTAAACTAGCGGATACACTCTTTCGCATTGGGCGATTCGAGCGAACTTGTGAGTGATTTCATGTCTGATACACCAATTTCCTTATTTTCCGACCTTAACCTGAGCGAGCCGCTGATTCGCGCGCTCAAGGATGTCGGTTACGAAACACCGTCGCCTATCCAGGCGGCCACGATTCCATTATTGCTCGCGAACCGCGACGTGCTGGGCCAGGCGCAAACGGGCACGGGTAAAACCGCCGCCTTCGCCTTGCCGATCCTGTCGCGCATCGATCTGAAACAAAGCTCACCCCAAGCCCTGGTCCTGGCACCGACGCGCGAACTGGCCATCCAGGTCGCCGAAGCGTTCCAGGTGTACGCCGCCCACATTCCCGGCTTCCACGTGCTGCCGATCTACGGCGGCCAAAGCTACGGCCCGCAACTGTCGGCCTTGCGCCGCGGCGTGCACGTCATCGTCGGCACCCCTGGCCGCGTCATCGATCACCTGGACAAGGGTTCGCTCGACCTGTCCAAGCTGAAAACCCTGGTGCTCGATGAAGCCGATGAAATGCTGCGCATGGGCTTTATCGACGACGTCGAACGCATCTTGAAAGAAACGCCGGATGGCCATCAAACGGCCCTGTTCTCGGCCACCATGCCTTCCGTCATCAAGCGCATCGCCACGACCTACCTGGTGAACCCAGCCGAAGTGACGGTCGCCGCCAAGACGGGCACGGCCGACAACATCCGCCAGCGCTACTGGCTGGTGTCGGGCATGCACAAGCTCGACGCGCTGACCCGCATCCTGGAAGCGGAAGCGTTTGACGGCATGATCATCTTCGCCCGCACCAAGCTGGGCACGGAAGAGCTGGCCGGCAAGCTGCAGGCGCGCGGCTTCTCGGCCGCCGCCATCAATGGCGACATCCAGCAAGCGCAGCGCGAGCGCACGATCCAGCAGTTGAAAGATGGCAAGATCGACATCCTCGTGGCAACCGACGTGGCCGCCCGCGGCCTGGACGTCGAGCGCATCAGCCACGTCGTCAACTATGACGTGCCGCACGATCCGGAAAGTTATACCCACCGCATCGGCCGCACGGGCCGCGCCGGCCGCAGCGGCGAAGCGATCCTGTTCATCACTCCGCGTGAAAAGAACCTGTTGAAAGCCATCGAACGCTCGACCCGCCAGCCGATCGGCATGCTGGAACTGCCGACGATCCAGGCCGTCAACGACGTGCGCATCGCCAAGTTCAAGGAACAGATCAGCGAAACCCTGGCCCTGGGCGAACTGGAACAGTTCCAGTCGCTGATCGAAGATTTCGAACGCGAACAGAACATTCCCGCCATCGAAATCGCCGCCGCCCTGGCGAAGATGGCGCGTGGCAATGTGCCGCTGTTGCTGGACAAGAACAAGGCGCGCGAGCAAGCCACGTGGCAAGACGACCGTCCTGTGCGCCAAGACCGCTTCGAGCGCAACGACCGTCCGGAACGGGGCGACCGCTTCGACCGCAACGAGCGCAGCGAACGCCCGGCCTTCCCGAAAAAGGAACGCATCTCCCGTCCTGCCGACGCCGGCATGCAGACTTTCCGCATTGAAGTCGGTCATCAGCATGGCGTGAAGCCGGGCAATATCGTGGGCGCCATCGCCAACGAAGCGGGCATCGATTCGAAAAACATCGGCCGCATCGAAATCTATGACGACTACAGCGTCCTGGACTTGCCGGACAGCATGCCGAAAGAATTGCTGGACCAGCTGAAAACCGTGTGGGTCGCGGGCCAGCAGCTGCGCATCAGCCGCGACGGCGACGCGCCGGACCTGGCGCCGCCAGCCGCGCCGCGCAAGCCGTTCGCCGCCAAGTCCGCGCCAGCGTTCAAGGATGCGCCAGCGGATGCGGGCGACGCAGCGCCAGCGCCGCGCGCGCCGAAGAAGGAACGTCCACGCCCAGGCGTGACGGCCTACCGCATCGAAGTGGGTCGCGAGCACGCCGTAACGCCAAGCAACATCGTTGGCGCCATCGCCAACGAAGCGAACCTGGAAGCCAAGCATATCGGCCGCATCGATATCTTTGACAATTACAGCGTGCTGGACCTGCCGGAAGGCATGCCGCCGGAAATCCTCGACCACCTGAAATCGGTCGTGGTCTCGGGCCAGAAACTGCGCATCAGCCTGGACGACGGCACGACGGAGCGCAAGCCTGCGCCACCGCGTCCGAAATCGCCGCGCAAAACGTTCAAGTAAGCGATCCCATCACAGGCGTCTCCCCGGCGCCTGTGTCGCGGATTGGAGACACATCCCCGACTGGCGCGTTCGCGCCAGTTTTTATTTCCCTCCAGTAAACGAACCATGTCCCTCCGTTACTAACGCGGATGGTTGCGCCATGGATTTTCCCTATCGAACTGTGGTTGCCGTCATTTAATCGGCATATACGGCTTGTTTCTCGCGCTCGATAACAATAAATATTATTTAATTAATTATCCATACTGCATGTCATTAAGATTTTGCATTTCAATAAAGCTAATCAAGTTGAGTTAAAGTAAATTGTAAAACATAAAATAATTGACTTTTATTAAATTGTTTGACCAGCGTCACTGTCGCCGAGGCGATATATCATGGGTGCTTGATGTGGTATATTGTTTTTATGTTTTTGTTATGCTAGTTGAAAAAATATAGAGGAGCGACGATGCGGGTCAATACGCCTATCACGCAAAATGAATACGTATTAAATGAAGGCATGACGATTGTTTCCACCACGGATTTGCAGGGAAACATCAATTACGCCAATCAGTATTTCATTGAGGTCAGCGGTTTTTCAGAAATGGAATTGCTGGGTGCGCCACAGAATATCCTGCGGCATCCCGATATGCCGGCCGAAGCGTTTGCCGACCTGTGGGACACCATCAAGACGGGCATGCCCTGGACCGGCATGGTCAAGAACCGCTGCAAGAATGGCGATTTTTATTGGGTCTTCGCCAATATCACGCCCGTCATCGAGAATGGCCGCCCGATCGGCTATATGTCCGTGCGCACCAAGCCCACGCGCGAGCAGATCAACGAAGCGGCAGCCCTGTATAAAAGTTTTAAAGATGGCAATACCGCCAAGCTGGCGATCCGCAAGGGCCGCGTCGTGCGCCAGGGCTGGGCCGCCAAGCTGGCCGAGTGGCGCAAGCTGAGCCTGTCGCAAGACCTGGCCCTGCATTGCATCGTCTTTGGCGTGGTGCTGGCCATCCTCGGTTGCGCCGTGTGGAATATCGACGGTGACACGAGCACGGCCACGCGCAGCTGGCTCAGCGGTGCCGCCGCCGCCGCCGTGGCGCTGATGCTGTATTTCTGGGCCCATCTGCACAATTCCCTCGTCGCCCCGCTGGGCGAGGCCATCACGGTGGCGCGCAAGATGGCCGGTGGCGACTTGACGGGCGTCATCGACAAGGTGCGCGACGATGACATGGGGCAATTGATGGCGGCCTTGCGCCAGACGAATATCAATTTGCACAGCATCATCGGCGACGTGCGCGCCAACTTCGAGGATATCCGCATCACCACGGCGGAAATCGCCACCGGGAACATGGACCTGTCCAGCCGCACGGAATCGCAGGCGTCCAGCCTCGAGCAGACGGCGGCCAGCATGGAAGAGCTGACGTCCACGGTGCAAAACAGCGCCGACCACGTGGCCACGGCCAACGACCTGGCGGCGCAGGCGTCCAAGGTCGCCGCCAAGGGCGGCACCATCGTCAGCGAAGTGGTGACCACGATGGACGAGATCAGCACTTCGTCGCGCAAGATTCTCGACATCATCGGCCTCATCGACGGCATCGCCTTCCAGACGAACATCCTCGCCTTGAACGCGGCCGTGGAAGCGGCGCGCGCGGGCGAGCACGGCCGCGGCTTTGCCGTCGTGGCCGGCGAAGTACGCAGTCTGGCGCAGCGCTCGGCGACGGCGGCGAAAGAGGTGAAAAACCTGATCGACCATTCGATCGCCACCGTGAATGCGGGCAGCGTGCTGACCAGCAATGCGGGCGCCACCATGACGGAAGTGATCGCCTCGGTGGCCCGCGTGACGGAAGTGATGGACGAGATATCCTCGACCACGCGCGAGCAGAACCAGGGCATCGGCCAGGTCAACCAGGCCGTCATCCACATGGATGGCATCACGCAGCAGAATGCGGCGCTGGTGGAGCAGGCGGCGGCCGCCGCCACCAACCTGGCGCAGCGCACCGACAGCGTGGCCCAGTCGATCGGCATCTTCAAACTGAAGGCGTCGCCCAAGCGCAAGGTTGCCGGCGTGGGCCGCAGCGTGGGCGCGGGCGTGGCGGCAAGGGCCTTGCTGAAGGCGAGATAATTACCCCAACGGCGAAAGGCTGGGGTCGTACGGGGACGCCGAGTCCTTAAGGTGCGACCCCGGGTTTTGTCTGTAGGGTACTTTTTACTTCTTCACCCGATACACTTCTCCGCTGCGCACCTTCTTCACCACCCCATCCCCGCCAAACAGAATCACATATTCTCCCTGCGCACCCGAGGCCGCCGGGTAGGTGTACATCCATACTTCATTGCCGCTGTCGAAGCGGATCGACGTGCTCTCGCCCAGCGCGGCGCGCACCTGCTCGCGCGTGCTGCTGCCCGGCCGCACCGTCTGTTCCAGCGTAGCGTACGGTACGTTTTTGCTTGCCTGCAAGGCGCGCGTGCCCGAGCACGCGGCCAGCAGCATCAGCACGATCAGCGACAGCCGTTTCATGGCGCCACCTCGTCCATGTAAGTAAATTCCAGCAGGGTGTCATCCGGCCAGTTTGGGTCCCACAGTGGCGCGTAATACGTGCGGTCAAGCAAGACCTGGCAATCGCAATAGGGCAGCGAGGCGGGCGTTTGCTCGCCGCCCGCGTACAGCATGGTGAACGGCAGCGCCAGGCGGCGCTCGCCGTGCACGAGGGTCACGCCGAACAGGGGCCGGTCCGTGAAGAACAGATAATTGCCGTCCGGCTCGGAACACACCTTGTCCGTGCTGTAGAGCATGCTGGACAGCCAGGCGATGATTTGCGGGTCGTTCGAGATCAGGCCCGAATCCATGCCGGCGCGGCATTCCAGGCGCAGGTCGCCCAGGCGTCGCGTGCCGGGCGGCAAGCCGGGTGTGATGACCTGCGCGCGCCAGCTCATGGTGGAAGCCCTGCGGTTGGCGATCAGGATCGCGTCTTCGCGCGCGGCCTGCGCGTTGCGCACGGGGGCAAAGCTGTTGTCCTCGGCCAGGGGCAAGGGGATGCTGACGGTGTCGCCGGCGATGCGCAGCTGCACGCCCGTCATGTCCACGCCGGGCTGGCGCGGCAGCAAGCGAAAGCGCAGCACGGCCTGCGGCGCCAGCGCATGGTCGCGCTCGAAGCGGTCCACGCCCTGCAGCATCTTGCGGTAGGATTTGTCGACGGGGTCGCGCGTGGCGTCCACTTTGACTTGCGGCACGGGCGCGGTTTGCGCCAGCGCAACAGCGCCAGGAAGCAGCAAAGCCAGCAGGAGAGGTAAGTAGGCACGCATGCCTTGATGCTACGCCTTTTTGCGCATCAGCCACGCACGGCTGGGGGATCAGTACTCGCTGTATTTGCGCGCATCGCCGCGCACCTGCTGCGCCGGGTATTTCTGCGCGTTCAATTCCATCTTGTCCAGCACGGCCGCGTGCAGGTCGACGCCGCTCTTGTCGGCCAGGCGCACCAGATACATCAGCACGTCGGCCAGTTCGTGGCGGATGCCCGTGCGCTTCGCCTCGTCCAGTTCGCAATTCGCGCCTGTGGCCAGCCACTGGTAGTGCTCGACCAGTTCCGCCACTTCCACGGACAGGGCCATGGCCAGGTTTTTCGGCGTGTGGAACTGGTCCCAGTCGCGCTCGTCGGCAAAGGCGCGCAGGCGGGCACGGATGTCGAGCAGGCTGTCGAGCGGCGCGTTCATGCGGCCACCTGCAATGGTTTTTCCATGAAGACACTGAACGGATCGTCGGGATAGTCGCCGTACGGTCCGCGCCGCTGGTAGCCGTGGCGCGCGTACAGGGCGATGGCGGCGGGCTGGTGGATGCCCGTTTCCAGGGTCAGCAAGCGGCAGCCGCGCGCCAGCGCCTGTTCTTCCAGCAAGGCCAGCAGGCGTTGCGCCAGGCCCAGGCCGCGGCTGTCCGGGTGCACGTACATGCGCTTGAGCTCGCCGAAATCGGGCGTGACGACGATGGCGCCGCAGGCGCGCGCCGTGCCTGCGGCATCGCGGGCGACGGCGAACAGCAGGCTGTCCTGCGGCACGGACGCCAGATCCAGCGAGTAGACGCACTCGGCCGGATACAGCGTTTGTTGATACGCATCCAGTTCGGCGATCAGGGTTTGCACGTCGGCTTGCTGCGGCGATTCGAGGCGGATAGTCATGGGGAGGTCGAATGAATGGGACTTCCCCCATGGTATCACCGCGGCGGCGCCAGGCGCATGCTCAGGCCGATGGGCGACATCACAAAACCCATCAGTTCCTGCGCCTCGCCGCCATCGGGCGTGTCGACGCCGGCGATGTCGAAGCTGCCCAGCAGCATGGCCATGGCGATCTTGATTTCCAGCAAGGCCAGGTAGCGGCCCGGACACGTGCGCACGCCGGCGCCGAAGGGCATGGCGGCGCGCTTGTTGTTTGCCTCCGCGCCGTCCGCCAGCCAGCGCTCGGGCTGGAAGGCTTGCGCGTCGGGAAAGTGCGCGTCGGACACGCTGTCATGGCGCATCACGCACCACAGCATGCTGCCGGCGGGCACGGCCACGTCGCCCACCACCGTGTCGCGCAGCGCTTCGAGCGGGATGTAGGGCGCCACCGGTTTCAAGCGCATGGCTTCGCTGGCGCAGGCGCCCAGGTAATCGAGGCTGTCCATTTGCGCCAGCGTGAAGCGCGCCACGTCGGGCGCCAGGCGCCGCACTTCCTCGCGCGCCTGCGCCAGGCAGTGCGGGTGGCGCTGCAGCAGGTAGATCATCCATGACAGCGTGTTGGCCGTCGTGTCTTCGCCCGCCAGCAGCATGGTCAGCACATTGCCGGCCACGGCGCGGTCGTCCACGCCGCTGTCGGGCTCATCGGCGGCGGCCAGCATCGCTTCGAGCAGGTTGGGCGGGCGCACGCGCCGCGCGGGGTCTTGCTCCAGGCGGGCGCGCGCCTGCCGCACCAGGTCGGCCACGGCCACGTCCAGCGCCGCCACGTCGCGGTCCAGGCGCCGGTCGACGGGCAGCTTGAAGTAGCGCCAGTACGGCAGCATCGACAGGCTGCGCCGCGCCACGGCGGGCAGGATCGCATCGAGGTGGCGCTGGATCACGTCCTCGCCCGATTCCAGTGTATTGACTTCCGTGCCGAAGGCCAGGCCGGCGATGATGTCGACCGTGTAGCGTTTCAGATCGTCATCGAGGGTGATGGCCCGGCCTTGCGTGGCGGCAACTTGCCAGCGCCGCTGCAGCCGCTGCGCCACCGTCACGAGCGCGGGGAAGTAGGCCTTGATGGCGCCCGGCGCCATGCCGGCCATGACCATGCGCCTCTGGTTGCGCCACGCGCCGCCTTCGGCCAGGAACAGGCCGGGGTTGCCGCCCATTTCCACCGAAATCTTATAGCTCGACAGCGGGCGCCGGAAGCCGTCCGGGCGGTCGCGCAGCACGGCCGCCACGGCGTCGCTGTCGGCCACCACCAGCACCAGGGTGCGGCCGAACCAGGCGCGCATGAAGGGGCCATAGCGCCGCACCCAGCCTTCCACGTCGCGGTGGATACGCGGCAGTTTCACTTGCAGCGCGTTGCCGATGACGGGCAGTGCAAATGGCCCCGGCAGCTGGCGGATCTGGCGCAGGGCCGTGCTGGCGGCGGGCGCGGCGGCGTGGTCGAGCGGGGGCATGGCATTCTCCTGGTGGATGGCGACAATGACACCACTGTAGCGCGCTTGCGTTTGCGCGTCTTGAACGAATACGACATCGCGCGCAAGCAGAAAATGCCGGTACAATCGTCGCCATGCCTGCCGCCCCTACGCCCCTGACCCGTTTGATCGCGCCGCGCACCGCGCTCGCTTCCTGCGTGCGCGCCTTCCTCGTGCGCGACACCACGCGCTGCGCGCCGTTGCCGCCAGCGCAGCGCCTGAACCGGTTTCCCGCCACGCCCATGTGCTGCCTGCTGTGGACCGTCGCCGGCGAGGTCGAGGCGGCGGCGCCTGGCCCCGACCTGCTGCAGGTGCGCATGCCGCCCGCGCTGTTCAGCGGCCCGCGCGGCTATCCGCTGGTCAGCTACAACCCCGGCCCCGTGCACTCGTTCATGGTGATGCTGTATCCGGCCGCCCTGCATGCGCTGACGGGCATCGACATGGCGCTCCTGTTCGACCAGGTGCGCCCGCTCGAACCCCTGTTCGACGCCGACTGGCTGGCGCTGTCCGATGCCGTGCTGGCCGCACCCGACGACGCGGCACGCATCGCGCTGGTGGAAGCGTTCCTGGCGCCGCGCTGGGCGGTGGCGCGCAAGAGCGGCGACCATCCGGCCGGCGCCATACAGGACTGGGTGCGCCGCCTGGGCGTGCAGGCGGCATCGACGGGCCTGGCCAGCAGCGCGCGCCATATCGAGCGCCGCATCAAGGCCTGGGCCGGCCAGCCCATGCGCACCTTGCGCCGCATGCGCCGCGCGGAACAGTCGTTTCTCGACGCGCGAGAGGCCATGCTGCAAGGCAATGTCTCATGGAGCGATATCGCCGCCGAGGGCGGTTACGCCGACCAGGCCCACCTGTGCCGCGAGGTGCGCGCCATCACGGGCCTGACTCCCACCGAACTGGCGCGTGCCAGCCGCGATGATGAAAGTTACTGGATCTATCGAATATGGACGTAGGTCGGATGAGGGCCGAAGGGCCGTCATCCGACCTACCGCTCGCTGTACACCTTTCCCTTGGATAAAGTGACCTCATGGTGCCCGGCGCCGGGCGCCAGCATGGGGAAGCAGTTTTCCGCGCCATGCACGCGCACGTCGAGAAAATACGGGCCGTCGGATGCCAGGCAGGCCGTCAATGCCGCGTCGAGCTCGTCGCGCCGGCTTACCGTGTGCGCCTGCCAGCCGAACGCGCGCGCCAGGGCGACGAAGTCGGGCAGCGCTTCCGTGTAGCTGTGGCTGTAGCGCCCGCCGTGTATCAGTTCCTGCCACTGGCGCACCATGCCCATGTAGCCATTGTTCGACAGCACCACCTTGATGGGCAGGCGGTGCTGCATGGCCGTGGCCAGTTCCTGGATATTCATCAAAATCGACGCGTCGCCGCTGACGCACACCACGCATTTTTCGGGATGGGCGATTTGCGCGCCGATGGCGGCCGGCAAGCCATAGCCCATGGTGCCGGCGCCGCCCGACGTCAGCCAGCGGCGCGGCTGCTCGACGCGCAAATGCTGCGCCGCCCACATCTGGTGCTGGCCCACGTCGGTGGAGACGATGGCGTCGACGCTATCCATTCCGTCCAGCGCCGCCTGCAGCCGCCGCATCAGCGCCTGCGGCGCGATCACGTCCGGCGTGTCGTCGAACGCCAGCGAATCCTGTGCGCGCCAGCCGTCGATGCGCCGCCACCACGGCTGGCGGTCCGCCAGCAAGCGTCCGCGCAGCTGCGCCAGCAGGGCCGTCAGCACGGGCGCGCAGTCGCCGCGCAGGGCCACGTCGGCGCGCACCACCTTGCCGATCGACGCCGGATCGATATCGACGTGGATGATTTTCGCGCCGGGGCAGAAGGCGTCCAGGCGGCCCGTGACCCGGTCATCGAAGCGGGCGCCGACGCAGACGATCAGATCCGCATGGTGCATGGCCAGGTTCGCTTCAAGGGTGCCATGCATGCCCAGCATGCCGAGGAAAGCCGGGTGCGAGGCGGGAAAGGCGCCCAGGCCCAACAAGGTCAGGGTGCACGGCGCGGCCGCCAGTTTCACCAGCTGGCCGAAAGCGGCGCAGGCATCGAGGCCGGAATTGATGAGGCCCCCGCCGCCATAGAACACGGGCCGGCGCGCGCCGGCGATCAGGCTGGCGGCATGTTCCAGGTCGGCGAGCTCCGGCAGGGGCAGCACTGCCGGCATGCAGGGGGCAAGCGCCGCCGTTCCCTCCACGGTCGCCAGCTGCATATCCTTGGGGAAATCGACCAGCACGGGGCCGGGCCGGCCTTGCGTGGCCTGGATAAATGCTGCGCGCACGACGGCCGCCGTCTCGTCGGCCGCGCGGATTTGCCGGTTCCACTTGGTGACGGGGCGCGAGATGCCCAGCGCGTCGCATTCCTGGAAGGCGTTGGTGCCGATGCTGGTGGTGGCCACCTGGCCGCTGATGCAGATGACGGGAATCGAATCGCACAGGGCGTCGAGCAAGCCCGTGGTGGTATTGCTCATGCCGGGACCGGACGTGACGAAGACGACGCCGGGCCGGCCCGTGCTGCGCGCATAGCCCTCGGCCGCGTGCACGGCCGCCTGTTCGTGGCGCACCAGCACGTGCCGCAAGCGGGGTTGGGCGTGCAGCGCGTCGTACAGGGGCAGCACGGCGCCGCCCGGGTAGCCGAAGACGGTGTCGACGCCCAGGGCCAGCAGGGTGTCGATCAGGACGACGGCGCCGTTGCGCGGCGCAGGATCGTGGGCGGGAGCGAGGAGGGGAGCGGGATCGGGTTTCATGGCCTTATTTTCTGCCTGATGCGGCAGAAAAGGCTGCTGGTTTTCTCGTATAGAATGCATATTTAAGCAAAATTTGCTGCAAAATATAGAAAGAGCAGAATGAAGCTGGACAAATTCGACCTCGCCATCCTGACGGCCCTGCAGCAGGATGCCCGCATCAGCCTGCACGAGCTGAGCGCCAAGGTGGGCCTGACCTCGTCGCCGTGCTGGGCGCGCATCAAGCGCATGGAAGACGATGGCGTCATCGAAGGCTACACGGTGAACGTCAACGCGGCCAAGGTGGGGCTGGCCGACACCGTCATCGTGCAAGTCACGCTGGATGACCATTCCGACCAGGCCCTGTTCGAGTTCGGCCACGCGCTGGCCATGATCCCGGAAGTGCTGGAAGCGTTTCTTGTGTCCGGCGACTACGATTATTACCTGCGCATCGCGGTGAGCGACACGCGCGACTATGAGCGCCTGCTGCGCGAGCGACTGTATAAGATTCCCGGCATCCGCCACAGCAAGTCGAGCTTCGTCTTGCGCCAGCTTAAGCAGAGTTATTTGCCCCTGCAAAGATAAGTCTGCCTGCACGGCGGGAGTTTTTCCCTAGCGCATTCCCCGGTGGCTGTCCGATACTGGACAGACATAAAAACCATGATAAAACTGGGGACACGCATGAAACTGACTTTATTGGCCGCCGCCGCCCTGGCCCTGTGCCAGGCGCAGGCCGCCGAACCGGCCGCCGCCAGTCTGGCCGCGAACCTGGCCATCTCGGGCGACTTGCCCACCGTCATCATCACGGGCAGCATGCCCTTGCCCACCGTGGAGCAGCCGCGCGATGCGCTGGCCGCGCCCGTGCAGACGGCCAGCGCGCAGCAGATCGCCGGCAGTCAGGCGCTCGACATTTCCGCCTTCCTGCGCCGCAACCTGGGCAGCGTCTATGTGAACGAGGTGCAGAACAACCCGTTCCAGCCCGACGTCAGCTACCGCGGCTACACGGCGTCACCGCTGCTGGGCACGCCGCAAGGACTGTCCGTGTATCTGGACGGCATGCGGTTGAACCAGCCGTTTGGCGACGTCGTCAGCTGGGACTTGATCCCGCGCATGGCCATCGAATCGCTGACCTTGATGCCGGGCTCGAATCCCCTGTTCGGCTTGAATACCCTGGGCGGCGCGCTGGCCCTGCAAACCAAGGATGGGCGCGGCAGTCCCGGCACCGCCATCGAGGCGCGCCTGGGTTCCGATCAACGGCGCGGCGTCGAAGTCGAACATGGCGGCAGCAATGCGCAGGGCTGGCACTGGTACGTGACAGGCAACCGCTTCAAGGAAGACGGCTGGCGCGACGATTCGCCGTCCGACGTGCGCCAGGTGTTTGGCAAGCTGGGTTGGAGCGATGCGCGCACCGATATCGCCGTTACCGTGGCCCACGCGGACAATGCGCTGACGGGCAACGGTTTGCAGGAACAGCGCCTGCTGGCGCGCGATTACCGCAGCGTCTACACCAAGCCGGATTTGACGGAAAACAGGTCGACCTTGCTGAATCTGACGGGCAAGCGCCAGGCCGGCGCCGGCTTGCTGCTGTCCGGCAATGTGTACTACCGCAAGATCGATACGCACACGTTTAACGGCGACCTGAGCGACGAGTCGCTTGACCAATCCGTCTACCAGCCCGGCGCGGCCGAGCGGGCGGCCCTGGCGGCGGCCGGCTACACGGGCTTTCCCGCCAGCGGGGCGAATGCAATCAATACGCCTTTCCCGAAGTGGCGCTGCATCGCCAACGTGCTGCTCAACGATGAGCCGGCCGAAAAATGCAACGGCATGCTCAACCGCAGCCATACGCGGCAGGAAAACTATGGGTTTTCCGGCCAGCTCACCGCGCTGGCCGACGTGGCCGGCATGCGCCACGCCGTCACGGCCGGCGCCGCCTACGACATGAGCCACGCCACGTTCCGCCAGACCAGCCAGTTCGGCTATTTGAATTCGGATCGCAGCATCACGCCCGTCGACTTCTTCGCCGATGGCACGGAAATCGACGACGACGGCACGCCCGTCGACAACCGCGTCGACTTGAGCGGGCGCATGCGCACCTGGAGCGTGTATGCGAGCGACAGCATGGCATTCAACCAGGATCTGACCTTGACCGTTTCCGGCCGCTACAACCGCAGCACCGTGCGCAACCGCGACGCCATCACGCCCGGCGGCGGCAGCGGCTCGCTCGATGGCGACCACCGTTTCAGCCGCTTCAATCCCGCCATTGGCCTGGCCTATGCGCCCGTGGCCGGCATCGGTGCCTATCTTGGCTACAACGAGGGCAGCCGCACGCCGACGGCCATCGAGCTCGGCTGCGCCGACCCGGACAATCCGTGCCGCCTGCCCAACGCCATGGCCGGTGATCCGCCGTTAAAACAGGTGGTGACGAAGACGTGGGAAGCGGGCGTGCGCGGCCAGTGGGGCGCGGTGGCCCGCTGGAGTGCCGGCGTGTTCCGCGCGGAAAACCACGACGATATCCTGTTCGTCGCCGACAACCAGGCCGGTTTCGGCTACTTCAAGAATTTCGGCAAGACGCGCCACCAGGGCGTGGAACTGGCGGCGGACGGCAAGGCGGGCGCGCTGGACTTCGGCGTCAACTACACGTGGCTGCAGGCGACGTATCAAAGCCGGGAGCTCGTCAACGGCAGCGCCAACAGCAGCAGCGACGCGGAAGCACCGGGCCTGGAAGGCAATATCGTCATCACGCCCGGCAACCGGATTCCTTTGACGCCGAGCCATATCTTCAAGGCGCACGTGGACGTTCAAGGAGGACGCGACTGGACGGTGGGCCTGGCCATGACGGCCGTCTCCAGCGCGTATGCGCGCGGCAATGAAAACAATGCGCACCAGGCGGGCGGACCGGCTTACCTGGGCGCGGGCAAGAGCGGCGGCTACGCCGTGGTGGAATTGAACGGCAAATACCAGCTGACGCGACAGCTGAGCGTGTTCGCCCAGGTGAATAACCTGTTCGACCGGAAATATGCGACGGCGGCCCAGCTGGGCGCGACGGGTTTCGACGCCAACGGCAATTTCGCCGCCCGGCCATTGCCCGCCGTGAACGGCGACTATCCGATGGTCAATGCGACCTTCTATGCGGCCGGCGCGCCGCGCAGCGTGAACGTGGGCGTGCGCTACGCTTTTTAAGGGTGGATATGCTCGATGACGCCGTTGCGCAGCGCAAGATGCACGAGGGCGGCGGGGCCGGGCACGTCGAGTTTTTCCTTGATGCAGGTCTGGTGGTTGGCCACCGTCTTGCCGCTCAGGTGCAGCAGGCGGGCGCAGTCGGCGGCGCTGCGGCCTTCGGCCAGCAGGCGGAAGATTTCGAATTCGCGCTGGCTCAGGCTGCTCAAGCGCTCCGCTTCCATGCGGGCCGTGCCCTGCAGCACGCCGGGCGCGCTGTGCGGGTCCAGGTAGCGCCGGCCCGCGTGGGCGGCGCGCACGGCGTCGACCAAGTGTTCCGGGTCGGCTTGCTTGCTGACGAAGCCGCAGGCGCCGCCATCAAACGCGCGCGCGATCAGCTGCGGCGTGTCGTGCATGGAAAACACCAGCACGCGGGCGCCCGCGTCGCGCGCGAGCAGTTTGCGCAGCAATTCCAGGCCGCCGATGCCGGGCATGGACAAATCCGTCACGCACACGTCGGGCGTGTGCTCCAGGTACAAGCCATACGCCGTTTCGCCATTGCCTGCCTCGGCCACGACGGCGATGTCGCCGCCCTGTTCCAGCAGGCGCCGGTAGCCCGTGCGCACCACCGGGTGGTCGTCCACCAGCATCACGCGGATGGGTTGCAGTGTGCTGTTCATGCCGCGCACCGTGCCGCCAGGGCCACTTCGATGCGCAAACCGTTGCCCAGCGCGCTGATCCAGCGGATATGGCCGCGCAAGCCGGCCACGCGCTCGCGCATGCCCAGCATGCCGAAGCCGCAGTCCTGCGCCATGTCCTGGCGCAAACCCCGGCCATTGTCTTCGATGGCCAGGTGCAGCAAGCCATGCGCATCGGCGCGCAATTCCACCGTGGCCCGGTCGGCGCCCGCGTGGCGCGCCACGTTCGTCAAGCCTTCCTGCACCAGGCGGTAGATGGCGGTGGCCGTGCCGTCGTCGAGGTCGGCGGGGATGGCATGCGGCGCGAAATGGCAGGCGATGCCGTGCTGCTGTGACCAGCTGTCGCACAGCGCCCGCAGGGCCGCTTCGAGGCCCAGGCTGTCGAGCACGGGCGGACGCAGCCGGCGCAGCATGCTGCGCACCATCGCATGCAGCGCTTCCGAGGAGCGGGCGATGCTGGCGGCGCAGGCCTGCACATTCGCCTGGTCGCCCTCGCGCGCGCGCAGGATGTAGCTGGCGGCGGCGCGGATGGCCGTGCAGTCCTGTCCCACTTCATCGTGCAGCTCGCGCGCCAGCGCGCAGCGCTCTTCTTCCTGCGCGCGCAGCAGGCGCTGCGTGAGGGCGCGGTTTTGCGCCAGCAGCAGCGCCACCTGGCGTCCGCGCCGCACGGCAAAGCCGGCCAGCGCCAATACCAGCAGCAGCAGGCTCAGGACCAGTTCATCGAGTTGCCAGTGCTCCTGGCGCCAGAGCGCGTGCGTCAGCCGCTCGGCCAGATCCAGCCTGGCGGCCAGCAGGAAAAACGCCGGCGCCAGCGCGCAGTACGCGACGATGCGCCAAGCGCGCCAGGCAGGCCGCGTGCCCGAGCGGCCGTTGCCGGCCAGTTGATAGTGTTCCATGATGCTGCTCCCTGAGCACGGTCGATCTTCTTGTTGTGCAAGCTTCATGCCATCGGTGCGGGGCGCAAGGGAGGCGTGAAGGCGGCGCGGCGGGTGACAGGCAGTGTTCCAGGATGGAACAGGTGTACCGCCATGTGACGCGTGGTGACGATATGGCAGGCGCGGTTTTCGAGCATATCTGAAGTCGCGCCGGCCCGCTGGCGCGCACGCCTGCCGTGCGATGCATTGTTGTCCAAATGTAACGTTGAGGTTCCTCAAACTTTCATAGATAAAACAAAACAAAGTTTCGCGGAGTTAGATAAAAAATAAATAAATGATATTGGAAATATGATATTTGTTTTATGCGATTTGCTATATTTGTTGACACTTTTGCGAAAAAGCTGAAAGCGGGCGCCAGACCTGCCGACCTCTCTATCCACAACACTCAAGGGAATAGAATGAATCGTTTATCACCTGCGCGGGTATCGCCCGCCACCGCCCATCCGCCCGCTACCCGCGGTCGCGCCACCATCCTGGCCGCGCTGGCCACCTTGTCCGTGCTGGCTACGGCGCCGGCCATGGCTGGTGTCCTGAGCTTCGACAACTTGCGCCCCGATGTCTATGAAAGCGGTCAGACGCTCAATACGTCGAGCTACAACCTGCTGTTCCTGGCCGACCCGACGACGGCGGCCGGCGGCGGCGTCAGCGGCGTGGGCGCCATCCTCGACGGCCGCGTGGGCTCGTCGTGCGATATCGCCGCCTGCCCGCAGGGCGCCAGCGGCAACTACCTGGCCATCCTCAACGATGGCGGCGTGAATTTCGCGCGCGCCGACCGCCAGGCGTTCAGCCTGGCCGGTTTCGACTATTCCTTCATCGCCCCCGTGTCCGGCTTGCCCAATCTGCAGTGGGGCGAACTGCAGCTGAGCGGCACCCTCAGCAACGGCCAGGTGATCAGCACCTCGCTGGCGTTTCCCGGCCAGGGCAGCGATGGCAATTACCATTTCCAGAGCGCTTCGCTGTTGGGCGGCTTCAGCAACTACGCGTTTACGGGCCTGACCTTCAACGCCTGCATTTTTAATGACACTGGCGTGTGCAGCAATTCCCTCGATTTCCCCGCCTTTAACCAGGGCCAGTTCGCGCTCGACAATATCAACATCAGCGCCGTGCCGGAACCGTCGACCTACATGCTGATGCTGGCCGGCCTGGGGGCCATCGGCATGCTGTCGCGCCGCCGCAGCGGCAAGTTCGCCGCGTCCACCGTGCAAGGAGCGTGAGATGAGATTACGTCCCGTTTCACTCGGCATCCTCCTGCTGGCCGCCAGCCTGGCGCAAGCGGCGCAGGCGCAGGAACGCCGCTCCTACATCGTGCAACTGGTCGACAAGCCGGCCGCCACCTACACGGGCCAGATCGACGGCCTGGCCGCCACCAAGCCGGCCCCGGGTGCGCGCATCAATGTGGGCGCGGCCGACGTGCAAGCCTATTTGAACTACCTCGACAGCAAGCAGGCCGCCGTGGCCGGCACCGTCAGCGCGGCCGAAATCACGCACCAGTACAGCGTCGTCTTCAACGGCTTTTCCGCCCTGTTGACGGACGATGAAGTGCGGGCACTGAAGAAGAACAGCGGCGTGGCCAGCATCAGCGCCGACTCCATCCTGCAGCTCGACACCAGCTACACGCCCAGCTTCCTGGGCCTGGACAAACCGGGTGGTATCTGGGAGCAGCTGGGCGGCAAGGCGCACGCGGGCGAAGACATCATCATCGGCATCGTCGACAGCGGCATCTGGCCCGAGAACACGGCCTTTGCCGACCGCCTCGACGAGAACGGCGTGCCCAGCCACGGCGGCAGCAACGTCGTGTACGGCGCGCCGCCGGCCAGCTGGCACGGCACTTGCCAGACGGGCGAGGGATTTTCCGCCGAGAATTGCAACAATAAGCTGATCGGTGCGCGCTACTACCGCGCCGCCACGTCGGCGCTGCACTGGACGGAATTTTTGTCGCCGCGCGATTCCGTCGCCGGCCTGACGGGGCACGGCGGCCATGGCACGCACACGGCGTCCACGGCCGGCGGCAACAATGGCGCCATCGCCACCTCGGGCGGCGTGTCACTGGGCAAGGCGTCGGGCATGGCGCCGCGCGCCCGCATCGCCGCCTATAAAGTCTGCTGGACGGCCGCCTCGACGGGCCGCAACGGCTGCGCCACGGCCGACAGCGTGGCCGCCATCGACCAGGCGGTCAAGGATGGCGTGAACGTCATCAACTTTTCCATCGGCCCGAACGCGGGCGGCGGCGCCTTCGACGAACCGACGGAAGTGGCCTTCCTCGGCGCGGCGGCGGCCGGCGTCTTCGTCGCCACCTCGGGCGGCAATTCCGGTCCTGCCACGCCGGCGCCCGACGTGCCGGCGCCCGTGTCGCACATCAGCCCCTGGCTGGCGACGGTGGCCAATTCCACCCACAACCGTCTGTATGCGGGCAACGTCATCCTCAGCAACGGCAGCAAGCTGGAAGGCGCATCGAGCAATGCGAATACGCCGGCGCTGCCACTGATCCGCTCGCGCGACGCGGGCCTGGCCGGCGTGCCGCCGACGGATGTCAACCTGCTGCGCTGCTTCGGCGCGGCCGATGCCACCTCGGCTTATCTGGACCCGGCGAAAGTGGCCGGCAAGGTGCTCGTGTGCGACCGTGGCGGCAACGTGCTGGTCAACAAGAGCGCGAATGCCAGGACGGCGGGCGCGGCGGGCGTGGTCATCGCCAACGTGGCCGGCGGCGCCAACACCGTCATCAACCAGGCGCACGCGCTGTCGACGGTCCACCTGGCGCAGGCGCAGGGCGACGCGCTGAAGGCCTTCATGGCGGCGACGCCCGATGGCACGGCGGCATTGGGCGAAATCCACACCGTTGCCGACACGACGGTGCAGGCGCCCATCGTCAGCGACCGTTCCTCGCGCGGACCGAACGTGGCCAACGCGAACATCCTGAAACCCGACCTGTCGGCGCCGGGCACGAACATCCTCGCTGGCGTGACGGCCGACCTGACGCCGGCGCAGCGCGATGCCGTGGCGGCGGGCGGCGTGGCGCCGGCGGCCGAGTGGGATTTCTATTCCGGCACCTCGATGGCCAGCCCGCACGTGGCCGGCGTGGCGGCGCTGCTCAAGCAGCAGCATCCGGACTGGTCGCCCGCGGCCATCAAGTCGGCGCTGATGACGACGGCCTTCAGCACCTATTCGGACGGCTTGAACGGTTCCGTGTCGTGGGATGCCACGGCGAAGAACTCGGGCCAGCTGCCGTGGGGCCAGGGCGCCGGCCACATCGCACCGAACGGCGCGGCCGATCCCGGCCTCGTGTACGACATGTCGGAAATCGACTATGCGCGCTTCCTGTGCGGCCTGAACCTGAAGGTCTACAGCGCCGCCACCTGCCAGGCCATCGGCACCATCGCGGCCTATAACCTGAACCTGGCGTCGCTGACGGCGGCCAACGTGCTGGGCACGCAAACCCTGACGCGCACGGTGACCAACGTGGGCGCCGGCAGCGCCGTCTACAACGTCTCGGCCAGCCTGCCCGGCTACACGGTGGCGGTGACGCCAACGAGCCTGAGCCTGGCGCCGGGCGCTAGGGCGCAGTATCAGGTCAAGCTGACGCGCACCACGGCGCCGGCCAATACTTGGACCTACGGCGCCCTGAGCTGGACGGATGGCACGCACACGGTGCGCAGCCCGCTGACGGCGCGCGGCACGTCGCTGGCCGCCATTCCGCTGGTCAGCAGCGAAGCGGCCACGGGCAGCAAGGTGCTGACCCTGGGCACGGGCTTCTCGGGCGCGCTGGTGGGCGTCAAGTCGGGCCTGGTCGAAGCCGTGCGCGAGACGCGCACGATCGGCCAGGCGGCGACGGGCGCCGCCGCATCGGCCGCCTGCAAGGCCGGCGGCGCCACGGGCGTGAACGTGCACAACGTGGTGGTTCCGGCCGGCACCCTGGCGGCGCGTTTTGCCACCTACGACGCGGAAACGACGGGCGGCGCGCATACCGACATGGACATGGAGGTCTACAACGCCGCCAATGTGCTGGTCGGCAGCAGCGGCAATGAAAGTTCGAATGAACAAGTCGAACTGCGCCTGCCCGCCGCCGGCACCTACAAGGTGTGCGTGATCGGTTTTGCGCCGCAAAACGGCCAGGCCGATTACACCTTGTCGTCGTGGGTGCTGGCGCCGGGCTTGTCGAATGGCGGCTTCAAGGCGCTGATGCCGGGCACGGCCTACACGGGCGGCACGGCGACTGTCTCGCTGAGCTGGTCCAACCTGGCCGAAGGCAAGCGCCACCTGGGCGCCGTCGGCTACCAGGTGGCTGGCGTGGTGCAGGGCGTGACGGTGGTCGAGGTCAATACCAATGATCCCGTACCGCTGTTCCAGAACGCGCGCGGCGCCAAGCCGGTGCTGGCCGACTAAGCCATTGCTGGCCTGAACGCAAGGCGTGCCTCCGGGCACGCCTTTTTTTATGCGCCCACCCCCGTTCGGAACCCCGTTCGGGAGGAATAGCACTTGCATGGCGGTAACGCCCCCGGTATCTTGTCGGATAGCCATGGCTTTGTGCCCTGGCATTCTTGGGGAGTCGCGCGTGACCAGTTTCCGCACCAATACCGACCGCCTGCTGGAAGTGCGCCTGCAGGATGAAAAAGTGCTGGCGATCGCCGGCGCCATGGTCGCCTACACAGGCAGCATCAAATTTGAAAAGTCCTTGCTCGGCGGCGAGGGCCTGTTCGGCGCGCTCAAGCGCAAGGTGACGAACGAAGGCATGCAGGTGATGCAGGCGGCCGGCACGGGTACCGTGTTTTTCGCGCAGAACGCGGCCGAGATCACCGTCATGGCGCTGGCCGGCGAAAAGCTGACCATCGAAAGCAGCAGCCTGCTGGCCTACGACACCAGTCTGAAGACGGGCACCAGCTTTGCGGGCTTGCGCGGCGCCAGCTCGGGCCAGGGCCTGTTTTCCACCACCGTCGAGGGGCACGGCAACCTGGCCGTCATTTCGCGCGGCAACCTGATCATGCTGGAAGTGACGCCCGCGCACCCGCTGCGCGTGGACCCGGACGCCTTCGTCGGCTTCAAGGGCGACATCCGCCAGGAATTCGTTTTCGACGTCAATTGGCGCACGATGATCGGCCAGAGCTCGGGCGAATCGTACCAGCACAAATTCACAGGCCAGGGCGTGGTGTTCATCCAGCCCGCCGAACGTTAAGTCAGCGAGGACCCGCCATGCCTGTCTATCAGCAAGTCAATGAAAAGATGCTCGAGGTTAAACTCGGCAATGAAGAAGTATTCGCCCGCAGGGGCGCCATGGTGTCCTACCAGGGCGACGTGGCGTTCAGCCGCTCCTTCCTGGCCGGCCAGGGCGTGCAAAGCCTGGCCATGCGCGCCGTCACGAACGAGGGCTATGCCCTGATGTCGGCGCGCGGCACGGGCAGCGTGTTTTACGCGCAGGGCGGCCTGTTCGTCAGCATCGTGCCCGTGCGCGGCGAAACGTTTTATGTGGAAAGCGATTCCCTGCTGGCCTTCGATGCGCGCCTGACGGCCGGCACCATGTTCCTGGGCAACCAGGGCGGCGTGCAGGGCGTGGTGCGCGGCATGGCTTCGGGCCAGGGCTTGTTTACCACCACCTTGCAAGGCACGGGCGAAGTGGCGATTTTGTCCGACGGCAATGCCATCGGCTTGCCCGTCACGCCGGACGTGCCCGTGTTTGTCGACCCGCAAGCGTATATCGGCCACACGGGGCAGCTGAGCTCGACCATCGTCACGGACTTGAACTGGAAAACCTTCGTCGGCCAGGCGTCCGGCGAATCGTACCAGGTGAAATTCACGGGCCAGGGCACGGTCTACATCCAAGCGAGCGAAAGGTAAGCCATGACGATTTACAATCCCGATACCTTGCCGAAGAACGATAACCTGAACCGTTTTTCGTATGTCATCGACGTCAAGGAACAGATATTCATTCGCAAGGGCAAGATGATCGCCTTCTATGGCGAGCTGCGCTTCGAAGCCATGGGCAGCAGCGTGCTCGACTTGATCGTGCGCAACGCCTTCAATGCGCCCAAATACGTCCACCACTTTGTCGTGGCGCAGGGGCAAGGCCAGTTGATCCTGGGCGACAACGGCAACGACCTGGCGTGCTACGACCTGGACAACGCCAACATGACCATCCGCGCGAAAAACCTGCTGGGGTTTACCAAGGACGTGATTTGCCAGGAATCGACCTTGCCCGGTTATCTGACCATGATAGGCACCGGTAAAGTCATCGCCTCGTCGAACGGCCCCGTGCATTTTCTCGAGCTGCCATGCCGCGTGGACGAGCAGGCCGTGCTGGGCTGGGCCGACTGTCCCAGCCCCTCGTATCACTACGATTACGCCCACGTGCAGGGCTGGGCCTCGGCCGCCGGCGCGCTCACCGGTTTCAGTTTGTCGGGCGAGGAAAAGCAGATCGACTTCACGGGCGCCGGCACGGTGCTGGTGCAATCGTCCGAGCTGGACGTGACGGGCAGTTCCGCCCTGATGCAGCTGCTGGCGCAATTGCCGCTGCTGGGCAAGGAAGACCTGGGAACCTTGAGTCTTTCGGTCCAGCAGCAGATGAAGGAACAGCGTTAAGCTACCTGACGGTCGCCCAGCCGGGCGGCCGCTTCTCTAAAAAGGCGGCAACGCCTTCTTCCGCATCCTCTTCCATCATGTTGCGCGCCATCACGTCGCCCGCATACGCATACGCCTCGTCCAGCGGCAGCTGGCGCTGTTGGTAAAACATTTGCTTGCCGTAGCGGATGGCCGTCGGGCTTTTCGCCATGATCTGCTGCGCCAGGCGCGCCACGGCCTCGTCGAGCGCCGCGTCGGCCACCGTTTCATTGATCAGGCCCCAGTCGGCGGCCGTGTCGGCGTCAATGAAGCGGCCCGTCACCAGCATGTCGAAGGCCCGCTTGGGCGAGACATTGCGCGACAGGGCGACGGAGGGCGTGGCGCAGAACAGGCCCACGTTGATGCCGGAGACGGCAAAGCGCGCGGACGCGCCCGCCACGGCCAGGTCGCAGCTGGCGACCAGCTGGCAGCCGGCCGCCGTGGCGATGCCGTGCACGCGGGCAATCACGGGCACGGGCAAGGTTTGAATGGCTTGCATCACGCGCGAGCATTGCGCGAACAGGGTTTGATAATACGCAAGCTGGCGCGTGGCTTGCATCTGGCGCAAGTCGTGGCCCGCGCAAAAGGCCTTGCCTTCGGCGGCCAGCACCACGCAGCGCACGTGCGGTTGCTGCGCGATGGCATCGAACGCCTCTTGCAGCGCCGCCAGCATGGCTACCGACAAGGCATTGAATTGCAGCGGGCGGTTCAGGCGCAGGGTGACGAGGCCACCCTCGTCCTGGCGCAGCACCAGCGGTGCTTCCGTGTCATGTGTTGCGGTCATGCGGTCTCCCTGGCCTGATGGCCTTGTTGTTTTAGGAAATTTATTTGGCGGCATTCACGCTGCCGATGCCGGCGACCGATTTGTGCACGATCTTCGGCTTGCCGTAATAGGTCAGTTCGCCCATGCCGCGCACCACGGCGTTCAGCTCGCCCGAGGAATACACCTTGACGGAGCCGATGCCTTCGAAATTGACGTCGACGTTTTTCGCCAGCAAGGCTTTCGTATCGACTTCGCCCACGCCTTGCGCCTTCAGGCGCAGCCAGTCGACCTGGCCATCGGCGGCCAGGCGGCCCGCGCCCTTGTAGCTGATGTCGACTCGCGGACCATTGAGCTTGGTCAATATCTTCTCGCCCGCGCCTTCCGCGATCAGCTTGCGCAAGGTAGGCATGGTGATGATGATGCGCGGGTCGCCCTCCGTTTTCTTGATGTCTTTATCCTTCATCGAGATTTTCAGCTCGCCATTGACCACTTCCGTGATCACGCCGCTGAGGAATTTCTGGTCGCCGCGCAGCAGCAGGCTTTGCTCCTTGCCCGATTCGACTTCGATGCTGATGGGGCCGCGGATATCGATGGCGTTGAAGGCGGCTACCGTGCGGGTTTGCTCGTCGGCATGCGCGAGGGACGAGAGGCAGGCGAGCGACAGGACTGACAACAGGAACAGAGGGCGCATGGCGATTTCCTTGAGTAGTTGATCAGTGTATTCTATTGTGCAACATCTCCATTGGGGAGAACTTTGCGACGAACGGCACAAATCGCGGCGTGGATGAGCGCCGCCAGCGGCCAGCCGCGCGCCCGGCGAGGCGCCGTTGGGCTATGCTATGGCGTACCGCGTCCTGGAGACTAGATGAAAAATTACCACAAAGAAGATTATCCCGTCGCCGACATCCGGCGCTTCCTCGAACCGGGGCCGGTGGTGCTGGTCAGCTCGACGTGGAAGGGCGAAAGCGACGTCATGACCATGGCCTGGCACATGCTGATGGAGTTGTCGCCATCCTTGCTGGGCTGCTTCATTTCCGACGCGAATCACAGCTATGAAATGATCAAGCGCAGCATGGAGTGCGTGATCAACCTGCCCACGGCCGACATGGTCGACCAGGTGGTGGCCATCGGCAATTGCAGCGGCGCAGACACGGACAAGTTCACGGCCTTCGGCCTGACGCCGCAGCCGGCCGAACTGGTGGGCGCGCCCCTGATCGCCGAGTGCTACGCCAACTTCGAATGCAAGCTGGCCCAGGTGGCGGGCAATCCGAAAGGCGGCTTCTTCATTTTCGAGTGCGTGAAGGCCCACGTGGCCACCTCGCCCAAGCTGCCCGAAACCCTGCACTACCGTGGCAACGGCGAGTTCATGGTGTCGGGCCGCACGATCAGCCGCAAGAGCCTGATGAAGCCCGAAATGTTGTAGGTCGGATTAGCGCGGCAACGCCGCGCGTAAGCCGACCTACGGTTAAATCACCCCTTGCGCCAGCATCGCATCGGCCACTTTCACGAAACCGGCGATGTTGGCGCCATCCACATAGCTGACGGAACCGTCCGCGCGCGTGCCGTACTGCTTGCACGCGGCATGGATGCCCTGCATGATCTGCAGCAAACGCGCATCGACTTCTTCGCGCGGCCAGGAAATGCGGGCCGCGTTCTGGCTCATTTCCAGTCCCGACGTGGCCACGCCGCCCGCATTGCTGGCCTTGCCTGGCGCGTACAGCACGCCGGCCGCCTCGAAGGCTTTCGCCGCCTCGATGGTGGTGGGCATGTTGGCGCCTTCGGCCACGCATTGCACGCCGTTGGCGATCAAGGTGCGCGCATCGGCGATGTCGAGCTCGTTTTGCGTGGCGCAGGGCAGGGCGATGTCGACCGGCACATGCCATGGCGACACGCCCGCCTCGAAGCGCACGCCCGTGCGCGCGGCGTAGTCGCTCACGCGGCCGTACAGATGGTTCTTGATCTCCATCAGGATGGCCAGTTTTTCCGGCGTAAAACCGTCTTCATCGATGACGGTGCCGCTCGAATCGGAGACGGTGATGACTTTCGCGCCCATGGCCATGGCTTTCTCGACTGCATACTGCGCCACGTTGCCCGAACCGGAAACGGAGACGCGCATGCCTTCGAACGAGCGACCCCGCGTTTTCAGCATTTCTTCGGCGAAATACACGGTGCCGTAGCCCGTCGCTTCCGGACGCATCAGCGAGCCGCCGAAGCTGGCGCCCTTGCCCGTGAACACGCAGTCGGCGCGGTTGCTGAGTTTTTTCATCATGCCGGCCATGTAACCCACTTCACGCCCGCCCACGCCGATGTCGCCGGCCGGCACGTCCGTGTCCGAACCCACGTGGCGGAAGAGTTCACTCACGAAGGCTTGGCAGAAACGCATCACTTCGCCCGGGCTCTTGCCCTTCGGATCGAAATCGGCGCCGCCCTTGCCGCCGCCCATCGGCAAGGTCGTCAGCGCATTCTTGAACGTCTGTTCGAAGGCGAGGAATTTCAGCACGGACAGGGTGACGGAAGGGTGGAAGCGGATGCCGCCCTTGTACGGCCCGATGGCCATGCTGTGCTGGATGCGGTAGCCGCGATTGACTTGCACTTGCCCATGGTCATCAACCCACGACACGCGGAACATCACCACGCGCTCGGGCTCGATCAAGCGTTCCAGCAAGCCTTGTTCCGCGTATTTCGGGTGCTGTTCCAGGAACGGCCACAAGCTCTCCATGACTTCGGTGACGGCTTGCAGAAACTCGGGTTGACCTGGATTGCGTGCGGCGACATGCTGGACATACTCGTGAGCAGATGCGTATTTCATCAGAATTCCATGGAGGTAATCGGTTATTTGGGCAACTATCATCGCAGATTTTGCACGAAAATGGTGCGGAAATTTGGTTTTGAGGGCTTTCTGCTACATTGTGGTGATTTTTTAGGGGGCTGAGGCCGAGGTGGGGAGGGAACTGGCCTGGCCCACAAACGACAACGCCAGCCCGAAGGCTGGCGTTGTCGTTACCGTGTTGCCAGGAGCGTCACCCCGCCATGCCGCGCAGGATCAAGCCCGTGATGTAGGCGCCATAGGTGCCCAGCGCATAGCCGAGCACGGCCAGCAGGACGCCGACGGGCGCCAGGGACGGGTGAAAGGCGCTGGCGATGACGGGGGCCGAGGCGGCGCCGCCGATGTTCGCTTGCGAGCCCACAGCCATGAAGAACAGGGGGGCGCGGATCAGCTTGGCGACGAGCAGCATCAGGCCGCCATGCACGGCGATCCAGATCAGGCCCAGCAGGAACAAAAACGGCTTGTCGAACAGGGCTTTCAAGTCCATATGCATGCCGATGGTAGCCACCAGCACGTACAGCATGGACGAGCCGATGGTCGAGGCGCCCGCACCTTCCAGGCTGCGCGCCCTGGTAAAGCTGAGCAGCAAGCCGAAGGTGGTGGCCAGCACGACGATCCAGAAAAAGTTCGACGTCAGGCTGTAGTCCTGCAGGCGCCATGCGGCCGGCAGGGTATTGATCCAGCTGATGATGGGGCCGGCCAGGAAATGCGACAGGCCCGTCACGCCCAGGCCCACGCCGAGGATGATCATGATGTCGGTCAGGGTGGCGATGCGCGCGTGCTGGGCGCGGTAGCTTTCGATGCTGTCCTTGAGCGCATTGATGGCGGACAAATCGGCGCCCGTCCAGCGATCGAAGGCCCCCGCGCGGCCGGCCAGGAACAGCAGCACGGCCGTCCACACGTTGGCCACCAGCACGTCGACGGCGACGAACTGGCCGAACAGGGTGGCGTCCACTTCAAACACTTCCTTCATGGCCGCCTGGTTGGCGCCGCCGCCTATCCACGAGCCGGCGACGGTCGTCATGCCGCGCCAGGTATCGCCCGCCACCGTTTCAGGGTGGATCAGCCGCAGGGCTTCGAACGAGACGAGGGCGCCCAGCATCACGCCCAGGGTCCCTGTGAGAAACATGATGATGGCCTTGGGCCCGAGGCGGAGGATGCCGCCGAAGTCGATGGCCACGCACAGCAGGACCAGCGCGCTGGGCAGCAGATAGTCGCGCGCCACCGCGTACAGGCCGGAGGCGTTGCCGTCGATGATGCCGAAGGTGTTGAGCAAGGCCGGGATCAAATAGCACATCAGCAAGGATGGGATATACGTATAGAACTTTTTCCAGAAGCCGTTCGTGCGGGAGGCGGTCCAGAAAACGGCTCCCAGGGTCATGGCGAGCAGGCCGAGGACGACGGCGTCATTGGTGATCAGGGCGGGAGTGGCAGGTGGCATCGGGGATTCCGGTGAACGTGTCAGGGACGCCCGGGATGCCGATCAGGCCCCCCGGGTGCAGGGTGGCCGTATCGTATAGCAATGTTGAAGCCTAAACAAACTGTTTAGGCGCGGATGCGTGGATTTTTACTTGTCAAATCAAACACTTGCGGACTGGTTTGTCGCTGTCGCCGCCAGACTGGCGGTTACAAATAGCGCGCCAGCAAGGCCTTGTCGAGGGCTGCGTCGAGTTCGATGCGCACGAAGTGGCCGCTGCCGGGCGCCACCTGGATCTCCTTGCCGTCATCGCTGAGCATGCGGGTAATCGTGAAGTCGCGGTTGCCGCCGGGATGCACGGCCTCGATGCGGTCGCCCACGGCGAAGCGGTTTTTCACGTCCACCCTGGCCCAGCCGTCCGTCACGCCCAGCACGTCGCCCACGTACTGGCTGCGGTCCGCCTCGGATGCGCCGCGCATGTAGTTCTGGTGCGTCTGCGTGTGGTGGCGTTGATAAAAACCGTCCGTGTAGCCGCGGTTGGCCAGGCCTTGCAGCTGGCCCAGCAGGCTGATATCGAAGGGCCGGCCCGCGACGGCGTCGTCGATGGCCTGGCGGTAGACTTGCGCCGTGCGCGCCGCGTAGTACAGCGACTTGGTGCGGCCCTCGACCTTCAGCGAATCGACGCCGATCTTCACCAGGCGCTCGATGTGTTCCACGGCGCGCAAGTCCTTCGAGTTCATGATGTAGGTGCCGTGTTCGTCTTCGAGGATCGGCATCAGCTGGCCCGGGCGCTGGGCTTCTTCAATCAGATACGGCTGGTCGGCCAGCGGGTGGCGCGGCTGCTGGTGCAGGGCGGAAAACGCGTTGTTGTCGGCCTCGGCCAGCGCCTGGTGGAATTCCAGCGGCACCACTTGCATGCCGCCCAGGTCGCCGCTGGCGTCTTCGGTGGCATTTTTCACCTTGTAATCCCAGCGGCAGGAATTCGTGCACGTGCCCTGGTTCGGGTCGC
This sequence comes from Janthinobacterium rivuli, assembly GCF_009208735.1. GTDB lineage: Bacteria > Pseudomonadota > Gammaproteobacteria > Burkholderiales > Burkholderiaceae_D > Janthinobacterium. Next base: position 39,044 of record NZ_WFLJ01000009.1, on the reverse strand, counting down.
GGTGGTTGAAGTAGCCGGACAGCAGGCAACGGCCCGAATAGGCGATGCACAGGGCGCCGTGGACGAACACCTCAAGTTCCATTTCCGGGCAGCGCTGGCGGATTTCCTCGATCTCGTCGAGCGACAGCTCGCGCGACAGGATCACGCGCGTCAGGCCCATGCGGTGCCAGAATTTCACGTCCGCCCAGTTGACGGCATTCGCCTGCACGGACAGGTGGACGGGAATCTCCGGCCACTTGTCGCGCACCATCATGATCAGGCCGGGGTCGGCCATGATCAGGGCGTCGGGACGCATGGCGATCACCGGCTCCATGTCGCGCAGATACGTCTTCAGCTTGGCGTTGTGGGCGAAGATATTGCTGGCGACAAAGAATTGCTTGCCGCGCGCATGCGCGCCGTCAATTCCTTCCTGCAAGGCTTGCAAGGTCGAAAAATCGTTATTGCGCACGCGCAAGCTGTAGCGCGGCTGGCCCGCGTAGACGGCGTCGGCGCCATAGTCGAAGGCGGCATGCATCTTGGCCAGCGAGCCGGCGGGCAGGAGGAGTTCGGGAGCGTGGCGCATGGGCGAAGGGCAAAGCCGGCGATTGTAGGCCGGCTGGCGCCAGATTGCTTTGCCTTGAGTCAAGGGATTGACATGTGGTGCCAGCGCCGGTGCCCAGCAGCAGGCTGGCCGCCAAGTGGCCCAGGGACTCGTATGCATCGCGTCCCGTGCACTCGGTCGGCGCAGGCGTGCCGGGCCTGGACAGCAGGGCGCCTGCCCACAAGCTGGCGTCCTGAACTGTCAATCCCGCGTGACCGGCACGGGCTTAATGCGTGTGCGAGGCACTGCTGGCGCTGCTGCCGGCTTGTCCTGTCATGGGCAAGTGTTCGGGCGGCATGCCGTCCTTGAACAATTGACGCAACTGCTGGCGCAGCTCCGGCGTGTCGTGGTGATGGTGTACCGAGACTGCGTGTTCCACAGCAATACCCAATAGCTCTTCTTCGCTGTCGGCCGAAATCGCAACCGAGCAATGCGCGTCACTTGGGAACTCCCGGCAATCGATGAATTTGCGCGTCATGATCAACTCCTTTCTGCCAAGAGCGGGCACCGCGCCCGCTCCATTCAGTATAGGTCGCAATCTGGCTTAGGCTGCACGACTGCTGGTATCGGCCCTGTGCGCAGGCAAGTGTTTTGGCTGTGCCGCATCGGTGGCAAACTCGTCCACCTGGATCAGGCCGTCGACCAGGCGCGCATATTCCAGCAAGGTATTGTGCTCCTGGCAGCTGACCGAGCCTGCTCGCTTTGCCGAGGCCAGCCACTGTTGCATGGCGGACAGGCTTTGCGGCAGGTGCCGCAGGGCCATGCCGTCGGGCGTGTCTTTCAGGCGTTGTTCGATGTGCAGCACGTCGGGCAGCAAGGCCAGTGCCCGCTCGGCGCAGGCGACGGGATCGGCCGCGTCGCTGGCGACATGGCCGTCGGCCAAGAGGCGTTCGCGGTCGGCGCCCGGCGTTTGCAGGGCCAGCGCCACCTCGCTGCCCAGTTCGTCGGACGGCGGACGGTGGGGCAGGCCGAACGGGAACAGCACGATGCGCAGCAGCACGGCCAGCACGCGCGCGGGGAAATTGTCGAGCACGCCCGTCAAGCCTTGCCGGGCCTTGACCAGCGCATCTTGCAGCGACCAGTGCACATAGGGCAGGTCGGCCTCGGGCCGGCCATCGTCCTCGTAGCGCTTCAGCACGGACGAAGCCAGGTACAGCTGCGCCAGCACGTCGCCCAGCCGGGCGGACAGCCGCTCGCGGCGCTTGAGCTCGCCGCCGAGCACGAACATCGACATATCCGTCATGACGGCAAAGGCCGTCGATAGCCGCGTCAGGGCGCGGTAGTAGGGCGCCAGTGCGGGCGCGCCGGCGTCGGGCACGGCCGCCAGGCGGGCGCCGCCCAGTCCGTACCACAGCCCCCGTGTCAGGTTGCCCAGCACAAAGCCCACGTGGCCAAAGAAGGCCGCATCGAAATCGCGCAAGGCCTTGCGGCCGTCGCTTTCCTGCACGGCGGCCATTTCCCTGAGCACATACGGATGCGCGCGGATGGCGCCCTGGCCGAAGATGATCAGGCTGCGCGTGAGGATGTTGGCCCCTTCGACGGTGATCGCGATGGGAATTTGCTGGTAGGCGCTGGCGAGGAAATTGTTGGGACCGATGCAGATGCCCTTGCCGCCGAGAATATCCATGCCGTCGTTGACGAGCGCGCGGCCCCGCTCCGTGACGTGGTATTTGACGATGGCGGAAATGACGGCCGGCTTTTCGCCCAGGTCGACGGCGTGCGCGGCCAGGGTGCGGGCCGCGTCCATCAGGTACAGGTTGGCGCCCATGCGGGCCAGCGCTTCCTGCACCCCTTCGAATTTACCGATGGGCATGTTGAACTGGCGCCGCACGGCCGCATACGCGCCGGTGCCGCGCACGGCCATCTTGCCCATGCCGACGCTGGACGAGGGCAGCGAAATGGCGCGCCCGGCCGCCAGGCATTCCATCAGCATGCGCCAACCCTTGCCCACTTGCGCCTGGCCGCCGATGACCCAGTCGATGGGGATGAAGACATCGGTGCCGGAGGTCGGGCCGTTCTGGAAGGCGGCGTTCAAGGGGTGGTGGCGGCGGCCGATCACCACGCCGTCGTGGCTGGCGGGGATCAGGGCGCAGGTGATGCCCGGTGTATCGTTGTCGGAGAGTAAATGTTCGGGGTCGCTGGTCTGGAATGCCAGGCCCAGCAGGGTCGCCACGGGCGCCAGGGTGATGTAGCGCTTGTTCCAGCTGAGGCGGAAACCCACGGTGGCGCGGCCCTCGTGCATGCCCATGCAGACGATGCCCAGGTCGGGAATGGCGGCCGCGTCGGAACCCGCATATGGGCTGGTCAGCGCAAAGCACGGAATCTCGGTGCCGGCGGCCAATCGCGGTAAATAATGGTTTTTTTGTTCTTCGGTACCGTAGTGCAGCAGCAGTTCGGCCGGTCCCAGCGAATTGGGCACCATCACGGTCACGGCCAGCGCCGAGCAACGGCTCGACAGCTTCATCACCACTTGCGAATGCATGTAGGCGGAGAACTGCTTGCCGCCGTATTGCCTGGGGATGATCATGCCGAGGAAACCCTGGCTTTTCATGTAGTCCCAGGCTTGCGCCGGCAAGTCGAGTTGCTGCTGCGTTTCCCAGTCGTTGACCAGTTCGCACAAGCGCTCGACGTCGTGCTCGAGAAAGTGGCGCTCCTCGGCCGTGAGCGAGGCGGGGCCATAGGCCAGCAGTTGTGGCCAGTCGGGCCGGCCGGAAAACAGCTCGGCATCCCACCAGGTCGTGCCCGCTTCGAGGGCATCGCGTTCCGTCTCGGACATGGTCGGCAGGATGCGCTTGAACAGGGCCAGCAAGTGTGGGGCAATCAGGGCGCGGCGCATGGGGCCGGGCGCGAACAGTGCAAGCAAGCCCAGCAGGGCCACCATCAGTATTATCGTCAGCATGCGATCTCTCCCGTTGAATGGAAACAGGGTAGGCCGATATGGCCGATGTTACTGTGCGGTACTGCGCATACGCACAACGCCAACCGCGTGGGTTGGCGTTGTCGTGTGCGGCGTGAGGCGTATTAGCGTTGTGGCACGACGATCACCGTGTCGCCCGTCTTGCCTTTGTCGCCTTCGTCGCCCTTGGCGCCATCGTTGCCTTGTGCGCCAGTGGCGCCTTTGGCGCCGTCATATCCTGCGGCACCGCTGTCGCCGGTCTGGCCGGTGGCGCCGGTAGCGCCAGTCGCACCGGCAGGCGCGTCCGCACCCGCGGCACCGGTGGCGCCGGCAGGGCCAGGCGCGCCGGGGACGACTTGCACGACGGTAGGTGCCGGTGCCGTTTCGCGCTGGCAAGCGGTCAGGGCGAGGGTAGAGGCGAGCGCGAGCAATATCAGGGTAGTTTTCATGATGCATCCTTTGGCAGTGTGCCGTTATGTACGGAACGGCTCGACGGCGTCGGGCGCGAGTTTCGCATGGCGGTGTGGCGGGGAAATCCGACCAGGTGGCCGTTCCGCCGTGTCGCGCAGGGCGCTGGCGGCGGGAGGAAGGCTAGTGATCTGCCTGCAGCATGGGCGCTTCGGCGGCGGCTGTCCGTACGTTTGCGTACACAACGGCAGGGGCGGGAACGTTTTTGCACAGATAAACCAATCCGGGCGCCCGCTAATGGCACAGCTGCTGGTACACCGACTGGTAATGCGCGACCATGGCGGGCAGGCTGAAGCGCTCGACGGCCACGCGCCGCGCGGCGGCGCCGTGCGCGAGGCGCAAGGCGGGTTGCGTCAAATAGTCGTCCAGGAGGCGGCTCAGGGCTGGCACGTCGCCAGGCTGGAATAGCCGGCCCGTCAGCCCTTCCTGGACCAGCTCGGGATTGCCGCCCACGCTGGTGGCGAGCGTCGGCACGCCGCTGGCCATGGCCTCGAGCAAGGTATTCGAGATCCCTTCCGACAAGGAAGGCAGGACGAAGACATCAATATTGCGCAAGACCCCGGCGACGTCGTGCACGGTGCCGGGAAACCACACGCGCTCCCCGACGCCGAGCGCGGCGGCCAAGGCGCGCAAGTCCGCCGCCAGGGGGCCGCTGCCTGCCATCACGAGGCGCGCTCTGGCGTGACGCGGCGCCAGGCCGGCAAAGGCGCGCAGCAGGGTGGCTTGATCCTTGACGGGCTGCATGCGGCCGACCGTGCCGATGATCAGTGTGTCGCCGCGCGCGAAACCTGCGGGCATGGCGCAGCGGGGGCCGTCTTCCCGGGGCGTGAAGCGGGTCGTGTCGACACCGTTATAGATCTGGCTGATACTCGCGGGAGCGATGCCGACGCGCCCGGTCAGGTAGCGCTGCAGGTTTTGCGAGACCGTGACATAGCGCTCGATCAACGGTGAATGCAGCTGGCGCAGCAGCGCCGGCTTCCATCGGTCGCCGCGCAAGTTGTCGACATCCCAGCCGTGCTCGCCATGGACGGCATGGCGCACGCCCGCCAGCCTTGCCGGTAACAGCGCGTCGAGAGCGGACTGGTTGCGCGTATGCAGGATAGCGGGCCGGAGCGTGCGGCATAGCTTGTAGAGTTCGCGGCGCATCGCCCATACGCCGATGCGGCTGCGCTTCAGGGCGATGACCGGCACGTCGCGGCGAACGATGCGGTCGCGGAAGTCCGAGTAGTCTTCGATGCAGACAATGCCATGCCGGAAGGCCGATTCGGGCATATGGTTGATCAGGTTGACCACGCCATTTTCCAGGCCCCCGGTGACCAGATGATGCATGACATGCAAGACCAGCGGGGGCGTTTTTCCGCTCATCCGCTCATCTCCATCCCAGGCACGCGAACAGGAAGGCGCGATCGGAATACTCCCAGTGTATGCCGCGCCGGCGCAGATTGAAGGGATCGACGGCGCCGATATTGCTGCCGCCATAGGCGGACAGGCAGGCGACATAGCCGGCTTGCCTGACCAGTTCGAGGCGCTCCGGCGTCATGTGCCGGCGTCCCCCGTAGGGATAGCCGAGCACGACGCTTTCGAGTCCCAGTTCATGCCGCAAGTCGTCGCGCGAGCGCGCCAGTTCGTGGCGAACGACGTCTTCCGGTTCGGCGGCGCAGTCGATATGGTTGACGGTGTGGGAGCCGATCAGGAAGCCCTCGTCGCGCATCGCGCGCAGCTGCTGCCAGGTCATCATCGGTATCGCCTGGTTGCCGCGCCGCACGTCGTGCGGGAAGGCGCGCCCGGTACCGATGAAGCCGGTGGCGACAAAAAAGGCGCCGGGAAGCTGGTGCTTCAGGAGGATGGGCACGGCATTCGTGTAGTTGTCGAGGTAGCCGTCGTCGAAGGTGACGCACACCAGCGGGCGGGGCGACGCGGGGACCGATTCCAGCCTCAGCGCCTGCTCGAGCGACAGCACCGTGCAATGCTTGCGCAGCAATGCCATCTGCCGGTCAAACTGCGCGATGCCGACGGTGAGATTGTCGCGCGCGCCGTCGCTGACGCGATGGTATAGCAGCACCGTCAGGCGTGGCGCGAGCGCGCGGCTCAGGCCCAGCCGCGATAACATTGATGCGCCGGCCGCTGCGCCATCCTTGAGCGCTCTGTGCATGGCATGACCGGCAGGCCGCTGGCTGCGCAGCAGCCTCGCGTCCAGTTCGGCCATTTGTGCCAGGCTGGGTTTTCGATACGTCGCGCCGGCACCGGCTTGCGCCAGCGACGGCGGGGCGCCGGCCAGGACTTGCCGCACCGCATCGCACATCAACTGGATACCCGCCGCATCCAGGCGCAGCTGCATGCCTCGCACCGTCGCGTAGGCTTCCCGCTCGAGCGTGGCCGCCAGCACGACGTTGCCCGTGTCGAGCTTGTCGTCGACCCAATGGATGGTGCAGCCGACCGACGGCTCGTCGTTCCACAATTCCCAGAAGGCCGGCGGCATGCCGCGGTAGTCGGGCACTTTTCCCTTGTGCAAGTTGAGCGTACCCAGCGTGGGCAGGGCGAACAGCGGCCTGCGCAGGATCGGCGCGTCCAGCGCCAGGCCCAGCGTCGGCGCGAAGGCCTGGACGGCGGACAGCGTGGCATCCGCATGCAGGTCGGCGACCGTGAGCACGTCGAGCTGGCCTGGCGATGCCAGTGCGCCCTGCTCCGGCGCGGCGCGCGCGCGCATGCGCCGCCACAGATCCGCGGCTTGATACGGTATCCAGCGCCAGCCGTTCTTTTTCAGGTTCGCCCACTGGTTATGCAGCAATTCCGGCGCCGACTTGCGCCGCGCGTGGATCACGAGCAGCCAGCGCAAGCCGGGAAGGGCGCGCTCGATCGCTGCGATGCCCTGGCGGATCGCATGGCCATCGTTGCCCGTAAACACCACAATCTTGTGCTCATTCATGCGCGTGGACATCCTTGGTCGGGGAGATAGCCTGGTCCGCAGGCCACCCGTTGACGGACTGTCGCCCAATGACGGATGTTGCACTTTGTAATAAATCAAATAGCGATGAAATTGCGCCTGGATGGGCGAGGATGGGCGTTTGCAGCAGGGCGCGTCGGCATTGCCGCCGGGTAAGGCGAGGTCCAGAAACGACAACGCCCACTGGCAGGAGTGGGCGTTTCATGGAAACTGTTCTTGGTGGCCCGGGGCGGAATCGAACCACCGACACAAGGATTTTCAATCCTCTGCTCTACCGACTGAGCTACCAGGCCAAGGCGGCGAATTATAGCAGAAAGACTTTCCACCTGACCAGAGCTAGCTGTGTTCAAATGCAACAGATAGCCAAATCATGTTGTTTTGGTATTGCTTCAGCCATGCGGCTGCGTCGATGCGGCGGCGGTTTTACAGGGCCGAGCTGCCGCCCAGGCCGCTCTTTTGCAGCACGCAGCGCCCCGCCTCGCAGGTGGCGCCCGGGTCCGTGATGATGGAGCAAGTCGACATCATGCCGTCCGCCTGCTGCTGCTTGCGGCTCGCCTCGGCTTGCGCCTGGGCCAGTGCCTTGAGTTTTTTGCCGTCATTGCCCTTGCTGGACCAGGCCAGGTAGCGCTCGGGGCCGCCGCAAGCCTTGGCGCCGATGGCGATGGTGTGGCATTGCTGGGTGGAATCGCAGGCGGCGGTACCCACTTCCGCCTGGATTTGCGCCAGCAAGCCGGCATTGCCGGGGGCTGGTGGCGCATCATCTTGCGTGGGGGCGCTGCCGCAGGCGCTGGCGGCCAGCAGCAGGAAGCTGGCGCACGCGGCGCGCAGCAGGGCGGAGGTGGTGGATGTCGTCATGCCATCATCATGTGCCACGCTTGCGTAAATGGCAAGCACGATTCGCGCGCTGGCCGCACATCGTGTTGCCGATTGACTCAGTGATGGCTTCGTCTACTTCAACGTACGATTGAACAGCTGATAGATACGGCGGTACTCGTCATACCACGCTTCCGGCTGCACGAAGCCGTGGCGCTCCATCGGGTAGCTGGCCATTTCCCAGTTATCCTTTTTCAGCTCGATCAGGCGCTGCGACAGGCGCACGGAGTCCTGGTAAAACACGTTGTCGTCGATCATGCCATGGGCGATCAAGAGGTTGCCCGTCAGTTTATCGGCGTATTCGATCGGCGACGAAATTTTATACGCCTGCGGGTCGACGTCCGGCGTGTTCAGGATGTTCGCCGTGTATTCGTGGTTGTAGGTGGTCCAGTCCGTCACGGGGCGCAGGGCGGCGCCGGACTTGAACATGTCCGGCGCGCGCATCAGGGCCATCAGGCTCATGAAGCCGCCATAGCTGCCGCCATAGATGCCCACGTTCTTGATGTCGCCCTGGTGCTGGGCTGCCAGCCAGTTGGCGCCGTCGATGAAATCTTCCAGTTCCGGGTGGCCCATCTGGCGGTAGATGGCCGTGCGCCAGGCGCTGCCGTAGCCGAGCGAGGCGCGGTAATCGACGTCGAGCACGATGTAGCCTTGCTCCACCAGCAGGTTGTGGAACATCTGTTCGCGGAAATACACGGGATAGCGCTCGGTCACGTTTTGCAGATAGCCGGCGCCGTGCGCGAACATGACGATCGGATATTTCTTGCCCGCTTCCAGCTGGGCCGGGCGGTACAGCTTGGCCCAGATGGGCGCCGCGCCATGCGTGGACGGCACTTGCACCAGCTGCGGCATGACCCAGTTGCGGGCCTTGAAGGCGTCGCTGCGCGTATCCGTCAGGATATTCGCCTTGCCGCCGGAGACCGGAATGGTCGCCAGCTGGGCCGGCAGATAGCTGGTCGAATAGCGCAGCAGCAGCTTGCCGCCATCGGGCGACAGGCCGAAGTTTTCCACGCCTTTCAAATTCGTCACTTCGCGCGCGCCGCCGTCCTTGGCCGTGCTGGCGCACACCTCATACGTGCCGGGCGCCTGCCGGTTGCACATAAAGTAGGCGGTCTTGCCGTCGCGGCTCCATTCGACGGCGCTCACTTCCCACTGGCCGCTGGTCAAGGCGCGCGCGGGCGCCGCGCCCGTTTTCGCGTACAGGTGGGCGTAGCCGCTTTCTTCGGACAGATACCACAGGGTGGCGTTGTCGGGCAGCCAGCCGAATTCGTCGGCGCGGCGGTTGACCCAGGCCGCGTCGCTGATGCGGTGCACGGGCACGAGGGCGCCGTTGGCCAGGTCGACGTTGGCGAGCCAGCGGTCCTTGTTGTCGATGGCGCGCACGCGCACGGCCACCTTGGAACCGTCATCGGTCCAGGCGATGCCGTCGCGCTGGGCGTCGATGCGCACGCCACGGTTGCCTTTCAGCGGCGGCAGCTTCTGTTCTACGCGCATGGCGGCCAGCGGATCGGTGGCGATGCCGGGCAGATTATCAAAAGCGATGTCGCGCACCTGGCCCGTGCGCAGGTCGGCCAGTTTCAGGCTTTGCGCGATCGGCATGTTGCGGCCCACGCGCGTGCGCTCGTCGTCCGCTTCCGGGTAGCCCGTTTCCGTGACGTAGCGGGCCAGCTTGCCCAGCTTGCCCTTTTCGGCGGCCTTGTCTTGCGTGACGAACAGCAGCCAGCGGCCGTCCGGCGACAGGGCGCTGCCGGAAATCGTGACCTTGTCGCCCAGGTAGATCGGTTCCGGCGCGCGCGTGGCGTCCAGGCGGCGCTCTGCGTGGCGGCGTTCGCGGCTGGCGGCGCGCTCTTCCTTCTGGCGCGCCAGGTTGACGATCAGGCGCAGCTGCAATTCGCGCAGGGCGTCCGCTTCCGGCTTGGCGTCCGGGTCCTTGGCCGCGCGCAGCAGGGCCACGGGGGCGCTCAGGCGCTCCGCACGGTTCCAGCTGAACCAGTCGGTGCCGCTGCGGTATTGCACGGCGCCGCCGTCGGCGGAGTACTGCGGGTCGCTGATGGCCGAGACGCCGCGCGTGATCTGCGTCAAGGCGCCGCTTTTCAGGTCGCGCTCGAACAAGTCGCCGTTGCGCAGCAGGATGGCGCGCGTGCCGGCCCGGTTGACCACCATGTGCTGGCCATCGAGGTTGGCCAGCTGCGCATCGTCGACCTGTTTCCCGCTATTGAGCCTGGCGTTCGCGCCAGGCACTTGATAGGTGTCGCGCAGGGGCGAGCCGAGGCGCTTTTGCTTGTAGTAGAGCTGGCCATTCCAGCCCCACCATGCCGCTTCGACGGGCGTGCCGATCCAGTCGGGATCAGCCATGGCCTGGTCCAGCGTGATCGGCGTGGGGACGGTGGTGGAAGGGGCCGCATGGGCGGCGGGCAGGGCGGCGGCCAGCAAAGACAGCAGCAGAGGGCGGGCCAACAGGGGAAGAACCAGACGCATCGGGAATCGCTTTAAGAAAAGGGGATGGTGAAGGTACAGGCTATGCGCCCGGTATTCTAGCGGAGGAGTTTCGTGCAGGAAATGTCGGAAAGCTAAGCTTGATGCCGGGCCAGCCAGGCGGGAAAGTCTTCCAGCGGCATCGGCTGCGCGATCAGGTAGCCCTGCAAGCCGTCGCAATCGTGAGCGACGAGGAAGTCGGCCTGCTCCTGCGTTTCCACGCCTTCGGCCACGACGCGCAAGCCCAGGTGGCGCGCCATGGCCAGTATCGCTTGCACGATGGCCGTGTCGCGCGCGTCGCGCGGCGTGTCGTCGATGAAGCGCTTGTCGATCTTGAGTTCGTACAGCGGCATCGAGGTCAGGTAGGCGAGGCTGGAATAGCCAGTGCCGAAATCGTCGATGGAAAAGCGGATGCCCAGGTCCGCCAGTGCGCGCATGCGCGCCAGCGAGGCGTCGCGCTGGTCGATCAGCAAGCCTTCCGTCAGTTCCAGGATCAGGGCGCCGGCCGGCGTGCCGTGCTCGGCCAGCGCCGCCTGGACGCGGGCGGCGAAATCGGGCTGGCGAAACTGGGCCGGACTGACGTTCACCGACAGGGCGACGGGCGATCCTGCCTGCGCCAGCAGCGTGGCGGTGCGGCACGCCTCGCGCAGGGCCCAGTGCCCGAGCCTGACGATCAGCCCCGATTCCTCGGCGATGGGGATGAAGACCCCGGGCCCGATGTGTGTGCCGTCGGCCTGCGGCCAGCGCATCAGCAATTCGGCGCCCGTCACCCGGCCATGGCGGTCGACCTGCGGCTGCACGTGCATGCGCAAGTCGGCCAGGGAGAGGGCGCGCGCCAGCGCCCGTTCCAGGGTCAGGCGCCGTTCCACGCCCGCCTGCATGGCCGCCTCAAAGAAGGCGATGCCGTTGCGCCCTCCCGCCTTGGCGCGGTACATGGCGATGTCGGCTTCGCGCAGCAGGTCGTGCGCCTGCTGGCCCGCTTTCGGCAGCAGGGTCACGCCGATGCTGGCGCTGCAATGATAGGACTGCCCGTCGATATCGAAGTCGCGCGCGATGGCGGCGCGGATTTTCTCGGCCACCTGGGCCGCCGCGCGGGCGGCGCTGTCCAGGTCATCGGCCAGGTGCGCCAGCAGCACGACGAATTCGTCGCCGCCGATGCGCGCCACCGTGTCGGCCTTGCGCATCAGCTGCGCCAGCCGCTGGCCGGCCAGGCGCAGCAGTGCGTCGCCGGTGGCGTGGCCGCGCGCGTCGTTGATGTGCTTGAAGTGGTCGAGGTCGATGAACATCAGCGCGCTGACCTTATGGTCGCGCGGCGCGGCGGCCAGCAGGTGGCCGAGGCGGTCCATCAGCAGGCGCCGGTTGGGCAAGCCCGTCAGCACGTCGTAGAAGGCCAGGCGGTGGATGTCCGCTTCCGATTTCTTGCGCTCGTCGATCTCGCGCTCGACGGCCACCCAGTGGGTTTGCTTGCCGTCCGCATCCGTGAACGGCACCAGTTCCGCTTCGACCCAGTACGCCTTGCCGGCCTTGTTGTAATTGAGCAGTTCCGCGCGTGCCGGCTGGGCGCGGGCCATGGCGGCGGCGATGCGCGCCAGTTCGTCCGCATCGGTGTCGGGGCCATGCTGGAACAGCAGGCTGCGGCCCAGCACCTCGGCGCGCGCATAGCCGCTGCTGCGCTCGAAGGCGTCGTTGACGAAGATGATGCGCGTGGCGGATAGCGCGCCCGCGCCGGGCGGCGCATCGGCCACTTCGGCGATCATCACCATGTCGTTCAGGCGGGCCAGCGCCGTGGCCGTCAGGCGCAGATCGGCGTTCAGCTGCGACAGGGCCTGGGTGCTGCTTTCCAGGTGGCGCAGCAGGAAGGCGCAGGACAGGGTCAGCACGGCGGCGATGAACAGGAAGTTCAGGGCCACGATCAGCGCGCGCAGCACGGGAGAATCGGGCGTGCCCGGTATTTGCAGGGCGACGTCGGGATGCAGGCCGAGGAAAAAGATGGTCAGCGAGGTCAGGGCCAGGGTCGACAGGGCTGGCCGCATTCCCAGCAGCAAGGCCGCCAGCACGGGCATGAGCATCATGTAGATCTGGCTGACGGGGCCGATTTTCAGCAACAGGCCCACGCCCACCAGGTAGGCGACGATGAGGAATTGCCACACGCGCCAGCGGTAGGGCATGGCGCGCCCATGCCAGATGATGCCGATCCAGCCGATGGCCAGCAAGTCGAGGGCGACAATGGACCAGATGGCTTCGCTCGCGGCCAGCAGGGCGCTGGGGATGGCTGTGACGATGCCGAGCAGCAGCACTGCCTGCAGCAGGCGCGCAAAAATCTGTCCGCGCCAGTGCGCGAGATCGTTTGACGCTACCACGCTGCCGTCCTTTCCCCAGGGAGCTGTGTTGTCGAGCTGAGCAGTATGATAAAAATATTACGCGCTATCTTTCTGCATGTCATCTTGATCATTCGACATGGTTGACTCCACGACCACCTGCGGGGCCTTCGGGCCGCCTACGCCGTTTGCGCCGTGGGCCAGTAGTGGCTATCCGGCGTGTCCCGCGCGCCGAAGATGGCCTGGCCGACCCGCACGACGGTGGCGCCTTCTTCAATGGCGATTTCATAATCGCCGGACATGCCCATCGACAGTTCGTCGAGGCCGATGCCATGCGGGGCATCCTGGCGCAGCCGGTCGCGCAGTTCGCGCAGCAGCACGAAGCAGCGGCGCACGCGCGCCGCTTCCGCCGACAGCAGCGCCAATGTCATGAGTCCGCGCACCCGCAGCGCCGGGAAGGCGGACAGCTGGCGCAGGAAGGCGGCCACCTCGTCCGGCGGCAAGCCGTACTTGCTGGCTTCTCCCGAGGTGTTCACTTGCACGAACACATCGAGTCCACGCCCTTGCGCTTGCAGGCGCCGTTCCAGCACCTCTGCCACGCGTAGGCTGTCGAGCGCCTGGAACTCGCTGGCAAAGCGCGCCACCAGCTTGGCCTTGTTGGTCTGCAAATGGCCGATCACCGACCATTGCAGGTCGGCCAGGTCCGTCATCGCTTCCCACTTGCGGCCCGCTTCCTGCGGCTTGTTTTCTCCCAACATGCGGCAACCCGCGGCGTAGGCCAGGCGCAGGCTGGCCTCGGGCTTGGTCTTGCTGACGGGCAGCAGGCGCACACCGGCCGGATCGCGGCCAACCCGCTGGCAGGCGGCCGCCATGCGCGCATGCACCGCCGCCAGGTTGCGGCGGAAGTCGTCCACCGATACGGCTTGCGGCCAGCGTCCATGCTGCGCGTGCATGGTGGGAGTGAGCAGGGGAGTGTCATGGTGCATGTGTCAGCCTTGTTGGCGGCACGGGGTGCCGGATTGATGTATCATTGTCCTATGCCAAAATATATCATGTCTGAGACTATCGTGAAGATGACGGGGAAAACCGCGGCGCAGCTGTTCGACAGCATCCGCGCGCTGACGCAGGCGGGCGAATTGCTGCCGGGCCAGGCGCTGCCGACCGTGCGCGACCTGGCCGCGACCCTGGGCGTCAACCGCAATACCGTGTCGCTGGCGTACAAGCGCCTGGTGACTGCCGGGATCGCGGTCACGCAAGGACGCCTGGGCACGGCCATCCGCGCGCAGCGCGATCCCGGCGAGCAGGAAGGCCTGCTGCCCGGCTCGCCGCTGGCCGACCTGGGCGGCGGCAATCCGAACCTTGCCTGGCTGCCCGATGCCGGCGCGGCCCTGGCGCGCAAGCCCTACCGCCCGCGCCTGTATGGCGAGGCCACGCTGGACCCGGAGCTGGAAGTCCTGGCGCGGCAGTGGCTGGCCGGGGATTGCCCGCAAGAGCACGACATCACCCTGACGAATGGGGCGGTCGATGCGGTCGAGCGCCTGCTGGCGGCGTACCTGGTCGCGGGCGACAAGGTGGCAGTGGAAGACCCGTGCTTCGTCAGCAGCATCAACACGCTGCGCATCGCCGGGCTGCATGCCGTTGGCGTGGCGGTCGATGCCGAGGGCATGCAGACCGGGGCGCTGGAACGGGCGCTGGCGCAAGGCGCGCAAGCCGTCATCGTGACGCCGCGCGCGCACAATCCGACCGGATGCAGCCTGAGCGCTGCACGCGCGGATCAGCTGCGCGCGGTGCTGGCCGCCTATCCGCACGTGCTGGTCATCGTTGACGACCATTTCTCGCTGCTGTCCGTCGCCGGCTACCAGGATGTGATTCCCCCTGCGGCCCGGCGCTGGGCGCTGATACGTTCGGTGTCCAAGATCTTCGGCCCCGACCTGCGCCTGGCCTTTGTCGCCAGCGACGGGCAGACGGCCCAGCGCCTGCGCCTGCGCCTGGCGCCCGGCACGAACTGGGTCAGCCATCTCTTGCAGGATGCCGTGAGCGCCTGCCTGTCGTCGCCCGAAGTGCTGGCGCAGGTGGCCCTGGCCCGGGAGGACTACGCGCGCCGCCGCGGCATCCTGGCGGCGGCGCTGGCGGCGCAAGGCATGGCCGTCGCCGGTCCCGCCGATGGCCTGAACCTGTGGCTGCCGCTGCCGGGCGGCAGCCAGGCGGCCGTGCTGGCGCTGGCCCGGCACGGCTGGCTGGTGCGCGGCGGCGAAGCCTTCGGCGTGCAGGCCCCGGCGCAGGGATTGCGGATCACCGCGTCGAGCATGGATGACGCGGGCGCGCAGGCGTTCGCCGGCGTGCTGGCCCAGGTGCTGGGCCGGCCCTAGTTTTTTAATTCCTCGTCACAGAAAGGGGGCAGCATGAAAGTCCATTTCATCGTGCATGAAGCGTTCGAGGCGCCGGGCGCTTATGAGACATGGGTGCGCGAGCGCGGCTACGCGGCCACATATTCCCGCGTCCATGCCCATGAGCCGCTGCCCCGTTCCATCGCGGACATCGACCTGCTGGTGGTCATGGGCGGGCCGCAGTCGCCGTCGACGACGCGCGAGGAATGTCCGCATTTCGACGCCGCCGCCGAACAGGCCCTGATTGCCGCATGTGCCGCGGCGGGCAAGGCGGTCGTCGGCGTCTGCCTGGGGGCGCAACTGATAGGCGCAGCCCTGGGAGCGCGCCATGCACACAGCCCTGAAAAGGAGATCGGCAAGTTCCCCGTCATGCTGACGGCGGAAGGACGGGCGAACGACAAGTTCGCCCACTTCGGCGATGTCGTGGAAACGGGGCATTGGCATAGCGATATGCCGGGCCTGACTGACGGCGCGAAGGTCATCGCCTATAGCGAAGGCTGCCCCGCCAGATCATCGAATACGGCAATCTGGTGTACGGCTTCCAGTGCCATATGGAGTTCACGCCGGAGGTGGTCGAACGGCTGATCGCCGCATCGGAAGCCGAACTGGCCGCGCTGGAGTCGCACCGCTTCGTGCAGCCGCCGGCGGTCCTGCGCACACACGACTGGCACGCCATGAACGACAAGCTGTTTGTTTTCCTTGACCGGCTCATGCAGGCGTACGCCTCGCCGTGAAAAAAACGCCAGCGTGACGCTGGCGTTGTGGGGCGGGCAGGCGAGGCGCTTATTTCTTTGGCGCGCTCAGGCATTCCTTCATGAAGGCCTTGCGGGCGTCGCCCTTCATGTCCTTGGCGTCGGCATTGCAGGCCTTCATTTTGTTTTGCTGCGTCATCGCCGGTGCCGGCTTGGCGCTCAGGCATTCCTTCATGAAGGCCTTGCGCTCATCGCCTTTCTTGCCGGCGGCGTCCGCATTGCAGGTGGTCATTTTTGACTGTTGCGCCGTCTTGGCGACGGGCGCCGCTTCCGGTGCGGCGGCAAAGGCGGTGCTGGCAAACGCGGCGGCGATGCAGAGGGCGATTAATTGTTTCATGGCAAATCCTTGTAGACGCAGTCAGTGGAAGGGGGGCATGCAACCGGCAGCGAAGCCGATATGCAGAACGTAACTAACTATATGACATTTATCAACAAAATTTCCACGCGAGTGTGTCTTTTTGTTACTGGCGGGCGTTGGATGCTCGCCGGCCGGCCCGGGCAGCCATCTTGCGGCGGCGGCGCCCCTGTTTTTTGCTATGCTAGCGTCTTTCCACCGGCCGATGCCGCTGTCTTGGCCGGCGCACCCTCAATACGGAGTAGTTATGGTCTCGTTGCAAGAGCAGTTTTTAAAGGCCGGCCTGGTCGACAAGAAGAAGGTCAAGCTGGCCAACCAGGACAAGAGCAAGCAGAAAAAGGACGAGCGCAAGAGCGGCACGCAAAGTGTCGACGAGGTGCGCCTGGCCGCGCTCGAGACCCAGCGCAAGAACGCGGAACGCGCGCGTGAACTGAACGCCCAGCGCGACGCGGCCGCCAACCAGAAGGCCATCGTGGCGCAGATCGCGCAAATGGTGCAAAGGAACCGCCAGAGCAAGGGCAACAACGGCGACGTGCCGTACAACTTTACATTTAATAACAAGATCGAGCGCATCTACGTGACGGCCGCCGTGCAAGCCCACCTGGTGGCGGGCCGCCTGGTCATCATCTGCCTGGGCGGCGCGGTGGAACTGGTGCCGCGCATCATCGCCGACAAGATCGCCGAACGCGATCCGGCCATCGTCGTGCGCGTGAAACAGGCCAGCACGCAAGTGGATGAGGACGATCCGTATGCGGCGTTCCAGATTCCGGATGACTTGATGTGGTAATAGAGTGATTGCCCGGCGCCAAGTGCGCCGATGAGGGGAGCGGACGGGCCGGAAACGGCCCGTTTTTGTGTGTAACACAATGCTGCGCAAACAAAAACGCCACCCGAAGGTGGCGTTTTTGAACGTAAAACAAATTCTTGGTGGCCCGGGGCGGAATCGAACCACCGACACAAGGATTTTCAATCCTCTGCTCTACCGACTGAGCTACCAGGCCAAGGTGGCGAATTATAGCAGACCAAAACGCGAATGCAAGAGCCGGCTGCGATTTTTCCTGCATTTCCCGGATCGGCCTTGCATTATTTGCTCGGTAGTCAAATATGATTTGAGGTAAACGGTATTTTTCTCAACAAAGGATGGGCGCATAGTGTGGCCATCGACATTGACTTGAGAGGATTACCGCATGAACGCCACCACAAATCGCACCGCCATCCCTGAAATCGGCCTGGGCACTTTCCGTTTGCAGGGCCAGGTCGTCATCGATTCCGTCACCACGGGCCTCGACGTCGGCTACCGCCATATCGATACGGCGCAAATCTACGGCAATGAAGCCGAAGTGGGCCAGGCGATTGCCGCCAGCCCCGTCCCGCGCGAGGACCTGTTCGTCACCACCAAGATATGGATCGACAACCTGCAGCGCGACAAACTGATTCCCAGCCTGAAGGACAGCCTGCGCAAGCTGCAGCTGGAGCAGCTGGACCTGACCCTGATCCACTGGCCGTCGCCGCAGGACGCCATTCCCGTGGCCGACTACATGGCGGCGCTGGCGGAGGCCAAGGCGCAGGGGCTGACCAGGGCCATCGGCGTATCGAATTTCACGAATGCGCAGCTGCGGCAAGCCATCGACACGGTGGGAGCGGCGGAAATCGCCACGCAGCAGGTCGAGATCCACCCCTTCCTGCAAAACCGCACCGTCATCGAATTCGCGCGCAGCCAGGGCATCCACATCACGGCCTACATGCCGCTCGCGTATGGCAAGGTGGTGGCCGATCCCGCCATCGCCGCCATCGCCGCGAAGCACGGCGTGACGCCGGCGCAGGTGGCCTTGAGCTGGTCGCTGCAGCAGGGCTTTGCCGTGATCCCGTCGTCCACCAAACGCGCCAACCTGGAAGCGAACCTGCATTTCCAGCGCATCACCCTGTCGCCGGACGAGATGGCGCAGATGGCGACCCTGGAGCGGGGCGAACGTCTGGCCAACCCGGACGGCCTGGCGCCGCAGTGGGACTGACATGGATGCCATGACGAAGCTCGGGCAGGGCGGTTTCAGCATCGGGCTGGAACTGCCGCTCGATAATGACTGGTCGTCCGCGGGACGCCAGGCGAATGGGGCGTCCGGCCGCGTGCCGGGTGAACCGGACCTGCAACAGCACGCGGCGCTGGCCAAGCTGGCCGACCGCCTGGGTTTCCGCGCCCTGTGGCTGCGCGACGTGCCTTTGTACGACCCGTCATTCGGCGACGCGGCCCAGGTCTTCGAGGTGTTTACCTATCTTGGCTACCTGGCTGGCATCACGGAGCACATCCTGCTGGGCACGGCCGCCGTGGTGCTGCCGCTGCGCGAACCCGTATTGACCTTGAAGGCGGCGGCCAGCGTCGATCAGCTGAGCGGCGGACGTTTGCTGCTGGGCGTGGCCAGCGGCGACCGGCCCGTCGAGTATCCCGTCTTTGGCCGCGACTTCGAGCAGCGCGGCGCCGCCTTCCGCGAGCAGGTGGCCATGCTGCGCGACTGGGGAGATATACGCCTGCCGCCCGGCATCCGCCTGCTGCCCAAGCCGGCCGCGCCCTTGCCGTTGCTGGTGGCGGGGCTGGCGCAGCAGTCGCCCGCGTGGATCGGCGCGCAGATGGACGGCTGGCTCGCCTATCCGGGCACGCCGGATGACCATGCGCGGCGCGCGGCGCAATGGCGCGCCGTGGCCGGGGAAGATAAACCTTACGTCAGCTTCATCCACCTGGACCTGGATGACGATCCGCACTTGCCGCTGCAGCGTTTCCGCTTCGGCGCTCGCACGGGGCGCGACGGCCTGATCGCCGAGTTGACGGCCATGCGCGACGCCGGCGTGCGGCACATCGGCTTGCAACTGCGGCAGAACCGCCGTCCGCTGGCCGAGACCTTGCAGGAGATCGCGGACCACGTGTTGCCCGTATTTCATGGCGCCGCTTGATCTGGGGCACGCGTCCAGTACTTCCGGACTATCTGAAAAGGGTGGGGCAAACGCTATAATGGCCGCATGAACAGTCCCACTCCCCCTACCATGCGGCGCTTCATGCATAGCCACAGCGACGTTTGCATCGTCGGCAACGGCGCCATCGCGAAAACCACGGCGCTGGCGTTTGCCCAGGCAGGACAAAGCGTCACCCTGTTATCCCCGGTGAGTCCACCCACAACCGCTTCCGTCGCCAAGCCGGTCGAAGCCAGCTGGGACGTGCGCGTGTATGCGCTCAATCACACGGCGCACCAGCTGCTGTCGTCGCTGAAGGTGTGGGGCGCCCTGGAGGCCGACAGGGTGGCGCCCGTCGACGCCATGCTGGTCAACGGCGACGGCGCGCAGGCGGGCGGACTCGGTTTCGACGCCTACGGCGCCCATGTGGGCACGCTGGCGTGGATCATCGAGGACCGCAACCTGGGCCAGGCGCTGGACGCCGCCCTGAAATTCGCGCCGAACGTCAACGTGGTGCAGGGCCGCGCCAGCCGCCTGGAATGGACGGACGACTCGGCCATCGTGCACCTCGATGGCGAGGACACCATCACTTGCGCATTGGTAGTGGGCGCGGACGGCGCCCAGTCGTGGGTGCGGGGCCAGTGCGACATCGGCCTCGATTACCGCGCCTATGGCCAGCGCGGCGTGGTCAGCAACTTCGCCTGCGAAAAGCCGCACCATGGCGCGGCCCACCAGTGGTTTACGGGCAGCGAAGGCATCGTCGCGCTGCTGCCGCTGCCGGGCGACCGGGTTTCCCTCGTCTGGTCGGCGCCCGATGCGCTGGCCGACACCCTCATGTCCGAATCGGCCGACGCGCTGGCCGCGCGCCTGGCCGCCTACTGCCACGACAAGCTGGGTAAGCTCACGCCGCTGCAGCCGGAGCTGGTGCGCGCGTTTCCGCTGACCCTGATGCGTCCGCACGCCATGGTGGCGCCGCGCGTGGCCCTGGTAGGCGACGCCGCCCACGTGGTGCACCCGATGGCCGGCCACGGCATGAACCTGGGCTTTGCCGACGTGGCGCAGCTGGTCAAGACGATCAGCGAACGCGAAGCGCACCGCGGTATCGGCGACGAACGCGTGCTGGCCCGCTATGCCCGCGCGCGCAAGGAAGACGTGCTGCTGATGCAGCTGGCGACCGATGGCCTGGCGCGTTTGTTCGGCGCCGATCTGGAGCCGTTGCGCGTGGTTCGCAATTTGGGATTAAACTTGCTGGATAAATTGCCGGCCCTGAAGCGAAAAATGATTGCGCACGCGTTGGGGCATCAGTAAATATCAGGGAATCTTAAGATATCGCCGGATAATGGCAGGTGTGAAAATTCAAGGTCGCCGCAGCTGGTCTGCGGCGATCGTTTTGTCAAAGAGATAACGATGCCAGGCCAGAGGCGAGTCCCGCCAGGCGTTTCAAGTGGAGAAGTGATAGTGATAAAAATGAGCAGAATCGCATTGGTACTGGCCTCGGGCCTGATGATGTCGTGCGCCGGCGCGGAAACGCCAACGGAAGCGAACATCAAAAAGCTGATCGAGCCGCGCCTGGGCGAAGGCGCCAAGGTCGATTCGGTCAAGGAAACGCCGTACGGCGGCCTGTATGAAGTGCGCACGGGCGGCGACATCCTGTACACGGACAAGGCCGCGCAATACCTGTTCGTCGGCCACGTCTTCGACGCCAAGACCTCGCAAGACCTGACCAAGGTACGCCTGGACGAAGTCAACCGCATCAAATTCTCCGACCTGCCGCTCGATTCCGCCATGAAGACCGTCAAGGGCAATGGCAAGCGCGTGATCGCCGTGTTCGAAGATCCGAACTGCGGCTATTGCAAACGCTTCCGTCAGAACGCGCTGAAGGAAATCGACAACGTCACCGTCTACACCTTCATGTACAACATCCTGTCGCCTGACTCCATCGTCAAGTCGCGCAATGTCTGGTGCGCGCCGGACCGCAACAAGGCCTGGGATGACTGGATGTTGAATGGCAAGGCGCCAGCCACGGTCGCCGCCACTTGCGCCAACCCGCATGAAAAAATCCTGGCCCTGGGCCAGCAATTGCGCGTCTCGGGCACGCCAGCCATCTTCTTTGCCGACGGCAGCCGCATTCCGGGCGCGGTCGATGCGAAGACGCTGGAACAGAAATTCTCGACCATTAAGTAATCCGGGCTGTCGCCAGGAAGGCTGGACGGCGCGCCCTCGCAAGGCGCGCTTTTTTTTGCACTTATTTCCGCTGTCGTATCATCAAGTGTTGTTTGTAGACGCCATAACAATCCAAAAAAGGGGAAGCAGCAGATGATTACCTTGAATATCAACGGACGCGACACGCAAGTCGACGCCGATCCTTCCACGCCCATCCTGTGGGCGCTGCGCGATAACCTGAACATGACGGGCACCAAATTCGGTTGCGGCGCGGCCCTGTGCGGCGCCTGCACGGTGCACCTCGACGGCCAGCCGATCCGCTCCTGCATCACGCCGATTTCCTCGGTCGGCGCGCAAAAGATCACCACCATCGAAGCGATGGAAAACGACCAGGTGGGCAAGGCCGTGCAGGCGGCGTGGGTGCGCCATGACGTGCCGCAATGCGGCTACTGTCAAAGCGGCCAGGTGATGAGCGCCACGGCGCTGCTGCGCACCAACAAGGCGCCCAGCGACGCCGACATCGACGGCGCCATGAGCGGCAATATCTGCCGCTGCGGCACCTATCAACGGATCCGCGCAGCCATCAAGGACGCGGCCAAGACCCTGGCCTGAGGAGAGCGACATGCGTATCGAATGGTTGAATCAGGAAGCATTGCAGCATGGCGGCGTGACCCTGGGCGCGGCGCTGGCATCGGCGCCGGTGGCGCTGGCCGATGGCGTCTCGCGGCGCGGTTTCATGAAGGCCGGCGCGGTGGCGGGCGGCGGCTTGATGCTGGGCTTTTTCCTGCCCGGCGCAGGCAAGCTGGCGCAGGCGGCCGATGCCGCACCCGCCAAGCCCGTGTATGCGCCGAACGCCTTCTTGCACATCGCCCCCGATAACACGGTGACGGTGCAGGTGAACCGGCTGGAATTCGGCCAGGGCGTGCAAACGAGCTTGCCCATGCTGATCGCCGAGGAACTCGACGCCGACTGGAGCCTGGTGCATGGCGCGCTGGCGCCCGCCGGCGAGCAGTACAAGGATGCCGCCTACGGCATGCAGATGACGGGCGGCTCGGGCAGCATCGCCCATTCGTTCACGCAGTACCGCGAAATCGGCGCCAAGGCGCGCGCCATGCTGGTGGGCGCCGCCGCCGCGCAGTGGAAAGTCAACCCTGACCAGGTGCGCGCCGCCAAGGGCGTGCTGTATGGCCCCGGCGGACAAAAGGCGACGTTTGGCGAACTTGCCGACGCGGCCATGCGTCAACCGGTGCCCGCTACCGTCAAGCTGAAGGACCCGCGCGACTTTGCCATCATCGGCAAACCCGTGAAACGCCTCGACGCGGCCGCCAAGTCCACGGGAAAACAGCAGTTCGGCATCGACTTCAAGCCGCCCGGCGCGAAAGTGGCGATGGTGGCGCGCCCGCCCGTGTTTGGCGCCAGGGTGGCGAAGTTCGACGCCAGCAAGGCCAAGGCCATCAAGGGCGTGCTGGAAGTACTGGAAGTGAAAACTGACCGTGGCGGCAGCGGCGTGGCCGTCATCGCCGATGGCTACTGGCCCGCCAAGCAGGGACGCGATGCGCTGGTGATCGAGTGGGATACGAGCGCCGTGGAAAAGGTCAGCAGCGACCAGCAGCTGGCTGCCTTCAAGGCGCTGGCGAAGACGCCAGGCACGGTCGCCAAGCCAGCCGACATGGGCAAGCTGGCCTCGGCGCCGAAGAAGATCGAAGCCGTCTACGAATTTCCCTACCTGGCGCACGCGCCGATGGAACCGCTCAACTGCGTCGTCGACCTGCAAGCGGACAAATGCACGATGTGGGTGGGCTCGCAGTTCCAGACGGGCGACCAGGCGGCGATTGCCGCCACCTCCGGCCTGAAACCGGAGCAGGTGACCCTGCACACGATGATGGCCGGCGGCGGCTTCGGTCGGCGCGCCGTTCCCTCGTCCGACTATGTGGTCGAAGCCGTCAACGTGGCCAAGGCGTACCGGGCGGCGGGCAAGAGCGGCCCGTTGAAGCTGATGTGGAGCCGCGAGGATGACATCAAGGGCGGCTACTACCGGCCGTCGCATGTGCACCGCGCGCAGATCGGCCTTGACGCCAAAGGCAAGATCCTCGCCTGGGACCACACCATCGTGGGCCAGTCCATCATGGCCGGCACGCCGTTCGAAGCCTTCATGGTGAAAAATGGCGTCGACGGCACCATGGTCGAAGGCATGGGCGAGCCGTACACCCTGCCGATGAAGCTGTCCGTGCACACGGCCAAGGCGAACGTGCCCGTGCTGTGGTGGCGCTCCGTCGGCTCGACGCATACGGCCTTCGTCATGGAAACCCTGATCGACGAGGCGGCGCACGTGGCGAAGATGGACCCCGTCGCCTACCGCAAGCAGCTGATCGACGCCAGGCACACGCGCCACATCGCCGCGCTGGACCTGGCCGTGGCCAAGTCCGGCTACGGCAGGAAGAAGCTGCCAAAGGGGCAAGCCTGGGGCGTGGCCATGCATGAATCGTTCAATTCCGTGGTGGCCTACGTGGTGACGGCATCCGTGGTCCAGGGCGCGCCCGAGCTGCACCAGGTGTGGGCGGGCGTGCACTGCAACCTGGCCGTCAATCCGTTGACGATCGAGGCGCAAGTGCAGGGCGCCGCGCTGATGGCGCTGGGCATGACCATTCCGGGCGCCGCCATCACGCTCAAGGATGGCGTGGTGGAGCAGCAGAACTTCGGCGACTACCCGGTGCCGCGCATGCCCGACATGCCGGTGATCGAAGTGCACCTGGTGCCGTCGGGCGATGCGCCGACCGGCATGGGCGAGCCGGGCGTGCCGCCGCTGGCGCCTGCCTTCGCCAATGCGCTGTTCGCCCTGACGGGCAAGCGCCTGCGCAAGCTGCCGTTCGACCTGGCGGCCGCATGACGGCAGTGGTGTCTTGAGTACGGTCGGCATCTTGCTGGCAGCCGGAAGGGGACGCAGGTTTGACCCTTCCGGCGTACAGAACAAATTATTGCAGCCGTTGACGGAAGGTCCGCACGCGGGTTTGCCCGTGGTGGCGGCGGCCGCAAAAGCCATGCTGGCGGCCTTGCCGCGCGTGCTGGCCGTGGTGCGCGCCGACGATACGCAGGTGGCCCGCGCGCTCGGTGCGCTGGGCTGCGAGGTGCGCGTCTGCCATGATGCCGACACGGGCATGGCCGCCTCGCTCACCTGCGCCATCGAATACGTGCGCTGCGCGCCGGGCTGGCTGATCGCCCTGGGCGACATGCCTTATGTGGAAGCGGCTACAATCGCCGCCTTGTCGCACGCCATCGGCGATGGCGCGCGCATCGCCGTGCCCGTGTTCCAGGGGCGGCGCGGCAATCCGGTCGCGTTCAGTGCCTTTCACTTGCCGCTGCTGCTGGCGCTCGATGGCGACCAGGGTGCGCGCAGCATCGTCAACAGCCATGCCGTTTGCGAAGTGACAGTGGACGACGGCGGCATCTTGCGCGATATTGATACACCTGACGATTTGTCGCCGGTGCCTGGCGCACCCGGGCGATTGTAGAACATCCATGCCAGACACGAGGAAAACATGAAGAAAGCACCGATTCAAAAAATCACCGCCAAGGCGGGAGCCAAGGCGGGCGGCAAAGCCACAAGCAAAGCCGCGGCGAAAACCGCAGTGAAAACCACGCCGGCCGCCGGCATTATCTACAGCATCGCCGCAGCGGATCTGGCGGGCCACATGTTCAAGGTGACGTTGACCGTCAAGTCGCCGGCCGCCATCGGCCAGGTCTTGTCCTTGCCGGCCTGGATCCCGGGCAGCTACATGATCCGCGAATTTTCGCGCAACATCGTCAGCATCCGCGCCGAGTCCGAGGGCAAGGCCGTGGCGCTGAGCAAACTGGACAAGCATTCGTGGCAAGCCGCGCCGTGCCAGGGCCCGTTGACGGTCGAATACGACGTGTATGCCTGGGATTTGTCCGTACGCGCCGCCCACCTGGACCAGAATCACGGCTTCTTCAACGGCACCAGTGTGTTCCTGCGCGTGCTGGGACAGGAATCCGACGCCCATGAAGTGCACATCGTGCAGCCGAAGGATGCCGCCTGCAAGACCTGGCGCGTGGCCACCACCCTGCCGGAACTGAAGGCGAAGCGCTATGGCTTTGGCAGCTACCAGGCGGCCAATTACGATGAGCTGATCGACCACCCGGTGGAGATGGGCGACTTCGCGCTGGCCACCTTCACGGCATATGGCGTGCCGCACGATATCGTCGTCACGGGCAAGGTACCGAACCTGGACCTGGACCGCCTGTGCCGCGACCTGAAAGCCATCTGCGAAACGCAGATCGCCTTCTTCGAGCCGAAGACGAAAAAGGCGCCGATGGACCGCTATGTGTTCATGACCATGGCCGTCGGCGACGGTTACGGCGGCCTGGAACACCGCGCCTCGACGGCGCTGATCTGCGCGCGCGCGGACCTGCCGACGACCGCATCAAGCAGCACCGAGATCGGCGACGGCTACCTGAAATTCCTGGGCCTGTGCAGCCACGAGTACTTCCACACCTGGAACGTCAAGCGCATCAAGCCCGCCGCCTTCGCGCCGTACAACCTGCAGGCGGAAAGCTATTCGCCGCTGCTGTGGCTCTTCGAAGGCTTCACCAGCTATTACGATGACCTGATGCTGGTGCGCGCGGGCCTGATCGACGAGGCGGCCTACTTCAAACTGCTGGGCAAGACCGTCAACAGCGTCTTGCGCGGCAGCGGCCGCACCAAGCAAAGCGTGGCCGATTCCAGCTTCGACGCCTGGGGCAAGTACTACCGCCAGGATGAAAATGCGCCGAACGCCATCGTCAGCTACTACACCAAGGGTTCGCTGATCGCGCTGGCCTTCGACCTGACGATCCGCACGAAGACGAATGGCGAGCAGTCGCTGGACGACGTGATGCAGGCACTGTGGCAGCGCTATGGCCGCGATTTCTACAAGGGCAAGGGAGAAGGAAAAGGCCGGGGCGTGACGCCGGCCGAAGTCGAAGCCCTGTTCGATGAAATCTCCGGCACGCGCATGAAGCCCTTCTTCGAACGCTACATCCGCGGCACGGACGACGTGCCGCTGGCGCGCTTGCTGGCGCCGTTCGGCGTGAAATACAGCGACGCGCGCAAGGCGGAAAAAGCCAGCCTGGACGTCAACCTGGGCCGTGACGGCAACGACGCCAAGCTGGCGCAGGTGCACCAGGGCGGCGCCGCCCACGTGGCAGGCCTGTCGGCGGGCGACGTGCTGGTGGCCGTCGACGGCTTGCGCGTGACGGGCAACCCGGCCAACCTCGACACTTTGCTGGGCCGCTATGCCGTCGGCGCCAAGGTGGCGATCCACGCCTTCCGCCGCGATGAGCTGATGACGTTTGCGGCCGTGCTGCAGGGCGACCGCGTGCCGGGTGTCAGTTTGACCCTGCTGCCGGCGCCAAAGAAGGCCACGGGGCCGAAGCGTCCTAGCGCCGCATGATGTTGTTTGTCATGCAGTAAGACAGAAAACCGGCCGTCACTGGCCGGTTTCTTCTTTCAAGATACATTTTCTCAAATGCACATCTCCGGCCGATACTGCCGGCTTGCCATCATATTTACTGCAAATGAACTAATTTTGCTTTAACTAAACTAAAATTGCCGAACTGTCTCTTTTAGATCGCGTCCAACGTGCAAACCCTCGATCCTCGAACGATCATGCTGATGACGACCCTGATGTGCGGGGCGATGAGCATCGTCATGTTCTCGGTGTATCGCAGTTTCCGGCGCGAGGTGCATGGCCTGGGGCATTGGGCGGCCGGTTTGTTGCTGCTCGTGTGCGCGTCGCTACTGTTCGGTACCCGTGAAGTGCTGCCGCCGGCATTGTCCATGATCGCGGCCAATGCGGCGCTGGTGGCCGGCATCGGCCTGTCGATGCTGGGCACGGAGA
The DNA here is from genome assembly GCF_009208735.1 of Janthinobacterium rivuli. Classification (GTDB taxonomy): domain Bacteria; phylum Pseudomonadota; class Gammaproteobacteria; order Burkholderiales; family Burkholderiaceae_D; genus Janthinobacterium. The sequence continues at coordinate 11,999 of NZ_WFLJ01000009.1, read as the reverse complement.
CATTCTTTGGCCTGGCGCCCAGCCGCCGCGCTTACCTGTTCATACTCGTCCTGGCCATCGCCGGCAATAGCTGGTGGCTGCTGGTGCACCCCGATTTCTCGGCGCGCGTGGCGGTCTTCTCCCTGCTGGTCTTCCTGTTTTATGCGCGCCAGGTGCAGCTGGTATGGCGCCATGGCGAGCGCCATTTTTCGAGTTTTTTCTTTGCCGCGCTGATGCTGCTGCAAGCTGTCGTGGTGCTGGCGCGCGGCGTGGCGGCCTTGCTGCATGGCGGCGCCAGCGTGAATCTGACGGTGGCCGGCACGCCGGCCGGCATCTATCTGGCCGTCGCCAATTTCATGGCGCTGCTGCTGACGGTGGGCTTCATGACGGTGGCGACGCGCCGCCTGCAGCAGATACTGGAGCGCCGCTCGACCCACGATCCGCTGACGCAGGTGCTGAACCGGCGCGGCTTTGGCGACGCCTATGCGCGGGAAATTGGTAATCCGCGGCGCCGCCGCCTGCCGCTGACATTGCTCAGCATCGACCTCGATTACTTCAAATCGATCAATGACCGCTACGGTCACGCGGTGGGTGACCAGGTGCTGGCGCATGTGGCCACCGTCATCGGTGGCGCCCTGCGCGAATCGGATTGCGTGGCGCGTTTCGGCGGCGAGGAGTTCGTCGTGCTGATGCCGGACATGCCGGCGCATGATGCGCTGGGCGTGGCCGAACGCATCCGCGCCTTGCTGCGCGAGTCCAATCATGCGGGCTTGCCATCCTGTACGGTCAGCATCGGCGTCGCTTGCCGGGCATCGGTGGTGGAAGGACTGGAACAGTTGCTGTCGCGCGCCGATGCGGCCCTGTACCTGGCCAAGGAGCGGGGACGCGATCGCATCGAACTCGATGCTTGCGCGTTTACTGAGGACCGGACAAGGTTCGCAGCTGGAATCGATACTGCTCGTTGAAGAGGAAGGTTTCGGAAAAATCGAAGGTCTTGGCGTGGCGGCGCATCAGGTGTCCCGCCGGCGGAAAGAGCGCTGGCACGCGTCGGACGGCAGCCAGCGCCGCGGCCGATGCTTCGCTGTCGCGGGAACGGTGGACATGCACGTTTTTCAGCTCGCCGTCCGGGCCCACGCTCAGGTCGAGCACGACGATGGCCGGCAGCATGGGCGGCAGACGCCCGCTGAACGTATATGCGCCGTTGGCCGCCATGATCTGCTGCGCCACCAGCGCCTTGTAGGCGTCGATGTTGGCGGCGAGCTGTATCGCGGCCGGCGTGCCAGGGGCCGTGCGCTCCACAGGCATGGGCATGCCCCCCGCTGGCGGGGAGGCATTCTGGCAGGCCGACAGCAGGACAGCGGCGGCAAGGACGGTGATCGCGAGTCTCATGGCTGCCAGCCTACCATGGTTTAGCTGAACAGGCGTTCCAGCTCCACGCCGGGGTCCGGCGCGCGCATGAACGCTTCGCCCACGAGGAAGCTGTGGATGTGCGCATCGCGCATGCGTTGCACGTCGGCCGTGCCGTGGATGCCCGATTCCGTGATGATCAATTTGTCTTGCGGGATGCGCGGCAAGAGCTTGATGGTCGTGTCGAGCGAGGTCTCGAAGGTGCGCAGGTTGCGGTTGTTGATGCCGATCAGCGCGCTCTTGAGTTTCAATGCCGCCGTCAGTTCTTCGCCGTCGTGGCTTTCGATCAGCACGCCCATGCCCAGCTCGTGGGCGCACGCTTCCATCTCGGCCATCAGGCCATGGTCGAGCGCCGCGACGATCAAGAGGATGCAGTCGGCGCCCATGGCCCGCGCTTCATAGATCTGGTACATGTCGACCATGAAATCCTTGCGCAGCACGGGGATGGCGCAGGCGGCACGCGCCTGCTGCAGATAGGCCACGGAACCCTGGAAGAACTGTTCGTCCGTCAGCACGGACAGGCAGGCCGCGCCATGCGCCGCATAGCTGGCGGCGATGTCGGCGGGGCGGAAGTCGGCGCGGATCACGCCTTTCGACGGCGAGGCCTTTTTCACTTCGGCGATGATGCCGGGCTTGCCGGCCGCGATGTGCTGGCGCAGGCTCGCTTCAAAACCGCGCAGGCCGGCGCGCAGGGCGCCGTCGCTTTCCACGTCTCCGCGCAAGCTGGCCAGGCTGCGGTGGGCCTTGGCCTTGGCTACTTCATCGGCCTTCACGGCCAGGATTTTATCGAGTATGTCGGACATGATGGTCGTTATTCTATCAAGGAGGGCGGGGGGAGCTTACGCTTGCTTTGGTGTGCCCAGCTGCTGCGTGACCTGCACGAACTGTTCCAGTTTTGCCAGGGCCGCGCCGGAGCTGACGGCGCTGCGCGCACGCGCCAGGCCGTCTTCGATCGAACTGGCCACGCCGGCCGCGTACAGCGCCGTGCCCGCGTTCAGGGCGACGATGTCGGCGGCCGCGCCAGGCTCGCCGCGCAGCGCTTCCATCATCTTCGCCTTCGACTCGACGGAATCGGCCACTTTCAGGTTGCGGCTGGCGATCATCGACATGCCGAAGTCTTCGGGATGGATTTCATACTCGCGGATTTCGCCGTTGATCAGTTCACCCACCATGGTGGCCGCACCGAGCGACACTTCATCCATATTGTCGCGGCCATACACGACGATGGCATGCTGCGCGCCCAGGCGCTGCAGCACGCGCACCTGGATGCCGACCAGGTCGGCGTGGAATACGCCCATCAGAATGTTCGGCGCGCCGGCGGGATTGGTCAGCGGTCCGAGGATATTGAAGATCGTGCGCACGCCCAGCTCGCGGCGCACGGGCGCCGCATGCTTCATGGCCGCGTGGTGGTTGGGCGCGTACATGAAACCGATGCCCGTTTGCGCGATCGACTGGGCGATCTGCTCGGGCTGCAGGTTGATGTTGACGCCCAAGGAATCGAGCACGTCGGCGCTGCCGGACGAGGATGACACGCTGCGCCCGCCATGCTTGGCCACGCGCGCGCCGGCGGCCGCCGCCACGAACATCGAGGCGGTGGAAATGTTGAACGTGTGCGCGCCGTCGCCGCCCGTGCCGACGATGTCGAGCAGGTTGGTGGTGTCGGCCATGGGCACCTTGGTGGAAAACTCGCGCATCACTTGCGCGGCGGCGGCGATTTCGCCGATGGTTTCCTTTTTCACGCGCAAGCCCATGGTCAGGGCCGCGATCATGGTGGGGGACATTTCGCCGGACATGATCTGGCGGAACAGGTACAGCATTTCGTCGTGAAAGATCTCGCGGTGTTCGATGCAGCGCAGCAGGGCTTCTTGTGGGGTGATCGGCATGATGCTTCCTTCTTCAATGATGGCGCAGGAGGACACTGATGGCACGCCGGGGCGTGCGCAGGGAATCAGCGCTCGAGGAAATTCTTCAGCAGGGCGTGGCCGTGCTCCGAGAGGATCGATTCGGGGTGGAACTGCACGCCCTCGATATCGTATTCCCGGTGGCGCACGCCCATGATTTCGCCGTCGTCCGTCCACGCCGTCACTTCCAGGCAGGAAGGCAGCGAGGCGCGTTCGATCGCCAAGGAGTGGTAGCGGATCACTGTGAAGGGGCTGGGGATGTCCTTGAATACGCCCACGCCCGTATGCGCGATGAAGGAAGTCTTGCCATGCATGACCTGCTTGGCGCGAATGACCTTGCCGCCAAACGCTTCGCCGATGGCCTGGTGGCCCAGGCACACGCCCAGTATCGGCTTCTTGCCGGCGAAGTGCCTGAGCACTTCCACGGAAATGCCCGCCTGTGCCGGCGCTTTCGGTCCGGGCGAGATGCAGATGCGGTCCGGGTTCAGCGCCTCGATCTGTGCGATCGTGATTTCATCATTGCGGTAGACCCGCACGTCTTCGCCCAATTCGCCGAAATACTGCACGATGTTGTAGGTGAAGGAGTCGTAGTTGTCGATCATCAGCAGCATCTTAAAACCCTCCATCCAGGCCATCTTGCACTTGTTCGGCGGCGCGCAGTACGGCACGCGCCTTGTTTTCCGTTTCCTGCCATTCCATTTCGGGAATGGAGTCGGCCACGATGCCGGCCGCGGCCTGCACGTACAGCATGCCGTCCTTGACCACGCCCGTGCGGATGGCGATCGCCACATCCATTTCGCCGCCAAACGACAGGTAGCCGCAGGCGCCGCCGTAGATGCCGCGCTTGGTGATTTCCAGTTCGTCGATCACTTCCATGGCACGCACTTTCGGCGCGCCCGTCAGGGTGCCGGCGGGGAAGGTCGCGCGCAGCACGTCCAGGTTCGACAGGCCGTCTTTCAGCTTGCCTTCCACGTTCGAGACGATGTGCTGCACGTGCGAGTATTTTTCGATGACCATGCGGTCGGTGACTTGCACGCTGCCCGTCTCGGCGATGCGGCCGATGTCGTTGCGCGCCAGGTCGATCAGCATCACGTGCTCGGCGATCTCTTTCGGGTCGGCCAGCAGCTCGGCCGACAATTCGGCGTCGCGTTCCGGCGTGGCGCCGCGCGGACGGGTACCGGCGATCGGGCGCAGGGTGACTTTCTTGCCGCCGTCCGCCGTCGTTTCGTTGCGCACCAAAATCTCGGGTGAGGCGCCGATGATCTGCATGTCGCCGAAATTATAGAAGTACATATACGGCGACGGGTTGAGCGAACGCAAGGCGCGGTACAAGGTCAGCGGCGAGTCGACGTAAGGTTTGCGGATGCGCTGGCCAATCTGCACCTGCATCAGGTCGCCCGCCATCACGTATTCATGCGCCTTGGCGACGGCCTTCAGGTAATCTTCCTTGGAAAAGTCGCGGATGGTTTCCGTGCGCACGGAAGCGCTGGTCACGGGCGCATCGATGCCGCGGCGCAGCATCATGCGCAAGTCCTTCAGGCGCTGCTGTGCTTTCGAAAACGATTCGGGCTGCGTGGTGTCGGCATACACGATCAGGTAGAGCTTGCCGGACAGGTTGTCGATGACGGCCAGTTCCTCGGTCACCATCAGCTGGATGTCGGGCAGCTTCAAGTCATCCTTCGGCGCGCCGCCGGCGAGTTTTTTCTCGATGTGGCGCACGGTGTCGTAGCCGAAGTAGCCGGCCAGGCCGCCGCAGAAGCGCGGCATGCCAGGGCGCAGGGCCACCTTGAAGCGCGACTGGAATTGTTCGATGAAGTCGAGCGGATTGCCTTCGTGTTCTTCGATCACGCTGCCGTTCTTGACGATTTCGGTGCGTTTGCCATAGCTGCGTAATACGGTCGTGGCGGGCAAGCCGATGAAGGAATAGCGGCCGAAGCGTTCGCCGCCGACGACGGATTCGAGCAGAAAGGTGTTCTTGCCGCCTTGTTGGGCCTGTGCCAGTTTCAGGTACAGGGTGAGCGGGGTTTCCAGGTCGGCGAACGCTTCCGCGATCAGGGGGATGCGGTTGTAGCCTTGCTGGCCCAGCGATTTGAATTCGAGTTCGGTCATGTTTCTCTCCATGCCGTCAGGGTATGCGTGTGCATAGTGCACAAACCCTGCGGTGGGTTATCAAAAAACTTGCCGGGACACGCAACATGCGCAATATGCGCAAACGAGGTGTGTGCAACCGGCAGCAATCGTAACGGCTCGGCCCTTAAGCCTGCCAGGATTGCCAGCGTCGCCAAAGCCAGGCCTCAATCGAGCCGGTTTGGGTGACATTGTGTTTTTTGATGAGAAACGTGTTCACGATATGGTGTTGGGTTTGGTCAGTATGCCGGTTAGTTTTGCATGCCAATAAAACGGGCTGCTTCGAGCAGTGTCTTTACTATACCATCGGAATCGGTATCGTGTATAGAGTGTCCGTGATTGTAGCCATACGGTACCGTCAGTACGGGGCAAGCCGCAGCCCTGGCCGCTTGCGCGTCATTCGAGGAGTCGCCGATGGCCACCACTTTGGCGGGCGGCAGGTCGAAGTCCGCGCACACTTGCAGCAGCGGCATGGGGTGCGGTTTTTTCTGCGGCAGCGAGTCGCCGCCATAGACGATCTCGAAATACTGGTCCAGGTTTTTCAGCTTCAGCAGGGGCAGGGCGAAGGCGATCGGCTTGTTGGTGACGCAGGCCAGGCGCAAGCCCGCCGCCTGCATCGCCGCCAGCCCCGCTTCCACGTCCGGATACAGGGTGCTGAACTGGCCGTTGATGGCCAGGTAGTGGCGCTGGTAACCGTCCATCGCCTGCTCGAAATGCTGCTCCACACCGGCCGCGTCGAAGTCGAGCGCCAGCACGGTGCGGATCAGGTTTTCCGAGCCCTTGCCCACCATCAGCTTGATGGCGTCGGCGCTGATGGGCGCCAGGTCCAGTTCGGCGCGCATGCCATTGATGGCGACATGAAAATCGGGCACGGTGTCGAGCATCGTGCCATCGAGGTCGATGATGGCGGCGCGCACGCCGGCCAATACGTGGTCTTTCACCGTGCCCGCTTGCATCAGGCGCCCTTGACGGATGCCAGCTCGGCGCGCATGGCGTCGATGACGGCCTTGTAATCCGGCTTGCCGAAGATGGCCGAGCCGGCGACAAAGGTGTCGGCGCCGGCGGCGGCGGCGGCGGCGATGTTGTCGATCTTGATGCCGCCATCGACTTCCAGCATGATGTCACGGCCCGACTCGTCGATCATGCGGCGCGCTTCGGCGATTTTCTTCAGCGCCTGCGGAATGAAGGACTGGCCGCCGAAGCCCGGGTTGACGGACATGATCAGGATGATGTCGATCTTGTCCATCACGTGTTCCAGGTAGTGCAGCGGCGTGCCCGGGTTGAACACCAGGCCCGATTTACAGCCATTGTCGCGGATCAGCTGCAGGGAACGGTCGACGTGATCCGACGCTTCCGGGTGAAAGGTGATGATGTTCGCGCCAGCCTTGGCGAAATCCGGGATAATGCGATCGACAGGCTTGACCATCAGATGCACATCGATGGGCACTTGCACGTGTGGGCGGATCGCTTCGCACACCAGCGGACCGATGGTCAGGTTTGGTACGTAATGGTTATCCATCACGTCGAAGTGGATGATGTCGGCGCCTGCGGTGACGACGTTGCGCACTTCCTCGCCCAGGCGGGCAAAGTCGGCGGACAGGATGCTGGGAGCGATACGGAATGTTGTCATGGTGAAGTAGCCAAAGGATAGAAAATGCGATTTGCGCTATTTTACGCCTGACGCCGCTACCATGCCTTAATGAAACACAGAATACATGGCGCGCGGTGGCCAATCAGGTACACGCGACGCAATATACGACTGGCAATGTCTGAATAGGAATGACGATGGCGACTTATGAATTTACGGTAACGGTCAAGACGCAATATCTGCCCGATCAATCGGCACCGGACCAGGGGCGGCACGTGTTCAGCTACACGATCCGCGTCGTCAACACGGGGACCGTTGGCGCGCAACTGATTTCGCGCCACTGGGTCATCACGGATGCGAACAACAAGGTGGAAGAGGTGCGCGGCCTGGGCGCCGTGGGCCACCAGCCGCTGCTGCAGCCGGGCGAACAGTTCGAATACACGAGCGGCACGATGCTGGGCACGCCGCAAGGCTCGATGCACGGCGAATACTTTTGCGTGGCCGAAGACGGCCATCAGTTCGAAGCGCCGATTCCCGAGTTCGTGCTGTCGGTGCCGCGTACCCTGCATTAAGGAAACGCCGGGGGGGGCTTGCCCCCTTATTTCAGTTTTTCGGTGGCGTCCTGCTCTTCACTGAGCTGCTTGCGTGCCGGCGGTGCGGGTTTTTTACCCGAATACATGGTCCACCAGACTATGAATGCCAGCAAGAAGAACGCCACCAGCGCCTCTATCATCAAGATCCACATACGCACCCCTATGTTATTTACCCGCAGCTTAGTATTTACCCGCCATCTCTTTACACGCGGTAGTCTACCCGTTTCAATTGGCGCCGTCGCGCTTGCCTTGTCCGCCTGCACCACGCCGTCCGCGCCGCCTGCCGCCACCGGCGGCAAGGCGCCGGCCATCGCTCCGACCGTCGTCAAGCCAGTGCCGGCCAAGCCGGCCGACGCCAAGGAGGCCACGGATGTGGCCGCTCCCACCTTCGTGCCCGCCAAGTTTGCCGCCTTGCCCGGCTGGGCCCGCGACGACATGCGCGCCGCCTGGCCAGCGTTCATGGCTTCGTGCGGCGTGCTGGTGAAGCGTCCTGACTGGAAGGAATCGTGCACGATCGCGCGCCAGGTGAATGCCGACAGCGACAAGGCCATCCGCCTGTTCTTCGAGACCTTCTTTGTGCCGAATCAAGTCGTCACCGCCGATGGTGCCAGCACGGGCCTCGTCACCGGCTATTACGAACCGTTGCTGCACGGTGCGCGCAAGCGCGGCGGCCCGTACCAGACACCGCTGTACAAGGTGCCCGACGACCTGGTCTCGGTCGACCTGGCCGGCGTGTATCCGGAATTGAAGAACATGCGCTTGCGCGGCAAGCTGGTCGGCAAGAAGGTGATACCGTACGCGACCCGCGCCGACATCGAGCGCGCCACCTCCGTCACGGGCAAGGAATTGCTATGGGTCGATGACGAAGTCGAGGCGTTCTTCCTGCAAGTGCAAGGTTCCGGGCGCGTGCAGCTGACCGATACGCAGGAAACCGTGCGCGTGGCGTACGCGGACCAGAACGGCCATCCCTACAAATCGATCGGCCGCTACCTGGTCGACAAGGGCGAGCTGACGTTGAGCCAGGCGTCGGCGCAAGGCATCAAGGCTTGGATCGCCGGCCACCCCACGCGCAAGGATGAATTGTTCAACGCCAATCCGAGCTATGTCTTCTTCAAGGAAGAGCGCCTGCCCGATCCGAAAGTGGGGCCGAAGGGGGCGCTGGGCGTGCCGCTGACGCCGCAGCGCTCGGTGGCCATCGATTCGCGCTTCCTGCCGCTGGGCGCGCCCGTGTTCCTGTCCACCACGCAAGCCAATAGCGAGATTCCCATGCAGCGCCTGGTGATGGCGCAGGATACGGGCGGCGCCATTCGCGGGCCGATCCGTGTCGATTATTTCTTTGGCTTTGGCGCGGAAGCGGCCGAGAATGCGGGCCGCATGAAGCAGAGCGGCGCCGTGTGGGTGCTGTTGCCGAAACAGGCGCCGGCGCGCTGAGTTGTTGCGCGCGACGCCAGGGGGTGATGATCTAGCGCAAGGTTAGCGCAGCACCATGACGGGCAGGTGGGTATGCGCCAGCACTTTTTGTGTTTCGCTGCCCACGAACAGCTTGTTCAAGCCCTTGCGGCCATGCGAGGCCATCAGGATGATGTCGCAATGGTGGGTTTGCGCCGCATTGACGATTTCGTCGTGCGGACTCGGTGACACGGCCACCACGCCTTCGAAGGGCACGCCGGCGGCGCGTGCCGCCGCGCCGATCTTGTCGATGGCGCGTTGCGACGCTTCCTGCATCTGCTGTTCATACAGGCTGGCGTCGAGCACGATGCCGCCGTCGGCCATCGGCGAGAACGGGAAAGGTTGCACCACGCTGATGGCGACCAGCTTGGCCTTGTTCAATTGGGCGAAGGCGAGGGCGGTCTCGGCGGCTTTATCGGACAACGGCGAACCGTCGGTGGGAAATAAGATGGTGTTAAACATGGCGTGCTCCTCAAGTGATGTCAGACAGCTTATGGATTTACATCAACTAAAACCTTGATGTAAATCAAACCTCGCAAGCTTTGGCATGAATAGTGTCGCCAAGGCAATCTTTTAGCAGTGTATGCCCGTTCATCGCTTCAGGTGCGCACGCTACGCAGCGGCGTGCCCCACACCATGGCAATCGTCAACAGGATGCTGCCTGCCGCGATGCAGGCCAGGCCATTGCGCACACCAAAGTGTTCCGCTATCCAGCCGGCGGCCAGCGCGCCCAGCGGCGCCGTCGCCACCGTCAGGAAGCGCATGGTCGATGTCATGCGGCCCAGCATGGGGTCGGGCGTGACCTTCTGGCGCAAGCCCAGGTAGGGAATAAAGAACAGCATCACGCCGCAATCGAAAAAGAACATCAATATGGCATACGCCACGGCGCTGGCGGCCGCGCTGCCGAACAGTGCTGCCGGAATCGTTGGCGTCAGGGCAAAGCAGAGCGAGGTCGATGCCAGGCCGATCAGGATGGTGCGGCCGGCGCCATAGCGCTTCGTCAGCGGTTTGACGATGAAGGCGCTGAGCAGGACGCCGGCGCCGCCCAGCATCTGCGTCATGCCCAGCACGCCAGGGCTCATGCCCAGGTCGCGCGTGGCGAACAGCACCGTCAAGGCCATGCTGGCGTAAAACAGGAAGTGCCAGATTCCGGCGCCCCAGGCCAGCGCGCGCAGCAGTGGTTCGCGCCAGACAAACAGCAAGCCGTCGGCGATGTCGCGCAGGGCGTGCTTGTCGGAGGGCGCAGGTCGCGGGTCGCGCACGCTCATGGCGCGCAAATTGAAGACGGAAATCAGATAACCGCAAGCCGTGCACAGGATGGCGACGGGCGCGGACAAGACCTGCACCAGCACGCCGGCCAGGCCGGGGCCGATCAGCCGTGAAGCCGATTCGGTGGCGGCGAATTTCGACTGCGCATCGATCAAGCCATCGCGGCCCACCAGGAAAGTCAAGAAGACCTGCTCGGCGCCGCCACCGACGACGAAGCCCGTGCCGATGATGAACCCCACTATATATAACCACGGCATCGACAGCACGCCGCACCAGTAAGCCACGGCCACGCTGGCCAGGGCCAGGCCGGACATGCTTTCGCTGAACAGCATGATCGGGTGCTTGCTACGCCGATCCAGCAGCACGCCGACGGGCAAGCCGAAGAGGGCGAACGGCAGCGCCTGCAGGGCGACCAGCACGCCCATCTGTTCCGGCGTCGCATGCAGCAAGAGTACCGCGCACAGGGGCAGGGCCAGCGAGGTGATCTGGGCGCCGAAGCAATTGAGGCCATTGCTGAACCATAGGCGGCGGAAATTGACGCTGGCGGCGCTGCCGTCGCCGCGCAGGTAGTGGGCGCAGTATTGAAAGAAGGAGGAGAAAATACGCAGCTCGATAAAAGATGATCGGACGCACAATAATAGCAGCGCGCGTGTCGCGCCGCTGCCGTTAGCCGCTACAATCGTTGTCACCGTTCATCCAGAGGAGACACTATGCAATACGAAGACTTGATCATCGATATCCAGGACAAAGTGGCGCTCATCCGCCTGAATCGCCCGAAGGCCTTGAATGCCTTGAACGACAATATGATGAATGAGCTGGGCGACGCCCTGCTGAAGTTTGACGCGGATGACAATATCGGCTGTATCGTGCTCACGGGCAGCGAAAAAGCGTTTGCCGCCGGCGCCGATATCGCCGCCATGGCCGATTACACGTATCCCGATACCTTTACCCAGGGTTATATCAGCCGCAACTGGGAGCATATCTTGCGCGTGCGCAAACCGGTGGTGGGCGCCGTGGCTGGCTACGCGCTTGGTGGCGGTTGTGAACTGGCCATGATGTGCGATTTCCTGATCGCCGCCGACAGCGCCAAATTCGGCCAGCCGGAAATCAAGGTCGGCGTCACGCCGGGCGCGGGCGGCACGCAGCGTCTGCCGCGCGCCATCGGCAAGGCCAAGGCCATGGATCTGCTGCTGACGGCGCGCACCATCGACGCTGTCGAGGCGGAACGCATCGGCCTGGTGTCGCGCGTGGTGCCTGCCGATAAATTACTGGAAGAAACCTTGGCCGCCGCCAAGACCATCGCCGCCATGCCGACCTCGGTGGCCATGATGATCAAAGATTGCGTCAACCGCGCCTTCGAAACGACCTTGACCGATGGTGTCGCCTACGAGCGCCGCCTGTTCCAGGCCGCCTTCGGGACGCCTGCGCAAAAAGAAGGCATGCACGCTTTCCTGGAAAAGCGCTTGCCAAACTTCGATGGTCTTTGATATGATTCGCCTCCCCGATGAGACGCACTGGTTTGCGGCACAAAGGGGACGGCCTTCAGGGGCTGGATAGTAGAAAAAGAAGGTTGACGAAATGCTGCAAACGCTTCATACTCTTCCTTCTTCGCAGCTGACAAACACAACGCTTTGTCGATAGCGCGAAAGCAGTACCGAATACAGTTCTTTAACAATTAACAGTCGA
>NZ_WFLJ01000099.1 GCF_009208735.1 Janthinobacterium rivuli | reverse complement strand
GAAGAGTTTGATCCTGGCTCAGATTGAACGCTGGCGGCATGCCTTACACATGCAAGTCGAACGGCAGCACGGAGCTTGCTCTGGTGGCGAGTGGCGAACGGGTGAGTAATATATCGGAACGTACCCTAGAGTGGGGGATAACGTAGCGAAAGTTACGCTAATACCGCATACGATCTAAGGATGAAAGTGGGGGATCGCAAGACCTCATGCTCGTGGAGCGGCCGATATCTGATTAGCTAGTTGGTAGGGTAAAAG
>NZ_WFLJ01000098.1 GCF_009208735.1 Janthinobacterium rivuli | reverse complement strand
GAAGGCCGCGCCCATCAGGGCGTCCACCGTCTGCGGGATATCCGCGTCCGGCATGACGACCATGTGGTTCTTCGCGCCGCCCAGGGCTTGCACGCGCTTGCCTTGCGCGCAGCCGGTGGCGTAGATGTATTCGGCGATCGGCGTGGAACCGACGAAGCTGACGGCGCGCACGTCCGGGTGATGCAGCAAGCCATCCACGGCTTCCTTGTCGCCCTGCACCACGTTGAAGACGCCGTCCGGCAAGCCCGCGTCCGTC
>NZ_WFLJ01000097.1 GCF_009208735.1 Janthinobacterium rivuli | reverse complement strand
CCTGGGGAGTACGGTCGCAAGATTAAAACTCAAAGGAATTGACGGGGACCCGCACAAGCGGTGGATGATGTGGATTAATTCGATGCAACGCGAAAAACCTTACCTACCCTTGACATGGCTGGAATCCCCGAGAGATTGGGGAGTGCTCGAAAGAGAACCAGTACACAGGTGCTGCATGGCTGTCGTCAGCTCGTGTCGTGAGATGTTGGGTTAAGTCCCGCAACGAGCGCAACCCTTGTCATTAGTTGCTACGAAA
>NZ_WFLJ01000096.1 GCF_009208735.1 Janthinobacterium rivuli | reverse complement strand
GTGGGTTCGGACCTCCAGGGCGTGTTACCGCACCTTCATCCTGGCCATGAGTAGATCACTTGGTTTCGGGTCTACACCCAGCGACTGATCGCCCTATTCGGACTCGATTTCTCTACGGCTTCCCTATCTGGTTAACCTTGCCACTGAATGTAAGTCGCTGACCCATTATACAAAAGGTACGCAGTCACGGAACAAGTCCGCTCCTACTGTTTGTATGCACACGGTTTCAGGATCTATTTCACTCCCCTTCCGGGGT
>NZ_WFLJ01000095.1 GCF_009208735.1 Janthinobacterium rivuli | reverse complement strand
CAAACAGGGAATTCGAACCCGTCGTGAAATCCTGCAGGCGCGTGCCGACGGCCAGCACCACGTCGGCCTGCGCCGCCAGCGCGTTGGCGGCGGGCGAACCGGTGACGCCGATGGCGCCCAGCTGCAGAGGATGGTCCCACGGCAAGCTGCTCTTGCCCGCCTGGGTTTCCGCCACGGGGATGCCGTGGCGCTCGGCGAAGGCCCGCAGCGCGGCGCCAGCCTTGCCGTACAGCACGCCGCCGCCGGCGACGATCAGC
>NZ_WFLJ01000094.1 GCF_009208735.1 Janthinobacterium rivuli | reverse complement strand
TCCTGCGTCGTGCGCGTGTCGTCCGTGTCGATGCAGATCAAGTAGGTGCGCGATGCGGCGCGGGCGCGCAGCATGGCTTGCTCCAGTTCGGCGATGTTGGCCACGTGTTCGGACAGCGCCCCCAGCGATCGCGCATGCAGGGCGAAGTCGATACGCGGGGCGCTGTCGGGCAACATATTGTTGAACGAGGCATTGCCGCAGGCCTGCTGCAATCGGTTGATGCAGCCGTAGCCCCGGTTGTCGAGCACGACGATGAT
>NZ_WFLJ01000093.1 GCF_009208735.1 Janthinobacterium rivuli | reverse complement strand
TGATGGGAAGCAGGTTAATATTCCTGCACCGTCGTATGATGCGATGGGGGGACGGATCGCGGAAGGTTGTCCAACTGTTGGAATAGTTGGTTTTTGGCTCATAGAAGGTACTTAGGCAAATCCGGGTACGGAATTCAAGGGGTTGAGACGAGTGAACTTGTTCACGAAGCAATCGGAAGTGGTTCCAAGAAAAGCCTCTAAGCTTCAGTCATACGAGACCGTACCGCAAACCGACACAGGTGGGCGAGATGAGTATTC
>NZ_WFLJ01000092.1 GCF_009208735.1 Janthinobacterium rivuli | reverse complement strand
GACCTTGGTCCAGCAGTTTGCGGAACATTTCCACGCCGGTGCAAGTCGTTTTGACGGTATCGGTGATGCCGACGATTTCGATCTCTTCGCCGACTTTGACGATGCCGCGCTCGATACGACCGGTCACCACGGTACCGCGACCCGAGATCGAGAACACGTCTTCCACTGGCATCAGGAACGCACCGTCAACAGCGCGCTCTGGCGTTGGGATGTAGGCATCCAGCGCATCGGCCAGACGCAACACTGCGTCAACGCCCATTT
>NZ_WFLJ01000091.1 GCF_009208735.1 Janthinobacterium rivuli | reverse complement strand
TTCCTTCTCCCGAGTTCTCTCAAGCGCCTTAGAATACTCATCTCGCCCACCTGTGTCGGTTTGCGGTACGGTCTCGTATGACTGAAGCTTAGAGGCTTTTCTTGGAACCACTTCCGATTGCTTCGTGCACAAGTGCACTCGTCTCAACCCCTTGAATTGCGCACCCGGATTTGCCTAAGTGCCTTCTATGAGCCAAAAACCAACTATTCCAACAGTTGGACAACCTTCCGCGATCCGTCCCCCCATCGCATCATACGACGGT
>NZ_WFLJ01000090.1 GCF_009208735.1 Janthinobacterium rivuli | reverse complement strand
CTGGGGAGTACGGTCGCAAGATTAAAACTCAAAGGAATTGACGGGGACCCGCACAAGCGGTGGATGATGTGGATTAATTCGATGCAACGCGAAAAACCTTACCTACCCTTGACATGGCTGGAATCCTCGAGAGATTGAGGAGTGCTCGAAAGAGAACCAGTACACAGGTGCTGCATGGCTGTCGTCAGCTCGTGTCGTGAGATGTTGGGTTAAGTCCCGCAACGAGCGCAACCCTTGTCATTAGTTGCTACGAAAGGGCACTCTA
>NZ_WFLJ01000008.1 GCF_009208735.1 Janthinobacterium rivuli | reverse complement strand
GGCCTCGCCGGTGGCCGCCACGCCGACGGCAGCCCTGGCCAGCGCCCCGGCCGCCGCGCCGCCAGCCACGGCCGCCGCCGTCAACCTCGGCGCGCAGCAGTTCAAGGATGCCTCGCCGGCGAATGTGGAAGACGCCTATAACGCGCTGAAAACCTATCTGATGCTGAGCGACAAGTCACGCGCCGAAGCGAGCCACTTGAATGACCAGCTGACCCGCTTCTGGAGAGTCTGGCTCGACAGCAACCGCGGCAGCATGCCGCGCGAGCAGATGATACGCAGCGCCGAACGCATGATTTCGTTTTACCTGACCCAGATCAACGATCCGTCCTGGCCGCAGATCGACAGCAAGCTGGCGCTGGTGGACCAGTCGCGCGACAGCCTGCGCCGCGTGGTGCGGGGCATGCCGGCGCGCGAACGCGTGTATGCCGACGTCAAGGCGCGCGCCGCCACACGTTTCGCCTCGATGACGGTGGCGCGCATCGTCGGCGAGCAGGACAAGGAACTGGTGCTGGGCAGCTATGCCATTCCCGGCACCTTCACGCGCGATGCATGGGAACAATTCATCCAGCAAGCGTTCCAGGAAGCGGCCAACCGCGAACTGCAAAGCGCCGACTGGGTGCTGAAAACGGCGTCGACGGATGATCTGACGCTGGAAGGCAGCCCGGAGCAGATTCAGAAAGCGCTGGTCGAATTGTATAAAACGGATTACGCCAGGGAATGGCAGAAATTCATCCAGGGCGTCAGCATCCGCGAGTTGAATGGCTTCGACAATGCGGCGGCGGCCATGAACCGGCTCGGCGATCCGCAAACCTCGCCGATCAACAAGCTGATCGAAACGGTGTACAAGGAAACCTCATGGGACAACCCGTCGCTGCTGGGCCAGGGCCTGCAACGCGCGCAGCGCGGCGTGATGGGCTGGTTCAAGGAAACCATCCTGCGCCAGAAACCGTCCGGCATCAACGTCAATGTCGGCAGCGGCGCGCCCGCCGCCGGCGCCTTGCCGATGGGGCCGGTGGGCCGCGAGTTTTCCGGTGTGGCGCGTCTGGTGGTGACCAAGGACAAGGATGCGTCGCTGATGCGCGGCTACATGGAAGCGCTATCCAAGCTGCGCGCCCGCTTCAACCAGATCAAGAACCAGGGCGATACGGGCCCCGGCGCCAAGCAGTTCATGCAGCAGACGCTGGACGGCACCGGCTCGGAACTGGCCGATGCGCTCAAATATGTGGATGAACAGATGCTGACCGGCATGACCGACGCGCAAAAGCAGGCGATCCGCCCGCTGCTGGTGCGCCCGCTGATGCAGACGTTCGCCGTCATCATCAAGCCGACCGAAACGGAAATCAACAAGGTTTGGCTGGCGCAAGTGCTTGAACCGTTCCAGAAAACCCTGGCGCCCAAGTATCCGTTCTCGCCCGCCTCGGGCAGCGAGGCCAGCAATGCCGATATCGGCCAGGTGTTCGGACCGGAAGGCAGCATCGCCAAGTTCTTCAATACCACCATCGGCCCGCTGGTGGTGCGCCGTGGCGATTCACTCAGCGCCAAGACCTGGGCCAACATGGGCGTCGGCCTGGCGCCGTCCGTGGTGGCCAGCTTCCCCGGCTGGATCGCTCCGCTCAGCGCCAACGGCGTGGCCACTGCGGCCGGCGCCGGCGAAGCGCAAACCCGTTTCGACCTGCAGGCGCTGGCCGCCACCGGTGCCACCGAGTACACGATCGAGATCGACGGCCAGGCGCTGCGCTGGCGCGGCCAGCCGCAACCGTGGATCCACATGGTCTGGCCGAATCCGCAAGGCACGCCAGGCGCGCGCATCAGCGCCATCACGCCGGAAGGCCGGACGGTGGTGTTGCTCAACGAGCCTGGCCATTTCGGCCTGAAGAAAATGATCGATTCGGCCAAACGCAAGCGCAAGGATGGCGGCGTATTCGAACTGAGCTGGGAAAACAGCGGCGTGAGCGTGGCGGCCAACCTGAAGATCGTCGCCACGCCGGCGCCGGCCGCTGCGCCAGCGACCGCCTCGGGCGCCGCCGGCTTCCGCGGCCTGAAGCTGCCGGAGATCGTGGCCCAGAGCGTGCCAGCCGTCAACACTCCCGCGCCTGCGGGCGCTGCCGCGGCCCATGCCGCCGTCGCGCCATGAGCCGCACCACCGCCACCCCGATCGGCTATTTCGGCAAGCTGCCCAGCCGCGGCGACTTCGTCAAGGCCAGCGACAACCCGGCCCTGCTGAAGATCCTCGACGAATGGCTGGCGCAGGCGATGGACCTGCTCAGCGCCGACGCGCGCTGGAAGCTGACCTACGATGCGCTGCCGCCCATGCATTTCGCCTTCATCGGCCCGCGTCGCGGGCGCGCCATCGCCGGTCATATCGCCGCCAGCAGCGACGCCTCGTCGCGCCGTTTCCCCTTCCTGATGATGAGCACCATGGAAGTGGACCAGCCAGCCGCGTTCGTCGCCAACAGTCCGCTGGTGCTGTCGCGCCTGTGGAACCGGTGCGAGGCGCTCAGCAACAACATGCGCGGCCCCGATGCGGGCGACGCGCTGCACGCGGCAAGCCATGCCAGCATCGACCTCGACCTGCGCTCCGCCGCCTATGAAGCCACCTTCAACGATTTCCTCGACATGCAGACCGTGGGCGAACTCGACGCGCTGCTGGCGCCCACCGGTTTCACGGGCACTGTGCGGCAGGTGCTGCTGGCGCTGGGCCTGCTGCTGCAGCCGGTGATGGCCAGCAGTTCCAGCCGGCTGGAGAAAAGCCTGGAACTGCCGCTGCCGGCCGACCCGCTGTACCGCAACATGGTGGCGGCATTCTGGATGCATCTGATCACGCCGTTCCTGGCACGCGCCGACTTCGAGCTGGCGCTGTTCATCACGCGGCTGCGCGGACGCCAGACGCTGGTGCTGGGATTTTCCGGCGCGTCGGCGCAGACCCTGCATGTGCTGATGAACCCGCAAGCGGCACTGGAGCACCATATCGCGTTCGACGACCTGGACTGGGTCGAGGAACAGGTCGGCAACGACTATGCGATCAAGAAAGTGTCGACCTATCTGGCGCAAGCCAACCTCTCGCTCAAATCGGCGCACGATTCCTTGCGCGCCGCCTTCATCGGAACCTGACCATGCGCGTATCCCGGATCGTTTTCTTCATCAGCATGGCGCTGGCCGCCATGTCCGCTTCAGCGCAAGCGCCGGCACCGGCCGTGCCGGCGTCCGTCGCCATATCGATACCCACGGCCGCCACGCCGCAGCCGGGCCAGGTGCTGGCCGCAGGCACCGTACCGGACGAAGCGAGCAAGGCCGCCGTGCTGGCGCGCCTGCGCGAGCTGTACGGCGCCGACAAGGTGGTTGACCAGATCGCCGTCGGCCAGGTGGTGTTGCCTGCCAACTGGAACGCCTATGTGCAAAAGCTGCTGTCGCCCAACCTCAAGCAGATCAGCCGCGGCCAGCTGAAAATCGACGGCAGCGTCGTCAGCGTGCGCGGCGAAGTGGCCAATGAGGCCCAGCGGCAAAAAATCGCCAGCGACATCGCCACCAGCCTCAATCCCACCTACACCGTCAATAATGGCCTGCGTGTGTCGGCCAGCGAACAGGGTGTACTCGACACCACCCTGGCCAACCGCACCATCGAATTTGAAAGCGGCAAGGCCACGCTGACGCCGTCGGGCCGCGCCATCCTCGATGAAATGGCGGCGGCCATGCAAAAACTGGCCGGCCGCAAGGTGGAAATCATCGGCCATACCGACAACCAGGGCTTGCGGGCCAGTAACCAGAGCCTGAGCCAGGCACGCGCCGAGGCCGTCAAATTCTACCTGGCGTCGAAAGGCATCCACGGCGAACTGCTGACGGCGTCAGGGCAGGGTTCCGACCGGCCGATCGCCAGCAATGACACGGCGGACGGGCGCGCCCGCAACCGGCGCATTGAATTTCGCATGGCGCAATAACCATCCATCAGAGGACCACATGTTTTCAGCCGAACAATTATTACTTCCAATTAGCAGCGAACAGCCGGCAGGCGTGGACCTGGCGTTTTCGCCCGAACTCGACGCCATTACCCTGGCGCGCAAGTTCGACGACCCCTCGCTCGACCAGGGCGAATGGGTCGCCGACCTCAAGGAAGCCGACTGGGACTTCGTCGTGCGCAGCTGCGCCGGCCTGCTCGCCGGCAGCAGCAAGGACCTGCGCCTGGCGGTCTGGCTGACCGAAGCGGGCGCCAAGCGCTACCACTTGCGCGGCATGGCCGAAGGCTTGCTGGTGCTGGCCGGACTGTGCGAAAAATTCTGGGACCGGGGCCTGTTCCCGGAAGCGGAGGATGGCGACCAGGAGCAGCGCATCGGCAACCTGGGATGGATACTCTCGCGCATCCCGGCGCTGCTGCGCGAGGTGCCCCTCACAGCTGGCCCGGGCGGCGCCTTTTCCACCATCGATTTCGAGACCGCGCGGCGCCAGGCCGGCCCGGGTGATTCGGCCAGGCAGCATGAGGGCGTCAAGTTGTCCGACATGGAAGCGGCGCGGCGCAACAACTCGGCCGCCTTTTGCGCCAGCTTCGCCGTCGACGCGCAAGATTGCCTGGAAGCGCTGCGCAAGCTTGAACGAGTCGTCGACGCGCGGCTGGGCAACGACAGCCCGGCCTTTTCCGGCGCGCGCGAAGCCGTCGAAGCGATGCTGCGCGTGATGCCCGCCAGTACCGGCGTGGCGCCCGCCGCCACCGCCACTGGTGGCGCACCTGCTGCTGACAGCGTGATGGCGCCGGCCATGCCGGCGGTCCCGGCCGGCCCGCCCGGGGCCGTCACCACGCGCGCGCAGGCGATCGAGCAATTGCGCGCCGTGGCGCAGTTCTTCCGCCGTACCGAACCGCACAGCCCCGTTTCGTATTTTGCCGACAAGGCGGCCGATGCCGCGGACCAGGACCTGCATACCTGGTTACGTTCGGTGGTCAAGGATTCCAGTTCGCTGGCGCATATCGAAGAGCTGCTGGGCGTGCAGCCGCCCGATAATGGCTGAAACCGCTGTTCACGCCGTGGCGGCGCGTCTGCCGCCGCCACGGTGTGCAGGGTATTGCCTGATTCAGTCTGATTTCGCTTTTTCCTGGTCTTCCTCGAGCCCGGCATCATGCACGTCGTGGCCGACGCGGGTTGCGCCATCGACGATCATGCGGCTCGTTTCCTTGTACGTTGCGACCGCCTGCCGTTCCAGCCGTTTTTCCGCCTCGCCCAGGATGCGAAAACCGGCCCGGGAATCGTGCACATAGACTTCAAACAGCGTGACGCAGCCAGCCGACGGCTGCGCGCCGCCCGTGATGATTTTCAAAAACCGCTCTTCCCAGTCGCTTAAGGGGTCTTTTCGGTCTTCGACAAACAGCATGCCAGCCGGACTGGTGCGATGCAGAACTGTCTTGGCACGTTCACCGAACCACCCCAGCACGCCTGCATTGGCGTTCTTTCGTTCGCGCCAGCGCAGATATTGTGTTGTATGCGCCCCGGTAAAGGTCTTCACGTCTGCGCCCTTGATGCCCTTATGCGTCAGCCAGTTGTTTCAGTCTGGGGTCGGTGGCAAAGGATTCCAGCAGCGCCTCTCACAACTGCTTGACAAAGGACATAGGCCCCCCCATGTCGGAATGCATGCCACGGCAACCGACATTACCCCGTCCGGTCGCCGATTCCAACGGAAAGCTGGCACGCTGCTCGTGCAGGGCGATGAAATGCGTGCACTCTTCGACTACGCAATGGATGCTCTGGGTTCTTTTCCCCAGGCCATATGCCCAAAGGTGACCGGTGTCACATCGCCGACGCCAACGGCGGCGACGGTATCAAGAAACGTCTCTACCGTATCGCCAATTTCCCTTTGGTTCATCAAGATGCGCATCCCATAGCCTGGCAATATTGCCATGTTTGTTTCTCTCCCGTTGCGGCAGGTTCTTGGGATTAGCTATCGCATCCTTCTGTTTCCAATCATGATTATTTCCACTGCCATCATGAAACAAACCGCTATAGTTCTGCCCCTGGCATTCTGTCTTCTTGGGGGGACCTGACGCAGGCCATCGCCTTGGCGCTCTGTGCAGACTCTTTCCCGGCAAGCCTGCCTCGCCTATCGAGAGGAGCTTTTCTTCCTGTATAGATGATAGATATTTTTATAAAAATTCCTGAATTATTTCACAAGATCTACAGGTTTTATTCCCATATTATTTCCAGTGGAACTCCCGGCTCCAGTTCCGCCTCCTTGCCAGAAAGTGGATATTTCCGATGTCCCAGCAAGTATTTAGTTGCAAAAACCTTTAAACTTCCATCGTGAAGAAAATGGACGACAAACCTGCCGGCATCGGAAGAATCGTAACGAGGTATAGAAACCGTCTTCTCCACACGGATCGGTTTACCATTTTTTAATACATGCATGGCAATAGTCGCATTCATGCCGGGCTTCCAGGTCGCTGGTATAGAAAGACAACAAGTTTTCCCTCCACCACCTTCCCCTGGTGCCAAATAACCGGCCTCAGCTGAAGATCCGTCATCGAGTGTCACGATATAGCTTCCAACACCATTTTCGGTATGGTTATACGCAGTCAGATTCACGACTATCTTCATTGGCTCCTTGCTACAAGCAATACTTGAAAAAGACAGAACAATACATAACAAAACACAACCAAATTTCTTTCCAAATAAATTCATCATGGCCTTTCAGGAATTCAAATAAATACCGCAAATAACATCACATCAAAAAAATTACTCCCATATTATTTCAAGCGGCACTCCCGGCTCCAGTTCCGCCTCCTTGCCAGCAAGTGGATACTTTCGATGCCTCAGCAAATATTTTGTTACAAATACCTTATAACTGCCATCATGAAGAAAAAGAACGACAAACCTGGCGGCATCGGAAGAATCGTAACGAGGTATGGAAACCGTCTTCTCTACTCGGCCCCCCTTACCATTTTTTACCGTATCCATGACAATGGTCGCTTTCATTCCGGGCTTCCATGTCGCTGGTATCGAGAGGCAGCAAGTTTTCCCGCCTCCCCCTTGGCCAGGGTCGAGGTAGCCAGCCTCTGCAGACGAACCATCTTCAAGTGTCACGATATAGCTTCCAACACCATGTTCGGTGTGGTTATACGCAGTAAGACTTACAGTGGCTTTCATTGACTCTTTATGACAAGCTGCAATTGAGAGAAAAATAAAAATAGAAAAAACGGCACAACCCGCTCGCCTTTCAAATAGACCCATGAAAATAATTTCCAATAAAAAATAAAATAGATCCAATCAAATTATTCACAACAACCTACTTCTATATTATTTCAAGCGGCACTCCAGGTTGCAATTCAGCTTCTTTTCCAGAAAGCGGATATTTCTGATGCCCAAGTAAATATTTGGCCACAAATACTTTGTACCGTCCATCATGCAGGAAATGAACGACAAATCTCCCAGCGTCAGAGGCCACATAGGGCGGTACCGGCACCACTCTCTCCACTCTGACATCGTTCCCGTCCTTTATAGTATTCATGATAACGGTGACTTCCATCCCCTTTTTCCATACAGCAGGGATCGAAATACAACAAGTTGTACCTCCACCACCCTGACCTGGAGCAAGAAAACCAGCCTCAGTCCAGGAACCGTCCGCAAGTTTTACAATATAGCTACCAACTCCATTTTCAGTATGATTGTATGCAGTGAGATTCATGCTAATTTTCATGTCTTCCTTTCCACATGCCGTATTTGAAAACGCCATAAAAATACACAAAAATACATTGAGTAAATTCTGGGGAAATAGTCTCTTTATCATCTGAGTTCCTGTTATCCGTTAACCAAATACATCCTGAAATTGAAATAAAAATTAAATTAGCTTTAGGAATAGCTTATCCCTTGGGTTCATACGCCTCCCACAACGGCGGCCCCGCCTCCCAAACCGACTCCGGCAAGGCTTGCAGCGCGTCTTAAAAAGCATTGAACGATGCGGGTGGGTTTTTCATGAATGCGATAAACAAGGGCGGTTCCATGGCCTTGCCCGAGGTATACAGCGCCAGCAAGAGGTACTGCGTCTGGCGGTCCAGGTCGTCGATGCCGGCGGCCAGCGGGCGCTGCTGGCATCCTCGGGCATGGCGCACGCCTGGCCGCTGTCGGCGAACAAAATCAGCATGTGCTCCTCGAAGCGCCAGGCGATGCCCTCTTCCGTCAGCCGGCGGCGGATAAAATCGAATCCGATTCGCGGTGCTGGCAGCAATAGCTGCGCGCTGCCGCGCCATCCATGAACGGGCGCATGTCGTCGCTCCAGCGCCACCGCGCGGCCGGCGCATAGGACGGGACACGGACTCCACGATCTCGATCACGCTCTTGTCTTGCAAGACGCGCCTGTTGCGCACCTGCGTCAGCCGCAGCCGGTAGCGCGCCAGGCCGCCATTACTGCCCAGCATGGCCACCTCGCTGACATGGCCGCTGAAGCTGGCGCGGCTGCCATCAAACAGGCTCACCTGCAGCGTGGCCAGCTTGCCCAGCAAAGGCGCCAGCACCAGCTGCGCGCTGGTCGACAGGGCGATGACGTCGCGCGCGCCAATTTCCTGCAGCCGTTCGTCGGCGGCAAAGGCTTCGACCAGCAGGCCGCTGTCCGCGCCCTCGCCGACGGTCAGTTCGTACAGCCGCGTGGCGCTGGTGAAGGCGGCCAATGCGTCAACAATCTTGTCGGTCGAGGTGGATGACATGCGGTTCCCGTCAGTCGTGTGCCACGCTTACATATTTGACAATTATTGTAACGAGGAATGTATATCGCGGGAGCGCGATTGAAACCATGGCGTGTACGCCCTCGCCGCTCAGGCTGGCATCACCACGACGCCGGAGCACTGTGCGCCGTTGGCGCAAAGCGCCAGCGCCGGCTGTTCATTGGCCAGCTCTACCGCCAGCACAAGGTGAACCAGATCCGCGGCAATGCCGAAGCTACCCGCCGACTCCATGGGGCTCAGCCGCTGTTCCAGTGGATCGAGACCGGGCAGCAGGTGCAGCATCGCGGCCACCACTGCCATGCTTGCCTGCAGGCGGTGATCGGCGTCGCTGACAACATGGGCAATATCGGTGGCGTCCATGCCAGACGCCATGAGCGCGGCGGACATCACGCTGCGCACGGCGGCGTGCGTCGCGGCACCCGGCATGTTGCTGACCGGCCCCAGTATTGCGGCATTCCCCCAAGCCTGTTCCGGTGCCCTGTCCGGGTTCCACAGCACGATGCCGCCCGCGCCTTCGGCAGGAATGAAGCCCTGTGGCGCGCCGCTGGAAAACACTTGCCCCAGCGCCAGCGCAGGCGCGAGTTCTTCGGGGTCCAGCAAGCTGTCGGCACCGACGATGATGGAACAAACGGCGGGCTCGCCAATGTCGTCCTGCAGGGCCGACAGCACGGTGAAAAGATGGGCTTCGCCGGCCGCCATCGCCTGCAAGACATACGGCATGTCACGCCAGGCCGAATGCTGCCAGGCACGAGCAAAGACGGCGCCCTGTTCCTCGCCGCCGGATATCGCATCGGGCGCCAGCCAGTACACGCTGACAGGCTCATCGACGGAGCGCACCAGCTGGCCTTGCTGCGCATGCAGATCGTCAAGGATGGCGGAGAGCAAGGTCGTGATGCGCGGGATACGCAGGCGCGTGCCGGCGGCATATCCCGTCGCAGCGAGATCGAGGGGATCGACGATACCCGCATGGGCCGGATAGCCGGACGGGTGCAGGATGGCCTTGTCGGGCTTGAAGACGGACTTGCGCGCCTTGCTGCCCTCAGCCGTTTCAGTCACTGCACCATGCGGTGTCAACGCACTCCAGGCGCCGATACGCAGGCGCAAGAGGGGCGCGGGAGGCGCCGGCGCGACCTCTGGCGCCGGCAAGGAGACAGGCGCGCTTTCAGCCAAGGATGACACGGATCTTGGCGCAGAAAGAAATTGCAGGCCTGTCCAGCCCAGCAGAACCAGCAGCACGGGCGGCACGCAAACCATCAGTATCGCGCGCCCGCCTGACACATCCAGGCGCGATGGCGCCACGCTTGCCAGCAGAACAATCCAGGCAAGGCCGACAATTGCCAGCACAAATATCCACAGGACTATCTTAAGCGCCAGCCGGCGGCCCGAACGCGGTACAGGCGGTGCTTGCGGCAAGGAAATATCGCTCATGATCCGCCTACCCTATCGTGGCCACGGGCAGGCTGGCGATCAGTGCGCAGCCGCAAGCGCTCTTATGCCCATGCAGCGCCACCTTGCGCCCGCCGATGCTGAAGACGGCACTGCCTTCGATGATGGGATTGCTGCCATGGCCCGGCAACGGGCACGCGACCATGTCGCCCACCCTGGCGATGCCGATGCCGTGGATCGTGTGCACGGGAGAGGCGCTTGCCACGACGCCGCCGTGGGTGGTCTTGTCGCCGAGCCGGATGATTGCGAGCGCCATGTCAGAATCCCAGCTGATTGCGTCGGAAGGAACTCCAGCCATCTTCGATCGCTTTTGCCTGCGCATCGATGCTGTCGCCAACCGCCTTGGCCGCCTTGCTGGCGCCACTCTGTACACTGCGTGCGGCCTCCGTGGCCATCTCCTGGGCCTGGCTGGCGCCACGCTGCACCTTGCCTGCGGCTTCGGTGGCCATGTCCTTGGCCTGCTTGACGCCGCTTTGCACCTTGCGTCCGGCCTCGGCCGCCAGCTCCTGGGTCGCGTCCACCACCTCGCCGGCCTTTTTCTGCACGGCCGTGGCGGCGTCGCTGACTTCTTTCTTGACGACATTAATCGACGTAATGACCATCTGCTGGCCGCGCTTTGCGGCAGCGATCACGACCTGCTTGCCGCTCTGATACACCTCCACTGTATAGGTGACGCCCGCCTTCACGGTCTCGACGACAAATTTTTCACCCACCTTGTACGTATGCGTGGCCACCCGCTTGCCGCCTTCCCAGGTTTCCATCACGACGCCCTCGGCCCGGTGGTACACCTTGATCACGCCCTTCTTGATGGCGGTGACGGTATCGTCCAGCCAGTCCAAGCCTTGCGCCAGCACATTGCGCGAGGATTCGGTCATGCCGCGTGGACGGAAATAACTGAACGGTTCCACGCCACCCATGAAGCCGGCCTTGGAATCATGCACCGCGGATTTGATGAAATTGAGGACGGGATCGGATGCCGTCGCTTGCCACGCATCGAGCCGCCACTTTTCCGGGCGTATGGCCATTCTGTACGTTTTGCCAATGACGTGCACCGCTTCTGAGGAAACTATTGACGGCAATTGTGCTAAAGAAAATTCTTTCACCTCGCTGACGTTCAGCAACAATTTGGCTTCCCACGCAATGCCAGGATGACCTTTTTTGCTGCCAGCTGCACTCTCGGCTTCAATCAGGTCCGGTGTCTTGATTTTTCGCTTGGTCATGGTGCCCCATGTGGAATACAGGGCTTTCATGTGAGCCGTAACAGCTTGTTCCACGGTGGCGGAAGCACCAATTGCTGCCATGTATTGCTTATAAGACGCTTCGACTTCAGGCTTAAACTCAAAACGTTCTTCAAAAATTACCTTACTAGACTTATGGATATCGTCATAATCGACCAACCGTACACCGCTCTTTACTGCCTCGCGCATCATGTCGCGCATCGGAATACGCGCATAGTTATTCAAAATATTCTGGTTTTTCGGTTCGTATCCTCCTCCGACATCGGAATGGGCTCCCGGATACACTGTTTCAGTCCAACCAGACTTGAGCGCCCCATTCTTCCGGATCAGATCGACGGGAAATGAAAATCGCAACTCATGCGCCGCTACATAATGTACGCAACGCTCGACCGCATGCGGTACTACCAGATTCTTTTCATTAAAGGGTGTATCGACGTTCAGCGCTGGCAAGCCAAACGAGGCAACCGTATCGAACAATCCCATAAAGTTGAAGCGTATGGGTACTCCCTTGTAACGCAGCAAGCCATCTTTTCCAGTAGTGCATGCTTTCAGCATGTCGTTGCTGAAAGCCCTGGCCAATGCTGCGCCGCGTGAAAAGCCAAAGATAGAAAGATTAATGATGGTAATCAGGCCATGCGCCTCGATCGCGGCAGCGAGACCACTGATATTAGCCGGCTTTCCCTTTTCTCTATAGGCCTTTAATGGGATGTTCAGCTTGGCAGCGTTTTGCATAAGGACGACACGCAAACCCTCATCAACGTTCGTTTTTCCGAATTCGGTTCGGCGTGTTCCGCCAGCACCAAGCCCACGTCCAGCGGCTTCCGAATCTTCCACCCTCCTCAGCTTCTCGTCCATCCAGTCTGTCGCTGTACCATTAAAACGCGTCCCAACCCCAGCGATATAAATAGCGTAATTCGGAAAATTACCGCCCAGAAGAAATTGAGCCGACTGCCACAGCCGCGCCGGATTCGACCAACGCCGGAGGTCTTTATCCGCGTCTCTATTATTCCCAGTTCCATCAAAGTAGATACTGATATTTACAGTATCCGAGCAATTCTGTTTCGCACTGGGTTCTAAGCCGGCCACATCACGGTTGCATGCGCGAGCTGCAAGCAATTTATCGCCTTCGGCCATATTATATCTTCCTGTTAGCAAGAATTTTTTTACCTCTGGCTGTCTGTTCTGGTATGGAATCCGCAAAGGTAAATTCGACCGTATCATCGGGATAAAGATGTATACCGAGATAACGCGTTCCCGGCGATATCTGCTCCGGCGAAATAACGAGTTGGTTCTTTGGCGTCACCACCTCGCCATTGCGCGGAGTACCCTCTGGTCCATCCAATCTCCATCGCAATGTTTGAAGTCCAAACGGAATGTAAACATCGGTAATAGTGCCCGTGCGCCCGTACCTATTCATCACGCCCAAGCCGGTGCCGTTAAAAGAAATGTCAATAATGATTCGATCAATATAAGAGAACACTTCTACATGCAGCGCTGTTTCTTTTTGCATTTTTTTCTTTCCTTGTCCACAAGCCGCAAGCGGCATCATCAAACCCAAACCTATCAAGCCGATGGCACTCCGCCGGCCTGATAGCAATGGTCGTGATTTATGAATAACCATATCTCGTGCGTCGCCTGTCATGATGTTATGCCCTTATGCTGTGTGTGTGACCAAGTGTGCTGCTAGCTATCATTTCAATGCAGTCTCGTGCCGGTTTTCACCGCAGCGATATCACGGCTGCAGGCGTGGACACCTGGCCGCCCTGTTTCATATATCAGCTTGCCTAGGTAAGCGAACATCGCCATGTCAGCCAATTTCTTTCCGAGAGACATGACCGCACGCCACCAGCCAGATTGCCAGGCCAGTGCAATCACCCTGGTAGCGTGACGCCTGCTTGGCGGCGAAAGTGCCAATTTTTGATTTGCCGCGTTCCTGCATCTTTGCACCCATACTATTTCTTCCTGTCAGCAAGAATTTTTTGGCCTCTGGCTGTTAGTTCTGGTATACCCTCAGCAAAGGTGAACTCGACCGTATCGTCGGGGTAAAGATGTATGCCAAGATAGCGCGTTCCTCGCGGCATCTGTTCCGGAGAAATCACCAGCGGCCCCTTAGCGGTCACCGCCTCGCCAATGCGCGGAGTACCCCTTGGTCCATCCAATTCCCATCGCAATGTCTGAACTCCAAACGGGATACGGACGCCAACAATAGTCCCAGTCGTACCAAATTTTGCCGTCACACCCAAGGTAGTATCGTTAAAAAAAATATTGGTATGGATCCGGTCAACATAGGAGTTCATTACGACATTCAGCCATATCTCTTTCCTTACCGCTTGCCCGCAAGCCGCCAGCGGCATCATCAAACTCAGGCCTATCAAGCCGATGGCGCGACGCCGGCTTCGCGGCGAAGGTGCCAATTTTTGAATTGCCGAGTTTTTTCCATCCTTGTCACGCATGTTATTTCTTCCTCGCCGCCAGAATTTTCTCGCCTCTAGCTGTTCGGTCAGGTATGGAGTCCGCAAAGGTTATCTCGGCGGTGTCGTCCGGATAAAGATGCAAACCGAGATAACGCGTTCCGAGCGGTATCTGCTCTGCTGAAATCAACAACTGGTTTTTGATGGTCACGACCTCACCATTGCGCGGCGAGTTCCTTGGTCCATCGAGCGTCCATTTGAGCGCCTGGATGCCGAAAGGAATTCGTACCTCGGTAATGGTTCCAGTGGAACCATATTCGTCCATCACACCCAAGTCTGTGCCGTTAAAAATAATATCGAAGATGGGCTGATCGACATACGAGACCATCTCCACATTCAGCCATATCTCTTTCCGTATCGATTGCCCGCACGCCGCCAGCGGCAGTAGCAAACCGTACGCCATCCATCCGAGCGCCAGCCGCCGACCTGGCTTCGTTGCTTCCTGTTTCCAGATATTCATGGAAACTGGTCCAGGGCAGCTTCAAAGCTGATATCACCAGCCTTGACCCTTGCCAGCAGTGACGCAATGGCCGGGTTGGTCTGGAGCTTGTCGCCGTAGATCAAGGCGGCGCAGGTGTAGTTAAGAATGTCGCGCATGCCGGACAGCTTCAGTTTGCGCGCGGCCAACAGGTGTTTTTGCACGAGGCGATAGTGTTGCGCGGGTGGAATATCCATCAGCAGTTGCGGCTGGTTTTCCTGCAGCATCGACAAAAGCTGGTCCGGCATGCCCGCTTCGACCAGCATGTCGACCTGCACCTGGGCCAGCTTGAGCGGCAAGGTCACCCGGTGGGGAGGCAGGCCGTGATCATTTTCCCCTGGCAGCACCTGCTGGGGATGGCCGTCGCGGTCCCAGTACCACCATGCCTGTATGCCCTGCAACAGGCGTTCGCGCTGGGAAACGGTCAGCGCCGGCACCCCTACGTGCAAAGTCAGGTCGCTTTTTTGTCCCGTCAGGGTACCCAGGATGGCCGGGTCCCAGAAGGCAAAAATCATGTCGGTGCCGTCCGGCAGCAGTATCTCGGTAAACGCCGCCAGGCTTTCCCACAGCGTGTCAAAATCATCAGTGCTTGCCAGCAGCGTCAGGCTGGCGGGATGGCTGGCGGCGCCTTGCGCGATGTCCGGCCACGCTTCGGTATCGGCAGCCAGCGGCGACAACGCCACCAGATGGGGCGCGTACGCTTCCGTGTCGGACCCAAGCGCCGCTGGCAGCAGGCACTTGCTGCGCATGCTGATCTGCTCTTTTTCAAAGCGCGCCAGCAGCGTGCCGTCCTGCGCCTGGTCGACAATGGCATAACAGCTCAGTTCACGATTGTCGAGCGCACTTGCCAGGTTTGCTTCAAACGAAGCCTTATCCAGAGGTAAAAATTTCATCGTTGAGGTCCCTTGTTGACGAAGGCGGAGCGCTGTTTGGCGCGCTTTTGCAGGCATTCTTTGCAGACTTCCTGCGGCCGCACTGCCCCACGCGCCGCGGCCGACTTTTTCGTGGTCTTATTTTTTTGTCCGAAAGCCGCAAGCGGCATCATCACACCCAGGCCTATCAAGCCCAGCACACTGCGCCGGCCTGACAGCAGTGGCGGCAATGACTTGTCGAGCCGATCTCGTTTATCGTTCCTCACAATGCTCTATCCTTTATGTATTCCAGCGATGAGAAAGTCATCGTTGCGATCCTTTGTTGACGAAGGCGGTACGCTGTTTTGCGCGCTTTTTCAGGCATTCCATGCAGACTTCCTTGGGCAGCACGGGCAGCGCATACGGCATGGTCTTCGGGCCAGGCATCGAGAAGTCGGCGTTATGGCTGATGCGCTGGCCGCTCGTCATGTCGGTGATGCCCGCGCCGTTGATCCTGATGGCCGAGCCATCGGCGCCGAGAATGATCTCCTTCTTGGCGAAAATTTCGATGCGGTCGGTGGCCGACAGCAGACGCAGCACTTTTTCCGCGATGATGTCGATATCGCCGCCCTGGGCCTGGATCTCGACCTTTCCTTTCGCGGCGAACAGCTTGATGCCCGCGTTGTAGGCAAACAGGCTGATCTTTTCCTTGACGCTGGCGATCAGGCTTTTGCCGACCGCCAGGTTGGTATCCTCGCCCGACGACAGGGTCACCTGTTCACCGCTGTGCAGGTGCGTGCTCTTCGGCGTGACGAGGCCGATGCCGGCCGGCGACGCCATCAGCAGCACCGGTTCGGCGAAGCGATTGGCGCCCTGCTGGCCGGCACCGTCGTATTGCGCCTGGGTCGCGTCGATGAATTGCTGGAACGCCTGCTGCCCGGGCAGCGCCTCGGCCTCGGATTTTTCCGCCACCTCCGACAGTGTCTGCGCCAGCTCGTGCGCCTGCGTCAGCTGATCGTATGCCTCGCGCACGTCGAGCTGCGAGCCGCGCCCGCCGGGCCGCCCATAGGTGCTGATGTACAGTCCCTTGTGCGTGGTGATGGCGCCATACGCATCCGAATTGAGGGCGAAGCCGGAACCGAAAAAGCCGTCGCGCTGATTGCCCTGCTGCCCCACCAGATAGCCCAGGTTGAGCTGCGCATGGGTATTACTGCTGTACAGCTGCACCCGGTTCTGCTCGGTGTTATCGTCCATCACCAGCTGGTTGAAGCCCGCGCCCCTGTATTCCTTCGATTTGTAGCCGGACAGGCGCCCGTCGGTATGCCACTGCGGCTGCTGCTCGCCGTTGTAGATGCGGCCCGTGATGATGGGCCGGTCCACGTCGCCGTCGAGGAAGGTGATGATCACTTCCTGGCCGACGCGCGGCACATGCACGGCGCCATAGCCCTCGCCGGCATTCGGATAGCTCACGCGGACCCAGCACGACGCCTTTTCATCGCCGGGATTGATGCGGTCCCAGTGGAAGCGCACCTTCACGCGATTGAGCGCGTCGGTATGGATTTCTTCGCCGGCCGGGCCGACCACGGTGGCCGTTTGTGGATGCATGGCCGGCTTGGCGTGCACGCAGGCACTGCGGTACTCCACGCTGCGGCGCTGCACTTCGAAGCGGTTGAAGCAGTGGCCTGTGCGCTCGCCGCCATCGCCAAGCTGGGCCAGCCCGTCGCGATGCAGGCCCGCCTCTTCCTTGAACTGCAGCAGCCGGCCTTTCAGGCTGCCCGAAAAATCCGTTTGCATGCTGGACAGCGGCAGGTTGTTTTCGATCGCCCATTCCACGCCCAGCACGACGAACTGGCGCTCCTCGGCGGCCTCTTCGGCGTGGGCCGGATGGTCGAACAAGGTGAACCAGCAGCCCACCGGCAGCCGGCGCACGCCCGAGATGCCGAAAAACCGCTTGATGCGCGACTCCCATTCCTGCACGCGGATGCGCGACTGCTCGGCGCCGTGCTCGGTATCGGCGCTGCTGTAGGCGCCCGTATATTCGTAGACCTCGAGCTGCGACGGAATGCTGCCGTGCCCGGGCAATATCTGCACGGCGTTCTGGTGATTGCTGCGGGGCGCCTTGTAGTCGTAGGTGCGGGTCGCCAGCTGGCTGTTCGACAGCGTGCGGGCGCCGCCCCACTGGACGATCTTGTCCAGTTCATCGGTGGTGCCGGCGCGGTGAAAGGCGATCTGCTCGGGCTGCAGCGGCTTGAGCGATTGCACCGAATCGGTGATGATCCACTGATGGCCGCTGCCATCGGCCGCCTGTTCGACATAACCGTACCAGCCTTCGCTTTCCAGCATGCGCATGACGAATTGCCAATCCGTCTCGTACTGGGTGCAATACGAGCGCTGGCGCACCGCCTGGTTCAGGTCGAAGCGGAACTTGCCCTGGCATTGCGGGTGGCCGCCCAATACCTCGGCGATGATGTCGTCGGCGCCCTTGTTCTGCCAGATGCGCGCGTCCTTGCGGAACCTGAGGAAGTGCAGGCAGCTGGCAAACGCGATCTGATAGGCCGACAGCTCGCCATCGCTGCCCAGCTTCCTGGCCGTATGCACGTAGCCGTGGACGGGCCGGTAGCTGGCGTCCGGCTGCAGCATCCACAAGGTCACTTCCTGGGCGATCAGCTGCTTGAGTTCCACCGCGTCGTCGAGCGACAGCAGATCGACGACATAGTCATAGCCGGCGCTCACGCGGTCGACCGCATGGACGCGCTGCGCCAGCAAGAC
Organism: Janthinobacterium rivuli; assembly: GCF_009208735.1. GTDB lineage: Bacteria > Pseudomonadota > Gammaproteobacteria > Burkholderiales > Burkholderiaceae_D > Janthinobacterium. The sequence continues at coordinate 269,910 of NZ_WFLJ01000008.1, read as the reverse complement.
GTCGGCACCGAGCGGCGTGTCGAGCTTGAGCAACCGGGCGTGCTGTCCTATCCCTGCAAACAGATTGTCTGCTCCCTGCTCCAGATTAGCCATGCATGTCCATTTCAATTCCTTTAAATGACGCCGCGCCTGTCGACGCAGCCAGATTGCTTCGCGTGCGCATGCTTACTTGATGGTGTACTTGAACTGCCCCTGCTTGCTGGCGCTGACCTTGATCTTCGTGATCGCCGCCCCTTCGGCCATCTTGGCCAGCACCGACTCGGCGATCTCGGGCAGCACGGTGCCGTTGAGGATATTGTCGACATTGCGCGCCCCCGAATCGACTTCGGTGCAGCGCGCCAGCACGGCCTCGACCAGCGCTTCGTCGTGGCTGAATTCGGCCTTGTGGTTGGCCGCGATGCGCCGGGCGATCTTGCCCAGTTTCAGGCCGATGATATTGACCAGCACCTCGTCCGCGATCGGATAGAACGGGATCACTTTCAAGCGTCCCAGGAACGCCGGCTTGAAGGTCTTCACGAGTTGCGGACGGAGCTTTTCCTCCAGCTGTTCCGGCGTCGGCAGGTCCGCCGCCGCCACATTTAGGCAGGCCTGCATCAGGATACCCGAACCGACGTTCGAGGTCAGGATGATGATGGTGTTTTTAAAGTCGATCTCGCGCCCTTCGGCATCCTCCATCACGCCCTTGTCGAAGACCTGGAAGAACAGTTCGAGCACGTCCGGGTGGGCCTTTTCCACTTCGTCGAGCAGCACCACGCTGTACGGATTGCGCCGCACCGCCTCGGTCAGCACGCCGCCTTCGCCGTAGCCGACATAGCCGGGCGGCGAACCTTTCAAGCCCGACACGCTGTGCGCTTCCTGGTATTCGCTCATGTTGATGGTGATCAGCTTGCGCTCGCCGCCATACAGCACGTCGGCCAGCGCCAGCGCCGTTTCGGTCTTGCCCACGCCGGACGGCCCGACGAACAGGAACACGCCCTTCGGCTTGTTCGGGTCGTCCAGGTTGGCGCGCGAGGTGCGCACGCGCTGCGCCACCACCTCGATAGCATGCGACTGGCCCAGCACGCGCTCTTCCAGCATGTCCTTCAGTTTCAGCACGGTGCGGATTTCATCCTTGACCATCTTGCCAAGCGGGATGCCGGTCCAGCCGGCGACGATTTCCGCCACCACGTGGCCGTCGACCTGCACCGGCACCATCGGCGTTTCGCCCTGCAGCGCGCGCAAGTCCTTGAGCAAGGCTTGCAGGTCGCCTGCCTGGCTGGCGTCCGCTTTCGTGCCGGCGCCGGCGCTTTCCAGGTCCTGGCGTGCCGCCTTGATCTGTCCAGTCAGGGCCTTTTCGCTTTCCCAGCGCGCGGCCAGCGCCGCATGCTCGCCGGCGGCGGCGCTGCGCCGCGCACGCAAATCCTTCAGGCGCACCGGATGACTCCCACCGCTCTTTTCCTCGCGTTCCAGCGTCGCCACTTCGGCGTCGATGCGGTCGAGCTTTTTGACCAGATTTTCCAGCAGGGCCGGCGTCGCGTTCTGGCCCAGCGCCACCTTGGCGCAGGCCGTATCGAGCACGCTGATGGCCTTGTCGGGCAGCTGACGGCCCATGATATAACGATGCGACAGCCGTACCGCCTCGGTGATGGCTTCGTCGTAGATGCGCACATTGAAATGCTGCTCCATCAACGGCGCCATGCCGCGCAACATGGCGCAGGCCAGTTCCTCGCTCGGTTCCTCGATCTTGACGACCTGAAAGCGGCGCGCCAGCGCGGCGTCCTTTTCAAAATACTTCTTGTATTCGCCCCAGGTGGTGGCGGCGATCGTGCGCAGCTCGCCGCGCGCCAAGGCCGGCTTGAGCAGGTTGGCCGCGTCATTCTGGCCGGCCGTGCCGCCGGCGCCGATCATGGTATGCGCTTCGTCGATGAAGAGGATGATGGCGTGCGGGCTTTTCTTGACTTCGTCGATGACGTTTTTCAGGCGGTTCTCGAACTCGCCCTTGACGCTGGCGCCGGCCTGCAGCAGGCCCATGTCCAGCGTATGGATCTCGACGCCCTTCAGCACATCGGGCACGTCGTCCTGCGCGATGCGCAGGGCCAGCCCTTCGACCACGGCCGTCTTGCCCACGCCGGCCTCGCCCGTCAGGATGGGATTGTTCTGGCGCCGGCGCATCAGGATATCGATCGCCTGGCGGATCTCGGCATCGCGCCCGATCACCGGGTCGACCTTGCCGTCGCGCGCGCGCGCCGTCAGGTTGGTGGTGAACTGGTCCAGCGCCGGGGTTTTCGATGCGGCCGCGCGCCCCGCCAGCTCGCCGACCGGATCGCCGCCCTCCCCGTCCTCGCCATCGGCAGCCGGAGCCCCTGCCGCCTCCTGCGAGCCTTGCGTGATCTTGTCGAGGTTGTACTTCAGGTCGTCGAGCTTGAATTTGTTGAACAGCTTCGAGCCGCGGTAAGCCAGCTGCGCCAATTCCGGGTCGGTCAGCAGGGCCTGCAACAGATGGGCGCTGCGGATGCTGGTCTGGCGGCCGGCCTGCACGTCGAGCGACGCGATCAGCCAGGCGTTTTCAAACAGCTTCGGCAGCCTGGACGAAAACACGGGGGTGCGCGCATTGCCCGTCTGCAGGCGCGCCACTTCCGCCTGCAAGTCCGCTTCGAGCATGCTGACGCTGATGCCGCTATGGCGGGCGATCAGCGCAAAGTCGCTGGCCGGCTGTTCCAGCAGGGCCAGAAACAGGTGTTCCAGGTCGACCTCGTACTGTCCGAGGCCGACGCAGATGCCGGCGGCGCGGGTGGCGGCGGTGCGGCTGGTGTCATTGAGCTTGCTGATCAGCGTCTTGAGGTTGATGCTCATGGGGCGAAAGTCCTTGTGGGGGAAACGGATGAAAGAAGAAGATGGTTCATGCCAGCGCATGCAGTGCGTAGCGCACGTCGCCGCGGTCCTGTGCGGCGCCGGCGGTGATCAGGAAACTGTCCCAGCCGAGACGCCCGCCGCTGCGCGGCTGTTCCAGCGTGACGCCATGCACGTCGGCGGCGCGCAGCACCAGCTGGACTTCGTATTCGAGGCACACGCCGGTAAACATGGTGAGCATTTTCTCCAGCGCGCGCGCCGCGGCGCCGCCCGGCAGGAAGGCGTCAAAGTGGCTGCGCGCCAGCGGGCCGACCACCAGCCGCATGCGCAGGTCGCGTTGCCAGACGCGTTCGCCGACCAGCGCGGTCGAGCCCAGCATCGCGTTCATGCCACCCAGGCTGCTTTGCTGGTCGCGCGGTACGTCATACCAGCAGCCGACAAACTGCGTCACCTTGATGGACTGGCCGAAATACGCGGACAAGACTTGCCCGATGGCCACCGCCGATGGCGGCCGGTGCCGCATGGCGGCGGCAAAAAAGCCCACCGACTCATCGAGCACGCCATTGCCGTCGTCGTACAGGCGCCGGCGCAGCGACTCGTTGCCCAGTCCCGCCAGCGACAGCAGCAGCGGCAGGAACTTGTCCCTGCCGTCGAGCTGGTATTTCAGCTCCAGCCGGTACTTGCGCCACGCTTCGTAGAACAGCGCCAGCGCGCGGCTGGAAAAGGTGTCGAGAAATGCCCGCGGACCCTCGTCCTTTTCATACAGCTGGTGCGCGGCGATGCGTTCGGTGTAATGGGCCGGCAGCGCACCGGCCACGCCGAGAAAGCCCATGAAGGCTGGCGTGATGCGGATGTATTTCAGTTCGCCGCGCCGCACGGCCTGGCCCAGCGCGCGCATATCGGCGGCCAGGGCGCCCAGCTCGCACGGTTCGGTCTGCACCGCTTCGAGCTGGCTGGGAGCGAAATTGAGCGACAGCGAATTTTGAAAGCGCAGGAAGTTGGCCACCGCGCCCTCGTGCGCCATGCCGTTGCGGAACAGCCACAGTTCGAGCATGCGCACCGCCTGGAAGTATTGGAATCGGTACGGCTCGGCGAACATCCGCTCGATTACACTAGGCTCAAATCGCCGCTGCGTGGTTTGCATCGCAACAACTCCTCTCCCGATTTTTTCGACAGCACCACCAGTTGCGTGAAGCTGTTGGCATGCACGTACAGGCCGAGAAAACACTCGACGATATGGGCGAACGCGTGGATGCCGCTGCCGACGAAGGCTTCCTCATCGAGCGTCAGCCGCACCTCGATGCCGCGCACCAGGCAGGCGAAGGGATTGCCCGGCAGCCAGGCATTGGCCGCCTTGTGCTCGATTGCCGCAATGCCGCTGATCTGCCGCTGCGAGGTCGCCGAACGTGGCAAGTCATACAGGGTCAGCATTTCCTGGAATGCTTCCAGGCCGCTGCCCGACAGCGACAGATGGTTCAACGACAGGTGCGAGATCAGGCGCCAGTGCGCGCCGCGGCCCCGCTCGAAGCGCTGCGATTCGGTCGGCTTGCGCAGGAAACTGATGCTGCGCACGCTGGAACCGCCTTCCAGGAACAGGTCACCGCCGCGCAGGCCGTAGGTGAGTTGCGCCGGCAGGTCGCGGTTGGTGCAGCTCAGCTCCAGGCTGAGGGTATCGGTTTCAATCGCGGCCGGATCGAAATCGATGTCGACGATGGAAATCTCGGTCTCGTAGCCGGGGCTTTTTTCGCTGATGGTGTCATCGCGCCGCATCACCCAGTAATGGCCATCCTTGGCCGGCGTCTGGCCGTGGCGCAGCGAATAGAAGGGGCGAAATTCGGTGATCGACTCCCCTTGCGGGGTTTGGCGCACCAGTTTGACCGACTCGATGGCCTGCACCTCGAAGGCGTAGGCGCGGCGCGCATCGGCCAGCACCGGATAGCTGGCGGCCGTGTGCGTCAGCCGTATCGGCTCGCCGCGCTGGCGGAACAGGTTGACCACCGGCGTGCAGCCCAGCAGCAGGTTATTGGTCGACATGGTGCCCAGCATGCGCGCCGTATTCGAATCGGTGCGCAGGCCGGCCAGGGCCAGGTGCAAGGTGATGCGCCGGCAGCCGGACGGCAGCGGCGCGCACAGCGCGGCCAGGTCGATGTCGAAAAAATTGAATTTTTCGGGAAAGCAGAAGTATTCGGTCAGCAGCCGGTAGGCCGGATGCGAACGGGCCGAAAACGGGATCAGCGCATCGTCCTCGGCATAGCCGGCGGGGCTGACAGGAATCTGCGCCAACGCGCTCCAGCGGCCGCTGTCGTCCGCTTCCACATAGGCCTTGAGCGTGCGCATGAACAGCGCGTCGCGCAGCGCCGCGCAAAATGAGGGTTCGCCCTCGATGAACACGCGCAGCTTCGCCACGCCCAGTTGCGCCAGGCTGATCTGCTCGGCGGTCGCTTCGATGACGATGCTGACGCTGGAGGTGGCGTTGGGCGGCAGCTGCAGGTGCTCGGGCGCGTCGATGATGGCGGCAAACGCCGCATGCGTCAGCGCCAGCGGCGCCACGGTGACCGGATACGCGGTGCGGAAGGTGCAGGCGACGCCATTGACGGCGCGCGTCGCCAGCTCGGTGCCGCGCGCAATCTCGGTGGCGGCCGTCAGCTGCGCCGCCGCGCCGCTGTAGTCGAGGCGCGCGATCGAGCAGGATGGAAACGGCCGCAGGTAATGCGGATACAGTACTTCGAACAGCGCTTCGGTGAACTCCGGATAATCGTCGTCGAGGCGCTTCGAGATGCGCGAATTGAGCAGCGCGAAGGACTGGATCATGCGTTCGATATGCGGGTCTTCGCAGACTTCGCCGCCGATCAGCAGCCGTCCTGCGATCTTCGGGTAGCGTTCGGAAAACTCGCGCGAATAGCGGCGCAGGAAACCCAGTTCACGTTCGTAATACGGCAATAACTCTTCCAAATTCAGGCTCCTTGCGCGGCGCGGCGCGCCTTGCTGATCGTGTAATGCAGGCTGGATGGCTGCAAGATGGCGTCGAAGTTGACGGGTTCCTGGGCCGAGTGCACCACCAGCAGCGCGGTGATGGCGAAATTGAGGCGGTTGATCGAGCCTTCCTGGATCTCCAGCGATGCGCGCACGCTGCGCAGGCGCGGCTCATGGCGCGCGATGGCCTTTTCCAGGCACTGGCAGATATGCGCGCGGTCGTCGGAGCTCGACAAGCTCAGGCCGGCGAAATCATTCAGGCCGTAGGTGACAATCGAGCGGCCGCATTCGGGAAATTTTTTCAGCAGCGCTTCCGGTATCACGGTGCGCGTGTTGAGCAGCGCCTCCAGGTCGCGCGCCACGGTGTCTTTCAAGTCTTCCAGCGACAGGCGCGAGACGGTGCCACTGGAAGCGCCCTGGACAGGCGTGTCCATCAGACGGTCGAACAATCCTGGCGTAAAACCCTTCATTGGTATCCTGTGGTTGGCGGTAGGAAGGAACAAAAGGGCGGCCTGCGGCGGCCCTTTGATCCAGAAAATCAGTCACGCGGGCACAAGCCGGCGTCACCGCCGGCGGCTGGCCGGAATGGCCTCAGCCGGCAGGCCGTTGTCGATCAAATCGTCTTGTTGGCCGACAGATCCCAACCGCCGGAGGTATTGCCGCCAGAACCACCACCGACTTTTTGCTGCGTGTATTTCCACTTGACCTTGGAATACTTGATCGACAGGTTTTCGCCGAGGATATCGCCAGGGGCGACGGACGGTGCCACACTGCTGATCAGCACGTTTTCCAGCTCGATCTCGAAGTACTTGATGCGCTCGCCCTGGCCATCCGCGCGCAGGAATTCGAACTTGGCTTTCGGGATCGTTTTACCGGATGAGCAATTTTGCAGCAGCAACGGCGTGGCGAGGTCGGCCAGCTTGGCGACGACGATATCCTTGTGTTCGGTACGCTCGGCGGTATGGCCGCCGCCGGTCGAGGCGGTGGCGGACTTCGGCTGCAGCACTTCCCACTGGACCGACTTGCATTCGATCCAATCTTTGTGGGTGGTGTCGGTGGATTCGCCTTTGATACCATCAATTTGCAAGTAAACGTCGATTGCCATGTCATTCCTTTCGGTTGTTTAAAAAAATCAGGATTTGGTCGATTGCGGCAGCTCCGCGACCAAACGGAGTGAAACGGACAGCTCGTCGAGCTGGAAATGGGGACGCAGGAAGGACACGGCGCGATAGACGCCCGGACGGCCCGGCACTTCCGACACCTGCACCGACGCTTCGCGCAGCGGAAACTGGGCCTTCTGCTCCTGGCTGGCGTTATCGTCGAGCAACACGTATTGCATCAGCCAGCGGTTGAGGAAGTCTTCCACGTTGGAGGCGGCGGCAAAGCTGCCGATCTTGTCGCGCATCATCGCCTTCATGTAGTGGGCGATGCGCGAGACGGCAAAGATGTATTGCAGCTGCGACGACAGCACCGCATTGGCGTTGGCGGAATCGGTGTTGTATTTCTTGGCTTTCTGCGCCGACTGGGCGCCGAAGAACGCCGCGTAATCCGTATTTTTGCAATGCACCAGCGAAATGAAACCCAGGTCGCTCAATTCCTTTTCGCGCCGGTCGGTAATCGCAATCTCGGTCGGGCATTTCAGCGCCACTTCGCCCTCATCGGTCTTGAAGGTATGGGTCGGCAAATCCTCGACCAGGCCGCCGCCTTCCACGCCGCGGATCGCCGCGCACCAGCCGTAGTCGTCGAAGGCCGCCGTCAGCTTGGTGCCGAAGGCATAGGCGGCATTGCACCACAGGTATTTCTGGTGGTCGGTGCCATCGACATCCTCGACGTAATTGAAGCCGTCGACGGTGGCGCCATCGGCCGGATTGAACGGCAGCCGCCCCAGGAAGCGCGGCAAGGTCAGGCCGACGTAGCGCGCATCTTCCGATTCGCGGAACGACTTCCACTTCGCGTATTCGACCGTGTCGAACACCTTGGCCAGGTCGCGTGGCTTGCCGAGGTCGGCATAGCTTTCAAGGCCGAACAGCTCGGGCGATGCGGCCGAAATGAAGGGCGCGTGGGCTGCGGCGGCCACGTGCGACATCTGCTCGATGAAATACATGTCTTCGGGCTGGCGCGTGAATTCGAAATCGCCCAGCAGCGCGCCGAACGGAGCGCCGCCGAAAGTGCCGAACTCTTCTTCATACACTTTCTTGAACATGGTCGACTGATCGAATTCCAGCGCGCTCTGGAAATCGCGCACCAGCTCGCGCTTGGTGGCATTGAGCAACTTGATCTTCAGGTTGGTGCCGGTGGGCGTGTTGTCGACCAGGTGATGCAGGCCGGTCCAGCTGCTTTCCAGCTTCTGGAATTCGGGCGCATGCATGATGACGCTGAGCTGCCGGGAAATGAGTCTGTCGAGCTCGGCAACGCGCGCATCGATGGTGGCCGCCAGGTTGTCCGACACCACCACGGTGCCTTCCATCACCTGGCTGACCAGTTCTGAAATCAGATCCTTGGCGCGCGCATGCTCGACGCTGGATTTGGCAACCTTGCTTTGTTCGACGATCTGGTCGAGCAGGCCGATATCGGCGGTCGCGGCGGCGCCGGACGCGGGGGTCAGTTGAGCGGACATGGGATCAGTCTTTCTTGACAGTGGATTGCTGTTCCAGCTGGGCCAACTTTTCGGTGCTGTTGAGCACGTCGTTGAGGATATCTTCCAGTTTGTCGTTGCCGGCCAGCTTGTTGCGCAAGTCGGCCAGCTTGGTGCGCGCTTCGAGCAGCCGGCGCAGCGGCGCCACCTGTTCCACCACCGCCTCGGGACGGAAATCGTTGAGCGACTTGAAACGCAGGTCGACCCGCATCTGGCCGCCCTCGTCACTCAGCTCATTGCTCACGCCAAACGCGGCGCGCGGCTCGACACCCTTGAGCACTTCGTCGAAATTGTCGCGGTCGATGCCGACGAACTTGCGGTCCTTCAGGCGTTTTTGCTCGACTTCGGAGTTGCCGCCGAAGTCACCCACGACGCCCATCACGAAGGGCAGTTCCTTGTTTTCAATCGCATCGCCGATTTCCACGTCATACGTCATCTGCACGCGCGGCGGACGGACCTTTTGCAGGCGTTTTTGCACACTTTCTTTTTTTGACATGACATCATTCCTTCACGAGTAATCGGTGGCATCCGCGATGCCCCTGGTAGATTGTTTGCTGCCTCAGTGTCACTTCAAGCCATCGAAGGGATTCGCGCTGCTTTCGGCAGCCTTCCCCTGCACCTTGCGCGATGGACGCGCCGGCGGTTTGTCGCGCCCCTGTGCGGCGGTCGGCGCAGGTACCAGCACGGTTTCACCCAGGCTTTCGCGCAGCAGCTTGGCCAGATCCTGCGATTCGGTGCGCAGCGGGCCGGACAGGTTGTTTTGGCGGCTCAGGTCAGCCAATGCGCGCGTCGACAGGCGCAATCCGCTGATGGCAATGACGCTGTTGGCCAGCTTGTCGGCAGGGTCGCGCACCAGCACTTCCTGGGCGCTGATGATGGCGTCGCCGTACTGGCCCGCCTCATAACGGGTCTGGGCCATGCGGGTCCATGGATTCTTATCGGCTGGAAATGCATCAGCGGCTTGTTTCCACAACCCCATGGCCGCTTCGTTGTTGCCCGAACTGGCGGCCTGGGTCGCCTTTGCCATCAGTTCGTCAAGCGAAGGCGGCGGCGGTGCGGTCTTGACCGCAGGTGCGGTGCTGCAGGCACTGAGCGTCAATGCGCACGCAACCGCGGCAAATAAATGGAATGTGAACTGGCGAGACATGGTCTGATTTCCCTCAAAAAAAGATGACGCGGTCATGAAAAAATGTTGCAATTTATAGTTGCTAAATTCTTATTTTTGCGAGACTAACACGGATTGAATATTGACTCCGTTCAATAGAAAATACGCGAAAACTCACAATCCGATCGGCCGCAAACGCACGCGCCATGCGGGAAACGTACCGTACGCACCTTTCTTTCAGATAATGTTAATGTTGTTGCAGTTGCGAAAAAAGCACATGATTTTTTGTTGCATGAAATGAATGATCGGCCGCTTCGGAAAGACGGCGATCGCGCGTCAAAAGAGCCCGGGAGCGCCAGCGTTCTCCGCGCTTTTATTTCCTCGGAAAAAAGGGCAATCGATGAGCATTACCAGCAAATTGTTATGGGGTGAAGGCCTGTTTCTGCGCCCCCAGCACTTCCAGCAGCAAGACCAGTACCATGAACATCGCCTGCACGAAAGCATCAAGGCGCTGCATCCCTACGCCTGGGGTGTCAACCACGTGCAGATCGACCGCGATGCGCTGGGCAACAACACGCTGCGGCTGCTGGAACTGTCGCTGGTGTTCCAGGACGGCGAAATCTACAACGCTCCTGGCGCCGATGAATTGCCCGATGCCCTGGACCTGAGCAAGCTGCTGCAATCGCAGCAAACCGTCACGTTCTATGCCGCCCTGCCCGCCTTCAAGCATTTCGGCGGCAACTTTGCCGCGCCCGACCAGCCCAACAGCGCGGCGCGCTATGGCCAGGCCAACCTGGAAACGCCCGACCTGTACACCCATGCAGCGCAGGCCGAACTGGCCTACCTGCAAAAATCGCTGCGCCTGGTGGCCGAATCGGAACCGCGCGATTCATATGTGAATTTTCCGCTGCTGCGCCTGCGGCGCCTGTCGACCGGGGGCTTCGAGCCGGACCCGTCGTTCGTGCCGCCGAGCTTGTCGATCCGCAGCGCGCCGCTGCTGTTCCTGCAACTGCGCCGCCTGATCGATGCGCTGCAGGCAAAGGTCAACGCCCTGTACGGCCACCATCGCGAACCGAGCAAGAATGTGATCGAATTTCGTTCCGGCGACATGTCCTCATTCTGGCTGCTGCACACGGCCAGTTCGGCATTCGCCTCGCTCAGTCATTATTTCCATCATCCGGCGCTGCACCCGGAGCGCCTGTACGAGGCCCTGCTGGCGCTGGCCGGCGCACTGATGACGTTCTCCAAAACCCATGCGCTGGCCGACCTGCCGGCCTACCAGCACGCCGATCCGGGACCATCATTCGCGCGCCTGCACGCGATCATCCGCGAACTGCTCGACACGGTGATTTCGTCGAAGTATTTCGCCATCGCGCTGACCGAAGTCAAGCCCTCATACCATCACGGCAAGCTCGATTCGGGCAAGATCGACGACAAGACCGCGTTCTACCTGGGTGTATCGGCCGACATGCCGGGCGTGGAACTGGTGGACGTGGTGCCGCTGCGCTTCAAGATCGGCGCGCCCGATGACGTGGAAAAGTTCGTGCTGTCGGCCCTGCCCGGCGTGCGCCTGCAACACACGCCGCAAGTGCCGGCCGCCGTGCCGGTACGCCCAGATACGTATTACTTCACCATCGAAGCAAAGGGCCAGATGTACGATCGCATGCTGCAGGCCCAATCGATCTCGATCTACGTTCCGTCCGGCATGCGGGATCTGAAACTTGAACTTGTCGCCATCACTTCCTGAAGATCAACGATGAATGCAAACGCCCCCTCCCTGATGTCCGGCGGCTCCGCCGCGTACGCATCGAGCGTACCGGCCGGCCCAGGTACCGAACACACGCTGACGGACCTGATGTACGACGGTTTCTATGCGCTGTTCATGCTGAAAAACGGCAGCGGCCCGCAAGACAATGCCGACTTCATCCGAAAGATGACGCAGTTTCTCGACGAATTCGGGCACGCGGCAAAAAAACATGGCGCCTCGGCCGATGATATCGATGCCGCCAAGTATGCATTTTGCGCGGCTGTCGATGAAATCATCCTGCGCTCGCCATATGCCATCCGCGACGACTGGGCGCGCCGCCCGCTGCAACTGGTGCTCTTCGGCGACCAGCTGGCCGGCGAGAACTTTTTCATCCGCCTCGAAGCGCTGCGCGCGCGCGGCAGCGCGCACCTGCAGGCGCTGGAAGTGTTCCACATGTGCCTGCTGCTTGGCTTCCAGGGGCGCTACATCCTCGAAGGCTCGGAAAAACTGGCATACCTGACGGCCCGCCTGGGTGACGAGATCGCCCAGATGAAGGGCAAGAAAGCGGGCTTTGCGCCCCATGCGGAACGCCCCGACCAGATTGCGCACAAATTGCGCCATGACGTGCCGCTGTGGGTGCTGTGCTCGGTATTCGCGCTGATCTGCGCGCTGGGCTACCTGGGCCTGCGTACCATGCTGGCCAAAAACACTGAAAAGCAGATGAACGCGTACAGCGATATCGTCAAGCTGGCGCCGCGCACGGCCAACCTGACGATCACCTTGCCGTAATGAGCGGCCTGGCAACGACAGAAGCTGCCCTGGACGTATTCGGCACCGGCCTGTCCCAGCATGCGCGGCTGATCACGCTGGCGACGGCGCAGGCATCGGGCCTGCCCGAATCGCTGATGGCCGAGCAAATGACGGGCCGCGAGGCGATCAACGAACTGTTCCGCTTCGAGGTCGACGCCTTGAGCACGGCGGCCAGCCTGGACCTGGCCAGCTTTCTCGGCGAGGAAATCACGCTCAAGCTGCTGCAGCCCGACGGCAGTTGGCGCGCCTGGCACGGACTGTGCACCGACTGCGCCTTTGCCGGCGCCGACGGCGGCGTGGCACGCTACCGGCTGCGCCTCGAGCCCGCCCTGGCCTTGCTGGGCTTGCGCCGCGACAGCTATATCTTTCAGGACAAGAACGCGCGCGACCTCGTCACGGAGCTGCTGAGCGACTATCCGCAAGTGCGCTTCGAATTCGATGTCAGCCAGGAGTTGGCGCCCCGCCCGGTCTGGACCCAATACCGCGAAAGCGACCTGGCCTTCCTGGTCCGCGTGCTCGCCTTCGAAGGCCTGAACTGGCGCTTCGAGCACGAGCAGGAGGATAGCGCGGCGCAACAAGGCGACCAACAGAATGCGCGGCAGGCAAAGCACAAGCTGGTGATTTTCGACAGCAAGGCGGTCGCGCCGGCGACGCCGGGCGTGGCTGGCCTGCGCTTTCATGGCGTGCGCGCCAGCGATACCGATGACGCCATCGACAGCTTCAGCGCGCGGCGCCAGGTGCGGCCCAATGCGGTCGGCATCAGCAGCTGGGATCCGCATCAATTGGCGGCGCCAGCCGCCGAACACAGCTCGAGCCTCGAGGCGGGCGAGCTGCCGTCCCTGCCCCTGTACGACGGCTCCGGCGAACGGCGCCATGCCGACAGCACGGCGGCCGATCCGCACGGCCTGCGCATGCTGCAGGCGCTGGAACTGGAGAACAAGCAATTCACGGGCGGTGGCGCGGTGCGCCGCATGGCGGCCGGCCACGCCTTCTACCTGCAGCAGCACGCACAGTATGCCGATGGCGCCAACCAGTTCACCGTGCTGTGGGTCGAGCACCAGGCACGCAACAACCTGGGACCGACCGGCGGCGCGCTGAAGGCCGTCCTGTCGAAACTGTCGGCAATGGCCAGCCCGGGCGACGTCGCCAGCCTGCTCGATGGCCAGCTCGAGGCCGGCACCTACCGCAACACCTTTGCCTGCGCGCGCAGCAGCGTGGCCATCGTACCGCCCGCCACGGCCGCGCGCCAGGCCGGCAGCGCGCTGGGGCCGCAAACGGCGCTGGTGGTCGGCCTGCCCGACAGCGTGGCGACCACCGGACGAGACCATCAGGTACGCATCCAGTTCGCCTGGCAGCGCGGCGGCGCCACCAATCCGGGCGGCATGACGCACAACACCGATCAACAGGGCAATGCGCCCGGCAACGAAGCATCGGGCACCTGGGTGCGCGTGGCCGAGGCGCTGGCCGGCCCGAACTGGGGCTCGCAATTTACACCGCGCATCGGCACCGAAGTGCTGGTCGATTTCATCGAAGGCGACATCGACCGCCCGTTGGTGGTGGCCCAACTCTACACTGGCAGCGATGCGCCGCCGTACGCGGCCGGCATCGATTCAGGCGTCAATCACGCGGGAGTCATCTCCGGCATCCACAGCCACAATTTCGATGGCGGCGGCTACAACCAGTGGGTGATCGACGACACGCCAGGCCAGTTGCGCACCCGCCTGGCGACCAGCAGCGCGGCCACCCAGCTGAACCTCGGCTACCTGGTGCAGCAAGGCGTGGGCACGGCGCAGCGCGGCGGTTTCCGCGGCAGCGGCTTCGAACTGCGCACGGATGCCTGGGCCGTGCTGCGCGGCGGCGAAGGCGTGCTCATCTCGACCACCGCCCGCGCACAGACCGGTACGGGCGTGGCCTCGACCCAGCTCGACACCACGGAAGCGTTGGGCCAGCTGAAAGGCGCGGCCGAACTGAACAAATCGCTGGCCGAGGCGGCCCAACAGCAAACGGCGCTGTTCAGCCAGGACGCGCAACAGGCCCAGCTGGAGCTGATCAAGCAGATCGACCCGCAGCAGGACGGCAAATACCAGGCCGGCGTGGGCGGACAGGAAGCGCTGAAGGCCGGCAGCGGCGAGCGCAAGCTGGCCGCCGACCAGCCGGTGGAAAAATTCGGCCAGCCGCTGGTGCTGATGGAAGCGCCGGCCAGCATCAACTGGGCCACGCCCGGCTCGACCGCGCTGTTCGCCGCGCAGCAGCTGCAATGGACGACGCAGTCGGACCTGCACATGACGGCCGGCCACACTTATTCGTCCGTGTCGGCCAATGCACATGGCTTGTTTAGCCACACCGGCGGCATCCAGGCGATCGCCGGCAACGGCCCGGTCTCGCTGCAGGCGCATACGGGGCAACTGGAAATCCTGGCCGACAAGGCCATCACCGTCATCTCGGTCAACGACGTCATCGACATCAAGGCCAATCAGAAAATCACCTTGCAGGCCGGGCAATCGTCGATCACGCTCGAAGGCGGCAATATCACGTTCACCTGCCCCGGCAGCTTCACGGTCAAGGGCGGCCAGCATGTGTTCAACGGCGGCGCCAGCGCGGCCGGCGCGTTGCCGGCGCTGCCGGACACGCGCATCAAGCTGTTCGACGAAGGCTTCGTGCTGAAGGATCGCGACACGGGCGAACCGATGCCGCGCCAGCCTTACCGCATCAAGCGCGAAGATGGCAGCTTCGAGAGCGGCATGACCGACGAAAAGGGCTTGACGCATGTGATTGCAGCCGCCGCCGCCGAGGCGCTGGTGATCGAGCTGCTGAAAACGGTGGGCGGCCAGGGTTCGGCACCGGCACCGGCCCCCTCTTCCGCGCCGGCGCCGGTGCCAGGTTCGCCAGGGCAGCCGGCAGCCAGGTCCAGCACCCCGCCGGAGCCGAAATACAAACCGGCCGGCGACTCCAGCACCACGCCGGTGGACAACAAGCGCCGCAAGGAAGTGCTGGTCAAGCTGCCGGCCTGCTGGATCGAGGACTACGAAAAGGAAATCGCCGGTCCCTCGTATGGCCGCTATGCGCAGCCTTACCAGCACGACGGCACGCCGCACAAATACAAGGACAGGATCTGGTTCAAGCTGTACGTGCCGGCAAAAACGGACCGTCCGGTGGTGGTGGAAGTGCGTTTCAAGGCCATCACGGTACTGGACGCCGTGGGACAGGCGCTGGAAGAGAGCGACAAGGGCACGGAATCGGCGGCGCTGCGCGTCAAGCAGCGCGCCAACGTGGTGGCGCTGGCGCAGAAAAACGCGACGGCCGGCATCGAAGGCAACTGGAACAACAAGTTCCGGCTTGAAATCAACGATCCGCAATGCGGTCAAAAAGTGTTGCCCGTGGTTTTCCGCGTCCTCTGGGTCGACGACCAGCAGCACTACACGCTGCAGATCCACAAGCGCTATGACCGCGAAAACGTCACCGGCGACGTGATGAATGTGTCGCTGGCAACGGAACTGACCACGTATGCGCATGAATTCGGGCATTGCGTCGGCATGCCTGACGAATACTCGTACACGGAGTTCGAAGAAACCGTACGCTATTTCAAGCCGGACGGCACGCTCGACGAACCCATCGTTTGTCACGTCAACGGCACCTCGCCGGAAGACCTGACGCAATCGATCATGTCGTATGCAGAAGGCGCGCTCATCCTGAAACGCCACGGCTGGAATATCGCGATTGAAGCGCAGGAATTGCTAAGCAAAAAAATCGGCAGGAAAATACGATGCGATATTGTCTGACCCTGCTTATCTATGCCATGCTGATGGCACTACCATTGAAAGCAAACACCATGACGAGCACCCCCGCGCCCCTCTCCATTTCCCTGCAATGCCTGGGCGACGCTGGCTGCGTCTATCAACGCAAGCCGATCGACATGCTGGTCACCATCCGCAACGATGGCAGCCGCGATATCGGTTTTCCGCTCGCCTACCTGCGCAAGTCGGGCCCGATCGTCAAATTCATCGATACCGACACCGGCGCCGTCACCTACGCCCGCCGCGGTCTGGCCAATCCGGCGCTGAAAACACAATTCACCACGATTGCGCCAGGCGCCTCGATTTCCATGGAAATCGACGTGCATCCAAGCGACATTGAGACGTTTCGCATCGAAAAAGTCGATATCAGCGTGGAGGTCATATTGAAGTGCAACATACGTATCGATGGCGAAACGGAACTGCAGGACTACCAGGGCGGCGCGAAGATCCGCATCGTTGAAAAAGATGAGTAGAGATAGGCCGGGATGGATGGTGCTGTACAGCATCCGCGTCTATGCGATATCGCGCTGCAGGCGGGGTGACCAGGTCAATTCCATCCACCTCGGCGACACGGCGCGCTGGACTGTGGAACCGGCCATCACGGGCGGCGGCGCCGCCGAAGTCCAGCACCGCATCATCAAGCCGCTCGACGTGGGACTGGAAACCTCACTGATCGTCACCACCAGCAGGCGCACCTACCGCTTGCGCCGGCGCTCGCACCGCAGCGAGTTCATGCCGCGCATCGCCTTCACCTATGCCGAAGACGCGGCCGCCAAGTGGGACGCCATCCAGACCAGCGATAGCAGGGAAAAGCAGAAACGCACCATCGCGCAGACCGGCGAGTACCTGAGCGCCCCTGGAAACCCGTCCAACAGGGAACGCCTGTCCGCCATCGTCCGGCTGCCCGTCTTGAGAAAGGAAACCTTCGGACGCGACCTGGCCGGCATGCGCGGCTGTCTTGGGAGTATATTCCCCGTGAACTGGGCTGCGGCAGCGGCATGAGTTGCTGGCGGCGCCTGTATGCATGGCAACAGGCCGGTGTGTGGCAATGCATCCATGACGCCATGTTGCAGCACTTGCGGGAATACGACCAGATTCAATGGGAACGCGCCAGTGTCGATTCGGCCAGCGTGCCATCCCCCCCTCGGCGGACAGCATACCGGCCCCAATCCCACCGACCGCGGCAAGCTCGGTTGCAAGCACCATCTGCTCGTCGATCAACGCGGTCTGCCTCTGGTGGAGAGCATATCAGGGACTCAGGTACATGATTCCCGCATGCTGGTTCCCCTGCTTGAGGCCGTTCCTTCACAGCGCCGGCGCAGGCGTTCCGCTATTCGGGCGCGTTCCTCAATTCGATTTTCATCTTGAGCCGCTCCCGACTCCTTCCAACCGCACCTGCATGAATTCCAGTAAAGCCCGAACCCGTGCGGTCACGGAATGCCGATGGCTGTACACGCCAAGCAATTGCAGCGGCGCAGGGATCAGGTCCAGCGGCACCTCCTGCAAGCGGCCTGCGGCAAGATCTTCCTGGCATGGATAGGCCGCCACTATCGCGAAGCCGATGCCTTGCCGCGCGCCCGCCAATGCCAGTTCTCCACTGTTAACACGATAGCGGCTACGCACAGCTACCTTCACGATTTCGCCTGTGGCGTCGAGAAACTGCCAGGGCTGGCCCTTTAACGCGCTCAAGGTGGTAATGCAAGGCAATGACCTAAGTTCGCGCACGTGGCGCGGTATTCCAGTTTTGGCGAGCAGTGTGGGCGCCGCGACCACGATACTGGGCAGCGTAGCGAGTTCGCGGGTGATGAAGGTACTGTCATCCTGGCGCCCACGATGGAAGACGATGGACAGGTCCATGTCTTCCCGGAGAGCTTCCAGACCGGTCAGGCGCGTGTCGCATTCCAGCTCGACACCGGGATGGAGGCTACAGAATTCGGCCAGGATAGGAGCTAGCAGCCTTGGCGCTTCGCCTGGCATGCACATCCTTAGGGTGCCGCGCAGTTCACCCTGCACTGCGCCAAGCTCTTCCTCAGTGGAGAGTAAGGCGTCGAGCAAGGGTTTTGCGCGTTCGTAGAGCAGCCTGCCAGCTTCCGTCATGCGCAGGTGGCGGGTGCTGCGTTCCAGCAAGCGGACGCCCAGCATGCGTTCCAGCGAGGCGACGTGGCGGCTGACGTTGGAAGATGGCAGGGTCAGCAGGCGTGCCGCGCCGGCAAAGCTTTGTTCATCGACGACCGCCACGTAAACGCGGACGGTATTCAGGTCGAGGGCATTGCGCATGATTATCCCGATTAAGGTATGAAAGCCGCCCATTTTCACATACTAGCGCTCGACAGTGGCGGAATTTAAGATGCCGTCTCGTCCGATGGACCGCCGTCGGCGGCGCGTCGGGACGAATTGAATAGGAGAGCTTCAGCATGGAAATCGGAATACTTGGCGGCGGTATTGCAGGGTTGAGTGTGGCGCTTGCCTTGAGCAAGCAGGGGTATAGTCCCCGGGTATATGAGCGCCGGGCGGAGCCTGCGACGATGGGGGCTGGCGTTACGCTCTGGCCCAATGCCGGCTTTGTGCTAGAGGAACTAGGGCTGCTGCAAGACATCGCTGCAGTGGGAGGCCGGCCAGTGGCCATGCACCGTCAGGATGCCGCGGGCAATTCTTTGGGGGGCATCGATATTGCGCTGCTGGACCAGATGATGGGACATCCGACCCATACGATTTTGCGCCGGGACTTGCAAGCGGTACTGCTGGATCATGCGGCACAGGCCGGGATCCCGGTAGAATTCGGGCATCGGGCGGTGGCGATCGACCTCGATGCTGGCGGCAAAGCCGTGGCGCGGTTCGAAAACGGGGTAAGCATTCGTCCGGATCTGCTGATCGGCGCCGATGGCCGCATGGACTCGGTGGCACGCCGGTTCGTCGCGGGGGACAACACGCCAGTTTATCAGGGCTTCGTGAACTGGGTGGGTGTGGCGCAGGCGCAGCGTGCATTGGTGGGCGATATCGCGATTCGGGATTATTGGGGCTCGGGGGATCGCTTCGGTTGCGTGGCGGTCCGGCCGGATTTGGTCTACTGGGCGGCGGCGCAGGCACGGCCATTGCCGGGGGCGGCGCCCGCAGCGGATATGCGTAAGGAGATTGAGGATCTGTTCGCGGGATGGCCGGAGCCTGTCACCCGCATCATCCAGGCGACACCGGCGCATGCCATCCGACTGATCGCCGTGCACGACCTGGAGCCGCTGCACACGTGGAGCCGGGCGAATGTGCTGCTCGTGGGGGATGCGGCGCACGCGCCGTTGCCGACATCTGGCCAGGGCGCCTGTCAGGCGCTGGAAGACGCCTGGCATCTGGCGCGGTGTCTGGTTGGGACGGACGGCTGCCTCGATGACGCCTTGCTGCGCTTCGCGCAGATCCGCGGGCCGAAGACCGCGAAGCTGGCCGAGCAGGGTCGCGTTTTCGCGCGCGGTCTGTTTGCCACTGATCCTGAAACCTGCCGCATTCGCAATGAGCGCGCCAAGGCGTCCGATCCCTTGCGTGACGTGCATGCCTTGGCAGCAGGATGGGCGCAAGGTTTGCCGATGGCCGGCTGCACGGACGGCACGCCGGCGGACAGCGTTGGCTCCGGCAGTCTGTACCGCCTCTGAAAGACTGTGCCAATGTAAACATCGCATGGCGTCTCCGGCCGCGAGACGCCTCACTATTGAGCGAACCGGGCATTTTCGGACGTTTTCATTTGATAACCACCTGATATGCTCTACTGGCCAACAAAGTCTGACCCGGCAGCTGGGCGTATCATAGGTAAGCTGCCGAAGACGGTAAGCGGCCAGTGGCAGACGGTCAAAGAAATGATCTGTATGGCCAGCGCCTCGGACACACCCATTCAGGCGCGGCCTGATCTGACGATCAACTCCCTTGGCTTACTGCTTGTGACGAATAGCTTCGACAACAATCCGAAGTGCCCTCGATTCGTGGCGGCGGCTGGGATAGTACGCATGGAGGCCAGGAAACCTTCCGCACCAGTCGCTCATAACGCTGATTAATCGGCCTTCACGTATATGTCCCGCCACCAGGTCTTCCGTGACGAACGCCAGGCCATTGCCGCTCAAGGCCGCTTGCACCATGGGCACGGCGCTGGTAAACACGGCCTGCCCGCTCACCCTGGCTTCCACGTTACGTCCATCATGCTGCAGTTCCCACGCGTAGATGCCGCCACTGCCTGCGAGCCGCAGCGTGATGCAGTTGTGCTTCATCAGGTCTTGCAAATTGGCGGGTTGCGCATGCCAGGAGAAGTAGGCAGGCGAGCCAACGATCATGGTAGGAATGTCGGGCGTGAGCCGCACGGCAATCATGTCGTCCGCCACTTGATCTCCATAGCGCACCCCGATGTCATAACGGTCCGCCGCAATATCGATCAGCTTGTAATCTGACTGAATCTCGATATTCAGGTCAGGATAATGAGGCAGCACTGGTGCCAGCCTTGGCCACAGCAGGGTATCAATCACATGGTCGATGGCGGTGATACGCACTGTTCCCGCCGGCTTGCCATTCAAATCGCTGACAGCGGCGATTTCGGCATGGACCTCGTCCAGCCGCGGCGCGACATTGGTCAGCAGGCGCTCGCCTGCTTCGGTCGGCGAAACACTCCTGGTCGTACGATTGAGCAGCCGCACACCCAGCCGGGCTTCCAGATCCCGAATGATGTGACTGAGTGTGGACTGGGACATGCCCAGCTTGATGGCGGCACGGGTGAAACTGCGTTCGCGAGCGACCTCGAAAAATATAAGAATATCAATAATATTATCTCTGGCCATTTGAATAATTCCTGAAACCGGCTGTTAAAGGTATCCCGTCGTGGGGCCTGGCAAGGGATGATACCAAGTGGAATGTGTGATTTTTAATATAAATATACAGAACATTCATGGCTGTTACACATATACCTGTTCGAGATTTCGGTGCGCAGGTGCGTTAAGCGCGACGTACGATGCACGTCCACACCTACAACGTGCCCCATACCTAACGAACTGGAGAAGCAGACATGACCATAGATGATGTAGCACGCCGTGATTTCCTGAAGAC
Organism: Janthinobacterium rivuli; assembly: GCF_009208735.1. GTDB lineage: Bacteria > Pseudomonadota > Gammaproteobacteria > Burkholderiales > Burkholderiaceae_D > Janthinobacterium. Next base: position 248,947 of record NZ_WFLJ01000008.1, on the reverse strand, counting down.
TGCTGGCACCGGCATGGCCGTGCTGGGCAGCCTTTCCGTTGCCGCTAGTCCAGTTTTCGCCGCCGATAACAGGCCCGTGCCGGACATGTCCAACAACGCTGACAACTTTTACAGGAGCGCGACAGTCACTGCGCGCAAGGCCAGTTTCAACAACCAGTACCAGATGCAGGTCGTCGGCGATCTGTTCACGCCCAAGGATCTCAACCGCAATGCCGGGCATCCCGCGATCATCATCGGCCACCCGATGGGCGCGGTAAAGGAGCAAAGCTCGAATCTGTACGCGCAGAAACTGGCCGAGCAGGGTTTCGTAACCCTGGCCATCGATCAGTCGTTCTGGGGCGAAAGCGCCGGCCAGCCACGCAATACCGTAGCGCCGGACATCTACGCCGAAGCCTTCAGCGCGGCGGTGGACTATCTGGGCACCCAGCCTTTCGTCGACAGGGAGCGGATCGGCGTTCTCGGCATTTGCGGCAGCGGCAGTTTCGTCATCAGTGCCGCCAAGATCGATCCGCGCATGAAGGCCATTGCCACTGTCAGCATGTACGATATGGGCGCCGCCAACCGCAATGCACTGCACCATTCGCAGACGCTGGAGCAACGCAAGCAGATCATTGCCGAGGCGGCGCAACAGCGCTACGTGGAATTTACCGGTGGCGCCATCAAGTACACCGGCGGAACCGTGCACAAACTTAATGGCAATACGCATCCGATCCAGCGCGAGTTCTACGACTTTTATCGCACCGAGCGCGGCGAGTTCACCCCGGCAGGGTCGTCGCGCGAACTGACGACGCACCCGACGCTGATCAGCAACGTCAAGTTCATGAACTTTTACCCGTTCAACGACATCGAGACGATTTCGCCGCGTCCCATGCTGTTTATCACGGGCGACCAGGCGCATTCCCGGGAATTCAGCGAAGAGGCTTTCCGGCTTTCGGCCCGGCCCAAGGAACTGGTGATCGTGCCAGGCGCCGGGCACGTGGATCTGTATGACCGGGTGAAACTCATCCCCTGGGAGGAGTTGAACGCATTCTTCCACAAGAATCTGGCATAGGCCCATACCATGACAACACCAATAAGCAGCACGATCCCGGATGGCGTGCAGGGGCACGCTGACGCCGGTACGCAGGCGGCCATGTGGGGCGGGGTCTTCGCCATGACGCTGTGCGTTTTCGCGCTGATCGCCTCGGAGTTCATGCCCGTCAGCCTGTTGACGCCCATGGCCAGGGATCTCCGGGTCAGCGAAGGCATGGCGGGACAGGGAATTGCCATTTCCGGCGCGTTTGCAGTGCTCACCAGCCTGTCGATTTCCACCATGGCTGGCAGCATGAATCGCAAAATGCTCCTGCTGGGGCTGACCGCACTGATGGCCGCCTCAGGGGCCGTTGTCGCGATGGCGCCGAACTATTTTCTGTACATGCTGGGACGTGCGCTGATCGGCGTGGTGGTTGGCGGATTCTGGTCCCTGTCGGCAGCCACCGCGATGCGCCTTGTGCCCTCCCATCAGGTGCCGCGTGCCTTGGCCATCTTCAATGGCGGCAATGCGCTGGCGACCGTCGTCGCCGCACCCCTGGGCAGTTATCTCGGTTCCGTCGTCGGATGGCGTGGTGCTTTCTTTTGCCTGGTGCCAGTGGCGTTGATTGCCTTTGTCTGGCAGTGGATCAGCCTGCCTTCCATGCCACCCCAGACTGCCTCGGCGGATTCCGGCAACGCCTTCAGACTGCTTCGGGATCCGAAGGTTGCCCTGGGCATGCTCGCTGTCAGCACGTTTTTCATGGGTCAGTTTGCCTTGTTCACCTATTTGCGGCCATTCCTTGAAAGCGTGACGCGGGTAGGCATATCCACCTTGTCGCTGATTCTGCTGGCAATTGGCGTAGGCGGCTTTATCGGCACCACCGTCATCAGCAAGTTCCTGAAGTGGAATTTCTCCCGGACACTGGTTACCATTCCCATCCTGATGGCATTGATCGCGGTGGCGCTGACCCTCTTTGGCAGCAAGGTCGCTGCCGTGGCGGCACTGCTGGGCATCTGGGGCATGGTCGCGACTGCCGCGCCGGTAGGCTGGTGGTCCTGGCTGGCAATAACGCTGCCCCGGGATGCAGAGGCGGGTGGCGGGCTGATGGTGGCCGTCGTGCAACTCGCCATCGCCCTGGGTTCCACGCTCGGCGGTCTGCTGTTCGACAGGAGTGGATACCAGAGCACGTTTATCGCCAGCGCGGCCGTACTGTTGCTGGCAGCCTTCCTGACCTCGCGTGCGCTAGCGCTGCGGGCAAGCTGATCCATTCACCGGAGCAAGCAATGACTGCGCGCAAGCCAGCGGTTCGTAACGGCGCACGGCATCCAGCGGCCCGGCAAGAGCGAACGCCGGCCATCCGGAGTGGCCCGCGCCTCAACGCGCAGCGTCGATGATCATTCCGCCATCGGGCGTGAGGCTGTAGCCGGTGATGAACTGCGCATCCTTGCTGGCGAGGAACAGAACCACCGGTGCGACGTCCTGCTGCGGCGAGCCATGGCGGGCGAGTGCATTGGCAGGCGGCGGCACATCGGCTGCGCCCCAGGTATCGGCGATCGGCAAGACGTTGTTCACGGTGATCTTGTCGGCGCCCCACTCGCGCGCAGCGGATCGCGTCAGTGCGCGCACGGCTTCCTTGGCCATGTTATAGGGGGCATAAGCCACCATGCCGAGGACACCCGCCAACGAGGCGAGGTTAATGACGCGACCTTCACCGCTGGCCTTCAGATGGGGATAGCAAGCTTGCATCGTCCGCAGATAAGCGATTGGCCCCATCTCAAAATTACGTTGCAGCTGCTCAACCGAGAGATCGAGCACCGACGACGCAACCGAGGATGGATCGAAGGCATTGTTGACGAGAATGTCGATACGGCCCCAGGTATCGGCCACCTGATCCACTGCAGCCTTGATTTGATCGCCATCGCTAACGTCGCAGCGCACGCCGATGGCCGTGCCGCCTGCCGCTTCGATGTCGGCCACGACGGCATCAATATTCGCCTGCGTCACCGAGAGCACCGCCACTTTCGCGCCTTCTGCCGCGAACAGTTTGGCGGTGGCACGTCCGATACCGCGACCGGCACCGAAGATGATGGCTACTTTGTTATTGAGTCGATACATGTTCGTTTCCATTAGAGTCGTTTCCATTAGTTGAGAGGGGTTTGGATCGCCGTCACGGCTGGTGCGTACGGCGAAGCAATGTCACGAGCGGCATTTTGTGTCGCGAAGGACGCCGCCAGGAGGATGAGGCCAACGGCCGCAGGAATGGCGCCTTTGGGTTTGCGCACGCCCAGATGTGCCAAACCGGACAAGACCAGGTGATAGAAGATGCCGGCATAGGCGAGATCACTGAGCGCGACGTTGAAGCGCCACAGAATGGCGGCAGGTCCGAGTATCTTCACTACGATCATGAAGGGTACGAGGTGCGAGGACGCGTAGCCTAACTCCGCCTGCGCTTGCCTGACAAAGGCGCCCTTGGCGATGTACATCAAGGCAGATGCGAAATAGAGCAGCGACAGCAGTGCAGTGCTGATCCAATATGTGTAGGTAAGAGCCATGGGTTTTTTTGCTATTCAGCGTAAGAGTTGGACATGCAGCCAGACTATCGACTAATATGAATGCCCACAAGTAGGATGAAAAAATGGGGCTTAGTATGGAAAAGCAGACTAATGGAGAGATGCAGCTGAATATGCACGAGGAAATGCGACGCGCCTTTTCCTTGCTTTCAGGCAAGTGGAAACTGGAAATCATGTGGCTGCTCAATCAGCGCCTGTACCGCTTCGGAGAATTGCGCAAGGCCATTCCAGGCATCACTCAGCACATGCTGACGGCGCAACTGCGCGAGCTGGAGGCGGACGGTCTGGTGTCGCGCACGGTGTTTGCGGAAGTGCCGCCACGGGTCGAATACGAAATCACGGAAAAAGCCCGCGGGCTCGGCCCGACGATGGCAGCGCTCATGGCTTGGTGGAGTGAGTATGGGCAAAGCGTGCCAGTCAGGCCGGCCATGCGTGGCCGCACAGCGCGGGCGCCAAGTGCAAAGACGCCGTCATGATAGCGAACATGCCGCTCTTTGTTGCCCGATTTCATCCTGGCTTCTGAATTGGCAACGCTTTATGACTCAACGCTGAACGGCCTCCCTCCTCTTACTTTGCGAGCATCCCGTGTTGGAGAGTTGCAGGTACGTCCGATTGGGTACGGACTATGCACCAGGGCCGTCGATGCGAGCGTTAATCGCATAGGCCGAGAAGCGACGTGCATTAGCTGATCTAGCATCATCTTCCGCCGAAGCTTGCGCCCGCGGAGCGACCAATGTGACACGAACGCCAAACTGGCGCAATTCATGATCCAGCGTTTCTGACAGCCCCTCCACCACATGCCTGGAGGCAGAATAGCCAGCCGGCAGCTTGTCGATTATAGGCTGAAGCTGCCTTGTAATAGCACCGGACACGTCCGGGGGCTGCAAGCCATCGGCGATGGCGCCGCGCACGGTGATGGTCGACGTGCGGTCGCGTCGCCGGTTGATCGGTTCTTCAGCGCGCACGTCGACCTTGCCTAGCATTTCGGTGATCGTGAGTAGCAAGCGTCGTGGTGTCATTCACCTCATTCCCTGCGGTTGGCGCATCACAGGCATCTTTACTGGCCGCTAAGCTTCGTAGACTATCCTGTAGAGATTGCCTTTGCGTTGGATGTGCGCGAAGCCGAGTTCGCCAAGGTGCATGCCGGCGATGAGGATGTTGTCCGAGCTGACCACATCCAGCAGTTTTGAACGTGTTTTGGCCGAAAGCAGCGGATCTTGGTCGAATGCGATGGATACGTCGGGACGCGCAATCTGGATTTGAGGGAAATGAACAATATCCCCCCAGATCAACAGGCTACGGTCAGCGGATTCGATGCGATAACCAGAATGCCCTGCGGTATGCCCTAGTAGTGGCATGGCACTAATACCTGGGAGAACTTCATTATCGGTAAACAGGCGCATCTTCTCCCGATACTGGTCAAACACCTTCCGAACAAACAGAAAGTTTCCGCGAGCGCGCTCACTGGCTCGGCTGAGATTGCTATCGTCTTCCCAGAAAGAAACCTCATGCTGGTGGATCACTAACTCCGCATCGGGAAAGGCTGCTTCTCCTGACGAATCAAGCAGCCCCCCGACATGATCGGGATGTGCATGCGTCAGAAGAATCGTGTCAATGTCGGAGGGTTGTACACCAGCAAGTGCAAGATTCACTTTCAGCTTGCCGCCCCATTGCTTGAATCCCCCTGCCCCTGCATCAATCAAAATTGTACGGCCCCGGCCGCGAACCAAATAGCAGTTGATATGAATGGAAGAGGGGTCGTTCACACCTGCGTCTTGCTGCAACTTTGACGCATCCAACAAATCGATATTGGAGAGTAAATCGAGACTGGCGGAAAGGTATCCGTCACTGATGGCCGTGATCGAAAACTCTCCAATCTGTTGGCTTGGAAATTGTATGTGATCCATTGACGTATTCCTCACTAATATTCAGTTGCGTGCATGAATGGCCTGGGCCGCGTAGCCAAAGCAACGGATGCGTGCAGTAAGGCCGGTATTTCCTTTGATGATGTCATCCAGTTTTTCCATAAAGAAATCCATGACGGGTTTCGTCCTGAACGGTTCAAGGCGGTATTTGATTTCTGCATATGCCTGATGATTCCCCCGACCATGACGGACAGCAACATAGATGATGTGTACATTCGCCAGCGCAGCTTGAAGCATCCCTGTGCAAAGTTGGGTGCATTGATCGGTGAGTTCCGCCAGATTTCCATCTGACGGCATCTTTTCGCTTGGTATGAAAATCGTAACGTTGGGCATTTGGCTCTACCGCGAGATTTGGAGAGCGATGTCACTGCCACTCGTCAATTGGCCGGTCATAGGCGCATACAGATGGACGCCCTTCGGAAGATGTTCCATGCCGAGGTCAATGGTGCGCCCCATCTTCGCCATCCATCGATGTTCAGGGAACCTCTCCAATGCGACAGCTTGCATCCGGTAAGGAATGAGGCCCATTTCGATGAGCGGCTCAGGGCCGACTGTACTCGTCACCAGAAGTTCGTCTTGACCGATGGCAGGTGCGCGGTCAAAGCCGCCATAGAGATTGCGGTGCCAGTCGCTGATGTGCTGCTGCCAGCGCGCGAAATTGCCGCCGCCTTTCCGGCGATACTCATCTCCATGAAGTACATCGAGATCGTCGATCGTATGCATGGCGAGGTAGACAGGGCATCCGGCGCTCAAGGCTTTGAAGCGCTGCGAGGTATGGAACCCGCTCACTGAAATGAGTGCGGGCAGTTTTTCCAGACTGTAGAAATGATTCCACTCTGCTTCACTGGCTGGATCGGCAAAGCTGCATTCGACTGTATAAATCATAAGATCATTTGTGACCGGCAGCGTTGCGCGCCGGCGTTCCTTGTTGATGTTCAGTCATTATGCGACCTGAATTTCGCCGTATAAATCGATTTTTTGGTATGCTTCCATGATTAAAAATCAAGGTGAGTCATTGCCTTGCTCTGTATCAGGAACTCTCATGCGCAGGAAGATCCCCAGCAACGCTGCACTGATGGCATTCGAGGCCGCCGCCCGCCATGGCAGTTTCGCCCGAGCGGCGGCGGAGTTGTCACTGACGGAAGGGGCCATCAGCCGTCAGATTGGCCGACTGGAAGCCTTTCTCGGCGTGATGTTGTTTGAGCGAGTCGGAAATCGCGTCCGGCTGTTGCCCAACGGGGAGCGCTATGCGGCGCAAGTGCGCGAGTCCCTCGACCGGCTGGAGCGAGACAGCCAGTACCTGATGGGACAGCCAGTCGATGGTGCTAGCCTCGACATAGCCGTCATCCCGACTTTCGCGATGCGGTGGCTCATTCCTCGCTTGTCACAATTCCAGCAGAAGCATCCGAACATCACTGTGCATCTTGCCGAACGCATGGACCCCTTCGTCCTTGCCGGCAGCGGGTTCGATGCCGCAATCCATTTCGAGCATCCGGCCTGGACGGGAATGAGGACTCACCACCTTTTGGATGAGGTGTTGGTTCCGATTTGCCATCCAGAAATTCTGACAGGAGACGAAGGCACAACCGTACTGGATAACCTACCGCGCCTGCACCGGCGACAGAACCCCGAGGCTTGGCAACGCTACTCCGAAGAGACTGGAATCCCTCTGACCAATCCAGCGATTGGTGCGCGCTACGATCTTCATGCGATGTTGATCGAAGCTGCGTTGGCTGGCCTCGGTGTCGCGTTAGTACCGCGCCTCTACGTTGAAACCGAACTTGCTCAAGGACGGTTGGTCGCTCCATGGCCAGAGGGAAAAACAATTTCCAAAACCTTCTGTCTCATCCTTCCTGAGTCGGTCGGATTAAGCGGGGAGCCAATCAAAGCGTTTGCTCAATGGTTACTAGACGAAGCCAAGAAACCATCGTCGACACGACATTGATCGCAGCACCATCGTCGACCAGGAACAAGGAGGCCAAGCGTGATACTGGCAAGTGTAAAGCCAGAGCCATCTTGAGCCTCGCCTTGATGTGCTGGACTGAATCGCCAAGCCGAACTCGAGCCACATGCCTGAGCACATCGAATGCCTCAAAGTCTGGCAGGTGCTTGACCAACCTGTTGGCATCGAACGGCAGATACGCCAAAACCGCTTGAGCAAGATCGCCAGCGAAGGTGGCCAGATGACTACCGCTGACCTGGCTGGTTGCGCTGGACATCGAAAGCATGGCCTTGGCGATTTCCAGCAACAGGCATTCGGCCACACGTAACTCTCCTAGCCGGCGGCCCGGATCGGGCCGCCGGCCCAGTTCGGCCAGCCAGCGCAGCGGGCCGCGCAACTCGCGCCCGAGAAAGAAATTCTCGCAGAAGCTCAGCTCGGCCACCTGGTTGAGCTTCTGATGGATGATCGCCAGGCCCAGCGCCTGCGTCGAACGGGCCCCGGACAGCTGCGCCGACACCCCGGCCAGCACCACCTCACCCTTCGTCCTAGCGGTAGACGCTGTTCAAAATCTTCATCAGCGTCGACTTGCCGGCGACAACGGTGTCGGCGATGGCGCTCATTGTGGCCCCGGCACGCCCTTGCGTAGCAGCATGTTGCCGTACTTGCGACGCTCGCCGGTGACGACGATGGCGAAGGCGGCGCGCGAGCGCGCCAGAAACTCCTGGCGGGCAATGTGGGCGATCGCCGGCGTGCCCGGCCAGCAGCGGTCGATGGCGGCGCGGAAGTCGCGCTCCAGCTCCGGGTCGCAGCGGTCATGCGCTTCGGGCTGCATCATCGCCACCGGCGCGGCAACGTAGTCGTCCAGGCACAGCAGCGGCAGCACGCCGGCCAGCAACTCGGCCGCCGTGCTGCCGTCGCAGCGGATCACCAGGTCGTTGTTGCTGTGGCCCGGATAGTAGGCGTCGACCACGGCGATCTCATCACCGTGGCCCATGCGCGCCAGGGCGTAGAGCAGCTCGGGGCTGACGCAGGGATGAATTCCAACAAGCATGTTTGTCTCCCTTATTCGCCGCTGGCGGTTTTTTTCATGTCGAAGTAGACGGCGACGATGATGATGCCACCCTTGATCACCAGCTGGAAGTAGGAGTCGACGCCGAGGAAGGTCATGCCGTAGTTGATGATCCCCAGCGTCAGCACGCCCAGCACCATGCCGCCGGCGGTGCCGATGCCGCCGCTTTGCGAGACGCTGCCGATGGTCACGGCGGCGATGGCGTCGAGCTCCATGCCCCGTCCCGTGAGGGCGTTGGCCAGGCCGAGCCGGCTCGACAGCAATACGCCGGCGATGCCGTACAGGACGCCCGCGTACAGATACACCAGCACTAGTTCCCGCTTGACGTTGATGCCCGATACCCGCGCTGCGGCAGGGTTGCCGCCGATGGCGTACAGGCTGGCGCCCTGGCGCGTGTGGGCCAGCATCAGGTATACGGCGGCGGCGGCCAGCAACGCGAACAGCGCCAGGTGGGGTATGCCGAACAGGGCGCCCTGGCCGATTTCCTTGTAGGCGTCCGTCAGGCTGCCGACCACGTTGGCACGGGTGTAGATCAATTGGCAGCCGAAGGCCACCGACATCGTGCCCAGCGTGGCGATGAAGGGCGGGATGCGCGCCAACGCCACCAGCAGGCCGTTGAGCAGGCCGAAGGCGGCGCCGGTCAGCACGCCGGCCAGCACCGGCAACCACAGCGGGAACACGACGCCCGGATACAGGGCGGCGGCGTAGTCGCTGTTCTGGGCGAACGAGGCGGCCACGCTGCTGACCAGACACACTACCGCGCCGATGGACAGGTCGATGCCGCGGGTGATGATGATCATGCCTACACCCAGCGCGGCCAGGGCGCGCACCGACTCGGCCACGGCCAGATTCTTGATCGATTCCGGCGACAGCGAGGCACCGTCGGTGAGCAGCGCCAGCGCCGTGGCCAGCACGACAAAGGTCAGCAGGTTGGTGCGCGCGCGCAGGTAGGCGAGCAGGCGGCGGCCCGGTGCCGGCGCCGGGGCGGGACGGGGCGCGGGCGCGCCGGGGGTGGCGGCCTCGTCGGCCACCTTGGTCAGGGTGTTCATGCTAGATTGTCTCCGTTTGTGATGTGGGACGGCGCGGGGCGGCGCCGGCGTCAGCGGTATTGCGTGGCCAGGCGCATGATCTCGTGCTGGCTGGCGTGGGCGCGTTCAAGAGTGCCGGTGTGGCGGCCCTCGCACAGCACCATGACGCGGTGCGACATGGCGATCAGCTCGGGCATTTCGGACGACACCATGATGATCGACTTGCCTTGCCGCGCCAGCTCGGCCATGACCGAGTAGATCTCGAACTTGGCGCCGACGTCGATACCGCGGGTAGGTTCATCCATGATCAGGATGTCCGGATCGGTCATCAGCCAGCGCGCGATCAGCACCTTTTGCTGATTGCCGCCCGACAGGCTGCCGATCGGCGTCTCCATCGAGGCACTGCGGGTGCCGAGCTGGCGGTTCAGCCGCGCCGCCTCGGCGCCAGCGCGGGCGTGCTGCAGCGTGCGCCAGCGGCCCATATAGCGCCCCAGCGAGCAGATCACCGTGTTGCGGGTGATCGACAACTGCGGGAAGATGCCAGAGCCGCGGCGGTCCTCGGTGACCAGGCCCATGCGCCGGACGATGGCCTCGCGGCTGCTGCCGATGCGCACCGCCCTGCCGTCGATCTCGATGCTGCCGGAGGCCACCCGGCGCAGGCCGAACAAGGCCTCGACGAACTCGCTGCGGCCGGCGCCGATCAGGCCGCCGATGCCGAGGATCTCGCCGCGGCGCAATTCCAGGCTGACCTGTTGGAAGGAGCGCGGGTCGGGCGAGCTGAGCGCGTTCACCTTCAGGCGTGTCGCGCCTGGCACACTGTCGAGCGGGGGAAAGCGCTGACTCGACTCGCGCCCGACCATCAGTTGGATCAATTGCTCCTCGTCGATCGCGCCGGCGTCGTAGGTGCCGAGCATGCGCCCGTCGCGCATCACCGACACCTCGTCGGCGATCTGGAAAATTTCGTGCATCTTGTGTGAAATGTAGACCACCGCCACGCCGCGCCGGGTCAGCTCGCCAATGATGCGGAACAGCTGCTCGGCCGCCTTGTCGGTGAGCGACGAGGTCGGCTCGTCCATGACGACGACGGCGGCGTCGTAGGCGACCGCCTTGGCGATCTCGCACGCCTGCTGGTGTGAAATCGACAGCTCGCCGATGATGGCGTCCGGATCGATGTCCATGCCTAGCTTGCGCATCAGCGCGGCGGTGTCCGAGCGCATCTTGCGGTGGTCCAGCAGGCGCAGCGGCCCGACCCGGCGGGTCGGCTCGCGGCCCAGCCACAGATTGCTGCGCACCGAGCGTGCCGGCGCGTTGGCCAGCTCCTGATGGATCATCGCCACCCCGGCATCGAGGGCGTCGCGGGAATGCTGGAACTGCCGCACCTGGCCACGCAAGCGCACCTCGCCCTGATCCGGCCGATACATGCCGAACAGGCACTTCATCAGCGTCGACTTGCCGGCGCCGTTCTCCCCCATCAGCGCGTGCACCTTGCCCGGGCGCAGCCGCAGCGTGACGCCGTCGAGCGCCTGCACGCCGGGAAAGCGCTTGCTGATGTTGTTCATTTCAATAACGTAAGGCGTTCCATCCATGTTCGTCCCCTCCAGTGACACAGCGCGCGGCCGGCGTCGCGGCGCGCGCTGCTGGTCCGCCTCACTTCTTCGTGAAGCTCTTGTAATTTTCCTGCGTCACGGCCTTGAAGGGCACCAGATAGACCTGCCCGACGATTGCCGCGTTGTTGGCGGGCGCTTCGTCGATGGCGACGGCCAGCGGCTTGTAGCCGCGCACCGTGGCGCCGCCGACGGCGCCCTTGGTGGCCATCAGGTAGGCAAGTTCAAAGGCCGTCGCCGACTGCTCGCCGGCGTCCTGCAACACGGTGGCGTAGAGTTTTTTCTCGGCCATCGAGCGCAGCGCCACCGGGGTGGCGTCAACGCCGATCACCGGTACTCTCAACGAGGTGCCGTCGCCGTCGACGTCCACGCCCGGCCGGGCCGGGTCATCGACATACTTGGCGGTGACCAGCGACTCGACCGCGCCCAGCGCCATCGAATCGTTATTCGCCAGCACCAGGTTGAACTTGCCGCGGTAGGCATTGAGCCAGGCGTCCATCTTTTGCTGCGCCTCCTCCGGCTGCCAGTTGGCGGTGTCCTTGGCCAGCACATTGACCTTGTAGCCCTTCTGCTGCAGCGACGCCAGCACCGCCTGGGTGCGGTAGATCTGCGCCGGATGCCCCAACTGGCCGAGCAGCATCAGCAGGTTGATCGACTTGCCGGGGCCCAGCTTGGCGGGAAACTTCTTGAAGTAGTCGTCGACGATGCCGGCCTGAATCTGCCCAGCCACCGATTCGGGCGAGGATGCGAGGAAGAAGTTGCGCCCCGTCTTGAGCGCCTTCACCGTCGGCGCCGTGTTGGAAAATGCTGCCCCACCACCCTTGGCCGCGATCGCCTGGGCGATCTGGTCGCTGCCTTCGGTCACCACCGGCACCACCACGAAATACTTGACGCCCTGACTAAGCAAGGTGTTGAGCTGGTCGAGCTGGGTCGCCATGTCGCCGTGGGCGTCCATCAGTTTCAGCTCGGCACCTTTGGCGGCAGCGATCTTTTTCAGGTTGCTGCCGTAGTCGCCGAGGAACTGGTCGTCGAGGTTGCGAATCAGGGCGCCGATCACCGGCTGGGCTGCCGCGGCGTTGCCGCCGAGCGCGGCCATTCCGGCCAGCGCCAAGGCGCTAAACAATGTTTTCATCTGTCTTGTCTCCATATAGGTAGTACTGGTCCGCCAAGTCGGCTGGTGCGGAGGCCGCGTCTGCGCGCGGTGCAATAAAACGGGCTCGCCGCGGTGCCGGCGGCCAGCTCATTTCAAGCTCCGAATAGATAGTACGACACATACAAGCGCTTGCGCAAGCGCTTGCGCGGTGAAAAAACCACTAATTTTTGACACTTTGCAATTTTCCCCATCTCTACGCGCAAGCGCTTGCGCCTGGCCGTGCTATCCTGCACGACTGAACACAAAACAATGGAAGGGCCGCTCTTTGGCTAACATGAACGACGTCGCCCGGGTTGCCGGCGTATCCGTGTCCACCGTTTCCCACGTCATCAACGGGACCCGGCGGGTCGACCCGGAGACCGAGCAGGTGGTGCGTCTGGCCATCGCCTCGGCCGGCTACATCCCCAACTCGCTGGCGCGCTCGCTGGCGCGCTCGACCACGAGCACGATAGGCGTGGCCATCTCGACGTTCGCCAACCACTATTTTTCGGAAATCGTCCGGGCCATCGACACCGCTTGCGGCAAGGCCGGCCTGATGATGCTGTTTGCAGACACCCACGACGACCCCGAGCAGGAACTGCGCGTGGTCCAGGCCTTCCACCAGCGCCGGGTCGACGGCATCCTGATGGCACCGACCAATGACGGCGCGCTGCGCTCGCTGAAGTATTTGGAGGCCAACCAGATCCCGGCGGTGCTGGTCGACCATCTGCTGCCGACACCATTCGACCAGGTCGGCGTCGAGAACACCGAGGCGATGCAGTCGCTGGTGGCGCACTTGATCGAACACGGCCACACCCGCATCGGCTACCTGTCCGGGGCGCAGTGGAACTCGACCAGCGGCGAGCGGCTGACGGGCTACCGCAGGGCGCTGGCGGCGGCCGGGGTGGCCATTGACGAGCGCCTGGTGGCGTGCGGCGAATCGAGCGTCGAACCGGCGCGCCTGGCAGTGCACGCGTTGCTGGCCCTGCCCGACCGGCCCAGCGCCATCGTCTCCGGCAACAACCTGATGACGCTGGGCGCGATGCGCGCGCTGAAGGAGGCTGGCGTGGAGATACCGGGGGAAATAGCCTTCGCCGGTTTCGATGACCTCGACTGGGCCGACCTGTTCAGCCCCAGCCTGACCGTCACCGCCCAGCCGCTGGAAGACATCGGTGCGCGCGCGGTGAGCTTGCTGATCCGGCGCATCAGGGAGCCGGACGCGGCGCGCAGCGTGGTGCGCATGCCCGCGACCATGCGCATCCGCCGCTCCTGCGGCTGTCCTTAGGGTGCGCCTGTAGCGGGACGGCCAGGCACCAGCACGTCGGCATCGCCCGTGCACTCATCGCCAACTCCAATATGCGGCTGATGGAGGGCTTCTTCAGGACCGACGAGACCAAGCGCGTGCGCGAGGTGGCGCTCGACCGGGGACGAAGCACTATAGACGACCTCTCACTCGCCAGCGTCACACGCTGGACGAACAGTGGGTAAGCCCTACAAGATTTTCTACGAAGCTTCGCGTCCGGTAGAGACGTATGCGATGCGCCAACAGCAGGGAGTGATATCAATGATCCCACGGCGCTCGCTGCCAGCGATCGAACAGAAAATCGCTGAACGCCGTCAGCCGACGCGGCACAGGCTCTCGCCGCGCCCGAACAATGCTGATTTTCGAGAGCGAGGCGTCCCATTCCGGCAACACGCGCACCAGTCGCCCGTCGCGTAATTCCTCGTGAATGTCCCAGGTTTCGCGCAACGAGATGCCCAGCCCTGCCAGGCACCACGCATGCAGTACGTCGCCGCTGTCGCTGCACAGCGTACCGCTGACCGCGACAGGCATCTCCCGGCGGCCCTTGCGCAGCGGCCAGGTGCTTTGCAGCAGCCCCGGATAGGCGAATACCAGGCAGTTGTGCTGTTCCAGCTCTTCCGGCTGCGCGGGCTGTCCATGCGATTCTAGATAGGCAGGAGATGCCGCCAGGATGCGCCGATTGTCGGCTATGCGCCGCGCCACCAATCGCGAATCGGCCAGCTCACCCATGCGGATCGCCAGGTCCAGGTCGCCGCTGTACAGATCCTGCACCTGGTCGGACAAGCGCAGGTCGAAGCCGACCCGGGGATGCAGCCGGCAGAAGTCGTGGATCGCCGGCGCCACGAACTTGCGGCCGAACGGCATGGGCGCCGTCAATCGGATGATGCCATTCAGTTCCTGACTGGCGCCGGTCGCCAGTTCCTGCACTTCTTCCAGCACCGCCAAGGCGACCCGCGCCCGTTCGGCGATGGCGCGGCCTTCGCCGGTAATGCGCAGGTTACGGGTATTGCGCTCGAACAGTGTGGTACCCAGCGCTCGCTCCAGCCGGGCGATCTGCTTGCTGACCGTCTTGGGTGCGAGGTGCAAGTCGCGTGCCGCAGCAGAAAAACTGTGGCGTTCTACCACACGCACGAACACCGCGAGGTCATCCAGATTGCGCAAAGCCATTTAGGTCATTCCGTGGAAAGTGTTTGTCTATTTTGCTCATTTCAAGGATATATCAAAATCATCAGAATGACACTCCCAGCACTTCATGTCGCAATGCACGCTCCCTCGGGAAGCCCATGACGACGTGCTCAATCCACTTGCAGGAGCCTATGATGACTCAACGTATTCTTTTCGTCCCGACCGACCACGACCGCAAAGGACCGTCCTGCGCCCCCGGCACCGCGCAGAGCGGCGTCTATCTCTCCGAATCCACCCATCCATGCCGGGTGCAGGCCCATGCCGGCGATGCAGTCGATTTCGTCAACCCCACTTCGACCAAGGGCGTAACCGAAACGACGCTGTCACGGCTGGCGGCTGCCTCAACGGATTGGGCCTGAGCCATGAACGAGCGCATGCCTTTCGTCATCTATGTGTTCGCACTCTGTGCGTTTGCTCTGGGTTTCACCGAGTTCGTCACCATCGGCCTGGTATCCACCATTTCCGCTGACCTGCATGCCAGCGTCAGCCAGGTCGGCACGGCGGTCACGGCCTATGCGCTTGGCGCGGTGATCGGTGCGCCGGGTCTGACGGCACTGGCCACACGCTGGCCGCGCAAGAGATTATTGTTGCTTGCAATGGCGCTGTTTACGCTGGGCAACATGGTGGTCAGCCAATCCGATGCACTAACGCCCATGTTGATCGCTCGCTTTGCGTCGGGACTGGGGCATGGCGTGTTCCTCGCCGTGGCCTCCAGCGTTGCCACGCAACTGGCGGGCCGGCAGCGTTCCGGCACGGCGATTGCGGTGGTATTCGGTGGCCTGACCCTGGCTCTGGCGCTGGGCGTTCCGCTCGGCACCTACCTGGGCAGCACGTTGAGCTGGCAGGTCGTCTTCATGGCCGTGGCGGCGAGTGGCACTATCGGATTCATCGGCTTGCTAGCCCTGATGCCGACGGATCGCGACGATGGCTCAGTGCAGGCCAACGCGATGGATGGCCTCAACGCCATGTTCAATCCCCGCCTGCTGGCCGGGGCTGGCATCACGGTGCTGGCCTATGCAGGGTCTTTCACGCTCTACACCTACATCTCGCCGGTCCTGCTGCAAGTCACACGGATCAGCGAAAGCAACAGCAGCCTGCTGATGCTGGGTTACGGCGTGATGGCTGCGATCGGCAACGTGTGGGGCGGACGCTTGGCCGACCGCAGGGGCGCGGACTTTGCTGTGATGATTGTGTTGACAGGCCTGACCGCGGTACTGCTGCTGGTATGGTTTTCGGCATCATCGCTGCCGTTGATGGTACTTCTGACAGGCCTGCTTGGTGCACTGACCTATGCGGCGGTGCCTGCTTTGCAAGCACGGGTAATCGGGCTGTCACACGTCCACGCGCCACAAGCGCCGGCAGTCGCGGCTGGCCTAAATATCGCAGGCTTCAATGGCGGCATCGCGCTGGGTTCGCTGCTGGGAGGCGCCAGCCTGGAAGCGATGGGCCTGACGAGTACGGCTTGGGTCGGCGCTATTGCGGTGGGTCTGGGTATCGTCTGGATGCTTTGGCAGATGCGAAAGGCATCCGCGTATCGCGTCGAATTGTCGGGGTAACCCCGCAGCCTGTCGCCTTTTGTGAAGTCTTCTGTGCGCATTACGGCCGGAGATGTAACCTTAGCGCGCTACATCCGGCAGGTGGTGAAGAGAACGTTGCCAAGTCTGCTTTGAGGTTGGGTATTCCGGTAGCCTGATTGCGGTGCGCAGATTGCCCCGCTGCCGCCGAGTTGCTCGGTTCCTTACATGGGAGGCGAAACTGCCGGCCGAAATTGCCGCGGCGTCACTCCTGTCACCTTGCGCATCAAACGCCGGAGTGCGCTCGTATCGACATAGCCCACGCGTTCAGCCACCTGCTCGACCGTCAACTTGCTCGTTTCGAGCAGCATGCGCGCCTTGTTGAGCCGTACGCTCTGCAGTAAAGCCGACGTACTGCGCCCCGTGGCGGCTCGTACGTGCCGAGAGAGCGTGCGCTCGGACATGCAAAATTCCGCCGCCAACGCTGAAACCCCGGGTGGATCAGGCAAGGCGGACTCGAAACGCGACACCAGCTTCGCGATCAATTCGTTGCCATTGGCGAGCATGGCGGGAACGATGAATTGTGCCTGGGATTGCCTGCCATCGATCAACAACGCGCGCGATACGGCGTCGGCGAGCGCCGGGCTGAACTGGGTACTCAACAGGTGCAACATCAAATCGGTCTGCGCGAGCGCCGCTCCGGCGGTCACGAGCGCTCCATCGCGTATCACCATACGGTCGGCATCGACCACGCAGCCCGGCTCCAGCTGCTGCAATAGCGGCGCCAGCCACCATGACGTGGTGACCCGTCGCCCAGCCAGAAGGCCGGCGGACTGCAGCAGAAAAACGGCCGAGCACGACGCCGCCACGCTCCCCCCTGCTTGCGCATGCGCTTGCAAGGCCTGCACGGCGCGCAGCGCGTCGGGCTGCGCCAGGCGCTCCTTGATGGCGCGCGGACTCTCCATGCCGAGGCCGGGCACGACCCAGGTAGTACCATCCGGGCGGGCGGTTTTCGGCAGAATTTGGGCGTCGATGCTCATGCCGTGCTTAAGCTGGACACTGCCCTGCATGGCAACCACGCGCCAGCGCGGCGTGGCGCAAGCGACCGTTGCAGCCAGCGACGCCGCAGCCGATAAAATATCCAGGGTCAACGCGACACTCGACGCAAAAGCGCCTGGCAAGACAAGAACCGTGAAATCATGCATTGGCTGAAAAAGCTTGAAATATGTCAAAACAGACACTTTCATTCTGCATCAATCGAGGTTGTAATACAAGCTCCGATTCATACACAGAAAAGCTGACCATGCCTAACATTCTCGTCAAGATACCGAAAGATGCATTTCCAACCGAGCATCGCGCCACCTTGGTAAAAAAGCTGAACGACGCCGCCGCTGCCGCGGAGCAAATTCCCGACGACCCGCGGAAGCGGTCGATGTGCTGGGTGATCATCGACGAAGTGGAGCCAGGATCGTGGACCTGCGGCGCAAGCGACATGAGCGCAAAGCTGCTGCCCTGCCTTGCCGTGATCTACGTTCCGTCTGGCGTCCTGGACGGTGCTTCCCAGGCCGTGTACGTCGACCTGGTGCACGCGGCCTTCAAGCAGTCTCTGCCAGCGACCGAGCAACGCCAGTTGGCGACGTCCGTCATATTGCATGACGTAGCCGATGGCAGCTGGGGTGCCAACGGCGCCGTCTGGCGGCTTCCCGACTTCGCGCAGGCTGCAGGCTTCGCGCATCTTCAAGCATTGCTTCCCCGCGCCTGACGCGGTCAACGGGTGCCGCCTTGACTGCGCCGGCACCATCCCGACGGCAGCTAGCTGCCACAGCGCGTGCCGGCCGTATGCCGGACATGCCATACTATCCACCCGATCGATCACGGTTCACTCAAGATGCGTTTACTTTCCTTGTCCGGCAGCTTGCGCGCTGCATCGTCCAACACGCACACACTCATCGCGGCTGCCCTGCTGGCGCCGCCAGGCATCGTCATCGAACATTACGATGCGATTGGCGAGCTGCCTCACTTTACTCCAGACCTCGATGCCGATCTTCCGCAGAGCATCGTTGACTTGCGCAGCCGCGTGTGTCAGGCGGACGGCCTCCTGATTGCCTGCCCCGAATACGCGCGCGGCATACCCGGATCGTTCAAGAACATGCTCGATTGGCTGGTAGGCAGTCCGGATTTCCCGGGAAAGCCCGTCGCGCTGTTCAATACCTCGCCGAGAGCATCCGCGGCGCAAGCCGCCTTGAAGCTGGTCCTGGAAACGATGTCGGCCACGATCATCCACGATGCTTGCGCCACGCTGCACTTGCCGGGCAAGCAGGCCGACCCGCTTGCCATCGCACATGATCCCGTGAGCAGTGCAACACTGCGGCAAGCGATTCAGGCAATCGTAGAACATCTTCAGGCCGCGGCGGCGCCAACTTGTACTCCATGGGCAGAGCAATAATACGCCACGTCAATTTTTCACTTTTGATCATGGGTTTAGATATCAGACTGTCGGCATTAACGCGTCAACTTCGTTGATGTCCGCTTCAGGTTCGACAGACGGGGCAAAACAAGCATGGAAAAGACCGACCGGCGTTCCACGATGCAGACATTCCCATATGGCGCGTCCGCCGACCGGCAAGCGGATCTGTACCTTCCCGCAACACCACGGCCGCCCGTTGTTTGCCTGCTGCACGGTGGGTTTTGGCGGATGCCTTATGGTCGTGATCAGATGACCGCCATCGCTAGCGACTTGGTGGCACACGGTCTTGCCGTCTGGAATATAGAATACCGCCGGCTGGGTACGCCTCAGTCCGGGTGACCGGCAACAATGGACGATGTTGCCGCTGGCATCGACTACCTGGCGGACCTTTGTGTCGGAGGCGTTGACGTCGATCTTGACCGCGTCATCGTGATCGGCCACTCTGCCGGTGGCCATCTCGCATTGTGGGGTGCTGGGCGCAGTCACGCTCGAAACACCTCATTGCCAGGAGTTCATATACGGGCTGTCGTCGGATTGGCACCTGTTGCTGACCTTGCCGAGGCTTACGTCCGAAAGGTTGGAGGTGAAGCAGTGGTAGAACTGCTTGGTGGCCCCCCGGGACAGTATCCGGACCGACTTCGTGCAGCATCGCCGATGGAGATGCTCCCCTTGCGCGTCAGACAGCTCATTCTTCATGGCACTGCCGATGATGCGGTCCCCATCGAGCTTTCACGAGGCTACGCAAGGGCAGCAGAGGCAGCAGGTGACACTGTAGAGATCCTCGAATTGCCGGGTACGGGTCACATGGAATACCTTGATCCAGATAGCGATGCCCATGCGATCCTTCGTCGCTGGCTGTTGGCGTCCATGAGCGAGGCCTGATCGCGGGTAAGCGCTGTCGAACAACAGCTTTCAGCGGACGGCGTCCACGCCGCCACTGAACAGGAACGTTAGACCTCATCTACGGATTTTCCGCGACTCTAGATTTATCCCCTGCGCTCGGACGGGAATTGGGCGAACACCCCATACGCAAGTTTAACGTACATTACAAGCCGAATTCTGAGACGCGCCCTGCCTAAATTGCTCGGCTAGCAGTTCTGCCGCCTCGGCAGCGAAAGCTGTCTTGAAGACTTGAGGGACAAGCAAATTGAATTCGACGTCGGGCATTATCGGCAATTCTTTACGACCACGAAAAGTCGTTACGTTCGCCGGCACTGCCGAAGCATTGAGGCACGCCACGCCAAGCCCCGCTGATAGCGCCGATTGGAGTCCTCCGACTCCTGATGTGGAATGCGCAACGAAATGGGTCACACTACTATCCCTAAGCTTCGCAAGCATGTACCGCTGAAGCGAACAGGTGTCAGGCAGCGCAATCAATGGCAGCGGCTCGGGTTCTCGCAATGCAAACGAAGGCGCCGCGACCCATGCCAGGCGCTCACGTCGAATCGGAATACATTTATAAGAACTATCGCGCCTAGCCGAATCGATCATCGGTTGCCCCACAATCCGCATCGACAGACCGATATCAAATTCCCCAGAACCCGATTCCTGTTCGATCTGCACGCTCTTACGTACTGAAACATGCAACCGCAACGCTGGATATTGATCATGGAGCCGCTTTAAAATCGTCGCGAGCCCTGCTGGTTCAAAATAATCGGTGATTGCCAACCTAAGCTCACCGGCTAGCGAGATGCCTTGCATGTCCAGGTAGGCGGCATCGCTTAGTGACAATATTCCGCGGGCATGACCGAGAAGGCGCTCCCCCACTGGGGTCAAGGTCGTACCATTTTTTCCGCGCAAGAAAAGTGTTAGCCCGCAGGATTCTTCGAGCTTGCGGATTTGTTCGCTCACTGCCGACTGTGAGCGGGACAAACGCACTGCAGCCGCGGATAAGCTCCTGGCTTCGGCAACCGTTGCCAAAGTGTGCAAAAGCTCGAGGTCAAAGCGGCGCATGTCTATCCATTTGTTTTATCGATGGATGCCATCATATCTTCCCGCTTTTCAGCTGGAAAGCTTTATTGCAAACTCAAGGTCCCTTCACAACAGCTTCGAGGTTGACATGCCAGGCATTATGCTCAGAGTATCAGGTCGTGAGAATCACGATCAAACCGGACGTTTCGCAGAAGAACTGACCAGCCTAACGTGCTCAGTGCTTGACAAGGAGCCAAGCCAGACGATGGTGATGATCCAGTACTTTCCTCACGAACATTGGTTTATCGGTCGGCGTTCATTGGCAGAACTGGGCAAAAATTCATTCCGGCTTGAAGTGACGATTACTGACGAAACCAACACAAAATCGCAGAAGGCCGTGTTCCATCGAGCTGCATTCGAGCTGTTGTCACGGATGATAGGAAACATTCACCCGCATTCCAATGTGCACATCATCGATTGCCGGGCCACTGCCTATGGGTATGGCGGCGTGACGCAAGAGTATCGGCATCAGCGTGCGATGATCGCTAGTGTCCGCGCCGATGCCAACGCCGGAGCCTTTCATGGCGCAGATAGCAACGCGAATGTCGATAGCGTCACAATGAGCGAAGCAGTCGCCGATCGGAGCGTTCAGCGATGATCACCGTACTCGTATCGTTTAACCTTGCGCCTGGTACGACTCGTGTCCGCGCGCTCGACATGTACCGCAGGAGCGCGAACAAATGGGCAAAAAATGTTGATCTTATCGAGAAGTATTATTACTTTGATGAGGAAAGCCTACTGGGTGGCGGCGTCTACATTTGGAAGAGTTTCGAGGCAGCGCATCGGTGGCATGGACCTGATTACGTGGCGATGGTCGAGTCGGTGTATGGCAATCCGCCACTGATCCAGATATTTGACACACTCATTCACATCGAGCCGGATACCAAGCGAATTGTCGATTTTTGAGACTGAAGCGAACACGCGGCCAACTGTCGCCATGAAAAGAGTGGCGTGCTTGAACTTAGATTTGAAGGCCCGCTTTCGGGGCGGACTGTGTGAGAACGCGCTCCCGATATCAAAGAGAGTTTTTCTGAAGCGTGAATACTTCATCAGGCGCGCCCGGGAGAACAAGGCTCTGCGTTGCCATAGTTGGCCGCATACAGTAGCGCCTTTGCTGGGTTTGTCTTCAACACGCTAAGAGAGAGTGTCGCAACTGCGGCAGTCGCCTCGGCGATCGTGCTGGCAAGAAGCTGGCTGCCAACGCCTTGACCTTGCAGGTCTGGACTAAGTTGAATTTGAATTAGTTGCCATTGAGTTCCATCGCGCAAGAGCTTAAGCAAACCAACCGGTGCCGCGCCTCGCAGCAACACGTCAGCGCAGTCAAATCGATACATGATGCGTACGCGATGATCGGCCTCACTGGCACTGAGGCCGGACGCAGCCAGGTGTTGATCCATCGTCTGACAGCGTGGCGTCAGCAGGAACGGGATGTCATCGAGACGGGCGCGACGGCGGACGATATGCATGACTTCAAAAATGATGATGGGACAACTTGCGTGTCCGCTCCATGGAAGAGTTGGGCGCCTATAGTAAACAAGATCTCGGAGCTGACACGTCAAGGCGCTCAGCGAGATGACGCGCCTCAGCTGCACTCTTGAAGTCGAGCACGACGATGACACGGCGACTCGGATTCATATGCTCTCCCATGAAAATCTGGCCTTCCCCCAACGTCCCCCATACTTCAGGGGGCAGCCAAGGTCCATGCCGGAGCGCAAATTGAAGCTCTGCCTCAGAAAAATAGCATCTTTCATAAGCGTTACCTTACCAAGCGCCCGTACCGACGACAATGCCATCGAGGCAGTGCCCGCAACAAGGATCGATGCACGCATCGCTGTCTTGGCGCTCTCTGCTGGTACATCCCTATCTCCAACTTCAGTCAGCGTGGACTATCTGCACTCCAATGGGGCGACTTTAAGAACCATTCATCCAAATTCCACAGATTCTCCATGATGCATCGTTATAGTCCACCGCTGATCCATCTCTCGTCAGCGCGTTCGTCCCATATGCAAGCCATGACAGTCATCGAGAGGCACGGTGCAGTCGGGATGCACCGGACATTACCTGAAAAATAGAGAAGACATGAAATCAGAAGCGATCACCGCATCGGAATCCCTAGACGAAACCACCCCCTCCACACTGAAGAAAATTTTCTCAATTGCCGTTTTGGCGCATGTGACCATCTGGATCATATTGCCGTTATTATTTCAACGCAATATTGCGCTCGACATGGCGGAGGGTTTGGCCTGGGGGAAAGAATGGCAACTTGGCTATGAGAAAGATCCACCATTATTTCCGTGGGTGATACAGACCATTACCTCTTGGTCAAACAGAGGGATATGGATCAGCTATCTTGCAGGGCAACTGTGCGTTGCCACTGTTTTCTTCGCCGTGTGGCAACTGGGGCGGCGAGTTGCCACTGAGATGCAGGCACTGGTCGGTGCGTTGTTGCTGGAAGGCATTTATTATCTCAGCCTTCCTGTTTTGGAATTGAATGACATCATATTGCAGATGCCATTTTCTGCCCTGTTTGCCTGGCTGCTACATAAGGCGATCCAGGATAATCAGCTGAGATACTGGATGCTGGCAGGACTGGTTTCCAGCTTGGGCTTGTTGTCGCGCTATTCTATGGGGGCATATATCGTACCCATTGCCATATTTGTTCTTATTCACCCGACTTCCCGCGACCGTCTAAGGTCGAAAGGACCGTGGTTGCTTGCATTGACATCCGCACTGGTATTTGCTCCACATGTATACTGGATCATTGAAAGCGACTTTATTTCAATAAAATATGTCGGGAAGCGGGCGCCTGAAATTCCACACGCATTTACTTTTATCAAAGAATACTTTTCATTCATCGGTGCGCAGTTTTTGGCACTGTCACCTATGCTGCTAGTGGCATCATTTTTTTGGAGGTGGCGCTCGTCCCGTATCTGTTTAAGGGCGCGATGGCACGACTTTGACTTTTGCTATATTGCTGTTCTAGCTCTGGGACCAATTATTTTTTCCTTGTTGCTGTCATTGCTTGCACAGCGGCCACTGCGGGCCATGTGGGGTGCACCGCTGTGGCTCTTTACGGGAATTTTTATTGTTCTTATTTTTCAGCCAATTTTAACAAAAAAACGTTTTCGCCATTTTATCCGTGCCTGGATTGTGCTATTGGTATTTCCCGCATCGTTCTTTGTCGCCGAGAAAATATATGGAACTGATATCACCGGGAATGAGCAGGCCGTTAACTTTCCTGGCGAAAATTTTGGCAGTTCGATAAATAACAGGTGGAGCACAATAACGAAAAAACCATTGAAATATGTCGTAGGAAGTACATGGAATGCAGGAAATGTGGCATTTTACGCAAAGGACCGCCCTTCCGTCATTTTCTCTCATGCGGATCTCCATGTAAGCCCCTGGGCAAAGGCCGAGGAAATCAAAAGGGCCGGAGCTGTCATCGTGTGGAATATGCGCGAGGAAGGTTTTGCGCTGCCTCACTATCTTGCCAGCAGATTTCCAGATGCAATTGTTCAGCCAGCGGTGACTGTGAAAGGAAAACGTTACCATCATTTTGGAGTCGCCTACATTTTGCCACAGTGACTTCTAAAAGGCTTGCGTACTCTGACCAGCTGGCAGGGTTCGTCCTTGACCTCTTTGCATGATGGTCAGGGTGCGGAATTTGCTGTCGCTGGCTAATTGGCCAGCGACAAAGAGCGTAGCGTACAGGCCCGCCGTAGAGTGCAGCTGCGGTGGTCGATAATGTACCGCACTACCTCGCGCTTCAGCGCGAGGCCGCCCCCACTTTTCAAGGTGCGCAAGCAAAATTCTCTGCTTTCTCGGGATCGCCATTGCCGCGGTAGCGCGCCACTTGCGGGTAAGGGCAAAGCGGACGGGTTCGGCCCGGCCATGGCGTGCCCGGTCCCGCGCTTGCCTCAAGACGGTCCGGCGCACGGCCGTGCTCCACCCAGTCCACCATCGCCGCCAGAGAATCGAACTCCGTCGTGGCCGGACCTCCCGAGCAGTGGCACATCCCGGGCACGGGAAACACCCGCGCGAACTCGCCGGCCCGGCCATGCTCGCGCCGGTTCAACTGGTCGTACCAGTCCAGCGTGTCCGCCAGCGAAAACACCGGATCGGATTCCCCGTGCGGGACCATCAGACGGCCGTGGCGCGCCTTGAAAGACGTCAGGTCAGTCGAGCGCGCGGAGATGTCTTCCCAAGCCGAGTGCCGGAATGGCGCCACCACCGCCTGAACCTTTGCCGCCGCACTGTCGAAGTCAAGTCCCATCTGAAAGTCCGCCAGAGCCTGCGGTCCCGGCGGCAACATCACGGGCGGCGTGCTGAACACCGAGGCCAGCGCCTGGCCGCCCAGCACCACGTTAAGCGGCGGCACCTGGCCATCCTCCGAGCCGATCTTCCATACGCGCCATGCCGGACTGTCGATCCCGGACGGCCAGAACCAGCGGTTGTAGAGGGCCTGGCCGGCGCTGCCCAACGGCCCGCGCATCGATTCAACCAGCGCATCGATCTGCGTCTGGCTCAGGCAGTCGCTCGTCGCGCCGCCGGCCGGACAGATCTTTCCGCGCAGCTGCGCCAGTACCTTCTGGTCGGTGCAGCGATCCACGTCGGCGACCATGCCGTCGCGCAGACCATCGTCGGCGTCGCAGGCATCGAGGATCGCCTCGCGCACCAGCTTGAGCTGCACACCGTTGAAGGCAGTGTGCAAGCGCGAAACGTCGAAGCCGGCGGCGCCGGGCGTCTGGATAACACGGCTGAAGGCGCGCGTATCCCAGGCCTCCGCCAAGGCCGCCTTGGGCAGCGCAAAGCCCGGCGCGGAAGCGATGATGCCGTCGAAAACTTCAGGGTAGCGCTGGGCGAACGCCATGCCCTCCTGCCCGCCCTTGGAACAGCCGACAAAATAGTTATAGCGCGGCTTCTGTCCGTAGTAATGGCGAACCAGCCAAAGACCGGCGTCGGCGCTGCGCTTGAGCGACGCGTGGCCGTAGTCACTGCGCGCGGTCGGGTCCGAACCGAACACCATTTGTCCGCCGCGCAGCGGGTCGTTGTTGCTGGCGTTGTCGTGGCCGGAGTCCTGGCTCAGCACCGCGTAACGCCGTTCGATGGCTGTGTCGTCGGCGCCGTACAGCTTGCCGGTGGCGTCGCCGATGTCGCCATTGCTGCCGCCGCCGCCCTGGAACAGGAAACGGTTGTTCCAGTCCGACGGTAGCCGCAGGCGGAAACGAATGGCGTAACGCTGGCCGTCAGCCTGGCGCGCCGGCGTCTCGGCGATCAATTCGCAGTGGGCCGGCAGTTTAGCCATGCGCGTGCCGCCCTGCTCCAGGCGGATTTCCTGGGGCTCGCCCTCGGGGTGATAGATGGCCTGCCGCACGCGGAAGGTGGTGGACGGCGGCGCCTTGTCGCCCATCGCCAGGCAGCGTTGCTCGAAGCTGGCGCCGTAGGACGGCGCGGTGGCGATGGCGCCCAGGCAGGCGAGCAGCACCGCGGCGGCAGGCGGGCATTGTTTATATCGAACGAAGCAGCGTGTCATGTTGTCATCCCGATTTGATTAACTTGATAAAAACGAAGCCGGACGGCGGACACACCATTCAGCGTGGTCCCTTCCACCGTGCCGACGTCAGTGCGCTTGATGGCGTGGCGTCAGGATTCGATGTGGCCGATTAAAAAAGCCACCGTCTTGGCGATGGCGCGCTGGGCTTCCGGGCTGGTGTCGGCCATCGTCTGGTGCACGTGCGGCATACCCTCGTACGCATCCAGCGTCACCGCGACGCCGCCAGCGGCCATTGCCTGGTACAAGCGCACAGAGTCCGACAGCAAGACCTCGCGCAAACCGCATTGCACCAGGGTCGGCGGGTAGCTTTTGCTGTAGTCGCCATACACCGGCGAGGCGTACGGATTGCGCCGCTCGCCAGCGTCGACATAGGCGTCACGGCTCGGCCGCAACGCCTCCGTCGAGACGATGGGATCGGCGGCGGCCAGGGTGAGCAGGGTGTCGCCCTGAAAGTCGAGATCGGTCCAAGGCGACCACAGCGCGGCGGCGGCCGGCAGTGGTATCTTGCGGTCGAGCATGCGCAGCAAGGCGCCCGCCAGCAGGCCGCCGCCGGCAGAGTCGCCGAAGCAGCCGATCCGGCGCGGCGCATAGCCATCGGCGTAGAGTGCGGAGAACACCTTGCCCACGTCGCCGGTCGTGCGCTCCCACTTCGCGCGCGGCGCCGTGGTGTAGTCGATCGAGACGACGCAAAAGCCCGTCGCCAGCGCCATTTGCGCCGGTGCCAGCAGCGTCGAGCCGGCAGTGCCGAGCGTGTAGGCACCACCGTGGGCATAGACGATCAGGCAGTCCCGGCGCCGCACATGCGGCGGTTCCAGCCATATCACCGGCACGCCGCCGAGCGTACCCTTGCGCGATCGCACGCCGGTGGCGGCGACGCGCTCGCGGCTCATCTCCTCGAACATCGCCGCCAGGCGCTGGCGCAAAGCGTCCCAGGCTTCCACATCGTCCGGCGACGGCAGCGCCGGTTTGGGGAAGGCCGCCAGGTCGGCGAACATCCTGGGCCAGCCATCCGACACGGTCGGGGGCAGCGGTATCGGCCCCGGCAGCGACGAGACTGGCGCCGCCGCCCGGGCAGCCCCGTGTGCCGCAACGGCGGCCGCCAGCGCGCCGCACGCGCTTAAAAAGGCGCGCCGTGGCGCGGTGTGCATGGACCTGGAATCGGACTTGAAATTAAACTCGCTCATTCTGTTACTCCTTGACGGTAGGTGTGGCGGCGCGCCCGTTTTGCGACCTCTTGTCGGGTAATTGGCCGAGCGCGGATTCCAGTACGCTTTTCATGCGCGCATAGCCCTGGTTGTTCGGATGGACGCCATCGTTCGAAAAGTCCGCGCGAAACGCGCCATCCGGCGCCGCCAGCACCGCATGGTAGTCGACGTAGACCAGGCCCTCGCTGAGCGCCAGCGCCTTGAGCCAGCGGTTTAACGCCTCGATACGCGCCGGCGTGCCGGGGGTGGGCCGCCAGGGCATGCTGGCCGCCGGCGGGATGCTCGCCAGCAGCACGGCTATCCCCTGACGCTTGGCGATCGCCACCATGGCCTCGATGTTGTCCTGATAGCGCCGCGCCGAAGTGGGACCGGTATTGCCGGCGATATCGTTAGTGCCTGCCATGAGATGGACGAAACGGGGACGCAGCGCCGCCACGTCGGCGGCAAAGCGCAACAGGATCTGCGGCGAAGTCTGCCCCGCGATGCCGCGATTGAGCCAGCGGTCGCCGAACACCCGGGCCGCCGACTCGGACCACAACTCGGTAATCGAGTCGCCCAGGAAAACGCCGTCGATGGCGGCGCCGGCCGCCGTCACGGCGGCGTTGGCGGCGGCGTAGCGGCACAGGTCCGGCCAGTCGAGCTGGCGCCGCATCTCCTCGGCCCGAGCCCGTTGCGCCATGATCGGTCCGGCGATCAGACGCTCCAGTTCCGCGGGACGCATGGCGCCGGGCTCGATGAACATGTCGACCAGCGCGCGCGGCACGTCGGGTAGCGCCGGCAAGCCGGCGCAAGGCGCCTCAAGCATGCCTTGCGTGTTCGGGGGTGGCGTCGCGGCGGCCGCCGGCAGCGCGCAGCACAGCGCGGCGACAGCGACAGCCAGGCGCCTACGCGCCAGAGTTGCAAAGTGAATCGTCATGATGATCCTTGTTAAATAATGTGCAGACAAAATCGATGAAATTGCGCCGCCAGACCCGCCATGCATGCGCGCCGTCGACTACTTGCCAAGTGTGCGCGACGCCGCGCGCGGCCAGCCAGTCGACGAAGCCACGCACGTCGTCGATCAAAAAGTCGTCGCGCCCACAACTGACTAGCAGGCGCGGCATCGCCGCCGGCGACGTCGCCTGCCTCAGGCAGGCCTCGAAATCGCCTTCGAACATGAAGGTGGCGGGACTGAACGCGCCCACATGGGAGAACCGGTGCGGTGCGTTCAGACCGACGAACAGCGCCTGCGCACCGCCCATCGACAACCCGCCAACCGCCCTGCCCCGTCGGTCGGCGTCGACCGAATAGCTACGCTCGACAACTGGCAACACCTCGTCGAGCAGACTTGCGCCCAGCAGCTCGATGTTGCGCAGCGCTGCGCCGGCTGACGGCGGCGGCAGGTCGCTGGCCATGCCTGGATCGCAATGCCCGGACGGACACACCACCAGCATGGGCCGGCAACGGCCGTCGTGGATCAGCGCATCGAGCATGACGTCGGCGCGTCCGACGCTGAACCAGGCACCTGCGGCATCGCCCAAGCCATGCAGCAAATACAGCACCGGGTAGGCGCGTCCGGAACGCCGGTCGTAACCGGGCGGGGTGTAGACGTAGAACTCGCGGTCGCCGCCGATGGCGGCGGAACGGTAACTGTGGCGCGCCACCAGCCCGCGCGGCACGTCCCCCTGCTGCCACGGCAACGCAGCGGCGTCGGGCCGGCCGGGCAGCAACACCATGCTCTCCCCCAGGCCCGTGCTGGACGGCTTGATCCACGGGTTGGCGGGATCGAGCACGGACACGCCGTCGATAACGAGCCGGTAGCAATACAGGTCTGGCGGCAGCGCCGGGCTGCTGCCGCGCCAGATGCCGTCGGCAGCGCGGTCCAGCGGCAGCGGCGCCGCCAGCGCGTCGAGCTCGACCCGCACTTGACGGGCCGCTGGTGCCTCCACCTGGAAAATCAGCGAGCCGTCGCCGCCCACCTCGGGCGAACGGATGGCTGGCCGAAAGACTTTACTTAGCATGCGCTGGACTCCGTTGGTTGGATATTGTTGAATGCGCGGTCACGTTCAATAGAAGGTGTAGCCGACACGCAGGCCGAAGGTGCGCCGCGGCATGTACGACGCGATACTGAGCGCCAGGATCTGCGTGTTGCTGGTGTAGACCTGGCGGTCCTCGGCGTTGTAGACGTGGGCGTTGACGTTCCAGCGCCTGTCCTGGCTTTGCCAGTCGAGGTTGAGGTCGGTCTTGCTGTAGGCCTTGCGGTAGCCGAGCAGCGGATCGGTGCTGGACAGGCTGTCGATGACCGAATGGCTGCCGCTCTGCCAATACGTCTGGATCGACGGCGTCCACTGCCCGTTGGCGCCCAGCTCGATAGTATGGGCGTAGCGCAGGCGCGCGCTGATCTTGGGCGCGTTGGGCAAGCGGCGGCCGCTGTTGTCGAGCGGGGCGGTGTTGATCGGCGTCGGCGCGAAGTTGTTGTACAACACGTCGACGGCGTTGGCGTTGTCGATACCCGGCGCAACGGTGCCAAACTTGGCGTCGAGCAGGGTAAGGAAGCCCTGCAGATGGTCCTGGCGCGTGACCCTCCAGTCCAGCTCGGCCTCGATGCCGCGCACGCGCGCCGTGGCGGCATTACCGGTCACGACGGTGTTGTTGCCCGACAGATTCTTGCCAATGGTGCTCACCTGCAGGTCCTTGTAATCCATACTGAAGGCCGTCAGGTTCAGGCCCAATGTGTCGCCGCGCAGCCGGCCACGCCAGCCCGCCTCGAAACTGGTCAGGGTCTCCGGCTTGTAGGTCAGGTACGGGGTCGCCACGTTTGGCGTGACGCCGCCGCCGCGATAGCCGGTCGACACGGTGGCGTACAACATGTCGGTTTTGCTCAGGTCGAACTCGGAGGTCACCTTGTAGCTGGTGTTGCGCGAGCTGGTGGTGCCGGAGGCGTTGACCGCCGGGCCGAACGGTACGCCGCACGGCAGGTTGGCCGCCAGCGCTTGCATGGTCCCGTACAGGCAAGCCTGGGTATCGGTGTCGGTCAGCGCCGTGTCGCGCGTGCCTCGCAGGCCCAGGGTCATGCGCCAGACATCGGAAACGCTGTAGGTGGCCTGGCCGAAGGCCGCCCTGGAGGTGTTCTTCAACGCGTTGTTGCGCACTGCCGCGTCGAGGTTGCCATAGCCGGACGGCAGGTTGCCGGCGCCAGGGGCGAAGGCGAGACCTGGCGGCAGCACGCTGGCCAGCGGCGCCGGCAGCGCGTTGCCGATACGCACCCCGTAGAGTCCGTTCTGCTCGTCGCGGTAGTCGTACAGGCCGCCGACCAGTTTGAGGCGGTCGCTCTCGTAATTGACATTCAGCTCGTGGCTACGGGTGATAGTCTTGTTGTCCTTGTTGTAGAGGCTGAAGATGCCGGAGTTGAGATCGACGCCGTTGTTGACCAGCTTGGTCAAGCCGGCCAGGTAGGTCACCGTCCAATCGTCGTTGACGGCCCACACCAGTGACGAGCGCAGCCCCGTCTGGGCCAGATCCTTGCGGATGCCGGTGCCGGCGCCACCGCCGCCGATGCCGCCAACGTTGGTGTCGACCGGCACGGTGACACGCTTGCCCAGAGTGCCGGCGGCGATGTTGGCGTCGGGGAAGTAGTTATAGGCGACGCTGTGGACCGCCGCGATCGTGCCCTTGTCCTCCAGCTTGCTCAACGACACATTCCATTTCAGGCTGTCACCCAATTGCCAGGCCGCCGCCAGGCGCGCGCTCGACAGGTCGACCTTGCCGTAGCGGCTGGAGACCGCCCTGCCCGGCTCGTCACCGTCACTGGTACGCCGCAGTACGGAAGCGCGCAGAAGCAGCGTCTCGGATACCGGCACGTTCACCACAGCGCGCGCGGTCACGTCGTTGTGGTCGCCATAGTTGACGTCGCCGAACAGTTGCGGGCGGGCGGTCGGGCGCGCGGTGATCACATTGACCACGCCGACGGTGGCGTTGCGGCCGTACACCGTACCCTGCGGGCCCCGCAGTGCCTCGATTCGGCCGACATCGTACAGCCCAAGGCTCAACACTTGATAGTTCGGTTCGTAGATGCCGTCGACGTGGACCGCGACCGTCGAGTAGCCGCCGAAGGAGGCGTTGCTGCCTATGCCCCGCATGGAGAAGCCGTTGCTGGCAACGGCCATGTTGGGCACCGACGAGGCGATGTCGGTCAGCGAAGTGATGCCCTGGGCGTCGAGCGCCTTCTGGCTGACCACGCTGACCGCGAGCGGCGCCTTCGACAGCACTTCCGAACGACGCTGGGCTGTGATGGTCACCGCTTCGAGTGTGCCGGTGTCGCTTGCCTTGTCGGCGGTGGCCTCCTGCGCGTGGACGCCAGCAGCGTGCACCAGCATGGCGCACGCCAGGGAAAGGGGGGTGAGTTGAAACTTCATCTGGTCTCCTTGATTTTTTTAGGTTCCGAGCTTGTCTTCATACTCGATGCGCCGTCGCCTCGGTCGTACCGGGCTTTGATGACTAGCAATCTGAACGTCGCTTTTGCGCAATCGATTGCTCACTATCGCATTTCTGTGGATTGGCTGCAATAACTTAATTATTTTTTGCCGAAAACTGACATTTTCAAGCATTTAAAGCTTTTCTAGTGACATTGCCGCTGAGAACGTGTATATAGACAGAGCCATTTTGCGCAATCGGTTGCTTTTTCATCGACCGGACGCGAGGTGAAGGTGGACGACGCCCGGTGTAAGATGCCCGGCGAGCAACCATCGCATTTTTTAAATAGTTATCGGGATTCACAATGACTGACAAGAAGCAGCCGGACGACAGCGTGGCCTCCCCTTTCCAGCGGCCGTCGCGCACACAGATGGAGGACATCGCGCGGATGGCCGGTGTGTCGCGCTCGACCGTGTCGCGGGTGTTGTCCGGGACCGGGCGCATCGGCGAGGAAACCCGCAAGCGCATCACCGAACTGGCCAAAACGAGCAATTACAGCATCGACGCCAGCGCCAGGAACCTGCGCTTGAATCAAAACCGCACCATCTCGGTGGTGGTGCCGTACGACCCGGTCGAGCAATTGCCGCTGTCGGAACCGTTCTTTCTCACATTGATCGGCAGCATCGCCGACGCCCTGACCGCGTGCGGCATGGACATGCTGCTGTCGCGGGTGTCGGCCGACCGGCTCGATCTGGCGGCGGAGGCGTACAAGGGTGGGCGGTGCCTCGGCTTTATCCTGATCGGCCAGTGGGGGCATCATGACCAATTGACGGCGATGGCCGTGCAAGGCCTGCCCTTCGTGGTGTGGGGCGCGCGGCTGCCCGGGCAATTGTACGGCTCGGTGGGCGGCGACGACGTGCAGGGGGGCTTCCTGGCGACGTCGCATTTGCTGGACGCGGGCGCGCGGCGCATCGCTTTCCTGGGCGACACGGCACTGCCCGAGATCAGCCAGCGCCACACCGGCTATCTGCAAGCTCACCACGCGCGCGGGCTGGTCCCCGCCGCCGACCTGACCCTGGCAGCCAACCAGTCGCGCGAATCGGTGGTCGCCGTGATTGCCGAGCGCTATCCCCGCGACGGCGGGTTCGACGGCATTTTCGCCTCCACCGACCCGATGGCGATGAACGCGATCGGTGCGCTGGCGGCGCTCGGCAAAAAAGTGCCGGACGACGTGCGCATCATCGGCTACGACGACATCATCACCGCCTCCAATTTTCAGCCTCCACTTAGCTCCGTGCGCACGCCGATGATCGACGCAGGCAAAGCGCTGGTCGACAGTTTGCTCGCGCAATTGTCGGGTGCGCCGCCGCGGCAGCGGCAGCTTGCATCGTCGCTGGTGATAAGGGAGAGCAGCGGCACTGGTCCCCCCGCTGCAAGGTAACCGTTCGCGGCCGCTTGCATCACGATTTTCCCGCAGCTTCGCTTGGGTTCTATCGCATTGGCGACGCGGCCGCTGCCTCGGGTAGCCGCGTCTTACCATCCATCGATGCCACCTGAGCTTAGGGTACCGGAGCAGTCCAAGGAACTGATTTACCGCCGTGTGGGGAAACTACTGGATCGACTGCTACTGGAGGTGTGCACTGAAAAGGCGCGAGCCACCATCCGGAATGAAGGAACTTCAGGCTCGGCTGCGGCGTTACATGCTTTTTTGACATCCGGAACCATAGAACTCAATCAGAGCAAGGAAACCACCTCTGCGTTCGGGGAAATCCGACGTTATGCGGACGGGAAGAAAATCTCAGGCACCCTGCAGGGAAAGTAGCTGCTCGCCAGCCACGATGATGGCCGATGCCGGCCAGAAGCAGACGTACAGAAAGTGAATCTATGGGAATAACTGAAATCGATGTGCTACGAGCGCTAGAGTCTGACGGCTCCGTATGGACTGAGTATTTCGTGCTGAACTCGCTAGTGATAGCGCGAAGAAACGCAAAAGGAGCGCTGATGGCAAGGCTCATCGACGACAACGAACTCTACGCCGCTACAAAAGCTTTTCTCGTCGCACGTGGGCACGCGGTCGCAAAGGCTGGGAACTTGCCGCCAGCTCTGGAGTAGTTGCGATGGTCTAGACTTCTTTCGGCCAAATGCAGGCCTTCACAAAAGTGAGCAGAACGCCCATCAAGATGTTGTACACTTTCCTAAAAACTATTAAACGCTATAGGCTTATATGATGACTCAGGCTCCCGTTGCACTTGTTACCGGCTCGACTTCGGGCATCGGTGTGGCAATTGCCCGCAGGCTTGCGAGCGAAGGATATTCAGTCGTATTGCATTCGCGCAATTCGGTAGAGGCCGGACAGCTACTAGCACTCGAACTCGGATCGGCAATTTATGTGCAAGCTGATTTGGCCGATGATGATGACAGAGTGCGACTGATCCGCGAAGCAATAGGGGCATGGGGGCGGCTGGATGTTCTGGTTAATAACGCAGGGATCTGCCGTGTTATTCCGCACGCAGATTTGGGTGCCGCGACGCCCGATGTGTGGCATGAACTCTACGAAGTGAACGTGGTTGCTCCTTTCCGTTTGATAGCTGAGGCTGAAGCAGCATTGCGTGATTCGAAACGCCACGGTCGTCCCGGCTGCATAGTCAACATCAGCTCACATGCTGGCGTCCGCCCGAAGGGCGCATCGATTCCATATTCAGCCACGAAGGCGGCCTTAAATCATATGACACGGCTACTCGCTGTTTCACTTGCGCCCGACATCCGAGTAAATGCCGTCGCCCCCGGGTTGGTCGATACACCACTTACCGCAGATTGGACTCAGGCGCAGCAACTTTGGAAGGATCGCTCGCCGATGCGACGAGCTGCTAGCCCAGCGGACATTGCGCAAGCCGTTGCGATGTTGGTTGCATCGGACTATCTCACTGGTGAAATCCTGCTATCAGATGGTGGATTGAATCTTACGTAGTGTGCTCGTTAGGAGTGCTCCGCCGTGTCAAGTTTAATTATTAGTCCGCTTTTAAGACGACAACAATCGGCTAGAAGAGGAAGTACAGTTCTTGAAAAATGCTGTTTGAACCTATACCCACAATGAACATTCGTAAAGCTGCAACCGACGACCTGGAACGTATCGTCGAGCTATTGGCACAACTAGGATATGCAAACGAAGTCGAGCAAGTCGAAAGATACTTACGTGAACTACGTCAAAGTTCGTCGGGCGAGGTATTTGTAGCGCAGGATGGCAGAAATGTTGTCGGAGTTGCGGTAGTGCATACCATAAAGCCGTTACATGTTCGAGGCACCTGGGGTCTCCTATCCGCTTTGGTAGTGGACGACGAACGCAGGAGTTCAGGCGTCGGAGCAAGCCTATTAATTGCTGCGGAAGCGTTTGCGTTGCAGCATGGTTGTTCACAGCTTGAATTGTCCAGCAGCAGTGCTCGTACCCGAGCGCATCTGTTTTATGAGCGTAACGGCTACCAAGAAAAACGCCTGCGTTTCGTTAAAATCTTGGTATAGCCTGCAATGGCCGCTTTGGGGCCAGGCTATGTGAAAACGCAGAAAAATTCTGGTCCTTCAAAAAAATCGGCCTCTCAAAACGCGCGCAACGCCGTTTTCTCGGTGCTGGGAATGGTAATCCTACCCACGAATATTTTAAGATTTGGAGTTTTCACACAGCCTGGGGCGATAGCGGTCGGCATCGGAGGTCTGGAGAGTCGTGCAGATTGTGTCAAACTTTATTGTTAGCCCACAGCAATCAAACTCGTCCGCATCCAAATCAACGTCATGCGCGCTTTCAACCTGATCCGATATGAATTGCACTGGGCCGCTCTCGTACGTTCTTGCGGCAAGTTGCCAGCCCTGCTGCAACGACTGCGTCAATCCGTTTAGCCGAGATCGCCAATGAAGAACGGTCTGATTGACATTTGGGATCGGGCCGTGCAGGTATTGCATCAACGTTTCGGTGTTCGAGTCTTGAAACGAAACTTTCGCTGAACGGCATTAGCCCAGAAAGGTGATTTTTCAGGTGTTTTTTTGCGGCACGGGGGATTCGCACTTTGCTGCCATTGAATCGAAGTCCGGTACCTAGAGGTAACATGCAGAGCGCTCGATGCCTGGCTGAAAAGTATCACGCTATGGACTTATGCAATAGACGCATTGTCCGTTGTCCGGCCTCGTCCAGGCAGGTCCGAAGCGGATTTTTCATACTTTTTTCATACCAAACAAAAAAGGCCTACACTAGATTAGTGTAAGCCTTTGATATCAAACGAATTCTTGGTGGGAAGTGCAAGTTTCGAACTTGCGACCCCTGCAGTGTGA
Organism: Janthinobacterium rivuli; assembly: GCF_009208735.1. Taxonomy (GTDB): domain Bacteria; phylum Pseudomonadota; class Gammaproteobacteria; order Burkholderiales; family Burkholderiaceae_D; genus Janthinobacterium. The sequence goes on along the minus strand of NZ_WFLJ01000008.1, from coordinate 212,757 downwards.
ATGCAGTTCCAGCACGTTTTTGCAGTGCTCTCATAGGGGGAATTTTCTGCTGGCCGCTATTAAATGGCACTGGATTGCACCCGATTACACCCGGAATTACACCCACTTTCTTATGATCCCAGAAGGACCTATGCGCTTGCGTAATATTGTGCCAGTAATAAAAGGGCATGCTGTCGCTAAAGTGGCAAACATCATACGGGCGTGGGATATGAACCTTCTATCGGCGGGGATTGTGGCTCTCACCTTGTGCTCATGCAGTACAGCAGGTCTGCGAGAACCTGCAGCTATTATCGGCGTGAACAGCTTCGCTATCGCCGCTCGCTACGGCACGCCCGCTAGGGTCTGTCTGACTGAACTTAATTAAGGTTGGATAGTCATAGGGCGATGAGCCGAACTGACCTTACTGAAAAGCAGTCGCGCAAACTTGCGCCCCATCTGCCATCCAACCCCCATCACGGTCACGTGTATGTCGAGCATCGGCACGTGATCAATGGCATCCTATGGCGCTTGCGCACAGGCGCCCCTTGGCGCGACATTCCGCCACGCTACGGTCCTTGGCAGACCTGCTATGAGCGCTTTGTTCGTTGGTCGAGGAATGGCACTTGGCAGCGACTTCTCCGGGTCATGCAGGCTGCAGCCGACGAGGCTGGCCTGGTGGACTGGGCTGGTGCTGCGCTCGACGCTACACACATCAAGGCCCAGCGCAGTGCTGTCGGGGCGCGAAAGACGCTGCCAGCAGCCGAAAAAAGGGGGCCATAACTGACGAGTGGCTGGGGCGTTCACGCGGGGGCATCACCAGCAAAATCCATGTCTGTGTCGATGGGCACGGTTTGCCGCTGTCCGCTCTTGTCACGGCCGGCCAGCGTAGCGACGCGGCCCACGTCGGACAGTTGCTCGGTGCGATTGATGTGCCTCGTCCGGGCCGTGGTCGCCCCCGGAAAAGGCCGTCGAGCGCGCAATTAACCGCCTGAAAGATTTCCGCGCCGTCGCAACTCGCTACGACAAACGCGGACACAACTATCTGGCAGTCGTGATTATCGCAACAATGATTCTATGGCTCCTCTGAAATCAGTCAGACAGACCCTAGCCGACACCGAGTAGAGATGAGAGCTGTTCTACAGTGCGAACTTGGGGCCGATATCAGACGAATTCTCTCAAATATGGAAATATAACTATTAGTTAAAATGCAATGACAAATTGGAAAGGTTGCTTGACAATATTTCGCCAATGCAAGATTGATTAAAAAAAATATTAAAAGATGAACTAATTTTTTTGACAACTAATTTGTATATTCAACTAAAAATATCCCCAAATTCCGCAAAAAACTGATCTTTCCTGCAAAGACTGCTTTTTAGCACTTTGCTTTTTAGCATCTAGGCTGACTCACATGCATATTCACAACAAAAAGTGTCGTTTTTTAGCATCAATGATGAAATATTTTTTAACTACTATTAGTTACAATTTAGAGCGAAACTCGCTAAAACGCAAGCTATTATCAGTATTATTTTCCCTGAAAATAATTAAAAAAAATTACATTTAATTATCACTATGGATATAGTTTACTAAGTCCAACTATTAGTTAGACGACATGTTATTACGTACTGATCCGGCACGTATGACCATCAAAAACTATCATCATAGGGAAGAAAATGAATCACTCTGCCTACCGTTTCACTTTATCTGGCGTCCATGCCGGTTCCTCATTCTACAAAAGTATGGCTAGCGCTGCGTTTTGCTCGTTGGCCGCTTTAGCTCCGGCTGCGCATGCCGATGTAATCGATTTCGAAGGACTCGGTAATGACTTGATTTTTAGTGGCGACAGCTTCGAACAACACGGCTTACGTCTCGGCGGTACCGATGCAAATGGTGCCAGCGGATCGCTGGTGGGCGCCATCATTGACGGTAGCGACAGCGATTTTTGCAGCAGGCTCGCTTGTCCAACCGGCAATGCCGGCAACTACTATGGCGGCTTGAACGATGGCATACTCGGCATTCATAGCATGCAAGGCGGTGGCACCTTCAAGGTGCAGAGCTTCGATGCCAGTTTTATCATCAGCGACATCAAAGCACCGGCCGGGCGCATGATAGTGCAGGGTTTCTATGGCAATGGCTCAACGCTGTCGCAAACTTTCGATTTGCCACAACCCACCGTTTTTTTGGGCACTCTCTTTCACCCTTTTCGACAATACTATTTTAATAGCGCCATGAGCGCGCTCGACTTCACCGGCATGCAAATATCCGCCCTCAGTTGCGACACGACGGGCGCGTGCGGTTTCGGCAATAACCAGGGACAGTTTGGCCTTGACAACCTTAACTTCAGCATCAGCGCGGTGCCGGAACCATCGACCTACGCAATGCTCTTGCTGGGTCTGGTAAGCATCGCCGCTGTCGCCCGCCGCCGCGCCTGATCCCGCCTCCCCCCATACACTGAGGATAATCCATGCAATTACGCCCTGTCTGCCTTGCCATCGTCATGCTGCTTTGCAGCATCTCCAGCGTCCAAGCCGCCCCGTTGGGCGGCGATGACGTGCGCCGTCCTTACATCGTGCAATTGAAAGCGGAACCACTAGCCACCTACACCGGAGACATCAATGGTTTGCCCGCCACCAAGCCTGCTCCCGGCGAACACCTAGATATCAATAGCAGCAATGCACAGCAATATACCCGCTACCTCGAAAGCAAACTCCAGGCAGTACAGGCCATCGTGGCCGACGCGCCTGTGCAATATCAATACGTGACCGTGCTGAACGGCTTTGCCGCCATGCTGACGGATGCCGAAGTACTGCAATTGAAAGCCAGCGCAGACGTGGCTAGCATCAAGGCCGATGCGGAGCACACGTCGCAAACGGTGAGCACGCCCACCTTCCTAGGACTGGACCAATCCGATGGCCTGTGGAGTAAGCTAGGCGGCCGCGCGCGCGCGGGGGAAGATATCGTTGTCGGCATAATCGATACTGGCGTCTGGCCGGAAAATCCCGCCTTTGCCGACCGCATCGACGCCAATGGCGCGCCGACCTTCGACCCAGCCGCTACCCTGACCTACGGCGCACCGCCAGTCAGCTGGAAAGGCATATGCCAGACGGGAGAGGGATTTACGGTCGAGCATTGCAATAACAAGCTAATAGGTGCGCGCTATTTCGACAGTACCTTCCGCGCGCGGATGCCTGCCATGCATTGGAGCGACTTCCGCTCTCCCCGAGATTCACTGAGCGGCCCGGTCGGCAACGGCGGCCACGGCACCCACACCGCCACCACTGCGGCCGGCAATAGCCTCGCTGGCAGCGGCCTTTTAAATCTTTCAGGCATGGCACCACGCGCGCGGATCGCTGCTTACAAGGTATGCTGGACTTACCCAACGGCGGCGGTTAGCGGCAAAAATACGTGCTATCAAGGCGACTCTGTCGCTGCAATCGAGCAAGCCATCATCGATGGCGTGCATGTACTAAACCTCTCGATCAGTGGTGGAGAAAAAATTGATGACATTGTGGAGCTGGCCTTCTTGCGTGCGGCTAGCGCTGGCGTGTTTGTCGCCGCTTCAGCCGGCAACAGCGGGCCGTCCAACGAAGTCGCGCATGTCAGCCCCTGGCTGATGACAGTGGCGGCATCCACGCATGATCGGAGTACTGGCAACGCCAGCGTGCTGCTTGCTGATGGCAAAAAATATCAGGGCGCATCCGGCAATGTCACCGCACTGCCCCGGCAAGCGCTGATACGCGCCGAAGACGCAGGCCTGCCTGGCGCCGATGCAGTCAAGCTGGCGTTCTGCTACAGTACCGCGGAAAATGCCGGGGTGGCCTTGCTCGACCCGGCCAAGGCGGCGGGGAAGGTGGTGGTCTGCGCGCGCGGCGGGAATGCCCGTCTGGACAAAAGTTATGCTGTTCGAGAAGCCAGCGGCGTGGGCATGGTGATGGTTGACAATGGCCTCGGTCTGGTGACGGAAGTGCATGCTGTTCCAACTGTGCACGTGACTGCCGCAGACGGCGCACTGATTCGCACTTATGCGGCGACCGCCAACGCCGCTGCGGCCATGTCGGTGGCCAGCTTCGGCAAAAACTTGTCGGCCTCGCCCGTTGTCGCCGATTTTTCTTCGCGGGGACCGAACCGGTACGACGGCAATGTGCTCAAGCCCGATCTCACTGCCCCCGGTGTTGATATACTGGCTGGCCACACGCCAGTCCTGACGAACGGCGAGCATGATGAGGTCGTTGCTGGCACCCTCGTGCCGCCAGCCAGCTGGCAGTTCTTACAAGGTACCTCCATGGCCAGTCCCCACGTAGCCGGCCTGGCCGCCTTGCTGCGCCAACAGCACCCTACCTGGTCTCCTGCTGCCATCAAGTCGGCATTGATGACCACAGCCAGCGCCACACAACCCGATACTCAAGAGCGCGACGCGCGCGGCATCCTCCCATTAGGCCAGGGTGCTGGTCACGTAGTGCCCAACCTGGCTTCGGATCCCGGCCTAGTGTATGACATCACACCAGCACAGTACGAAAAATATGTCTGCGACATGGGTGTCGGCCTTGGCTGCACCACTGTCGTCGCCAATGTGGGCTTGAACCTGAACTTGCCGTCGATTTCCGTGAATAATGTGTATATTCGGCAAACCGTCACGCGCACGGTGAGCAATGTGGGCGCGTCGGCGGCAATATACACGGCCAGCGCGGCATTGAGCGGCTATGACGTGGTGGTTGCACCGGCCAGTCTGAGTCTGCAGCCGGGCGAAAGTAAATCCTTCGATGTGACCCTGACGCGCACCAGCGCACCAACCGATGCCTGGCAATTCGGAGCACTGGAGTGGACCGACGGCCAACACAAGGTACGTAGCCCCTTGGTGGCCCGCTCGCGCTTGCTGGAAGTGCCGGCCTTGATCAGCTCGGACAAGCCGTCAGCCACGCGCCTGGTAGGGTTAACCAGCGCCATCAGCGGCCGGATGACGGCCGCCATTGCCGGATTCAGCGAAGTTAAACGCACTCGCCTGACTCTCACCCAGGGGGTTCAAGCTGACCTGAAGGAGGTCGACCATATTGTTAGCGCATGCGTCAATAAAAGCGCGGGAACGTTACTGGTGCCATTTTCCATCGGCGCCGACACGGCCGCAGTGCGCTTTGAAACGTTTGACCGCGATACTGGCCTCGGCTTTGGCAATAACGTCTACATATTTATTCTAGACAGCAATGGAGTGCGCCACAGCTTTAGTAGCAAGGCAGACAGCAATCAAAGTGTGACGATGAGCAATCCGGTGCCCGGCAACTACAACGTTTGCCTAGTTGGCAATATCATTTTTGATCGTGTCTCCACCAACCTGTTCCTGTCCCAGGCCATCGTCAAACGCGGTGATGCGGGCGGCAACCTGAAGGCGGGTGCACCGGGCCAGACTTACCCGGCTGGAAAAGCGACCGTGGGCCTGAGCTGGTCTGGCCTCGACGCTGGAAAACGATATATGGGCGCGGTGCAATGGCTGGACAACAAAGGCGTCGTGGCTGGCACCACCGTGCTGGCCGTCGAGCCTAAGAATGCGCCCATCATCCCTTAATCTCGATGCGCACCCCAATGCCTGACCGCCATCGCGATAGTTCGTCATGAAGTAGGCGGCACGCCATCGAAAGCGTGCCGCAGTTTTACGCTTTATCCATTCAATCGCTTTGCCACTGTCCAGTCCTAAAATAGGTTGACAGTATTGATTGCTGCACAAACGCCCGATGCACCGCATCGGGCGTTTTGTACTTCAAGGCCGTGTGTGGTCGTTCCTGGTTGTATATCCGCACCGATTGCGCCACCATTTTGCTCGCCTGTTTCAGGTCTGCAGGTCGATTCAGCAAGAACTCGCCTTTCAGAATGCCGTTGATACGTTCGGCCAGCGCATTCTGATAGCAGTCGTAGCCGTCGGTCATGGCGCAAGTCAGTCCATGACGACGATGAATTTCTTGATAGTAAGTAGAGCAGTACTGGATGCCCCTGTCTGAATGATGGATCAGCGGCGTCTTGCGCTGTCGTGCTCGCAGGGCCATCTTCAAGGCCTCGCTGACCTCTTCGGTTTGCAGGCTTGCGTGCACGTGATAGCCCACGATCTTGCGCGAATACGCATCCGTCACCAAGCTCAGATAGACGAATTTTCCGGCGGTCGGGAGATACGTGATATCGGCCACCCACACCTGCTCCGGCCGCGTGGCGAGCACTTGTCCCGGCCCCTCCTTGAGCAAATTGGGATGGCGCTGGAAGCGGTGATGGCTATTCGTGGTCTTATGATAGGCTCGCTGTGGTTGCACCAGCAGCCGCACCTGGCGCAAGATGTCAAAGAATCCATCGCGTCCCAATTTGATTTTTGCACCGGAAAAGGCTGCACCGAGCATGCTGTGCAGCTTGCGCGTGCCGATGCGTGGCTGGCGCAGGCGTATCGGCTGCACCAGCTTGACGACAGCTTGCGCCCTGTCCAGGCAATGTCGCTCGCGCTGACGGCGCTGGTAATACGCTTGGCGGCTGATGCCGACACAGCGGCAGGCCCGTTCGACGCTTAATCCTTCGACTTGCTTGCGCGCGATGACCTGCCCAAAGGCTTTTTTACCGGCACCCCGTATTCGTCACGCAGGACGTCGAGAACCGCCTCGAACAGCGCGGATTTCTGTTTTTCTTCCTTGAGCTGACGTTCCAGTTCCTTGATGCGTTGCTCTGGCGTCAGTGGCTTGCTCGGCTTGTCTGTCATGGTCGCTCTCCGTTGGCTTCGGCCCCTGGGATGCGTCCAATCCTGCAGGCCGTGTTTGCGACACCATACCAAAACTGTCGACCGACCCTGTATTCCGTAGCGCGTTTGCGCCTGCTTGTACGTCAGCTCGCCTTTTTCAACCTGCTCGACAACGCTCAATTTAAGTGTCAACTTATTTCAGGACGGTCACACCCATAAAAAAAGCCGCCTATCGATGATTGGCGGCTTTTTCTAAGTGCTTAAAATTAAAGCAAATTCTGGTGGGAAGTGCAAGTTTCGAACTTGCGACCCCTGCAGTGTGAATGCAGTGCTCTACCCCTGAGCTAACCTCCCGAAGCGAGGCGAATTATCGCATACGTGTTGCGGCATCTGCAAGGGCTGGCGACAGGAAATTTGCCACGCCCCCGTTTTTTCCTCAGGCGGCCGCTGGCGGCGACGTGACGGCGGTCCAGATGCACTGGCCTTTGGCGGCCTTGTCGAGGCCGGCGATGGTGGCTTCGTGGGCGGCCAGTTCGTCGGCCGTGGCGCTCTGGAAGATGACTTCGGCCAGGGGCACGATTTCCAGGGCGGCGCCGTCGGCGGCCACTTCCACTTCTTCTTCCATGCTCAGGCTGTTCTGCCCGCGCGTCATGGCCAGGTAGACGTCGGCCAGCAATTCGGAGTCGAGCAGCGCGCCGTGCAGTTTGCGGTGGGCGTTCGAGACGCCGTAGCGGTCGCACAGCGCGTCGAGCGAGTTGCGCTTGCCGGGATGCATTTCCTTCGCCTGCACGAGGGTGTCGATCACGCCATGCACTTGCTCGTGGACGGGCGGCAGGTTCAGGCGCTTGAATTCCGCGTTCAGGAAGCCGATATCGAACGGGGCGTTGTGGATGATCAGTTCGGCACCGGCGATAAACGCGCGGAATTCTTCCGCGATTTCCGCGAATTTCGGCTTGTCGCTGAGGAATTCCGTCGTCAAGCCGTGGACGGCCAACGCGCCCTCTTCCGAGTCGCGCTCGGGATTGATGTAATGGTGAAAATTATTACCCGTCAACATGCGGTTGTTCAGTTCGACCGCCCCGATCTCCAGGATGCGGTCGCCCGTGCGCGGGTTCAGGCCGGTGGTTTCAGTATCGAGAACAATTTGACGCATGGCAGATTCAGTCGTAAAGGCAAAAAGCGAAGGGCACAGTATAGCAAACCTGTGCCCTTCGATTACTCCCTGCCCGCTGTTTCGCTACAGGAATTTTAAACCATCAGGCGCGTACGGTTTCCACGCCCAGGTTGGCCAGCTGATCGGCGCGCTCGTTGCCCGGATGGCCATTGTGGCCGCGCACCCAGCGCCATTCCACTTCATGCACGGCCTGGGCCGTATCGAGCGCCTGCCACAGGTCGACGTTCTTTACGGGCGCCTTGGACGCCGTTTTCCAGCCGCGCGCCTTCCAGCCGTGGATCCATTCGCTGATGCCCTTCTGGACGTACTGGCTATCGGTATACATCACCACCTGGCAGGGACGTTTGAGCGCCGTCAAGGCTTCGATGACGGCCTTCAATTCCATACGGTTATTCGTCGTATTCAGTTCCCCGCCGTAAATTTCTTTCTTGGCGCCATCGGCCACCATCAGCGCACCCCAGCCGCCCGTGCCGGGATTGCCCTTGCATGCGCCATCGGCGTAAATTTCTACCTTATCCATCTTGCTGTTCCCGCCTTTTATTCGTGACCGGTGCGCCTGCGGGCGCCGTCGCCGGTTTCTTGGTCCACGCCGGACCGATCAAGCGCATCCCTTTGACGCGCTTGATCGCCTGCACTATATACACTGCGCCCAGATATGGCCACCAGCGCGCGCCGGCCTTGTCCATGAAGGCGTTGCGGCGCAGCCATTTTTCTGTCTTGCAGGCAGGCGCGTAGCAGCCGAAGTGACTTTGGCTGACGCCCATGTTCAGCAATTTTAACCAGTCTTTCATGCGCGGCATAGAGATCAGTTCGCCGGCTTGCGGCAGATAATGACGGCCCGTGACCCGTCCCAGGCCCTGGCGCATGCCCCACAGGCTGGCCGGATTGAAGCCGCAGACGATCACGCGCCCTTCCGGGATCAGCACGCGTTCGACTTCGCGCAAGACCTGGTGCGGCTCGGCGGCAAATTCGAGTACGTGCGGCAAGACCACCAGGTCCAGGCTTTGCGAGTCGAACGGCAGCTCGTCGAAGGCCGACACGAGGGTCAAACGGCTTTCCTGCGGCGGGCGCGACGGCAGGCGCGCATCGAGCAGCCATTTGTTCGGCATGCGGCTGGCCGCCAGCGCGTCGATCTGGGGCAAGCCGATCTGCACGGCGTTAAAACCGAAGATGTCGACGGTCAGGCTGTCGAGGCATTGCTGTTCCCAGGCGCGCACGTACAGACCGGCGGGCGTCTGCAGCCAGCCGTCAAGCGCTATAATGGATTTTTCGGATGCCGCACTGTCCATTCAGTTTTCTCTCTTGCTCATGACATATTCCCCTGAACACGCTTTATCGGTACTTGCCGTGCCTGCCTTTGCCGACAATTACCTGTGGCTGATCCATGACGGCCGTCACGCCGCCGTGGTCGACCCCGGCGATGCGACGGTCATCCTCGATGCGCTGCAAGCCCATCAGTTGACCTTGTCCGCCATTTTACTCACGCATCACCACGCCGACCACACGGGTGGCGTGCCTGAATTGTTGCAGCATTTCGCCGTGCCCGTCTTCGGCCCGCGCAATGAGGCTATCACAGCCATCACGGAACCGCTTGCCGAAGGCGATGTCGCCTACGTGCCCGAACTGGGCTTGCAACTGACCGTCATCGACGTGCCCGGCCATACGAAGGGGCATATCGCCTACGTGCGCCAGCGCGACGAGCGCAACGGCGCGCCGTGGCTGTTTTCCGGCGACACCTTGTTTGCGGGCGGCTGCGGCCGCCTGTTCGAAGGCACGCCGGGCCAGATGGCCGACTCGCTGGGCAAGCTGGCCGCTTTGCCCGGCGATACCGAGGTATTTTGCGCGCATGAGTACACCTTGTCCAATCTGCGCTTCGCCAACGCCGTCGAGCCAGGCAATCAGGCCTTGCAGGAACGCATCGCCATCGACACGGAAAAGCGCCAGCAGGGTTTGTCGACCGTGCCGTCGACCATTGCCCTGGAAAAGGCCACGAACCCCTTCCTGCGCTACCGCGAACCGGCGATTCTGACCAGCCTGAAAGTGGAAGGCAAGCTGACGGCGGACGCCTCGCCCGTGGAAGCGTTCGCCGCGCTACGGATGTGGAAAAACAGCTTTTAAGTCCACCCTTCCACCCAAAAAAAAATCCCGGCCGATGCTTGTATGCACCGCCGGGATTTTTTTTTGATCTATTTGACCAGGATCAGATTTCTTCGTACAGCGGCAAGGTCAGGAACTCGGCGAACGATTCCGACGTCGACATTTCCTCGAAAATCTGGCCGGCGCGCACATAGGTCGGGCCATTGCCGCCTGGCGCATCGCGCTGCACCTTGGCCAGCTCTTCCGGGATCATGGCGCGCACCATCTCGGCCGTCACCTTGCGGCCGTCTTCCAGCACGCCCTTGCTGGAACGAATCCACTGCCACACTTGCGAGCGGCTGATCTCGGCCGTGGCCGCGTCTTCCATCAGGTTGTGAATAGGTACGCAACCGTTGCCGGCCAGCCAGCTGCCCAGGTAATGGATGCCCACGTTGATGTTGTAGCGCAAGCCCGCTTCCGTGATCGGCGCTTCCGGCTGGAAGTTCAGCAGATCCGATGCTGTCACGTCGATGTCGGGACGCTGTTTCTCGATCTGATTCGGCTTGTCTCCCAGCACTTTGGTGAACTCGCCCATGGCCAGCTCGACCAGGCCCGGATGGGCAACCCAGCCGCCGTCGTAGCCGTCGGTGGCGTCGCGCGCCTTGTCGTTGCGCACGCCACCCATGGCGATGTCGTTCTTTTCCGGATCGTTCTTGATCGGGATCAAGGCCGCCATGCCGCCAATGGCTGGCGCACCGCGTTTATGGCAGGTTTTCAGCAGCAGCAAGGCGTAGGCGCGCATGAACGGCGCCGTCATCGTGACTTTCGCGCGGTCGGCCAGGCAGAAATCCTTGTCCAGCTTGAATTTCTTGATACACGAGAAGATGTAATCCCAGCGGCCCGCGTTCAGGCCGGAGCTGTGTTCTTTCAGTTCGTACAGGATTTCATCCATTTCAAATGCCGCCAGAATGGTTTCGATCAGGACCGTCGCCTTGATCGTGCCTTGTGGCAAGCCCAATTCGTTTTGCGTCATGACGAAGATATCGTTCCACAGGCGCGCTTCCAGGTGCGATTCCATCTTCGGCAGGTAGAAATACGGGCCGGCGCCACGTGCCAGCTGTTCCTTGGCGTTATGGAACATGAACAGGGCGAAATCGAAAATACCGCCGGAAATACGCTTGCCGTCGACCAGCACGTGCTTTTCATCGAGGTGCCAGCCGCGTGGACGCACGACGAGTGTCGCGATCTTGTCGTTCAGCTTGTACGACTTGCCATTTTGCTCCAGCGAAATCGTCTTGCGCACGGCGTCGAACATATTGATCTGGCCCGTCAGCTGGTTGTCCCAGTTCGGCGTGTTCGAGTCTTCGAAGTCCGTCATGTAGCTGTCCGCGCCGGAGTTGAAGGCGTTGATGACCATCTTGCGCTCGACGGGACCGGTGATTTCCACGCGGCGGCATTCCAGGGCCTTCGGGATCGGCGCGATCTTCCAGTCGCCGTCACGGATATGTGCAGTTTCTGGCAGGAAATCAGGACGCTCGCCCGCGTCGAGGCGCTTGGCCCGTTCCACGCGCACGGCAAGCAATTCCTGGCGGCGCGGCTCGAAGGCGCGCGTCAGTTTGGCCACCAGCGCCAGCGCTGCGGGCGTCAAGATCTGTTCGTAGCCGGGCTTGATTTCCCCCGTAATTTGCATGCCTTCGGGAAGGGCGATCGTGTTCTGCGTCATGAAGTTCTCCGGTTTTTAGTAAATATAAGCAAAGGTAATCTGGTGATCCAAGTATAAGCGGAACGACTGCGCTGGCAAGCCGGACAGAGGCGCAAAAACACTCTGCCAGACGGCTCGTTTGTTCTATAGTATTGCACTATAAGGCATGGAAACGAGATTAAAAATCACTTCATCTATGCGTTTTTATCACAAGTGATGGCATTGCGGGAGCACAACATGGGCCAGTTCAGACAAATATCAACTTTCGTGGAAGTCGTCGCCAAGGGCAGCCTGTCGGCCGCCGCGCGCGCGGAGGGGATCGCCCCGGCCATGATCGGCCGCCGCCTCGATGCGCTGGAGCAGCGCCTGGGCGTCAAATTACTGCAGCGCACGACGCGCAAGCTGGCCTTGACGAATGAAGGCGCCGCCTTCCTGGAAGATTGCCAGCGCATTCTGGGCGAACTGGAAGAGGCGGAAGCGGCCGTGGCCGAGCGCAGCGTGAAGGCCAGCGGCCATTTGCTCATTTCCGCGCCGGCCGGTTTCGGCCGTCAGCACGTGGCGCCCCTGATCCCCTCGTTCGTGGCCGAGCACCGCGACGTGACGGTGTCGCTGAACCTGAACGACCGCCTCGTCGACCTGATCGGCGAAGGCATCGACGTGGCCATCCGCATCGCCAGCCTGTCCGATTCGTCTCTGGTGAGCACCAAGCTGGCGGACAACCAGCGCGTGCTGGTCGGCTCGCCCGCCTACCTGAAACGGGCCGGCACGCCGCGCATCCCGGCCGACTTGACAAAGCACAATTGCCTGGCGATCAGCAGCGAAGGCAGCCAGCGAGGCTGGACCTTCCGCGAAAACGGCAAGAACGTGATTTTAAAGGTGGCCGGCAATATGGTTTGCAACGATGGCGAAGTGCTGCACGACTGGGCCCTGGCCGGCAAGGGCCTGGCCTGGCGCTCGATGTGGGAAGTGGGCGCGGAAATCGCTTCGGGCCAGCTGGTGACGGTGCTGGACCAGTTCGCCGCGCCAGGCAATGACATTTACGCCGTGTTCGCCCAGCGCCGCCACTTGCCGCTGCGCATACGGGCGTTCGTGGATTTTTTAAGGCACTCGTACTCACAGCCTGACTACTGGCGCGAAAGGGCAATCTAGTCACTGCCGGCTGGACTGGAAGAACGCGGCTGAGCATAGGTTTGTGTAGGTCGCTGTAGCTCGGCATAGGCGTAGATCGGCTTAGCGCAGCGTAAGCCGACCTACGCGGTGACGCGAAGCATGCCAAAAGAGCCACGTAGCCCACGCAAAACCGGTGCCTCACAGAAATTCAGGCGAAAAAAAATCCTCGGAGACCGAGGATTTCTTTATTTCGTTTGATCCAGCGTATTAGATTGGCTGAATGTTCGAAGCTTGCTTGCCTTTAGGGCCAGCGGTCACTTCAAAAGAAACGCGTTGGTTCTCTTGCAGGGACTTGAAGCCGTTCGACTGGATAGCCGAGAAGTGAGCGAACAGATCTTCGCCGCCTTCGTCAGGGGTAATAAAGCCGAAACCCTTCGAATCATTGAACCATTTTACGATGCCAGTTGCCATTACAATTTCCTATTTCAGTTAAGTTGGGCTTGCGCCCGTTATATCGTTTGAAGCAAGAAAGAAATGACAGACAAACTGCACTACTACCTCGAATCCAACGATGCCCAATTATACCAACAAAACTGAGAAAAACCATTCTTTCGCAAAATAAACTTGCGAACACTACTTTAATAGCCAAATCCCCGTCTTGCGGCGCCCTGTACCAGCGGCATGGAGACACTATATCCTAATCTGCGACGCGGGTGCTTTGCGTTGCATCAAATGAATCATTGCAACCACATCTCTATAGCGCTGTCGCTCACACGCTGAAATGGGTGGCGCCCACATCGCGCGCGGCCCAGTCCAGCAGCGCCGCCACCTGTGCCTGCACGGCGGGCCAATCCGCCACCGCCAGCTCAGGGGCATTGAGCATGGCGCGTACCAGCTGTTCGATGCGGCGGCACTCCTGGCCCAGCGCGGCAAAGCCGAAGGTGGCAGCCGAACCGGCCACCGCGTGCAGCGCGCGGTGCAGCTGCGTCAACGGCTCCAGACGGGGGCCTTCGCTGTCGCAGCGGCCGCTTGCCTGCGTGATCGCCAGCATCAGGGCCGGGATGCCGGCCGCATATTTTTCGTTCAGGGCGCGCAAACGCGCGCGAAAATCCGGGTCGATCAAGGTTGCCATCGCAATACTCGCCTGAGTGGCTTACTTGGTGCCGAAGATGCGGTCGCCGGCGTCGCCCAGGCCCGGCACGATGTAAGCGTGGTCATCCAGGTGCGAATCGAGCGCGGCGCAGAACATCTTGACGTTCGGATGCGCGTTCTGGAACACGGTCACGCCTTCCGGTGCGGCAACCAGGGCCAGGAAGATGATCTGTTCGTCCGTCACGCCGCGCTTTTTCAGCACGTCGACGGCGTACACGGCCGAATTGCCGGTCGCCACCATCGGGTCGCACAGGATGAAAGTACGCTCGTTCAAGTCCGGCAGGCGCACCAGATATTCCACGGGCATGTGCGTGGCCGGGTCGCGGTACACGCCGATGTGGCCCACGCGCGCCGATGGCACCAGGTTCAGCAGGCCATCGCTCATGCCGATGCCGGCGCGCAGGATGGGCACGATGGCCAGTTTCTTGCCTGCAATGACGGGCGCGTCGATGGTGACGAGCGGGGTCTTGATTTCGCGCGTGGTCAGCGGCAGGTCGCGCGTGATTTCATAGCCCATCAGCAAGGTGATTTCCTTGAGCAATTCACGGAAGGTGCGCGTCGACGTGTCGTGTTCGCGCATGTGGCTCAGTTTGTGCTGGATCAATGGGTGATCGGTAATGAACAAATTCGGGAAGCGTGGATCTTGTTTCATCTTGTTTTTCTTTCTCTGCTCTCTGGCGCGGCGGCAAGCATCGCCGCAGGCGCGCTGTGTATCGATAAAATGATGGATTGCAGCATTATCCCAGCCCCCAGCCCCCCTGTGGCCGGAATTTTCGAAATAATTGCGTGCCCAGGCTGGCGCGAACTCAGTACTCGCGCAAGGCGCGCGCCAGGATGGCCGCGCAATCGGTGCCTGCCGGCAAGCGCCCGTACGCCCCGCCCGGCGCCTGCGCCAGGCGCGAGTGCAGGAATGCCTGCGCGACAAACGGTGGCGCATGGCGCAGCAACAAGGCCGCCTGCACGGCCAGCACGATGCGTTCGGATAAGTGCCGGGCGCCAAACTCGTCCGTTTGCGGTCCGTCCAGGTCGGCCAGCAGGCGCGCCCGATAGTTGGCGAACATGGCATCGTCATCGCCGGCCAGCGCCAGCTCGGCCGCCAAGGCGTCGCGCGCGGCCGGCGACTTGCCGAAGGCGCGCAAGACGTCGAGACACATGACGTTGCCCGAACCTTCCCAGATCGAATTGACGGGCAGTTCGCGGTACAGGCGCGCCAGCGGCGCGTCTTCCACATAGCCGGTGCCGCCCAGCACCTCCATGGCCTCGAAGCCGAAGCCTGGCCCGCGCTTGCAGATCCAGTACTTGCCGGCCGGCGTGAGCACGCGCGCCAGCAGCGCTTGCCCTGGCTCGTCCTTTTCATCGAAACAGCGGGCCAGGCGCAGCGCGAAGGCCGTGGCGGCCTCGGATTCGAGCGCCAGGTCGGCCAGCACGTTTTGCATCAGGGGCTGCTCGGCCAGCGGCTTGCCGAACACGGCCCGCTGGCGCGCATGGTGCAGCGCCTGCGTCAAGGCGGCGCGCATGATGCCGGTACTGCCCAGCACGCAATCGAGGCGCGTGTGGCTGGCCATTTCCAGGATGGTGGGAATGCCCCGCCCCGCCTGTCCCACCAGCCAGCCGTAGGCATTCGTGAATTCCACTTCCGACGAGGCGTTCGAGCGATTGCCCAGCTTATCCTTCAGGCGCTGCACGCGGATGGCGTTGCGGCTGCCGTCGGGCAGGTAGCGGGGCAGGAAAAAGCACGACAATCCCCCCTCGTCCGCCTGCGCCAGGATCAGATGCGCGTCGCACTGGGGCGCCGAGAAAAACCATTTGTGGCCGACGATGCGCCAGGCGTCGCCCGCCTCGGCGCCGAACAGGGCTTGCGCCTCGTCCGGCGGCACGGGCACGGCGCGCGTGGTGTTGCTGCGCACGTCGGAACCACCCTGCTTTTCCGTCATGCCCATGCCGACCAGGGCGCCGCGTTTCTGCTCCACCGGCAGGGAGCGGGGATCGTAGTCGCGCGAGAGGATTTTCGGCAGCCAGCGCTGCGCGATCTGCGGCAGGTTCAACGCCTGGCGCAAGGCCGGCACCGAGGCATACGTCATCGTCACGGGACACTGCGTGCCGTTTTCCACCTGCCCCACTAATAGATAGGCCGCCGCGCGTGCCACCTGGGCACCGGGGCCGGGCGACGCCCAGGGCGACGCGTGCGCGCCCGCGCCGACGAGGATGGCCATCAGCTCATGCCAGGCAGGATGGAACAGCACCTCGTCGATGCGGCGCCCGGCCCGGTCGAACTGCTGCAGCTCGGGCGTGTGGAGATTGGCCAGGCGCGCCAGCGCATACGTCTCGGCGCGGCCCAGCCTGTCGCCCAGCGCGTCGAGCTCCTGCAGCGCCGCGCCGCCGCCCTCGCGCAACAGCGCCTCGATCAGCGCCGGGTCGCAGGCGAACAGATTGACGTTTTCAAACGGCGTGGCCTGGTTGAAAACTTCATGCGTGTCAAAGGCATTCATGGGCGTCACCTCCGATTTGTTATCATGGCGCCCTTGCCGTCGCTGGCGCACCGTCAACACCGTCTGCCAGCCAGACTAGCGCAAAGCGCATGGCGGGGCAAGCGCGCCAGTGGAAGCAAGCGCAGATAAATGTTTCCATGTGGAATGAAAATGCCTGCGCAGGTCGCGCGGCATGATTTTTTTCATACAAGGCAGGAATATTTACAAAACCTGAAGCAATGTTGCTCTATTTCATGTAATCGGGTGCTTTTCAATGATACATTTCGTGTGGATCGCGTTCCGATAGCCGCCCTTCCGGCCCCTATGGCACCCGTCACGCACGATGCACTCTTTCCGTTGGCGCCCTGCCCTGCAGCGAGCGCCGGCACTGATAACAAAAAGGTAAAAGCCAGCACGATGTTTTCCAGTACCCCATCCGCCGCCCACCGCGAGGCCCGCCACGAGTTGGACAACCTCATGGAAGAGGCAGGCGACGTCGTGTTCCGGCTCAATACGGACGGCCTGATCCTGTTCGCCAGCAGGCGCGCGGCCACCCTGTTTGGCGCACCCTCGGGTCTGTCCGGCCATTTGCTGCTGCCGCTGGCCACCGAAGCGTCGCGCGCGGCCCTGCAAGCGGCGCTGGAAGACGCCCTGGAAGAACCGGGTCGCCTGGAAGTGCGCCTGCAAACCCCGGACCAGGAAATCTGGTTCGAACTGCGCCTGTCCTCATATATGAACGCGGCCGGCATCGCCGAATTGCTGGTGGTCGGACGCGACACGTCGGCCCAGCACAATACGGAAGAACGGCTGCGCCACATGGCCACGCACGATGCGCTCACGGGCTTGCCGAACCGCTTGCTGCTGTCGGACCGCATCCGCATGGTGATCGCCCAAGCCGCCCGTTCGGGCCAGGGTTTTTCCGTCGCCACCATCGGCCTCGATGGCTTTAAAAAGGTCAACGATGGCCTGGGCCACCCGGTCGGCGACGCCGTGCTGCGCCTGGCCGCGGCGCGCCTGCGCAAGACCCTGCGCGACAGCGACACCCTGGCGCGCGTGGGCGGCGATGAATTCGTCGCCGTGCTGCCCGGCAGCGCCACCGACGCGCAGATCAAGCTGGTGACAGGCCGCCTGCTGGCCACCCTGCAGGCGCCGTTCGAAGTCGATGGCCACACGATCTACGTGGGCGCGTCCGTCGGCGTGGCGATCTATCCGCTGCACGCGGAAGATGAGGTGCGCCTGGTGGCGCTGGCCGATGCGGCCATGTCGCGCGCCAAGGAAACGGGCAAGGCCCGCTGCCTGGTCTACAGCCCGCGTTTGAACGGCCCGTCGGAACACGATATTTCGCTGGAAGCGGCCATGTTCCACGCCGTGCGCGAAGGCGAGTTTTTACTCTTTTACCAGCCCATCGTCGATGCGCACACGCGGCAGATCCAGGGCTTCGAAACCCTGATGCGCTGGAAGCACCCGACCCTGGGCCTGGTGCCGCCCGTGCGCTTCATCCCGATTGCCGAAGCCAATGGCCTGATCAACCTGCTGGGCGCCTGGGCGCTGAAGGCGGCCTGCGTGCAGCTCAAGCAGTTCCAGGAAGTGGCCAGGCGGCCGCTGTACATCTCCGTCAACATCAGCCCGCGCCAGTTCCGCAACGACAAATTCCTCGACGTGCTCGATGACGCCATCGCGTTTTCGGGACTCTCCGGCGAACACTTGGTGCTGGAAATCACGGAAGGCACCCTGATGATCGATCCCGTGCATGCGGAAACCATCCTCGTCAAGATGACGGAGCGCCGCGCGCGCATCGCCATCGACGATTTCGGCACCGGCTACTCCTCGCTCGCGTATCTGAAGCGCTTCCCGATTTCCGTGCTGAAGATCGACCGCACCTTCATCAAGGACTTGCCCGAATCGAGCAAGGATGCGGCCATCTGCAACACCATTCTCGACCTGGCCAAGCATTTGAACCTGTCCGTGGTGGCCGAGGGCGTGGAAACCGAGGAGCAGATGCACTTCATTGAGTCGCGCGGCTGCCAGTATGTGCAAGGCTACCTGACGGGCAAACCGATGCCGGCCCACGCCGCGCTATCGGCCTTGAGCGACAAAACCTATGCGGCGCTGGTGCCTGTGCCGTCTGCCAATGAACCGCGCGGAGGGGTGCAATGAATCCAGGTCATTTCACGGCGCCGACACAGCTCGGCAAAAACACCCTGGACCTGCTGTGGGCGCGCACGCGCCAGCAGGGCGACATGCCCGGCTTCGCCAAAGCCATCAGCGCCATCCTGGGCGCCATGCGCGGCGAGGATGACCACGAATTCGACATCACGCAAACGGTGTTGTCCGACCCTGTCCTCACGCACAAGGTGCTCAGGCTGGCCAACAGCGGCATGTATTCGGCCTTCGGCCAGCGCGTCAACACGGTGTCGAAGGCCGTGCTGGTGCTGGGCATCGACGCCATCGGCCACCTGGCGCTGGGCCTGAAACTGATCGAGGAGCTGTCACAGGCCTCGCCCGACTCCGTCAGCGCCCACGTGGAAATGGAAAAGGCCGTGCTGGCCGGGATGGTGGCGCAGCAGGTGGCCACCAGCGCCGGCAGCCTGCAGGCGGAGCAGGCCGTCGTCTGCTCGATGCTGCACACCCTGGGCCGCATGATGGTAACGTTCTATATGACGGATTTCTGGGCGCGCATGCAGGCGCACGCGGGCCCCGGCAACGAGGCCGCCGCCGCGCGCGAAATCCTCGGCCTGTCGCTGCCGGAGGTGGGCTATGCCACGGCCGCCCACTGGGGCTTGCCGCAGCATCTGATCAACGGCATGCGCCCGATGGAACCGTCGCCGGACGACTCGCCCGTCAGCGGCGCCGACTGGATGGCAGGCTTGTCGACCATGGCGGCGCGCTGCGCCGACTCGCTGTGGCATGACGACGCGGCCGGCGCGGCGCAGGTGCATGCACTGATCGACGACTACGCGGGCACCCTGGGCATCACCGCCACCGACCTGGTGGCGGCGGTCGACAAGGCGAAAGCCATGGCGGCGGCCGACCTGTCGATCGCCCCCCTGTCGAAACCGGCCGAACGGCGCGCGCGCCAGCTGGCATCGACGCGCATGCGCGCCGAAGGCAACCGCGTGCTGATCGGCGGCCTGGCCGACCTGCGCGGCGCCATCGGCAGCGCCAGTCCGGGCCAGATGGTGTCGATGGCCCTCGAAACGCTGCACCAGGGTTTTGATTTTTCACGCTCGGTGGCGTTCGTGCGCAACCACAGGGATCATCTGTATTCGGCGCGCATCAGCATGGGCGAAGGCATGGCCGACCTGCAGGATCTGATGGTATTTGGCGACGCGTATGAGCCAAACGTCTTCCATGCGGCCCTCAATAGCGACCGCGTGATCTTCATCGACAACGCGCGCGACCCGAAATTCGCCGCCAAGCTGCCGCAATGGTGGAAGGCCACGCTGTCGGAAGCGCGCAGCTTCGTCGTGCTGCCGCTGTCGGCCAACGGCCACCCCACGGGCTTTTTATATGGCGACTGGGACGACAGCTTCCCGCCGATTCAATTGAACCAGACGGAATTCAACCTGATCAACGATATCCGGGCGTTATTGGTGCAGTCGGTGGAGATGCGGCACCAATTGGAATTGGTGGCAAATAAAGTGGCTTGAGGCGCTTGCTACCGGATTGACGTGGCGCGGCCACGCCAATCCGGTAAGAGTCCATTATTTCAACTTCGGCGTCGATACCGACACATCGCCGCACTGCGCGCGGTGCATCAGGGCGTGGTCGATCAGCACCAGCGCCAGCATGGCTTCGGCGATCGGCGTGGCGCGGATGCCCACGCACGGGTCGTGGCGGCCGAACGTTTCCACCATCACGGGATTGCCCTCTTTATCGATCGAACGGCGCGGCGTGCGGATCGACGACGTCGGCTTGATGGCGATCGACACGCTGATATCCTGCCCCGTCGAGATGCCGCCCAGTACGCCGCCGGCGTTATTGCCGATAAAGCCTTCCGGCGTCAGCTCGTCGCCATGCTCGGAACCCTTTTGCGCCACCGAATCGAAACCGGCGCCGATTTCCACGCCCTTGACGGCATTGATGCCCATCATGGCGTAGGCGATGTCGGCGTCGAGCTTGTCGTAGATGGGCTGGCCCAGTCCCACCGGCACGTTTTGCGCGATCACGTCGATGCGCGCGCCGATGGAATCGCCGTCGCGGCGCAACTGGTCCATGGCCTCTTCCATGCGCGCGATCAGGTCCGCGTCGCCGCTGGCGGCAAAGAACGGGTTCGCATGCACGTGCTCCCACGACTGGAACGGCACGGCGATGTCGCCCAGCTGGCTCATGCAGCCCTTGAACGTGGTGCCGTACTGCTGCAGCAGCCATTTCTTGGCGATCGCCGCCGCGCCCACGACGGGCGCCGTCAGGCGCGCCGACGAGCGTCCGCCGCCGCGCGGATCGCGCACGCCGTATTTATGCCAGTAGGTATAGTCGGCGTGGCCGGGGCGGAAACTTTCCGCGATGTTGCCGTAATCCTTGCTGCGCTGGTCTTCATTGCGGATCAGCAGCGCGATGGGCGTCCCCGTCGTCACACCCTGGTACACGCCGGAGAGGATTTCCACCGTATCGGATTCCTGGCGCTGCGTCACGTGGCGCGAGGTGCCCGGCTTGCGGCGGTCCAGTTCGGGCTGGATATCGGCTTCCGACAGGACCAGGCCTGGAGGGCAGCCATCGATCACGCAGCCGATGGCCGGACCATGCGATTCGCCGAAAGTGGTAACAGTAAACAGCTTGCCAAAAGAATTGCCGGACATAGTAGGAAGTGTGAGGACTGGAAAACCTAATTCTACCAGCCTGCGGGGCATGCCATGCCGCTAATGCCGCGGCAAGCCCCGATATTGCCCCGCCAAAATCGCCATTTTTAAATCCCGTGTATTTTTTTCATATAAAAAACACCAAATATGAGTTGCAATCATGCAATACAAGAAATATTGCTCCACAGAATAGATTTAAAAAAACATTTTGCTTGTTAAATAGCTATATACTTGGATGATGGGCGATCAGAAAATGGGCGAGCCTCGGAGACACTTGAGTGCTGCTTTTTCGATGCGCCCTGAGTGCATCAGAAATGGCCAGGGCTAGGCGCGCCGCCGAAGACAGTACGCAAGTACGGCGAGGCGGTGCAACAACGCCATGGGCATTTCTGATGTGCTCACATTCCGTACTGAGTCATCTTGGAGAAGCTATACATGCCCGCACCGATCATCCCCCTTGACGCCAACAAGGACGATCACGACGACCTGGTATTCCTCGATGAGCAACCAGCGGCGCCGCTGGCCGTCGCACCGCGCAGCGTCTGGCGGGTGATGATCATCGACGACGATGAAGACGTTCACTCCACCACCACCTTCGCCCTGGGCAACCTGGAAATGCAGCACCGCCCCCTGGAATTCGTGCATGCTTACTCGGCCGGCCAGGCGCGCGAGCTGCTCAAGCATGAAGACGACATCGCCGTCATCCTGCTCGACGTGGTGATGGAGCAGGATGACGCGGGCCTGCACCTGGTGCGCTACATCCGCGAAACCCTGAAAATGACGGACGTGCGCATCATCCTGCGCACGGGCCAGCCCGGCTATGCGCCGGAAATCGACGCCATCCGCGATTTCGACATCAACGACTACAAGACCAAGTCCGAACTGACGCGCATCAAGCTGTTTACGACGGTGACGGCGGCCATCCGTTCGTACGAGCAGATCCGTTCGATCAGCAGCAGCCGGCGCGGCCTGGACCGTATCGTCCACGCCAGCACGCAACTGATGGCGCTGCATGGCGTGCAGAATTTCTCGGCCGGCGTGCTGGCGCAGATCGCCGACCTGCTGGGCATCCGCGCCGACGGCGTGCTGTGCGTGCAGGATTTGCAGGACAATGGCAGCAAGGAGCTGCTCGTCTCGGCCTGCACGGGCAGCTTTTCCAGCTTGCCGCACAGCGCCCTGTGCGGCCTGCAAAACCCCCGCGTGATGGCCGCCATCGAACATACCTTGGCGCAGCGGCGCAATGTGTACGCGCACGACTACGCCACGCTGTATTTCGCGGGCAAGGCCAGCCGCGATGCGGCCGCCTACCTGGTGCTGCCACGCCCCCTTTCCGCCATCGATGAAAGCCTGCTGGAAGTATTCTGCAGCAATGTCGCCGTGGGCCTGGACAACGTGGAACTCGTGTCGCACCTGCACAATGCCGCCTTCTATGACCAATTGTCGAAGCTGCCGAACCGCACGCGCCTGGTCGAAATCCTCGACGCCGCCCTGGCCGGTCCCGCGCGCGACGACGCCACCCTGTCGCTGGTCGATCTCGACCATTTTGCCGAGACCAACGACGCGCTGGGGCACCAGTTCGGCGACATGCTGCTGGTGGCCGTGGCAGGACGCCTGCAAACCCAGCTGGGACCGCAACTGACGGTGGCGCGCCTGGGCGGCGACATTTTCTGCGTGCTGGGCGACTCGTCGCAAGTCAACCCGGCCAATATCCTGGCCCTGTTCCAGGCGCCGTTCAGCATCGATGGCCAGGACGTGCAATTGTCCGCCACCCTGGGCCTGGTGCGGCTGGGCGAACATGCGGGCACGGGCGCCGATGCGCTGAAGGATGCCGACATCGCCCTGAAACGGGCGAAAAGCCAGCAGCGCGCCGGCCACTTCTATTTTTCGCGCAGCATGGGTATCGAAATCCGCGAGCGCGTGCGCATGATGCATGCGCTGCGCACCGCCTTTAGCCAGGGCCAGCTGTTTGTCGTGTATCAACCGCAGATCGACCTGACCACGCGCCGCCCCGTGGGCGCCGAAGCGCTGCTGCGCTGGCAGACGCCGGACGGCAAGTTCATCTCGCCCGACCGCTTCATCCCCATCGCCGAGTATTCCGGCATCATCATCGACCTCGGTGAATGGGTGCTGCGCACAGCCTGCCGCGAACTGGTGCTGCTGCGCGAGCAGGGCCACCGCAATTTCGTCATGTCCGTCAACGTGTCGCAAGTGCAGTTCCGCCACCCGCTGTTCCTGGAAATGCTGCGCGCGGCACTGGAAGAGACGCAGGCGCCGCCCGAGTTCATCGAGCTGGAAATCACGGAATCGATGGCCATGGAAGAGCCCGATTTATTGATCAAGATGTTGTGGCAGATCAAGCAGACGGGCGTGAGCATCGCCATCGATGACTTCGGCACGGGTTTTTCTTCCCTATCCTATTTGCAGCGGCTGCAGGTCGACCGCCTGAAGATCGACCGCGCGTTTGTGACGGAAATCACGGGATCGGCGCGTGGCAGCAGCATCGCCGAGATGGTCATCCAGCTGGGCCGCAACCTGGGCCTGGCCGTGATCGCCGAAGGCGTGGAAGACGAGCGACAGGCGCAAATCCTGCAGGCGCTGGGCTGCCCGATGGCGCAAGGTTTCCTGTTCGCCCGCCCCATGACGGCCACGGCGCTGGGCAGCTGGCTGAACAATGAGGCGCTGCAGGGCGCCGCCTAGGCGCCACTGTGACGAGTCCATGCAAAACGCCGGCGGTGCCGGCGTTGTTTTTACTGCAGGAGCAAAGCTTAATCGGTGGTTTCGGCCGGCCAGTCGCGGATGTACGCCTTGAGCATCTGGTTTTCAAAGCTTTGCGCTTCGAGCACGGCACGCGCCACGTCGTAGAAGGAAATGACGCCCAGCAAGGTCTTGGCATTCATGACGGGCAGGTAGCGCGCGTGCTTTTCCAGCATGATGCGGCGCACTTCATTGACTTCCGTATCCGGGGTCACGGTGATCGGGTGGTCATCCATGTGCTTGCGCACGGTGCCGCCGCCGATCTGGCCTGCGTTTTCATGCAGCGCGTTCAACACTTCGCGGAAGGTCAGCATGCCGACCAGGTCGCCAAATTCCATGACCACCAGCGAACCGATGTCTTTTTCAGCCATGGTATTGGCCGCGTCAAGCAGGGGCTGGTCAGGCGTGACCGTGTAGAGGATATTGCCCTTGACTTGGAGAATTTCAGATACTTTCATATTGGCCGTCCTGTCCGCGTGATTGGTATTTTAGTTATTCTAGCCCTTACTGCGACTGTAGCCTATGCCTGCGGAAAAATCCAGCCTTGCGCGCAATCAAATCGAGGGGGATTGTCAGGCAAGAAAAACGTAGCGAGCGGATGCGCGGCGCGGCCGAGAAGCGCAGCGGTACGCGAGTACCGTGAGCATCGCCGGCCGTGCCCCGCGACGCGCAGTAGTTTTTCACGCCCTGCGGCGGAACCAGCCGGCTATCGACAGGCGCTCGCGCGCCGTCGGCAACACTTCGTGCAGCATCTCGCCCGACATGAACATCGCCATGCGCCCCGCCTGCGGCGCGATATCGATGTGCTCGCCGCCCTGCGGGTGCAGGCGCAGCGCGCCGCCGTGTTCGGGCAGCCAGTCATCGTTCAGGTACAGCACGACGGACACGGTGCGCTTGTCGTCGTCGCGGAAACGGTCCAGATGAGCCCGGTAAAAGGCGCCCGGCGCGTACAGGGCGAAATGGCTTTCGTACTCGTCCAGTCCCAGGAACAGCTCGCGGTTGAGCATGCAGCGCAGCGTTTCCATGTGTTCCAGGTAGCGGTCGCAAGCGGCTGAGCGGCCCGTTTCCAGCCATTCGATATGGTCGCCGCGGATGTCCGGCTGCAGCAGCGGTGCATGGCCGCTGCCCACGCCGGCACCCTTCATCTTGCCGCTGAGCATGGATTGCACGCATTCGGCGGCCAGCTGGCGGCTCAGTTCAGGGGAGATAAAATGCTCTTGCATGAGCCAGCCTGCGTGGCACAGGCCGTCGACGATAGAAGGTCCGGGCACGGCAAGGGCGCCGTCGAACGATATTGCGGGCATAAAATCTTTCTTGGTGGACATGCGATGAGAGTTCGCCTGAAGCCCAGGATTTCGCTGGCACGTAGCCGCCTTCCCTGCGGCGCGGCGCACGCGCACAGGTCAAACAGCCCGAATATCGCTGATCCGATATCCTACCACCGCCGCACCGTGCCGGTCACTTTTTTTACACTGCAGGTTACACGCGCCACCCGCCAGCACGGCGCCATGCGCCCTGCACAGGAGCCCTTTTGCTCCGCTGCAAATCAGGTTACGATCTTGCCACTATAAAACTTGGCGGAGACACCATGAGCGGCCCGAAATACCCCGGTTTCGATACTTTATCCCTGCATGCGGGCGCAGCGCCCGACCCGGCGACGGGCGCGCGCGCCACGCCCATCCATTTCACCTCTTCGTTCGCCTTCAAGAGCTCGGAACATGCGGCCTCGCTGTTCAATATGGAGCGGGCCGGCCACGTCTACTCGCGCATCTCGAATCCAACCAACGCCGTGCTGGAAGAACGCATCGCCGCACTCGAAGGGGGCGTGGCCGGCCTCGCCACGGCCAGCGGCCAGGCCGCCATGCACCTGGGCTTGTCCACCATCGCCGGCGCCGGTTCGCACATCGTCGCCTCGCGCGCCCTGTACGGCGGCTCGCACAACCTGCTGGCCTATACCTTGAAACGCTTCGGCATCGAGACGACCTTTGTCGACCCGCGCGACGCGGATGCCTGGCGCGCCGCCATCCGCCCGAATACGAAAGTACTCTTCGCCGAAACCCTGGGCAATCCCGGCCTCGACGTGCTGGACATCCCCCGGATCGCCGCCCTGGCGCACGAACATCACTTGCCGCTGATGCTCGATTCGACGTTTACCACGCCGTATCTGCTGCGCCCCTTCGAGCACGGCGCCGACCTGGTGTTCCACTCGGCCACCAAGTTTTTATGCGGCCATGGCACGGCCATCGGCGGCCTGCTCGTCGATGGCGGCACCTTCGACTGGCAGGCGGCCTACGACAAGTCGGGCCGCTTCGCCGAACTGTGCGAACCGTATGACGGCTTCCACGGCATGGTCTTCGCCGAAGAGTCGACGGTGGCGCCGTTCGCCCTGCGCGCGCGGCGCGAAGGCTTGCGCGATTTCGGCGCCGTCATGAGCCCGCACAATGCCTTCGCCATCTTGCAAGGCATCGAAACCCTGGGCTTGCGCATGGACCGCCACGTGGCCAACACGCGCAAGATCATCGACTTTTTGCTGGCCAATCCGGCCGTGGAATCCGTCTCCTACCCCGAACTGCCCTCGCATCCCGATTACGAACTGGCGAAAACGCTGCTGCCGAAAGGCGCGGGCGGCGTGTTCACCTTCCGCCTGCGCGGCGACCGCGCGGCCGGCCAGCGCTTCGTCGACAGCCTGAAGATCTTTTCGCACCTGGCCAACGTGGGCGACGCCAAATCGCTCGTCATCCATCCCGCCTCCACCACGCACTTCCGCGTGCCCGACGATCAACTGGCGCAGGCGGGCATCACGCAGGGCACCATGCGTTTGTCCGTCGGCCTGGAAGACGCGGATGACTTGATCGAAGACCTGGCCCGCGGCCTGAAACTGTCGCAGAAAGGCGCATGAGATGCTGCTCACCATCGACAATACCGTCGCCTACTGCTACACGGGCGGCAAACCCTTCAAGCCGGGCCAGCCGACGGCCGTCTTCATCCACGGCGCGCAGAACGACCATTCCGTGTGGGCCCTGCAGACGCGCTATTTCGCCCATCACGGCTGGAACGTGCTGGCCGTCGACTTGCCGGGCCATGGCCGCAGCGGCGGCGCGGCGAAAGCCAGCGTCGAGGAACTGGCGCGCTGGATACTGGCCGTGCTGGACGCGGCCGGCGCGCCCAAGGCCATGCTGATCGGCCACAGCATGGGTTCATTGATCGCTCTGGAAGCGACATTCCTGGCGCCGGAGCGCGTCAGCCACCTGGCCATGCTCGGTTCCACCTACCCGATGAAGGTCTCGCCCGCGCTGCTGGAAACGTCGCTGCACGACGAACAGGCGGCCATTGACATGGTCAATATCTGGTCGCACTCGTCGATCGCGCAAAAGCCGTCGTTTCCCGGCCCCGGCTTCTATGCCATGGGCGGCGCGCGGCGCTTGAAACAGCGCATCGCCGCCCTCAACCCCGATCACGTGTTTCACACGGATTTTTATGCGTGCAATGCCTACGCGAACGGAGAAATCGCCGCCGCTTCGGTACACTGCCCCACTTTATTCATTTTCGGCGCACGCGACATGATGACGCCACCCAAATCGACCAAGCTGCTCACGTCTGCCATCGCGCATGGCACGGTGGTGCAGGTCGACAGCGGGCACGAATTGATGGCCGAGCAGCCGGACGCCGTGCTCGACGCGCTGTTTGCGTTTGCGCAGGCAGCGTGAGTGCATGTTTTTTTAGGATAGATGGATGATGTTGCTGAATACCCTGTTTGACGAATTGACTGGCCGCGGCAGCGGCACGGAAGCGGAGCGGCACGAACGCTATACATGGCTGGAACAGCTGCGCTTCACCAACCCGCTGGCGGACGAAGGCGGCCCCATGGCCGGCATTCCGTACTACCAATGGTGCCGGCTGCCGCAGGCGCTCGTCGTGGCGGGCCAGCACACGGATCTGCTGGTCGGCACCACGAGCTCCCAGTACCTGGTCTTCGAGGGCCGCCACGCGGCGGCCTTCGCGGCCGAACTGGGCCTGCAATACGACGCAAACAACCGCATCGACCGCCCCGGCGGCATCGATGCACTGCTCGATGCCTATGAAGAGCAGGAGGACGGCAGCTGGGCGACCTTGCCGAATGAACCGCCGGCGTCATCGCTGGCCGGCTGGGACGACGTGTACTTCCGCGTGCGCGATCTGAGCGACGGCAGGACCATCCAGAGCGTGACCACCATCGCCTACGAGAGCAGCCGCTTCCCTGGCTACACCCTGCTGGGCACGACCTTTGTGGGCGTCGGCGCCATCGTCCACGACGACGAAACGGCGCAGTATATGCAGCAAATCTTCGCCGACTGGGCCATCCAGCGCGATTGCGCCGCCACCTGCCCGGCTTCGTCCACGCCCTGGCCCCACGCGCCGCGCCAGGTGCCGCCCGAGACGTTCGGCACCGCGTTCGACTTTGGCCGCAACCTGACTTACCTCGATGCCCTGCTGGCCGCCTATGTCCGCGCGCAGGCACAGGCGGAAAACGACGGTGGCGACGCGGCCTACTGGGCCTGCGCGGCCGCCAGCACGGCGTACCAGGTCTTCTCGCTGCGCTACACGGCAGGCCTGCCCTTGCCCGACGTGGAGCCGGCGCTGGAAGCGGCCGTCGCCGCCTGCGAAACGGCGCGCGCGGCCCTGGCCAAGGCCTACGATGACGACGCCATGCCCGCCTTCGATTTCGAACAATTGACGGACTATGCGCGCACCCTGCAGCTGCTGGGCGCGACCCTGCTGTTCGGCCGCCACGACCTGGCCAGGCGTCTGGCCGCCCTGCAGACGGCCTTCGATGGCGAAGATGGCGTGTATGAAGCGCTGCTGTCCTTCATCGATCCGCAGCGTCCCGCCGTCGATGAATGGTATTTCGCCGAGCCCTATACCGCCCTGTACGACTGTCTCGACGCGGACGATCCCGTGCAGCGGCTCGAGCACCTGCAGCACTACCTGGCCAGCTGGCATGGCGCGCTGGTGCGCGAAGACTGGTTCAACGGCCATTTGCGCGCGCAGGGACTGGGCGGCTACTACGGCTTGTGGGCCTTCGAGGCGGCCGCCGTGGCAAAGCAGCTGGGACTCGATCGCGGCGCGCTCGCGCACTGGGTCATGCCGCCGTCGCCCTGACTACCCCGTTCACTTTCAGATACATATTCATGATCAATACCGCAGCCCTGTTCAGCACCGCCTTTTTATCCAGCCAGACCGGCTTCGACACCGACGCCATCACGGGCCTGGCCGAATGGCGGCTCGATACCCCCATGCTGTTCAAGCTGCTCATCGGCGCCGAGGCGCAAGCCGTCGCCTGGCCCATCTATGGCGATGGCGAAGACTGCGCCTGCGTGCTGGCCGCGCCGATGGCGCAGGCGCAGGCCAGCTGGCAAGCCTTGTGCGCCCTGATGGACAGGCCGCGCGACGCCGCGTCCATCGTCGCGCGCAGCGCCATCAGCGCCCTGCTGGCCGGTGGCCAGGCGTGGCTGGTGTTTGACTGCGTGCAGCTGATCGCGCACGATATCGACACGCCGGAATACGCCGCCGCGCTCGACGCCCTGCGCGCCGAGGCGCAAGCCCTGCACCTTGCCCTGCAACGCGGCGACCGGCAAGCGCTGGCACCCCTGCTGGCCGCCGGCGCCGCATCGCCCGCCATTGGCTACTGGTCGGTCACGGCCGTCGCGCAGCTGGCCGATGTCGAGGAACTCGATGCAGACGCTGTCCCCTTCCTGCAAGGCCTGGAAGTGGTGGGCTGGGAGGAAGACGCGTTGTGTTATGAAGTGAGCGCCCCCGGCGAACCGGAGGTCACCGGCCTGGTCACGCCCTATGGCCGCTGGATCGTGCCCCTGTCGCGGCGCTATGTCGACCTGGGCACTTACTACGCGGACGATGGCTGGCTCACCTTTGCCACGACGGACGCCCCCGAGGCGCACGGCGTGCTGGACCTCAATGGCACGGTGGTGCTGCCGCCCGCCCCCGGCGCCCTGTATGTGATCAGCCCCCACCTGGTGCAGCAGATCGATGCAGACGGCGCCAGCCGCTTGTTGCGCCTGCCCGATGGCGCGCTGCTCATCGACAGGGTGGACAATATGTGCCAGCGCGAAGATGGATTGATCGACATCGAGCGCCAGACGCACGATGACGAACGCAATGTGCACGGCGTGGTCGACAAGATGGGCAAGGTGGTGGTGCCGCCCGCCTACAGCTCCGTGCAGGATTTCGGCACGAAAAAGAAGATCGCCATCGTCAGCCAGCGCATCGACGGGCGCTTCCTGTTTGGCCTGGTCAATAGCCAGGGCGAGCTGCTGGCGCCCTGCCAGTACGAAGCCATCGACTGCGCCACCACCTCGTCGCCGCCCAAGCTGCGCAAGAACCTGATCTTCGCCATCGATGCGCAAGGCCTGGCCTGCATGCTGACCCTGGATGGAAAACAGGCGTTCACGCCCTTGTACTCACCGGCCCACCATCTGCGCGGCGTGGCCGTGCAAAGCGACTTTTTATATGTGGTCAAGGATGGCATGGCCTGGAGCATGGATTTCACGGGCCAGTTGCTGGAGCAGTTCGACACCGTGGACAACTTCAAGGCGGCCATCACGGCGCAATTGAGCGAGGCCATGGGGCTGGGCAAGAAAAAATCCGTCAAGCGCCGCAGCTTTACGCCGGCGCAAATCCTGGCAAAGGCCGACCGCGCGCAGTTGCGCGCCATGGCCGCCCTGCTCTTGCAAGGCGATGCGGACCTGGCCGCGCGCTGCGTGGACATCACGCTCGAAGAGCTGGCGGAGGACGATCCGGAAGAGGAATACGAAGGCGACTCGCCCGAAGCGGCCTGTTTCTTCCTGCTCTGGTCCACGGCCTCCCACACGCTGGGCCACGGTACCACCCTGGACTGGAAAGCCGTCGATGAAGTGCCGCGCATCGCCCAGCATATCGAGCTGCCCGCGCTGCGCGATTTTTCGTGGCCAGAGCGCGAGGATGGCGACGCGATGGCCGAGGGCCTGGCCGCCATCGCCGCCCACCTGGCGCCGCACCAGCTGCGCCTGGTCAACATGCACGGCGGCGAGGACACATATTATCTGGGCGTGGTGCGGGCGCAGGATGCGGCAGCGTTCAACAAGGTGGCGCTGCAGGCAGCCTTGCGGCCCGTAGTGTACTAAGAGTAAGAGCCGCTCAGTTGCATTTGACGACCCCGAAATGCTGCGCCAAAGTCAATCCCAGCCCCTGCTCCACGGCGTTTTCCACTTGCGCCGCCAGGGCTGCGGCTTCTTCCGCCGCCTTGATGTCGCGCTCGTTGGTGGAGCCGGCCGGATAGCCGGAATTGACGCGCATGCCGCCGAAAACGAAGAGCCGGTAGACGTCGGCCAGGCTGATGCGGTTGACGTTGCCCAGCAAGACCCAGTGGTCGGAACTATCGGCCACGCGCTTGCCCCACTGCACCCGCACGGCGCCCTCCACGTTGACTCGTCCGACCCAGCCCTGCTGCACCATCTTGTCGAGCAGGGTTTCCATCTCCTCGAAGCCCAGGCGCGTGCTGCGGCGGATCTCGGCCGCGCCCACCAGGGCCGAATCGCCGCAGTGGCACGCCTGGTGCAGCACTTTCAGGATGGCGACGGCGTCGACAAATTCGCTGCCCGGCGCTGCCTCGTACCACCAGCGCTCGTATTTCACGACGGGCAAGGCGGCCACCAGCAAGGCGCCCACGAGGGTGATCATCCAGCTCAGGTAAATCCACACGAGGAACAGCGGCAAGGCGGCCAGCGCGCCATAGATGCGCGAATAGGTGGGGAATTCCTGGATGAATTCGCCGAAGCCACGCTTGGCCACCTCGAACGCCAGCGCCGCCAGCAAGCCGCCCCAGGCCGCGTCGCGCCAGTCCACGTCGCGGTTCGGCACGGCGATGTACAACAGGGTAAATGCCAGCATGGTCAGGCCGACCGACACCAGGGTATAAAACACGGTGCCGAGGAAGGGCACGGCGCCCACCACGCCGCTGGTAGCGATGAAGACGCGCGACGTCACCGTCAGCGACACGCCCACCAGCAGCGGCCCCAGGGTGACGATGGCCCAGTAAACAAGTAAACGTTTGGTCCAGCGGCGCTCCTGGCGCACGCGCCAGATGCGGTTGAAGACGCGCTCGATCAAGCCCATCATGCCCACCGAGGTGACGATCAGGGCGCCCGCGCCGATGGCCGACAGGCGCGTGGCCTTCGAGGCGAATGTGGTCAGGTAGTCGAGGATGGTGTTCGATATCCCCTTGGGCATCACGCTTTGCACGAAATAGTCTTCCAGCGCGTGGCGGAAGGTATTAAACAGGGGGAAAGTGGTGAAGATGGCCAGTGCCAAGGTCAGCAGCGGCACCAGCGCGAACACGGTGGCGAACGTCAGGCTGCCGGCCACTTGCGGCAGGCTTTCCTCGCGCACGCGGCGGCGCGCGAACTGCAGCAGGTCGCGCGTTTCGGACCACGTCAGGCCGCGCACGACGGCCAGTCCCATGCTCAGGGCGCGCCACAGGTAATGAAAGATGGGGAGTATATATTTTGAAAACATGTGCAAAATCAGAACGGCGCCATGACAGCAGTCGTATCAGGCTGTAAAGCGCCCTATAATACCAATGATGAAGCCAACCAATCTGATTATTCTCGTATTGTTTTATTCACGCCATGGCGCCACGCGCCAGTTGGCCGAGCTGATAGCCCAGGGAGTGGAAAGCGTGCCTGGCTGCGATGCGCGCCTGCGCACCGTGCCCGCCGTCTCCACCGTCAGCGAAGCGACGGCGCCCGAAGTGCCGCTGGACGGCGCGCCCTACGTGGAACTGGAAGACTTGCAGGAATGCGCGGGCCTGGCCCTGGGCTCGCCCACGCGCTTCGGCAACATGGCTGCCGCCATGAAGTACTTCTGGGATGGCACGGCCAGCGACTGGCTGGCCGGCAGCCTGTCCGGCAAGCCCGCCTGCGTGTTCACGTCCACGGGCAGCCTGCACGGCGGCCAGGAATCGACCCTGCTGTCGATGATGATCCCCCTCTTCCACCACGGCATGCTGGTCATGGGCCTGCCCTACACGCATGCCGAACTGATGACGACGTCCACGGGCGGCTCGCCCTACGGCGCCACGCACTGGTCGGGCATCGACGGCGACAAGGCCTTGAGCGACGATGAAAAGCGCCTGGCCATCGCCCTGGGCCGGCGCCTGGCGGAAAACGCCGCGAAACTGGCGGGCGCCTGATGCACGGCGCTCTGCACAAGTATTTTCACTGGGGCGCCATCGCCAGCCTGGTCACTCTGATCGTCTGGTGCCTGGCATGGGAAACCGTCGTCGCGCCGCTGAAGCCGGACGGCTCCTGGGTGGCCCTGAAAGCGGCGCCCCTGCTCATTCCCCTGTACGGCGTCATCAAGCGCGACGTCTACACCCTGCAATGGTCGTCGATGGTGATCCTGCTGTATTTTACGGAGGGCGTGGTGCGCGGCTACAGCGACACGAACCCCACTTCGGCCCTGATGGCCTGGGGCGAGGCGGCCATCGTCTGCATCTATTTTGTCTGCGCCGTGCTGTATCTGCGCCCTTATAAGAAGGCGGCCAAGCGCATGGCCAGGGAACTGCTGGAAAAAGTGAATAAAGTGAGCATCAAGAAATGAGCGACAAGCCTATGACTGACCAAGCCGATTTCCTCGCCGCCTGCCGAGAGCTGCTGGGCGACACCTACGTCCTCACCCAGGATGCCGACACGGCGCCCTTCCTCACCGACTGGCGCGACCGTTTTACGGGCAAGGCCCTGGCCGTGCTGCGGCCCGCCACGGTGGAGCAAGTGGCAGCCATCCTGCGCGCCTGCGCGCAATGGCAGGTTCCCGTCGTGCCGCAGGGCGGCAATACGGGCCTGGTCCTGGGCAGCATCCCCGACGACGCGGGCACGGCCATCGTGCTGTCGCTGGCGCGCCTGAACAGCATCCGCGCGCTCGATCCCGTCAACCGCACCATCACGGTGGACGCGGGCTGCATCCTGCAAACCATCCAGGAAGCGGCCAGCGCCGCCGGCTGCCTGTTCCCCCTGTCGCTGGCGGCCGAGGGCAGTTGCACCATCGGCGGAAATCTGGCGACGAACGCGGGCGGCACGGCCGTGCTGCGCTACGGCAACACGCGCGAGCTGTGCCTGGGCCTGGAAGTGGTCACGCCGCAGGGCGAGATCTGGAGCGGCTTGCGCGGCCTGCGCAAGGATAATACGGGCTACGATTTGCGCGACCTGTACATCGGCGCCGAGGGCACCCTGGGCGTGATCACGGGCGCCGTGATGAAACTGTATCCGCAGCCGAAAGCCTGCATCACGGCGCTGGCCGCCATGCCCTCGCCCGCCCACGCCTTGCGCTTGTTAAGCCTGATGCAAGACCATTGCGGCGCCAGCCTGACGGGTTTTGAACTGATGTCGCAGTATTGTCTGCAACTGGTGGCCGAGCAGTTCCCGCAGCTGCCGCGCCCCTTCGCCGAAGCGCATGGGCAATCGCATGGGCAATATGTGCTGCTCGAATTATCGAGCAGCCAGTCCGAGGCGCACGCTGTGGAATTGCTGGAAGCGAGCATCGGCGCGGCCCTGGAAGACGAATTGATCGAAGACGCCGTCGTCGCCAGTTCCGTGGCGCAGTCCGAGGGACTGTGGCAGCTGCGCGAACACATCCCGCTGGCGCAGGCGCAGGCGGGCAAGAACATCAAGCACGATATCTCGCTGCCGATTTCCCGCATCGCCGACTTCATCTCCGTCACGGATGCGGCCCTTGAATCAGCCTTCCCCGGCTGCCAGCTCGTGTGCTTCGGCCATCTGGGTGACGGCAACCTGCATTACAACGTGGCGCCACCCGCCGGCATGACGGATCGCGACTTCCTGGCCAACCAGGACGCCATCAACCGCATCGTGCACGACCAGGTCCATGGCTTTGGCGGCTCGATATCGGCCGAACACGGCATCGGCGCGCTGAAAAAAGCGGATCTCGCCCGCTACAAGTCGCCGCTGGAACTGCAGCTGATGCGCGCCGTGAAGCAGGCGCTGGACCCGCAAAACATCATGAATCCAGGGAAGGTATTGTGAAGCCGTCGTCCCTGCTGCTCATGGCCATGCTGGCCGGTTCCGCCGGTGCGCAGGACGTCTACAAATGCGTGCAGGATGGCCAGACCAGCTATAGCGCAACGCCGTGCGCGGGCGGCCAGCTGCAGATCATGGAAGTCCCCACGCCCCCTCCTGCCGTCGACAAGGGCGCTGCCACGCGCCAGGAGCGCGTGGCCAGCCAGATGGAAGCGGCGCGCAAGAAGCGCGAAAACCTGGAAGACCAGGCGCGCGAACGGGCCGCCAAACAGAAGGAAATGCACGAGAAGCACTGCGCCCAGCTGCGCCTGGAGCAGAAATGGACGGCGCAGGACGCCGTCGGCGCCGGTGACAAGACCCGCGATGCGGCGCAACTGAAAGCGCGGCGCGCCGGCGAACGCCTGGCCGTCGAATGCCTGCATTGAGTGCACCGGCAGCACATCCTGCGGGTGCGCGCCTGCTGTCGCGCTGGCTGCTGCTGGGCGAATGGCGCGCCCATCCCGTGCGCGCCTTTGTCGCCATTCTGGCCATCGCCATCGGCGTGTCGCTGGGCTTTGCCATCCACCTGATCAACGCGGCCGCCTTCAATGAATTTTCCACGGCCGTCAAAAGCCTGTCCGGCCAAGCCGACGTGCAGGTGGCCGGGCGCGAAGCGCTGTTCGACGAAGCCATCTACCCGTGGCTGGCGCAGCGCGACGGCGTGGCCGTCGCTTCGCCCGTGCTGGAACTGCAGGCCGCGGTGGCAGGCAAGAAGGACGGCGGCCCGCTGCATATCCTGGCGCTCGACGTCTTCCGCGCCGGCTTCATCTCGCCCGACCTGATAGGCGCGCCGGCCGAAGGCCAGCCTTTCGACACCCTGGCCGACGACGCCATCTTTTTATCGCCGGCCGCCTTGCGCTGGCTGGCTGTGGCCGAAGGCGGCCAGGTCGCGCTGCAATCGGGCACGGGCACGGTGCCGCTGCGCGTGGCCGGTTCGCTGCAGCGCGCGCGCGCCGGCCAGCGCATCGCCGTGATGGATATCGGCGCGGCGCAATGGCGCTTCAACAAGCTGGGCAAGCTGTCGCGCATCGACTTGAAACTGCGCCAGGGCGTCAATCGCGACGCCTTCCAGGCCGATCTGTCTCGCGCGCTGGAGGCGCGGTATCCGGGGCGCTTCCAGGTGGGCCAGCCCAATGACGAGAACCAGAATAGCCGCAACAATAACCTGAGCCGCGCGTACCGGGTCAACCTGACGGTGCTCGCCCTCGTCGCCCTGTTTACTGGGGCGTTCCTCGTCTTTTCCACGCAGGCGCTGTCCGTCATCCGCCGCCGCGGCCAGTTCGCGCTGCTGCGCGTGCTGGGCATGGAGCGGGGCGCGCTGCTGCGCCAGGTGCTGCTGGAAGGCGCCAGCCTGGGCATCGTGGGCGCCGCGTTGGGCATCGCTGGCGGCTATGCCATGGCCGCCGTCGCCCTGCGCTTTTTCGGCGGCGACCTGGGCGCCGGCTATTTCGCGGGCGTGCAGCCACAAGTGCAGTTCACGCCCGTTGCCGCTGGCGTGTATTTCGCGCTGGGCCTGGGAGTCGCCTTGCTGGGCTGCGCCGCGCCCGCGCTGGAAGCGGCGCGCGCGGCCCCCGCCATCGCCCTGAAATCGGGCAGCGAGGAAGTCGTGACGACGCGCCTGGCGAAAACCTGGCCCGCGCTGGCTTGCCTGCTGCTGGCCGGCGCCCTGACATTCCTGCCGCCCGTATTCGAACTGCCCCTGTTCGGCTATCTGTCCATCGCCCTGCTGCTGATCGGCGCCATCGCGCTGATGCCGCAATTGGCGGCCGTCGTCTTCCGCTTCCTGCAGCGCGCATGGCTGCGCACGGATATCAGCTTGCACTCGCCCGTGCGCAGCCTGACGCTGGCCCGCCTGGCGAACGCCTCGGGTCAGGCCGGCATCGCGCTCGGCGGCGTGCTGTCAAGTTTCAGCCTGATGGTGGCGATGGCCATCATGGTGTCGAGTTTCCGCGTTTCCGTCGACGACTGGCTGCTGCAGATCTTGCCGGCCGACGTGTATGCGCGCACGGCCGCCAGCGGCGGGACGGCCGGTTTGAACCCGCGCGAACAGGCCAGCATCACCGCCTTGCCCGAGGTGGCCAGGGTGGATTTCCAGCGCGTGCGCTCGCTGTCGCTGGCGCCCGACCGCCCGAACGTGGCGCTGCTGGCGCGCCCCATCCATTTGCCCGATCCGGGCAAGAGCATGGTGCTGGTGGGCGACACCCTGCCCGTGCCAGATGGCGACAGACCCGTGTGGCTGTCCGAGGCGGCGGCCGATCTGTACAACGTCAAACCGGGCCAGCGGATAGCCCTGCCGCTGGCCGGCGGCCTGCACCAGTTCTTTGTCGCCGGCATCTGGCGCGACTATGCGCGCTCGTCCGGCGCCATCCAGATGCCGCTGGACGACTACCGCGCGCTGACGGGCGACCTCGATGTCAGCGACGCGGCCCTGTGGCTGGCCAAGGACGCCACCGGCGACGCGCTGCAGCGAAGCCTGAAAAGCCTGCCCTTCGGCGCCAGCCTGGAAGTATCGAATCCGTCGGCCATCCGCGCCCTGAGCCTGCAGATCTTCGACCGCAGCTTCGCCGTCACGTATCTATTGGAAGCGATCGCCATCGTCATCGGCCTGTTCGGTGTGGCCGCCACGTTTTCCGCGCAGACGCTGGCGCGCGCGCGCGAATTCGGCATGCTGCGCCACGTGGGCGTGACAAAGGGGCAGATCCTGTCCATCCTCGCGCTCGAAGGCGGCGCGCTGACGGCGCTGGGCATCGCCACCGGTTTTATTTTGGGCCTGTTGATCAGCTTTGTGCTGGTCTTCATCGTCAATCCGCAATCGTTCCACTGGACCATGCAACTGCATCTGCCGTGGCCATTGATCGCCACCGTGGCCGCCGCCCTGCTGACGGCGGCCGCCGCCACGGCGCTGATCGCGGGCCGCCAGGCGCTGTCCGCTGGCCCCATCCGCGCCGTCAGGGAGGACTGGTAATGCGCCGTGTTTTCATCTTGTTCGTGGCGCTGGCCATCCCTGCGCTGGCCGCGCCGCCCGCCTTCGCCCCCGTCACGCCGCTGCCGGCCGGCCAGACCCTGCGCCTGCCGCACGACTTCGGCGCCCATCCCGCGTATAAAACGGAATGGTGGTACGCCACGGGCTGGGTCAAGACCGCCGCCGGGGAACAACTGGGCTACCAGGTGACCTTCTTCCGCAGCGCCACGGCCACCGATGCCGATAATCCCAGCGCGTTTGCGCCGAAACAGCTGATCATCGGCCACGCGGCCCTGTCCGACCCCATGGTGGGCAAGCTGCTGCACGACGAAAAAAGCGCGCGCGAAGGTTTTGGCCTGGCCTACGCCAAGGTGGGCGACACGGACGTGAAACTCGATGACTGGCGCATGCAGCGGCAAACGGACGGCAGCTACCGGGTCAGCCTGGCCGCGCGCGAATTCAACTTGCAGCTGACCCTCGCGCCCACCCAGCCCGTGCTGCTGCAAGGCGAAGGCGGCTACTCGCGCAAGGGCGCGCGGCCCGCGCAATCGAGCTACTACTACAGCGAGCCGCAGCTGCGCACGACGGGTACCATCGCGCGCGCGGGCGGCAAGCCGGAAGCCGTGACGGGCGCCACCTGGCTCGATCACGAGTGGTCCAGCCAGGTGCTCGATGCGGACGCCAGCGGCTGGAACTGGATAGGCGCCAACCTCGACGACGGCGGCGCCCTGATGGCCTTCCAGATCCGCAGCAAGACAGGTGCTAAACTATGGGCGCACGCGACATGGCGCGATGCGTCCGGTAAGATGACGCAGTTCGCCCCCGGCGACGTCGATTTCACGCCCACGCAGCTGTGGCGCTCGCCCCGCACGCAGGCCGAATACCCGGTCGCCACCGAGATTCGCACTGGCGCCACGCGCTGGCAGATCAAGCCGCTGCAAGCGGACCAGGAGCTCGATTCGCGCCGCTCGACGGGGGCGGTGTACTGGGAAGGCGCCGTGACGGTGGAGCGCGACGGCCAGCCGGCGGGCCGCGCCTACCTGGAAATGACGGGCTACGTGCAGCCGATGAAGTTGTAAGCAATACAAAATACAGTACCTACCAAGCGAAAAACAATGACAACCAGCACAGAAACAGGCAGCACCAGCAGCACCGCAAGCGCAGCAACTCTTGAC
Source organism: Janthinobacterium rivuli (assembly GCF_009208735.1). GTDB lineage: Bacteria > Pseudomonadota > Gammaproteobacteria > Burkholderiales > Burkholderiaceae_D > Janthinobacterium. The sequence goes on along the minus strand of NZ_WFLJ01000008.1, from coordinate 173,601 downwards.
ACCGGCACCAGCCGCGAACTGAAAAAAGGCAGCCTGGCCGCCTTCAAGGGCTTGATGCCCTTTTTGACGCCGTACCGCAAGCAGTTTTTCCTGGCCGGTATCGCGCTGGTGGTGGCCGCCGCCTCGACCCTGGCCATTCCCGCCGCCTTCAAGCAGATGATCGACCTCGGTTTCGGCGGCGCGGCCGGCTCGAAGAGCATCCAGCACGTCGACCTGGTCTTCCTCGCCCTGTTCGGCGTGGCGTCCATCCTGGCGCTGGCCACGGCCGCGCGCTTTTACACGGTGTCATGGCTGGGCGAGCGCGTCACGGCCGACATCCGCAGCGCCGTGTACCGCCACGTCGTCACGCAAAGCCCCGCCTTCTTTGAAACGACGCAGACGGGTGAAGTGCTGTCGCGCATCACCACCGACACGACCCTGATCCAGGCCGTGGTCGGCACCAGCATCTCCATGGCGCTGCGCAATGTGCTGCTGTTCCTGGGCGGCCTGGTGATGCTGTTCGTCACCAGCGCCAAACTGGCCGGCATCATCATCGGCCTCTTGATCCTCGTCGTCGTGCCCATCATCGTGTTTGGCCGCCGCGTGCGCAAGCTGTCGCGCGACTCGCAGGACCGCATCGCCGACGCGTCGGCCATGGCCGGCGAAATCCTCAACGCCATGCCCACCGTGCAAGCGTTCACGCACGAGAAAATCGAATCGAAACGCTTCGGCGACTCCGTCGAAGGCGCCTTCATGACGGCCATGCGCCGCATCCGCGCCCGCGCCTTGCTCACCATGATCGCCATCCTGCTGGTCTTCGGCACCATCGTGTTCGTGCTGTGGCTGGGCGCGCGCGCCGTGCTGGAAGGCTCGATGACGGGCGGAGATCTGGGCCAGTTCATCCTGTACGCGTCCATCGTGGCCGGCGCCATCGGCGCCCTGTCCGAAGTGATGGGCGAAGCGCAGCGCGCCGCCGGCGCCACCGAGCGCCTGCTGGAACTGATGGCCGTCAAGTCGGAAATCGAGTCTCCGGCCACGCCCCTGCCGCTGCCCGCGCGCGCCGCCACTGGCGCTTCGCTGTCCCTGGACGATGTCATGTTCTCGTATCCATCGCGCCCGGACACCCACGCGCTGGACCATGTGAGCCTCGACATCGGCGCCGGTGAAACGGTGGCCGTCGTGGGTCCGTCCGGCGCCGGCAAGACCACCCTGTTCCAGCTGTTCCTGCGTTTTTATGACCCGCAAAGCGGCAGCATCCGCCTCGACGGCGTCGACATCAAGCAACTGGACTTGCACACCCTGCGCGACGCCATCGGCATCGTGCCGCAGGATACCGTGATCTTCTCGGCCGACGCCATGGAAAACATCCGCTACGGCCGCGCCGGCGCCAGCGACGAGGAAGTCATCGCGGCCGCGAAAATGGCGGCCGCCCACGAATTCATCGAACGCCTGCCCAACGGCTATAAGTCCTTCCTCGGCGAGCGGGGCGTGCGCCTGTCCGGCGGCCAGCGCCAGCGCATCGCCATCGCCCGCGCCCTGCTGAAAAACCCGCCGCTGCTGCTGCTCGACGAAGCGACCAGCGCGCTGGATGCGGAATCGGAACGCCTCGTGCAAAAGGCGCTCGAAGCGGCCATGGTCGGCCGCACCACGGTCATTATCGCGCACCGCCTGGCCACCGTGCAGCGGGCCGACCGCATCATCGTCATGGAAGACGGCAAGATCGTCGAGACGGGCACGCATGCCTCGCTCGTCGCATTGGGGGGCATCTACGCCAATTTGGCGGCCCTGCAATTCCATCACGTACAGCTCAATCAAGCGGAATAATCATGAACGCACTTTTCCACGCCAACCTGGGCATCACCGATTTCTGGACCTTTTTACTGGGCACCATCTTCATCGTCATCCTGCCCGGCCCCAATTCCATGTATGTGCTGTCGGTCGCCGCCCAGCGCGGCGTGCGGCCCGCCTACCAGGGCGCCTTCGGCATCTTCGCCGGCGACCTGATATTGATGGTGCTGTCGGCCTGCGGCGTGGCCTCGCTGCTCAAAGCCAGCCCGGCCCTGTTCTACGTGGTGAAATACATCGGCGCGGCCTACCTGGGCTGGATCGGCCTGCAAATGCTGATCGGATGCTGGCGCAAGCTGCGCGCGCCCAGCGCCGCCGAAGGTGAGGCGGCGGCTGTCCCTGCCCCCGTCAAGGAAAGCGATCCATTCCGCAAGGCCCTGATCATCAGCCTGATGAACCCGAAAGCCATCCTGTTCTTCATTTCGTTTTTCATCCAGTTCGTCGACCCGGCTTTCCCGAATCCCGTGCTGTCCTTCATCGGCCTGGGCCTGATCTGCCAGGTGATCAGCTTCAGCTACCTGACGGCCATCATCTTTGTCGGCGCGCGACTGGCCGAGACCTTCCGTCGCCGTCGCCGCCTGTCGGCCGGCATGGGCGGCGGCGTGGGCGCCATGTTCATCGGCTTCGGCGCAAAACTGGCCACCGCCACCCTGTAAGGAATTACCGTGAACGAGCTTGAGCTGCGCCAGCGCTGCCACACCGTCCTGCCGGGCCAGCGCCAGCCCACGCCAGCGGCCACCTTCGCCGCCATGGCCGCCTGGTGCGAGGCCAACGACATCGCGCACGACACCTATGGCGAAGGCGCGCTGATCGAACAGTTCGAGCACAAGATCGCCAGCCTGCTCGGCTTCGAGGCGGCCGTGTTCTGCATCACGGGCACCATGACGCAGGTGACCGCCCTGCGCCTGGCGTGCCAGGACCGCGGCTCGCGCCTGGTGGCGCTGCATCCCACTTCGCACATCCTGCGCCACGAGCGGGGCAACCATGAATTGCTCGATCACTTCAAGGGCTTGATGATCGGCGACCCGCACCGCCCGTGGACGGTGGACGACTTGCGTGCCGTGCCCGATGCGCTGGGCGCCGTGCAGCTCGAACTGCCGATGCGCGAACTCGGCGGCCAGTGCCCGTCGTGGGAAGAGCTGAACGAGATCAAACGGCACTGCCGCGAGCACAATATTCACCTGCACATGGATGGCGCGCGCCTGTGGGAAGCGCAAGCGGGTTTTGGCCAATCCCTGCCCGCCATCTGCGACGGATTCGATTCCGTCTATGTGTCGCTGTACAAGGGCATCGGCGGCCTCGGTGGCGCCATGCTGGCCGGCAGCCGCTCGTTCGTCGAACGGGCGCGCGAATGGTTCCGCCGCCAGGGTGGCAACATCGTGCACCGCACGCCCTGGGTGGTGGCCGCCGCGATGCAGTTCGACGCGCGCCTCGCCGCCATGCCACAGTATTTCGCGCGCACGCAGTGGCTGTACGCGCTGCTGCGCGACTTCCCGGCCATTGCCGTCAACCCCGCCAGCCCGCAGGCGAACATGCTGCACCTGCACCTGCCCGTCTCGCGCGAAAAGGCCCTCGCCATCCGCAACCAGGTGGCCGCGGAACATGGCATCTGGCTGTTCGGCCGCGCCAGCCACGCGGCCCTTCCCGGGCACAGCGTGGTGGAATGGTATGTGGGGGATCAGTTGCTGGAACTGCCGGACGACAGCGTGCGGCATGCCTTGCACCTGCTGGATCAGGCCATGCGCGCCACGGATTAATCGGCCATCGCGACACCAAAAAAAAGCGCCCGAAGGCGCTTTTTTCATTTCATGGCGGCCGGGTCGGCCGCCACTACCTGCTTAGAACTTGTAGTTGTAAGCGAGACCGATCAACTGCATGCGGGTCTTGAACAGGCCCTTGGTAGTTTCACCGTTGCCGGTGCAGCCAGTCTTGACAGGCGAGCAGTCATTTGTGTAGTTGACGTCAGCATCCTTGAAGTCGATATAGCTGTAGGCCAGGTCGATCGAGGAATTGGCGTTCAACTTCCAGTTCGCGCCGACCGAGTACTGCATGCGGTCGCTGTCCGGCAAGGCCGGGTGGCGCAATTCGGCGCTGCGCACTGGCGCCTGGTCGTGGGCGATACCGGCGCGCAGCATCAGGCTTTCGCTATATTTATAGTTGGTGCCCAGCGAGACGCGATAGGTGTCTTTCCAGTTCTGGCGGATACGCTCGGCGCCTTCGGCCGTCGGCGGAAACTGGATGTCCAGGTTCTGCAGGCGCGAAGTACGGGTCCAGGTGACGTCGCCCATCAAGGCCCAACGATCATCCATCTGGTGGAAGGCGTTGATCGACAGGGTTTCCGGCGTGCGCAGTTCGACCAGCGCCTCGGAATTTACCTTGTTCGAGGCCTTGGCGATAAAGGCGTTCACGGCAGGATTGCTCGTCACTTGCGAGAAGTCCCAGATGGTGCTGCCCTTGAGCTTGTGCGAAATCGACGAGCGGTAAGCGATACCGAAACGCGTGCCTTCGTTCAACTGATACAGATAGCCAAGGTTGAAGCCGAAGCCCCAGTCGTGGCCATCCATCGACGCATGGCCATCATTAATCTGTCCCTGCAGCGCATTTCTCGCGGAAACAAACGCTGCCGTGCCCTGCGTTTTCAGGATATTGCCAAGGAAAGCAGCCGAAGCGCTAGGCGCAAACTTGCCCAGGAAGGCAACCGAACCCGGCACGTCCACTCCCTGGCCCAGCTCCGCCTTCATGTATTCGGCCGTCACGCCGAAACCGAACGAGTGATGCTGGTCCAGCTTGAACGACACGGAAGGATTGAGGGCGATGGCTTCGAGCTTGATATTGGTGATCGCATAACGGCCATACCAGTCATTGCCGTAGTCGAGCTTGGCGCCGTAGGGCACGAACAAGCCGGCACCGACGGTCCACTGATCATTGATCTTTTTGCTGGCATACAGCGCAGGCGCGACCACCGCATCCGGCGCATAGTCCTTGGTTGCGCTGAACGGCTTGTGATTGTCAGGAACGGGAGCGAAGAAAGACTTCGAACCCGCATCCGTGTAGGTCGAATGCGGCACGACGATGGTGCCGCCGCCCACGAACTGCGTGCCTTCCAGGCGCGACAGGCCGGCCGGGTTGTAGAAAATGGTCGAGGCGTCAGCCGCCTCGGCGCCGCTGGCATCGGCCGTGCCCTGGGCGGAAACGCTTTGCGAGCCGAAACGGTAGCCCGATGCCTGGGCGGTGGAAGCGAAGCCGGCGCATGCGACGGCGATGAGGAGGGGCAGATATTTATGTTTCAAGTTAGTCTCTCTTTATTATATGAAGTGTCTTCGTCACATTGTCTCGGGTAGCTCAACCTCACCCGTCCTGCACTGTTCTTGCCGCCGTGAACTCCCTCACTGACGGCATGAGCGAAGCATATAATATTTTTTAGAAAAAAGCGAACGTTCGCTCTTTTTATGAAACGGCGTTGTTTTTCCCACCCATCACGACGTTTTACGATGCCAGCGCAGGTGCTGGAAGCGGTATCAGGAAGCGCTGGTGCATCAGCGACAGAATCTGTTCGGCGGGCACGGGGCGCGAGATGAAATAGCCCTGCACCTCGTTGCATTGCAGCGCGCGCAGGATGTCGAGCTGCTCGCGCGTCTCCACCCCTTCGGCCACCACGCTCATGCCCAGCGCATGCGCCATCGACAGGATGGCGCGCACGAACACTTCGCCCTGCTCCGAGCGGCCCAGCTCCATGGTGAAGGCGCGGTCGATCTTCAAACCGTCCATGGCGAACTTCTGCAGCTGCGACAGCGAGGAGTAACCGGTGCCAAAATCGTCGACCAGCAGGCGCACGCCCAGCGCGCGGATGGCGGACAACTGCTCCACGGCACGGTTCTGCTCATCCATCATGGCCGATTCCGTGATTTCCACCTCGATCAGCCGCGCATCGATGCGGTGGCGCGCCAGCGCCGACGCCAGCACCTGGTGCACGTCGCCCCGTCCGAACTGGCGCGCCGAGACGTTGATGGACACGGGCACCAGTTCCAGTCCACTGGCCTGCCAGCGCGCCATCTGCAGGCATACCTTTTCGATGACGACTTCGCCCAGCTGGGAAATCAGGCCGCTGCTCTCGGCCACGGGAATGAATTCCAGCGGCGGCACCATGCCGTGCAGCGGATGGTGCCAGCGCACCAGCGCCTCCATGCTGCACAGCTGCCCGCTCATGGCGTCGACCCGCGGCTGGTAGACGACGAGGAACTGGTCCTGCTCCAGCGCCGCCACCAGGCTTTGCTCCAGTTCGCGGCGGTTGCGGATGGTTTCGAACAATTCCGGCTGGAAGAAGCGGTGATGGCCCTTGCCCGCCACTTTCACCGCATACATGGCGATGTCGGCGTTCTTCAGCAGCACTTCCGTCTCGGCCCCATCGCGCGGATACAGACTGATGCCGATCGAGGCGCCCATCTTGTGGCGTTCGCTGCCCAAATAGAACGGCTCGTCGAAGGCGATGGCGATGCGCTGCGCCACCTGCTCGGCGCGGCTGTCGTCCTCCACCGGGTCGAGCACGACGACGAATTCGTCGCCGCCCAGGCGCACCACGTGGTCGCCCGGCCGCAGCACGGCCTTCAGGCGCAGGGAGGCGGCGCGCAGCACCTTGTCGCCCTCGGCGTGGCCTTGCGTGTCATTGATGTCCTTGAAGCCGTCCAGGTCGATGAACAGCAGCGCCAGCATGTGCCGCGCGATGGCGGCGCGGCCCAGGGCGCCGGGCAGGAATTGCTGCAACCAGTAGCGGTTGGGCAAGCCCGTCAAGCCATCCTCGTTGGCCAGGCGGCGCAAGTCGCGCTCGTGCTCCTTGGCCGTGCTGATGTCTTGCAGGGTGACGGCCAGACGGTCGCCGCTGCGCACGAGGCGCCGGCGTATCCAGCGCAGCTTGAACGGGTTACCTTCCGGCAACTCGATCTCTTCTTCCGAAAAGCCGGACTGCATGGCGGCCCGGTAATTATGGATCAGGTCGCGGAAATACGGCTCGTGGGCGCGCGACTGCAGGCGCATGCCCAGCAACTGCTCGCGGCGCACGCCAAAGTAGCCGGCGCCCGGCTCGTTGCAGTCGACGATTTCGAAATCGAGGATGCTGCCGTCCGCGCCGCGCAGGGCGGCAATGATATAAAAACCGTCGCTCGTGCCTTCGGTGGCCATGCGGTAGGCATTGCGCACGCCTTCGGACTGATGGTGGCGCCACGCCAGGCGCAGCGACAGCACGGTGGCGACGGCGGCAAAGGCCAGCAGCAGCACGGTGACGGCCAGGGCGATGCCGATATAAATGGTGCGCGTTTCCTCGTAGGGGTGCAGCATTTCGCCATCCGACAGCCCGACCACGGCCGTAAACGGATAGGCTTTCAGCGCTTGCCAGCCCACGTAGCGGCTTTGCTTGTCGGAAAAAGCGATCCTGCCGCCCGAATGCAGGGCACCACTGTCCGTTTCCAGGAAGCTGGTGTCGAGAAACGGCGTGCCCTGGCCGCTCTGCATGGGCAGCACGCGCGAGCCGAGGCGCGTGCTGAACAGCTCGCCCTCCTCGCCCACCATGGCCGACATGCCGAACTTGCCGAAATTGACGCTGTTGTAGAATTCGGAAAAATAGCTGGAATGGATGGAGATCAGCAGCACGCCGTCGAAATTGCCATCTTCGTCTTCCAGCCGGCGCGTGAAATGCACGAGGCTTTCGTCGGCGCCCGGCGTGGCCTCGCTGGCGGCATTCCACCTTCCCAGCGCGATGCGCAGCGCGCTGGAATTGCTGCGCCAGTGGCGCAGCAGGAAATCGCTGCGCTCGTTGACGCGCAGGCGCTGCAGCGGCGCCGTGGCCGTCACGGGGTGGCCCTTGCGGTCGAGGATGGCGACGATGGCAAATTGCGGCAAGGCATACATGCCCTGCGTCTTCAACTGGTCGAGACGCAGCTGGCCGCGCGAATTCTCCCACTCATACTTGAGCTGCAAGGTCAGCTGGTCCATCTGTTCCAGGGTGCGCAGCAGGTACTGGCCATACGCTTTCGACAGCGAAGAGACGCTGTCGAGCGCCTGCTGCTGCGCCACCTTCTTTTCCGCCTCCAGCTGCAGCAAGGTGGCCGTCCACAGCACCGCGCACAGGACCAGCCCCAGCAAGGGCCAGGCCAGGATCAGGCGCAGGTTAGCCTTGAGAAAATCGGCCCTGCTCATCTCCACCACGGCGGCGTTATTATTATTTACAAATTGTCGCAAGAACATGGTGCAGCATCTGCCGTTTCTATGTATTTCTTTAAGGACACACAAATTACCACAGAGTCATGTTTGCAGGTGAGACGGCAGCGTAATTATGTGTGCGGGCCGCAGCCCGCCTGTCGCGCCTGCGTTACAATCACCATCCTTACCGTTGGAGAAATACATGCAGCAATATCAAGATTTGATCAAGACCGTGCTCGAAACGGGCAGCTGGCAAGACAACCGCACGGGCATCCGCACCCTGAGCGTGCCGGGCGCCATGATGCGTTTCGACTTGGCCAACGGCAATTTTCCTGCCGTGACGACCAAGAAACTGGCTTTCAAATCCGTGATCGGCGAATTATGCGCCTTCCTGCGCGCTTCGCGCAACGCGGCCGAGTTCCGCGCGCTGGGCTGCAAGGTATGGGACCAGAACGCCAATGAAAACGCGCAATGGCTGGCCAACCCCTACCGTGAAGGCGAGGATGATCTGGGTCCCGTGTACGGCGTGCAATGGCGGCAATGGCCGGCCTATAAACTGCTGGACGCCGACCAGCCGGCGCAAATCGCCGACGCGCAAGCGAACGGTTTTACCCTGGTCGCCCCCATCGTCGAAGACGGCGTGCAAAAAGTATTGCTGTACAAGGCCGTCGACCAGTTGCGCGAATGTCTGGACACCATCATGACGAATCCCGGCAGCCGGCGCATCCTGTTCCACGGCTGGAACCCTGCCGTGCTGGACGCCGTCGCCCTGCCCGCCTGCCATTTGCTGTATCAGTTCATCCCGAACGCCAGCACGCGCGAAATCTCGCTGTGCTTATATGTGCGCAGCAACGATATCGGCCTGGGCACGCCGTTCAACATCGCCGAAGGCGCGGCCCTGCTGCACCTGGTGGCGCGCCTGACCGGTTACACGCCGCGCTGGTTCACCTACTTCATCGGCGACGCGCACATCTATGAAAACCACCTCGACATGGTGGAAGAGCAATTGAAGCGCACGCCCTTCCCCGCGCCCCGTTTCGTCATTTCCGACCGCGTGCCCGACTATGCGAAGACGGGCAAGTACGAGCCTGAATGGCTGGAAAAGATCGAGCCGTCGGATTTCTCGCTGGAAGGCTATGAACACCATGCGCCCATCAAGGCGGCGATGGCCGTCTGATGGCGGTCACACCGCTGGCAGCCCTGCACCGCAAGCTGTTTGACGAAACGGATGGCGTCAAGTTTTCCAAGCTGAAAGACCGGCTGCTGACAAAGCATGGGGCCGGCGAACGGCTGGCCGTGCTCAGCATCCTCATCTGCTACGCCAAAGAAGGCCAGCTGCTGCACTGGCGCGCCTTCCTGATGACGGATATCGTGCAGCTGGCGGAAGCCCATGAACATGCGGCATTTTTCGTCTGGGCATTGGAACAACCCGAGCTGGCGTACCGTGCCGTCGATGGCATGCTGAAAAGCATCGGCAAGGAGGCCTACGCGCCGCTGGTGGCGCTGGCGGAATCCGGTGCCACGCGCCTGGAAGTGCGCGCCAAGGCGATCAAGAGCCTGGCCGTCTTCAGCCGCCAACCCTTCGATGCGGGCTTGCCCCACGATCCCGGCCACTGGAAGGCGGAGCAGCTGCGGCTGGACGCCGTGCTGGCCTGGCAGCGCGATGGCTGCCCGGATGGCGCAGGCCATGCGGCGCCGGCCACGCATGCGGCGCTGGACGAGCCGCGCACGCCGCTGGAAAAAGCGGCGGCCAAACTGGAGAAAAAGCTGGCCGCCAGGCGCAGGAAAGAGCAGGACCTGGCGCAGCCATCGAACTGGCTGGTCATCGCCAGCGCCGCCGACATGGCCACCATCGCGCAGCACTGGGCCTTGCCGGAGCACTACCGACGCTTCCTCGCTTGCCATTCGCCGCTGCGCGTGTTTATCGACAGCCAGCAGTATTTCCAGGGTTTGCACCTGTACGGCGCGGCCGACCTGGTCAAGGCACAGCACGGCTACGCCTGGAATCCCGTCACGCAAGAATCCATCGCCGGCTGGCCGGACCAGTATCTGGTGATCGCCGACGCGGGCGCCGATCCCTATTGCCTGGACCTCGGTGCCGTCGCCAATGGCGACGCACCCGTGTACCATGCGCAACATGGCATGGGCACATGGCGCTTCGAGCGCCATGCGGACGGTTTCATCGACTTCCTGAACGAGATCGCGACAGCGGCCTAGCCTGGTTCGCCTCCCGGCCCGCCCGGGCCGGGGCCGGGACCGCCTGGACCGCCGGGCCCGCGTCCGCCAGGCGGACCGAAGCGCGGTTCGCGCTCGCCCTCTTTCGCCGCCGACGTGGCGCCGCCCAGGCGGTACGACAGCCCCACATAAATCATGCGTCCATCGAAGCGCCGCGTGCTCGTCTCGCGCAGGGAAGCGCTGTTGATGACGGTTTCCATCTTGTTGCTGCTGAACACATCGGTCACGTTCATGACCAAGCTCAACTGCGGCGTCACCGTGTGGCGCCAGCTCATATTCAAGGTGTTGTTCGGCGAACGATAACCCTGTCCCGACAGCATCTTGCCTTGCATTTGCAGGGCCAGCTGCAGCTGGTTCCTGGTGTCGAACTGGTAATTGAGGCGCGCGCGGCCGCTCAAGGCATTCGCCGTGCGCGTGCTGCGGTTGCCCAGGTCGTCCGAACTCGTCTGCTGGCTACGCGCCAGGTTGCCGCTCGTGTTCAGGGTCAGTGACGGCGTCAGCTTGCCGCTGACGCTAAATTCCAGGCCGCTCGAATGGCTGCCTTCGCCGTTTTCGCGCGTCGTCAGCAGCACATTGTCGCTGATAAAGTAGCGGTAATCGACGATGGCGTCCGTGTCGCGCCGGTGGTAGGCGCGCAAGCTGCTTTCCAGGCCGGCGATCTTCGTTTCATAACCGATCTCGAACGAATCCGTCTGCGTGGGTTTGAGCTTCGGGTTGCCGGCCGACACGTTGAATTCGTCGCGGTAGACCACGTAGGGATTCAGGTCGCCCGCGTTCGGGCGGCGGATGCGGTGCGCATAGCTGAAGCGCAGGTTGCTCTCGTCACTGACTTTATAGGTGGCGAACAGGCTGGGAATATAGTTGACGTAATTGTTGCTCGCCTCGACGCCGCTGGTAATCTGGCGCACGTTCAAGTCCGTGTATTCGGCGCGCAAACCGGCCAGCGCGCCCCAGCGCTCGCTCAGGCGCACCTGGTAGGAACCGTACAGCGCGATAGTGCGCTCGTCCATCTCGAAACGGTTGCTGCGCATGGGATTGACGGTCTCGACCAGGCTGGCAGGGTTGATCTCCGTGTACAGGGTGTCGAAACTGCTCTTGTTATCGGCCACCTTGTAGCCCAGCTTGGCCGTGCAGCCCGCCAGCGGACGCTCATAGTCGCCGCTGAAGTCGACGATGCGGTTGCCCGTCTCGCTGTGCTGGCGCGCGCGGCTGTCGAAGGTGTTCACGGGGGCAATCGCGTAGGTATTCGCGTAATCGCTGTCGCTCTCGTTGGTGGAAGACGACACGCGCAAGTCGATTTTCAGGGTTTCGCCCGGCAATTCTCCCTTGTGGTCGTAGCGCCCGCCCCAGCTGACATTGCGGCTGTCGCCATTGCGCACGGTGCTGCGCACATAGTCGACTATGGTGCCGCCCGTGCTGTCGCCATTGAGGTAACGGTCGAGCGAGCGCTGGTCGTTGCTGCGGCCGTTGTATGACACGCTGGCGGCCAGGGTGTCTTTCGCGTTCAGGTTGTAATTGACGGTGCCGTGCAAGCCCAGCGAGTCATTCAAGCCATTGCTGGTGGAGCGCTGGCTGCTGGGGGAGAAAGCGCCCGTGCCACGCTCCAGGCGTTCACGACTGACCTCGCCCACCGAATTGCGGCCGTCATGGCGCACATTGATGCCGCCCTGGTAGCCCCACGGCCCTTCATTGTAGGTGCCGGAGACGGAGCTGTTGTAGCGCCCGGCGATGCCCGCATTCGCGTTGACGGTGGCAAAGCCGCCCGGCTTGCGGTTGCGCCGCATGACCAGGTTCAGGATGGGGCCGCCGCCCGCTTCATTGCCGAACTGGGCGCCGGGATTGTTGATCACTTCCACGGATTCGATATCGTCGGCCGCCATGGCATTCAGGGTGGCACCGCGCGAATCGCCCTGCAACATGGCCGACGGCTTGCCATCGATCAAGATCTGCACATTGCTGCTGCCCCGCAAGGACACGGAACCGTCGGGGTCGACGGCCACGGACGGCACGTTATTCAAGGCATCGGCCGCCGTGCCATTGGTGCTGCCCACATCGGACTTGACGTCATAGACTTGCCGGTCGATGCGGCCCGTGGGACGTTCGGCCGTCACGCTGACGGTCGCGGGCGCGTCAAGCGCTGGCGCCTTGGCCGATACGGGTGCTGGTGCTGGTGCGGGCTTGACGACGGTATCGCCGGTGACAGTTTGCGCCTGGACAGCGGCGCCGGAAACGAGCAGGCTGCCGCCCGCCAGGCAATGGAAAAGAAGTTTATGCATATGGCTAACAATAATCGAGACGCTACGGATGAGGCACTACGCCGCAGCGTGAGAGCACATTGCAAGCATGCCATGACCCCGATACGCAAAGCAAATGCGAACCATTGTTATTTACTTCAATTTACAAATCTCTTGCGCTTGTGGCATTACAGCCGCATCCGATGCTCCCGCCCTGCCTTGACGCTACCTCAGCAAGCCATTGCCCCGCGCCAGTGTCAGCCAGCCCGGATACTCCGTCATCAATAAATCATACAGTTCCGCATCGCTGTGCTCGTCGGGCGAGCTGACGGAAAAGTAATTGGCGTTGTCGACCAGGCGCCCCTGCAATTCGTCGAGCTTTTCCAGGAAGGGGAAGTCGGAATCGGCGAAGGCGGCGAGGAATTTGCTCTTCGATTTGCGCCCCTTGCCGATGCCCATGAATTGCCAGAAGATCGGCTCATTGCTGGCCCAGCGCAATTGCTTCTCCGTCGTCGCCTGGTCGCTCGTGCCGCCATCCGTGACGAACATGACGTAGACGGGCAACTCGGCCGCGACGGGCCGCGTGCGCTCGCCACCGCGGGCATCGGGAAAATAAAACGCGCGGATCGCCTGCATGGCCGCGCCGTAGCGCGTGTCGCCTTCCAGCGGATGGCGCTGTATGGCCTGGCCCACGTAAGTATTGCAGTTGCTCAAGGCCATCGGTGCCGGATGGTGGACGTTCTTGCCGAACAGGAAAACATCGATCTCGCCATCGTCGTCGAACTTGCAGCCCAGCGCCAGGATGCGCTCGGCAAAGCGCTGCACCAGCCCCTCTTTATACAGCCGCCCCATGGACCCGGAAATATCGAGGCATAAACACACCTTGGCCCGGTGCTCCGACAAACCCACTTTTTGCAAGGACACGCCGGCCTGCTTGACGAGGCTCACCAGTTGCGGCGCTTCCCGTTCGACCCGTTTTTCCAGGTTGATCTTCGCCTGCATGACGGCCGATGCCGATGCCGCCGCAGGAGCGGCAGAGGCGGCAGGAGAGGCCTGGTCGACTTCGCCGCCGAAGTGGCGCACCAGCGCGTCCAGGCCGCCATTGAAGCCTTGCCCCACGGCCATGCAGCGCCAGCCGCCATCCTTGCGGTAGATTTCCGCCAGCATGACGGCTTTTTCTTGTGCGAAATCACTACCGGCGAAGGCGAAGCGGGCCAGTTCGCGCCCGCCCACCTGCAGGCGCACGTGGCCGGATTGCAGCTGCGACATCACGCCGCCGCCATCGATGGAAGCCGTCACGACGAGGCGGTCTATGCCGGCCGGCAAGCGCGCCAGTTGCAAGGGAAACTCGGCCACGTCGCCGCCGCTGCCCGCGCGCGCTTCCACGCCGCCGCACGGCGTGCGCGGCTGGTTGAAAAAGGTCATGTAGCGCTCGTCGGACAGCTTGCCGGCCGCATCGAGGCCGAAACAGGCCACGTCCAGCGCCAGGCCCTGCGCGGCGACGACTATCTGCAGCACGCCGTCGGGAACGAGATTGGCCAGCGGCAGGCGCTGACCCTTGCTCAAGGTTTCCATCAATGTCTCCTGGTATCAAGCGATGTAGCGGCGCGGATTGTCCGCATTGCAATCCTCTTCGTCTTCCTTGTCCTCGCCCTTGAAGACGACGGGACCGTTGAAGGCCAGCTGCAGGTTCTCGCCCTGCCAGCTCAGCCACGGCGTCGCTTCGCTGCCGGGCTCCGAGGTCTTGCCCGAGGGTTCCAGAATGATGCTGTCCGGCGTGATGCGCGCCATGCCGATCACATAGGTGTAGACCGTGTCGTCCTCGGCCGCCTTGGACAAGCGAAAATCGAAGTCGCACTCGACGATCTGCTGGCCGTATTGCATGACCATCTTCGGCCGCATGGAGGCGACGGACACGGCGCCGTTGGCCACCGCCGAATACACGCTGAAGACGAGGCCCACCGTGCCGCCGTAATGCTGCGCCAGCGCGGGATTGACTTCCACCGTTTCCGTGGCCGGCTCCTTGCCCGACGCGCCCGCCACGTCGCCCAGATGGCGCACGAAGGGCATGGCGTCAAAGTTGCCAGGCGTATCGGGCGCCTGGATGAAGCGCATCTGGCCGTTCGGCAAGAGAATGCCGACTCTTAAATCGAGGTCGTCGTTATCGTCGTCGCCATCGCCGTTGTCGACCCAGGTGGCCTTGACGGTCAGTTTGCTCGGCGCGCCGGCGCCCTTTTCCAGCGACACCTTGTGCGTCTGGCCCGCCTTGGTCAGCGAGATTTTCGACAGGGAAATTTTTGGCGACGGTGCCGGCTCCGCTACCGCCGGCGCCACTTCGCCGCCGAAATGGGCGACCAGTGCGTCCAGCCCGCCATTGAAGCCCTGGCCCACGGCCATGAAGCGCCAGCTCCCGTCCTTGCGGTAGAACTCGCCCAGCATGACGGCTTTTTCTTGCGCAAAATCCGCGCCCGCATACGTGTAGCGGGCCAGCTCGCGCCCGCCGTCCAGCAGCCGCAGGTAGCCGCTATCCAGCTGCGCCATGGTGGCCGCGCCATCGATGGCGGCCGTGACGACGAGGCGTTCGATGGAGGCAGGCAAACGATCGAGCTGATAGCTGAATCCGGCCGCATCGCCTGACGGCGCCGCCGCTTCCACGCCGCCGCACGGCGTGCGCGGCTGGTTGAAGAAAGTCATGTAGCGGTCGTCGGACAGCTTGCCGGCGGCATCGAGGCCGAAACAGGCAAAGTCCAGCGGCACGCCGGCGCTGGCCAGACCCAGTTGCACGACATTGCCCGTGACGAGGCCGGACAGCGCCAGGCGCTGCCCCTTGATCAGGTTTTCCATGGGATTATGTATTCAGGTGTGGGAGCTTCGGACAACGGCTCAGGGCAAGGCGCGTCGTCCGAAGACAGTACGAATAGTACAGAACATGCATGGCGGCGCAACGCCGCCATGGGCCGTTTTCCGGAGCTCTTAAGCGTTAATGCCGAACGAGCGTGCCAGAGGTCCCAGGCCGCCTTTAAATCCCTGGCCGATGGCCTTGAATTTCCATTCGCTGCCGGCGCGGTAGATTTCGCCGAAGATCATGGCCGCTTCCGTCGAGCCGTCTTCCGACAGGTCGTAGCGGGCGATTTCCGCGCCATTGTCGCCGTTCAGGCAGCGGATGTAGGCCTTGCCGACCATGCCGAAGTTTTGCTTGCGGTTTTCCGCATCGTGGATGGTGACGGCCACGGCGATCTTGTCGATGTCGGCCGGCACGTTGGCCAGGTCGACGGCGACTTTCTCGTCATCGCCATCGCCGCCGCCCGTCGTGTTGTCGCCCGCGTGGACGATGGAACCGTCAGCCGACTTCAGGTTGTTATAAAAAATGAAATCGGCATCGGAACGGGCCTTGCCATCCGTTTTCAGCAGGAAGGCACTGCCGTCCAGGTCAAACGCGGCGCCATCGGTGGCGCGCGGGTCCCAGCCCAGGCCAATCACGATTTTCTTCAAGCCAGGAGCTTCCTTGCTCAGGTTGACATTGCCGCCTTTTTGCAGACTGATCGCCATGGTAAATCCTCTTTAATGTGGGGTTGCATTCGGTGTTTCAGGTCACGTCGCCGGCACGCCGGCTTGATGAGCCATGAGCCTACCATAAAGTTCCTGCTTGCCAGCCGCGCACTATTGAAAATAATGCCATACGGAAAAGATGGTGCCGCTGCCCCGATGCGTGAAATGACGGATAATGCCGCTCGACAAAAATTTTCACCATCCTGTACCAGGCTTGTCCTTGAACAATACAACGATACGACTCGACTGCATCCCCGGCACCTTGTGCGACGAACGCCTGTGGTCGCGCCTGTCGCCTGCCCTGGGCGACGCCTTTGATCTACGGCACGTACCGCTGCACCAGGCGCGCACGCGCACGCAAATGCAGCAGATGATCGCCAGCCATAGCGCCCCGCAAGCCCATCTGGTGGGTTTTTCGCTGGGCGCCTACCTGGCGCTCGAACACGCGCTGGCGCATCCGCAGCGTGTGAAATCCCTCACTTTGATCGCCAATTCGGCCAAAGGTTTGCTGCCGGCGGAAGTCGAAGCGCGCCGGCGCATCGTCGCCATGCTCGAGCGCAATGCCTATGCGGGCATCACGCGCCAGCGCCTGCGCGAACTGCTGCACCCGTCGCACCTGGACGACGCCGCCATCACGGGGCTGATCCAGCGGATGGGGCTGGACCTGGGCAAGGACGTACTGCTGGCGCAATTTCTCACCACGATGGACCGCCCCGACCTGATGGCGCGCCTGCCGGAGCTCGATTGTCCCGTGCTGATCGTGGGCGCCGAAGACGACAAGCTCGTCGATCCGGACGATCTGCGCGCCATGGCAAGCCGTCTGCCGCAAGCCACCCTGCACCTGCTAAAAGACAACACGGGCCACATGATTCCGCTGGAAGCGCCAGGCGCGCTGGCGCAAGCCATGCGTGCGCATCTGGAGGCTGCCGACAATTTCAACGATAATGACGGGCATCGGGCCATGCCCCCACCTATTTCACAGAACCAATGAGCTTACTGACCATCATCGTCGCCACCGACCAGCAAGGCGGCATCGGCATCGACAACACGCTGCCGTGGAAACTGCCGGAAGACCTGGCGCATTTCAAGCGCCTGACGACGGGCCACCCCATCCTGATGGGCCGCAAGACCTTCGATTCCATCGGCCGTGCGCTGCCGAACCGCCGCAACATCGTCATCACGCGCAATCCGGACTGGCGCCATGAGGGCGTGGAAGCGGCGCCATCGCTGGAAGCGGCCATCGCCCTGCTGGGCGGCGCCGAAGGCTATGTCATCGGCGGCGCCGACATCTACCGGCAATCGCTGGCCCTGGCGCAGCGTTTGATCGTCACGGAAATCGGCCAGACGTTCGGCTGCGACGCGTTTTTCCCCGCCGTGGACCATGCCGTGTGGCAAGAAACCGCGCGCGAAGCGCATGTGTCGGAGAAATCCGGCCTGCCTTACGCCTTTGTCACGCTGCAACGCAAAGCCTGATAAGGTTATATTGATAGCCAGAATGTTGCTGTAATACCCCTGTCACACCGTTGCGTCACGCTAGCGCAAGCTGGCGACGCCGTGGTGCGATATTTTTTTCCCGCAGACGCCGCATTTCTGCGAGAATCCCGTTCTTATTTTTTTTCTGCGGCTGCCGGGTTGTCCTACCGCCTGACCGTCGCGCCCTAGTCCGCCCCTTCACATTTGTCAGGGGCGGCTTGCTTTTTTGGAGACATGCATGAAATTTCGTTTCCCCATCGTCATCATTGACGAGGATTTCCGTTCTGAAAATACGTCCGGCCTGGGTATTCGCGCCCTTGCCGCCGCAATGGAAAAAGAAGGCATGGAAGTGCTGGGCGTGACCAGCTACGGCGATTTGTCGCAATTTGCCCAGCAACAATCGCGCGCGTCGGCCTTCGTGCTGTCGATCGACGATGAAGAATTCGGCGGCGGTTCCATCGAGGAAACCGATCATGCCTTGAAATCGCTGCGCGCCTTCGTCGAGGAAATCCGCTACAAGAACGCCGACATTCCTATTTACCTGTATGGCGAAACGCGCACCTCGCGCCACATCCCCAACGACATCCTGCGCGAACTGCATGGTTTCATCCACATGTTCGAAGATACGCCGGAATTCGTCGCGCGCCACATCATCCGCGAAGCGAAATCCTACCTGGACGGCCTGTCGCCGCCGTTCTTCCGCGCGCTGGTGCACTACGCCAACGACGGTTCCTACTCGTGGCACTGCCCCGGCCACTCGGGCGGCGTGGCCTTCCTGAAGTCGCCGATCGGCCAGATGTTCCACCAGTTCTTCGGTGAAAACATGCTGCGCGCCGACGTCTGCAACGCCGTCGAGGAACTGGGCCAGCTGCTCGACCATACCGGTCCTGTCGCCGCGTCCGAACGCAATGCGGCGCGCATCTTCAATGCCGACCATTGCTATTTCGTTACCAACGGCACGTCGACGTCGAACAAGATGGTGTGGCACTCGACCGTGGCGCCGGGCGACATCGTCGTCGTCGACCGCAACTGCCACAAGTCGATCTTGCATTCGATCATCATGTGCGGCGCCATTCCCGTATTCCTGATGCCGACGCGCAATCACCTGGGCATCATCGGCCCCATCCCGCTGCATGAATTCACGCCAGAAAGCATTGCCCGCAAGATCGAGGCGAATCCGTTCGCGCGCGAAGCGAAGAACAAGAAGCCGCGCATCCTGACCATCACGCAATCGACCTACGATGGCGTGATCTACAACGTGGAAACCCTGCGCGAAATGCTGGACGGCAAGATCGACACCCTGCACTTCGATGAAGCATGGCTGCCGCACGCCACCTTCCACGATTTCTACAAGAATATGCACGCCATCGGCAAGGACCGTCCGCGCGCCAAGGAATCGATGATCTTCTCGACCCAGTCCACGCACAAATTGCTGGCCGGCCTGTCGCAGGCCTCGCAAATCCTCGTGCGCGAATCGGACACGGTCAAGCTGGACCAGGACGCCTTCAACGAGGCTTACCTGATGCACACCTCGACCTCGCCGCAATATTCCATCATCGCCTCGTGCGACGTGGCCGCGGCCATGATGGAAGCGCCGGGCGGCACGGCCCTGGTGGAAGAGTCGATCATGGAAGCGCTCGATTTCCGCCGCGCCATGAAGAAGATCGACCAGGAATGGGGCCAGGACTGGTGGTTCCAGGTGTGGGGTCCGTCCAGCTTCAACGACGAAGGCATGGGCCAGCAGGAAGACTGGATGATACGCGCCGAGGATGACTGGCACGGCTTCGGCGACCTGGCTCCCGGCTTCAACATGCTCGACCCGATCAAGGCGACCATCGTCAACCCGGGCCTGTCGCTGGACGGCCAGTTCGGCGACACGGGCATCCCCGCGTCCATCGTCACCAAATACCTGGCCGAGCACGGCGTCATCATTGAAAAATGCGGCCTGTACTCGTTCTTCATCATGTTTACCATCGGCATCACCAAGGGCCGCTGGAATACCTTGCTGACCGCGTTGCAACAGTTCAAGGACGACTACGACAAGAACCAGCCGATGTGGCGCATCCTGCCGGAATTCGCGGCGGCCAACCCACGCTACGAAAAAATGGGCTTGCGCGACCTGTGCCAGCAAATCCACGATTTCTACAAGGCCTACGACGTGGCCCGTCTGACGACGGAAATGTATCTGTCGGACATGATCCCGGCCATGAAACCGTCGGACGCGTTCGCCAAGATGGCGCACCGCGAAATCGAGCGCGTGGCCATCGACGAGCTGGAAGGCCGCATCACGTCCATCCTGCTGACGCCGTATCCACCGGGCATTCCGCTCCTGATCCCGGGCGAGCGCTTCAACAAGACCATCGTCGACTACCTGCGCTTCGCGCGCGACTTCAACGAGCGCTTCCCCGGCTTCGAGACGGATGTGCATGGCCTCGTGAAACGCGAGGTCGATGGCAAGCGCGGCTATTTTGTAGATTGCGTCAAATTGGATGAGAACGTCTAAAAACGTCGACGTTCGTTGAACTTCATTAAATAGCGCCATCTGATGCAGATCAGGTGGCGTTTTTCATTGTTAGCCACCGCGCACGCTTGCGCCAGATCAAACGGCTCGGGTATCGGGCTTCTAAGATGGGCCACTCGCGTACTGGGATGGCCCGTATATGGCGCTCAAGGTGTGGCTGGAAATCGTGCAGCAGGCGGCGGCTGGCAGTGGCGCCTTGCTGATGACGGCCTTGAAGCAGGCTCAGGTAACTGTGGCCCGGCGGCATGATGGCGACGACGATGGCGCGGGCATCGTGCTGTTTGCCGAGGCCGATGGGGCGCTGCTGCAAGCGCTGCCGGCGCTGTGCCGCCATGCCCGCGTGCTGGCCATTGCCGCCTGCGGGCAGCCCCCCAGCTGCGCGCAACAGCGGGCCCTGATGGCCGCTGGCGCGCTCGATGTGCTGCTGTGGCCGAAAGGCGCCGTCGATGCGGGCCAGGTGCTGGCGCGCCTGCAGCGCTGGCAGGCCGTGGCGCAGTTGCTGGCGTCGGGCACCGTGCGCCAGCAACTGGTGGGCGACAGCGCAGCCTGGAGCGCCTTGCTGCACCAGGTGGTGGAAATGGCCACCTTCAGCCAGGCGTCGATACTGATCACGGGCGAGACGGGCACGGGCAAAGATTTACTGGCGCAACTGGTCCACCGACTGGGCAACTGCGGCGGCGACTTCACCATCCTCGACTGCACCACCCTGTCGCCAGACCTGGCCGGCAGCGAACTGTTCGGCCATGAACGGGGCGCGTTTACGGGTGCGGCGGCCGCGCGCGACGGCGCTTTCGCCCTGGCCGATGGCGGCGTGCTGTTTCTCGATGAGGTGGGCGAATTGCCGCTGCCGCTGCAGGCGCAGTTGCTGCGCGCCATACAGGAACGCAAATACAAGCGCGTGGGCGGCAATACCTGGCAGCCGACGCAGTTTCGCCTCGTCTGCGCCACCAACCGCGAGCTGGAAGACGAGGTGGCGCGCGGCGCCTTTCGCGCCGACCTGTATTACCGCATCGCCGGCTGGCGTTGCCAAACCCCGCCCCTGCGCGAGCGCCAGGACGACATCCTGCCGCTGGCCCGGCATTTCCTCGCCGAGCTGGCCCAGCAGCCGCCGCCCCCGCTGGACGCCGCCGTGCGCGAATACCTGCTGCTGCGCGACTATCCGGGCAATGTGCGCGAGTTGCGCCAGACCGTCACGCGCCTCTGGCACCGCCATTGCGGCCCCGGCCCCATCACCATCGGCGCCCTGCCCCCCGATGAACGGCTGCAGGCGCCGCACTGGCCCGACCGGCATTTCGAGGCGGCCGTGCGGCGCGCCCTGGCGCAGGGCTGCAAGCTGTCGCACATCACGCGCTGCGCCACCGACATGGCCATCCGCCTGGTGCTGGCGGAGGAGCATGGCAACAACCAGCGCGCCGCCGCCCGCCTGGGCGTGACCGACCGCGCCCTGCAGATACGCCGCAAGGCGGCTGCCTGTTCGGCGCAGACGGGGGCGAGCACCACGCCGGCCGCGCTGTAAGCCACCTCACGCCAGCCGCGCCAGCCGCAAAAAATTGCCGCCCGTGATCAACGCCGCGTCCAGTGGCGGCAAGCCCAGGAGCTCGATCTTGTGCAACTCCAGCCCCGGATGCAGCCAGGGGCCATCCGAACCGAACAGGACCTTGTGCGGTCCCGCGCGGCGCACGGCCTGCAGCAGCAAGTCGAAGCGGCGCACGCCGGAACTGTCCGTATGGATGTTACGGTGGCGCGCCAGATGGTCGATCAGCGCCAGCTGTGCCGCCCAGTCATCGCTGAAGCTGCCCAGGTGAGGCAGGATGAGCGACGTCGGGATACTGCTGCGCCAGCAGTTCGGCCACCGCCACCTCGCCGGCCGGGTCGTACAGCACGGGCAAGCCGAAGAAGCGGGCCGCGTCGCACACTTCGCCGCTGATGCGCGCGTCAAACCGGTGCGCCTTGATGCCGACAAAGCCGTAGCGTTCGACGGCCGTGCGCACCAGGTCCATGATGCGGCCCCGGTCGCGCCGCGCATGCACGAAGGCAAAGCCATAAAAACGCTGCGGCTCGGACGCGACCAGGCGCGCCACGCCATGGTTGGCGATCGCGTAATCGGAGTGAAAGGTGGCGAACAGCACGCTGCGGGCGATGCCGGCCGCCTGCGCACGCCGCAGATAGGCCTGCAGCGGCGCATCGCTGTCCCACGGCCCGCTCAGGCCGTCGCCAGGTCCCGCATGGCAATGGCTATCGATGATCATCCCGTCACGCTATTGCCAGTCGCCCATGACGACGATGCGGTTGCCGCGCCGGCGCCAGCGCCCGCTCTCATCCTCGCTCTGCGGCGCGGCCGAACGAAAATGCGGCAGCTGCTGGTGCAAGGCCCGCGTCAACGCGCTTTCCACGGCGCGCGCGCTGCCGTCGCCGTCGGCCGCCAGGCGCGCCGCCTGCCCCGCGATGCGCACGAAGCGGCGCGCCAGTTCCAGTTCGCGGTCGGCAGGCGCCTCGGCTTCCAGCTCCAGTTCCAGCGCACTGCTGGCGGCGCGCCCCAGGGCCGAGCCCAGCGCCGTGCCCACGCCCGGTATCGGAATCATCGAGCCCAGCGCGCCGCCGACAAAGGGCAAGGCCGTCTTGGCCATCGCCTTCAAGGCGCCGCCCAAGGGCTTGGCCACCTTGGCAATCGTCGAGCCCACCTTCTTGACGCCCTTCCACACGCTTTTGAAGACATTGCCGAGAAACTGCTCCAGTTCCTCCTCGCTGGCCACTTCCAGCAGTTCCATGGCCAGTTGCAATTCCTCCTCTTCGCTGAAGACGGCCGGTGTGCGGCCCTTGCCGGGCCAGTCCTGGCCGAATTCCAGCACTTCAAACGCGGCGCCGGCCCGTTGCCGGCATTGCGCGCATTCGCATTCGAGTTGGTGCATGATGTTCTCCTTCCCAGTCAACCAGCTGCTATCGTCAGGCCCACATTTCACCGAGCACGGCCAGTTCCAGCTCGCGCCGCTGGTTGGTCAGCACGCCGCGCTGGTTGGCGAACATGTCGTCGTGGATGCGCTGCTCAATGCGCCGCCGCTGGGCCGCCGATGACAGGTGCGCCACGTACACCTGATGCCCGCTCACGTCGACGCCCATCATCTGGCCGCACAGGCGGTGCTGCAGCAGGCGCCGGTGCAGGTCGTCCGTCTGCCCGCTGTAGGCGCGGCGCCGTCCGCCCGCATCGAACTCGATCACATACAGGCCCGGGCCGCGGCCATTCGGATCGCGCAGCGCATTGGCCAGCGTCCCCAGCGCCTGGTAGGTCAAGGCGGCCGCTTCCGGCACCCGGCCCATGGTGCCGGCCAGGGTCGGCGGGATTTCGCCCTGCTGCTGGTCGTCGTCCTGCCCCTGGTCGGCTCCCTGATCCTGCCCCGGGTCCAGGCCCTGCTGGTCGTCGAACACGGGATAGGGTGCCGGATAAATCGTGGGATAGATGGCCGGGTAGCCGCCCCAGCCCCGGTAGCGCGGCGGCAGATAGGGCAAGGGCTGGGGAGGAAAGCGGGGCGGGCGGCGGCCCTGCCCTTGGTAGCGCGGCGGCGCAGGACGACGCTGTCCGCGCAAGGGCGGCCGCGCGCGCAGTCCGCCGCCACGCATGCCGCCGCGCGCACCACCGGCTTGCCAGCGCTCGCCCTCCCATTCGGCCTCGTCCTCCCCTTGCCACTCCTGCGACCATTCCCCCAGCCATTCCTGCTCGCCGGCGGCGGCTGGCTGCCCCGCAAAGGACAGCATTTCAAACGCTTCGTTCATATCGCCTCCTGATGTGATGTTCAAGCAAGTCCATCGCCTGCTCCAGTTGCCGGGGCGTCTGGTCGGCCCGCAGCAGAAAAGTCAGTGCGCCGGCACCATCGCCCGCTTGCGCCAGCGCCAGTACGCCCGCGGCACGCAAGGCCGCCTGCAAATGGGCGCGCCCGGGCAGGCGCTGCACGGGAAAGCTGCCACCCCGGCAGGCGATGCCGGCCGCCGCCATCCCCGAGCGCCATTGCGCCACCCGCTGCGCCAGCCTGGCGCGCAGGGCGTCGCCATGCTGCGCATTGAGCGTCAGCGCGCGCCGCCCCGCCGCCAGCACGGCCGCCGATGGCGGACTGGCATGCACGCGCGTCTGACTGTGCGCCGCGAAGCGCCGCAACAGGGCGCCGCTGCCGGCCAGCACGGCCAGCGGCACGCCGAATCCCTTGGCCAGCGAGGCGCCGACGATGAGGTGGCCGCCTGCCTTGTCGCAGCCGCCCGACAAGCCATGCAACGGCGCAGAGCCGCCGCCTTGCGCACCGGCCACGCCCAGCACCTGCGTGTCGTCGAGCAACAGATAACCGCCTCCCTGCCGCGCCAGGGCCGCGTAGCCAGCCAGCGGCAAGACCTGTTCGCTGCCCGGTACATAGCCGTCGGCCAGGATCAATGGCCGCAGCCCCTGCCGGCCCCAGGCCGCGACCAGGCGCCGTAGCACCGCCATCTCGCCGCTGGGAAACAATCGCAGCGGCAAGCCCAGCGCCTGCGCCCGCTCTGCGCCCCAGCGCGCGATGGCATAGCTGCCGCCATCGACGAGGATCACCAGCCGCTCGGCAGCGAGCATGCCGAACAGGTCCCAGAACAGGTGCAAGGTTGACGGCAGCACGCAAGCCGCTTCGCAACCTTGCAGGGCCGCCAGGCTGGCTGCCAGCGCCAGCGCGCCGGGCGGCTCCTGCAGCGCGGCCGGCTGGCCCAGGGTCAGGCTGCTCCACGGCGCCAGCGAGGCCGCCGGATGGCGCATGCCCAGATACAGGGCACTGGTAAAGTCGAGCATGCACGCGCCTCGCCCCCGCCCTAGACGCTGCGCAACTGCTGGCTCAGGCGCTGGCGCAGCAACACCGAGGGCATCGTCGCCTCGACCACGGGGTCGCTGCTGTCGACGGACAGGTCGACCCCGGTGGCGGCGCGGTAGCCATGGATATAGCCCTGCACTTGCGGACGCCAGAAGCGCGCCCAGTTGAACGCCTGGGTCGGCTCATAGATGTCGCTCCAGTTGCCATAGCGCACGGAGAGCAGCAACTGTTCGCCAAAGATGGCCAGGTTACGGAAATGCATCACGCTCGTATCCGTCCAGCCCTGCAGTTTCTTCATGGCATCGACCCGGTCCATCCACGGTTCCGGATACGCCACCATCACGCGCGTCGGTAAAAATTCGCGGAACTCGGGCCGCGCCAGCATCCATTGCTGCATCAGCATCTCGATGCGCGCCGTCGACGGCAAGTCGCCGAACTGGTTGTGCGCGCCCTGCGACAGGATCAGGTGGATTTCCTTCAGGGCATTCAGCACGGGGAAGGCGTCCGCTTTTACCGTGGTGTCGTCGTCCTGCTTGTAGAACGAGGTCAACAGGCGCAGCAAATGATGGAACGCTTCGAGGAACTTGGAGCGGCTATCGGCCGGCCGGAAGTGCTGAACCGCCTTGCCATCGAGACGCACGCCGTAATGGTGGTCATATTCATAATTGCGGCGCACCACGGTCAGGCGGTGCTGCTCATCCTGCGTGTAGCCCCACAGCAAGTTATTCAGGGGCCGCAACATGTCGATTTCCGTGTTCGACAGGGGGTCGAGGCCGCCGCCGGCGGCGCGCAGGTTCTGGAAGCGCTGCGTGATGGCATTCATGGTCTGCACCAGCATGCCCTCCTCATGCCAGTACGACCAGATCAGTTCCAGCAGGCAAGGATTGGCCAGCTTTTCCTGGATGATGCCGAAGCATAGGTCGACTTCGCCTTCCTGGCCGCGCGGGATGCTGATGGGAATGTCGGGCAGCTTGCGGCGGATCACGGCCAGGTAGGGCAAGGTCTGGAAGCCGTCGATGTTTTCCAGATAATCGTTGCGCAGCACGGTTTCCAGGTCGCGTCCCTGGGGGATGTCGCGCCGGTCCAGGTAGGCGTTGTCCTCGGCGGGATTGAAGGCCAGCGGCTGGTTCAGCACGCCACAATTGACCATCACGAACGCTTCCGTCGCCACCTTCAGCACGCGGTAGGAATCGGCATCCGAGAACGGCAGCGCGCGGCGCTGCTTGAGCTGCTGGAACATATCGGCTTTCTTCACGAAGCGTTCCTGCTCGAAGGCGCGCACATTGGCCAGGTCGCCGCAAAACAGGCTGTCCATGAAATGCAGGTAATTCGTAAACGACATCGCCTCGGTGCTGTTGCGTATCAGGGTCCACAGCGGCAAGTCTTCCGTCGGCTCCGTTTCCGTGCGCGTCAGCGACACGCCCACGTTGCCCGAGATGGGTTGCGGCTGGCGCTCTTCCGTCTCGTACTCCGCGTCCAGGGCCAACATGGCGTTCGGACTGAGCCCCTCGGGCACGGGCAAGGCGCTGCGTAGTTCAGGCCGCTGCGACAACATCATCTGCGCCATGAAACGGTGCATGCCGGCGCGCCGCACTTGTGTGGAAAAGGCATTCGGCGTGCCGCGCATGGGCACCCATGGCGCGGCGGCCAGCACCTGCACCTGGTCGCGGCCGTCGGCGCTCTGATCGCCGTCAAACGAGACGGTGGCGACGGCCCGGTCGCCCACCCTGCCGAACTGACAGTCGCTGGGATGGCAGTCCGGCGTTTCGAAGGCCAGCGCCACCTGTGGGTTGAGGTGCGGCTTGAAGCACAGCACGGCGCTGCAGCCTGCCTGCACCGTCACGCACTGGGGCGCGGTGGTGGGGAAATTGCCATACAGCCCCACGTAACTGCCCGTCGTCAGGTCGGAAAACACGGTGCAGCCATTGCCGTCGGTCCAGCGCACGCCCACCAGCATGGCAGGATCCGCCACCCAGGTGGCGGGATTAAAATTATGACAATCCGCATCAAGCCCCCGGTACAGGCTGACGGCCGCATTGACGACCATGACCCCGCTATCCTGTTCGTGCACGGTAACGGCGATGCTGCCCCCCTGCTGTTTCGGACCCGCCTGGCCCGCCACCCCGCCTTTGTCACTCCTGTTGTTCCTCATCTTGCTACTCATGTCATTCTCCTCAATGGATAATCAAACGGGATGCCAGGGGCGCCAGCGCCCTGCAGGGCTGGCGGCCATGCCGTACGACGTCGGCGCACAGCTCCGATGTGTCCAGGGTGCTGCGCAAGGCCCAGTGGGTCAGCAGACGTCCCAGCAGCTCGCTTTCGTCTTCCGGATTCAGGCTGCCACTGGCGCGCGCCTGGCCCAGGACGGCGAACACCAGGGTCGGCGTCGCCTGGTACATCTGCCCCGGCGCCAGGTTCCAGCTGCGAAACAGCCGCGCCAGCATCGCCGGCTGGCGCGTGTGCACGGCCATGGCTTCGACCAGCGAGCCGCCGCGCAAGGCGGGCGGCCGGTGCTGCACCAGCAAGCCCACCAGCGCGGCCATGCTGGCCTGCAACTGTTCCAGCAACCGCTGCCGGGCTGGCGGCAGGCCGGCCAGCGGGTAGTACGACAGCCACAGCTGTTCCAGCCGGTCCCACTGCGGATGCGGATACAGGGCCCGTCCCATGGCGCAGCTCAGGCGCACCCGCAGCCATGGCACCGGATGGGGATCGTCGATATTGAGACGGAAGACAAACACGCGCGGCAGGCTGACCACGCCGATCAAGCCCAGGGTGGCGGCCACGCCGACCCGCGCCAGCGACCAGAAATCGGCCACGATCTCGGAGATCCACCGTTCCCACAACTGCCACACGTGCACCAGGCCGCTGCCGCCATGCTGCATCGCTTGCAGCACGGGCCGCAAGGACGCCACCAGGTCCAGCAGGGCCGCGCCCTGGTGGCCCACCTCGTGCACCAGCGACGAGGCGATACTGCTGCCGATCATGCGTTCGCGCGGCAGGCGGATGATGGCCACGGGATTGTCGCCGCCGCCCGGCAGGCGCGTGCGCGCGCGGCGGATGGCCGCGCCGGGGCCCCGGTCCAGGTAGCAGATCACGGGCGGCGCCTGGTAGACATTGCCGGGCAGCGCCAGCGCGTCGGCGGCGACGATGTCCAGTCCGGCCAGCCACACGCCGGTATTGTGTTCGCTGCGCTGCGTGATGACCTCGTTGAACAGGTCGAACTGGGTCAGCGCGGCATTGAATTTCAGGCGCAGGAAGGTGAAGCGGCGCTGCGCCTCGGCGGCGGTGGCCATGCCGGCGCCATCGGACTGCTCGCGCCGCAGCCACCACTGGAACTGGGCCACCATGCGCCGCAACTCGCGCCGGCCCTGCACCAACTGGCTTTCGATGGCCGACTGGGCGCTGGGCATCAGGGCGGCCGCCAGCACCGTCGGCTCGATCAGCGCGAACGGTTCCAGCCGCGCCAGCCGCGTCAGCAGCGAGCGCGCCTCCTGCGCCAGCATCCAGGCAGCGTAAGCGCCGATGGCCATGATGTCAGACGCCGTACAGGACGATTTTGTGGCCCTGGCGCGCCCAGCGCCCGCTGGATGGACGCATGCCCGATGCCGGACGCGCGCCGGCCGGCGCCATGGCGCCCGCGCCACTGCCATTCTGCGTGGCGACCTGACTGGCCGCGCGGCCCAGCAGGCCAGGCGCGAACTGGCGCGCCGCCGCGCTGGCCGCTGCCTGGGCGATGGCGCGCGGGTCGCCATTGCCGCGCGCTTGCGCGGCGCGGTTGACCGTGTCGGCGGCCAGACGCACGAATTGCTTGGCGCCCTCGAATTCGCGGTCTTCGTTCGACGACGCTTCCCCTTCCAGCCCCAGTGCGCTGCCGGCTGCCGACGCCAGGCCGCTGCCGATCTTGGCCCCCAGCGGCCCCCCGAAATAACCGCCGATGGCGCCGCCGGCCAGGGGAATGGCCTTTTTCGCCACGCCCTTGAGCACGCCGCCGATGGCTTGCCCCACGGGCGACTTGATGATGCCGCCCGCCACCGAAGCGGCCTTGCGCAGGAAGTTGCCGAGAAACTGTTCCAGTTCGGCTTCATTGCTGACCGACAACAATTCATTGGCCAGCTCCATCTCCTCGGCCTCGGAAAACATGGCGTTCGCGCCGCCCTCGCCGCTCCACTCGCCCTGGCCAAACTCGAACTGTTCCGCTTCAAAGCCGGACATCTCCTGCCCGTATTCCAGGGTCGTACGATCTATGTCATGCATGATGAGCTCCTCAAAGTTAACACCTCGGTTGACACCTCAGTTCGGATTACCTTGCCGGACAGCCAGGCCATCCGGCTAACAATCGAGCACGACGATGTGCCCGCCCTCGCGGCGCCAGCGGCCAGCGTCCCGTCCTGGCGTGTGCGCCGCCTGCCTGAGCAAGCCTGGCGCCACGCTGCGGGCCACTTGCAGCAAGGCGGTTTCCACCCGCGCCCTGGGCGCGCGCGCAGCCATGGCGCCGTCCTGCGCCAGCGCCGTATTGACGGCATCGATCAGATGCACGACCTGGCGCGCCAGTTCAAATTCCTTGTCTTCCGGACTCAATCCTTCCAGTTCCATGCCGAAGATGCCCGCGGCGCGGCGCTTGAGCGCCTGCGGCGAACCACCATGCAGGGGCAGCAACGGCGCCACCACCTTGCCCAGCAACTGACGCAGCGGCCCTTCCAGCGGCGTGCCGCGCACTTGCTGGCCCGCCGCCGTGGCGCCCAGCTGGCGCGCCAGGAAAGCATCGAATTGGGCCGGCCCCTGCAGTTCCAGCAAGCGCGCCGCCAGTGCCAACGCATCTTCCTGCTGCAGGGGCGGCGTGACCGGCGCGTCAGGCAATTCCATTTCGGGACGATAGGCAAGCAGACGGCTGGTCATGACAGGCTCCGGTAGACAGGCGGGCGGGTGCCCATGCCTCCCTGATGCAAGGGCTATGCCAGCCACAGACAGAGGAGAAAACGGGGGAGGCGGCGAACGGCGTTTCGCCGATAGCGTAAAAACCATGGTTTCCGGCGAAGCGGATTTCGTTATCGGGATGAGCTTTCAAGCAAGCTTAATTGGCAGGAATGATTACGTCGCCTATCCGCCACAACGCCTGCGATTCGCAAAAATTATTTTCCATTTTCAAAAAACAAAGTTCGCGCTACCACGCCGAAAACACCGCCAACACCCTGCCAACGCGCAGCAAAAATAAACGTGACCAACACGTAAATAGTTAATTGAAAACAGGATTTTGGTCGGCAGGCCCTACAATTAACGGGCTAGAATTCTATTGCTTGAGAGAAACTAAATGACTGACCCTACTTTGCGCCGTTTGCTGGCCACCACCTTACTCAGCCTGCTTGCCGCCTGCGGCGGCGGCGGCGACAGCAAGACCGGCGCGGCCCAGAACCCGAACCTGTCGGCCGTGCCGCCGGCGACCACCGCCCCCGGCACCACGCCCGGCGACACCATTACGCCGCCGCCCCTGACCACGCCACCGGCCAATCAGACGGCCACCTTCACGCGCCAGGAGGCGTCGCGTTTCCTGGGCCGCGCCACGTTCGGGCCGAACATGGCGGCCATCGATGCGCTTGCCGCCAGCGACAGCGACGCCTGGTTCCGCGCACAGTTTTCCAAGCCGCAAACGTTGCATCGCAAATATATCGACGCCATGCTGGCGGCGCAGGCCGCCGGCGGGCAAAAAGTGGGGTTTACGGGGGTATATGAAACGTTCTGGCAGCAGGGCATCCGCGGCGACGATCAATTGCGCCAGCGCATGGCCTTTGCCCTGTCCGAAATCTTCGTTATTTCCATGCAGAACGAGTCCGTGCGACCGCAGGTGCGTGGCGTGGCCAGTTACTACGACATGTTGGGCCAGCATGCTTTTGGCAACTTCCGCGACTTGCTGGAAGGCGTGGCCCTGCATCCGATGATGGGACTGTACCTGTCCCACCTGCGCAACCAGAAGGAAACGGCAACGCGCACGCCCGATGAAAACTTCGCCCGCGAAGTGATGCAGCTGTTCACCATCGGCCTGTACCAGCTAAATCCGGATGGCAGCCTGAAACTGTCCGGTGGCAAGCCCATCGACACCTACACGCGCGACGACGTGGCGGGCCTGGCCCGCGTCTTTACGGGCTGGAGTTGGGCCGGTCCGGACCAGAGCGCCGCGCGCTTCTATGGCGGCACGGCCGATCCCGACCGCGACTGGAAGCCGATGCAGAACTACGCGGCCTTTCACTCCAGCGGCGACAAGCGTTTCCTGGGCCAGAGCATCTCCGGCGCCAGCAGCGGGCAGGCCGACCTGACACTGGCGCTCGATACCCTGTTCAACCATCCCAATACGGGGCCGTTCTTTGCCCGCCAGCTGATCCAGCGCCTGGTCAGCAGCAATCCCAGTGCCGCCTACGTGGGCCGCGTTGCCGCCGCGTTTGCCAACAATGGCAGCGGCGTGCGCGGCGACATGCAAGCCGTCATCCGCGCCGTGCTGCTCGACCCGGAGGCGCTGGCCCCAAGCGGCACCACTTTGCGTACAGGCAAGCTGCGCGAGCCACTGCTGCGCCTGGCCGGCTGGATGCGCGCCTTCGATGCAAAAGCGGCCAGCGGCCGCTACAGCCTGTATTACCTCGACGCCCCCTTGAGCGGCCTGGGCCAGAGTCCCTTGAATCCGCCGTCCGTGTTCAGTTTTTTCCGCCCCGCCTATACGCCGCCCAATTCGGCCCTGGCCGGCGCGGGCCTGGTGGCGCCGGAACTGCAAATCACGGCGGAACCGTCGGTGACCGGCTACCTGAACTTCATGCAGGAAGCCATCAATAGCGGTGTGGGCGAAAACCGTGAAGTCAAGCCCGATTACACGCGTGAACTGGCGCTGGCCAACGACGCGGGCGCCCTGCTCGACCGCATCGACCTGCTCCTGCTGCATGGCAGCATGCCCGCCAGGCTGCGCGGGCAAATCCTGGCCGCCGTCAATGGCGTCAGCATCCCCTCGGCCACGGCCACCAATGCCGCGCAAGTCGCCACGGCCCAGGCCAACCGCGTCAAGCTGGCCATTTTCCTGAGCATGGCCTCGCCGGCCTACCTGGTGCAAAAATAGGATGAATCACATGCAAAACTTTTCCCGCCGCCGCTTCCTCGGTTCCATGCTGAGCCTGGCAGGCAGCACGGCCGCCCCCTTCGCCCTGAACCTGGCCGCCATGGGCAATGCCGCCGCGCAAACGGCTGGCGACTACAAGGCCATGGTGTGCCTGTTCATGGCAGGCGGCAACGACGCCTTCAACACGGTGCTGGCCACCGATCCCACGTCATGGAATGAATACACGCGCCTGCGCAACACGGGCGGCGCCGATTCCATCCACCTGCCCGGCGTGGGCGAGACGGGCGGCGTCCTGCCAGTCGTGCCCGCCACCGCGCAAACGGGGCGCGCCTTCGCCCTGCACCCCCAGTTGGCGCCCCTGAAAGACCTGTTCGACAATGGCCGCGCCGCCATCGTCGCCAATGTGGGCACCCTGATCCAGCCCGCCACCCTGGCACAGTACAAGGCCGGCAGCGTGGCCTTGCCGCCCAAGCTGTTCTCGCACAACGACCAGCAATCGACGTGGCAATCGGGTTCGCCGGAAGGCGCCAGCGTGGGCTGGGGCGGCCGGGTGGCCGACGTGGCCGGCGCGCTCAATACGCATGCCATGTTCACGGCCATCTCGGCGGCCGGCAACACCGTCTTCCTCAGCGGGCGCCAGGTGCGCCAGTTCCAGGTGGGACAGGCCGGCGCCGTACCCATCCGCGGCTTGAGCGGCAGCCTGTATGGCAGCACGGGCGGCGCGGGCGCGCTGCAAGCCATCATCAACGAGGCGGGCAGCGACCTGATCGAGCAGGAACACGTGGCCGTCGTGCAGCGCGCCATTTCCAGCCAAAGCATCCTCAGCGGCGCCATGCTGCCGGCCGGCGCGGGCGGCGTGCCCAATCCCCCGCCCTACATCAATCCGAACACGGGCGCATCCGGCGTCAATCCCCTGGCCGTGCAATTGCAGACGGTGGCGCGCATCATCGGCGGGCGCGGCGCCCTGGGTGCGAAACGGCAAGTGTTTTATGTGACCTTGGGCAGTTTCGACACGCATGACCGGCAAAAAGTGCTGCATGCCGACCTGATGGCGCGCCTGGCGCACGCGCTGGCGTATTTCGACGCCACCCTGGCCACCCTGCAAGGCGCGGACATGCGGCGCCAGGTGACGACGTTTACGGCGTCGGACTTCGGCCGCACCTTCAGCAGCAACGGCGACGGCACGGATCACGGCTGGGGTGCCCACCACTTTGTCGTGGGCGGCGCCGTGAAGGGCCGCGACATCTACGGCGCCTTTCCCGTCACGGGCCTGGGCCATGCGCTGGACGTGGGGTCCGGCGCCCTGCTGCCGACCACCTCCGTCGACCAGTACGGCGCCACCCTGGCCAAGTGGTTCGGCGTGGCCGACAGCCAGCTGGCCGAGGTGTTCCCGAATATCGGCAACTTCAGCCGGCGCGACCTGGGTTTCATGACGACAACTTAACCGTTCACGGCGATGACCAGGGTGGCGACATAGCCATCCGTGGCATTGCCCGTCACCGTGGCCATTTGCAGGCTGGTGCCGTCGGCAAAGACATTGTCGGTGGCGTAGCTGATCTGCGCCAGGTTGCGCACGCTGGCCGTGTAGCCGCTGGCCGTGTAGGCTTCGTTTAACGTTGCCATCGGGAAGGTGAACTGCGACGTCTTGAGGCGGTTCGCCGCGCTGGCCGCCTTGGCCAGGCTGGGATAGACCTCGAAGTGCACATGCGGCATGCGTCCCGCGTAGCAGCCGGGAAAGATGGTCGTGAAGACAAGGTTGCCGGCGCTATCCGTTTCCTGCACGCCGCGCAAATAATTCTGCGCCGTCACGCCGCTCGAATACAGCGAATACAGGCCCTCGCGGTCGCAATGCCACAGATAGACGGCGTAGCCGGCCAGGCTGGCGCAGCCGCCGCTGGCGTTGAGCAACTGTAACTTGATCGTCAGCGGCACGCCTGCCGCCACGCCAGTGGCGCCATTGAAACTGGCGCGGATATCGCCGCGCACGACGCCCGACTGGTTCAGCACATTGATGATGCTGCCGCCGTTCGTGTTCGTGCCGTCGGCCGGATACGGCCCGCCCGTTTCCTCGGGAACCACCGTGCAGGCGCCCGTGCCGGGCGTCGCGGCCGTCTCCGTGCCGGCGGTACCGGTGCTGGCGCCGCCGCTTGCCGTGCCGGCGGCATCCGACCCGCCGCCGCAGCTCATCAAAGGCAAGGTGGCGGCGCCGGCCAGCAGCCAGCGCATGACTTGCCGCCGTTCAAACCCGTGTCGCCGCATCATGTCGAGGTCGGATGCCAGGCCGTGATCATGTAATTCCATACATACTCCATCAAGTGGGGCAAGCCCGCCAAGGCGGGGCTCAGGCTGGCTGCCTGTGTCGCGTGGCGCGAAAGCGCATTCCTGGCAGCCAGGGCGAGCTTGCGTTCCATGGTTCAGGCCGTTGTATTGACCAGGTTGCCGCTGGCGGACAGGCTGCCGCCCGCGCTCGCCGCGCCCAGGCTGCCCGCCAGCGCCTGCAAGAAGCTGCTCAGTTTGCTACTGCCGCTGCCGCCTTCATCGCCGCCCAGCGCGTCGAGCAGGCTGGCAAAGCTGGACTGCAAGTCCGTCACGCTGCTGTCCGCGCTGTCGCCGGCGTCGCCGCCGGACGACGCGAGTTGTTGCAGCAGGCTTTGCAAGTCCGATTCGATATTGCCGGGGCCGCCGGCGCTGCCGTCGCTTTGCGCATGCAGGCTGCCCATCAGCTGGTGTAAAAAGGCGCCCAGCGCCTGGCCCACGTCGCCGCTGGCGCCACTTTCCGATGTGGCCGTATCACTGCCGCTATCGCTGGCATCGACCGTCACGCCGATCGATGACAAGGCGCTGGAAATGGCGTCGAGAAACGCGCCATCGTCGGGCTTTGGCGGCCGCGCGCCGTCCACGCCGCTGGTGTTGCTGACATTGCTGGAACTGCCGCCGCCCAGACGGCTGAACGCGTTCAGCTGGCTGGCGGCGCTGCTCGAACTCAAGGCACTGATGCTCATGTTCCATCTCCTGTGCTGCGATGATGGGCTGCTTGGGGGCGGCCGTCGTCCCGCCGCTGCGCCTGCTTGCGCTGTTCCGGCGTCAGCACGGCCAGCAATTGCTGCTCCAGCCGCGCCTGCTGCAAGCTGATCGTCGCCATGGCTTGCGCCGCCGTGCTGGCCAGCGCGCTGGCCTTCGCATCGTCGTAGGCGCTGGACCCGGCCAGCGCGCGCAACTGCGCATGGGCCTTGAAGGCGATCTTTTCCTGTTCCCGCAGCAAGGGCGCCTGGGCGTAGGTGGCGGCGAAAATCTTGTCTTGCTGCGCTTCACTCAGCTCGATGCCGCGCAGGAATGGCGGCAAGCCTGGCGCGCCAGGTCCGCCGGGTCCGTGAAGCAGGCCGGGCGGCGGCCCTTCCATGGCGCGCGCTGGCGGGCCGTCCGGTGCGGATGCTTGCTGGGCCAGCGCCAGCAGCGGCATGCCGCAGGCGGACAGCAGCAACAGGGAGACGGCGATACTCAGGTATTTCATCGGGCTTTCCTTTCGTGGCGATCAGCCCTGATTGTCGGCGTCTGGCGTGTAAAGCAACGTTAGGGCCGCGTAAAAGCGTGTAAAGGAAGGTGCGCAAATGTAAGCGGACGCATGTAAAAGCGGGTAAAAGCGTCCAGAACGGCCCCCGTTGACTGCTATCATCGGGCGATATTCACCCGAAAAAAGTGCAGGCATGAGCAAGGTTTTGTTAATCGATGACGACGTGGAACTGGTCGGCATGTTCCAGGAATACCTGACGCAGGAAGGTTTTGACGCCCGCGCCGTGCATGACGGCGAAAGCGGCGCGGCCGAAGCGCTGACGGGCCTGTATGCCATCGCCATCCTCGACGTCATGATGCCGCGCATGAATGGCCTGGAAACCCTGCGCCGCATCCGCGCCGGCAGCAACCTGCCCATTTTGATGCTGACGGCGCGCGGCGACGATACGGACCGTATCGTGGGGCTGGAGCTGGGCGCCGACGATTACGTGACGAAGCCGTGCACGCCGCGCGAGCTGACGGCGCGCATCCGCGCCATCCTGCGCCGTTCGCAAGCCGTGCCGCAGGATACGTCGGGCCTGGCGCCGCTGACCGTGGGCCAGTTGACGATGTGGCCCGAGCAGCGCCGCGCCGCCTGGGCCGGCATGCAGCTGGAACTGACGAGCACCGAATTCAACCTGCTGGAAGTGCTGGTGCGCCATGCGGGCAAGCCCGTGAGCAAGAATCAGTTGTCGGAACTGGGCCTCGGACGGCCCATGGCCCGCTTCGACCGCAATATCGACGTGCACTTGAGCAGCCTGCGCCGCAAGCTCGGCAGCCTGACCGATGGCCGCTCCTGCCTGCAGACCGTGTACCGTCTCGGCTATCAGCTGATCAAGGAGTAAGCGTGGGCCGTCTGTTCTGGAAGTTTTTTCTGTGCATCATGCTGGCGCAAGTGACGGCCACCATCGGCATCGGCGGCACCTTCTGGCTGAAAAACCGCGCGGCGCAGCAGGAGCGGGCCCTCGACATCGACACCAGCCCGCCCGCGCAAATGATCATCGAGGCCGCCAGCGCCACCCTGGAAGCGGGCGGCAGCGGGGCCTTGCGGCAATTCCTGGGCAAGCTCGAACGCATGCGCGTGTTTGCCGTCGATGCCAAAGGACAAGAACTGATGGGC
Organism: Janthinobacterium rivuli; assembly: GCF_009208735.1. Lineage (GTDB taxonomy): Bacteria > Pseudomonadota > Gammaproteobacteria > Burkholderiales > Burkholderiaceae_D > Janthinobacterium. The sequence goes on along the minus strand of NZ_WFLJ01000008.1, from coordinate 136,994 downwards.
CGCACGGTGCATCCCGCCATGCTGGCCAAGGCGCGCGCCATGCTGGAGCAAAGCCAGGCCCATCCCGTGGTGCGTGACGTGGCCGGCAGCGGCGGCCAGCGCTACCTGCTGTTCCTGCCCTCGTCCGAACGCTTCCGCAATGCCGAAGCGGGCGCCGCGCGCGACACGCTCAATGCCGTCACCCTGAGCGGCCCGCGCGCCATGGGACCCGCTCCACGGACCCACGACGCGGGCGCCCCGCCGCCACGCGGCGAATTCGGCCACGGCATGCCGCCCGGTCCGCGCATGGACAGCCCCTACCGCACCTTCATCCCCCTGGCCGCCGCCATCGCCGCCAGCCTGCTGTTCGCCTTCTTGCTGGCCTGGTATTTTGCGCGCCCCATCCGCGACCTGCGGCAAGCGTTCGAGGCCGCCTCGCACGGCAACCTGGCGCCGCGCTTTCACGCCAGCGGCAAGCGCGGCGATGAATTGACGGACCTGGGACGCGATTTCGACCGCATGACGGGCCGTTTGCGCAGCCTCATGGATAGCCAGACGCGTTTGCTGCATGACGTCTCGCACGAGCTGCGCTCGCCGCTGGCGCGCCTGCAGGCCGCCATCGGCCTGGCGCACCAGCAGCCGGAAAAGATGGCCGCCTCGATGCAGCGCATCGAACGCGAAAGCGTACGCATGGATAAACTGATCGGTGAACTGCTGACCCTGTCGCGGCTGGAAGCGGGCGCCGTGCAAGCGGGCGCCGTGCAAGCGAGCGCCGGGCACGCGCATAGCGAAGACGTCGGCATCGCCGACCTCGTGCACGACATCGTGGACGACGCCCGCTATGAGGCTAGGACGCGCCTGCTGGGCATCGACGTGGCGGGCGACGCGGCCACGGCCGACGCCATCGTCACGGGCCAGCCGGAACTGCTGGCGCGCGCCGTGGAAAACGTGGTGCGCAATGCCGTCAAGCACAGCCCCGATGGCGGCACGGTGGACGTGGAGCTGTCGCGCCAGCATGACTGGTTGCGCATCGCCGTGCTGGACCGGGGCCCCGGCGTGGCCAGCGCCGACCTGACCAGCATCTTTCAACCGTTCTTCCGCGCCAGCAATACCCAGCACAGCACGGACGGTCATGGCCTGGGCCTGGCCATCTCCCAGCACGTCATCAACGCCCATGGCGGCCGCATCGCGGCCAGCTTGCGCAGCGGCGGCGGCCTGTGCGTGGAAATGCTGTTGCCCGTCAAAACGCCAGGCTGACCTGTCGGCGAGCCTGGCGCTTCTTATGCCCGGAGATGCCGTCAGGCCTGCGTATCGATGATGCTGCCCAGGGTCGACGCGCTTGACTTGGCCGGGCTCGTCGCCGTATCGGCGCCGCTGGCCGGCTGAGAATCTTGCTGCGCCGCCTTCTGTGCGGCGGCCGCCTGTAACTGGGCAATTTGCGCCTGCAAGGCCTGAATTTGCTGCGCCAGCTGCTGCTGCAGCTTTTGCGACGCTTCCGTCTGCTCACCCTTCTGCGATTCCGTCAACTGCTTTTGCGCCGCCGTGATCTGCTTTTGCAGCGCCGCGATCTGCGCACTGCTGCCCGAACTGGCGCTACTGGCCGCGCCGACTGTGCCGACTGCGCCGCCTGAACCGATTGCCGCTACCATGATGCCTCCTCAGTGTTTCGATACCAAGGTTAACGGCAGGCAGGGGCGCGGGTGTAGTGCGGCGGGTGTAAAGGCAGGTAAAGACGGCCGCCGGCACCCACCCTTGCTCCTCGGCACAAAAAGCTGGCACACTGGCATGTCCCGAGACACACCTTGATCGGATCGCCATGCCCTTGTTGCCCGCCCTGCCCGACCTCGTGCTCCGCCAGCGCTGCGGCGTGATCGAATTTCCCGTCCACCACATGCGTGGCGGCACGTCGACGGGCCTGGTTCTGCATGCGGCCTGCGTGCCACCGGACCTGGCACTGCGCGAGGAATTGCTGCGCCACCTGATGGGCACGCCCCAGTCCGGCCCGTTGCCAGGCAACCGGCAGATCACGGGCCTGGGACGCGGCGCGCCCACCAGCAACAAAGTCTTCCTCGCCGAGGTGGAACGGCATGCGGGCCGGCCGCGCCTGGTCAGCACCCTGGCGCAGCTGGCGGGCGAGCATGCGCATATCGACTGGAGCGTGAACTGCGGCAATATGTCGTCGGCCTTGCAACTGTGGGGCCTGGACAGCGGCGTGATCGAGGCCCTGGCGATCGGCGCGCACGATATCGATATCCGCAACACCAACACGGGCGTCATCACCACCTCGCGCATGGCGCGCGAACTCGATGGCAGCTTTACGGCGAGCAGCATTCCCGGCGTGGCCGGCAGCTTCCCCCGCGTCGACCTGTTCCTGCAGCGGCCCGCAGGCGCCAAGACAGGCAAATTACTACCAACAGGAAATGTACAAGACCAGGTGCATGGCTATGACGTCTCGTGCGTGGACGTGGCCGTGCCCATGGTCATCGCGCTGGCGAGCCAGTTCGGCAAGACGGCGCAGGAACCGGTACGCGAACTGGAGGCGGACACGGCTTTCATGCAGGCCATCCGCCAGGTGTGGAGCGCGGCGGGACTGTTGATGGGCTTGCGGCGGCGCGATGGCGCATCGATGACACTGGAAGAACTGGAACGCAGCGAAACCATCCCCAAGTTCTGCATCGTGGGCGCGGCGGCGCGCGAGGGACATATTGCGGTACGCTACTTTACGCCGCAGGCGGGCCACGCCTCGCTGGCCGTCTCGGGCGGCTGCTGCCTGGCGGCGGCGTGCTTGATACAAGGAACGGTGGCGCATGGCCTGGCGCATGGCTTGCCGCCCGTCGGGCCGGCAGACAGGGATATCGAGGTCGGCATCGAAAACCCGGCCGGCATCCTGGACACCACCATCGTGGCGCGTCAAGATCCGGCCGGACACATCGCCATCCACGGCGCGGCGTACCGGCGCAGCGCGCAAATCCTGCTGCGCGGCCATGTGCCGCTCTACCAGGCTTCCGCCGCGCTGAAAGCCTGGCTGCTGAAACAGATTTAAAACAAGGCCAGGGGCGGCACCCCGCCCCGGCAATCCATCAGGTCTTCGGCAATGTCACGCCGACCTGGCCCTGGTACTTGCCGCCGCGGTCCTTGTACGAGGTTTCGCACACTTCATCGGATTCGAAGAACAGCACTTGCGCCACGCCTTCGTTGGCGTAGATTTTCGCCGGCAACGGTGTCGTGTTCGAAAACTCCAGCGTCACATAGCCTTCCCACTCCGGTTCGAACGGGGTGACGTTGACGATGATGCCGCAGCGCGCATACGTGCTCTTGCCCAGGCAAATCGTCAATACATTGCGGGGAATGCGGAAATACTCGACGGTACGGGCCAGCGCGAACGAATTCGGCGGAATGATGCAATAGCCCTTGCCCGACACGTCGACGAAGTTATTGGCGTCAAAATCCTTCGGATCGACGATGGTGGTGTTGATGTTGGTAAACAACTTGAACTCGTCGGCGCAACGGATGTCATAGCCATAGCTGGACGTGCCGTAGGAAACGATGCGGTTGCCGTCGCGTTCCTTGACCTGGCCCGGTTCGAACGGCTCGATCATGCCCGTTGTTTCCGCCATGCGGCGTATCCATTTATCGCTTTTAATCGTCATCGCAGGGGTATCTTTCTAGAATATCGGAATGGCTGGAGCCGCACGCCTGCTGCAGGCGCGGCCCGGATGGCAGGATTTTACGCGAAAATCCGCCCCAGTTGGCCCCCTTCCCCTGAAAATCCTTGGCGTCAGGCTATTGTTTCGCCAGCAAGGCAGTGATCATCTCGCGCACCACTTGCGCCGTCAGTTCCGGGTTTTCCATGGGAAACAGATGGCCGCCCGGCACCTGGCGGAAAAACTTGCCGACCAGCTTGCGTGTGGCCTTCAACCCCGCCTGGCGGCACTCCACCGATTCCGTGCCGCCAATAAACCCGATGGGCACGGGAAAGCCATCCTTGACGAGGCCCCCGATGTGGTGCGGCAAGCTGCGATAGACCTGCGTTTCCACTTCGCGCGTAAAACGCAGCTGCACCCCGTCCGGATGCGGCATCAGGCCGCTGTCTATGTAATCGCGCAATACTTGCGGCGCCCAGATGGCGAACATGTCCTTGGCCGCGAAGTGTTCATAGGCGGCTTGCGCACTTGGCCACAGCTTGCGCCGCCGGGCGGAAAAACGCGACGGGGAAAACCGCTCGCCCAGCGCCGTGTTGCGCGCCAGGCGCACCAGCAAGGCGCGCCAGCCCGCCACCACGGGCGAATCGAGCAAGACCACGCAGCGCACCAGGTCGGGCCGCTGCTTGGCCACCATCACGCTGAGCATGCCGCCGAGCGAATGGCCGACGAGGATCACGGGCGCACTGTAGCGGCGCTCCAGGTCATCGATGTACTCGCGCACCAGCTCGGGCCAGCCCGTGCTGACGGGGTACGCGGGGTCGTGCGCATGCATGTCGAGCGCCTGCACGGTGTAATGCTGGCCCAGCAAGCCGAACAGCTTGCGGTAGGTGCCGGCAGGATAACTGTTGGCGTGGGCAAAGTGCAGTTGCGGGAGGGTCATCGTGGGACGGGGCCGGTGAATGCGATGGACAATTGTAATGGCATGCCGGCAAGACGGATCAGAGGAAGGCCTCTAATTGCGGGCGCGCCGGCGCCATGCCGGGCACGAACGCCGCCAGCACTTCGCCCAGCTCGGCGTTGGAATCCACCACGCAAAAAGCATCGTCGAACGCATAATCGCGATTCATGTGGTTGCGCACGATGATGCATTCCAGTCCGGCCGCATTGGCGGCGCGCAAGCCGCGCGGCGAATCTTCCACGGCCACGCAGTCGGCGGCGGCCAGGCCCAGGCGCTGCAAGCCCAGCTGATAGCCGTCGGGCGCCGGCTTGCTCTCGCCATACATTTCACGCGTCAGCACGAAGTCGAAGTGGCGCAACAAACCCGTGGCCGCATGGCTGATCCGGAAATGCTGCTCGTAGGCGCTCGTCACCACGCCCATCGCCACATGCGGGCGCAGCGCGGCCAGCACGGGCTCGATGCCGGGCATGGCCAGCCGACGCGCCTGGCGCAGGCGTTCGCTGAACAGCCGGGTGCGTTCGACCCGCAGGCGCTCGACCAGTTCGATGGCGTGGCCCTGTCCCAGCAGCACATGCCAGGCGCCGTAGTTATTGTCCAGGAACCAGTCAAAGAATTGCTTGGGCGTCAGGTCTATGCCGTAGGGCAAGAGCAAGTCGCGGTTGCTTTCATAAAACAGCTGTTCGGTGTCGACCAGCACGCCATCGTTGTCCCACAGCACGCCCTGGATGGTTTTCATGGCTTGTTGTCGTTAGAAAACTTACTTGAAGAAGATGTCGTAGGACAACTTGACGATCAGCAGCACCAGCAGCACGAGGAACAGGATGCGCACGAAGGCGGCGCCGCGGCGCACGGCGATCCAGGTACCCGTCAGGGCGCCCAGGATATTGCACACGGCCATCGGTGCGGCTACCGCATACACCACGTGGCCGGCGGGAATGAAGAAGGCCAGCGCGGCCACGTTGGTGGCGATATTCACCAGTTTCGAGCAGGCCGATGCAAGGATGAAATCGAAGCCGAAGACGCGGATGAACAGGAAAATCAGGAAACTGCCCGTGCCCGGCCCGAACAGGCCGTCATAAAAGCCGATGGCGCCGCCGATGACGATGGCAAGGATGCGTTCGCGTCCACCGATGGGGCGCGCCTCGCGCGTCGTGCCGAAATCCTTCTTGATGAAGGTGTAGATGGCCATGATGATGATCAATACCAGCACCATCGGGCGCACTACCTGCTGCGGTACATACGATACGGCGGCCGCGCCGATGAAGGACATGACGAAGGCGCTGGCCACGGCCGGCAGCACCAGCAGCCAGGGGATATGCACCTTGCCGACAAACGAGCGGGCGGCAAACGTGGTGCCGCAGGCGGACGCCAGCTTATTCGTGCCCAGCAAGGAAGTCGACGCCATGTTCGGCATCAGGTTGAACAGGGCCGGCAGCTGTATCAGCCCGCCCCCGCCCACGGCGGCATCGATCAGGCCGGCAAAGAAGGCAAATAAACACAGCAGCGAGATGGTCAGCATGATAGGCAATGAGGAATGGGCGACAGCGGCAGTATAGGCGCCGTGGATTTTTCCGGATGCAACTTCAAATTGCGGAAAACGCAATCAGGCGTAACGCTTGACGGAATGCGCCCCGTGCGGTCTACTGGCCTCTTTTGCCGGGAGCCGCGCAATGTCGATGAAACTGATGTGGGAGATCCGCGCCTTTTGCACCGTGGTCGAGAAGCGCAGCTTCATCCACGCGGCGCGCATGCTGGGCAGGTCGCCATCGGCCGTCACGCGCGCCATCCAGTTCCTCGAAGACGCCATCGGCGCCGAGCTGATCCTGCGTACGCAAAAGCAGTTCACCCTGACGACGGCCGGCGAAACGTATTACGCGTCGGCCAAGCACTTGCTGGAAACGCAGGCCGAAGCGGAAGACCAATTGGCGGAATTGAGCAACTCGCCGCAAGGCTGGGTGCGCCTCTCGGCGCCGGAAATCCTGTCGCTGGGCTTCCTGCCGAAGGTGGTGGCCCAGTTTTCGCGCGACTACCCGAACGTGTCGGTGGACATCCATTTCTCGGATAAATCCATCGACCCCATCCAGGAAAAGCTGGATTTCGCCATCCGTGGCGCCTTTCCCCAGTCCAGCGAGCTGATCGGCTACCCCCTGTGGAATTACCGCCGCTACATGTACGCCTCGCCCGACTATATCGATCGCATGGGCGCGCCCGACGAGCCGGAGGAGCTGGCCGGCCACGACATCATCATGCACTCGGCGCCCCGCATCCTGCGCGACTGGCATTTTGTCTCCGCCACGCGCAACGTGCGCTACCAGGTGCAGCCGCGCTTCCGCTTCACCTCCGGCATCGCCACCTTCCAGGCGGCCCTGGAAGGCGCCGGCATCGTGCGCCTGGCCAGCTGGCTGGCGGAACCGGCCGTGGCCAACGGCACCCTGCGCAGGGTCTGCACGGCGTACCGGCTGACGTCATCGAAGGAGCTGGACCCCAGCATCCACGCCGTGTATAGCACGTCGAGGATGGCTAAGGGGGCGCGGCTGTTCTTGGAATATGTAAAGAAAAGGGGGATGGAGATACCGGATGAAAGAGAAAGTTAGGGTCTATTGCGCCACGATGGCATCGCTGTACACGGCGAACTGCGCGCCGTCGAAGACAAAGACGGCCACCTCGCGCATGGCAGCGTACAGCAGCGCCAGCAAGGCCGGCCCCACAGGCGCCTGCGCGGTCGCGGTCGCCGCGCTGAACGTCAATGCACCACTGCACAACTCGCCGTCTTATTGGCCCTGGCAGCATCCGCCACCTGTAAGGCACTCCGCCTGACATCTCCCCACAAACACAATATTAGAAAAATGCCCACCAGCGGAAAAATAAAGTGCAGGACTTCATACTTTTTTGCGAAACAGGACAGTCTTCGCCAGCGCAACGCTTCTTTCGCCATAGCCCCACCGCGCCGTAGCCACACGATCAAAATAATAAGGAGGCTGCCTAACCATTGCCTGAGATTCGGCAGAAAACTCTGTGTCAGCACTTCCGAAAGGACGAGCGACAATAACATCCCGGTAGTCATTGACACTGCATGCGAGATGCCATGTATGACAGGCACTAGTACTTTCTGCCTTAAAAAATGCCCCCATTCTGCAGTCAACAACATCGTGCATGACACCAGGAACAGGACAAGACTGAACAGCGGCGAGGGAATAGCCATGTAATGCGCAATAAATTCCCCTTGTAACGACTTGGCCATGTCGCTGACAAGCTGATCGCTCGTGAATTGCAATCCAAACAAGAGCAAGCCAGTAAACAAGCCACTCGCAATGCCAATACCCGTATGCTGTATCGCCTGCGCCAACGCTGGTGAAATCATCTCCACATGACATAACCATTGATTCGACTGAATCGAACGCAAGCGCCGGTAAAGGTCGTCGACTTTCGTCAGCAAACGCTCGAAGCGATTGCATTCATCGCACATGATCGGCCTCCTGTCCCGTATCCGATGAGGTGTATTACTTTATCGGCCATGCCAGTACCGCGGCCGGCTGGTCCGGTACCGCGTCACCTCGATATTGTCCCCAAACGCCAGTACCACCGCCCCCTCCTCATCCGTGCGCAGGCGCGCAATGCCCATCTCGCCATAGCGCGCATATACCTGCGCCTTCGGATGTTTATAGCGGTTCCTGTGTCCCACCTGGAAAATCGCCAGGGCCGGATGCACGGCCGCCAGGAACGCCGGCGTCGATGACGTGCCGCTGCCGTGGTGCGGCGACAGCAAGACGTCGGCCGCCAGTTCGCCGTCGCCAGAGCGCGCCAGCAATTGCGCTTCCTGCGCCGCTTCGATGTCGCCGGCCAGCAAGATGGCATGCTTGCCAGCCGTGATCTTCACGGTGCAGCTGCGGGCGTTCGGTTTCAGGGCAATGTCCGTATGGCTGGCGGGCAGCGGGTGCAGCATGGCGAAGTGCACGCCTTCCCACGTCCAGCGCTGGCCCGCCATGCAGTGCAGATAGGGCCGGTGCGACTCGCGCCGGGCCTCGACGGCCGGGTGGCCATCGAACAGCGACGAGGCCAGCCAGCCCACGTCCACATTTTCCAGCAGGGATACGGCGCCGCCCGCGTGATCGAGGTCGCTGTGGGAAATGATCACGCCGTCGAGTTTGGCGATGCCGCGCGCGCGCAAATAGGGCACGATGACCCGGCTGGCGCCATCGGCATCGAGGCTGTAGGCGGGACCCGTGTCGTACAGCAGGCGGTGACCGTGGGTTTCCACCAGCACGGCCATGCCTTGTCCCACGTCAAAGGCCGTGACCCACATCTGGCCCGGCGGCGGGCTCGATGGCAAGGCCGTCAGCAGCGGCAGCCAGCCCAGCATGCCGGCCCAGCGGTGCGGCCAGCCGCGCGGCGCCAGCAGCCAGGCCGTGCCGAACAATGCCCAGCAAAAACTCCACATGGGCGGCGCGGGCGCCGTCCAGACGGCAAAGCGGCGCGCACCCAACCAGTCCAGCACCTGCGCCAGCATCTGCACGATGGCGTGCGCCAGCAACAGCAATCCGTCGGACAGCGGCGCCGGCAGCAGGCTGCCCGCCAGCGACAGGGGCGTGACGACCAGGCTGATGACGGGGATGGCCAGCGCATTGGCGACGGGAGACACCAGCGACACTTGCGAGAACAGCAACATCGTCAACGGTACCAGCCCCACCGTCACCACATACTGCGTGTGGGCGCCCAGCGCCACGGCCGCGCGCAGGCGGCGCCAGCGTCCCGCCTGCCGCGGCATGGGTGCCGTGGTGCGGCCCGCCGTCGCGTACAGCATGGTGGCGACGGCGCCGAACGATAGCCAGAAGCCGGGCCACAGCACGGCCCACGGGTCGAGCAGCACCACCACGCCCAGCACCAGGCACAGGATATGCACGATGCTGGTGATGCGTCCCAGCCACAAGGCCAGCGCCACCACCAGCAACATATACAAGGTGCGCTGCGCGGGCACGCCGAAGCCGGCCAGCAGCACATACACAAATGCCGCCAGCGCGCCGGCCAGCGCCGCCACTTTTTGCGCAGGCAACCGCAAGGGCAGTTGCCAATCGGTAAAAAACGAGCGCCGCCACAGCGCGCCCGCGGCCAGCGCGAACAGGCCCGCGATCATGGTGATGTGCAGGCCAGAAATGGAAATCAAGTGGCTCACGCCCGTGCGATTGAACACTTGCCAGTCCGACTGGGGAATGGCGCGCTGGTCGCCCACCACCAGCGCCACGATCACGCCCGCATACTGTTTTCCGTCCAGACTGCGCAGGATGCGCGCGCGCAGCGCCGCGCGGCTCGCCTCCACCACATTGCCGAAGCCGGGCACGAAGGCGGCCAGGCGGACGTTCGGTGTATCGGCGCGCGGCTGCGGCCGCACATAGCCCGTGGCACGCACGCCCTGCTCCAGCAGCCACGCCTCGTAATCAAACCCCATGGGATTCGCATTACCGTGCGGACGCTGCAGCCGCACCGTGAGGCGCCAGCGCTCGCCCGGCTGCACGTCGCCCACCTCGTTCGTCACCTCATCGCGAAAACCCGCGTACCAGGACAGCGCGATCAAGGGCGGCACCTTCGCCCCAACCGCCTTCTCCACGGCAAAATTGAAACGTACGCCCTGCTCGAAACGGTACGGCAGGCTGGCGATGGTGCCCGTGACAACAATATCCTGCCCTTCATCGGCCAGCGCCAGCTGCGGCGCCATGGCGGCCTGGGCCAGCCAGGCGGCCCAATAAAAACCCAATCCCACACCAGCGGCAAGCGCAACAACGCAGCACCAGCGCGCGTGGCGGCGCAGCGCCAGACTAACCGTGAACCCTGAGCCAGCGATCAACCACAGCAGCACGCCAGCATGCGGCGGCACGCTGGCCTGCGTCTGCAACCAGGCGGCGCCAGCGGCAAAGCCGAGTATCAGGGTGCGCATGAGAAAGCCAAATCCGCTCGCTGCGAAAGGGACTCAGTTACTGTGATCGTTTTCGACTCGTTGCCACCTGATCTGGCGCAATGGTGCGCGGATAAGAACGCGCATGCGCGCCATCCGGCGCCACCGCAGGCGAAACTTTCCGCATGCTAAGATGGCCATCCGGCGCCCTGGCGCCACGACTTTGCGGACCTTGCATGACGACACTGACAGCGGCCGAAACCTATTTGCAGGATTTTCATCAACGGCAAGTCGGCGTGACGAGCGCCGCGTTTGCCCATCTGCAGGCCAGTTCCCCTACCGGCAGCTGGGCCTCTTCCTATGAAGTGCTGACCAGTCTGATACCAACCCTGGACACGCCATTGAGCGTGCTCGACCTGGCCTGCGGCGACGGTCATCTGCTGGGTTTGCTGGCGGCCAGGCGGCAACCTGACCTGCAATTGCTCGGCGTCGACATGAGCGAGGCGGAACTGGCCGCCGCGCGCGCCGCCCTGCCCACCTCCGTGCGGCTGCTGCCGGGACGCGGCCAGGCGCTGGACCTGCCATCGGCCAGCGTCGATTATCTCGTCTCGCACATGGCGCTGATGCTGATGGACGACATCGAACAAGTCGTGCGCGAAATGCGCCGCGTGCTGCGTCCCGGAGGCCAGTTCGGGGCCATCGTCGGCCGCACTTTCCTGCTGGGCGAAGTGAACGACGTTTTCCTGCGCGTGTTCAAACCGATCGCCAGCGACGCGCTGCCGCCGCTGCGCTTCGGCGACCGTCGCGCGGGATCGGAAGCGGGCTGGCGCGAGCTGCTCGACGCCGGTTTCGCAGACGTCACGTTTGAGGACATCGACGTGCCCTGGACGCCCACGCCGGGCGAACTATGGGCCGCCCTGCTGGACACCTACGATATCGACCGCCTGGACGATGAGGCCAGGCGGCGCCTGCAAACCGCCTTCCTCAATGCGATAAACGGCTTGCTGCGCGAAGACGGCAAGGTCGCCACCGGCTGGGGCCTGCGCCTGGTGCGCGCACGGGCCGCCTGAACCTGCCAGTGCCATGGCTGCCGCCACCGCCCGCCCCCATCGACGGTATAATCGGCCTCGCTTACTTCAACACCCAGGCACGACATGACTTCCTCCGCACTTCCTCCCGACACTTCCACCGACATTTCCGACAGCACCGAAGACAATAACGACGCCACCCTGGTCGCGGAACTGGGGGAACTGGCCGAGCATATCCGCCTGGTCAAGATGGAAGGCCGCGTCTTCGTGCGCTTTTCCGGCGTGGTCAAGGCGGGCCACCTGGTGGTGCCGTATGCGCTGGTGCCCGCGCAGGGCGTGCTGGCGCGGCCGGCCAAGTGGCGCAAGATGGACCGCGAGACCAAGCTGGCCCTGGTGCGCGAACGGGCCAGCGCGGCCATCTTCGAGGAACTGCGCCAGCACGTGATCGATTTCGTCGCCGATATCGCGGGCCTGAGCGAAGACGTGGACACGGACCCGATGGTCTTCCTGCATACGCTGGCCGACATGCAGACGTCGGAGCCGGCCGGCATGGTGTTCGACCGCATCCGCCAGCGCTTCAATCACGCCATCGAGCGCCAGCAGGAAGAACAGCATGCGGCGCGCACGCGCCAGAGCATCAACCTGGCCGAATATCCCGCCTCGTTCGAGATGGCGCGCCGCCTGCCGCGCCGCTTCATCGCCCTGCTGGGTCCCACCAATTCCGGCAAGACGCACCGCGCCATGGAAGCGCTGGTCAAGGCGAAAAGCGGCATCTACCTGGCGCCCTTGCGCTTGCTGGCCCTGGAAAACTACGAACGCCTGCAGGAAACCGCGCCGCATGGCAAGCCGCTGGCCGTGAGCCTGATCACGGGCGAGGAGCGCCGGGTCGTCGATGGCGCCACGCACGTGGCCAGCACGGTGGAAATGCTGGACACGAAAACCGTCGTCGACGTGGCCGTCATCGATGAAATCCAGATGCTGGCCGACCCGGACCGGGGCGCCGCGTGGACGGCGGCCGTCTGCGGCGCCCCCGCCCACACCGTCTACCTGGTGGGCGCGCCCGAAGCGCGGCGCGCCATCGAGGCGCTGGCCGAACGCCTGGACTGCCCGCTGGATGTACACGTACTCAAACGCATGGCGCCCCTGTCGATGGAGCCGACGGCCGTGCGCAAGGTGCGCAACCTGCGCCGCGGCGACGCCGTCATCGCGTTTTCGCGCCGCGAAGTGCTGATGTGGCGCGACATGATCACGGAAACGGGCCTGTCCGTGGCCACCGTCTACGGCAACCTGTCGCCCGAGGTGCGGCGCGCGCAGGCGCAGCGCTTCCGCGACGGCACGGCCGACATCGTCGTCGGCACGGATGCGCTGGCGATGGGCCTGAACATGCCGATCGCGCGCATCGTCATGACCACCTGCGTCAAATACAATGGCCGCGAAGAGGAAGAGATTTCGGCCGCGCTGGCGCGCCAGATCGCCGGGCGCGCGGGCCGCTACGGCGTGCATGAAGAAGGCCTCGTGGCCGGCTACGACAACGAGACGCATGAAGTGATGCGCGCGCTGCTGAAGGAAAAACTGCATCCGCTGAACACCAGCGGCTTTGCCGTGGCACCGTCGCTGGAACACCTGCACCGCATTTCGTCGGTGACGGGCGAGCTGTCGCTGTCAAAACTGCTGCGCCGCTTCATCCACAACATCGACGTGCCGGACGGCTTCTTCTTCCCCCGCATCACGGAAGACCAGAAGGAACGCGCCGTCTGGCTCGACACCCTGCCCCTGTCCGTGGCCGACAAGTTCACCCTGTCGCTGGTGCCGATTTCCAGCAAGGTGCCATCCTTGCAAACGGCGTGGGAGCACTGGTCGAAGAATCTGTCGCAGGGAAAAACGAGCACTCTGCGCCAGCACGCCTACGGCGGCGGCACGCAGAATTTGCAGCAGGTGGAGGACACCTGCCGCTACTATTCCGCGTATGCCTGGCTCAGCTACCGCTTGCCCGACTTCTTCCCCGATATCGCCGTGGCGCAAAACCTGTCGCGCGATGCGTCCGAGCGCGTCGACTCCATCCTGCGCGCGCACAATGCGGCCTCGCGCGGACGCTCGAAGAAGTTCAAATAGGTGTCAGCGCAATTCCCAGAACCACACTTCGGCGCAGGTCCAGTAGCACTCGCTGCCGCACACCTGCACGCCGGCCGATGGCAGCAGGATGTCGATATGCCCGCCCGCGCCGCCCAGGTAGCCGGGAATGCGGAAGAAGGCGACGAGGCCCTTGCGCTGGCCGATGCCGGCGATGGCCGCATCCCGGCTGAATTTTTCGGGCGCGCCAAACATCGAGGGGCTGGCCAGCATGTGCGCCAGCTTGGCCTGTCCCGGCTCGATCAGCGCGCCCTTGAATGGCCCCTTGAGGATGGCCATGCGGCCTTTGACCTGGACGCCGGCCTTGATCAGGGCCAGGCTGACGCGGATGGCGCAGGTATTGGCAAAGCTGTCCTTGCCGATCAAGTCTTCCCAGCCGATTTCGCCGAACAGGGTGGCCTGGTCGACGGCGGCCACGCTCGAATAATTCTCTCGCAGCTTGATGAATGCAGGTTTCACGTCAGCCTCCCGTGGGTGATGGAGTGGGACAGGGAAAACGCCGCGCCAGGATGGCGACGACCAGGGCCGATGCGTCGCCCTGGCGGGCACGGGCCGGCAGCTTTTTCAGTTCAACGATGACTTGCGCGTCGATTTCCACCGTTTTCAAACGGCCCGTGTCGCACCACCGTCGGCCCTGCGCCGCATCGGCCACGCCGGCCAGATAGCCTTTCGCATAACGCTGACCGAGAAGGAAAGCGGGATCTGGCGCCTTCCCCGCCGGCGGCCCCTCCTGATAAGCCGCGATCAGCTGGTCGGCGCTCAGGCGTGGCGCCGGCGCGTAAATGCTGCCCTGCGCACGCGCGCTCGGCAGGCACAGGCACAGCGCAACGACGAGCAAGGGTGAATGCATGGCCAACCCGGATCAGTGGGGAACGTCTGGCCGATTGTAGGAGCATGCGGCAGGCCCGCACTGAGCGAGGTCAAGCACAGACATGAGGAAAGCCGGCCAGCCGCAATTGATGGGCGTGCCTGGAGGCGGCAGCCCCGATGACGACGATGACTGACCTGGAACAAACATGCGCTGGCTGTACTCTACCGCCGCCGTCAACGACGGCCTATCCTGACCATACGCCCGATGCGAGAGACGCCGCCGGCGCCACTGCATTGCCCTGAGCACACCTTGCTGCGCAGCTTACCGGCCTCATTTATTACCAGGATGACCACTATGACCGCTGAGGACATCAAGAACTTTTCCGCCGTCGCTGCCGCGATCATTGCGCTAATTGGCAGCCTGATAACCTTGTTTCTTGTTTGGAAAAAGGAAAAACAATTTGAAAAGCAGCGGCAACAATTTTCATTGCAACTACAGAATGCTGAACTGGCGCATGCAAAGAAACTGCAGGATGAACGACATGATTTTGAAAAGAAAAAGCAGATACTGCTCGAAGCGCAGAACAAACTAAACCATTTGCACGCTCAACAACTACAACAACAGAAGGCCGAACTGGATGCCTGGAAAACCGGCTATGAAATCGAGATAAAAGCAAGAAATGACGCGCTGCGCAAGCTCAGAACGGCAGTCATCGCGCTGTTTGACCACTTCCAGAATATGCTGCAGCTCGCATTGCGGGCGGACGACCAGGAAATCCTCGGGGTGCTGGCCAAGTGTGTCCAGGCACTCGCCAACCTGGATAAGGCTATCGATGCGGCAAAGAGTATCGTGCGCAATGATATCGAAGCCGAAAAACTGCACCGATTGCACATCATCAAGCGATTTTTTCTCAGGGTGATTCTGGACTTAACAAGAAGAAAAACAGAGCGCCTGTCGCAAGCGCCGGCGCTGCGAAAAATGGAATCGCGTCTGAAAAAACGCAAGGAGGTGACGATGCTTTATCTTCAATCCGTCATGGAAGAGCGGCCCAGGGCGCCGGGTATCGGCGCCTCGAAATGACGTGCCACCCCATGCATTCACATCCGGGCCGCAGGGCAGAATTTTAACGCACGCGTAAACAGCACCGGCGATCCTGCGGCGCCAGGCACCGCAGCCCCCTTACGGCTTGGCGCCCGCGTAATGCAGCTTCAGCACCAGGCCATTGTGGTCGTCGGCCATGTAGATATCGCCATCCTGGCCCTGCTTGACGTCGACGGGCGCGCCCCTGCCCTGCTTGCCCTTGCGCTCCCAGTTGCTGATCAAGTCGACGGACTTGCCCAGCGGCGCGCCGGCCTTGTCGGGCAGCAGCGCCACCAGGCGGTGGCCGTTGGCGCGGTAGCCGTGGTAGCCGATGATCAGGCTGTTCTTGTACAGTGCCGGGAAGCGGCTGGCCGTGTAAAAGGTCATGCCCAGCGGCGCGGCGTGGCCGGGCAGCAGGCGCTGCGGCGCCGCGTATTGGGCGTCGCAAGCCGTCTTCGGATATTCGGGACTGGCCACATTGTCGTCGTAGCAGTAGGGCCAGCCATAGTGCCGGTCTGCCTTGATCAAATTGAGTTCTTCATGCGGCAGGTTTTCGTCGCTTTTCAGTTGCGGCATGGCGGCCTGGATGGCGTCGCGCGCGTTTTCCGCCTGCCACAGCTCGCCCGTGGCAGGATGGAAGGCCAGCGCCATCGAATTGCGCAAGCCGCGCGCATGCGTGCGCCAGCTCGTCACCGTGCCGGCCGGCCACGCCATCGTGTATTCACGGATGGCGCCCAAGGCTTCCGGGCCTTCGGCCGAAGGACAAGCCTTTGCCGGATCGGGCGCCTTGCCATCGTTTTCGCAATGGTCGGTGCTCGAGCCCACGTTCACGTACAGGTCGCCCTTGGGACTGAAGCGCATGTTCGTCAGCAGGTGCAAGCCCAAGCCCGGCAGGCGCGGCGTCTTGGCCTTGCCGCCGATGATATCGGTGAGCGCGCGCGATGGGTCGCGCAAGTCGAAGCGGAAGATGCGCCCCACTTCGCCCACGTAGACCATGCCGTCCGGTCCCTGCACGATGCCGTTCGGGCGATCGAGCTTGTCGAGCAGGAGCTTGCGCTCGTAGCCGGCGCCGGCCGCCTTGGGCTGCAACAGCCACAATTTACCCTGCTTCGGCGCCCAACCCGCCATGTCCGTGACGAGGATATCGCCATTCGTCAGCGGCAGCACGCCACGGGGGAATTTCAGTCCGTCGGCCAGCACGGCCACGCAAAAGCCGGGCGGCGTGGTGACGTCGAGGCGCGGCATGCCGTCGCACTGGGCACCGGCCGCCGCGAAGGCTGGCGCAAACGTGCCGGTAAGGCAGGCTGCCAGGGCGCCCGCGAGCATTTTCTTGTTCATGGTCTCATTCCATCAGGGGTAATCGGGGCATCACGGCGCGCGCATTGGCGCTGGTGGCAAACGCCACTTGGGCGATATCAAGGCCGCGCAGCTCGGCCAGCACGGCGCCGATGCGCGGCAATTCTTCGGGGCTGTTGCGGCCAGGGTGTATCCAGGCCGGGGAAATATCGGGCGCGTCCGTCTCCAGCACGATGGCATCCAAAGGCAGGTCCGTGGCCATGCGGCGTATCTGCAGCGCGCGGGTAAACGTCATGGCGCCGCCGAAACCGAGCTTGAAACCGAGGTCGATATAGCCCTGCGCCTGCTGGAAGCTGCCATTGAACGCATGCGCGATGCCGCCGTTCGGGCGGATCTGGCGCGCGTGCTTGAGGACGATGTCCTGCGAACGGCGCACGTGGGTCAGCACGGGCAGATCGAAGTCGCGGGCGATTTTCAGCTGCTCGCGCAAAAAATGCTCCTGCTTGGCGCGCATGGCCGGTTCGCACAGCATGGGGATGAAGAAATCGAGGCCGATCTCGCCGATGGCGACGAAATTCGGATCGGCGATGGCGGCCTGCACGGCCTCGCGCAGGGCGATCAAATCATCCTCGGTGGCGTGCGGCACGTAGATCGGATGGATGCCCAGCGCGTAGCAGGCGTTGGGCGCCGCTGCCGCCAGGTCGCGCACGATCGCGAAATTGGCCCGTTCGACGGCGGGAATGACGATCATCGCCACGCCTTGAGCGCTGGAGCGCGCCGCCACCTGCAGCGATTCGCCGCCGAATTCGTGCGCGTCGAGGTGGCAGTGCGTGTCGATCCACGGCATGGCTAGTCTCCCTAGTATTGGTACGGCTGCAGTCCTTCGTCCGTCAGGCGCAGCACGCGGTCGCAGCGCTTGGCCAGTTCGATATCGTGCGTGACGATGACGAAGGCCGTGCCCAGGGTGCGCGACAGTTCCAGCATCAGGTCGAAAATCTGTTCGGCCGTGGCGTGATCGAGGTTGCCCGTCGGTTCATCGGCCAGCACGCAGGCCGGCTGCGTGACGAGGGCGCGGGCCAGGGCCACGCGCTGGCGTTCGCCGCCCGACAACTCGCCCGGCGTGTGCGTGACGCGCTTGGCCAGGTTCACGCGCGTGAGAATCTGCTGCGCCAGCTCGGTGGCGGGCGCGCGCTTCATGCGCCGTATCATCAGGGGCATGGCGACGTTGTCCAGCGCCGAAAACTCGGGCAGCAGGTGGTGGAACTGGTAGACGAAACCCAGCGAGGCGTTGCGCAAGTCGCCGCGCGCCTTTTCGCTGAGATTGGCGAAGTCCTTGCCCAGCAGGGTCACCTTGCCGCTGGTGGGCGTATCGAGGCCGCCCAGCAAATGCAGCAGGGTCGACTTGCCAGAGCCGGACGCGCCGACGATGGCGACGCGCTCGCCGCGGTGGACGTCGATGTCGATGCCGGCCAGCACCTGCACCTTGTAGCTGCCCTGCGTAAAAGTCTTGCCCAGGCCGCGGCAGGAAAGCACGGCGGAATCGGCGGAAGCGCCGTTGGAGGCGGGTTTGTTCAGATCGGTCATGGTAGTCGTCAGTGGTTTATTCATAGCGCAGGGCTTCCGCGGGTTTGACGCGGGCAGCCCACCAGCTTGGGTACAGGGTCGCCAAAAAGGCGAGGATCACGGCCAGCACGCCGATCTTGGTGACGTCGGGCCAGCGCAGGTCGGACGGCACGGTGCTGATGAAATAGATGTCCTTGGAGAGGAACTGCACGCCCAGCAGGTGCTCAATGAAGGGCACGATGACGTCGATGTTCATGGCCACCAGCACGCCGCCGCCCACACCCAATATTGTGCCCAGGATGCCCACCAGCGCGCCCTGGATCATGAAGATCTTCATGATGGAACGGGGCGAGGCGCCCAGGGTGCGCAGAATCGCGATATCGGCCTGCTTGTCCGTCACCGTCATCACCAGGGTCGACACGAGGTTGAAGGCGGCCACCGCGATGATCAGGGTCAGGATGATGAACATCATGCGCTTTTCCGTCTGCACGGCGGCGAACCAGTTGGCGTTCAGCTTGGACCAGTCGCGCAGCCACAGGTCGCCAGGCATGGATTTTTTCAATTCTGCTGCCACTTGCGGCGCCTGGTTCATGTCGGCCAGGCGCAGGCGCAGGCCGGACGGGCCATTGATGCGCAGCAAACGCTGGCCGTCTTCGATATTGATGAAGGCAAGGCCGGCGTCGAATTCATTGTGGCCCGCCTGGAAGATGCCGCTGACGGTGAAGCTGCGCATGCGCGGCAGCACGCCGGCCGGCGTGACCTGGCCCTGCGCCAGCATCAGGGTGACTTTTTCGCCCAGGTTGACGCGCAGGGCGCGCGCCAGCTCGATGCCCAGCACGATATTGAAGGTGCCCGGCTGCAGCGCCTTGAAGCTGCCCATGCGCGTCTGGCCGGCCACGTCGGAAACGTTCGGCTCTTCCTCCGGCAGCACGCCGCGCACGATGGCGGGGCGCAGCGCATCGTCGCGCAGCAGCATGCCCTGCGTTTCCACGAACGGCGCGGCGCCTTTCACGGCCGGATTTTTAAAGGCCTGCGCCGCCTCGGCGCGCCAGTCCGGCATGCTGCCGCTGTTGTCGAACACTTCCACGTGGGCCAGCACGGACAGCATGCGGTCCGTCACTTCCTTCTGGAAGCCGTTCATCACCGACAGCACGACGATCAGCGCCGCCACGCCCAGGCCGATGCCGGCCATGGAAATGAGCGAGATGAAGGAGATAAAACTGTTGCGGCCACTGCGCTTGCCGGCCCGCGTGTAGCGCAGGCCAACCAGCCATTCGAAGGGAATATTTTTTAACATGCTTGTGATGTGATTGATTCTTGTGTAAGCGACATGCCACCGTGCTGACCCAACGGCGAAGTGCCGGGGTCGGAACCTGAGGGTCCGACCCCAGGTTCTGCCTTAGGGGTAATTTTCTTACTCATAGCGCAGCGCCTCGGCCGGCTTGACGCGCGCGGCGCGCCAGCTCGGGTAGATGGTCGCCACCAGCGCCAGGCCAAAGGCGATCAGGCCGATCTGCGCCACGTCCAGCCAATGCACGTCCGACGGCACGGCGCTGATCTGGTAGATTTCCTTCGAGATGAAGTGCAGGCCGAAGATGCCTTCGATGAAGGGCACGATGACGCCCACGTTCAGCGCCAGCACGACGCCGCCGATGACGCCCAAGGCACTCCCCAGCAAGCCCACCAGCGCGCCCTGGATCATGAAGATCTTCATGATGGAGAACGGCGAGGCGCCCAGGGTGCGCAAAATGGCGATGTCGGCCTGCTTGTCGGTGACCGACATGACCAGGGTCGAGACCAGATTGAACGCGGCCACGGCGATGATCATGCTGAGGATGATGAACATCATGTTCTTCTGGCTTTGCACCAGCGCATACCAGCTGGCGCTGGCGCGCGACCAGTCGCGCATCCACAGCTGGCCCGGCATCGACGCCTTCAGTTCGCGCGCCACCTGCGGCGCCTGGTTCATGTCGTGCAGACGCAGACGCAGGCCGGACGGGCCGTCGAGCTGCAGCAGCTGCTCGGCGTCCTGCATGTTGACGAAGGCCAGGCTGCCATCGAGTTCATTGTGGCCCGCCTCGAAGATGCCGGCCACCTTGAGCACGCGCATGCGCGGCATGACGATGCCGTTGGCCGGGTCGCCCGCCCTTGGCTCGCGTTCCAGCATCAGCGTGACGTTCTGCCCCACTTTCACGTCGAGCGCCTTGGCCAGGTCGATGCCCAGCACGATGTTGTAGGAACCTGGCGTGAGATCCTTGAAACTTCCCTGCTTCATCTGGGAAGCCACGCTGGAGACGGTGGATTCCTGCTGCGGCAGCACGCCGCGCACGACGGACGGGCGCATGGTTTCGTCGTTGAGCAGCATGCCCTGGGTTTCCACGAACGGCGACACGGCTTTCACCTGCGGGTTGGCGTAGGCGGCGCGCTCCTGCGCCTGCCAGTTGGGCATGGAGCCGCTGGTGTCGAACACCTCGACGTGGGCCAGCACCGACATCAAGCGGTCGGTGACTTCCTTCTGGAAGCCGTTCATGACGGATAGGACGACGATCAGGGCGGCCACGCCCAGGCCGATGCCGGCCACGGAAATGAGGGAAATGAAGGAAATGAAGCTGTTGCGGCCACTGCGTTTCCCGGCGCGCGTATAGCGCACGCCGACCTGCCACTCGAAAGGAAATTGTTTGATGATGCTCATGCGCTCCCGCGACAACGATGATATGCGAGCGCGCAGTGTGCCACACAATGGGCATTTCATGCATCATCTCTGCGTGAATCAGCGCACCAGGGCGCTATTTTGCCTCCTGCGCCAGGCCGAAAACCCGCAACAGCTGGCCCGCCAGCGCATATTGCCGCATCTGCGCCAGGGTCAAACGGTGCAGCTGGTCGATCCGGCGCTGCTGTATCGTGAAGTAGCTGTCGCGCGTCTGGATGACCTGCTGCAGGTTGCGCCGGCCCGCCTCGTACTGGATGGTCCCGCCGCGCACGACGATGGCCATCTTCTTTTCCTGCTCGTCGAGCAGGGCCAGGGTACGCTGCGCATTGGCGATACGCGGCACCATGCTGGCCAGGTCGGCGCGCGTGCCCTGCTCGGCGCGCGCCACATCCGCCTCGGCCGCCTGGGCGCGGCTGATGCTCTCGTCGCGCTGCGCCAGGCTGCCCCCGCCGAGCGGGATTTCCCAGGAGACGCCTACCGACCAGCCCCGCTGCTGGATGGTCGACGGCGGCGGCGTGGTCTTGTTGTTGAGCAGATGGCTGACATTCAGGTCGATTTTGGGGGCCAGGGTGGCCGCCACGCCGCGCACGCGCAGCTGGGCCGCGGCGGCCCGCTCGCGCGCGGCGCGCAACTGCGCCTGCTGCGTATCGGCATTCTCCAATGCCTGCGCCGGCAGCGGCGCAAAGGCGAAATCGGCAAACTGCGCCACCGGCTCGAAAGCCAGCGCCTCGAGCTTGACGCGCGCCGCCTGCTGGTCCGTCAGCAAGCCGTCGTGCACCAGTTCCGCGTCCAGCTGCGAACTTTGCGCCAGTTCGCGGTCTACTTCCGACGATTTGCCCAATTCCGCCTGGCGCGTCACCTGCCGCACCAGCTGCGTCACGTCGCGCAAACGCTCCTGCGACTGCTGCAGGCTGCGTTCCAGGCGCTGCATGTCGAAATACGCCTCGGCCAGCTTTTCCGCGCTTTCCGCGCGCGCCCGCTCCACGTCGAAGGCGGCGCCCGCCATGTCGCGTTCGGCCGCATCAAGTTCGGCGCGGTCGGCGCCGCCGTTGTAGACGTTCCAGCGCACGCTCGCTTCCACCTGGTGCGTGCGGCGCTCGACCTCCAGGGTGCCATCGAGGTCCTTGCTGCGTCCCCGCGTCGCCTGCAGCGCCGCAGTCGGGAACAGGCGCGAACGGGCCTGCCTGTAGCGCGCTTCGGTGGTGGCCAGCGCCGCCTGCGCCGCGATCACCTGCGGGTCGCGCGGCACGGCGCGCGCCAGCAAGGCGGGCAAGCCGCGCGTGGACTGCGCCTGAAACGTGGCCGGTGGCGCCGGTTGGGCCACCGCGTTCGCGCAGGCGAACGCCATGCAAAGCAAGAAGGCACGCATCACCGCTCCTGCAAGGAAGACTGCAAGCCGCGCAGCACGGGCTTGAACACATATTGCAGCACCGAACGGCGCCCCGTCAGGATGCCCACGTCGACGGGCATGCCGGGGGTGACGGGCAATACCTTGCCGTGCGCCGTCAGCTGGCTGCGGTCCGTGCTCAGTTGCACCTCGAAATACGGTTCGTTGCGTTCGTCGGGAATCGCATCGGCCCCCACGCGCACCACCTGCGCCTGCATGCGGCCGTACGTGGTGGCGTCGTACGCCAGCACGTTCGCCGAAGCGCTCTGCCCCACGTGGATGAAACCGATGTCCGACGGTTTCACGCGCACGGAAATGAGCATTTCCGAATCGGCGGGCACGATTTCCAGGATAGGCTTGCCCGGCTGCGCCACGCCGCCCACGGTTGCCACCAGCACGCGGTTGACGACGCCGTCGACGGGCGCCGTCACGTCGCGCCGGCTCACCTGGTCCTGCTGGCCTTTCACGGTGCTGGCCAGCGCGCCCGCCTTGGTTTCATATTCGCTGCGCTGCGCGCCCCACTGGCCGCGCATGCGCGCTTCCACTTCGCCCGCCTGCGCCTGCGCCTCGGCCAGGGTGGCCGCCAGGCGCGGCACGGACGCGCGCAGGCCGTCGAGTTCCGTGCGCTGCTGCTGCACGCGCTGCTGCGCATTCAGGTAGTCGCCGCGCGAACCGGCGCCCTCCTTGAACAGGCGCTCCTCGATCGACAGGCTTTCCAGGGCGATTTTCAGACCTGTATCGAGTTGGGCGATGCGGCTGTGCGCCTCGGCCAGCTCGCCGCGGCGGCGCGTCACGCCTTCGCGCGCGGCCGCCGTGGCCGACGCGAATTCGCGCTGGCCGTCGCGCCACAACTGCGTTTCCTTGGCGATCAGCTCGGGCGCTTCTTTCTGCCACTCGGGCGCGAACCGGGGAGTAGCACCGGACAGCAGCGCATCGAGGCGCGCCCTGCCCGCCAGCGCCGCCAGCCGATTCTGCACGCTGGCGCCCAGGTTGGCTTCGTACTGGGCCGTGTCCAGGCGCAGCAGCAATTCGCCGCGGCGCACGCGCTGGCCCGGCTTCACCAGCATTTCGCGCACGATGCCCCCTTCCAGGCTTTGCACTTCCTGCAGGTGCGATGGCGGGGTGATGGCGCCACGGCCATGCACGGACACGTCGAGCTGGGCGAACGTGGCCCAGGCCAGCACCAGCACCAGCAGCACGGCGATCAGGGCCAGCATGCGGATGACGATGCGCTGCGGCTCCCTTTCCGGGTCCGGATGGGCCGCCGGCAGAGGGCGGGCGTTCGGGGCATTCAGGGCGCTCATGCCGCCACTCCCTGTTCCACCGCAGGCTTGGCCACCTGGCTGTTCAAGACGCGCATGACCTCATCGCGCGGACCGTCGGCCACGATGCGCCCCTTGTCGAAAACGATCAGGCGGTCCACCAGCGCCAGCATGGCCATGCGGTGCGTGACGAGCACGATGGTCGTGTTCTTTAATGTACGCAGACGGGCGATCAGGCGCTGCTCCGTGGCCGGATCGAACATGCTGCTCGGTTCATCGAGCAGCAGCATCGGCGGCTTCGCGAGCAAGGCGCGTGCCATGGCCACGGCTTGGCGCTGGCCGCCGGACAGGCGTTCGCCCCGTTCGCCCACTTCCGTCGCCACGCCGTTGGGCAGCTGGGTGATGATGTCGTCGAGGCAGGCCAGGCGGATGGCGTCGAGCAGGCTGGCGTCGTCCGGCTGGCTGCGCCCCAGTTCGATGTTCTCGCGCAGGCTGCCGTGGAACAGGGTCACGTCCTGCGGCACGTAGCCGATCTGGCGGCGCAGGCTCAAGGGCTCCAGCTGGGTGCTGGCCAGGTCATCGAACAGCACGCTGCCGCTTTGCGGACCATATTGATTCAGCAGCAGTCGCAGCAGGGTGCTCTTGCCGGAACCGAGCTTGCCGATCACGCCGACCCGTTCACCGGGACGGATGTGCAGGTTCAGTTTATCGAGCAGCGGCGGCGAATTCGGGTAGGCAAAGCCCACGTCGCGAAACTCGATGCGCCCGGACAGGGGCGGCGCCTGCAGGCTGGCCGCGTCATCGTCGGTCGGCGCTTCCATGATTTTATTGAGGGCGTGATACGACAATTTGGTCTGCTCCCAGCGCATGATCAGGCCCGCGATCTGGCTCACGGGCGCCAGGGCGCGGCCCGTCAGCATGCTCACGGCGATGATCTGGCCCAGGGTCAGCAGGTGTTCGCCCATCAGCAAGGCGCCCGTGGCCACCACGGCCACGCCGGACAGGGCCAGCACGGCCGTGTTGATGTAATTGACCCTGCTGACGATTTCGCGCGTCTCGACGCTGTTGGCGGCGATGGCCACCGTCAGGCTTTCCCATTTGCGCCGGCTCCATGCTTCGGCGCCCAGCGCCTTGATGGTGTCGAGGCCATTCATGGTTTCAAACAGGTGCGCCGTGCGCTGCGCGCTTTCCTGCATCGAGGCGGCCACGTGGCGCGCCAGGGCCGCGCGCGAGGCGAAGGCCACCAGCAGCAAAATCGGGATGACGGCCAGGGGCACGAGCACGAGCCAGCCCCCAACCAGGGCGATCACCAGCAGGAACAGCAGCAGGAAGGGCAAGTCGCCCAGGGTCGTCAGGGTCGTCGAGGCGAAGAATTCGCGCACGGACTCGAAATCGCGCACGGTATTGGCCAGGGTGCCGCCCGAGGCGGGCCGGCTGGCCGCGCGCAGGCGCAAGCACTGGGCGAAGATGTTCGACGACAGCGCCACGTCCATGCGGCGCGATGCCGTTTCCACCAGTTCGCCGCGCAGCAGGCGCAGGGTTAGCTCGAAACCCGTCAGCGTCACGACGGCGATCGTCAGCACCCACAGGCTGGCCGTGGCATTGTTCGGGATCACGCGGTCATACACGGCCATCGCATAGAACGGCACCAGCGCGCCGATGACGTTCAGCACCAGGGTGCCCAGCAAGACCCAGCGGAAGACCCAGCGGTTACGGTTGAAGACATCCCAGAACCAGCGTCCCGCCACCGGCATGCTATAGAGCAAGCTGCGCTGGTCGAAAAACATCACGGGCCGCACGGCCACCCAGCGTCCATCGGGCACTTCCCGCGCCAGCGCGGCGGCGTCAAACCAGGCACTGCCTTCAATGCCGGGCACGTGGCATTCATATTTGCCGTCGGCAATCGCCAGTACCACCAGCGCCTGCCCTTCCCCGTTGAGCAGCAAGGCCGGCATTTCCGTGGGACGGCGCGGCTTGTCTATTGGCAACGCGGTGCCGGCCAGGCTGGCCTGCGCCAGCGCCTGTTCGAGAAAGTCAGCCGCGGCCGGTGCAGCCTGGGCCGCCACGCTGGCGCGCAGGCGCTCGGCCTGCACGGCCGCGCCGAAAAAGCGCGCCAGGAAGACGATGGCCTCGGCGATGACATCGGTGGACATGCCGGCGGAAGCGGTGGAAGTGTCGGGGGGTGGGGTCATGATGAATTCACAATAAAACGCTGCGGCGCGCCGGTCGGGCGCGCCGCAGCGGGATCCTATCGCTTGCGCGACGGGCGAGGATTAATGAAGCGCGGCAGCGCCCTTGCGGCGGCGCGCCATGAAGCCCAGCAGGCCCAGACCCGCGACCAGCATGGCCCAGGTCTGCGCTTCCGGCACCGGCGACACGCTGAGCAGGGTTTGCGAGGCCGGGTTGACGCTCGTCAAGCTCGTGTAGTTGTACAGGTTCTGGATGGCGCCATTGCCCGTGGCCACGCCCAGCATGGTGTTGGCCTGGCTGACGACGGCGTTGCTCAGGTTTTTGAAACGCAGCTCGCCCGTCAGCAGGTTCGTGTTGTCGTTATTTAATTCCCACAGGGCCAGCTGGAAGGCGGCGGCGCTGTTGGCGCTGGTCGACACATTCGCGATAGACGAGGCGTAATAGCCTTCATACAGGCGCTTGACGGAATCGCTGGCGGCAAAGGCGCCGCTGCTGTAGCTGTTCGAACTGTTGCTCAGTGCGACATGGGGATCGAGGCAAAACACCAGGAAAGTGTTGCTGTCGTACTTGACTTCCCACAAGGTCGGCGAGATGGCGCTGCCCGAGCCGAAGGCGCCGCCGGCAGCCGTAAACAGGCTGACGCTGTGCGAATCGACGACTTGCAGATTGGAGGCGGCCAGGGCGCTGCCACTGGCAAGGGCGAACGTGGCTGCGGCGATGGCGCCGCGAACGAGCAGGTGCATGGATTGTTTCATCGTGGTTTCCCTATTTCTATTGTCAAATGTAAAAAAGCATGAAAAGCGCCGGCGCCCCGTGACGGACGCGCCGGTGCGGCATTGCCGGGCAGGCTCATGGGCCGGCAAGTGACGTCAGGCAGCCATTTCCTGGGGCTGGGTCGTTGCGTGGGCCATGGCGCGGCGCAAGAGATCGGCCATTTCGCACTGGGCCTGGGCCTGTGCTTCGGCGGCAGGGCCTGCGGCGGCCGGCGCGGCGGCCACCGTGGTCACCGTGCCATCCTGGCCCAGCACCACGTCGAGCGTGCTGTCGTCGCGCAGCAGGTCGGCCATGCTCGGCAAGGTGATGCCGGCCTTGGCCGCATCCTTGGCGTCGACGTTGAAATACACGTCCGTCATGTCAACCGACTTTCCATCGGCCAGGGTGGCGCTGCTGCGCTCGAGGTGCAGATTGCTGTTGGCGTCGAGGAACGGCAGTTCCGTGTAGCTGACCGTCAGGCTGGCCACGCCGGCGTCATGCAGCGACATCAGCTCGCCATCGTCCGTCACGCCATTGCTGTTGGCGTCGCGCCAGATGCGCAGTTCGGCGAACTTGTCGTCATGCGCATCGACCACGCCGTCGTGGTTGGAGTCATAGCTGGACAGCTTGGCGAAGCCCGTGCCCTTCTCGTTGCCGCCGAATAACTCGGCGACATTGTCAATCTTGCCATTGCCATTGCTGTCGATGGCCAGCAAGCCGTCCTGGGCCGAGACCCAGCCCGTCTGGATGGCGCTGCCCGTGCCCAGCAGGTCGAAGCTGCCGTGGAAGTCGGCGCGGGCGATCGTGTGCACGCCGTCACCGTTGAGGTCGATGACGATGGGCGTGATGGCCGCATCCCAGCTCATGTCGTTCTGGCCCGACGCCAGTTTCAGGATGTCCGTGTAGACCACGTTGGACGTCGTGCCATTGCTGTTGACGTCCGAATCGATGTTATCGTTCGTGCCCACGTTCTTTGCGCCCCAGCGCCACGTATCCATGGCGTAGCCGGCGTGATACACGCCCGACTTGTCGAACTTGAGCGAATAGCTGCCCGGATCGAGGTTGCTGAACAGATAGTTGCCGTTGGCATTCGTGTAGGTCGTGGCCAGCAGCACGCCGCTGCCCGAGTACAGCTGCACCTTGATGTTGGCGATGCCCGCCTCGTTGTAGTCTTGCACGCCGTCATGGTCGGCGTCGCGCCACACCTTGTCGCCCAGGCTGGCCTTGCGGTAAATGCCCGCGTCCCAGCTCATGTCGTTCTGGCCGGCGGCCAGGTTGATCAGGGACGAGCGCCCTGTGCTGACATCGACGTCGGAATCGGCCGTATCGCTGCCGACATTCGCCTTGGTGTAATAAAAGCCCGATGGACGGATGACTTCCACCTTGTAGCTGCCGGCCGCCAGTGCGCTGAACAGGTAATTGCCGCCGGCATTCGTCGTCGTCGTGGCGATGACCTGGTTGTACGCATTGAGCAGGTTGACCTTCACGCCCGCCACGCCCAGTTCGCCCGTATCCTGCACGCCGTTGTAGTTATTGTCTTCCCACACACGGTCGCCGATGGAGGCCGTGTTGAGTTTGACCAGGCCAGCATCCCAGTCCAGCTGCACGTCGCCCGATTTCAGAGTGACCCATGCGGTGGTCAGGCCGGTGGCCGGATTGACGTCCGAATCGGTGGCATAACCGCCGATATCGGCCTTAGTGAAGCCGTAACCGGCCGGCGGCACGAAGCCCAGGTAGTAATTGCCGGGGACCAGGTTGCTGAACAGATAATTGCCGCTGGCATCCGTGGTGGCGCTGGCCACGACGGCGCCTTGCGCGTTGTACAGGTTGACTTTCACGCCGCACACGCCCGCCTCGCCCGCATCCTGCGTGCCGTTGCCATTCGCATCGAACCAGACGCGGTCGCCGATGGACGCCGCCTTGTACAGGCCGGCATCGATATCCTTGTAGTTCTGGCCGGCAACGACCGTCACCTGGCCGCTGTTGCCCAGCGTATTGATGTCGCTGTCGAGCGCGTCGCTGCTGCCCGCATCCTTGACCGTGGTCAAATAGCCCGCGGGGGCGACGACGGCGATGGAGTAGGTGCCAGGATCGACGCTGAAATTGTAATAGCCGGTAGCGTCCGTCAGGGTCGAGCCGATCACGCTGCCGGCCGCGTTTTTCAGCTGCACGGTGACGCCGCCGATGCCGGACTCGCCCGCGTCCTGCACGCCGTTGGCATTCTTGTCTTCCCAGACGAAGTCGCCCAGGTGGGCCATCGGCACCTTGAAGGTCAGGTAATGGGGCGCCAGGCTCAGGTCTTGCGCATTGCAGCCGGCCGTGCCGCCGTCATCGCGCACCTTGAAACCGAGGTCGAAGTCGCCGGCGACCGTCTGGCTCGGCACGAAGACCAGGTGGCCCGCGCGGATGTCATCGATGGAAATCTCCGTGCCCACGGCAACGGCCACGCCATTCAACAGGACCTGGCCCGCCGTGGTGGTATTCGTGATGACGATGGACTTGAAGCCGTCGTGCTCGACGTCGTCGTGGAAGCCGAAATCGCCTTCGCTGAGCACCACGTTGTTGCCGTTGAGTAAAGTGAACGTCTTGTCGGACGCGTCGGGCGCGTCGTTGACGGGGTCGATGATGACTTGCAGGCTCAGCTGGACGAGATCGCCATTGCCCTTGTCGATCGTCACTTCGATGGTGGAGAAGCTGCCGTTGTAGTTGGCGGCCCAGTCGCCGGGACGCACGTACACGGTGTCCGCATCGAGCATGCCGAACAGCGGCGTGTTGACGGTCGACTCCGTATCATCGGGCAAGAGCACGGTGAAATTCTTGATGTTCAGTTCGCCTTGCACCGAGTAGCCTGCCTGGATCAGCAGGTCGCGGATATCGAAATTCTTGTTAATGTCTTCGCAGACGTGGACCGTGGTCGACAGGTTGTAAGTAGTCATGCTGCCTCCTGACGGCATGCCACGGCGGCGGCAGGAGCGGAAATACGGGGGGCCAGGGCGCGATCAGCCTGGCCGCGCAAAGCGGCGAATGTATACATAGGTGGGCTTCCAAGAAGGGACTTGTTTAAAAAATGGAGCCGGCAGATCTTGTATACAATTTCGAGGGACACATGAGCCAGACGACGCAACCACGCAGCAGGGGGTGATTGTCTTTCCGATATTTAAGTTGTCGCGATTATATCCATAATCTTTTCAAAAGCAAATTAATTTCCCTCAATATCAATAAAATTTTTATAATTTTTTTCACATTGCCAGCGCCGCCGGCGTGGCCAGCGCGGGCCTGAAAACAGATGCGCCTTCTCGGCCCGCACCACAATCGCCTACAATCTCGGGATGAATCAACTTACCCTCGTCTTGCCCTTCGCCTTGCCCAACGCCGAACTGGCTGCCGACCTGCTCAAGGTCTTGCAGGCGCCCGCGCTGGCGGCGCTGCTGTCGCGCACCTCCACTTGCAATTTAGAAACTTTTGACAACGCCAACCGCCTGCTGCCGCATGAAGCGTGGCTGGCGCATGCGCTGGGCCTGTCGCCCGCGCCCAACGGCGCGGCGGCGCAGGCTGCCTTCGCGGCCCAGGCCATGCGCGGCTATGGCCTGGTGCCGGAAGCGGGCGACCGTTATTTCCTGCTGCATCCGGCCCACCTGGCCATCGCCCGCAGCCACATCAGCCTGGAAGACTTGCGCCAGCTCAAGCTGAGCGAAGCGGACGGCCGCGCCCTGTTCGACATCGCAGCCCCGTATTTCGACGAGATCGGCCAGCCCCTGTCGTATGGCGACGCGGGCACCTGGTTCATGCGCGCAGATGGCTGGAGCGACTTGCAGTGCGCCACGCCGGACGCCGCCACCACGCAAGACCTGTCCGTCTGGATGCCGGAAGGCGAGCACGCGCGCGCCGCGCGCCGCCTGCAGAACGAAGTGCAGATGCTGTGGCATGAACATCCCGTCAACGCGGGGCGCGAAGAACGCGGCTTGAAAGCCATCAACTCGTTCTGGATCTGGGGCGGCAGCCTGGCCACGGCGCAAGCGCGGCGCTGCGCGGCCAGCCTGCATACCAAGGACGCGCCCGGCTGGCTGGCCGCGCTGGCGGAACCGGCGCGGCGCGATGCCAGTCCAAACAGTGTGCTGGCGGACCAATCCGACGCGATCGTCGTGCTGGGCGGCTTGACCGAAGCGGCGCAGGCGCAGGAATGGGGCATGTGGCTGCAGCAGCTGCAAGCGCTGGAAGCCCACTGGTTCGCCCCGCTGCTGGCGGCCCTCAAGGATGGCCGCCTGGGGCAGCTGCGCCTGGTGCTGAGCCACCGCGACGCCTGGCTGGACTGCAGCACCAGCAAGCATGCGCAGCGCAAATTCTGGCGCGCGATTACCCTGAACAAGTTGAAAGCATCATGACCCGTACCCGCATCGCCACCCGTCCCTGCCCCTACCGTGAATCCGAATTGCTGCGCCAAGGCGGCATCCACCCCGTGCTGGCCCGGCTGTACGCCTCGCGCGGCCTGTCCGACGCGAAAGAACTGTCGAGCGAACTGGCGGCCCTGATGCCGCCGTCCGGCTTGCTGCACATCGGCGCGGCCGGCGTCTTCCTGGCCGACGCGATTGCCGCCAAGAAGCGCATGGTCATCGTGGCCGACTACGATTGCGACGGCGCCACCGCCTGCGCCGTGGCCATCCGCGGCTTGCGCGCCATGGGCGCCGACGTCGACTTCATCGTGCCCAACCGTTTTGAATACGGCTACGGCCTGACGCCGGAAATCGTCGAGCTGACGGCCCGCGAAAAGTCGCCCGACATCATCATCACCGTCGACAACGGCATCGCCAGCATCGACGGCGTGGCCGAGGCCAACCGGCGCGGCATCCAGGTGGTCGTCACCGACCACCATTTGCCGGCCGACACCCTGCCCGACGCGGCCGTCATCGTCAACCCGAATCAGCCCGCCTGCGGTTTCCCCAGCAAACACCTGGCGGGGGTGGGCGTCGTGTTCTACGTCCTGCTGGCCTTGCGCGCGGAGCTGCGCCGCCGCGGCGTGTTCGATGCGCAAACGCAGCCCAAGCTCGACAACCTGCTCGACCTGGTGGCGCTGGGCACGGTGGCCGACGTCGTGCGCCTCGATACCAACAACCGCATCCTCGTCGCCCAAGGTCTCAAACGCATGCGCAAGGGCAATATGCACGCGGGCGTGGCCGCCCTGTTCCGCGTCGCGGGCCGCGAAGCGCGCAGCGCCACGCCGTTCGACCTGGGCTTCGCCCTGGGACCGCGCCTGAACGCGGCCGGGCGCCTGCAAGACATGTCGCTGGGTATCGAATGCCTGATCACGGACGACGAGGGCCGCGCCTGGGCGCTGGCCCAGCAACTGAACGACATCAACCTGAAGCGCCGCGAAATCGAAGCGGAAATGCAGGATGCGGCGCTGCTGCACCTCGATGCTTTCGAACCGGCCAACAGCAGCACCATCAGCGTCTTCGACGAGTCCTGGCACCAGGGCGTGATCGGCATCGTCGCTTCGCGCCTGAAGGAAAAATTCTATCGCCCGACCATCACGTTCGCGCCCGGCGCGGATGGCTGGATCAAGGGTTCGGGCCGCTCGATTCCCGGCTTCCATTTGCGCGACGCGCTCGACCTCGTGTCGAAACGGGCGCCGAGCCTGATCGACAAGTTCGGCGGCCACGCCATGGCGGCGGGGCTGACCATCCGCGCCGACGCCTTCGAGGCGTTTTCGCAAGCGTTCGAAGCCGTGGGCCAGGCCTGGCTCAGCCAGCAACAGCTGGAACGGGTGGTGGAAACGGACGGTCCGCTGGAAGACGCGTATTACACGACGGCCTTCATCGAGCTGATGGATGGCCAGGTGTGGGGCCAGGGCTTCGCCCCGCCCGTCTTCTGCGACGAATTTCGCGTCGTCAGCCAGCGCATCTTAAAAGAGCGCCATCTGAAACTGCTGCTGGAAAAGAACGGCGTGCGCTTCGACGCCATCTGGTTCGGCCACACGGACGCGCTGGGCGAGCGCACGCGGGTCGCCTTCCGGCTCGATGCGAATGAATACAATGGCACGACGAAAGTGCAGTTGATGGTAGAGCATGCCGAACCTGTCTGATGGCACCTGCCCAAACCTACTGCGCGTCGCGCTTTGCGGCCGGCGATGCTCACCGTGCCCAGGCACGGTTGCGCTTCTTGGCCACAAGGGGGCGCCGAGCCTCACTGCCGCTCGCTACGGTTTGGTCAGGTGCCGTGAGGTTTGTAGCCTTGTTGCTGTATCCCAAACTTCTGTGGAACAATGTCATATCAAATCATGAAGATGACCGACACAGGCGTCCACCGCTTGCAAGTTGCCGAACACCATGATAACTGGCCTGAACCATCTCACCCTATCCGTGCGCGACCTGGCGCGCAGCGTCGCCTTTTACCGCGATATGCTGGGCCTGCGCCTGCACGCGCGCTGGGACAGGGGCGCCTACCTGTCGGCCGGAGATTTGTGGCTGTGCCTGTCGCTGGATGGACAGGACACAGCCGCGCTGGCCAGCCCCGCCTACACGCACTATGCGTTTTCCATCGCGCAGCAAGACTTCGCCGCCTTTGCCGCCCGCCTGCGCGCCGCTGGCGTGCCCGAGTGGCAGCAAAACCGCAGCGCCGGCGATTCCCTGTATTTCCTCGACCCGGACGGCCACCGGCTGGAAGCCCATGCGGGCAGCCTGGCGCAGCGGCTGGCGGCCTGCCGCGCCGCGCCGTATCAAGGCATGGTGTTCGAAGATTGATGCTCGCCGCATCATATTCGATAAATTCATGAAATTCATTAAACCATCAGAAAATACAAGCACCGGTGCCCCGAAAAAACACCGTCTCCCATCGATATCCCTCTGACAAGCTTGTTTTTAATACTTAACCAAGCTGACAAGATTGCCTCCAGCAATAGGCAAATCCGCCACATTTCATGGCAAAAATAAAAATATTGATTGGAAATAGTTAACATTTATTTGGCAAATTCACTAGAATTGATAGCGCATCAGCTAATTCCTAATAATGCATGATCAGTTCTGAGGGCAAACCCGTCGAAAGGCGGGGACGCAAAGCCACCGGCCTACCGCGCGCAAGCGCCACGGCAGCGGGGCTGCCAATGCAGGGCCGGGACCGCCAGCGCGCGGCACCAGCCTGGAAGCATTGTCGAGATGTGGCCCTCGCCCAACTCGGAGAGTTTCGCCATGAAAAAAATCCTTCCCCCGCATCCCCGTCACGGGCGTTTGCTGCTGGGCGCCACTGCCGCCCTCCTGCTGGGCGCTTGCGGCCCCGGCCAGGAGACCTCGACGCCGCCCGCCGCCATCGCCACGGCCGCGACGCAGTTCACTGTCGAGGTGCCCGTCATCCCCGCCGCCGTCGGCGCGCTGGTGGCGCAACCGATGTTCCATGCGGCCCCGGCCCTGCTCGATGCGCCTGACGGACGTGACAGCGCCAACAGCAGCGGTTCGGCCCACTGGCGGCCGCACCGGCAAAACGTGCCCGGCGCCATGCGGGACATGACCACGCGCCGCCTGACGGCGCAACGCATCGCCGCCGCGGAACAGACGGCGCAGAACATCGCGCCGCTGCTGGACGGCGGCGCGGGCGACAGCGCCGCGCCCATGGCCGGCAGCAGCGTGGTGGCGACCTATTCTCCCGCGCAAATCCGCGCCGCCTACGACCTGCCCGCCCTGCCGGCGGCCGGCACGGCGCTGACGCCAGCCCAGGCGGCCCAGCTGGGCGCTGGCCAGACGATCTACATCGTCGACGCCATGCACAACCCGAACGCGGCGGCCGAACTGGCCATCTTCAACCAGAAATTCGGTTTGCCCGGCTGCACCACCAAGACCATCGCCACGAATGCCACCCTGCCCTTGCCGCCCGCCCCGGCCAGCGGCTGTGAATTTTCTGTTGTCTACAACACGCCATCGAGCACCATGACGGCCACCGCACCCGCGTATAACTCGGGCTGGGCCATGGAAATCGCACTCGACGTGCAGTGGGCGCACGCCACGGCGCCGCTGGCGCGCATCGTGCTGATCGAGGCGCCCGACGCGTCCATCAACAGCCTGCTGGGCGCCGTGCGCCTGGCCAACCTGATGGGACCCGGCGTCGTCTCGATGAGCTTTGGCGCTGCCGAAGGCAGCTGGACGGCTTCCGTCGACAGCGCCTTCACGGGCAAGAACATGAGCTACCTGGCCGCCACGGGCGATTCGGGCAGCGGCGTGTCCTGGCCGTCCGTGTCATCCAACGTGCTGGCCGTGGGCGGCACCACGCTCAGCTACAGCGGCAGCGGCGTACGCAGCGAAGCGGCCTGGTCCGGCACCGGTGGCGGCATCAGCGCCTACACGGCATTGCCCACTTACCAGACGGTCAGCGTGCCCGGCCTGACCAATCTGCTGCGCCGTAACGTGGCGGACGTGGCCTTCAATGCCGACCCCGCCACGGGCCAGTACACGGCCGTGATGACGCCGGGCAGCAGCACCGCCAGCTGGCTCAGCATCGGCGGCACCAGCCTGTCCACCCCGCAATGGGCCGGCCTGGTCGCCATCGCCAACGCCAGCCGCGCGCTGCAAGCGAAGACGGCGCTCGGCTTGCCGCACAGCATCTTGTACGGCCAGATCGCCACCGTGCCCGGCACCTTTGCCAGCAGCTTTGCCGACATCACGCGCGGCAGCAACGGCACGTGCAGCGTGTGCACGGCCAGGGTCGGCTACGATCCGCTGGGCGGCCTGGGCACGCCCAACGTGAAAAGCCTGCTGGCCAGCCTGTCGGGCACGCAGATCGCCCCGGCCGCCCCCGTGGTGGCGCCGGCCAGCATCAGCGGCGCGGCCGGCAAGCCGCTGTCGTTCACCGTCTCGGCCACCGCGTCGAATCCACTCAGCTACAGCATGCTGGGCGCGCCGGCCGGCATGAGCATCGCCGCCACGGGCGTGGTCAGCTGGACAGCCCCCGTCGCGGGCACGTATGCCGTGACCATGGTGGCCAAGGATACCGTCAGCGGCCTCAGTGGCCAGGGCGTGTACAGCATCGTCATTGCCCCCGTCGCGCCGCCCGTCGTCGGCGCCGGCGCCATCACGGGCAAGGTCGGCACGGCGCTGGCGTTCAACGTCAGCGTCACTGCCGCCAATCCCGTCAGCTACACGCTCGCCGGCGCGCCGGCCGGCATGAGCATCAGCAGCGCCGGACTGGTAAGCTGGGCCGCCCCCGTGGCCGGCACCTACGTCGTCACCGTGACGGCCAAGGACAGCAAGACTGGCCTGAGCGGCAAGGGTCTCTACACGGTGGCCATCGCCGCCCCGCTGCCACCCGTGGTCACCGTCGCCAGCGTCAGCGGCAAGCCGGGCGTGGCCCTGTCGTTCACGGCCACGACGGTGGCGCCCAACCCCGTCACCTACAGCCTGTCGGGCGCGCCGTCCGGCATGACCGTCAGCGCCGCCGGCGTCGTCAGCTGGGCCAAACCCGTGCTGGGCAGCTACAACGTGACCATCATCGCCAGGGACACCAAAACGGGCTTGACGGGCCAGGCCGTGGCGACGGTGAAAATCGCCGCCGCCGGTCCCACGATCAGCGCCGCCGCCATGACGGGCGTGGCCGGCAAGACCATGAGCGGCAGCATCGTGCTGACGGCGCCGGGCGCGAACGCGCTGTGGATCTCGATCAACGGCGCGCCGCTGGGCATGCAGTTCTCCATGAGCGGCATGACGATCACGGCCACCTGGCCGCAGCCGGCGGCCGGCAGCTATGCGCTGAAGGTCGTGGCGCTGGACAATAACGGCTTGACGGCGCAGCTGACCGTGCCGGTGACCGTCGCGGCCAGATAAACTGGCGCAGTCCGCCCGCCAACGGGGCGCACCGGGACTCCCGTCCTGGCGCGCCCCGTTTTTCATGCGCGCGGACCTTGCAACGAATCCATAAAAGGAGTATAAATAATCCATAAACAGAGTTTTAATGAAGGATACGCCATGAATCTCGCCTACGCCTACCCCAAGAGCCGCTTCGAGCCGGCCGTGCTCGTTGACCTGAATGCCAAAGCCGAGCGCGAGCGATTGTCGCAGGCGGCCTTGAAAGGGTTCTTCAAGCTGGCCGCCGCCTGGAAACTGCGCGACGACGATGCGCGCGAATTGCTGGGCGGCCTGTCCAGCAGCGCCTGGTACGAGTGGAAGAAGCACCCGGACCGCGTGCTGGAAGTGGACCGCATCACGCGCATTTCCTATTTGCTGGGCATCTACAAGGCCTTGCACATCCTGTACGGCGACAAGCTGGCCGACGAATGGGTGAGTTTGCCCAACAAGAATCCCATCTTCGGCGGCCGCACGCCCCTGTCGCAGATGCTGGCCGGCGGCTTGCTGGCCATGCAGACCGTGCGCAAGCTGCTCGACGCGCGCCGCGGAGGACTATGATCGTGCCTGCCGTCCCAAATACCTCCCTGCCGCCGCTGGCCGCCCTGCGCCAGATCGACACTTGCCGCCTGATTCCCTCGCGCTTCGCCGACATGGAAGACTCCGTGCTGGCGCCGCTGGCCGAGAACGACGACCACCTGCGCGAGCTGTTCGAACTCGATAACGCGACCAACGCGCGCCTGGTGGCCGAGTATGGTGGCGCGCCAGGAATTGGCGTGGACGAGCTGGTTTTTGGCGTGCCGCACTTTCGCATCATTAACGCCGCTTACACCTACGCCCGGCCGGAAGGGGCGCGTTTCAACGATGGCGAACGGGGCGCCTGGTATTGCGCCTTCGACATGAAAACGGCGCTGGCCGAGATCATTTTCCACAAAACCGTGGAATACCAGGAAATCGATTATTTCGACGACAGCGTCAGCTACCAGTCGCTGCTGGCCGATTTTTCCGCCAGTTTCCACGACTTGCGGGGACAGGAGCGCTATGCGGCCTGCCTCGACCCGGCCAGCTACATCGCCTCGCAAGACCTGGCCGCCATCCTGCTCGAAGCGGGCTCCATGGGCGTCATCTTCCCCAGCGTCCG
Organism: Janthinobacterium rivuli; assembly: GCF_009208735.1. Taxonomy (GTDB): domain Bacteria; phylum Pseudomonadota; class Gammaproteobacteria; order Burkholderiales; family Burkholderiaceae_D; genus Janthinobacterium. Next base: position 99,357 of record NZ_WFLJ01000008.1, on the reverse strand, counting down.
GCACGCCAGCGGCACCAACCTGGCCTGCTTCCGCCCTGCCCTGGTCGGCAATGTTCGCAAAGGCGCCGCCTATCGGTTAACATGGCAGGGTACGCCGACGCCGCGCGTGGAAGCACTGTAAGCCACCCCGGCGCGCAACGGCACCCGACTCACCGCAACCTGATATTTCGCATGCAAACCAATCCTGAAAAAGACACCGAACTGCGCCTCAAAGTAAACAGCGAAACGGCCCGCCTGGCCTGGAGCGAGCTGGAAAAGCACTTCGCCCAGGGCAGCGTCGTCTGGGTCGCCAATGAACTGGACCTGGTCGAAGTGGCCGTGCGCATCTCGCACGACGACAAGGCCACCATCACGCAATGGATGGTCGATGGCAAGGTCGCCAAGGTGTCGGATCAGCAGGCGCTGGACTGGCAGGCAGCCGATGCCGCACTGTGGGCCGTCGTCGTCAGCCCGTTCATTCTGGTGCAGCAGGAAAAACCGACCAAACACTGACACTTGCAGGCTGCGCTCGGGCATCGGGCGCAGCGTGATAAGTTTGACAATGCGCCAGCCCGCGTCAGTGCCCGCCCCCCAGATACGCCGCGATCACCTTCGGATCGTTCTTCAGGCTCTCGGCCGGCCCGTGCACGGAAATGCTGCCGTTTTCCAGCACGTAGCCGTAGTCGGCCACGTTCAGGGCGGCGGCGGCGAATTGCTCGACCAGCAGCATGGTCACGCCTTCGGCCTTCAGGCGCGTGATGATGCGGAAGACTTCTTCCACCAGGATAGGCGCCAGGCCCATCGATGGCTCGTCCAGCAGGATCACTTCCGGGTTCAGCATCACGGCGCGGGCCATGGCCAGCATCTGCTGCTCGCCGCCCGACAAGGTGCCGGCCAGCTGGTCGCGCCGCTCCTTCAGGCGGGGGAACAGCTCCAGCGCCTTGTCCAGGTCACCCTTGATGTCGCCTTTCGGGCGCGCCCGCGTAAAGCGGGGGAAGGCGCCCAGCAGCAGGTTGTCCGTCACCGACATCGAGGCGAACACCCTCCTGCCCTCCGGCGAATGGGCCAGGCCGGCGCGCGCGATCTTGTGCGAATCGAGGCCCGTGACGTCCTTGCCGCCCAGGGTGACGCTGCCGGATTTGGGTTTGAGCATGCCGGAAATGGCGCGCATGGTGGTGGTCTTGCCGGCCCCGTTCGAGCCGATCAGGGTCACCAGCTTGCCCTTCGGGACGTCGAGCGAAATGCCGTGCAGGACTTCGACTTTGCCGTAGGCGGCGTGCAGATTTTGAATGGTCAGCATGGTCTTCCTCTCAGTGCGCCGCTGGCGCCAGGGTTTCGGCGCTGCCGCCCAGGTAGGCTTCGATCACCTTCGGATCGCTCTGGACAAGCGCGGGCGCGCCTTCGGCGATCTTCTGGCCGAAGTCCAGCACCGTCACCACGTCCGACAGCGCCATCACCACGTCCATGTGGTGCTCGATCAGGATGATGGTGATGCCGTGCTCGCGGATCTTGCGGATGATGGCCATCAGCTCCTTGATGTCGGGCGCCGTCAGGCCCGCCGCCGGCTCGTCGAGCAGCAGCAGGCGCGGATTGAGACCGAGCGCGCGGCCGATTTCCAGCAACCGCTGCTTGCCGTACGGCAGATTGCGCGCCTCTTCGTTGGCCAGGTCGGCCAGGCCGACGAATTCGAGGATGCTGGCGGCCCGCTCGCGCGCCGCCGTCTCCTCGCGCTTGTAGCGGGGCGTATGCAGCATCACGTCCAGCACGTTCGACTTGAAGGTGTTGTGCAGGCCGACCAGCACGTTTTCCGTCGCCGTCATTTCGCCGAACAGCTGCACGTTCTGGAAGGTGCGCGCCACGCCGCCCAGCGCGATCTCGGACGGCGTGCGGCCGGAGATCACGGCGCCGGCGAATTCCACCTTGCCCGCCGTCGGCTTGTAGATCCCCGTCAGCACGTTCATCATCGTGCTCTTGCCCGAGCCGTTCGGCCCGATCAAGCCATGCACGGAGCCTTGCGTGACGGTCAGGTCCACCTGGTTCAGCGCCTTCAGGCCGCCGAACTGCATCAGGGCCTGGTCCACGCGCAGCAGGGTCGCGCCCTGTTGCCCGCCCTGAGCATGGTCAAACGGCGCCACGCCGTGCGAGGCGACGGCTTGCACGTGGCGCCGGCCCTTGCCGATAAAGCTCATCAAAAAGCCGACGATGCCGTCCTGCAGGTAGTACACGACGAACAGGGTCATCAAACCGAAGATGGTCAAACGCCAGTCGACCATGTTCTCCAGCTTGTAGGAAAACGCGGCCAGGCCGATGGTGGCGACCAGTGGCACGAGCACGCCGCGCACGGTGGAGCGCTTTTTCGCCAGCATGAAGGCGGAGCCGATCACGCCCAGCACGGCGGCGGCCACGGCGATCTTGCGGAACAATTCGATGTCCGACAAGAGGCTGGGCAGCATGACGACGATCAGGGCGCCGATCAAGGCGCCCGAACGGGTCTTGCGTCCGCCCATGATGACGGCCAGCAGGAACAATATCGTCAGCTCGAAGTTGTAGGTATTGGGCGAGATGTATTCCTCCGAATACGCATACAGGCTGCCGGCCAGGCCCGCGAAACCGGCGCTGATGACGAAGGCATAGACCTTGTAGCGGTAGACGGACACGCCCATGCAGTCCGAGGCGATGGGACTGTCGCGCAAGGCTTCGAAGGCACGCCCCAGGTTCGATTTCAGGATGCGGTGCACGACGACGAGCGAGATCACCAGCAGCGCGGCGACCATGTAGTAGTACTCCACTTCCGTCAATTTATGGCCGAACAGGACGGGCTTGTGGATCTTGATGCCCATCGGCCCTTCCGTCAGGAAGCTCATTTCATTGATCAGGATTTGCACGATGGTGCCGAAGGCCAGGGTCACCATGGCCAGGTAGGGCCCCGTCACGCGCAGGGCCGGCAAGGCCAGGATGGCGCCGAAGACGGCCGCGCCGAAAATACTGGCGGGGATGGCCAGCCAGAACGGCGCGCCCAGCTTGAACACCAGCACGCCCGTGGCGTACGAGCCGATGCCGAACAGGCCCGCGTGGCCCAGCGACACCTGCCCTGTGTAGCCGACGACGATATCGAGGCCGAACAACAGGATGGCGTAGATCAGGATGGTCTCGGCCAGGTGGATGTAGTACGGGTTCGGAATGACGATGGGGAACAGCGCGAGCGCGGCCAGGCCTGCCGCGCTCAGCGCCAGCATGGTGATTTTCTTGTTCATGTGATCCTCAGACTTTCTTGATCGCGGCTTTGCCGAACAGGCCGGACGGCTTGACGGCCAGCACCAGCAGCAGGAGCAGCAGGCCAGGCACTTCCTTGTAGCCGGTGGAGATGTAGTAGCCGGTGGTAGTCTCGGCGATACCCAGGATCAGGCCGCCGACGATGGCGCCCACGCCCGACGTCAGGCCGCCGATGATGGCCACGGCAAACGCCTTCAAGCCCAGCGACGCGCCCATGGTGGCCCCCGTCAGTGTCAACGGCGCCACCAGCACGCCCGCAAAGGCGGCCGTGGCCGACGACAGCGCGTAGGAAAAGGTGATGACCATGCCCGTGTTGATGCCCATCAGGCCGGCCGCGTCGCGGTCGTTGGCCGTCGCCACGACGGCCTTGCCGTAGATCGATTTGCGGTTGAATACTTCCACGGCCAGCATGATGGCCAGCGCGCCGACGATAACGGCCACCTGCATCTGCTGCACATTGGCGCCGAATACCTGGAACGGCGCGGCCGACAGCGGCGACGGGAACATCAGGTCATCCTTGCCCCAGATATTTTCCGCCACGTTCTTGAAAATGATGGCCAGCGCGATGGTCGACATGATCCAGCCGAATTCGGACTTGATCTTGATGGCGGGCCGCACGCCTATCCATTCGACGAACACGCCCTGCAGGGCGCCGAAGACGATGACGATGGGGATCATCAGCAGATAGCTCATGTACGGGCCGCCGTGGATGGTGCCCACCAGGGAAAGGCCCACGAGCGCGCCCAGCATCAGGGATTCGCCCTGGCCGAAATTGAGGGTGCCGGAAGTGGCAAAGGTCAGCTGGTAGCCGAAGGCGATGACGGCATAGATCATGCCCAGCGCGATGCCGCTGAAGACGAGCTGCAGGAAGATTTCCATGGTATTCCCCGGAAGACGAAAGATGAAAAAATGGCCAGTCCTGATTCCTCAAGGCTGGCCATTTCGCGGCTAGAAGGTGAGAATCAGCCGGACTTATTTGGCAAGGACGACCTTGCCGTCCTTGACTTCGCCAAACACGGTCAGTTCGGCCGTGATCGCTTCATGGTTGGTCTTGCTGAACGGCTTGTTGTAGGTGGTGACGGCGCCTTCCACTTTTTCATTCAGGTTTTCCAGCGCGGCGCGCACTTTCGGACCATCCGTGCCGCCGGCCTGCTTGAAGGCCGCGGCCAGCAGGTAGATGGAATCGTAGCCCTGCGCGGCCGAGACGGCCGACGGCATGCGGCCGCCCGATGGCTTGTAGGCGGCCACATAGGCGTCGATGAAGGCCTTGCGCTTCGGCGTGCTGGCATCCTGGATGAAGGTTTGCGGCATGCGCGTGCCATTGCCGTTCTTGCCCGCGTTGTCGATAAAGTTACCCATGGCCAGGGTCCAGCTGCCGATCAGCGGCACTTTCCAGCCCAGTTTTTCCATGCCGTTGGCGATCTGCGCCAGTTCCGGGCCGATGCCGTAGGTCAGCACGACTTCCGCGCCCGCCTGCTTGGCTTTCAGCAACTGGGCCGTCATGTCGACGTCCTTGATGTTGTATTTTTCCACGACGACGGGCTTGATGCCCTTCTTGTCGAGCGCCTTTTCCAGGTCTTCGCGGCCCAGCTGGCCATAGTTGGTGGAGTCGGCCAGGATCGCCACTTTCTTGAACTTGCGGTTCTCGATGGCTTCATGCACGATCATGCCGGACTGGATGGTGTCATTGGCGGCATTGCGGAAGATGTAGTTTTCCGGCTGGTCGGCGAATTGCTTGGTGACGATGGAACCCGTCGCCACATTGTTCATGACGGGAATCTTCGCTTCCTGGTAGAAGCGCTGCGAAGCGAGGGCCACGCCCGTGTTGATGTAGCCGACGGTGGCGGCGACCTTTTCCTTGTTGATCAGCTCCTGGGCGATCTGCACGCCGCGTTCGTTCTTCGCTTCGTCATCGCGCTCGATCAGCAGCAGGGAACGGCCGAGCACGCCGCCCTTGGCATTGATTTCCGCGACGGCCAGCTTGACGCCGTCGCGCATCGATACGCCCATCGGCGCGGAACCGCCCGTGAACGGACCGGACACGCCGATCTTGATGGGGTCGGCTGCGACCGCCGCCTGCGAAAAACCCAAAACCAAACTTGCCACGAGCAATTTCTGTTTCAAATTCATTGTCATCTCCTGTGCTACAACGTTTTGAATGCCACTTATTTTTATAGTCGTACGCTGGATAACCGCCCCATCGATAAATCATTGTAGGTGAGTAAACATGCACCAGCAACAACTACATATGACGCGTCGCAACATGCGGAAAAGACGCAATTGCTGGCCTGCTGTCAGTCTTTTGTAAGGAAAATATGACGCAAATTGGCGCACCTGCGCCATGCGGCAACGGCCCTGCCGCCGATGCGGGGCCGCCACGCGACTTCAACTGCGAGCTGATCTGGCGCAATACCGGCACTGTCCAGCATGCTAACGTCAGCCATGCCAGCGCGTGCGCGCCGGTCCAATCAGCCGCTCCCACCGCATGGAGGCCCTATGCAGCGCCCGTCGAACTCGTCCATTCCCCCCCTGCTACTTGGCGTCGTCGCCAGCCTGCTGCTGGGCGGCTGCGCCACTGACCTGGCGCCCGTGCGCACCTTCGCCGAACAGACGCACAAGATGTCGACCCACTTCGAACCCATGCTGGAGGGCGGCGTCCACAGCTGCATGGACAAGGCCATGCGCAAGCGCCTGATCCTGGCGGAGCGTTTCGATGCGCAAGCGAGCGAACAGGCGGCGCGCGCCGATTGCGCCGCCATCGCGCAAGCCAGCGCGTCGGTCGCCAGCCTGAACGAGGTCCTGCTGCGCTACGCCCACACCCTGGCGGCGCTGGCCGATGACAAGCTGCCCGTCTACAAGGAAGAGCTTGGCGGACTCGGCGATGCGCTGGGCGGCCTGGCGCAGCCCGATGGCGGCGCGCCCCTGCTCGACGCGGACAAGCTGTCCAAGGTCGTCAAATTGAGCGAACACCTGAGCCGCCTGGCCACGCAGCGCCTGCAGAAATCGGCCTTGCGCGAACTGCTCGACGAGCAGGAAGCCGTCGATATCGTCAGCAATGCGCTCAGGGAGTATGCCCAGCGCAGCTACCGCGCCGGCCTGCAGGAGGAATTGCGCGACCTGGACCTGCTGCGCGGCGCCGTCGACAAGGCCGCGCCGCGCGAACCGCTGGCCTCCAACTACATCCGCACGCGCTTGCACCTGGAAGGCCGGCAATTGCAGGAAAGGGAAAAGATCGTCGCCGCATATGTGGCCGCCGTCGACACGCTGCAAGCGAGCGTGGCGGCGCTGCGGACCAATCTCGACCGCCTGCAGGCGCCCGAACTGGAACAGCAGCTGGCGCAGTTTTCACGCGACGTCGCCACGCTGCAGCGGCAGGCGGCGTTCTATGCGCCGGCCCGCTGGTAAATGGCAGGCCCACCGGAGAATCCCATGGCCCAACTGACCGAACTGACGAAAGACCAAAGCTACGCCATCGCCGACAGCCTGGCGCAAGCGTCAAGCCTGGTGCTGGAATTGCGCATCCGCGAACGGGAAGCGCTGGCGCCGGACGAGCGCGCGCTGCTGGAGCAATATGAAAACCACCTGGACCAGATGGTGGCCCTGTTTCGCGCATATGGCATTTACCTGACGGCCGAAGGCGCGGAGCAGGCGCGCGGCGAAATCGAGGGCGCCATCGCCAAGGGCAAGCTGCAGCTCAAGCGCGTCGCCGACGTGAAGGCGGCCATCGCCGCGGCGGCCAGGCTGGTCGACCTGGGCGCGGCCATCCTGTCGCGCGACCCGTTCGCCATCGGCGAGGCGGCGGCCAGCCTGCGGGCCAGGCCGAAGAGGGAAGAAGCGGCCTGAACGCCCGCCGTTTGCCGCCCTACTCGATGCTGAGCACGCCGTTGTCCGAACTCAGGTGCGTTCCTGCCCCTTCCTGCGTTTCGACCAGGCTCCTGGCAAAGGAGCTACCGGCCGGCACCGACGTCAGGGCGTAGTGCGCGCCCGGCTTCAGGCCTGTGGCCAGGATGGCCCCGCCGGCCAACGGCGAGGTCCAGTCCATGCGGGCAGCGGGCGCCACGTCGCGGTTGAACAGGACATGCAATTGCTCACCCAGCAACAAGGCTTCCGTGCCGGCAGTCGCGGCCAAACGCGAGGCGGCGGGTGCGCTGGCGACACCGGTGGCGCCGTCGTTATCGGCCACGGCCAGCACGTGCAGGAAATATTCGGGGGCGTTCAACGCGGGCGCCGCAGGCGCTGTCACTTCCAGGCGCCAGACGCCGACGTCGCTAACCGACAATTGCTGCTTGCTGATGCCCGCCGTCTGGTTACGCCACACGTAGTTGTCACCGTCCAGGCGCTGGCGCACCGTGAAACGGCAGTCCGGCGCGTTGGGGAGCGGCGCGCCGGTCTTGATATGGGATTGCGCGCAGCCACTGCCTCCCTCTTGCGCGCCGCCCACCTTGCGCACGCTGGCGTTGAGCGGCAGGATGGTTTGCGCCGTCAGCATGCCGCCGCCATTGCGGATGGTCAGGATGCGCACCTGGCCGGCAGTGAAGCCAAGCTGGTATTGACCATTGCCCAGTGCCGTCGTGCCTGGCGTACCGGAGGCGGGATCATTCGCCGTGTGCAGCAGAAAGGTCGCCGGCAAGGCCCGCTTGCTGCGCACGCTGTCAAAGACCACGGTCACCGGCTTGGCCCAGAACGATGGCGAGCGCAGGAACAGCACGTTGCGCACGAAACCGTTTGCCGTATCGAGCTTGCTGGCGGCATACGCCTTGCTCGCATTGCCGCTCGTATACGTATATTGCGGCGTATTTTCATAGCGGACGATGCCGTCGAGTGCATTCGGCCCCGCCGGTCCGATCTCTTCGATAGTCGGATAACCCTGTACCGGGGCATTAAACCATTGGCCGCCATCATTGCTGTATTCGTTGGTGCCGCGCGTGAAGCGTTCGCTCGGATCGAATACCAGCAAGGTGTTATGGGCTATGCTGCGCGTATAGTAATTCCACCAATGACTGCTGCCATATTCCTCATACAAGCCGGTGTCGAGCAGCAAGGGCGCTTTGTAATTGAGCGAAAAACTATTTTGATCAAAATGCTGATGATTTTCCGCGCTGAAGGAAGTCGACTTGAATTCCAGTAAAGTGGCATTGGCATAATCCCAGGAATCACGCATCAGCACCTGCCCCGAAGTCCTGAAATGGCGCGACAATTCCAGTGTATCGAGCGGTGCCGATGGCAAAGGCGCTGGCCAAAGCAAGCGTTCCATTATCAGAGAGGCATGTGAACTGCGCGATGACAGCACGTGCTCGCGATAAAATCGCCCAGCCACGCCATCATTGACGTCGCTGACCGCCCCCAGCGCCAGTTGCCCAATCAGGCTGCTGCCAACCGGCGTGTCGAAGTTATCGCCACTGGCGGGAAACGTACCATTGTCGCGCAGTCCATAAATATACGGATAGATCAGCTTTGCCTGCCAATCAGCCCGCAGCAAGGGATCCGCATCCGTCTGTTCCAGCGCGCTACGCCACAGCAGTAGGCGCTCGGGAATGCTCGATACGCCATAGGCAAAGCCCATATGGTGGCCGCCATCGACGGAAATCATCGCGCGCGCCGCCATGAATCCTTTTTCGTAGTGCGCATAGGAGGTCTCGAGCAGCGGCACGACCTCAGGATTCTCATCGGCGATGGCCAGCAAGGCGACCGTGACATTATTGACCGCGCTAAACGCATGCCCGCTGATATAGAAACCGGCAATGGATGGTTTTGATTCGCCGCGGTCCCAATTTTCATACACGGGCTTTTTCTGGCAATCAAAATTAGTGCTGGTAATGTTCAAGGGCTGATAGCCACACATCGAGACATACAGATTTTCACCGGCTTTTCCCGTATCAGCGGCGATCGTTTCCTTGATGCGCTGTGCCGTCAAGGCGCGATAGCTGCCAAAACCGACGGCATCAGGCACGGAACGCGCCCCCAGTTCCGCAAATAGCCAGTCATACAGGATTCCCATGGCGCCGACGCGCCCGCCCATCGACCATTCACCACCAGAAACGACTGGAGCAGCCAGCAATTTATCAAGGAAATTCAAGGCGCCATGCAAATACTTTTCATTGCCCGTCAGCTTGTATGCCATGGCCAGCATCTGCGCCGTTTCATAGATCGTCAGGCGACTGCCGCTGGCCACATTACATAACTCGGGAACAGCAACAGGGGGAACGGTGACGGGAGGAACCAGGGGGCAGGCTTCAATGACCGCGATGCGCCCATTGACCACGTCCATGAAGCTGTACCAGGCTTCATTGAGCGATGCATCCATGGCAGGCGCTTGCCACAATACGTTGCCGCCCACGTCGAGCAAACGGAAATTGCGCATGGTTTCATTGCGCCGCATGCCGATGCTGGTCATCTGGTCACTCGCCTGCCACTCAAGCGGTGGGGTGGCACTCGTGCCATCGACGGTTCCCCAGGCAGTAGGTACTGCGACACCATTCAGCTTCAGGTCGATTTTATGGGCCTGACTATTCCAGGAGAGTTGAATATTGGACCAGGCATTGGCGTTGATATCCAGCCTGGTAACGGAAAGATAGCGGCTCAAACCATTGACCTGAAAGCCAATCTGCAAACCAATCTTTTGACCATCCGCACTATCGTAGGAATCAACGTGACGAATAAAAAAGTGATTACGATTTTCAGCGAACTGATCAAAAATAGCCTGATTGACGAGATCGCGCGCGTCTTTAGGCTTGGGAAACAAATCCAGGCTGACCGTACCACCTGAGGCAGGAAAAACGGCGGGGGGATTCGGCAATTGCGGTTTCAGCGTATCAAAACTGGACTGATTGAGAAATAAGCGGGGGTGCCCCTGTTTGATGGGAGCCGGCAATTGCGCCTGCACGGGCGCTGAAATAATACCGAACGCGCTCAATACCGCACACCAGCTTCTCTTGCGCAACAGCCGCGTACCAGTCTGGCTGATTTTTCCCAGCGCTTTCCTTTGAATGCTCATCCATGCTCCGATCATTATCAAGTTGAAAAATATACCGCCATACTGGCACAGTCTTTTGCAAAAAACTTAATAATGATCATCAAATAACTAGCGCTTCAAAAAAGATCTAAAGAAGCACGATTTTCATCAGGAATTACCATTTCCTGCCAAAAAGGAATAATTCTGCTTGTCTATAAGTATTTCAAGTTCGCAATAATCAACGCGGCATTGTCAATATTTTACTTTTTTGAGAACGCGAGTCGTCTGCCTTCATGGCTCCGCGACCCGGTGCCCCATCGCATGCGTGGCCATCTTTAGGTACAGGTTTGCCTGCTCCTCGCTGTGCGCATAGCCCATGCGTCCTTCGCCCAGGGCGACGGATTTCTGCTGCAGCGCTTCCGGATAGTCCAGGTCGCAGGCGGCGTCCAGCCAATGGCGCGCCCGCGCTTCGTCGCTGTCCAGCAGTAGATTTGCCACGATGAACATGGCAGGCGCCACGCCGCGTTGCGCGGCCAGTTCCAGCCAGCGCAGCGCGGCGGCGCCGTCCTGCGGCCCGCCCATGCCGTTCTTGAACATCAAGCCCAGGTAATACGCGGCCGCGCCGCTGCCCTGCCCCGCCGCCTGTTCGAACAGGGTGCGCGCCTGCGGCTGGGTCGCCTCTCCCGCGCGCATCAGGACCTTGGCCCGGGCAGTGACGTCGGGCGCCGCCGCTGCCACGGGGGATGCCAGGGCGGCGGCCAGCAGCAGGTTTGCCAGCATCATTTCGACAGGTCGAGCTGGTACAGCGCAAAGCCCTTGCCGGCGCCATCGTCCGCTTTCCACTGCGTGACGTTCTCGATGCCGGCCGCCTTCGCCAGCTCGATCACGTTCGGCGCGGAGTGGAAGATCACCGGGCCTTGCGTCGCGGCCCTGGCGAAGGTCCAGCTGCGCGCCGAGCCGTTTTTCGCGCGCGTCAGGTTTTTCTGCTGCGTGACGTAGGCGATCAAGAGTTCGCGGTTGTTGTCGGGCGAAGCCACCACCGTTTTGCTGCCATCGAGGCCAGGGAAATTGCCGCCACCGCTGGCGCGGTAGTTGTTCGTCGCGATGAGGAATTCCTGCGTCGCGTCCACGGGCTTGCCCTTGTACGTGAGCGCCTTGATGCGCCGGCCCGGAGGTTGCGTGACGTCGATCTGGTAGCGCACGTCGGCGCTGGTGATGGCGTCGAAGTTATAGCTCGGGTGCGCCGTGTTGACCAGTTCCTGCGGCTCCGTCTTGTTGACATCGATGGTATTGAAGCGCCGCGCCGACTGTTCTAGCCAGGCCTTCAGCTCCGCGCCCGTCATCTTCACGCCATACAGCGCGTTCGGATACAGATACAGGTCGGCCGCGTTATTGAGCGCCACATTGCCCGCCTTGACGTCCGTGTAGTCGGACACGCCGGCCGAGCCGCTCTTGAACGGCGAGGACATCGACAGCACGGGCAGATGCGCGTACTGCGGCAGGTTCGCCTTCACATACGCGGCCAGGTAGCCCGCCTGCGCCTGGTTCACCACCTCGATGGCGCTGACGTCGCCCACGTCGGCGAAATACGTCGACATGCGGAAGTCGGTGGCGCCGACCGGCGTCTGCACGTAGGCGATGGTGGCCGCGTGTTCCTCGGCCACCAGCCTGGCGATGGCCGCATCGGGCTGGACGTAACTCTTGTCCGCGTTCTGGATGCCGCGCGCCTCCACCGTGGTGGCGCTCTTGTCGACCACCCACCGCTTGCCGTCGTGGCGCAGAGAGAGGCCGATCACGCCCAGGTGCTTGCCCCACAAATTGGCCATCACGGTGGGCACGCCATTGACCAATCCCCTGACCTTGTCGACACCGGGCAGATTAAACTGCGGCACCGTGCTGGCGGCGTTCGGGAACAGCTGGTGCGAATGGCCGATCAGCATGGCGTCCACGCCCGGCACTTGCGACAGGTAGTAATTGCCGTTTTCCATGGTGGGCGAATACGGGCTGCTATCCAAGCCGCCGTGCGAGATCGCCACCACCAGCTCGGCGCCCCTGGTGCGCATCTCGGGAATGAATTTTTCCGCCGTCTCGCGCACGCCCTGCGTGTAGACGCGGCCTTCGAGCCAGCGCTTGTCCCAGGCCATGATGGTGGGCGGCGCGAAGCTGATGATGCCCACCTTCACGGTGGCGGTGATGGCCTTGCCATCGGGGCCGGTGGCCGTGATCTGCTTGTCGATGATGTGATATGGCGCAAACAGGGGCTTGCCCGTCTTGACGCTGTAGACGTTGGCCAGCACTTGCGGGAACGCCGGGCCGGCGCAGCGCGGCTTGCTGGCGTCGACGCTGTCGACGTCAAACTGGTTGCCCGTCACCTGGCTCAAAAACGCCAGACCGTAGTTGAACTCGTGGTTGCCGATGCCGCCGCCGTCCACCTTCAGCAGATTCATGGCCTTGTAGATGGCCAGAGTCTGGTCGCAGGCCAGCGGTTTCACGAGGGCCTGGTAGTCGGCCAGCGCCGTGCCCTGGATGGTGTCGCCGTTGTCGAGCAAAAGGTTGTTCGGATACTGCGCGCGCGCCTGCGCGATCAGGGCAGCCGTGCGTTCCAGGCCGATCGAGGGCTCCGCCTGCAGCTTGTAGTAATCATAACTGAGTACATTCGCGTGCAAGTCCGTCGTCTCCAGCAGGGCCAGCGTGGCGCTGCTGCCGGCCGGCGCGGCCGATGGCGCCCGGGCAGGTCCCGTGGCGGCGGGCGGCAAGGCGCCGCAGCCGGCCAGCAGCAGCGGTAACAGGGCGAGACGGGGAAGTTGAAGCATGATGTATCCTGTGGAAAGACAATATCGCCAGCATCATACGCAGCACGGCAGCCATCATCAAGGCAAAAATATTGTCGCAAATACAGCAAAATCGCCATATTATTGCCCCGCGCGGCATCGATTCGGCGCCGCCGGCATCAGAAACCGGCCGCGCTCGCGTATAATTCAAGGTTTGATTTCACCATAGAAGACCAGAACATTATGGAAGCCGAACGCATCAATATCATCTCCGCCCTGCTCAATGACCTGACGGTCCGCGAAGCCGAACTTCGGAGGTATCTTTGACTTCACTGTCAAGTCGGAGAAACTAGAGCAAGTCAACGAAGAACTGGAAGATCCGACCGTCTGGAACGATCCCAAACGCGCCCAGGACCTCGGTAAAGAAAAGAAGGCGCTGGAAGCCATCGTCTTCACCCTGGCCAAGGCCGATGCCGACCTGCGCGACACCCGCGACCTGTTCGACATGGCCCGCGAAGAAGGCGACGACGAGACGCTCGAAGCGATCGAGCAGGACGTGCAGGAAATCCGCAAGGTCATCGAAAGCATGGAATTCCGCCGGATGTTCAACAATCCGATGGACCCGAACAACTGCTTCATCGACATCCAGGCCGGCGCCGGCGGTACGGAAGCCCAGGACTGGGCCTCGATGCTGCTGCGCCAGTACCTGCGCTATTGCGAACGCAAGGGCTTCAAGGTCGAAATCCTCGAGCAATCCGACGGCGAGGTGGCCGGCATCAAGACGGCCACCCTGAAGGTCGAGGGCGATCACGCCTACGGCTTCCTGCGCACGGAAACGGGCGTGCACCGTCTGGTGCGCAAGTCGCCATTCGACTCGGCTAACGGCCGCCACACCTCGTTTACGTCGCTGTTCGTGTATCCGGAAGTCGACGATTCGATCGAGATCGACGTCAACCCGGCCGATATCCGCGTCGACACCTACCGCGCGTCGGGCGCCGGCGGTCAGCACATCAACAAGACCGACTCCGCCGTCCGCATGACCCATGCGCCGACCGGCATCGTGGTGCAGTGCCAGAACGACCGTTCGCAGCACCGCAACCGCGCCGAAGCGATGGAAATGCTGAAAGCGAAACTGTACGAGCATGAACTGCGCAAGCGCATGAGCGAGCAGCAGAAGCTGGAAGACTCGAAGACGGACGTGGGCTGGGGTCACCAGATCCGCTCCTACGTGCTGGACCAGTCCCGCATCAAGGACTTGCGCACCGGTTTCGAGACGGGCAATACCAAGGGCGTGCTCGATGGCGACATCGACGACTTCATCTCCGCCTCGCTCAAGCAAGGCGTATAAGGATGAACGCATCCGCTCCGGCGCCGGCAAAGCAGGCCTTCCTGTTCGACATGGATGGCACGATCGTCGACAACATGGCCTTCCACACGACCTCGTGGCTGGCGTTCTTTGAACGCCACGGCCATGCGCTGGATGCGGACGCCTTTTTTCGCGACACGGCAGGACGGCAGGGCCACGAAATCATCGCCAAGTACCTGGGCGAGGATGCCGACCACGTCACCCTGCTGGCGGAAAAGGAAGTCGTCTACCGCGAACTGTACGGCCCGCACCTGGCCACGGTGGCCGGCTTCGACCGGCTGATCGCCGGCGCGCGCCAGGCCGGCGTAGCACTGGTGGTGGGCACGGCCGCGCCGGACGAGAACATCGCGTTCACGCTCGACGGCCTGGACCTGCGCCACCGCTTCGACGCCATCGTCGGTGCGGCCGACGTGGAACGGGGCAAGCCGCACCCGGACGTGTTCCTGAAAGGCGCGCTGCTGGCCGGCGCGCTGCCTGAGAACTGCATCGTCTTCGAAGACGCGCCCCTGGGCGTGGAAGCGGCGCGCCGTGCCGGCATGCGCGTCGTGGTACTCACCACCACCCTGCCGGCCGAGGCGTTTGCCGCATTCGACAACGTCATTGCCATCGTGCCGGATTTCTCCGCGCTCGACGTCGACGCACTGTTTGCCAGCATGGCGCCAGCGCTGGCACCACATCATCAATAATCACCAACGAAGAACACCATGACTACGGATATCCAAGAACAAGCCGCCGCCCCCGATGAAAACAAGATCATCGCCGAGCGCCGCGCCAAGCTGGCCACACTGCGCGAACAAGGCGTCGCCTTCCCGAACGATTTCCGCCCCGAGCACAAGGCGGCCGATCTGCACGCGCAATACGGCGGCAAGACGCGCGAAGAGCTGGAAGCCGAACCTGTCACCGTGGTGCTGGCCGGCCGCATGATGCTCAAGCGCGAAGCCGGCAAGAAAGCCGCTTTCGCCACCCTGCAAGACGCGTCCGGCCCGAAGGCCGACGGCCGCATCCAGATCTACGCCACCCTGGACCTGACCGGCGAAGCGGCCATGGCCGCCCTGCACCACTATGACCTGGGCGATATCCTGGGCGTGACGGGCACCCTGTTCAAGACCAAGACGGACGAACTGACCATCAAGGTCACGGAACTGCGCCTGATCACCAAGTCGCTGCGTCCGCTGCCGGACAAATTCCACGGCCTGGCCGACCAGGAAACGAAGTACCGCCAGCGCTACGTCGACCTGATCATGAACGAAGAGACGCGCCGCACCTTCAAGGCGCGCACCGCCGCCATCTCGTCGATCCGCCGCTTCATGGAAAAGAACGAGTTCATGGAAGTGGAAACGCCGATGCTGCACACGATTCCCGGCGGCGCGGCGGCCAAGCCGTTCATCACGCACCACAATGCGCTCGACATGCAGATGTTCCTGCGCATCGCGCCCGAGCTGTACCTGAAGCGCCTGGTCGTCGGCGGCTTCGACCGCGTGTTCGAGATCAACCGCAACTTCCGCAACGAAGGCGTGTCGATCCGTCACAACCCTGAATTCACGATGATGGAATTCTACGCGGCCTACACCGACTACAAATGGCTGATGGACTTCACGGAAGCCGTCATCCGCCAGGCCGCCATCGACGCGCACGGCACCGCCACCTTGACCTACGGCGGCCGCGAGCTGGACCTGGCCAAGCCGTTCCACCGCCTGACCATCGTCGAAGCGATCAACAAGTATGCGCCTGGCTACACCGCCGAGCAGTTGAACGATGCGGAATTCATCAAGGAAGAGCTGAAGAAATTCGGCGTCAAGCCGTTCGCCACGGCCGGCCTGGGCGCGCTGCAACTGGCGCTGTTCGAAGAGACGGCTGAAGCGCAGCTGTGGGAACCGACCTACATCATCGACTACCCGGTCGAAGTGTCGCCACTGGCGCGCGCTTCCGACACGGTGGCCGGCATCACCGAACGTTTTGAATTGTTCATGGTGGGCCGCGAAATCGCCAACGGCTTCTCCGAGTTGAACGACGCGGAAGACCAGTCGGCCCGCTTCCTGGCGCAAGTGGCAGCCAAGGACGCCGGCGATGAAGAGGCGATGTTCTACGACGCCGACTACATCCGCGCGCTGGAATACGGCATGCCGCCAGCCGGCGGCTGCGGCATCGGCATCGACCGCCTGATGATGATCATCACGGATTCGCCGAACATCCGCGACGTCCTCCTGTTCCCTCATCTGCGCCGCGAAGAGTGATGAACACCTGAAAAATCTACTGCGCGTCGCGATTTGCGGCCTGCGATGCTCACTGTGCTATAGCACAGTTGCGCTTCTTAGCCGCAACTCCCATCCGCTCGCTACGATTTTTCAGGCGTTCGATGCTTCAAGGCAAAAAAAGCCGCCTGGTCTCGCGATCAGGCGGCTTTTTTACTTATGCGGCCTGCTATCAGCCGGCCAGGGTCACGCGCTGGTGGCTGCGGCTGGCCTGCTGCGCCGCCAGCGCCGTGGCCAGCGCGCGCATGCCGTCGTCGCCGGTGGCGGCCGGCTGCCCTTCGCCGCGCATGGCGCGCTGGAAGGCGCGCACCGAGCGCACGTACAGGTTTTCATGCTCGACGGGGATGTCGACACTGCCGCCGTCGCGCGTCAGGCTAATGGTGCCGACGGGGCGCTGCGTCATGACGCCGGTGGCGAAGATCGTGCCCTTGGTGCCGATGATTTCCACGCCGGACAGCGAATACGGCGCGTTGAACGCGTCGTGCACCTGCACCAGGGTGCCGTTGTCGAATTCGATGACGGCCATCAGCCCCTCTTCCAGCCCGGCCACCGTCATGCCGCCGCTGGTGGCGCAGGCCGTGACGTGGCGAGGTTCCGAGTCCAGCAGGAAGCGCAGGGTGTCGACGTCGTGCACGAACATGTCGAGCGTGACGCCGCCCGATTCCGGCGCATCCAGGCGCCAGCCGCGCAGATGCTGCGGCAGGTTGTTCGCGTGCAGCACGCGGCAATACAGGGGCAGGCCGATCTCGCCGGCGCGTATCAGCTCGCGCACCTTGCCGTGGCTGGCGGCGTTGCGCAGGTGGTGGTTAATCCCCAGCACCACGCCCGCCTCGGCGCAACCGTCCACCATGCGGCGCGCGTCGTCCAGGTTCAGCGCCAGCGGCTTCTCGCACAGCACGTGCTTGCCCGCGCGCGCCGCCTGCAAGGTCTGCGCCATGTGCCACTCGTTGGTGGTGCTGATGTACACTGCGTCCGCGCCCGGATGGGCCAGCGCCGCATCGAGGTCGGTATAGCTGGCGGCGATGCCGAACTGCGCGGCAAAGGCGGCGCCGCGCGCGGCGTCGCGGCTGACCACGGCCAGCACTTCCGCGTCGCCTTGCTGGCGGATCGCGTCGACCATCCATTCGCGCGCCACGGTGCTGGCGCCGACCAAAATCCATCCGATTTTCTTCATTCGATTCTCCCGTTAAAAAGTGTGGCGCAGGCCGAGGTTCCAGGCCTGGTTGCCGGTGCCGTTGTCGGTGGCGTTGCCCACCACATAGGCTGCGCCGTTGCGGTTGTCGATATGCGCGTAGGCCGCGTACAAGGTGCTGCGTTTCGACAGCGCGTACGTGTAGCCGATGCCGACCTGGGAAGCGTCGCCGTTGGCGGCGCGCCGGTCGTCGCGCCGCACGTACGAGAACAGGACGCGGTGCGGGCCCACCGGCACGGTGGCGCCCAGCATCAGGTCCGCGCCGTCGACCGTGGCGGCGGCACCGGCCGTGCTCTTGCTGATGGCGACGGCGCCATGCGCCTTGACCACGCCGAAGTCCCAGGTGGCGCCCAGCACCGTGTTGCGCGCCCTGCCCGCCACCAGCGCGCTTGAAAGGGTGTTGGCGTCCTGGTGCGCCATGCGCAGATACAGCGGCCCGCTGGCATAGGTGGCCGCCGCGCCCGCGTAGCGCCGGGCCGACGCGTCGCCTGGCACCTCGCCGAAGCCGTACGCCAGTTCGCCGGAGAGTCCCCCGCGCACGGGCGAACTGTAGGTGATGCTGTTGTCGACCCGGCTGATGTAGCCGGCCGTGAAGACATTGCTCATCCTGCCCGCGAAGCCCAGGTAAAACGGGTCCAGCGCGCCCAGGCTGCTGTCGATGAAGGTGTACTGGCGGCCCAGTCGCAAGGTGCCCGCCGCGCCAGCGAGGCCGACGAAGGCCTGGCGCCCGAACAGCAGGCCGCCCTGGGCCGAGGCGCCCGTGTCGGCCAGGATGCCCGCATCCATCGTAAAGATCGCCGTCATGCCGCCGCCCAGCTCTTCGCTGCCCTTGAAACCGAGCCGTGAGCCGTTGGCGATGCCGCTCGTCAGCTTGAGCACCCTGCCGCCGGCGCCGCCGCTTTCGGACACCACGCCCAGGTCCATGATGCCGTACATGGCCACGTTCGACTGCGCCGAGCACAAGCCGCTGCCGGCGCAAATGATCATTGCCCCTGCTACCTTCTTCTTCATCTCTTTTCCTGTCAGTGGATACAGTGCTTAGCTCACCAGGTGGCGCGGACGCTCGCCGCGCAAACCCGTCAGCAGGTTGTCCACGGCCTGCTGCGCCATGGCGTAGCGCGTTTCGTGCGTGGCCGAGCCGATGTGCGGCAGCGCCACCACATTGGCCAGGCCCGGCAGCGGATTGTCCGGCGCCAGCGGTTCGCGCTCGAACACGTCGAGACCGGCGCCGTGGATGGTGCCCTGGCGCAGCGCCTCGATCAGCGCCGCCTCGTCGACGATGCGCCCGCGCGAACCGTTGATGAAGATGGCGCCGGGGCGCATCAGCGCAAATTCGCGCCGGCCCATCAGGCGTTCCGTCTGCGCCGTAAGCGGCAGCACCACGCAGACAAAGTCCGACCCGGCCAGCAAATCGTCGAGCGCCACCTGGCGCGCGCCCAGCGCCGCCTCCACCTCGGGCACGGCCTCGCCATTCACGTACAGCACCTGCATGCCGAACCCCAGCGCGGCGCGGCGGGCGACGGCGCGGCCGATGCGGCCCATGCCCAGCATGCCGATGGTCTTGCCATGCACGTTGACGCCGTACTGGCTCTCGCCCACGCTGCGCGTCCAGCGTCCCGCCTTGACGAATTCGGCCAGTTCGACGACGCGCCGTGCGCTGGCCAGGATCAGCGCGAAGATCGTGTCGGCCGTCGTTTCCGTCAGCACGTCCGGCGTATTGGCCAGCAGGATGCCCCGCTCGCGCAGGTAATCGACGTCGAACTGGTCGACGCCCACCGAAATGGTGGAAATGATGCGCAGCTGTTCGGCCGGGTCCAGCAATTCACGGTCCAGGCGCACGCTGGCGCCCAGCAAGCCGTGCGCGCCGCGGATGGCGGCGGCGAAGGCGGCGCGGTTGCCCGCATCGATCGCCTCGAAGTACGTCACCTCGCATTCTTCGCGCAGGCGCGCCAGCAGCGGCTCGGCCAGTTTTTTATACACAACCACATGTTTTTTCACGATTATTTCCCCTGTTCGGTTCAAGATGGGACCAGCGCGTCGAGCTGGGCGCGGGTCGGCAAGCCTTCCATGTCGCCGGCCACCTGGATGGCGAAGGCGCCGACCCGGTTGCCGCGCCTGACCGCCTGCGCCAGCGGCAAGCCTTCCAGCAAGGCGCTGACCAGACCGGCCGCGAAGCCGTCGCCGGCGCCCACCGTGTCGACCACGTTGGCCACGCGCTCGCCCGGCACCATGCCGCTGTCGCCATCGGCCGTGCGGTAATACGCCCCTTCGGCGCCCAGCTTGATGACCACCAGGCGCGCGCCCTGCCGCAGATAAAAGCCGGCGACGTCGTGCGGCAGATCGTGGCCGGTGAGAATTTTCCCCTCCCCCAGGCCGGGCAGCACCCAGTCGGCCTTGGCGGCGAGGCGGTTGATCTGTTCGACCATGACGGCTTGCGACGGCCACAGCGAGGGCCGCAGGTTGGGGTCGAACGACACGCTGCGGCCATGCCCACGCATGAAGTCGAGCGCCTGGCCGGCGAACGCCAGGCTGGTGTCGGACAGCGCCGCGGCCACGCCCGTGGCGTGCATGTGACGCGCGGACAGGAAATAAGCGGGGTCGAAATGCTCGGGCGCCAGCCGACTGGCGGCGGACCCCTTGCGGAAGTATTCGACCAGCGGATCGGCGCCGTTCTCGGCCTTTTCCTTGAGCAGGAAGGCGCTGGACTGGCCGGCGACGGTGACGACCCGGCTGCAGTCGACGCCTTCGGCCTGCACGCTGGCGCGGATGAAGCGGCCGAAGGAATCGTCGCCCACCCGGCTCAGCCAGCCGACCTTCAAGCCCAGGCGCGCCAGGCCGATGGCGACATTCGTCTCGGCGCCGGCCAGGCGGCGCGTGAAATGCGCCACGGCCGCCAGGTCGCCCGTTTGCTCGGCAACGAACATCGCCATCGCCTCGCCATAGGTGACGACGTCGAGCGCGTGCGCCCCTTGATTCAATTCTTGTTCCATCATGCGGCCTCCAGCATCTGAATGTAGCGGCCCGTTTCGGCCACGAGGTCGGCGCCCTCGAGCGGGAATTCGATGGCCCGCTGCACGCCCGGCGCAAAGTGCGCGAAGACGGCGCGCCAGGCCGGATCGGCCGGGGAGACGGCGCAGGCGGACAGCCGGCCCGCATCCTCCATGACGGCCTTGCAATGCACATAGCGCACGTACGGCGCCAGCTGGCGCGCCGCCTGCTGCGCGTCCTCGCCCACCCAGCGCCAGTTGCCGATGTCGAAGGTCAGCCCCACGGGCAGCCCGGCCTGGCCTGCCGCCGCCAGGAAGCGCGCCATGGGCGCCAGCTTGCCGCCATGGGCCGTCTGGTCGTTTTCCACCAGCAGCGCCACGGGCGCGGCCGCCAGCAGGGCATGCAAGGCCGGCAAGGCCGGCGCGGCCGGGTAATGGCCGAGCGACACCTTCAGGTAGCGCGCCCCCAGGCGCGCCGCCTCGTCCAGCATCTGCCGCAGCAGCGCGTGCTGCAGCACGCCGTCCTCGCCCCACAATTCGATAGGCGTGGAATACACCGAGTACAGGCCGCGCGCGGCCACCGCCGCGCCCATGCGCGCCAGGTCCGGCAAGTCGGAGGTGAACAGTTCGCGGCGGATCTCGATGCCGGCGCCGCCCGCATCGGCCACCACGTCGATGAAATGGCTTTGCCCCAGCTGTCTTACCCTGCTTGCGCCGTAGGCCGACGCGGCCACCAGGACGGGGCTCACTTGATCGCTCCCGCGCCGACGAACTGGCGCGCTTCGGGCGTTTGCGGATTGCTGAAAAAGGCTTCCGACGGCCCGCTTTCCCACACCAATCCCTGGTGCATGAAGACGGTGACGTCGGCCATGCGCCGCGCGAACTCCATCTCGTGCGTCACCAGCAGCATCGTCATGCCCGCCTGCGCCAGCTCTTCCATCACCTTCAGCACTTCCTGCGTCAGCTCCGGGTCGAGCGCCGACGTCACTTCGTCGAACAGCATCACCTGCGGCTCCATCGCCAGCGAACGGGCGATCGCCACGCGCTGCTGCTGACCGCCCGACAGCTGCTCGGGATAAGCATCGCGCTTGTGCTCCAGGCCCACCTGCTTGAGCACGCGCAGCGCCGTGGCGCGGCCCTGCGCGTCGGGTACCTTCTTGACGATGCGCGGCGCCAGCATGACGTTTTCTTCCACGGTCAGGTGGGGGAACAGATTGTAGCTCTGGAAGACCATGCCGACATCCTTGCGCAGGTCGAGCAGGTGCTCCTGGCGCGCCGTGAGCGTATGGCCGGCGACGACGATGCTGCCGCTGTCGATGGTTTCCAGGCCATTGATACAGCGCAGCATGGTGCTCTTGCCCGAGCCGCTGCGGCCGATCACGGCGATCACCTGGCCCCGCTCGACGGCGAACGACACGCCCTTGAGCACATGGTTGGCGCCGAAGCTCTTGCTGATATGGTCGATTTCAACGATGGGCATGGAATTTCCTTTCCAGTGAATGGCTGTAGCGCGACAGCGGATAGCACAGCGCGAAGTAGATCAGGGCGACGACGGGGAAGACGATGAAAGGCAGGAAGGTCGCGTTGCTGACCAGTTGCCCTGCGCGCGTCAGTTCCACCACGCCGATGATCGAGGTGATCGAGGTGTTCTTGATGATCTGCACCATGAAGCCCACCGTCGACGGCAGCGAATGGCGCAGCGCCTGCGGCAGGATCACGTAGCGCAGCTGCTGGTAGCGGTTCAGCGCCAGCGCGGCGGACGCTTCCCACTGCTGCCGCTGCACGCCTTCGATGCAGCCGCGCCAGATCTCGCCCAGGTAGGCGCTGGCAAAGATCGTCATGGCCGCGCCGGCCGCGATGATCGGCGACAGCTTGTAGCCGAACAGGGCCAGCCCGTAATAGGTGAGGAACAGCACGATCAGCACGGGCGTGCCCTGGACCAGCTGGATGTACAGGGCGCTGGCGAAACGCAGGAACGGGCTGCGCGCCGTGCGCAGCAGCGCCACCGCGAAGCCGGCGATGCCGCCCGTGATGAAGACGATCAGCGACAAGCCGATGGTCCAGCGCGTGGCCTCGAGCAGGAATTGCAGGTTATCCCAGGAAAAGTCACTGATCATGTCATGCTCCCATGCGCACCGCGCCCAGACGGCGGCGGCGTTTGAAGACGATCTGGCCCAGCACCCAGAAGCCGAAGCGGAACAGCAGGGCCAGCAGGATGTACAGCACCATCACGACGATGTAGATCTCGAAGCTGCGGAAGGTTTCCGCGTCGAGCAGGTGGGCGGCGGCGGTCAGCTCTTCGGCGGAAATGGCCGACACGACGCTCGAGGCGAGCATCATCAAGGTGAACTGGCTGGCCAGCGCCGGATAGACCTTTTCCAGCGCCGGCAGCAGCACCACGTGGCGCATCACCTGCCAGCGCGTCATGCCCAGCGCCTGCGCCGCTTCCAGCTGCGACGGATGCACGGCGCCGATGCCTGCGCGTACGATTTCCGCCGCGTAGGCGCCCAGGTTGACCGTCATGGCGACGAGCGCGGCGCCGTTGGCGTCGAGCTGCAGGCCCAGCGACGGCAAGCCGAAGTAGATGATGAACAGCTGCACCAGGAACGGCGTGCTGCGGATGATCTCGACATACGCGCGCACCACCGCGCGGGCATAGCCGGGACCGTTCTTCAGGATGACGGCGGCGCACACGCCCACCGCCAGCCCCAGCACCATAGACATGGCGCTCAGGCGTATCGTCAGCGCCGCACCCCACAGCAGGCGGTCCAGCGATTGCATGACGAGTTCGAAATGAAATTCATACGGCATACTCAACTCCTTGTCTACGTGCGCATCCCCGGCCGCGCCACCATGGTGGCGCGCCGTGCGGACAAGCACTCTCCCTGTGCGGGTTGCGGTATCAGAAGGTCGGCAGCGCCGGCAGCGGCGCGCCGCTCCATTTGCGCGCGATGGCGTCGAGTTCGCCGTTCAGCTTGACGTAGTAGATGAAGTTGTTGAGCCACTGGTGCAGCTCGAAGTCGCCGCGGCGCACGGCCATCGAATTGGGCTGCAGCGAGTAGGCGAAGCGGACCTCGATCTTGCCCGCGCCGCGCGTCTTGATGATGTCGAGCGCCATCGTGCTGGGGATCGAGACGGCGTCGACCTGCTTGCTGAGCAAGGCCTGGGTGACGGTGGCGTCATCCTCGAAGCGCACGATGCTGGTGCCGGCCGGGGCCATGCGGCTCAGCGCCGTGTCATTCGTGGTGCCGCGCGTCACGCCCACCTTCTTGCCCTTCAGGTCGGCCAGGGCCTTGAACTTGCCGCCGACCGGCGCGACGATGGCCAGCTCGAAGGCGCTGTAGGGCATGGTGAACATCAGGGTCTTGGCCCGTTCCGGCGTGGGCGCCAGTGTCGCCACGAGGAAATCGACCTTGCCCGATTCCAGCGACGGCACGCGCGACGGCGCCGTCAGCGGCACCACTTCCACGGGCAGGTTCAGATATTTGCCGATCAGGTTGGCGACGTCGACGTCATAGCCGACGGGTGCGCCCTTGGCGTCGATGCTGCCGAACGGCGGCGTGCCGCTGACCACGCCAATGGTCAGCTTGCCTTTCTTGATCAAGTCGCCAAGCGTCTGGGCGCCGGCGTCGGCCGCCGCGCCCAGGGCGCACGTGGCTGCCAGTGCGCAAGCCAGTATCTTCGAATAGAACAGTGTCGTCATCTTCATGTTTCCGTCTCCTGTGATCCCGGTACCGGCCTCGTCGAGGCACTTCCGGGAATAGTGTCAAATGGACGATTGATTTCGTCTCTTGCCGTATCACTCCAACTGCATGCCAACCATTGCCCTGCCTGACTATTCACGCCCCTTTCCAGTGTGATGAGATTCCATGAAACCGGTTCCATAGGTTGCCCAAAAAAAAGGGCAATGCCCTCTTCCCCGTCAATCGCCGTTCTTGCGTGCTGCGTTCCGCTGGGTGGAATGGCGCACGATCAGCTTGCCCGGCAACAGCACCTCGCGCGGCGGGCATTGCTCGCCCTGCAGGCGCGACAGCATGCACGTCATCGCCGAAAAACCGATCTCGTACGTCTGCTGCTCGATCGTGCTCAGGCCCGCCAGCGGCGACCATGGCAATTCGTCAAAGCCCAGCAAGCCCACGTCCTGCGGCATGCGCAGATCAAGACGCTGCAGCATCAGCGCCAGTTCCAGCGCCACCATGCCGTTCGACGCTAGCAGCGCCACGCGGCGGCCGCGCCACTGCGCCAGACATTGCCGCACCTGCGCGTCGATGGAAGGCCGGTCGTCCAGGTCCACCGCCAGCACTTCGCCCACGCAGCCGGGATGCTCGGCCATCACGGACTGGAAACCGTCGGCGCGCATCAGCCGCGAACTGACGCCCGTCAAGGGCGGCGCGACGAAGGCGATGGCGTCGAAACCCTGTTCGATCAGATGCGCCGTGGCGAGCCGGCCCGCCTGCACATTGTCCAGGCCCACCAGGTCGAAATCGACGCCCTCGATGCGGCGGTCGACCAGCACGATGGGCATGTCCGCCTGCTGCAAGTCGGACGACTCGATATTGCGCCCCTGGGTATTGACGATCAGCCCTTCCACGCTGTACGAGCGCAGCGCGGCCAGCGACTGCCGTTCGCGCTGCTCGTCATTGCCGGTATTACACAGAATCAAGGTATAGCCATGCTGCTGGCAAGCCGCCTCCACGCCTTGCAGCACGGCCACCGTGTAGGGATTGAGCATGTCGGCCACGACCATGCCGATCAGGCGCGTGCGGCCGCGCTTGAGGCCGCGCGCCATCTGGTTCGGCTGGTAGCCGAGGCGCGCGATGGTGCTTTCGATCTGCTGGCGGATGGTCTCGGACAAAGCGTCCAGTTCACCGCCGAGAAAGCGCGACACGCTCGTCTTCGACACGCCCGCCTCGCGGGCCACCTGGGCGATGGTCACGGGCCGTGCCGTCTCGCCGGAGACTGTTTTTTTATTGCCGCGTACTGAATCCAAGGTTGCTCTCCACTACCTGCTGATATGCATGTTTTTTATTTTGGAACCGGTTCCAAAGATAGCACCCGCAAATCGATGACGCAAGCGATTTGATTGCTTGTGGCGGCGAAGGAACACGATGGGTGCATGGATGGGAACGCGGATGAAAAAACGC
This sequence comes from Janthinobacterium rivuli, assembly GCF_009208735.1. GTDB lineage: Bacteria > Pseudomonadota > Gammaproteobacteria > Burkholderiales > Burkholderiaceae_D > Janthinobacterium. The sequence goes on along the minus strand of NZ_WFLJ01000008.1, from coordinate 73,441 downwards.
CGCCCGCCCCCGGCAAATCCGGGGGACCGGCGGCGCTGCTTGAAAAACGGCTTACTGAATCACAGTATAGCAAGGCACGTAAGCCGTGCCCGCCAGCTTCATGCGGTGCTGCGCCACGAACGAGGCCAGCAGCGCATCCATCGGACCGGCGATGGATTTGTCACCGTGGATCTCGAAGTTGCCGTGCTCTTCGATCGAGCGGATGCCGTCATCCTTGACGTTGCCCGCCACCACACCGGAAAACGCGCGGCGCAGCTGGGCCGCCAGCAAGTGCGTGGGCTGGTTCTTGTGCAGGCTCAGGTTGCGCATGTTTTCATGCGTGGGCTGGAACGGTTTCTGGAACTCGTGGTCGATCTTCAGCAGCCAATTGAAGTAATACGCGTCGCTGTGCGCCTTGCGGAATTCGCGCACCTGGCGTATGCCTTCGAGCATCTCGCGCGCCACCAGTTCCGGGTCGTCGATGATGATCTTGTAGCGCTGCTGCGCTTCCGGGCCCAGCGTGTCGCTGATGAACTGGTTGATCTGCACGAAGTACTCGCGCGACGTTTCCGGACCCGTGAAGATCAGCGGGAACGGGATCTCGGCATTGTCCGGGTGCAACAAAATACCGAGAATGTACAGAATCTCTTCGGCCGTGCCGGCGCCGCCGGGGAACACGACGATGCCGTGGCCCGCGCGCACGAACGCTTCCAGGCGTTTTTCGATGTCCGGCATGATGACGAGGTCATTGACGATGGGGTTAGGCGACTCGGCCGCGATGATGCCCGGCTCCGTGATGCCCAGATAGCGGCCATTGTGCAGGCGCTGCTTGGCGTGGCCGATGGTGGCGCCCTTCATGGGGCCCTTCATGGCGCCGGGGCCGCAGCCGGTGCAGATGTCTAGGCCGCGCAAGCCCAGCTGGTAGCCCACTTCCTTCGAATAATTGTATTCGGCGCGGTTGATCGAGTGGCCGCCCCAGCACACGACCAGGTTCGGATTGAGCTGGGTTTGCAGCACGTTGGCGTTGCGCAGGATGTGGAAGACGGCGTCCGTCACGCCTTCCGTGCTCTGCAAATCGAATTTCGGGTTGCCCGTGACTTCATCGCTGACGAAGATGATGTCGCGCAGCACGGCAAACAAATGCTCGTGGATGCCCTTGATCATCTTGCCGTCGACAAAGGCGATGGCCGGCGCGCCCTTGATGTCGAGCTTGATGCCGCGCTCGCGCTGGATGATGGAGATTTCAAACGATTGGTAGCGCTCCAGCAGGGCGCGGCCATCGTCGATGGTGCTGCCGCAATTGAGGACCGCCAGCGCGCAGCGGCGGAAAGTGTTGTACAGGCCGCCCTGGCTGGTGTCGAGCAGTTTGTTGACTTCAGTCTTGGAGAGCACGTCCAGGCGGCCTTCCGGAGAAACCAGAGTATCGATAACGTCGTGTTCCATAATGCGAAAAATCCCTTTAAAAATCGATGCTCGAAGGTCTTGCAGCCTTAATATACGACAAGTCAGGCATGTTGTGCTGTGCCGCCACCAAATCAGCGGGGCCGCCCTTGCGTACAAACCGGTTTGACCAATATGAAACAGTCATTCTTGCTAATGCGAATCGAAATCTTCGCTCAGCGCAATTTGTAGATTAGAATGCCAGCCTATTGGAAATCCCGTGCGTGAGGTTCTTCATGAGAGTCCCCGCCGCCCGCAGGCTTCCATAAGTTCGTTGTATCGATTGACTATAATAATTTTTCAGGAGGAACCGCATGAGCGGTGCGACTACGCCCAACAAGGAAGCCGTTATTCCCGAGTTCAAGCAGATTATGGGCCATCCGAGCCCATTGTGGATGTTGTTCATGACTGAATTCTGGGAACGCTTCGCGTTCTACGGAGTTCGCTGGGCGCTGGTACTGTACATCGTTGCCCAGTTCCACGGCGGCGACGGTTCGGGACAGGCAGCGGCCAACCTTACCTACGGTTCCTTCCTCGCGCTGGTGTACGCCGGCGCCCTGTTCGGCGGCTACATCGCCGACCGGGTCATCGGTTACCAGCGCTCGATCTTGCTGGGCGCCATATTCATGGCCGCCGGCCTGTTCTGCATCTCGGTACCGAACCAGGACATCTTCAACCTGGGCCTGGCCACCATGATCGTCGGTAACGGCATGTTCAAGCCGAACATCTCGACCATGGTCGGCAAGCTGTACACGACGGCCGATCCGCGCCGCGACAGCGGTTTCACGATCTTCTACATGGGCATCAACATGGGCGCCATGGTTGCCCCCGTGTTCACCCAGTGGCTGGCCGAGTCGATCTTCGGCACCAGCGCCATGCCTTCGTACAAGATGGTCTTCATGGCTTCCGGCTTCGGCATGCTGATCAGCCTGGTATGGTTCTTCATCGGCCGCCGCGCCCTGAAGGGCATCGGCGCACCGGAAGCCGGTTCCGGCAACCCGATGCGCGTCGTCTGGGTGGCCGTCGGCTCCCTGTGCGTGATCCCGCTGATGTACTTCCTGCTGACCGTCGGCGCTGAAAAGCTGCAAATCGTCCTGACCGTGCTGTTCGTCGGCCTGGCCGTGATGCTGATGATCGAAGGCATACGCAATGGTAAAATTGCGCGCGACCGCGTCATCGCCATGCTGCTGATCTTCGTCTTCAACATCCTGTTCTGGATGTTCTTCGAACAGGCTGGCAGCTCGTTTACCTTCCTGGCCGACAAGATCGTCAACCGCGACCTGGGCTTCTGGATCTTCCCGACCGCCTACTTCCAGACCGTCAATTCGGTCGCCATCATCGTCTTCGCGCCGATCATCGCCGCCGTCTGGGTCTTCCTGGCGCGCCACAACGTCAATCCATCGATCCCGCGCAAATTCGGCCTGGGCTTGCTGGGCAACGCGCTGGCCTTCGGCCTGCTGATCTTCGCTCTGTCGAGCCTGGTTGGCGCCGACAACAAGATCCCGTTCTGGACTCTGACCACCGTGTACGTGCTGCAATCGATCGGCGAGCTGTGCCTGTCACCTATCGGCCTGTCGATGGTCACCAAGCTGGCGCCGGTGCGCCTGGTCGGCCTGGGCATGGGCGGCTGGTTCCTGTCGACCGGTATCGGCAACAACCTGTCGGGCATCTTCGCCAGCCACGTCAGCGGCGAAAGCGGCATGTCGGTGCAGTCGGCCCTGTCCGGCTACACCTTCGGCTTCTGGTCCCTGCTGGGCGCCGGCGTCGTGCTGTTCCTGATCGCACCGCTGATCAACAAACTGATGCACGGCGTGAAGTAAGCGTCTTCTCGTGACTCCGAACGGCGGCCTGCGGGCCGCCGTTTTTCATTCCAGCAGCCGTTTTCCCCTAGCCGGACGGTACAATACGGCCAGGGCCAGCGGCCATCCACCCACATTACTGAAAAATCCCATGTCCAGCATCTCCACCACCACGCCCCTCTCCGACGACGAATACGCCGAACTCGACACCCTGCTGGCCGCGCCCGCCCTGGCCGGCCGCGCCATGGACGTGTCGATGCTGGAAGGTTTTCTCACGGCCGTCGCCCTGAGCCCGAAACAGATCGCGGCTGAGCAATGGCTGCCCTGGGTGTGGGACAAGGCGGCCGGCAGCGCCTTGCCGGCACAGGACCGAGCGGCCAGCCTGGCGCAGCGCCACCACGCCTACATGGTCGAATGGCTGGCGAAAGACCCGGACAGCTTCGAGCCCATCTATGTGTGCGGCCCCGAATGGAGCGTGCCCGCCTGGTGCGCCGGGTTCATCCTTGGCACGAGCCTGGACAAGCCCCAGTGGGCGGCCCTGGCCGTCAGCCACCCGCAATACCTGGCGCCGTTCCAGCACCTGGCCACGGCCGGCGAACTCGATGACGATGCGGCCGAAACGGCCATGGATGGCGTGATTCCGTCCGTGATCGCCATCAACGCCGCGTGGGCGCGCCAGCGCCACCTGAAACAAAGCCAGCCCGGCGCCACCGTGCTGCGCGAGCTGCCGAAGACGGGCCGCAACGACCCATGCCACTGCGGCAGCGGCAAGAAGTACAAGAAATGCTGTGCCGATGCCGATAGCGCGGCGAACTAAGGCAGCACCTCCTTGCGCCAGCTGCTGACGGCCATCCTGCGCTTCCTGCTGCGCCACGCGCTGCAGTTCGCGCTGTTCATCGCCATCCTGCTGGCCGGCCGCCTGCTGCTGGCCGAATGGCGCGCCTACAGCGCCGGCAGCGAGGCCGTCGCCGCGCTCAGGCTGGCCGCCGACGGCGCCGATCATCATGGCGCCGGCCTGGCCGCCGCAGCCACGGCGAGGGTCAACGCCCTGCAGCACGCCTCCCAGGCAGCCATCGCCGCGCGCCTGGCGCAGGTGCAGGCGCAATTGAGCGCCTTGCGCGCGCGGCGGCAAGCGTCGCTGTTTACCCTTCCCCTGCCCGACACGCACACCCTGGCCCTGCATGCGCAGGACGAAGCGGTGCGCCGCGTGGAAATCGAAGTGCTGGCGCAGGAAGCCCGTTATCTGACCGCCCTGCAAGCGGCGGTCAAAGGCGAAGATGCGCGGCACACGCTCGCGCGCCTGCATGCGCAGCACGTCCAGGCTTACGCGGCGCTGCAAGAAAATGTGCGCCAGCGCCAGGAACTGGAAGCGCGGCACCCGCTGGCGGCGCGCTTGCCCGGCAGCGACGCTTACGCGCAGCTGTCGCGGCTCGAAGCCGAGGGCCAGCGCCTGCGCGACATCAACCTGCAAGCCTACCAGGCCTGGGCGGCGCAGCGCGCCCGTACCGGCGATGCCGCGCATGCCGCCCATCCCGCCCCATTCGCCATCGATGGCGCGGCGCTGGCCGGTGCGCTGGCGCCCGTACAAAAGGCGATTGCGGCCGGAGAGAGCCAGCTGGCGCGCAACTGGATCGCCCGCTGGCGCGCGCCCGTCATGGATGTGGCGCCCACGGCGGCCTTGCTGGTGCTGTCGGCCATCCTGCTGCCCGTCGCCATCAAGGCCTTCTTTTACTTCGTGCTGGCGCCCGTCGCCGCGCGTCTGCCGCCGCTGTCGATCGCGCGCGAACTGCACCTCGCGGGCAGCTCCCTGCCCCTGCCGCCGCAGGGCGAGTCGCGCATCTCCGCCGTCTCGCAGGGCTTGTTGCTGCAGCCAGGCCAGCACATGCTGATCCACCCCGAATACCTGCAATCGTCGCCCGTCAGCACGCATAAACGCACGCAGTGGCTGCTGGACTGGCGCTTTCCGTTCACCAGCCTGGCCGCCGGCATGGTGGCGCTGACCCGTCTGCACAGCGACGAGGAAGCGTGCGTGACGATATCCGCCAGCGACGACCCGCTGCTGGAAGTGGCCGTCGTCCACCTGCCCGCCGGCAGCGCATTGGTCTTCCAGCCGCGGGGACTCGTGGGCCTGGTCTGCGACTCGAATGAGCCGCTGGCCATATCGAGCCACTGGCGCCTGGGCAGCCTGCATGCCTGGCTCACCTTGCAGCTGCGCTTCATCGTCTTTCGCGGCCCAATCACTCTGATCGTGCGCGGCTGCCGCGGCGTGCGCCTGGAGCGGGCCGGCCAGGGGCGCTCCATCAGCCAGTCCGCCACCCTGGGTTTTACCACCGACGTGCTGTACTCGACGATGCGCAGCGAAACCTTCATCCCCTACCTGCGCGGCCAGCAGGCGCTGCTCAACGACCGCTTCGACGGCGACAACGGCGTCTACCTGTACGAAGAAACCCCGCGCCACGGCAAGCAGCCGGGCAAGGTGGGCAGCTGGTTCGAGGGGTGCACGGACGCGATCCTGAAAGTGTTCGGCATCTAGCCGAGGAAAACAAAATGAATGACTTCCTGTTTGCCGATTTTCTCGCCGACCACGCCACGTATGCGGCGCTGCAAGCGTACTGGCAGGCGCGCCTGGCCTTCCTCGACGGCCACTGCGGGCCGTATCTGCGCACGGCGTTTGCCAACGGCCAGCCATTTTATGACGGCAATCCGATCGTCAACCTGGCCGACCGCGACGCCGGCAAGGCAGCGCGCATCGTGCAGCAATGCCCGCATGAATTCGGCCACGACTACACGAGCTTCGAGCAAGCCATCGAGCTGGCCGACGGCGATGGGCACATCCCGGCGCGGGAAAAAATCATCGTGCTGACCTTGACGCTGGCAACGGCGCAGAGGGCCGAGGATGAACTGCGCGCCTGGTTTGCGCCTGCGTAGTGCTGCGCGCTACCAGAGGTAGGCCACGCGCACGCCGACATTGCGCTGCTCGCCGTAATTGCAGGCCCGCGCCGAGAAACACGAGGCGACATGGTATTTGTCGAACACGTTCTTCACCGTCATGCTCACGCTCAGGCCACGCCACGCGCTGCGCGCCTGCCCCAGGTCATAACGCAGCGACAGGTCGGCCAAGGTGAACGCCGGCACCTGGAAGGTATTCTCCGCATCCCCCCAGCTGGCGCCCACGTGGCGCACGCCGGCGCCGGCCGACAGGCCGCGCAAGCCGCCCGCGAAGGCGTAGTCGGCCCACGCGGAAGCCATCTGCCGGGGCACTTCATACGGCGATTTGCCCTGCACGTTCGTGCCCCACATGTCCGGATTTGCCTTCGTCACCTTCAGGGGATTGTAGGTGAGGGATGCCAGCAGTTTCAGCTGGCTGCTTGGCTGCGCCGCCACTTCCAGTTCGACGCCGCGCGAGCGTACCTCGCCCTGCTGGATGGAGAAATTCGGGTCGTCCGGGTCCGTCGTCAGCACGTTCTGGCGGTGCAGTTCGAATGCGGCGGCGGTCACTGACAGATGCGCGCCAGGCGCGTATTTCACGCCGACTTCCACTTGCCGGGCCGTTTCCGGCTCGAACGGACGCTCAAGGCGGTCGGCGCCGGAGACGGGCGAGAACGATTCGCTGTAACTGGCGTAAGGCGCCAGGCCGTTCGCCGCCAGGTAAGTGATGCCGGCGCGGCCCGTGAATGCACTGGGCTTGCGCAAGGTCGTGGCCGACGGCGATACCAGCAGATTGCGCTGTTCCTGGCGCGTCCAGTCCTGGCGCCCGCCCACGGTGAAAACCCATTGACGGTACTGCATGCGGTCTTGCAGGTACGCGCCCAGCTGCCGGTTATGCTCGCGGCGCAGGGCATCCGGCGCCAGCGCCGCCAGATCCAGCGCGCCGCCGTAAACGGGGCGGTGGATATCGATCTGCGGCCCATCGGCGATGTACGAGCTGAACGACGTACTGCTGCGGCTGTAATCGATGCCGGCAACGACCTCATGGCGCAGCGCGCCCGTCGCCACCTGGCCCGTCACACTGGTGTCGAGCGAGTACACGCCGCCCTTGCCGTCGCGCGTGTCGATTTCGCGGTTGGTGACCGCATGGTCGATCAAATTGCCATAACGAAACATATACTGTTCATGGTTATCCGCGTGCAGGTAGCGGAAGTTCTGCCGGATCGTCCATCCGCTGTCGAAGGTATGACGCGCCGCGTAGCCGGCCGACGCGACGCGCGTTTCCTCGTGGTCGAAGCCGGGCTCGCCCAGGAAGCGCGTCAGCGGCAGGCGGCCGTTGGGATTGCTGCCGTTCAAGGCCTCCCACTGCACGTTCGACGATTGCATGGCGCGATTCTGCTGGAAAAAGCCCAATAAAGTGATGCTGGTGCGGGCGCTCGGCGCCCACGTCAGGCTGGGCGCCAGATAGTAACGGTCGTCCTGCATGTAATCGATCTGCTGGTCCGCCTTGCGGGCCAGTCCCACCAGCCGGTACTGCAGGCTGCCGTCGTCCGCCAGCGTGCCGCCCACGTCGAGGGCCAGCTGCTTGCGCGCGTAACTGCCGAGCGACAGTTCGACCTGGTTCAGCTGGTCCGCCGCGGGGCGCTTGGCGACGAAATTGACGATGCCGCCCGGCGCTGTCTGGCCGTACAGCACGGACGAAGGGCCCTTCAGCACTTCCACGCGCTCGGCGCCATACGGCTCCACGCCGAAAAAGCCCAGCGTCCCCATCGGCATCAGGCGCATGCCGTCGAGGTAGAACGCGCCAGAGAACTGGCTGAAGCCGCGCACCGACAGGCTGTCGTCGGCGGGATTGGCGCCTGCCGTGTTGCTGCGCAAGCCGGCCGTGTACTGGATGGCGTCGTTCAGGGTGCGCACACCCTGGTCATCCATCCGGTCGCGCGTGATGACGGACACCGATTGCGGCACTTCCAGCAAGGATGCATCGGTCTTGGTGGCCGTGCTGCCCCGCCGCGCCACATAGCCGCTGAGCTTGCCCCACGGGTTTTCCTCTTCCACCTGCGCGCTGATGGTCACTGGCGCCATCGTCTGCACGCCGTCCGCCGCCGCGCCAGCAGCAGACGCGATGGCGGTGCGCAACGCATAACCGCCACCGGCCGTGCGCACGGCATCGAGCCCGGTGCCGGCCAGTGCCCGCGCCAGCGCTTCCTCCACCGTGTAGCTGCCGCTGACGCCACCGCTGCGCAGCCCTGCCGTCGTGGCCGAGCCAAAGGCGATCAGCAAACCCGCTTCACGCCCCAGCCGGTTCAATGTCGCTTCCAGCGGCCCGGCCGGGATGGCGTAATGGCGCAGCGCCTCGGCCTGCGCGACTGTTTGCGCCTGCGCCGGCGCGCCGGCCAGGCCGGCCAAGGCACCCAGGCACAGGGCGTGCACCAGGCGGGCCAGCGGCGTCATGGCCAGCAAGCGCGTGGATGGGAGGAATGTACTGCGGTTGATCATGGCATGCCTTCGTATCATGGGATGGGTGGAACGGGCCAACACCTGCGCCCTCACTTCCCTTGACAAGGCAGCGTGCAAAAACAGTCCATGTATTTTCAGTTTATTTTTTCGCCGCGCGCGGCCGCAAGGTGACCCAGTAGCGGGTCAGGTAATGCAGCTCGACGGGCAAGGCTTCCACCAACGCCAGCAGCACCCTGTCGGTATCGGCCAGCGGATAGGCGCCCGACACCAGCAGATGCGCGAGCGCCGGATCGCATCCCAGGTGGCCACGCCGGTGGCGCGACAACTCCAGCAGGAAATCGTCCAGGCGCAGGTGCGCGGCGACCAGCATGCCGTCGGCCCAGGCGCCCGCGCCGGCATCGAGCGCATGCGCCCCACCTACGCCGTCGCGCGTAAAACTGCCCTCCTCGCCCGCCTGCAGTATGCGTGACTGGGCCTGGGCCGCCACAGGCTGCAGCTCGACGGCGCCTTCCAGCACACCGACCTGCAGGTAGCCGTCGTGCTGGCGCACGATAAACCGCGTGCCCAGCGCCCGCGCCGTGCCGTCGACGGTGTGCACGAGGAAGGGCCGCCGCTGCGCATCGGGCGCCGTCTGCAGCAGCACCTCGCCACGCAGCAGGTGCACCGCGCGCGCTTTGGCGTCATAGCGCAGTTGGATGGCGCTATCGGTATTGAGCACCAGCGTGCCACCGTCCGGCAGGCGCACCGTGCGCCGCTCGCCCGTGGCCGTGCTGGCATCGGCGTTCCACGACTGCCACGCCGGTGTCTGGCGCAGCATGGCGGCGCTGCCGCCCGCCACCACCAGCGCCGTCAGCACGCGCACGGCGCGGCGCCGCTGTGCGCCTGCCGGCGCGGCCAGGGCGGCGCTGGCCAGCGGCGGCGGAATGCCGGCCAGCTGGCCGCTGACCGCCTCGATACGCTGCCAGGCACGTTCATGGTCGGCGTCCTCGGCGCGCCAGCGCCGCCACGCATTCAATTGTGCGGCAGTGGCGTCGCCGCCCTGCAGCGCCAGCCACCACTGCACTGCCCGTCGCGCCACGGCGGGCGCCACGCGTGCGGCAGCGGCCGCGCCGCCCAGAGGAATCAGCATCTCTTCATCCATCGTGCTGCTCCGGGAAAAAGCAGCGCAGGGCCGCCCTGGCCAGATGGCGCTTGACGGTGGACAAGGAGATTCCCAGCTCGGCCGCGACCTCCTGCTGCCCCATGCCGTCGAGCTGCACCAGCAGGAAGGCTTGCCGCGCCTGCGCGGGCAGCGCGGCCAGGCGCCGGTCCAGCTCCACCAGTCGTTCGAGGAACATCAGACGCACCTCGGGAGGCGGCGCCACCGGTTCCGGCATCAGGGCAAGGGCATCGAGGTAGGCCTGCTCGATGGCGCGCCGACGTACATGGTTGATCAGCAGGTTGCGGGCGATCGTCGTCAGATAGGCGCGCGGCTCCTGCACGCCCCGCATGCCCTGCGGTGCGAGCACGCGCAGGAAGGTGGCCTGCGCCAGGTCGGCCGCGTCGAAGGCGTTGCCCACCTTGCGCTGCAGCCAGCCGCGCAACCAGCCGTGGTGCTGGCGATACAGCATGGCGATGTCATCGAAGTCATGCAGGGAGACGGGGTCGGCGGACATGGAGCGGCGAGTCTGGCGGGCAGCGCAAACTTAATGAGAATTATTCTCAATTATAGGCAGAAGTGGGCAACTCGGCAAGATCAGTGCTGGCGATAGCGCTGGCATGGCACTGGCTTCCGAAGCCACTGCCGATGCCGGTGTTGCGATCCGCAGCGCCGATATCCCCCACCTGGCGGGCCGCCAAAATCCGCCGGGAGGAAGCGCGCTACGCCGCAATCGAATGCGACACCGTCAGCCACTCGCCCGGCTGCAAATTCGCCGCCGCCTCGCGCGTGGCAAGCACGCTGTCCGGGTCCAGGTCGGAGCGTTTCAGCTTGTAGGAATAGGCGAAATCGTCGGCATCGAATGCCTGCCCCGCCTTGACGTAATACTTGAAGCCGACAAAGGAGTCGGGATTGGTGACGACCGAATACTCAAGCGTGACATTGTTCATGGCGGGCCTCGTCGACGGTGGTGTAGCGTCCATTATGCGTCAATTCCGGCGGCAGCGACGCGGCGGATGATCCTTGCGGCAAGTCAACAGGCCTGCCAGCGGCCAGCGCTACAGTGGCCAAAGCCAACCACCGCGCGATTGCTGCCCATACTGCCATGCTCACCTTGTTCACGAAAATCAGAAACACCCTGGCGCCGCAGGCGGGCCTGCCGGCGGCGGCGCGCATGGAGCGGCTGTCGGACCGGCGCGGCCTGCCCGCGATTGACCCGGGCGCGCAAGCCGTCGTCAAGGCCTGCACGGCCTGGCTATGCGCGGCGCAGGACCATTCCAGCTCAAACGACGGCGGCGTCGCGCGCGACTACAGTCTGCTAACAGGGTGGTCGAGTTCCTACCCGGAGACCACCGGCTACATCATCCCCACCCTCATCGCGCTGGCGCAGCGCGCGGGCGATGAAGGCGGGGATGAGGCGCTGCACGGGCGCGCGCGCCGCATGCTCGATTGGTGCGTGGCCATCCAGTTCGCGGAAGGCGGTTTCCAGGGCGGGAAGATCGATTCGACGCCGCGCGTGCCCGTCACCTTCAACACGGGCCAGATCCTGCTTGGCCTGGCCGCCGGCGTGCACGTGTACGGCGCGGCATACCAGGATGCCATGCATCGCGCGGCAAGCTGGCTGCGCGACAGCCAGGATGCCGACGGCTGCTGGCGCCGGCATCCAACGCCGTTCGCCGGCGCGGGCGACAAGGCCTACGAAACGCACGTGGCATGGGGCCTGTTCGAAGCGGACCGCATCGCGCCGGGCCACGGCTATGGCGCGGCCGGCCTGCGCCAGGTCGACTGGGCATTGAGCAAACAGCGCCCCAACGGCTGGTTCGATTCGAACTGCCTGGACAATCCGCTGCTGCCCCTGACCCATACCATCGGCTACGTCTTGCGCGGCCTGCTCGAAGCGCAGCGCTTTTCGGCGCGCGCCGACTTGCTGGACGCCGCCGCCCGCACGGGAACGAGCGTCGCCAGGGCCGTGGCGGCCGACGGCTACCTGGCCGGCCGTCTTGGCCCCGACTTCCAGCCGGGAGCGAACTACGCCTGCCTCACGGGTTCCGCGCAGAACGCGCATTGTCTTTTCCTGCTGTACCGGCTCACGGGCGAGCGGCACTACCTCGACGCGGGGCGCCGCCTGAACCGCTACGTGCGGCGCGCGGTCAGCATCGACGGCCCCGCGCACGCACGCGGCGGCGTCAAGGGCTCGTTTCCCGTCGATGGCGACTACGGCGCCTGGGCTTACCTGAACTGGGCCGCCAAATTCTGCATCGACGCCAACCTGCTGGAGCTGGACCTGGATCGGGAAGCCGGCGATGCTTGAACAGGCCAGGCGCGCCGCCAGGGCCGCGCTGGGAGCGTGGCGCCGCGCCGCCGGCGCCCGGCACGTGCGCCACAACGCGCCCCACGTGACGCGCGCCGGCTTGGCCGCCGATCTTGCGCGGCTGGGCATCGCGCCGGGAGATACGCTGTTCGTGCATTCTTCACTGAAAAGCCTGGGCTACGTGGAAGGCGGCGCGCTGGCCGTGATAGCCGCCCTGCAGGACGCGGTCGGCCCGCAAGGCACCCTGCTGCTGCCCGCCTACTACCTGCCCGGCGGCACGCTGCGCGCCGCCTGCGCCATGCCGGACTATGTGTTCGACCCGCGCCGCCATGGCACGCACATGGGCCGGCTGCCGGAAGCGCTCCTCGCCAGCGCCGGTGTCCGGCGCAGCCTTCATCCGACGCACTCCGTCTGCGCGTGGGGCCGCCATGCCGCCGACCTCACCGAAGCGCACCACCGCGCGCCCTCGATCTTCGGCATGGGCTCGCCCTGGCAGCGCTTCATCGGCTGCGAGCAGGCGAAGGTGCTGGGGCTGGGCATTTCCATGGGGCCGGTGACGTTCTATCACGCGCTGGAAGACGCCATGGGCGACGCCTTTCCCGTGCCCGTGTGGGAAGATAGAACAGCGCTGCTGGCTTGCCGCGACCACGCTGGCCGGCGCTGGGAGGTGCCCGTGCGCCCTTTCGACCAGGCCGTCGCACGGCGCCGCATCGACCATCCCGGTCGCGGCGACCTGCGCGACTACTTTCACCGGGAATTCGACGCCGCCGGCCTGCGCGTCAACGGCCAGGTGGGCGATGCGGCGGCGTGGTGGATTCCGGCGCAGGGGTTTTATGACCACCTGCGCCAGCTGGCGTCCAACAACGTGACGATCTACGCGAGCGCGGCGCAACTGGCGGCGCGGCCCATCGGGCAAGCATAAAAAAACCGCCCGGTGCGATCCGGGCGGTTTTCATTGGCGTGCTTAAAACATCAAGCCTGCGGGCTGTTCGTCTTTTTCTCTCTGGCGACGACATACAGCAGCACGATGATGACGGCATACGGCAGCAGCGACAGCGCATCCGAGTGCAGGCCCGCGTAGAACGGATTGCCGTGCTCGGCCCAGTCGGCCATCATCTGGTCGAAGTGCGTCAGCACGCCGGCCGTGATGGCGATGATGATGCCGGCCAGCGCGCCGCCGGCGATGTAGCCGGACGCCAGCAGCACGCCCGAACTGCGGTCGCCCGCCAGCTGGCGCTCTTCTTCATTGAGCTTGGCGTTGTGTTCCAGCTTGTTGTTGCGGCGGTCCGCCAGCCAGCGCACCAGGCCGCCGACGAAGATCGGCAGGGTCGACGACAGCGGCAGGTACACGCCGACCGAAAACGCCAGCGACGGGATACCGGCCATCTCCAGCACCACGGCGATCATCACGCCAAACAGCACCAGGGTCCACGGTAGCTGCTGGTCGAGGATGCCCTTGATGATGTAGGACATCAGCACGGCCTTCGGCGCGTCGTATTTCTTCACTTCCGAGCCGTCCGGGCGCTTGCTGTAATGGCCATTGATGCCCGGGTCGACCAGGTAAGCGAGCTGGCCATCTTCCTTGACGAAATACTTGCCGACCGGGCCGCCCACGGTATCGGTCTTTTGCCAGACTTTATACGTGGTGTGGTCCGTCTCGGCTTGCGGGCCATGCAGCTCGCCCGTCACCGTCAGCTTCGATGCGTCGACCGTCAGGCCAGGCGCCACTTGCGCGGCCGGCACGTAGACGGTGCTCGCCTCGTTCAGCTTCAGCAGAATCGGACCGAGGATCAGCGCCGACGACAGCGCGCCCGCCAGGATCGCGTACTGCTGCAGGCGCGGCGTGGCGCCCACCAGGTAGCCGGTCTTCAAGTCTTGCGACGTGGTGCCCGCATTGCTGGCGGCGATGCAGACGATGGCGCCCACCGACAGGGCCGTCACATAGTAACGCCCGCCCGTCCAGCCCATGATCAGGAAGATCAGGCAGGTAAACAGCAAGGTGGCCACGGCCATGCCGGAGATCGGGTTCGACGAGGAGCCGATTTCGCCCGTCAGGCGCGACGACACGGTGGCGAACAGGAAGCCGAAGACGAGGATCAGCAGCGCGCCGAGGAAATTCATGTGCAGCGGCGTGGCGAAGGTGATCACGGCGATGATGGACAGGCAGCCGATGACGACCCATTTCAGGGGGATGTCCTGGTCCGTGCGCAGGGTGGAATCGGTCTTGACGCCCTTGCCGATGCCTTTCAGGCCGGCTGACAGGCTGCGCCAGATCATGGGCATGGCGCGCACCAGCGAAATCAGGCCGCCGGCGGCCACGGCGCCCGCGCCGATGTACAGCACGTAGGCGCTGCGCACGTCGTCGGCGCCCATTTCGCTGATCAACTTGGTGCCCGGCGAGAGCACGGTGGTCAGGCTGTCGCCGAAGAACTTGATCATCGGGATCAGGAGCAGGTACGACAAGACGCCGCCGGCCGCCATGGTGGCGGCGATGCGCGGGCCGATGATGTAGCCGACGCCCAGCAACTCAGGCGAGATTTCGGCGCCGATGGAGCCGCCCTTGAGCGGCGCGGCGAATTCCACGCCCGGCGTGTCCTTCCAGCCCTTGAACGAGATATTGAACACCTTGTACAGCAAGCCGACGGCGAAACCGCCGAAGATGATCTTCGCGCGGCGCTTGGCGTCCAGCGCGGCGGCCGAATCCTTCTCGATGCTTTCGCCGGCGGCGATGCGCGATTCTTCCGTGGCGGCCGCCTTCAGCACTTCGGCGCACGCCGTGCCTTCGGGGAATTTGAGTTCCTTGTGCTGGTCGACGATCATGGTGCGGCGCATGGGGATCATCATCAGGATGCCCAGCAGGCCGCCGAGGACACCGACCAGCATGACCCTGGAGATTTCCAGGTCGAAGCCGAGGATCAGGATGGCCGGCATGGTCACGCCCAGGCCGAAGGCCAGCGATTCGCCGGCCGAGCCGGCCGTTTGCGTGATGCTGTTTTCCAGGATCGACGAATCCTTGCCGCCCACCTTCTTGGCCAGGCCGAACAGGGTGATGGCGATCACGGCGACGGGGATCGAGGCGCTGACGGTCAGGCCCACTTTCAGCACCAGATACAGCGAGGAGGCGCCAAAGACCATCCCCAGGATGACGCCCATGAACAGGGCGCGGAAGGTCATCTCGGGCAGCTTCGCATCGGCCGGGATGTAGGGCTTCACGACGCTCGGTGTTGCATCTTTTGCCATGGATATTTCCTTAATTTTTAAAAATAAACAGCCCGGATCGACGCCCGGGCTATTTTCTTGAAGCCGAGACTATCGCACAGCCGCGTTTCGATGAAAAGGTTTTTTGCTCCCCGTCCCGGCGCCCCGCCCGCACGGGAGGCGCTGGCGCATTGGTCTATAATCGCTGCCACCGTGCCCCGCACGCTCACGTGAGACTGCCTTGACTGCCAAACGATCCGGATTCCCCTGGCCTTCCCGCCGCGCCACCGTGCGCGGCTTCATCATCGCCGGCTGCGCCGCGCTGGCCGCCGCCGTGCTGCTGGCCGCCTACCTGTTCCTGTACGTGCGCCCCCGCCTGCCCGACCTGGACGTCATCACGGACTACCAGCCGAAGATCCCGCTGCGCGTGTACACGGCCGACAATGTGCTGATCGGCGAATTCGGCGAAGAGCACCGCGACTTCGTGCCGATCGCGCAAGTGCCGGAAATGATGAAAAAAGCCTTGCTGGCCATCGAGGATGGCCGCTTCTACGAACACCACGGCATCGACTTCGTGCGCGCCGGCGGCGCCGTGCTGTCGAACCTGCGCCACGGCTTCGGCCACGGCGGCGGCTCCACCATCACCATGCAGGTGGCGCGCAACTTCTTCCTGACGCGCGAAAAGGTCGCTTCGCGCAAGCTCAATGAAATCATGCTGGCCCTGAAGATCGAAGCGGCCCTGTCGAAAGAGCAGATTCTCGAGCTGTACATGAACCAGATGTACCTGGGCCAGCGTTCGTTCGGCTTCGGCAGCGCGGCGCAGACCTACTTCGGCAAGCCGCTGAATGCGCTGTCGATCGCGGAAATGGCCATGCTGGCGGGCCTGCCGCAAAACCCCTCGCGCCACAACCCGATCAGCAATCCGAAAAAGGCGCACGCGCGCCAGCAGCTGGTCTTGAAACGCATGCGCGAACTCGATTACATCAGCGAAGGCCAGTACCGCCAGGCGCTGGCGCAGCCGCTGCATATCAACAGCCGCGGCAAGCAGGGTTTTGATACGCACGCCGAATACGTGGCCGAACTGGCGCGCCAGGCCGTGTATGCCCAATACAAGGAAGACAGCTACACCAAGGGCATCAGCGTCTACACGACGATTTTGAAGGCGGACCAGGATGCGGCCTATGCCTCGACGCGCCGCAACGTCATCGCCTACGACCAGCGCCACGGCTACCGCGGCCCGGAAACCTTCATCGACATGCCGCTTGAGGCCGAGCAGCGCGACGACGCCATCGATGCTGCGCTGCAAAAACGCCCGGACAGCGACGGCCTGATCGCCGCCGTCGTCACCCAAGTGGCCAGCGGCAAGGTGCTGGCCGACATCGGCGACGGCGACGCCAAGGCCATCACGGGCGAAGGCTTGCGTTTTGCCGCCCCCGCCCTGTCCGCCAAGGCGAGCGCCGGCATCAAGCTGCGCCCGGGCGCCGTGATCCGCATCAGCCAGGATGCCAAGGGCAACTGGGCCATCACGCAAGTGCCGCTGGTGGCCGCCGCCTTCGTTTCGCTGGACGCGGAAACGGGCGCCTACCATGCCATGGTGGGCGGCTTCGACTACAACCTGCAAAAGTTCAACCACGTCACGCAGGCCTGGCGCCAGCCCGGTTCGGCCATGAAGCCCTTCGTGTATTCGGCGGCGCTGGAAAAAGGCTTTTCGCCGGCCACTCTGATCAACGACGTGCCCCTGGAAATGCAGGCGGGCGGCAAGGTGTGGGCGCCGCAGAATGACGACTTCAAGTTCGACGGTCCGATCACCATGCGCTACGCGCTGGCGCAGTCGAAGAACGTGGCCTCGGTGCGCATCCTGCGTGCGCTGGGGGTGTCGTACACGCACGACTTCCTGGAAAAATTCGGCTTCGACCCGGCCCGCCAGCCCAGCAATCTGACCATGGCGCTGGGCACGGGTTCCGTCACGCCCGTACAGATGGCGGGCGCCTACGCCCTGTTCGCCAATGGCGGCCACCAGGTGGAACCGTATCTGATCGACCGCATCGTCGACGCCAGGGGCACGGTGCTGATGCAGACCAAGCCGCCCGCGCCAAACGACGACAAGACCCTGGCGCTGGACCCGCGCAACGCCTTCGTGATGGACAGCATGCTGCGCGAAGTCACGCGCACGGGCACGGGCGCGGCGGCGACGAAAAAACTGGGACGCAGCGACATCGCCGGCAAGACGGGTACCACCAGCGACGCCGTCGACGGCTGGTTCGCCGGCTACGGCGGCGGCATCGTGGCCGTGGCATGGATGGGCTATGACGAGCCCAAGTCCTTGGGCGGACGCGAATTCGGTTCGTCCCTGGCCATGCCGATCTGGATCGACTACATGCGCACCGCGCTCTCCACGCGCCCGCAGATCACGCGCGCCGTGCCGGCGGGCCTGAGCCAGGTCGACGGCGAGTGGCTGTACGATGAATTCATCGACATGAATGGCGTGAAAACGCTGGACATGGATGCAGAGACGCCGACGGATCCGGCGGCGCTGCCGGAGACGGTGCCGGTGGAGACGAACTAGCTTAAAAAATCAGGCCCCAACCGAAGGGCCGGGGTCGGACCCTGAGGGACTCGGCGTCCCCGTCCGACCCCGGATCTTGCTCTGGGGTTGAGAGTCTGGACTAAACACCGCTCATACTCAAATACCCGCGCACCGTACCGACGACGCTATCGGCGAAATCGTCGACATTGACCTTCGCCGCGCGGTACTTCCAGCGCTTCACGTACCAGTCCTGGAACAGGGCCAGGCAGTGCGCGGCCAGCAGGGTCGGATCGCCCTGCGGCTTCGGTTCGATTTCGCCGATGGTGGCGGCGATCAGGGTCTGCACATACAGTTCCGAATTCTTCGCCATGCTGCGCTGCTCCACCTGCAGCACGCGCGAATCCATGAAGACGAAATAAAACCACGGCTGCAGCACTTCGGACAGGTAGATCGACGAGCGTATCATCGCCTCCAGGCGGTCCAGCGGCGACTTCACGTCGGCAAACAGCAGCGGCAAGGCTTGCGTGGCGTGGCGCACCACGTCCTCGATCATTTCGGCCAGTTGGTCCTTGCTGGTGATGTAGCCATACAGGCCGCCCATCGACAGCCCCGTCTCGCGGCACAGGTCGCGCAAGCTCATGGCGCGGAAGCCCACGTCATTGGCCAGGCGGAAGGTGGCGACGAAGATGCGTTCAAGATTTTCCAGCGCCGGCTTGCGGCGCTTGACGCCAATGCGCTCCGCGTGGCGGTCAAGAATATATTCCCAGATGTTTTCGCCATTTAAAGGCGTCATCTGCTGAAACTGTTCAAAATTAAAATGGGTCGACAAGTGCATTCCCAAATAACGGTGTAGGAACGATATCCATGCCATGCCGGGACACGGCATGGCAAGACGGCGGAACGGCTGATGCGGCCCGATTATAGCTCAGGAAAACAACTGTGACTTTCCAACTTTGCAATAGGCGCAACAGCAACGCCAAATTCCCACAGTTATTGCGCTGCATCATGTAATTCAAATGCAATTTCAATCCAGCGGTGCTACATTCAAAAAACCGAGCGCTCGCTATTTTTAATGCATCGATAGAATGTGCAGGAGCGCGCGGATCATCGCTACAGCATCGACATTTCCATATTATTCAAATAACGGAGACAAAATGAAGACACGCTTCTGGCAATTGCTATCGACCCTGCTACTTTCCCTCGCCATCCTGCCCGGCAGCGCCAGCGCCGCCGGCTACACGCAAACGAAGTACCCGATCGTGCTCGTGCACGGCCTGTTCGGCTTCGACAAGCTCGGTCCCGTCGACTATTTTTATGGCGTCCCCGACGCCCTGCGCAGCGGCGGCGCGCAAGTGTATGTGACCACCGTGTCGGCCGCCAACAGCACGGAAGTGCGCGGCGAGCAGCTGCTGTCGCAGGTGCGGCAAATCCTCGCCGCCACGGGCGCGGCCAAGGTCAATCTGATCGGCCATAGCCACGGCGGCCCCACGGCACGCTATGTCGCCTCCGTGCGGCCCGATCTGGTGGCGTCCGTCACCAGCGTGGCCGGCGTCAACAAGGGTTCGAAGGTGGCCGACATCCTCAGCGGCGCCATTCCCAACACCAGCGGCGCGCTGGGCAACGCGCTCGCCTCCCTGATCGGCATTTTGTCGGGCAACAAGGGCCTGCCGCAAAACGCGGGCGCCTCGCTCACGTCCCTGTCCACGGCAGGCTCGCTGGCCTTCAACAGCCGCCACCCGCAAGGTATCCCGACCTCGGCCTGCGGCGAAGGCGCCTACCAGGTGCAAGGCGTGTATTACTTTTCGTGGAGCGGCGCGCAGCCGTACACGAATGTGCTCGACGTGGGCGACCCGGCCCTGGCGGCCATCAGCCTGGCCTTCGGCGGCGTCAAGAACGATGGCCTGGTCAGCAGCTGCTCCAGCCACCTGGGCAAGGTGATCCGCGACGACTACGCCATGAACCACCTCGATGAAGTCAACCAGTTCGTCGGCATCGTCAACCTGTTCGAGACGAACCCCGTCACCGTCTTCCGCCAGCAGGCCAACCGCCTGCAAGGCCTGGGACTGTAAGGAGGCGACGATGCGCACGAACGCGAAATGGATCATCGGCGCCAGCCTGGCAGCCCTGGCCCTGTACCTGGTGCTGCGCCCGGGCGAACCGCCCGCGCCGCCACCGGAAAAGGCGGAACCGGACCTGTTCGCGTTCGTGCGCTCGATGCAAGGCACGCGGCCCGACGGCAACGTGACGGTGGCCGCCGGCGACAAGCTGGTGGTCGACGCGGAACTGGCCCACCTCTTCGACTACTACCTGGCGGGCCTCGGTGAAAAACCGCTGGCCGCCATCCGCAGCCAGATCGAGGCGGAGCTGGACCGGCGCCTGACGCCCGTGCCCGCGCGCGACGCGAAGCGCCTGCTGGGCGCATATCTGGCCTACAAGCAGGCGCTGGTCGGCGCGGAACAGGCCTTGCCGGCGCAAGCCGATGCGGCCCTGGCGGCGCGCGCGCGCCTGCAAGCCATGCGCTCCCTGCGCGGCAATTATTTTACGCCCGAGGAAAGCGCGGGCCTGTTCGGCGCCAGCGACGCGTACGACGACGACGCCGTGGCGCGCATGGCGATACTCGCCGACACGACGCTCGATGAAGCGCAGCGCCAGGCGCAACTGGCCGCGCTGGACCAGAAGCTGTCGCCAGCCCAGCGCGCCGCGCGCGACGCGCCGCTGCAAGTGGTCAAGCTGGATGAATCCGTGAAGGCGCTGCGCGCCCAGGGCGGCGACGAGAATGCGGTCTACCGCCTGCGCGCCAGCACCTTCACGCCGGCGGCGGCGGCGCGCCTGGCGGAACTGGACCGCGAGGAATCGCAGTGGCAGCAGCGCGTGATCGCCTATCAAGCACAGAAAGCCAGCCTGCCCGGCGGCGCGCAGGATGCGGCAGCCGTGCAGCAGCTGCGCGACGCCAGTTTCACGCCGGAGGAACAGCGCCGCCTGGGCGCCTACGAATAGCCTTCAGGCCAGCCGCGCCAGCAAGGCCGCCGCCGCCATCACGTCCATCGTGTCGCGGCCCTGCCGGTAGCCGGCATGGACGGGGGCCAGCACGGCATGCGCGGCGGCGCGGCATCCCTGCGCCTGCAACACGGCCGCCAGGCTGGTGGCGCAGCGCAGCTCCCAGCCCGGCGCCTGCTGGTCCCTGGCCAGCAGCAACGCTTCATCCAGTTGCGCGCGCACCGCTTCCAGGCCGGCCGCATCGTCTTGCGCCAGCGCCCGCCAGCGATGGTGCGCGTCGCGGCGCAGCACTTCCGGCGCGCTCCACGGCGCCAGGCCCATGCGCGCGCGGCGCAGCGCCTCGCTATCGGCGGCCGCGTCGTGCAGGGTGGCCATCAAATCGACCTGTATCGGCCAGCTGCGCACCGAAGGCCAGGGAAAATCCGCCAGCGCCTCGCCCCCATCGAGCAGGCGCTGGTAGGCGGCGCCCCAGGCGCTCCAGTACAGCAAGCCATAGCGGGCCGCATGCTCGCACAGCAGGCAAGTCCAGGCATGCGCCAGTCCCCGCTGCCCGCACCACAGGGCGACGGGAATGGCATTGACGGCCAGCGCCACGCACAGCGTGACGCCATTGTGCTCGAAGCCCACCGCCACTGTCTCGCGCGCCAGCGCCAGGGCGTCGTCGGGGCGGCCCTGCATCCACAGGCAGCGCGCCAGCGTGCCGCGCAGGCAAACCTGCTGATCGGCCAGCAAGGCATTGTTGCAGCCCAGCCGCCCCGCGCCCTCGGGATGCGCGAGCACCATGCGCGCCAGCGCCGCCGACTGCGCGTAGCGTCCCTGCACATACTCGCCCACGGCCCGCATGCGCGCCAGCACCAGCCGCATCGCCGTGTCGTCGCGCGCCTCGCACAGGACGGCAAGCTCGGTGACGTAACTGTCGGCGCGCTGGAAATCGGCCAGCTTCAGGCTGCACAACCACATGCCGCAAATCGCCTCAAAGCGGCGATGGCCATCGTCCGTGCGCATGGCCAGCGCATAGCCGCGCTGGAATGAACGCAGCATGGTGCCCGTGATGCCCTGCGTATGCAACAGCAGGTGCGCCTGCAAGCCATGCAGCCGCATTTCGCTGTCAGTGTCGTCCACCGCATGCGTGGCCATGCGTTCGAGCGCCCGCTCCACGCGCACGCGGTATTCATCCATCAGCGACAGCTGATAGAACAGAGTTTGCGCGGCCAGGGTCAGCGCCACGCCCAGCGCCACGTCGCCCTCCTCGCCGAAGGCCCAGTCGATGGCGGCGCGCAGGTCGTCGACATGGCGGCCATAGCGCGCGCTCCAGTGGGCCGGCGGCATGCTGCCCCAGTCGGTGGCGATGCGCGCGGCCAGGCCCAGGCAATGGCGCGCATGGCGCAGCAGCACGACGCCCGCGCCACCGCCCGCCGACAGCTGCGCCGCGGCGTAGGCGCGCGTGGTGTCGAGCAGCCGGTAATACACGTGCTGGCGGCAAAACTCGATGCTGACGAGGGACTTCGCGGCCAGGTCGGCCACGGTGTCGAACACGTCGCAGCCCGCCACGGCGCTGGCCGACTCCAGGCGGAAGCGGCTCTTGAACACGCTCAGCGCCTGCAGCACCTGGCGCTCTTGCGCGTCGAGCAGGCCGTAGCTCCAGTCCAGGGTGGCGCGCAGGGTCTGGTGGCGCAGGGGCATGTTGCGCGCGCCGCGCGTGAGCAGGCGAAAGCGGTCATCGAGCTGGCGGCGCAATTCGTGCAGGCCGAAATGGCCGATGCGTCCGGCCGCCAGTTCCAGCGCCAGCGGGATGCCGTCGAGGCGCCGGCAGATGTCCACCACCACGGGCACGTCGGCGTCGGCCAGCACGAACGCATCGTCGACCGCCGCGCAGCGTTCGCAAAACAGCTGCACCGCGGCGAAGTGCCGGACCGCCGCCGCATCGGGCACGGCGTCGGCGGGCGGCAACTCCAGCGCGGGCAGGCGCTGCAACTGCTCGCTGGTCAGGCGCAGCGGCTCGCGGCTGGTGGCCAGCACGTGCAGCAGCGGCGCGCCCTTGAGCAAGGCGTCGGCCAGCGTGGCGGCCGCGCCGATCACGTGCTCGCAGTTATCGAGCACGATCAGCATGTGGCGCGGGCGCAGGTAGGCCAGCAGGAGCGGCATGGCGTCGCCGGCCGGCACCGCCACCCCGAGCGCCGTGGCCAGCGCCAGCGGCACCAGGCGGCCCTCTTCCAGCGGCGACAGGTCGACGAAACACACGCCGTCGGCATAGCGGCGCAGCACGCGCGTGGCCAGGACGACGGCCAGGGTGGTCTTGCCGATGCCGCCCGGACCGGCAATGCACAGCAGGCGCAATTGCAGCAACTGGTTGGCCATCGTTTGCAGCACTTCCGCGCGGCCCAGCATGCGCGTCAGCATGACGGGCAGGTTGTGGCGCGGCTCGGCGCCACCCGCACCGGGCGCCTGCCGGCCCGTGTGCGCCAACGGCGCCAGGAAGCCGTAGCCGCGCCCGGGAATGGTGGTGATGTAGCGCTGGCCATCGCGGCCATCGCCGAGCGCCTTGCGCAGCGCCGCCAGGTGCACGCGCAAGGTCGCGTCATCGACCACGGCATTGGGCCAGACGATGGCCAGCAGTTCATGCTTGTCGACGATGTCGCCGGCGCGCTCCAGCAGCGCCAGCAGCAAGTCCATGGCCCGGCTGCCCAGGCGCAGCGCGCGGTCGCCCTCGAACAGCAGGCGTTCTAGCGGCAAAAGGCGAAACGGGCCAAAGACATAGGCCGGGACAGGACTGTTTATCATTCTTGCGTGGGGGAGGTGGTGTTAAAGCACGCGGCTTGCAGTGGCCATATTCTACTGAGCATCCGCGCCAGGCCGCATGGCGCCATGTTGCGGCACCATTACACGGCCGGCGGACAGCAGCGCTGCCACCTCGGCCGCGGGCGCCGGAAGGTGCAGATAGAAGCCCTGCACCTGCGGGCAGTCCAGCCGCCGCAGCTGCGCCAGCTGTGCGCCGTTTTCCACGCCCTCGGCCAGCGCCTGCAAACCCAGGCCGCGTGCCAGCGCGATGGTCGAGGCGACGATCACCGTGTCGCTGTCTGCGCTGCCGCCGCCCACGTCGCGGAGGAAGGAGCGGTCGATCTTGATGGTGTGAATCGGCAGCATCCTGACATGGCTGAGGCCCGCATGGCCAGTACCATAATCGTCAAGCGAAATGGCCAGCCCCAGCGCGCGCAGCCGGCGCAATCCCTGCGTCGCCTGCGCCATGTCATCGATGCAGCAGCTCTCCGTCACTTCCAGCTCCAGCAGGCCGGGCGCAATGGCGTGGCGCCGCAGGCAGCCCAGCACGAAGTCGGGCAAGCCCGGCTGGCACAGCTGGCGCGCCGAGACATTCACCGCCACCGGCACCAAAGGCAGGCCCGCCGCGCGCCACTGCGCCAGCTGGCGGCAGGCCGCATCAATGCCCCAGTTGCCCAGCGCGACGATGGCGTCAGTGCGCTCGGCCAGGCCGATGAATTCGTTCGGGTAGACCAGGCCGTGGCGCGGATGGTGCCAGCGCAGCAGCGCTTCCAGGCCGACCAGGCGCAGTTGCGCCGTATCGAACTTGCCCTGGTAGTGAAAACAGAATTCGCCGTCGACGATGGCGCGGTCCAGGCGCGCCTGCAGCTCCCGGCTGCGCGCCGACGCCAGGGGCTGGCCGCTACGCCCAACGCGCACCTGCCACCGCGCCCGCCACAGCGCGACGCAGCCGCGCCAGAACCTTGCCAGGCGCGCCACTAGGCCAGCAGACGCGGCACGGCCGGCGCGCTGCGGCGCGGCAAGCTGTGCGCAGGGCCCTGCCGCAGGCGAAACACGCTGACCACCTGCAGCAGCTGCGCCGCCTCGCTCTCCAGCGATTGCGAGGCGGCCGCCGCCTCTTCCACCAGGGCGGCGTTCTGCTGCGTCACTTCATCCATCTGCACGACGGCCTGGCTGACCTGGCCGATACCCGTGCTTTGCTCGGCGCTGGCGGCCGTGATGTCGGCCACCATCTGGCTCACCCGGCCCACGGCCGCCACCACTTCCTGCATCGTGGCGCCCGCCTGCGCCACGAGGGCCGCGCCCGCGTCCACCTGCTGCGTGGAAGTGGCGATCAGGGCGCGGATATCGCGCGCCGCCGCCGCGCTGCGCTGCGCCAGGTTGCGCACTTCCGTCGCCACGACGGCAAAGCCGCGCCCCTGCTCACCGGCGCGCGCCGCTTCCACTGCCGCATTCAGGGCCAGGATATTCGTCTGAAAGGCCAGCATGTCGATCACGCCGATGATGTCGGCAATCTGCGCCGACGACGCGCTGATGGCGTCCATCGTATGGATCACCTGGCCCACGGCTTGCCCGCCGGCGCCGGCGATGGTCGCCGCCTCGACGGCCAGCACGCTGGCGTGGCGGGCATTGTCCGCGTTCTGCCGCACCGTCGAACTGAGTTCCTCCATGGCCGATGCGGTCTGTTCGAGCGAGCTGGCCTGCTCCTCGGTGCGCGAAGACAGGTCGATATTGCCGGCCGCGATCTGCGACGAGGCCGTGGCGATGGTATCGGTGCCGCCGCGTACCCGCTGCACGATCTCGAGCAGGTTGCCGTTCATGATGCACAGCGCGTCGAGCAGCTTGCCCGTTTCATCGCCGGCGTGGCGGCCGAAGGTCGACGTCAGGTCGCCGGCGGCCACCGTCTGCGCCACCGTCAAAGCGTGCCGCAATGGCTGGACGATGCTGCGCGTGACCAGCCAGGCCGTGACGAGCGAAAACAGCACGGCCAGCGCGCTCAGGGCCAGCATCATGTTGCGCGCCGTGACGTATTCGTCGTGCACCTGGGCGCCCGCCTCCTCCATCAGCTCATGCTGGTGCGCGATGAGGCTTTCCAGCGCCGCCATGTAGCGCAGCTGCTCGCCGCGCACCGCGCCAAGCAGCAAACTGGTCGCCTCGTCGCGCGCGCCCTGTTCCAGCAAGGCCAGTACCTTGTCGCGCCCGCCGTTGAACGCGACGCGCGCCTGCGTCACGGCCGCCATCAGCGCGCGGCCGCGCGGCGACAGCGCCACCTTGTCCAGCTGCGCCAGCGCCTGTTCCGTTTCGCCTCCCGCCCTGGCGATGGTGGCACGTTCCTGCGCCAGCTGCTGCGGCTCCGTCATCAGCAGCAGGTTGCGCGAGGAGCGCGCGATGATGTTGACCTGCTTGATGATGTCGTTGGCCAGCACGGTTTTCGGATATTTGTCGTCGATCACGTCGCGCATGCGCAGTTCCAGGCTGGACAAGTGCAGCATGCCCAGCACGGCGGTCGCCAGCAGCAGCAAGGTCAACAACGCAAAGGCGCAGCGCAGGCGCGTGCCGATTTTCATATTTGCCATCTTCATTCGCATCCTTCAGTGTGGTGCATCGGTCATCGCACCCGGCTCGCATGCAAGGCTGACGGCAATGGCTGCCGCCTGCCACGAATGGCCGGACGCAGCAGGCGGAAGGGGCAGCCGGGATGTGGCCGAGGCGGGAACAAGGGTGGTACGGCAGGCAGTGTGAGTTATCTCACAAGCAATGTCGCGTTAAGTTTTGAAAAGATTTGCTTAGATGGCAAAACAGCTATTTTTATAATGGTATCTTTTTAATAAGCACCGGCCGCAATGCGCGCATGCAAAAACGGCCGCGCGAGGCGGCCGTCCGTTAGCGCATGCTGGCGCCGTCAAACCGTCAGAAGACTTCCCACTCGTCGTCGCGCGGCGCGCTCTGGCGCGAGGACGGCACTGCGCGCAAGGCCGGGCGGCCTGCGGCGGGGCGCGATGCAGGAGCCGGACGCTTCGGCGCCGCGCTGGCCGCCACGGCGCGCGGGGCGGCAGGCTTTGCGTTCGCGCGCGCGGCAGGCGCCTGGGCGCCATCGAGCTTGAAGACGCTGACCACTTCGGCCAGCTGGCCCGATTGCTCCTGCAAGGATTCGGCCGCGGCGGCCGCCTCTTCCACCAGGGCCGCGTTCTGCTGCGTCACCTGGTCCATCTGGCCGATGGCCTGGTTGATCTGGTCGATGCCCGAGCTTTGCTCCTGCGTGGCCAGGCTGATTTCCGCCATGATGTCCGTCACGCGCTGCACGCTGGAGACGATTTCGGCCATCGTGCTGCCCGCCTCGGCCACCAGCTTGCTGCCAGCGTCGACCGCCACGACGGAGTCGCCGATGAGGGTCTTGATTTCCTTCGCGGCCGCCGCCGAGCGTTGCGCCAGATTGCGCACTTCCGTCGCCACCACGGCGAAACCGCGTCCCTGCTCGCCCGCGCGCGCCGCTTCCACGGCGGCATTCAGGGCCAGGATATTCGTCTGGAAGGCGATGCCGTCGATGACGGAAATGATGTCGACGATCTTGCGCGACGAGTCGTTGATGGCGTCCATGGTCTCGACCACCTTGCCCACCACGGCGCCGCCCTTCACGGCCACGCCCGAGGCGCTCAACGCCAGCTGGTTGGCTTGCTGGGCATTGTCGGCGTTCTGCCGCACCGTCGACGTCAGCTCTTCCATCGACGACGCCGTCTCTTCCAGCGAACTGGCTTGCTCTTCCGTGCGCGAGGACAGGTCCAGGTTGCCGCTGGCAATCTGCGACGACGCCGTGGCGATGGTCTCCGTGCCGCTGCGCACCTGGCCGACGATGTTGACCAGGCTGGAATTCATGTCTTTCAGCGCCTGCAGCAACTGGCCCGTCTCTTCCGTCGTATGCACCTCGATGTGGCTCGTCAGGTCGCCCGATGCCACCGTTTGCGCCACTTTCACGGCCGCATTGATCGGCTGCGTGATGGCGCGCGTGATGTAGGCGGCGCAGCCGATGCCCAGTGCGGAGGCCAGCAAGCCGAGGATGACCATCAGGCTTTCCGAGCGGATCACGGCCGCGCCGCCATCCTTGACGCTGGCGTCGGCCACGCCGTTATTGAGCTTGATGATCTCGTTGAGCGTGCCTTCGGCCTTGCCGAACAGCGCACGCGAATCCTGGTACCGCTTGTAAAAGCCTACGAACAGCTCTTTCTGCCGCGCTTCGTCGCGATTGTCGGCCAGCTGGCGCAAGATGGCGCGTACCTTGTCGTCGTCCGCCTTCCAGGCCGTCCACTCGCCCTGGAAGCGCTGCCACAGCACGGCTTCCTCGGGCGTTTGCGGCAGCGGATCGTACAGCTTGCGGCCCGCCTCGATGTTGTTCCAGGCGCGCGTGCGCAGCTGCAGCGCTTCCGCGAACTTGTCCTGTGCCTGGTAATTGTTTTCATAGATGGCGGCCGTCAGGGTGGCGGCGGCGACGGCCGTCTGGCCTTCGCTGATCATCATCAAGCCCTGAATCGACGGCAGGCGCACCACGCCGATTTCATTGACGGCGCGGCCCACGGTGGCGATGCCCGTATAGCCGCAGATGCCCACCACCAGCAAGGCCGCCATCATCACGGCGACGAGCGTCGCCAGCTTCCATTTGATCAGTAAATTCTTAAACATGGCTAGGTCCTTTATATAGTCACGAAGACTGCTGGCGAGGTTGGGGCTGGCATGTTCGAGTAAAACAGCTGACACTTGTATAAAGGTGGCGGGGGTGGGGCGTACGCTTCGTTACAATTGGCGAGATTTGATAATAGGAAGCATAGTGGAAAACGGGTGCGCTGACTGCTACATACTTGATACAAATCAATATTTATTTCCTGACTGTGGCGCGCCTTGCACAGTGGCATCGAAAAGCCGTCCAATGCCCTGCTTTGGTGCAACAAATCCCCACGCGCCCCTATTGGCTGCGCAGTTGATAGTCGTATAAGATGGTCAACACGCACACCACAGGTACAGCATGGCTTATCCTATCGAACACAAACTGGTGATCGGGGTCGCTTCCAGCGCCCTGTTCGACCTGGCCGAATCGCACCAGGTCTACCTCGACAACGGCCCCGAGGAATACCGCAAGTACCAGGAAACGCATATCGACACGGTCTTGCCGCGCGGCGTGGCCTTCCCCTTCATCCGCCGCTTCCTGAACATCAACAAGCACTATCCGCGCCAGTCGCCCGTGGAAGTGGTGCTGTTTTCGCGCAATTCGCCGGAAACGGGCTTGCGCGTCATGCACAGCATCGCCCACTACGGCCTCGATATTTCGCGCGCCGCCTTCATGACGGGCAAGTCGCCCTACCCTTACCTGCCCGCCTTCAACGCCTCGCTCTTCCTCAGCGCGAATGAGGACGACGTGCGCAGCGCGCTGGCCTGCGACTATCCGGCCGGCCTGGTGCTGCCGTCGCGCACGGAAGACGACGAGAACGATGAGGAACTGCGCGTGGCCTTCGATTTCGATGGCGTGATCGCCGACGACGAGGCGGAAACCGTTTTCAAGCGCAACAATGACGTCGACGAATTCCACGCCCATGAAACCCTGAACGTGGGCACGCCGCACCGCCCCGGCCCGCTGGCGGGCCTGTTCCAGAAGCTGGCTACCATGCAGCGCCTGGAAGAAAGGGCCCAGCGGCGCGATCCCGGCTATAAAAAGATCCTGCGCATCGCCATCATCACGGCGCGCAACGCGCCTTCGCACGAGCGCGTCGTGACGACCCTGAAAAGCTGGGGCGTGGCGGCCGACGAGACGTTTTTCCTCGGCGGCATGGACAAGTCGCGCGTACTGGCCGTGTTCAAGCCGCATATCTTCTTCGACGACCAGCTGAGCCACCTGAAATCGGCGGGTGGAACCATCCCCATGGTGCACGTCCCGTTCGGCATTGCGAATGTCCGCGCAGGATAAAACCTGCTGCGCGTCGTGCTTTGCGGCCTGCGATGCTCACCGTACTAAAGTACGGTTGCGCTTCTTAGCCACAAATCACTGCCGCTCACGACGGTTTTCTCAAGCGCGGAGATATAAGTGATGGTCTATAATCTCGCCTGTCGGCGCCGTCACTGGCGGCGCTGCGCGCACCACAGCCGTCCCACTCAACTGCCTCTGCCACTAGTGTCATCGCCTGCATGTCCTTAGACTTAACAAAAGCCCTCCCCAAGCCCGGCAACCGCTACGCGCTGCCCGCCCTGTATGGTTCATCCGACGCCTATGCCCTGGCGCTGGCCGCTTTGGCCTTGAAAGCGCGGGGCCAGATGCTGGCCGTGGTGGTGGCGCAGGCCAGCGACGGCCAGCGCCTGCTCGATGAAATCCCCTGGTTTGGCGGGAAAGAGCTGCGCTGCCACCTGCTGCCGGACTGGGAAACGTTGCCCTACGACGCCTTTTCGCCGCACCAGGACCTGGTCTCCGAGCGCCTGGCCACCCTGCACGAAATCCAGACGCGCCAGTGCGACGTGCTGATCGTGCCGGCCACCACGGCGCTGGTGCGCCTGGCGCCGCCATCGTTCCTGGCCGCCTACACCTTCTTCTTCAAGAAGGGCGAAAAGCTCGACGAAGCGCGACTGAAGTCGCAGCTGACCCTGGCCGGCTACAGCCACGTGTCGCAGGTGATGTCGCCCGGCGAATACTCGGTGCGCGGCGGCCTGCTCGACCTGTTCCCCATGGGGTCCGCCCTGCCCTACCGCCTGGACCTGTTCGGCGACACCATCGAGACCATCCGCACGTTTGATGCCGACACCCAGCGCTCGCTGTACCCCGTGCACGAAGTGCGGCTGCTGCCGGGCCGCGAATTTCCCATGGATGAAGCGGCCCGCACCACTTTCCGCAACCGCTGGCGCGAACAGTTCGAAGGCGATCCATCGCGCTCGGTCGTCTACAAGGACATCAGCAGCGGCATCGCCTCGGCCGGCATCGAATACTACCTGCCCCTGTTCTTCGAGCAGACGGCCACCCTGTTCGACTACCTGCCGCCCGACGCCTCGCTGGCCCTGGTGGGAGAGATCGACGCGGCCATCGGCCGCTTCTGGACCGATACCCAGTCGCGCTACCGCTTCCTGAAGGCCGACCGCGAGCGGCCGATTTTGCCGCCCGAAGCGCTGTTCCTGTCCGACGAACAGTTCTTCGGCCTGGCCAAGCCGTATCCGCGCCTGGCGATCACGAAATCGAACGATGCGCTGGCGTCCGAACTGTCGGCGCCCGTGCCGAACATCGCCGTCAACCGCCGCGCCGACGACCCGCTGGCCAACCTGCGCAGCTATCTGCTGCAATCGGGCCGCCGCGTGATGATCTGCGCCGAATCGAACGGCCGCCGCGAAACCCTGCAGCAGTATTTCACCGAATACGATCTGCACCTGACGCCGGTGGAAGGCAGCGACGGCTTCCTGCAGTCCGACGCCAAGCTGATGCTGGGCGTGGCGCCGCTGCACGCGGGCTTCGAACTGTTTACGCCCGAGGGCAACCTGGCCTTCATCACCGAGACGGAACTGTATGCCGGTTCCGGCCGCCGCGTCGGCACCAAGAAACAGGAAGGCGTGACGCAGGTCGAGTCGATGGTGCGCGACCTGTCGGAGCTGAAGATCGGCGACCCCGTGGTGCACATCAACCACGGCATCGGGCGCTACATGGGCCTGACCAGCATGGACCTGGGCGAAGGCGAGACGGAATTCCTGCATCTCGAATACGCGAAGGACACCAAGCTGTACGTGCCCGTGTCGCAGCTGCACGTCATTTCCCGCTATTCGGGCGCCTCGCCGGAAGACGCGCCGCTGCACTCGCTCGGCTCGGGCCAGTGGGAAAAGGCGAAGAAGCGCGCCGCCGAACAGGTGCGCGACACGGCCGCCGAGCTGCTCAACCTGTACGCGCGCCGCGCGCTGCGCCAGGGCCACTCCTTCGAATTCTCGTCGCACGACTACCAGCGCTTCGCCGACAGCTTCGGCTTCGACGAAACGCCGGACCAGGCCGAGGCCATCCACAACGTCATCAAGGACATGACGTCCGGTAAACCGATGGACCGCCTCGTGTGCGGCGACGTCGGCTTCGGCAAGACGGAAGTGGCGCTGCGCGCCGCCTTCATCGCCGTCATGGGCGGCAAGCAGGTGGCGATCCTGGCGCCCACCACCCTGCTGGCCGAGCAGCATGCGCAAACCTTTGCCGACCGCTTCGCCGACTGGCCCGTGCGCATCGCGGAATTGTCGCGTTTCCGCAGCGGCAAGGAGATCACGCAGGCGTTCAAGGGCATGGCCGACGGCACCATCGACATCGTCATCGGCACGCATAAACTGCTGTCCGATGACGTGAAATTCACGCGCCTGGGCCTCGTCATCATCGACGAGGAACACAGGTTCGGCGTGCGCCAGAAGGAAGCCTTGAAAGCGCTGCGCGCGGAAGTGGACGTGCTGACCCTGACGGCCACGCCGATCCCGCGCACCCTGGGCATGGCGCTGGAAGGCTTGCGCGACTTTTCCATCATCGCCACGGCGCCGCAAAAGCGCCTGGCCATCAAGACGTTCGTGCGCAGCGAAGGCGAAGCCATCATCCGCGAAGCGTGTCTGCGCGAACTCAAACGGGGCGGCCAGATCTACTTCCTGCACAACGAGGTGGAAACCATCCAGAACCGCCTGGCCATGCTGACGGAATTGCTGCCCGAGGCGCGCATCGCCGTGGCGCACGGCCAGATGCACGAGCGCGACCTGGAAAAGGTCATGCGCGACTTCGTTGCCCAGCGCTTCAACATCCTCCTGTGCACGACGATCATCGAGACGGGCATCGACGTGCCGACGGCGAACACCATCATCATGCACCGCGCCGACAAGTTCGGCCTGGCGCAGCTGCACCAGTTGCGCGGCCGGGTCGGGCGCTCGCATCACCAGGCCTACGCCTACCTGCTGGTGCACGACGTGCAGGGTCTCACGAAACTGGCGCAGCGCCGCCTGGACGCCATCCAGCAGATGGAAGAACTGGGCAGCGGCTTTTACCTGGCCATGCACGACCTGGAAATCCGCGGCGCCGGCGAGGTGCTGGGCGAGAGCCAGTCGGGCGAGATGACGGAAATCGGCTTCCAGCTGTATTCGGACATGCTCAACGAAGCCGTGCGCTCGCTGAAAGCCGGCAAGGAGCCGGACCTGGCCGCGCCGCTGGCGTCGACGACGGAAATCAACCTGCACGTGCCGGCCCTGCTGCCGGCCGATTTCTGCGGCGACGTGCACGAACGCCTGTCGATTTACAAACGCCTGGCCAACTGCGCCACGCAGGAGAAAATCGACGATATCCAGGAAGAGCTGATCGACCGCTTCGGCAAGCTGCCCGACGCCGTCAAGGCCCTGATCGAGACGCACCGCCTGCGCATCGCGGCGAAAACCGTGGGCATCGTCAAGATCGACGTGCATGGCGAGGCGGCCACCCTGCAATTCATGGCCAAGCCGCCCATCGATCCGATGCGCATCATCGACTTGATCCAGAAGAACCGCCATATCAAGCTGCATGGCCAGGACAAGCTGAAAATCACGGCCGCCATGCCGGACCTGGCCGCGCGCGTGACGCAGATCAAGACCACCATCAAGCAATTGACGGTGTAGACTATTTCTATCATTTTTGCAGGATAGCCCCATGACCACCACCACTTCCATCACCATGAATCTGATCCTGCAAGGCCTGGACGGCGACAGCGCCCGCCTCGAGCGCATCGCCGCGCTGGCCGCGCCCACGTCCATCACGCGCCTGGGACCGAACGCCGTGCGCTGCGAACAGATCGCCTACTCGCCCGCGCTGCGCCCCACCATCGAAGTGGCGGCCCAGGCGGCGCAGCTGGACGCCACCTACATGATGGGCCAGCGCGAGCTCAGCGAATTCAAGCTCGTGGCGATGGACATGGATTCGACCCTGATCACCATCGAATGCATCGATGAAATCGCCGACATGCAGGGCTTGAAACCGCAGGTGGCGGCCATCACGGAAGCGGCCATGCGCGGCGAACTCGATTTCGCCGCCAGCCTGAAGCAGCGCGTGGCCCTGCTCGAAGGCCTCGATGCGTCGGCCCTGCAGCGCGTCTACGATGAACGGTTAAAACTGTCGCCGGGCGCGGAAGCGATGCTGGCGGCCGTGCAAAAGGCCGGCCTGAAAACCCTGCTGGTGTCGGGCGGCTTTACCTTCTTCACGACGCGCCTGAAGGAACGCCTGGGCCTCGATTACACGCACGCGAACGAACTGGAAATCGTCGACGGCAAGCTGACGGGCAAAGTGTTGGGGGGCATCGTCGACGCCGAGGAAAAACGCCGCACCGTGGAGCGCGTGTGCGCGGAGCTGGGCATTTCCCCCGCACAGGCCATCGTCATGGGCGACGGCGCCAACGACTTGAAGATGATGGGCATCGCCGGCCTGTCCGTGGCCTTCCGCGCCAAGCCTGTGGTGCGCTCGCAAGCCGACGTGGCGCTGAACTTCGTGGGACTCGATGGCTTGCTCAACGTATTGACCTGAGTCAGGGACAAGGACGCGGCGCCAGACGGTGCGCGCGGGGCGGCATATTTTTGCTATATTGCAAACTTGTGATCAACCCGCCAACCCGTCGTGAAAGAACGCCGCATGCCGCCAACGCTGCCAGAAGAAATACAACGCCACCTCGATGTATTCGTCGCCGCCGCGCAAAATGCCTTCGGCGCCGACCTGGTCGCTGCCGTGCTGTTCGGCTCGGCCGCCGATGGCCAGGTGCGCGCCACCTCCGACGTCAACCTGCTGCTCCTGCTCAAGCGCTTTGCGCCGCCAGCGGCCGATGCGCTGCGCGGGCCCTTGCGCCTGGCGCACGCCGCCATCGATTTGCAGGTGATGTTTCTGCTCGAGGGCGAATTGACGCAGGCCGCCGACGCCTTCGCCGTCAAGTTCGCCGACATCATCGCGCGCCATCGGGTCTTGCTGGGCAATGATCCTTTCGCCAGCCTGCACACCAGCCGCGACGCCGTGCTGCGGCGGCTGCGGCAAGTGCTGCTGAACCAGCAGGTGCGCATGCGCGAACGGTATATGCTCGTGAGCCTGAATGAAGAACAGCTGGCCGGCGCCATCGCCGACGTAGCCGGCCCCCTGCGCTCGGCGGCCGCCTCGCTGGCGCAGCTGGAGGGCAAGCCTGCGCTGTCCGGCAAGCAGGCGCTCGAAACGTTTGTCGACCAGCTGGGCGAACCGGCCCTGCACGCGGCCCTGCAAGCGATGTCAAAGGCGCGCGAAACGGCGCGCCTGGCGCCGGGGCAGGCCCTGCCCGCCTTCACGGGCCTGATGGCCATTACCGCACGCCTGCGCGAACACGCGGAGCAGATGCAGTGAACGGCGTCAATCCGTTTGACTGGAGCGGTCCGTGGTTCCTGCTGGCCTATCTGATCTTCGGCCTGCTCGTGTACTACCTGGCGCGCGAGCTGCTGATCCGCCAGGAATTGCGCAATCCGCACGCCCAGCTGTCGCTGGCCGACGATCCCTACCGTATCGCCTTCCTGCGCGGCGGCGCGCTCGAAGCCGTGAAGATCGCCGCCATCGTGCTGGTCGACCGCGGCTTGCTGCGCGCCGATGGCCCGCTGCTGGAAACGGCCAGCGCCGACAGCCTGCGCTTCGCCAGCCATGACATCGAACGCGACGTGCTGCGGCTGTACCTGGGCCGCCAGGGCCACAGCAGGGAGCTGGCCGCGCAGGCCGAGATGCAGCCCTCGTGCCGCGCCTACCTGGACACCTTGACGCAGCAGGAATTGCTGGTCGGCCCGCCGCTGCTGCGCCGGCGCGAACGCATCACCTGGGTCGCGCACTGGCTGCTGCTGACGGTGGCCGCCGTCAAGGCCGTCATCGCCATCGGCCGCCAGCATTACAACCTGCTGTTCCTGGCGCTGCTGCTGGCGATCTTCCTGCTCATGCTGCGCGGCTTGCGCACCCAGTCGACCAGCTGGAGCACGCAGCGCTTGCTGACCGACCTGCGCATGCTGTTTGGCCGCCTGAACCTGCGCGCCTCGCGCCTGCAGGCAGGCGGCGGCAACGCCGACATGGCACTGTTGGCCGCCATCTTCGGCATCGGCGCCCTGCCGCCATCCGTGTACGCCTACGTCGCCGAGCTGTACCCGGTGCCGCGGCAAAACAGCGGTGGCGATTCGTCGTCCGGCAGCTCGGGCGACTCCTCGTCGGGTGGCGGCGACGGTGGCGGCGATGGCGGCGGCGGCAGCGGCTGTGGCGGTTGCGGTGGTGGCGGCGGCTGTGGCAGTTAGCCAGGTGGCCACGCGCGACCGCGTCGGCCTGGGCTGGCGCGGCGAACTGGCTGCCGGCATCCTGTCCAACCTGGCCCACATCGACGTGCTGGAAGTGATCGCCGACGATTACTACGGCGCCGCGCGCGCCCGCATCGCGGCCTTGCGCAGCCTGGCGCGCCAGGTGCCCGTCAGCCTGCACGGCGTCGGCATGGGCCTGGCGTCGACGATGCCCGCCGACCCGCGCCGCCTGCATGCGATGGCGCGCCTGATGAAGGAGGTGCCAGCCGAATCGTGGTCCGAGCACCTGTGTTTCGTGCGCGCCGGCGGCATCGAGATCGGCCACCTGGCGGCGCCGCCGCGCACGCCGTGCAGCGCCGCCGGCGCCATCGCCAATATCGCGCTGGCCACGCGCATCGTCGGCAGCGCGCCGCTGATGGAAAACATCGCCACCCTGGTCCAGCCGCCCGGCAGCACGCTGGACGAAGCCGAGTGGCTGGCGCGCATCATCCACGGCGCGCAAGTGCCGCTGCTGCTGGACCTGCACAACCTGTATGCGAACGCCGTCAATTTCGGTCATGACCCGGAGCAACTGCTGCAGCGCCTGCCCCTGGAGCGGGTCGGCGCCGTGCACCTGAGCGGCGGCCACTGGATCGCCGCGCCTGACGGCGGCCAGCGCCTGCTGGACGACCATCTGCACGACGTGCCGTCCGCCGTCTTCGACCTGTTGACCGTGCTGGCGCGCCATGCGCCGCAACCGTTGACGGTGATCGTCGAACGCGACGGCAATTACCCGTCGTTCGAGCACGTGCTGGGCCAGCTGGAATGGGCGCGCGCGGCCTTGCGCGCGGGGCGCAGCGCATGAGTTCACCCGCCCTGGAAACCTATCTGGCCAGGCTGTACACGGACGACGCCGTGCGTGCCGCCTTCCTGCTGGAACCCCGAGCGCAAGCCTTGCGGCATGGCTTGTCGCCGCAGGAAGCGGAGGCGATGGCGGCGATGGACCGCGTCGGCCTGCAGATGGCGGCGGCCAGCTATCGCGCCAAGCGGGCCGGGCGCGCCAAGCACGCCGTGCAGGCCACGCCAGCGCAGCGCTGGTGGCGCCGGCTGCTGCAAGCCTGGCGCTGAGCGCCCGCTACAGCTGCCACAGCCGCAGCGGCAGCAGCCCCCACCAGGCCAGCACCAGCAGCAGTTGCAAGACCGCCAGCAAGGCCACCCAATCCCATTTCGCCCATGAACCCGCCTCGGCCGCCGTGCCGCGGCTGCGCCAGCAGCGGGCCAGGCCGAACGCCGTCGCCAGCGGCAGCGCCCCCGTCACCAGCGCCAGCAACACGCTGGCGATGGTCACGTCGCCCAGGCGCAGATAGGACTGGAAATAGAAAAACGGCAGCGGCAGGAGCAGCGCCAGCAGCGACAGCAGTGGCGCGAACAGGTGGCCGCCCCGCCCCAGTCTGCGCAGCGCGGCGCGCCACACGCCCACCACCAGCACATACAGCAAGCCCGCCATGCCCAGGGCCAGGCTGCCCCACAACACCAGCATGCGCAGCATCGACGCGCGCTCATAGCTGCGCAAGCCGTCGCTGAGGATATGCTTGCCATCCTCCTGCATCAGCACGTGCGACGGCGTGCTGCGGTCGCTGGCGCGGAACAGCAAGCCGCCCACCGGTTCCAGTTCCTTCGGCTCGCCCTGGAACGGGATCAGGAACAGCGATTCGCCATCCCATTTCAGGCGCGTAAAGCCGAACACGGCGTCGACCCAGGCCATGCTGGCCATGGGGCTGGGTGACGGCACATACACGCCCTGCCAGTTTTCCACCGTGGGCGCGGGCGTGCCCTGCGGCGCTGGCGCGCGCAGCGGCAGTTCCAGGTCGCGCAGCAGCAGGCGGTTGAAACGTTCATAGTCTGCCTGCTCGGCGTCCGTGTTGAAGGCAACAAAAAAAGCGCTTTCCTGCTCCGGATACAGGCACAGCATGGCGCGGAAACCCACGGCCGTGCCAGGGTGGCAGGCGCCGACGACATTGTGGCGGTCGCGCACGGCCAGCGCCAAGCCATGGCCCGTTGCCAGGCCCGCCTGCGCCGCATCCGTGCCGGCCGGTTCGGACAAGGCGCCCATCAACGCCAGGTCGATGAAGCGCTCGCCCTGCAGCTTGCCATCGCCCATCAGGAATTGCGCCAGCTTGCCCATGTCGGCCGCCGTGGTGGTGAACTGCGCGGCCGGGCGCAGATACTGGGGCACGGCCGGCTGGGCCACGCCATGCTCGAAGTAGCCCATGGCCAGGCGCGGGTCCGCCTGCGCACCCGCCTGGGTAACGAAGGCAAACGTGCTGTCCGCCATGCCCAGCGGCCGCAGCAGCTGCGCATCGAGATAGCGCTCATACGGCTGGCCCGTGACTTTTTCGATCACCATGCCCAGCAAGCCATAAGCCATGTTGGAATACGCATAGCGGCTGCCGGGCCGGGCGCGCACGCGCAGCAGATTGCGCCCGCCGTCAAAAGCATCGGCCAGCGGCGTGTCCGGCGCCGGGTTCAGGCTGAACGCCTGCCAGAAGCGCACATTATCGAGGCCGGACGTATGCGCCAGCAGGTGGCGGATGCGCACGGGGTCGCTGGTTTGCCACGGGTTGTTCAGCGCCAGTTCCGGCAGCACCTGCTGCACGGGCGTGTCGAGCGTGAGCCGGTCTTCGCTGACCAGGCGCAAGACGCCCAGCGCCAGCGCCACCTTGCCCACGGAACCGACCTGCATGCGCGTGTCCGCCTGCATGGGCATGTGCTTGGCGGCATCGCGCAGGCCGGACGCGCCGACTTTGACTGTTCCATCGGGCAAGACTTCACTCCAGACGGCGCCTGCCAGGCCCTCGTCCTTCAAGCCGGCGGCGAATTCCGCCTCCAGGGTGGGGCCGGCGGCATGGGCCGCCGTGGCGCACAGCAGCAAGGCCGGCACGGCGCGCCGCAGCCAGGACATGGCGCGCGCGGCCAAGGCGGGATATCGATCTCGTTTCAACAATGTATTTCGCCTTTTTTCATGGACTGCGCTCCCGCGCCGCTTTGCTTGTTACAATTAAAAATTGAGCAACGACGGGAGCCTTCATGTCACAAGATATTATTTTAGATACCCAACTCCAGCAGACCAAAAACCTGGCCTGGTGGTTGTACCTGATACATGGCGCCAGCTTCGTGTTTTCGCTGGGCGCGTTTTCCTTCATTCCGCTCATCATCAATTATGTGAAGCGGGACGAGGCGGCCGGGACCTTCGTGTACAGCCATCACAGCTGGATGATCCGTTCCTTCTGGTGGTATATGGCCTGGATCGTCGTCGGCGCCATCCTGTGGATCACGCTGATCGGCATTCCGCTGGCCTTCGTCGTGTGGGGCGTGGCCTGGCTGTGGAAAGCCTATCGCCTGCTGCGCGGATTCATCGACCTGAACAACAACACGCCCGTCCCCATGTAAACGGTGCTTCGCGGCAAGCCAACGGCTTGCCGCTTCCTACATCGCCGCGAACGCCCGTTCGATATCGGCGATCAAGTCCTGCGGATCTTCCAGTCCCACATTCAGGCGCACCAGCTGGCCCGGCAACGGCCAGCCCTTGCGCATGGCGGCGATGCGGTACGGCATCACCAGGCTGTTCGCGCCGCCCCAGCTGTAGCCAATCTTGAACAACTGCAAGGCATCGACGAAGCGGTCCGTTTGCGCCTCCGTGTAGCGGGCATCGAACAGCACGGAAAACAGGCCGCCCGCGCCCGTGAAATCGCGCTGCCAGATGGCGTGGCCGGGGCAGTCCTCGAAAGCCGGATGCAGCACCGTGGCGATCTCGCTTCGCCCCTTGAGCCAGGCGGCCACCGTGCGCGCGCCCGCATCGTGGGCGTCGAAGCGCAGCTTCATGGTGGGCAAGCCGCGCAGCACCAGGTAGGCATCGTCCGCGCCCACGCCCATGCCCAGACGCATGTGCGCCTGCGCCAGGCGGTCGTGCAGCGCACGCTCGCGCGTAATGAGCGCCCCCATCAGCACGTCGGAGCCGCCCGACTGGTATTTCGTCAGCGCCTGCATGATGATGTCCACGCCCAGGTCGAAACCGCGCAGGGCCAGGCCGGCCGACCAGGTGTTGTCCAAGGCCACCAGCACGCCGCGCGCATGGGCGGCCGCGCAAATGGCGGGCAAGTCCGGCACTTCCATCGTCACGGAACCGGGCGCTTCCGTCCAGATGAGCTTGGTATTCGGCTGGATCAGCGCCGCGATGCCGGCGCCGATCAGCGGGTCGTAGTAGCGGGCCGTGATGCCGAAGTCCTGCGCCAGCCAGCGCCCCAGTTCGCGGTTCGGGTTGTAGATATTTTCCGGCAATAAAACGTCATCGCCCGTTTTCAGCAGCACAAAATCCGCCATGGCGATGACCGCCAGGCCCGACGGTGCCAGCAGGCAGTGATTGCCTCCTTCGATCTCGGCCAGCCGCGCTTCCAGGGTGAACGTGGTGGGCGTGCCGTGCAAGCCGTAGGTGTAGGCGTTCTTTTCTTTCCAGTCGCCCGAGCGCATGGCCGCCACATCCTTGAACAGCACGGTCGATGCGTGATGGATGGCATTCGGAAAGGCGGCAAAGCCTTGCGGCGCCTGGTAATCGCTGTGGATCAGCGCGGTCTGCGGAGATTTGGATGTGGTCATGGCGTCGGAAAATAAAAAAGACGGACTGCAATAATTGCGAGTCCGCCTTGATTGTAAGGGCTTATGCCCTTGCCTGCCGTACAGTTGTTACACCTGCTTACTCGGCAGCGCCCCACAGGTCGTGCGCATCGGCCGAGGTAATGGTCACGTCGACGAACTGGCCGACGGCCAGCTTGCGGTGCGGCTCGAACGGCGGCTTGACGTAGACGACGCCATCGATTTCCGGCGCGTCGGCGGACGAGCGGCCCACGCCGCCGGAACGGGTGACTTCATCGATGAGCACGCGCACGGTCTTGCCGACCTTGGCCTGCAGGCGCTTTTTCGAAATTTCTTCCTGCAGCAGCATGACGCGGCCGCGGCGCTCCTCGCGCAGCTCTTCCGGCACGGGGTTGGCGATGGCGTTGGCCGTCGCGCCTTCGACGGGCGAATAGGCGAAGCAGCCCAGGCGGTCGATCTGCGCTTCCTTGAGGAAGTCGAGCAAGTACTCGAACTCCGCTTCCGTCTCGCCCGGGAAACCGGCGATAAAGGTCGAGCGGATGGTCAGGTCCGGGTTGATGGCGCGCCAGGCCTGGATGCGGTCGAGGTTTTTCTCGCCGCTGGCCGGGCGCTTCATGCGTTTGAGCACGTCAGGGTGCGCATGCTGCATCGGAATGTCGAGGTAAGGCAGGATGTGGCCGCCGCTCATCATCGGGATGATCTGGTCCACGTGCGGGTATGGATACACATAGTGCAAGCGCACCCAGGCGCCGTAGGACTTGGCCAGCTCGCCCAGCGCTTCCGTCAGCTGCGTCATGTGCGTTTTCACGGGACGGCCATTCCAGAAGCCGGAACGGAATTTCACGTCCACGCCATACGCCGAGGTGTCTTGCGAAATGACCAGCAATTCCTTGACGCCGGCCTTGAACAGATTTTCCGCTTCGATCATCAATTCGCCGATCGGGCGCGAGACGAGGTCGCCGCGCATGGACGGGATGATGCAGAAGCTGCAACGGTGGTTGCAGCCTTCGGAAATTTTCAGGTAGGCATAGTGCTTCGGCGTCAGCTTGACGCCTTGCGGCGGCACCAGGTCGAGGAATGGCGCATGCGGTTTCGGCAGGTGGAAGTGGACGGAATCCATCACTTCGGCCAGCGCGTGCGGACCCGTGACGGACAGCACTTTCGGGTGCACCTTCATGATGATGTCGTCGCCGGCAGCATCTTTCTTGGCGCCCAGGCAGCCGGTGACGATCACTTTACCGTTTTCAGCCAGCGCTTCGCCGATGGCGTCGAGCGACTCTTGCACGGCGGCATCGATAAAACCGCAGGTATTGACGATCACCAGATCGGCGCCAGCGTAGGATTTCGCCGTTTCGTAGCCTTCGGCGCGCAGTTGGGTCAGGATTTGTTCGGAGTCGACCAGCGCTTTCGGGCAGCCGAGCGAGACAAAGCCCACTTTCGGCGCCGCACCTGGCATGGCCTGCATGGCCTCGGGCTGGGCGGAAGGAACGGGAATACGGTGAATTTCGGACATAGTTGGCAGCTGGAAAATGGTGAGGCGAATCGGCTATTGTACCCCGAGCCGCCCTTAGCTGTCAGCGCGGACTCCTTTTGCCAGCGCATCTGCAACGCTTCAACCGCAACTTTGTTCCGGCTACTGCCGTAATGGCAGTGCGCGAATAATATCCCGCCCCGCATCACCGGTATCAAGAAATTAAAAAATAATGCCACAAAGAAACTAATGACTGACATATAATTGTTTTTTAAAAAACTAAATCAATCTCATGTCTTTTTCCTTTTCCAATCTGACAGCGCGACGCTCGGCAGTCGCGGCTTGCGGTTTGACCGTATTGCTGCTGAGCGGTTGCGTCGTCAACACGTCGGTGCTTGACCCACTGAAAATGAGCGCACAGTCGGGAGAAACCCCGGTAGTCGTCAGCATCACGTCGAACACCAAGGATATTTACGGTTTCAACACGATCAAGTTACGCCGTGTGGTGGCGGGAGAGCAGCGCAGTGATTTCAAGCTGGTGTCCGCCAACCTGGTGATGAAAAAGGTCGAGAGCGCGATGGCAGGCGATACTTCCCTTTTCATTGGCGCACTACCGCCTGGCGATTATGAGTTTGTCGA
This sequence comes from Janthinobacterium rivuli, assembly GCF_009208735.1. Classification (GTDB taxonomy): domain Bacteria; phylum Pseudomonadota; class Gammaproteobacteria; order Burkholderiales; family Burkholderiaceae_D; genus Janthinobacterium. The sequence goes on along the minus strand of NZ_WFLJ01000008.1, from coordinate 30,883 downwards.
ATTGATCGACACCCGGGCCAACAAGCTCTTGCATGTGTACTCGACCATCGTGGGAAGCTTCAAAATAGAAGCGGGCAAATCGACGGATCTGGGTCGATTGATTGTGACACGCGGCAATTTCGGCGTGGAATACGGTCGTAGCGCCCAGGTGGCATCGAATGCGCAATTGATCCAGCGCTTTGCCCCCGACTACAGCGCCATGTTTGGCGCCGCTGCCAGCCTTGGCTGGAACACCCCGCGCCACGCGCAGGACAATGTCGAGCAAATTGCTCGCGCCCACCCTGCAGGGGCCGAGTGCGCCACTGAAATGCCCGATGGCCGGGTGGCTGCCGCCAGCCGCATGGGCGCCGTCCTGATCCGCTCGACGCAAGGGCTCTGGAATATCCTCAATGCGCAATCGGTGGAGTCGCTGTCTTGCGTATTTCCCGTTGACCTGCCCAATGCCGAGTTGATCGCGGTAGGCGAATCGGGCTCCCTGCTGCGCAAAGCGCGTGACAGCGACAAGCTGTTTCCTGTCGATACAGGCAACTTGCCACCCGGCAATCTGCTGCGCATCGGTGGCAACCCCAAGGATGGCTGGTACGTGATGCATCGCAAGGAAGGCGAATTGAACATTTTCCATGCGAATCAACTGGACGCTGGCGACTGGCGATCCGTGTACCATTCCACCTTGCCCGGATCGTGGCTGCATGGTCCAGGCTTATTGTGGACGTGGCAGGACGCGAACCGGATCGGCTATGCCCTGGAAAGCGGCTTGATCGGCGAACTCGATTACAGCACGGGCAAGTTGACCGAGCGCTTTAGTCCGCACAAGAAAAGCTTGACGCAGTTTATCCATCAAGCCAATGGCACGCATAGCGTTCTGGTAGCGGCTGGTCTGGGAGGACGGTTTCCCGACGCCTATGTTTCACGGGATCACGGCCAGAACTGGACGACCATCGTTTCGCCATTCAAAGTCCTGATGTCGCCCGTGGCGCCGCTCAATGACGGCAGATTGCTGATGGAGGCCGGCATGTATAACGACGGAGCACTGCTGGTCAGCAGCGACGAAGGGAAAACCTGGGGGCCGTATGCGCCATACAGCCTGCGCCAAGCTCCATTGATTTTCCCTTCCGGCCTGGCGCTCAATATCATGGAAGATTTCAAGGGTAACGTCAGCATCTACAGTTCCATGGACAATGCCAGGACATGGAAGCTGGAGCATTCCAACCAGGATCTGCTCTCCACGCTGCAACAACTGAAGCAATAAGCGCCTCAGGATTCAGCAACGGCGGCAGGCGGCAAGACCCCCGCAAAGCACAACGGCACAGGAATTCCTGTGCCGTTGTATGGCCCGCATCGGCTGCGTTTACTTCTTGTCCGTCGGCGGCACCGGCGGAACGAAGGGGAAGGTGCCGAACAGATTCTTGCTCTGGCTCTGCATCTGCTCCTGCATCTGCACGAACAGGCTCTTGCTCTGGTCGATGTAGTTGTTCATCATGCCTTGCATCATGGGACCCTGGACATTCATGAACTGGGTCCACATTTCCGGGCTGAATGGCTTGCCTTCGAAACTGCCGGCCGACGTGCCCGTGAATTTGTGCTGGATATCGGTGAACGCTTGCACGTTCTTTTCCAGGTAGGATCCCATCATGCCCTGCATGGCGTGGCCATAGTAGCGGATGATCTGCGACAACACGCTGCTCGAGAACATGGGCGCGCCGTTCGCTTCCTCTTCCAAAATGATTTGCAGCAAGATGCTGCGCGTCAGATCTTCATTGGATTTGGCATCGACGACGGTGAACACTTCATTGTCCAACACCAGCTGCTTGACGTCCGTCAAGGTGATGTAGGAACTGGTTTGCGTGTCATACAGACGGCGGTTGGGATATTTTTTAATCAGGCGGTCTATACTTTTTTTTGCACTACTCATCACAAGTTCCACTTATTGCGCCGCAGCGCATACTGAGTTAATCCGAAAAAAAAGCGAACGTGGGTCCGCTTTCGCACCTGCCTACGTTTTCCATTATAGAGTGGAAAACGGCTCCATTGCACATCAGGGTAGTAGATTCCCGCATTTATTGCAACGCAACTAAAAGTAGATTCCTGACAAGACCGGTGATTACGCCAATCTTGTCAGGCCAGAAGCTTTTGTAAACTAGTCCGCCCTGACTTTAACATACCGCCCCGGCGCCGGCTCGATTGCCGCGTGGCGTTTGTTGCCCGGCTTGCCCGGCACCTTCACCTGCGCACCGCCGTGTTCGGCCAGGAAGGCCGCCCATTCCGGCCACCAGCTGCCCACGTGCTCGGTCGCGCCTGCCATCCACTGCTCGGCCGTCAAGGGCTGGGCTTTCGCCGTGCGCGCGCCCTTGCCTGCGTCGTTGCTCCAGTAACTGCGCTTTTTCTTCGAGGCAGGATTGATCACGCCGGCGATGTGGCCCGAGGCGCCGAGGATGAAGCGGTTGGCTTTCGGTTTTTTCGGGTTCAGCAAGGCCGTGCTGGCATAGGCCGCGCCCCAGGGCACGATATGATCTTCGCGCGAACCGTAGATGAAAGCGGGCGCGTCGATGCTGCTCAGGTCGACCTTTTCACCGGCCACCGTCAGCTTGCCCGGCACTTTCAGGCTGTTTTCCAGGTAAGTGTTGCGCAGATACCAGCAGAACATGGGACCCGGCAAGCCCGTGCCATCGCCATTCCAGTACAGCAAGTCGAACGCGGGCGGCTCCTTGCCCTTCAGGTAATTCGACTGCACGTAGTTCCACACGAGGTCGTTCGGCCGCAGGCTCGAGAACGTGCTGCCCAGGTCGCGGCCCGTCATCAGGCCGCCCTTGGCCAGGGTTTGCTCGCGCAGTGCCACTTGCGGCTCGTCGATGAAGACGTCAAGCGCGCCCGCGTCGCAGAAGTCGAGGAAGGTGGTCAGCAGGGTCAGGCTGGCGGCCGGACTCTCGCCGCGCGCCTTGAGCACGGCCAGCGCCGTCGAGACGATGGTGCCGCCCACGCAAAAGCCGAACATATTGAGCTTGTCCTGGCCGGAAATGTCCTGCGTGACACGGATGGCTTCGATCACGCCTTGCTCCACGTAATCGTCCCACGTCAGGTGCTGCATGCTCAGGTCCGGATTGCGCCAGGACATGAGGAACACGGTATTGCCCTGCTCCACCGCATAGCGCACGAGCGAGTTTTCCGGCTGCAAGTCAAGGATATAGAATTTATTGATGCACGGCGGCACCATCAGCAGCGGCCGCTGGTGGACCGTGGGGGTGCTTGGCGTGTACTGGATCAGCTGGAACAAGGCGTTTTCAAATACCACCGTGCCCGGCGTGGTGGCCACGTTGCGGCCCACTTCGAAGGCCGATTCGTCCGATTGCGAGATGCGGCCCTTCTGCATGTCGGCCAGCATGTTGCTCAAGCCCTTGGCCAGGCTTTCACCCTTGGTCTCGATCAGGGTTTGCTGCGCGTCGGGGTTGGTGGCAAGAAAATTGGCGGGCGACATGGCGTCGACGATTTGCTGCACGGCAAACGCAATTTTTTGCTTCTGGTGCGGCGTCGCTTCCACGGCGTCGGCCATGGCGCTGAGAAACTCCGCGTTCAGCAAATAGGCGGCCGCATTGAAGGCCGACAGGGGGCTGGCGTGCCAGGCGGGCGCGGAAAAACGGCGGTCTTTCAACTCCGGCGCCTTGCCTGCCATAAAGTCGGCCCACAAGCCCGTCAGTTTGGCCACGTAGGCATTTTTCAGTTGCTCGATCGCTTCCGGCTTGATGCTGGCGCCCGCATCCTGCAAAATGCCGGCAATCGGATTGCCAGCGGGCTGCGGTACCATGTTGAACCACGTCTTCCACTGCTCAGGATTGCTGATCTGCGCCATCCATTCCTTGGTCATCATTTGAGGATCGGGCATATTCATAGATGTATGTAAGTCCATTCAAGAATTAATAAATAACTACTTCCGGGCCACCTGCATGCAAACTCTTACTGACTGCCACTACTCATGATGCTCATGACCGCTGTTGCCTGGATCTATGTCGTCGGCCTCATGGCGCTGACGGAACCGTCCATCGTCGCCGGGGTGATGACCTTCGTGCTGTACTGCGTCATCCCGCTGTCCATCCTATTCTATCTGACGGGCTCGCGGCGACGCAAACGCAAGGCTGAGCTAAAAGCGCGCGCTCTTGCCTCAGCAGACGATAAAACAAAAACGGCAGACACATAAGTGTCTGCCGTGCAGATTATTTGCGCCAGATCAAGCTGGCCTGTCTTCCCGTGACGCCATCGCGCCGGTACGAATAAAACTGCGCCGCATCGCTGACGGTGCAATACTCCCCACCCGCCACTTGCGCCACGCCATCGCGCAGCAACATGGTACGCGCCAGCGCATAGATGTCGGCCAGATACTTGCCCGGCTTGCCAGCGATGGCGACGAAGGAAGCGCTGAGCACTTGCCGCTCGGCATCGTCGCGCGCGCCGTCGCGGAACGCCTGCAGCACGTCCCGCCCCACTTCGAATTGCTGCGGACCGATGGCCGGCCCCAGCCAGGCGAGGATGTCCGTCGCGCCCTGCGACCGCATATTCTCCACCGTGCGCTGCAAGACGCCGTTGGCCAGGCCGCGCCAGCCCGCGTGGGCCGCACCGACGACCAGCCCATCCGTCGAACAAAACAATACCGGCAGGCAATCGGCCGTCATCACCACGCACACGGCGCCAGGCTGCGTTGCCACACTGGCGTCGGCGTCCGGCACGCAGCCGTCCAGCTTGCCGGCATCGGCCACGGCCACGCCATGCACCTGCGACAGCCAGGCAGGCTCGGATGGCAAGGCGCCCGCCAGCCGCGCGCGGTTGGTCGCCACATGCGCGGCCGCGTCGCCCACGTGCGTGCCCAGGTTCAAGCCACCGCCGCCCTGCCCGTCACCATACGGTCCCTGGCTGACGCCGCCCGCGCGCACGGTCGCCAGCGCGCCCACGTTCGCGGGCAGGCCGGGCCAATCGGGAGTGATAGAAGGCAAGGCAGCCGTCATCAGATCTGTTCCGGCTCGGGAATGCCGGCCGTGGCGATCAGTTGGGCGAAATCATCGGCCAGCGGCACGATCCACTCGCACGCTTCCAGGGTGCCCGGATGCACGAGACCCAGGCGGCGCGCCTGCAGCGCCTGGCGCGAGAAGACGGACACCAGGTGCTGCTTGCCGTACACGTAGTCACCGACCAGCGCGAAGCCCAGGTGCTGCATGTGCACGCGGATCTGGTGCGTGCGGCCAGTTTCCAGACGGCATTGCATCAGGCTCACGGGACGGCGGTCGAGTTCACCGCTGCCGATCAATTCATAGTGCGTGATGGCAGGCTTGGCGGTGAAGTTTTCCGACACGGCCATCTTGACCCGGTCGCGCGGGTGGCGCGCGATCGACGCATCGATGGTGCCCGCCTGTTTCGGCGTGCCCCACACGAGGGCGAAATACTCGCGCTTGACGGTGCGCGCCTGCAGCTGGCGCACCAGGTCCGTTTGCGAGGCCAGGGTCTTGCCGACGACCATCAGGCCGCTCGTATCCTTGTCCAGGCGGTGCACGATGCCGGCGCGCGGCACGCCGGCCAGTTGCGGACAGTGGTGCAGCAGGCCGTTGAGCAGGGTTCCCGACCAGTTGCCGGGGCCCGGATGCACGACCAGTCCGGCCGGTTTGTTGATGACGATGATATGCTCATCTTCGTGCACGATGTTCAATTCCATCGCTTCCGGCTTAAAAGCCTCGTCTTCCGGCGCGCTTTGCGGCAGAATGACGATCTTCTCGTCGCCATAGGCGGTCATGTTGCGTTTGGCAACTTTTCCATCGACGGTCACGAAACCGGCTTCCAGCCACAATTGCAGGCGGCTGCGCGAGTATTGCGGCACCAGTTGGGCGATGACTTTATCGAGGCGGTGGCCGCAGGCGTCCGGCGTCAGTTCCAATGTAATCGGGGCCATTTCCTCGAAGACGTCGTCGGCGGCAAAATCGCCGTCAAACGCCTCTTCGGCAGCATGGTCAGAAAGGGAGTCAAACGCGGGGTCAGCCAAATTAGGCTTCGGAGTTAATATCACAGCATTCCCATCGGCTATAATCAGCCTATTGTAAAATCTTGGTTAAAACCTTCTTGCAAAACGTCATGCAAAAAAAATTATCGTTGGTAGTCGCTTCAGTCGTTCTGCTCGGCATGTCCGCTTGCAGCTTGTTGCCTGAAAAAGTGGATGAGACCAAAAACTGGTCCGTTACGAAATTATACTCGGAGGCGCGTGAAGAAATGGCCGGGCAGCACTATGAAGCTGCAATCGGTCTGTTCCAGAAGCTGGAGGCTAACTATCCTTTCGGCAACTATGCTCTGCAAGCGCAGATGGAGATCGCTTACGCGTATTATAAGTCGGGAGACCAGGCTCAGGCACTGGCCGCCGTCGAACGCTTCATCAAGTTGCATCCGAACCACGCCAATGTGGACTATATGTACTACCTGCGGGGCCTGATCAGCTTTAACGACCAGATCAGCTTCCTGAACTTCCTGTACGAGCAAGATCCGACCGAGCGCGACCCGAAAGCGACGCGCGAAGCGTTTGCCGCCTTCAAGCAACTGGTCGACAAGTTCCCAAATAGCAAATATGCGCCCGATTCGCTGGCCCGCATGAACTATTTGATCGATGCCATGGCGAAATACGAAGTGCACGTGGCGCGCTATTACTACCGCCGCGGCGCCTACCTGGCGGCCGCCAACCGCGCGCAAACGACGGTCAGCGATTTCTCCGCCTCGCCCGCCATCGAGGAAGCGCTGTTCATCATGTACCGCTCGTACGACAAGCTGGGCTTGACCGACCTGCGCGACGATACCTTGCGCGTGCTGACCAAGAACTATCCGAACACGGCATTCCTCAGCCCGGAAGGGGTGAACAAGGAACGCAAGTGGTGGAAATTCTGGCAGTAAGATAAGAAAAAACCGGGCTAGCCCGGTTTTTTTCTTGCTTCAACCCCAAAAGCAAGAACCGGGGTCGTACCCTCATGGTACGACCCCAGCTTTTACAGCTGGGGGGCGTTACTGATTCATTCGCGCCTATTCGCCCACTTTGCGCCTAAATACCCAACTAGTATCGTTCGACGCTTCCGGCACGAAACCGTAGCCGTCGACGTCGAACTGTTTCAACTGCTCAGGATCGCGGATGTTATTGACGGCCGCGTAACGGGCCAGCATGCCGCGCGCGCGCTTGGCGTAGAACGAAATGATCTTATACTTGCCGTTCTTCCAATCCTCGAACACGGGGGCGATGACGGGCACGTCCAGCTGGCGCGGCTTGACGGATTTGAAATATTCTTCGGAAGCAAGATTAACCAGCACCTTGGCGCCCTGCTCCATGGCCGCGCGGTTCAGGCCGTTGGTGATGGTGTCGCCCCAGAACGCATACAAATCCTTGCCGCGCGTGGTCGACAGCCGCGTACCCATTTCCAGGCGGTGCGGGTGGATCAGGTCCAGCGGGCGCAGCAAGCCGTACAGGCCCGACAGGATGCGCACGCGCGACTGGGCATAGTCGAGCTGGGCCGGCTGCAGGCTGCGCGCCTCGAAACCGGCGTACACGTCGCCATTGAAGGCCATGATGGCCTGGCGCGCGTCGTCCAGCTGCGGCGTCCAGGAAGCGTAGCGGGCCACGTTCAGGGCCGACAAGGCGTCGGAAATGCCCATCAGGCTGCCCACTTCGGCCGGCGAAAACTGGCGCATGCGGGCGATGAGCTGGGCGGAATGGTCGAGAAAATCGGGGGTGCTGTGCAACGTGGTTGTTGGCGGCGTCTCCAGGTCGAGACTCTTGGCGGGCGAAAGCACGATCAACATAAATTATCACTACAGAATAGAATTGCCGACATGATACCTGCTCCACAAAAACTCGTCCTCGACACCAACGTCTGCCTCGACCTGTTCGTCTTCAACGACCCGCGCTGGGCACCTTTGCTGGCGGCCATGGAAAGCGGCGCCGTGCACGCCATCACGCGTGAAGATTGCCGCGCGGAATATCTGGTCGTCTTGCATTACAAACATCTGCCGCTCGACGAAGCCAGCCGCGCGGTGGCCGCCGCCCGCTTCGACGCCCACATCACGGTGGTGGCGCCGCCCGTCTCCGGCGTGCGCCTGCCCGTCTGCACGGACAAGGATGACCAGAAATTCCTCGAACTGGCGCGCGACGCCAATGCCGACATCCTCATCACCAAGGACAAGGCGCTGCTGAAACTGGCCCGCAAGACGGCCAAGGCCGGCATGTTCAAGATCATGGTGCCGGAAGGCTGGGCCTTGCCAGGCTGAGCCATCGAGGACTGCACGGAACGCCACGCGCTGCGCTAGAATGGGAAACGATTCCACTTTCCGCACCGCGACCCTACCGTTCATGAACAGCCCGTCCCTGCCCCACCTGACTCCCGCCCTGACCAGCCGCTTGCCTCTCGTGGGCACCACCGTGTTTACCCGCATGTCCAGCCTGGCGGCCCAGCATGGCGCCGTCAACCTGGGCCAGGGCTTTCCCGATTTCGATTGCGACCCGGCGCTGGTCGATCTGGTCAGCGACGCCATGCGCGCCGGCCACAACCAGTATCCGATGATGACGGGCGCCGCGCCCTTGCGCGAGGCGATTGCCGCCAAGATCGCCAGCGTGTACGGCCACAACTATGATGCGGGCACGGAAATCACCGTCACGGCCGGCGCCACGCAGGCGCTCACCACCGCCATCCTGTGCTGCGTGCATCCGGGCGACGAAGTCATCGTCATCGAACCGGCCTACGACAGCTATCTGCCCGCCATCGCCCTGGCCGGCGGCGTGCCCATGCTGGTGTCCATGCAAGTGGGTGAGCAAGGCTACAGCGTGCCGTGGGACAAGCTGGCCGCCGCCGTCAGCCCCAAGACGCGCTTGATCATCATCAATACGCCGCACAATCCGACAGGCACGATTTTGCGTCCGGCGGACGTGGCCGCGCTGGCCGACATCGTGCGCGGCACGCAAATCTTGATCCTCTCCGACGAGGTCTACGAGCACATGGTTTACGACGGCGTGCGCCATGAGTCGCTCGCGCGCAACGCGGAACTGGCGGCGCGCAGCTTCATCGTCTCCAGTTTCGGCAAGACGTATCACGTGACGGGCTGGAAGGTCGGCTATGTGGCGGCCCCGGCTGCCCTGACGGCGGAATTTCGCAAGGTGCACCAGTACAACGTATTCACCGTCAACACGCCGATGCAGCACGGCATCGCCGGCTACATGGCGGATCCGCAGCCCTGGCTGGACTTGCCCGCGTTTTACCAGCGCAAGCGCGACCTGTTCCGCGACGGCCTGGAGGGCAGCCGCTTTACCCTGCTGCCGGCCGACGGCACGTATTTCCAGTGCGTGCGCTACGATGCCATTTCGCAAGAGACCGAAGCGCAGTTCGTCGAATGGCTGACGACGGAAATCAAGGTGGCCGCCATTCCCGTGTCCGCGTTTTACGCGCAGGGCAAGGAGTCGGGCATCGTGCGCTTCTGCTTTGCCAAGCAAGACGAGACCTTGCGCCGGGCGCTGGAGCGCCTGCGCAGCATATAACCGAGCACTGAGCATGGCTTCGCCACGGCGGAGCAGAGGATGACAGCATGGTACAACGTCGCATCGGTCCGGCCGACCTGGTTCCCGGCGAACCCCTGCCCTGGGATTTGTTTCTGGCTGACCATAGTGCCGGCCCGCAACTGCGCAAGGGGCAGATCATCACGGATGGCGCGCAGCTGGGGCGGCTAATGCAGCTGGGCCTGTATGTGGGCGCGCCCGAGCAGCCGTCCGTCTTGCGCCTGCTCAATGAGGCGGCGCAGCGCCTGGAACGGCTGCTGCTGACCTTGCGCAGCGAAAACAATGCCGAGCGCGAGGTGCGCGACATCGCCCGTGAACTGCTGCGCGCGCTCGAACACGATGCCGACATCGCCCTGGCCAGCATCCTGCTCAACCAGATCGCCGGCAGCTACGCCGTGCGTCACTGCATCGAAACGGCCTTGCTGGCCATGCTGGTGGGGCGCAGCATGCACAAGTCCCACGATGAACTATTACTGATCGGCGCGGCCGCGCTGACGATGAACGTGGGCATGCTGCGCCACCACGACAGTTTCCAGGACCGGCGCGGCCCGCTGAATGACGACGAAATGCGTATCGTGCGCCAGCATCCCCAGGAAAGCGCGGAATTGCTGCGCTGCGCGGGCGTCGATGACGAGGAATGGCTGAGCTGCGTGCTCTTGCACCATGAAAACGACGATGGCAGCGGCTACCCGCAGGGGCGCACGGCCGATGAAATCCTGCAAAATGCCAAGCTGATCGGCCTGGCCGACCGCTATTGCGCCCGCGTCTCGGCGCGCAACTACCGCCGCTCCATCGTGCCCGACCAGGCACTGCAGCACATATTCCTCGACCAGGGCGTGCCCATCGACCCCTTGCTGGGCGAACAGTTCGTCAATTTGCTGGGAAAATATCCACCCGGCACCCTGGTCCGCCTGCGCAGCGGCGAACTGGGGGTGGTGATGCAACGGGGCGCCGCCCACGTGCATCCGCTCAGCGACCCGCTGGGCGCGCCGCTGTCCGCCGCCGAGCTGGCGCAACTGCCTGCGCGCGACACGGCCGACAGCCGCTACGCCATCGTGTCCTCACTGCACGAAGATGACGCGGGCCTGCATTTCAGCATGCGCAATGTGTGGGGCGACCAGGCGCGGCTGTAGGCTCGGCGGGCACCAGGCACAGCTCACTTCACGGCTTCGGCGGGCGGATGCCGGTGTACTGTGCGCTGACCAGTAGCCATTGCTTGTCAACAAGCCGCGCCACATAGCCGGCGCGCAGGGCGAACGTGCGGGCGGCCCCCTCCTGATTGACACGGTAGGACAGCCGTGCCGAAATGAGCGCCGTATCGCCAAACAGACGCACCACCGGCTCATCGACCTGGAGCAGAGGACTCGGCCGCTTCTGCTCCGGCGCATAAAACGAGAGCATTTTTTCACGCCCGTCCATCTCGCCGACCGGCGATATTTCCACATAGTTCTCGGCCGTGGTGGCTTTCAAGGCAACTTGATCAAAGTTATTCTGCGCCTGCGCATGGCGCTGCACCAAGGCCACCAGTTCGGCATCGGCGGGAGCCGCGTGCGCGCTGCCGATCACGCCGACAGCGCCAAGCAGGCAGGTGGAAAGAACATGTGGAAGGGTCAATTTCATGCGTATTCATCCTGATCGAGGTCATTGAGAAGCGTCCGTTGCCTGCTATGGCAGTATCGGACACTCGCTAGCGGGCGGCGCATCGCGAGAAAGCCCACTGTATGCTATCCCCTTGCCATTTTCTGACACCGGCCATTGCGACAAACCGCTCGATTCGTGGATTGAAACGCCATTTCGCCGGCGCGGGATGCGCATGGCGATGCCTCAGCTCGCGCCCGCAGGCGCATCCAGCAACTTCTGTTTCAGGTCGAGGTTGAGCGCCCACTGCTCCGCCACGGGAATGGCGCGCCGCGAACTGGTCTTGATGGAACCCTCTTGCGTCCACAGAAATGGATAAAAGTTCAGACATAGGTCGCCGGCCAAGGGTAATTCGTCAAAGCCAGCCGCATCGCCCGACTGCCGGCCGTAGAACTGCCGCAACCGGCTGGTAAAGGCCCATTCGACAAACGCCGTGAAGCCGATCTCCAGCGCTTCCCACTCCAGCGTCTCGGGGGCAAGGTAATACAGCTTGCCCTGGTCGGCCCCGAGCGCGCCGCCGTTGATGGCAAAAAAACCGCCGAGCACGTCATCGGCCACCAACAGAAAGCCCTCGGCCTTGCCTTCGTTCCACGAAACAATGTTCCGGCCCAGCTTGTCATGGCCCGAGCCCAATATCCGGAGCCAGCCGTCATCGACCAGGATGCCCCCGGTTTCATAGGCGATCGCGCCGAGGGGTGAACGCGTGGTGACTTGCAGGCTCAGCAGCACATCCTCCCGGCCGGCCGAGGGAGGCAGCAATTCCACCGGAATGTCGGCCTCGCTGGCCCATTGCCGGATCAGCGGAAACGCCGGGTCTTCCCTATCCAATAATTCATTCAATGTACGCATGTCAGCTGACCTTATCGATGACCGCTTCCGGCGGTCGGAATGTGCATGGCGACGCCGGCCCTGCCTGGCAGATGCCGCCCGGCACCCTTCATTTTGCGGACGTCAGATACGCCCGCAATCCATGCGTGAGCACGAAAGGAAACACGCTCGCGTGATCTTCATCCTCGAAGACGCGCAAACGGGTTTTCAAGCCGGGGAACTTGCGCGATTTCAGTTTCCCGTCAAACTCGCGCAAGTCCGCCAGCATGTCGGCCTCTTCCTCCAAACGCGAACGCTTCTTGCCCGCCGCCAGCTTTTCCAGGCCGCCGATGCCGAAGAACACGGAGGCGGGCAAGTCCTTGTGGCTGGCCGCATACGCCTGTTCCCGGTCGAACATGAGGCCGGCGTCGTACCACAGCGACGGGCTGCCGAGGATGTAATGCTCGAAGGTGCGCGGTTCCGTCAGCAGCAATTGCAAGCCCAGCAGGCTGCCGTAGGAATGGCCGATGAACACCTTGCGCTGCATGTTCACGCGATAGTTACTGGCGATAAAGGGGAACACCTCGCCCGAGATGAACTGGCCATACGCCTTCGCTTCGCCGAACGCCGGCTGCCGTCCCGGCATGTCCGAGCGGTAATCATGCTTGCGCGGCGTGGTGGGCGTGTAGTCGCGGCGGCGGCTGTACACCCCGCCATCGCCATTCGCGTACGACAAGCCGACCACGATGACCTCTTCCACCCCCGCATGCTTGTTCAGGCGCTGCGCGATATTGCGCACGACGGGAAACGCATAATTGGCGTCGGTGACGAACAGCACCGGGTAGCGCTTATTGCCCTGCCGATAGGAATCGGGCAAGGCGACATATAGCTGATAGTCGCGTTTGAGGGCTTGCGCGTGGATGTCGCGCACTTCCGTATTTTCAAGAACGTAGCTGGCGGGGGCGGCCAGGGCGCTGCCGGCCAGGCAGCACAGGGCGATGAGCAGATTCACAGGCTTCAAGCTGGTTTCTTTCAGTGAGGTAAAAGTTACTTCGCCGCAGACGCCGTCAGCTGCACCAGCTTGCGCTCGACAAAGGCCTGCAGCTGGGGCGACAGGGTTTGCAAGCCCTTGGCCCGCTCGAACGCCTGGCGCGCCTGGGTCGGGTGGTTGTCGGCTTGCAAGGCGATGCCGAGACCCATCCACCAGACGCTGTTGTCGGGTGCCGTCTGCAGGGCCTGCTGGTAGTGCTCGGACGCGTCGCGGTAGCGCTGCTCGCGCTGCAGCACGCCGGCCAGGAAGGCGTGGTATTCGCCGCTGTCACTGGCATACCGCAGACTGCGCATGAGGGTGTCGAGGGCCACCGCGCCGCCGCCGGTCTTATCCAGTTGCAAACGGGCCAGCATCATCGCCTGCGCCGGCTGTTTCGGGTCCAGCGCCAGGCTCAGCTGCAACTGGCGGGCCGCCTCGTCGGGACGCTGCGCTTCGAGCAGCAGGCGCACCAGGGTTTCGCGCGCGCCCTGGTGGCGCGGGTCCAGCTGCAGGGTCTGCTGCAAGGCCAGCATGGCGTCGGAGACGCGGCCATCCTGCAACTGGGCCAGCGCGCGCCGGTATTCGTTCTCCACGCGCTGCTGCGCCGTGACTTGCTTGCCATCGATGATGCGCTCGCTGGCGGCCGGTGCCGGCGTCTTCACCACGACCACAGGGGCAGGCTTGACGGGTTGTTCCGTGATGCGGCGCATTTCAGCATTACGCACCTTGGCTGGCGCGACCGTCTCCTCAGCCTCGAACACGGGTTCCGCTTCAACCGCCACGACGGGCACCGCTGCGGCGACCACCACTGGCACGGGAGCAACGGCCGCTGGCACGGGCGCCGGAACGGAAGTGCTGGCGACATTGACCAGCACGGGCGGCACCGCCGGGCGTTTCAGGTAGACCCAGCCCAGGGCGATGGCGGCGGCCGTCAAGCCGGCGGCGCCGCCGAAGACCAGCGCGCGCGAGACGCCCCGCTCGCGTTCGGGCACGGAGCGGATGCCGGCCGCGTCGCCGCGTCCATCGGGGGTGCCGCGCGCATCGAGGTCTTGCAACATCTTGTTAATCAGGCTCATCTACAGGCTCATCTTCGTCATCGGTTCAATAAAGTCCAGCTCACGCCGCAGGCGGCGGCCAGCACGCCGGCGCCGGCCAGCCACGGCCATGGCCGCTGCCACAAGCGGCGCGGCTTGCTGGCCAGCGTATCGCTGGCGGCCAGCGCCACGTGGCGGGCGCCCACTTGCTGGCGCCCTTCGCCATACGCCACCATCAGCGCCTTGTGCGCCATGATGTTGATCAGGCGGGGAATGCCGCCGGACGCCTTGTACAGCCGTGCCACGCCGCCACGGCTGAACAGGCGCGCGCCGTCGAAACCGGCCACGCGCAGGCGGTGCGCCACATAAAAATCCACGTCGTCGCGCGAGAGCGGACCCAGGTGGTAATGAAAGGTGATGCGCTGCGCCAGCTGGCGGATTTCCGGCAAGGCCAGCTTGACGTCCAGTTCCGGCTGGCCGAACAGCACGATTTGCAGCAGCTTGCGCTTTTCCGTTTCCAGGTTCGTCAGCAGCCGCAGCGCTTCGAGGCTGTCGACGGGAATCGCCTGCGCCTCGTCCAGGCACAGCAGCACGCGCTTGCCTTGCGCCGCCAGGTTGAGCAGGCGCAGGTTGAGGGACTTGAGCAGTTGATGTTGATCAGCATCTTTCTCCAGCAACACATCGAGATCGTCCGCCAGCGCCAGGATCAGCGAACGGGGCGGCAAGTTCGGATTCGGGATGTAGGCCGTGACGAAGTCCGGCCCCAGCGACTGCATGAACTTGCGGCACAAAAAGGTTTTACCAGTCCCCACCTCGCCAGTGATCTTGATGAAGCCCTCGCCATTGCGCGCCGCCACCAGCAAGGTGTTGAGCGCCTTTTGCGACTGCGGGCCGTTGAAGAAGAAACTGGTATCGGGCGTGAGGCCGAACGGCGCCTCGCGCAAGCCGAAATGGGCCTGGTACATTTAGCGCCGCTCCGACGGACGGCGCGGGTCGAGCGCCTCGATGCGCTTGCCCGAATCGAGCAAGTCCTCGTTCCAGCTATTGGCGCCATCGACGATGGTCGGCTTGATCAGCACCACCAGCTCGCGCTTCTGGATCACCTGCCCCGTGTTGCGGAACAGCGCGCCCAGCACGGGGATATCGCCCGCGCCCGGCACTTGCGAGCGGTCCGCCGTGGTGGCTTGGCGCATCAGGCCGCCGATGGCGACGATGCGGCCATCCTGGCTGCGCACCATGCTGTCCATCTCGGACGTGCTCGATGCGGCCAGCGGCAGTTTCAGCGAACCGGCGCTGCCCAGGTCGATTTCCTTGCTGATGGTCGACACCTGGCTGACGGACGGGTGCACATGCAGGATGATGTTGCCGTCCGCATCGATCTGCGGCGTGACGTCCAGCACCACGCCGGAAAAGAACGGCTGCAAGGTCACGTTGGGGCTGGTCGTCGCGCCGCTGGCCGTCGTATTCGTCGTGGTTGACACGCCCGTCACGTAAAACTCGTCCGTGCCGATCTTCAGCACGGCCTTCTGGTTATTCATGGTGGCGATACGCGGGCTCGACAGCACGTGCACGGAGCCTTGCGATTCCAGGAAGGAAATCATGGCGGCGAAATTGGCCGTCTGGAAAGCCAGGCCGAACATGGAGCCGGCCGAGGTCGCCGCCGAACTGAGGCCAAAGCCGCTGCTGGCCGTCAAGCCGCTGCCATTCGTCATGTTGGGCGGCTGGCCGCCGTTGAACGGCAGCGGCGCCAGGGTGCCGCCCGGCTGGATGAAGCCCGTCGAGATGCGGTTCGTATGGCCGCTCTTGATCGAGGCGAACGAGGCCCAGTTGATGCCCGTCTGCGTGTTGTCGTTGAGCTCGACTTCGAGGATTTTCGCTTCCAGGATCACCTGGCGGTCGACGGAGAGTTGCGTGGCCTTCAGATACATGTCGACATTGCGCAGCTCTTCCGGCATGGCGCGGATGACGATCACGCCCGACTGCGGGCTGAGCACCACTTGCCGCCCCCCTTCGCTGCTACCGACGATGGCTTCCAGCGCGGCCCGCAATTCCGGCCAGAAATCCGCCGTCGACGAGGTGGTCAAGTTGCTGCTGTCCAGGGTGCGGCCGCCCTGGCCGCCATTCGTTTGCTGATTCTGCTCGTTGTTGTTGCCCTGATTGTTATTGCCGCTATTGCCGCTATTGCCCGAGCCGCCCGAGTTGGTCGAACCGACCGAACCGACCGAGGTCGACGACACGCGCAGGTTGGAACTGCCGCGGCGCGCGCCCGTCAGGTAATTGACATGGAACAAACGCGTCTGCATGGTCAGGGGCTTGATGTAGATCTGCGTGCCCTCGACCTTGTAGTCATAGCCATACAGTTCGCGCACGGCGTCGAGCGCCTGGAACAGGGTCACGTCCTTCAGGTTGGCGGAAATCGTGCCGCCGATGTCAGGGTGAACCAGCATGTTGTAGCGCGTGCCGGCCACGATGGAGGTGAAGAACTGGCGCGCCGGCACATTGTTGAACGCCACGTTGAAGCGCTCGTCGAGCGCGGCGCGGGCCTTCGGCAATTGCTGGGCCAGGGCCGCCACGGGCGGCAGCAGCGCCGCTTCCACGGCGTCCGGCTGGGCCGCTGGCGCCGTCGTGGCCGCCGCGCCCTTGACGGCATCGGTGATCGCATTATAGGTGTCGCGCTTGACGGGCGCGACATTGCAGCCGCCCAGGCCCAGGCTGACGCTGATGACAGCCGCCATCGTACTGATCTTGAACATGCTCGCCTTGTGTTGATTGAGTTGCTTGGCCACTTCTTCTACTCCTGCTTGCGGTCGGTCTTGCGATCGGTCTGATTGTCGGTCTTGCTGCTCGGGTACAGCTTGAAGGTTTCCAGTGATTTACCACGCCGCAACAATACGGCCGTGTCGTGGATCTCCGTCACCACGGCGTCGCCCACCTTGCTGCCGACCTTGACCGTCTGGCCATCGATGACGGCCAGGCGGCGTCCGCCCGGCTGGGTGGAAATGAGCACCGATTGCAGCTGCGGCCGGGCCGCGACGACGGGCGCGGCGCTGGCGGGCGCCCACAGGGCCGCCGGCGGGCGCGTCGGGTCGTCCAGCGCCTGCGCCTGCGCGCCCGGCGATGCCAGGCCCAGCGCCAGCAATAGCGCCGGCAGCGCGGGGCCCAAGGTCAGAGTGCGATCCATGTGTCGTCCATGCTGAGGGTATGTAAGGTCAGGGTCAGGGTGGCGCCCGGGTAGCCGGTGGCGTCGAGGTGGGCGGCGCCCCAGAAGACGCGGGTCGGCATCGATTGCAGCGCCTGCATGTATTGCACCATGTCGGCATAACTGCCTTGCAGCACCACTTCCACGCCATGCTGGTGCAGCAGCGGCGCCGGGGCCGTCGCCTTGGCCGCCGCATCGCCGTTCGCGCTATCGGCCTGGCGCGCGCCCACGGCGCTCGATGGCAAGGTTTTCAACGACACCACGCGCAATCCCGCGTGCCGGCGCAGCAAGTGTTCGAGCAAGGTCACCATGCGCTCGGGCGCCACCAGCCCGTGCTGCTTCGCGCGCAGCGCCTGCGCCAGGGAGGCCGTTTCCGCCTGCAAGGCCAGCAGGCGCGTGCGCGCTTCCTGGTCGGGATCGGTGGCGTGGGCGAGCATGGTCAGCGCGATTTCCTTGTCGGTGGCGGTCAGCAGGCTTTGCTTTTGCGCAATGCTCGCCTCCAGCGCCGTGCGTTTCGCCAACAGGGGATTAAAGCTCATGAAATAAAACACGAACAGGATGGCGGCCGCGCCGGCGCCAAACACCATCAGCCGCTCGCGCAGGCTGAGGGCGTCGAAGGCGGTGGCCCATTTTTTCAGCAAGGGCAGCATCAGCGGGTTCCTCCGGCGACAGTTTCTGGCGGCTTGGTGGCGCGGTCGGCCGACTGCAGGCTGAACGCGACATAGGGCAGGCTGGCCGCCTTGCCCTCGGCGACGGCTGGTGGCGCGGGCTGGCCGATGTCGAGGCTGGCGAAGGTCTTGCCTTTCAGTACCTCCTGCTGGCCCAGGCGCGTGATGTAGGCGGGCAACAGCGACGCGTGCAGGGAGCGGCCCTGCAAGCCGAAGTCATTGCCGGCACCGGCGATGTCCACGCCCGTCAGCCATACGCCCTCGACCCTGGCCTGCGCCAGCGCGCGGAAATAGCCGGCATAGCCATGGGTATTGCCCAGCTTGCCGCTATCGAGCACGTTCGACGCATCCTGCAGCAACTGGCGCTGCGCCTCGACGGCCGCCAGCTCCTGCGCCAGGGCCGGATCTTTCTTGCGTGGCGGGAAATCGCGCAAGATCTGGTCGCGCTTCGCCTCGCCTTGCGCCAGCGCTGCCTTGACGCCCGCTTCGCGCTGCTCCAGGCCGCCTATTGTCCGCTGGGCCAGCATGCCCAGGACCAGCAAGACCAGCGCCAGGCCACCCAGGCCCAGGCTGGCCGTGCGCGCCGACATGTGGTGTTTTTTCAGTTCAAACTGGGGATTGAACAGATTGATCTGCTGGCTCATGCGCCCTTCCCTTCGTGCTTGCCCGGGTGCAGGCCAACCTCGCGCAAGCCGGCGCCGATGGCCAGGAAGTAGCGCGCCTGCATGGCGGGGTCGCGCAATTCGGCGGCCTGCGACAAGTCCAGCACCGTGGCCAGGTCCAGCTGCTCGACGGGCATGTAGAGATTGTCGGCCAGGTAGGAGTGCAAGCCGTCGGCCGCGCCCGTCATCAGCATCAAGCGGGCCAGCGAAATGAAATGGAACTGGCGGTCGAAGTGGTCGAACGAGCGCTGCAGTTCCAGGGTGACGCGGTCGTAATACTGGCTCGCGTCGGGCGACTGCAATTGCGTCGAGGTCACGTCGATGCGGCGCGCCTGGTACAGCTCGCCATTGAAGCTCATGGTCAGCAAGCCGCCGTCGCCATCGAAAAACAGCACGGCGATGCCGCGTCCCGGCGTTTCCAGCAAGGTGGCGATATTGCGCTGCGCCATCTCGGGGATATCGATCACGGACAGGCCGATCTTGCATTCGGCGTACAGCGCCTGGCGCCGCGACACGGCGCTGTTGCGCGCGGCGACGGCGAACACGCTGCTGCCCCGCTGGGTGCCGTTCGGGTCGCCGGGGATGTCGAACACGTCGATGGTGGCCTCGGCCAGGGGAAAGTCCAGCATGTCCTTCAGGCGCCAGCCCACGGCCGTCTTCAGCTCCTCGCGCGGCACGGCAGGCGCTTCCAGCGACAGCAGCTGGTATTCGCCGCCGGCCAGCACGGTGGTGCAGTGGCGCGCTGCCGCCTGCACGTCCTTGCCCAGTTTTTCCAGCACCTCGGCCGGCGCCGGCCGCGCGGCCGCCTGGTAGCTGGCGCCGCGCACGCGCGGCATGCCGTCGGCGGGACGTTCGACAACGACGGCGCTGACGCCTTCGCGGCCAAACGCCGTGGCCAGCCAGCCATCATACTTCTTTGCTCTTGCGAATAAACCCATGCGAACTATCCAGTGTAAGTGCCCTGCCCGCTCTTGTCGCGCAGTGTATGCATCCAGCCAATTTTAATTCATGAAGCCAACTTTATTGTGTAAAAACAATAAATTAGCGATCTTTTTTGCACGCAGTTGATCTTACTGCGACAGCACGGCTTGCAGGCGGCGCTGGACATAGTCCGCGTTGTTGCCCGCGTTAGGACAGATCGGCTCGACAGAGGCCGGCTGGTTGCACGCCGTGGCCGTGATGGTCCAGCTGGTCAAGCTGCCGGGCTGCGTGGCCGCGCTGCATTGCACGCTGACGCTGAACGACGACAGCGTCGTGCCCGCCGGCAAGCTGAAACTTGCCGGAGCGATGCATGCCGCGCCGGCCGTCAGGCCGGCGCTGATCTGTCTCTGCAGCCCCCATTCGAGGCCGGCGCGGGCGGCCTGTTCGGCGCGCACGCCCTGCACGTCCATCGCCGATTCCGTCTGCTGGAAGGTGGAGATATTCACCATCACGGCCGCCAGCGCGGCCAGCACCACCAGCAGGAAAATGGCCGTGACCAGGCTGAAACCGCGCATGCGGCCCGTGCGGTGGCGCAGCAAGCGCGTCATGGCGTATTCCTCGCCTGCACCTGTTGCACCAGGCGCAGCACGCCCGTATTGCTGTTCGCCGCACCCAGGCTCAGGTCGATATTCACCAGGCCCCGCTGCACATTGGCCAGCACGGTGTAACTGAAGACGCAGCCCGACACCTGGCGCGCCAGCAGCGCGCCATCCTTCAAGTCAGCCGCAACCGGCTGGGTGGCCTGGATCGCATAGCCCGCGTAACGGGTCAGGGTACCGGCCTTCAAATCGCACGCATAGGTGACGGGCGTCGACACCACCTGGAAACGGTTCGATGGCGACGGCAGCGGCGCCGGCGGCGTCGTGAAAGGATAGCTGCCCAGGGTGACGACATTGCCGGCCACGGCCGTGACCGGCGCGCGGTTGCATCCCGTCGTCGCGCTGCACGTATACGCATTGTTCGGCGCAAAAGCACCGCCCAGGTTGTAGACGACGATCTGATCGCCCACGCTGATCGCCTGGCGCGCGCCCAGCGCATCGACGGGCATGGCGCCGACGACGTTAAAAGCTGGTGAGGCGGGGGTGGTCTCGAAGCTCAGCACATTGCCCAGGCCGGACGGGTCGCTGTCGCTCAGGTAGCGCCCGCCCGTCTTGGTCAGCAGCAATTCCAGCAACAGGCCGTCGTTCGACACGCGCACGCTGTTGGGCAAGGCCAGGCGCACGTCGCGCGTCAGGCGGCGTGCCGCCGTATCGGCAGTGTCGGCCAGCGCCGCGCGCGCGGTGGTGTCGATATAGCCTTGCACGGGCACGCGGATGAAGACGGCGACCATGGCGCCGATGATGCCCGTGATGACGATCACGATGACCATCTCGACGAGGGTAAAGCCGCGCGCGCGGCGCCTGGCGTTGAGGATTGTTTTCATGGAATGCTGTTCGGCGCATAGCGCACGCGATAGCCGTCGAGCACGATCTTCTGGTCGGCATACGGCACGACCACCTGGATATGCAGGCTTTCCGTGGCAGGCAGGTTGTTCAGTGCTTGCTCGGTGATCGTCACCGAGGCAGTGTAATTCTGAGTCCAGGCGTTACCCTGAGCATCCGTCGTGTACTCCTTGGCCGTGCCATACGCGCTCACGTAATCGTTGACGTTGTCGAACGGCCGCCCCGCGCCGTTCGCCTCTTCCCCCGGGCCTTCCGGGATGGCGCAGCCGGCCGGGCTGGTCGCCGTTTCCGCGGCCGGGTCTTGCGGATCGCAATAGGTAAACCGCGCCAGCTGGATTTCTTCCAGCATGCCTTCGGCAATCGCCAGCGCCTGCTTGCGCAGCTGCGGATCGGCGCTGTGTTGCGTCGTCAGGCTCATCACGCCGAGGATGGCGGCCGAGGCCAGGCCGACGATGACGATGAACAGCACCAGTTCGATCAGGGTCACGCCGCGTTCACGCCGACGATGCTGGCTAATGGACATAGCCGGTCTCCCCTTCGACCATGACGTTGCGCGTCGTGCCGTCACCCTGGATGCTGATCTTCAGCCGCGCCGGGAAGGTCGATGACTTCGGGAACACATCGTCCTGCGCATATGGCTGGCCCAGCGCGTCGAAATAAAAACCCGCCGTATCGACGGGATCGGTGGACAGGGTCACGCCGGACGGACTGCCTTCGCACAGCCAATTGCTCCCCAGGCAATACTGCTGCGTCTCCTTGCTGCCGCTGTTCTTGCCCGCGGGCGGCACCACTTTCTGGTCAGCGCTGCAAACGGCATCGAAGCACAGGGCCACGCTGTTGGCATCGATGCGCACAAACACGGCACGGTTTTGCGCCACCGCAAGTTTTTGCCCGTAGCGCACGATATTCGTTACCTGGTCGGCAAAACCGCGCGCGTCAAAAGTGTCGCGCTGGAAAAACCGGTTGACGGCAAAGGTCGCCAGCAAGCCCGCCAGCACCAGCACGGCCACCAGCTCGATCAAGGTGAAGCCGCGTGGGCGGCACTGCAGCCTAGCCTGCGTTAGCGCCAGACGTTGCGGCAAGATGATCGATGGCAAGGACAATGGAGATACCCGTAAAAAAGCCCAACCGGCATAGCCTGGCGTTGGGCGGGCGGAAACATGGCGCGGCCGTGCCGGTTTGCCGGCACGGCATCTGCACGCCCGTATTAACTGCAGTTGGCCGGCGTCCCCAGGGCCGTCGCGTCAACCACCGCCGGCTGGACCGGTGTGGTGCCTGAGACAGCCACGGCAGCCGTATAGGTCACCTTGCAATTTGGATGTTTACTGTCAGGCAATACAGTCAACACGGTCGCCGTTGCAGCAGTGGTGGTGGTATCGTAGTCAAGCAGACCACCTGCCGCCGCGGCGATGCCGGGCGAAGCGATAGCCGGATAGCCGCTGACGCCCTTGACGTCCGTGCCTTCCATTGTGATGGCAACGGTGTCCGCAGGCGAACCCTTGACCAACCATTGTGCGTGGAACAGGGCCGAACCAGACTTCAAGGCGCCAGCGGCCGCCTGCATCTTGGCCACGCGCGCCTCGGTAGACATGTCGATGAATTTAGGAATCGCCGTGGCGGCCAGGATGCCGAGGATCACGATGACGACGATCAGTTCGATCAGGGTAAAACCTGCCTGGGCGCCGCTTTTCATACTACGTAAAGACTTGTTCATTGTTGCTTTCTCCAAAATCAAATAAAAAACTTCAAAACCAACGCCATGACACTGTCGCAGCACCGGACCAGGAAGCGCGTCAGTTGGCTGCTGAGCCCGGCGATTTCCACACCACAATATCGGGTTCCTGGACGAGCTTGTCAAGATCGGCATCCGCACCAGGCAAGGTTACCTTAAATTTCACTGCATCAACCCCTGTACTGGGAAAAATATTGCCATTACTAAACAAATAGATGATTTTTTGTTCTTTTTTCTCGTACAACCAATTCCCTGCTGGTAATTTTGCAAGGTCCGGCTGCGCGAACTCGCCCAGGTAGCTGGCCGGCTTGTCGGTCAGCCAGTCGAACGGGTTTTGCCGCGCCAGCGCCGGCAACTGGTCGCGCCGATCCGCCAGGTACAAATGCAACACCTGCACCCGCAAGCTGGTGCGCAAGACACCCAACATCTGCGCCACGGCCACCTGCTGCGCCTGTCGCTGGTAATAGCCGACGCGGTTCAGGAACACCGCCGTCAGGATGGCGAACATGCCCGCCACCACGGCCAGCTCGAACAGGGTGAAGCCGCGCTGGCGCAACGGTGTTGCCATCAGTGCAGGGCCGCCCGGCCCAGGTCCCAGATCGGCAGGAAGATGCCCAGCGCCAGCACCAGCACCATGGCGCCGAGGAAGACGATCAAGATCGGCTCGATCTGCGCCGACAGGGTTTTCAGCTCGTAATCGACTTCGCGCTCGTACATGTCGGCGATCTCGTCCATCAGGTCGTCGAGCGAACCGGATTCCTCGCCCACGGCGATCATCTGCAGCACCACGGGCGTGAACACGCCGGCCGCGACCGAGGTGCGCAAGATGCTTTCGCCCCGCTCGACGCCGTCGCGCATCTGCTCCACGCGCGCGCTCAGAAACGTGTTGTCGACCGTTTGCGACACCACCGTCAGCGCCTGCACGATGGGCACGCCGCTCGTGCTCGACAGGGCGAAGCTACGCGCGAAGCGGGCCATCGTGCCTTTCAGGATGATCTTGCCGGCGATCGGCAGGCGCAGCTTGGCGCGGTCCCATTTATACAGCCCCTCTTTCGTGCGCAGCCAGGCGCGCCAGCCGAAAAAGCCGCCCACAGCCAGCAGCAGCAAGATGGGCCAGTACGTCACCGTCAAGCGCGAGATACCGATCAGGATGCGCGTCATCAGTGGCAGTTCCGCGTGGAAGCTGGCGAACACCTTCTCGAACTGGGGAATGACGAAGATGTTCACCACCACCATGGCGGCGAGCATGGCGAAGACGACGAAGGTCGGGTAGCGCGTCGCCGTTTTCACGCGCGCGCGCATGTCGCGGTCGAATTCCAGGTGGTCAAACAGGCGCAAAAACACTTCATCGAGGCGCCCCGTCATTTCACCCACGCGCACCATCGACAGATAAAACGGCGTGAAGATGGTCGGGTGGCGCGCCATGGCGGCCGACAGTTCGCGGCCCGCGTCGAGCGACTCGCGCACATCCTTGATGATGCGCCCGAACGCGGGGCTGATGGCGGACTCCTGCAAGCCGGCCAGGCCGCGCATGATGGGCACGCCCGCTTTCAGCAGGGTGTACAGCTGGCGGCTGAACAGTTGCACGTCCATGGGCGTGACCTTTTTCTCGGTCAGCCTGGCCCACCAGCCCAGTTGGTTGTTGCCCGCCTTCGTCACCGTCTGTTTGGTGGCGCTGATGTCGACGGGCGTGCTGCCGCCCGCCATCAACTGGTCGGCCACGGCGCCGCTGTCGGCGCCTTCCATCACGCCGGTCAGCAATTCGCCACTGGCGCTGCGCGCCTTGTAGGAGAAAAACGGCACCTCAATCCTCGCTCTGGTTGCTGATGCGCATCGCTTCCATCACCGTCGTGCGGCCCTGGACCACCAGCTGCACGGCGTGGCGGCGCAGGGTTTCGCCCGCCATCTGCGCCGTCGCCACCTTCATGAAGTGGGAAGGATCGGCATGGTTGGCGGCATCGGCCACGGCGCGCGTGATTTCCAGCAATTCGTACACGCCCGTGCGGCCCCGGTAACCCATGCCATTGCAATGCGAACAGCCCTTGCCGTGGAAATACTGGTTGCGTTCGACCAGCTCGCCCAGTTCCAGGCGCAGCCATTCGTATTCGTTCGGCGTGGGCGCATACGGCGTGCTGCAGCTTTCGCAGATCACGCGCACCAGGCGCTGCGCCAGCACGGCTTGCAGCGAGCTGCCCACCATGTAGCGCGGCACGCCCATGTCCATCAGGCGCAGCGGCGTGCTGATGGCGTCGTTCGTATGCAGGGTCGACAGCACCAAATGACCCGTCATGGCGGCGCGCAAGCCGATCTGCGCCGTTTCCTGGTCGCGCATCTCGCCGACGAGCACGATGTCCGGGTCTTGCCGCAGGGCCGAGCGCAGCACCCTGGCAAAGTTCAGCTCGATCTTGTCATTGACTTGCACCTGGTTGATGCCGGGCAAGCGGTACTCGACGGGGTCTTCCACCGTGATGAGCTTTTTTTCCACCGAATTGAGCTCGGACAAGGCGCAATACAGAGTCGTCGTCTTGCCGCTGCCGGTCGGCCCCGTCACCAGCACGAGGCCGTTCGGACGGCTGACGATGGCGCGAAATTGCGCCACCAGCGCAGGCGGCATGCCGATGGCGTCCAGGCGCAAGGTCGTGCCGCCCTGGTTCAGCAGCCGCATCACCACCGATTCGCCGTACTGGGTCGGCATGGTGGAGATACGCACGTCGATGCGCTGGTTTTTCACGCGGATGGCGAAGCGGCCGTCCTGCGGCAGGCGCTTTTCGGAAATATCGAGGTCCGACATCAGTTTCAGGCGCAGCGCCAGCGAACTGGCGATCTTGCTGTCCGCTTCCGTCTGCAGGTGCAGCACGCCGTCGATGCGGAAACGGATCTGCAGCCGGCCTTCCTGCGGCTCGATGTGGATGTCCGAGGCGCGCACCTGGGTGGCATCCTCGAACACCGATTGCAGCAGCTTGACGATGGGCGCCTCTTCCAGGCCCGGATTGGCGGCCAGCGCGCCGAAGTCGACGGACACATCGCCCAGGTCCTGCTCCAGCTCGCGCGTCAGGGTGGAAATGTCTTCCGTGCGGCGGTAGATGCGGTCGATGGCGGCCAGCACTTCCGTTTCATTGACCACGGCCAGCTCGATCTGGCGCTTGACCAGGCGCGAGATTTCATCGTAGGCGAACAGGTCGGTCGGATCGGACATGCCGACCAGCAAGCCCTCGCGGCGGTCTTCCAGCACCAGCGCGCGGAAGCGCCGCGCCTGGGTTTCCGGCAGCAGCCGCACCAGTTCCGGATTGATGTTGAAAAACTTCAGGTTGATGTAGGGAATGTCGAGCTGGCGCGCCAGGGCGCCCGAAATCTGCTCTTCCGTGACGAAGCCGTGCTCGACAAAAACGCGGCCCAGCTTGCGCCCCGAGCGTTTCTGTTCCGTCAAGGCCTGGCCCAACTGTTCTTCCGTCAGCAATTTCTGCTGCACCAAAATCTCACCGAGCCGGACTTTCTCTGGCCTTGCCATGCTTGCTCCTCGACAAATTTTTCAAACGATGCACGCCAGCGGCGCGCGCAGGTATTTTATTCCAGAACCTGTTGTTTCTTAAAGAAAATACATTCCGTGGCTTGATTTTTGCGCATTTCAACACTCAGCAAGGAAACACTTGCCGCCCACCTGCGCCCGTGGCAATAATGGCGGTCGCACACCTTCTTGCCTGCCGACCATTGCCCCTATGAACGCCTGCGCCATCGAGTTTCACAACGTGCATCTGCAGCTGGCGGGCAGCGCCGTGCTGCGCGGCGTCGACCTGCAGGTGCGCGCGGGGGAACTGTTCGGTCTGGTCGGCGTGAATGGCGCGGGCAAGACGTCCCTGCTGAAATGCCTGCTCGACTTTTGCGCGCCGGAGCGGGGCGAGATCGCCATTTTCGGCCAGCCGCACCGCCACGGCGCGGCGCGCCAGCCCCTGTCGTTCTTGCCGGAACGTTTCCAGGCGCCCTATTACCTGACGGGCGGCGACTTCCTGCGCTACCTGTCGCGCCTGCACAATGTGCGCCCTGATGCGCAAGCCGTGCAGCGCGCCGTGGACGCGCTGGACCTGGCGCCGGACGCCTTGCTGCGCCCCGCGCGCACCTATTCGAAAGGCATGATGCAGAAACTGGGGTTGGCCGCCTGCCTGTTGTCAGGCAAGCCGCAACTGGTGCTCGATGAACCGATGAGCGGACTCGACCCGAAGGCGCGTGCGCAATTCAAGCGGGTGCTGCGGCAAGCGCGCGCGCAGGGCCGCGGCGCCCTGCTCACCTCGCATGCGCTGGCCGACGTGGAAGAATTGTGCGACCGCATGGCCATCCTGCATGCGGGACGCATCGTGTTTACGGGCACGCCCGCCGAATGCCGCGCACGCCATGGCGGTACGGCCGACGCCAGCCTGGAACAGGCTTTCCTCAATTGCATCGCGGCATGAACGCCGGCACGCAGGCATCCTGCCAGTACGCGCCATCGCCGCATGGCATGTACCTGCGCCATTTCGGCTTGCGCACGGCGCCGTTCGGCATCACGCCGGACCCGGCCTTCTTTTATACGGGCAATACGCGGGGCGAACTGCTCGCTGCGCTGCTGTATGCCGTCACGCAAGGCGAAGGCATCATCAAGCTGACGGGCGAAGTGGGCAGCGGCAAGACCATGTTGTGCCGCATGCTGGCCGAACGCCTGCCGCCCCAGGTCGACGTGCTGTACCTGCTCAATCCCCGCCTCGATCCGGATGAAGTCCTGCACGCCATCGCCGCCGAACTGGGCCTGGCGCTGGACGGCTGCCGCGCCGATGCCGTGCTGCGCGCCCTGCACGGCGAGCTGATCGCACGGCATGCGGCGGGGCGGCAAGTGGTGCTGCTGGCCGAGGAGGCGCAAGCGATGCCGGGCGCCACCCTGGAAGCGCTGCGCCTGCTGACGAACCTGGAAACGGCCAGCCACAAGCTGCTGCAGATCGTCCTGTTTGGCCAGCCGGAATTGCAGCACACCCTGGACTTGCCCCAGTTCCGCCAATTGAAGGAACGCATCACCCACAGTTTTACCGTGCCGCGCCTGCCGCAAGCCTTGCTGGGCGACTATCTGGCATGCCGCCTGGCCGCCGCCGGCCGCATGACGCCGCTTGTTTTTACCCCGGCCGCGCTACGCCGGCTGGCGCGCGCCGCGCAGGGCATCGTGCGCAGGGTCAATATCCTGGCCGACAAGGCCTTGCTGGCCGCGTTTGCCGACGATGCGCAGACAATCAGCGCGCGCCATGTGCGCCTGGCCATTGCCGACAGCCCCTTCCACCGCCCGCCCTGGCATGCGGGCAAGCTGCTGGCGGGCGCCTTGAGCGCGCTGATGCTGCTGCTGGCCGCCGCGCTGCTGTGGCAATGGCTGACGCCCGGGCACACAACAGGCATGACGGCTCCGACCGCGCACGCCAGCGCTGCCCCCGGCGCGTTCCGGCAAGCGCGTGGGGCTGCGCCAGTGCCAGCGCCATCCACGCTGCTTGACAGCAAGCTGGCCGAATCGCGCGACTGGCTGGCGCAGCAAGGGCCGCAGCAACTGGTGCTGCGCATCGCCAGCCTGCCCGCCAGCGAGACAGTCGCGGCGGAAACGTTCCTGCAGCAAGCGCAGCAAGCCATCGGCCTGCGCAACATCCACGTTTTTCGCCTGCCAGGCGCTGCGCCCGCGCGCGCAGCCGCACGCCTGGACATCGTCTACGGCAGCTTTGCCGATCGGGCCGGCGCCGAAGCCGTGTGGTCCAGGATCGCGCCCACATCGCCACAGAAAATATTGCTGAGCGACATAGACAGTATCCGCACGGAAATTAACTCCAAGGCGCCGGTACAAACGGCGCGTGGCGCCCCCTGACTTTATTTCGGCATATTGCCTCCCCGGCCCGCACAGCCGATTGCTTTTAGGCCATCATGCTGGGTAAAATTACAAAAGCACAACACGACTCCAAGGGCGAACTTTTCATGAATCAACACCCTATTCCTGTGCTGACCTCCTGGGTCGCCCTCGCCTGCGGCACCATGCTGGCTGGCTGCGCCACGCATCAAATGCCGCTGTCGCCGGCCCACATCCATGCCGCGCCCATCCCCGCCGGCAGCATTCCCGAACCGGTGCAGCAAAGCAGCGCGCTGGCCGCGCCCCTGCCCGCACCCAAGGTGGAAACCTACAGCGTCACCGTGCACAAGGTGCCCGTGCAATCGCTGCTGTTTGCGCTCGCGCGCGACGCGGGCATGAATGTCGACATCCACCCGCAGATCGAAGGCAGCGTCACCCTGAATGCGCTGAACCAGACCTTGCCGCAATTGCTGACGCGTATCAGCAAGCAAGTCGATATGCGCTACGAAATCGATGGCAAGAACCTGACGGTGTTGCCCGACGCGCCCGTCTGGCGCAATTACAAGGTCGATTACGTCAACATGGCGCGCAGCACCAACAGCAGCGTGAATATCGCCACGCAAATCTCCACGGCGGGCGGCGGCTCGAACAATGCCAGCAATCCCGTCGGCGGTACGCAAGGCAGCGGCAGCAATGGCAATAACAATTCGACCACCCTGGTGGTGAATCGTTCGGAAAATAATTTCTGGTACAGCCTGGAAAAGAATATCCGCGACCTGCTGCGCGAGACCACGCTCAACGACGTGCAGGTGGACCCGCTGGCGCAGCTGAACCAGCAATTGGCGAACATGCCCGGCCAGCAGGGGCAGCAAGGCCAACAGCAGAACCAGGCCGGCAATTTCCCTGCCAACGGCGCCACGGGCCAGTACGGCGCCCAGCCGCCTATGCAGTATGGCAATCCGAATGGTGGCCAAAATGCGCCGGGCCAGCAGCAGTCCAACCAGAACGCGAATCCAGCCCAGCAGCTGGACGCGAACGGCATGCCGCTGCTCAAACTGGCCAACAAGGGCAGCCCCTCGTCCGTCGTCGTCAACGTGGAAGGCGGCTTGATCGCCGTGCGGGCCACGGGGCGCCAGCACGAAAAGATCGCCGCATTCCTCGACGCGGTGTTGCACAGCGCCAAGCGGCAAGTATTGATCGAGGCGACCATCATCGAAGTGCGCCTGAGCAATGAATACCAGCAAGGCATCAACTGGTCGCGCCTGACGGGCAGCCTGCAGCTGCGGCAGGGGCAAGTGGGCACGTCGATACTGTCCAGTGGCGTCACGCCCAATGTCACGCCGGGCATCTTCCTTCTCAATTATGTGAAAGACAGTTTTGCCACCACCATCCAGCTGCTCGAATCGTTCGGCAAGGTGAAAGTGCTGTCCAGCCCGAAAATTAGCGTACTCAACAATCAAACGGCCATGCTGAAAGTGGTCGACAACAATGTCTTCTTTACCATCAAGGTGACACCCGCCGTGATCAGTTCGACGGGCACCATCACCACGCCGGCCACGTATGAGTCGAAACTGGAAACGGTGCCCGTCGGCTTCGTCATGAGCGTCACGCCGCAGATTTCCGACAGCGATGAAGTCACTCTGAACGTGCGCCCCACCATCACGCGCATCGTGGGCTACGTGCAAGACCCGAATCCGGCCCTGGCCACGGCGAACGTGCAAAGCCGGGTGCCCGTGATCCAGGCGCGCGAGTTGGAATCGATCATGAAAGTGGGCAATGGCCAGATCGCCGTGATGGGCGGCCTGATGCAGGATTCCATCGACAACGCCAAGGATGGCGTGCCGGGCCTGTCCAGCCTGCCTTTGGTGGGCAATTTGTTTACCTATCGCAATGAGGCAAGCAGCAAGACGGAACTGGTGATCTTCATGCGCCCCGTCGTGGTCAAGGATGCCAGCGTCGACGGCGATTACCGCGACTACCGCTACCTGCTTCCCGGCCAGGCGCCGCTCAACAGCCAGCCTTACACGGATGGCCCGCCGGCGCCGGCCGTCCAGCCGCAGGCCCGCCTGCAGGGAGACTTCCCATGAGCTTGCTGATGCAGGCGCTCAAGAAGGCCGAGCGCGCCAAGCAGAACAGCCTTCCCGACGAGGAACTGGAAAAGCCGTCCGAAGCCTACGACCAGGTGCTGGAACTGGCGCCGGCCGACGCCCTGCCGCCCCGTCCCGCGCCCGCCGCGCCGCCCGTGCAACCGCCCAGCACCTTGCGCCTGGAACCGCTGGCGGACGCGCCCGCGCCGCA
>NZ_WFLJ01000089.1 GCF_009208735.1 Janthinobacterium rivuli | reverse complement strand
CCTGGGGAGTACGGTCGCAAGATTAAAACTCAAAGGAATTGACGGGGACCCGCACAAGCGGTGGATGATGTGGATTAATTCGATGCAACGCGAAAAACCTTACCTACCCTTGACATGGCTGGAATCCTTGAGAGATTGGGGAGTGCTCGAAAGAGAACCAGTACACAGGTGCTGCATGGCTGTCGTCAGCTCGTGTCGTGAGATGTTGGGTTAAGTCCCGCAACGAGCGCAACCCTTGTCATTAGTTGCTACGAAAGGGCACTCTA
>NZ_WFLJ01000088.1 GCF_009208735.1 Janthinobacterium rivuli | reverse complement strand
TTGGGCTTACGGCGTGGAGGCTTTTCACCCCCATTATCGCTACTCATGTCAGCATTCGCACTTCTGATACCTCCAGCATCCTTTACAAGACACCTTCGCAGGCTTACAGAACGCTCTCCTACCATATATATCTGTGATAAATCACAGAACAATATCCGCAGCTTCGGTGACTGGCTTAGCCCCGTTACATCTTCCGCGCAGGACGACTCGATCAGTGAGCTATTACGCTTTCTTTAAATGATGGCTGCTTCTAAGCCAACATCCTGACTGTTTTAGCC
>NZ_WFLJ01000087.1 GCF_009208735.1 Janthinobacterium rivuli | reverse complement strand
TGCTGTTCGACACCGGTCACATCACCTTTGCCGGCGGCGACGCGCTGGCGGTGCTCAACAAGCATATCGATCGCATCTGCCACGTGCATTGCAAGGACGTGCGCCCCAACGTGGTGAAACTGGCGAGGAATGGCCACTGGAGTTTCCTGCAGGCCGTCATCAATGGCGCCTTCAGCGTGCCCGGCGACGGCTGCATCGATTTTCCGGCCATCCTGACGCGCCTGTATCTGCATGGCTACGAAGGCTGGCTGGTGGTGGAGGCGGAGCAGGACCCGGCCG
>NZ_WFLJ01000086.1 GCF_009208735.1 Janthinobacterium rivuli | reverse complement strand
TTGAAGGGTCGTTCGAGACCAGGACGTTGATAGGCTGGGTGTGGAAGTGCAGTAATGCATTAAGCTAACCAGTACTAATTGCCCGTACGGCTTGTCCCTATAACCTTAGCAGGTACAGAGGATAAGAGCGTACAACGTTGTGAGTTTGTTGATACACCAATTCATTACCCCAATCTTTGCTTCTTCCAGATTCAGGCTTTGTCGCTCCACCGAGGACAAATGCCAGTACAAGTTATGCCTGATGACCATAGCAAGTTGGTCCCACCCCTTCCCATCCCGAACAGGA
>NZ_WFLJ01000085.1 GCF_009208735.1 Janthinobacterium rivuli | reverse complement strand
TGTGGGCATTTGATGTAAGTGCAGCAGTGATCTTCGGATCGCTGTCAAACTTAAAATATCAAATGTTCACAAGAAATAATGAAATAGGATCTTCGGAAGTAGTGGCCTGTCAGTTTTTTGAGTGAGCAAATCTTTTGCAATGCAAAAGATTTGGATGGTAGTGATGCTGTCCGACCTGTCAGAAATGACATTAAACAGAGATTAAACTGAAGAGTTTGATCCTGGCTCAGATTGAACGCTGGCGGCATGCCTTACACATGCAAGTCGAACGGCAGCACGGAGCTTGCTC
>NZ_WFLJ01000084.1 GCF_009208735.1 Janthinobacterium rivuli | reverse complement strand
CCTTCTCCCGAGTTCTCTCAAGCGCCTTAGAATACTCATCTCGCCCACCTGTGTCGGTTTGCGGTACGGTCTCGTATGACTGAAGCTTAGAGGCTTTTCTTGGAACCACTTCCGATTGCTTCGTGAATAAATTCACTCGTCTCAACCCCTTGAATTGCGCGCCCGGATTTGCCTAAGCGCCTTCTATGAGCCAAAAACCAACTATTCCAACAGTTGGACAACCTTCCGCGATCCGTCCCCCCATCGCATCATACGACGGTGCAGGAATATTAACCTGCTTCCCATCAGCTACGCATCTCTGCCTC
>NZ_WFLJ01000083.1 GCF_009208735.1 Janthinobacterium rivuli | reverse complement strand
CCTACTTTCACACTGGTTGCAGCACTATCATCGGCGCAAAGTTGTTTCACGGTCCTGTTCGGGATGGGAAGGGGTGGGACCAACTTGCTATGGTCATCAGGCATAACTTGTACTGGCATTTGTCCTCAGTGGAGCGACAAAGCCTGAATCTGGAAGAAGCAAAGATTGGGGTAATGAATTGGTGTATCAACACACACGCAACGTTGTACCGTCTTATCCTCTGTACCTGCTAAGGTTATAGGGACAAGCCGTACGGGCAATTAGTACTGGTTAGCTTAATGCATTACTGCACTTCCACACCCAGCCT
>NZ_WFLJ01000082.1 GCF_009208735.1 Janthinobacterium rivuli | reverse complement strand
GATAGGCTGGGTGTGGAAGTGCAGTAATGCATTAAGCTAACCAGTACTAATTGCCCGTACGGCTTGTCCCTATAACCTTAGCAGGTACAGAGGATAAGACGGTACAACGTTGCGTGTGTGTTGATACTACCAGTCATTACCCCAATCTTTGCTTCTTCCGGATTCAGGCTTTGTCGTCCCACAGGAGACAAACGCCAGTACAAGTTATGCCTGATGACCATAGCAAGTTGGTCCCACCCCTTCCCATCCCGAACAGGACCGTGAAACAACTTTGCGCCGATGATAGTGCTGCAACCAGTGTGAAAGTAGGTTA
>NZ_WFLJ01000081.1 GCF_009208735.1 Janthinobacterium rivuli | reverse complement strand
TACACCGCAACACCACGTTTCGCTGGCGCCACCGATTTTTATCGTTGGCAAAAACGGACCGGCCGCATGGCCTGCATGGCATCGCCGAGGCCGACGAGTTATATGTGCTGGAATCGGAAAAGGGATCCAGGCAGATGACGCGTCCGGCCCGCCGCCGCGGCGGCCATGCGCAACGGCGCGGCATGTCGAACGAGCAAGTCTGCATCCTGGTGGCGCGCGACCGCACGGGCCAGACCCTCGATTTCGTCACCGGCAAAGGCGCGCTGACGAAGGCGCAGCTGCACCGCTGTTTGTTGCCTGTCATCGACAAGGATA
>NZ_WFLJ01000080.1 GCF_009208735.1 Janthinobacterium rivuli | reverse complement strand
TTTCCCTCACGGTACTGGTTCACTATCGGTCGATTACGAGTATTTAGCCTTGGAGGATGGTCCCCCCATATTCAGACAGGATGTCACGTGTCCCGCCCTACTTGTCGTACGCTTAGTATCACCGGTCTGATTTCGAATACGGGACTATCACCCGCTACGGTTCCTATTTCCAGAGGATTCTTCTATCAGTCCGACTATCACGTACAGGCTCTTCCCATTTCGCTCGCCGCTACTTTGGGAATCTCGGTTGATTTCTTTTCCTGCAGCTACTTAGATGTTTCAGTTCGCCGCGTTCGCCTTGCATACCTATGTATT
>NZ_WFLJ01000007.1 GCF_009208735.1 Janthinobacterium rivuli | reverse complement strand
CCTGCGCCGCGCCCGCCGCCGTTGCGTCGCGCCACCGCGCCCGTGGCCGCTTGCGCGCCGCAGGCGGATGCCGGGCAGGCGGCAGCGTGCGTGGCGCTGGACGAGCAAAACGCGGCCCTGAATGACAAGCTCGGTGAATTGGAGGGCAAGATCGGCGCCTTGCAACAGGCGCTGGCGCTGCCTGCCACCGCAGCCGCTGCACCGGCGGTCGCGCCGGCCGAGGCGCCGCTTCCCCGCGCCAAGCCCAAGCCCCTGCATGCGGCGCCGGTAGTCGACAAGGACAAGCAGGCGGGCGGCAACGGCTTGCTGTGGCTCGGTATCGGCACCCTTGTGTTCCTGTTGCTGACGGCGGTCATCGTGTATGTCGTGCGCAAACGCAAGCAAGCGGCGGGGCCGGGCGCGCCGTCGAAATACTGGGTCTTGCTGCGCAAGCCATTCGGCCGCAGGAAGAAAGACGTGCCCGTGCTGACGGAGGCGGTGGAAGAGGAGGCGGCGGCCGAGCCGGCAGCGGAACCGTTCTCGCGTTAAAGCCGCTGCAAGGCGGCGCTGAAATTTGATATAAAAAAGATATTGAAAAAAGACAGAAAAATGCTTGTCTATCGTGTTGCCTATTTCTTAAAGGTGGTGATATGATTAATTCAGTGGACTTGCTCTACGATAAAACAGCCCCAGCCTGTCGCAGTCACCAACGATAGTGTGGCGCGGCAAACAGGTGTAGCGTTGCATAAACGCCTGGGTCTGGAAGCGGTTCGCGATGCCGACGATGTGCTCGCGAACGCCGGATGCAACCGGCAGCGAGGCGACGCCAGGAGATACCTGGGGCTCGCCTTCCCAATTCCCCCTCCTTGTTTTCGGGCGCTGCGGATGGCGCGCTCCCCGGCACGGCGGCAGACGTAAAAAAAGCACCCGCGGGTGCTTTTGTCATTTCTGGCGTGGCAAGCTTGCTTACATGCGCGCGCGCGCGCCCTGCATGGCATTTGGCAGTTGCGTCATCCACGGTTCCGTGATGGCGCGGATTTCGCGGTCATTGGCCAGGATTTGCTTGAGCAAGTCGATCTTGCGCTGGCGCGAGGCGCCGGCCAGGGCGGGCACCTTGCCCGTCATGGTCGCGCTGGCGGCGCTGGCGCACTGGTTTTCCAGGGCATCCAAGTCATCCCAGTCGCTCGAACGTGCGGCCACGACCATTTTATTGGTCATTCCTGCAATATTTTCATACATCGAAAGAACGTCGTTGGAGGTCATGAGCACACCCGTAACTAGTGAATGGATTACCGCTTGTCTAGATTAACGGCGGGTTTGGCGGGAACTTGAGGGTGTTTTTGAAAAAAAAGTGAAAATAATGTAGAGAGTTTGGGCGGGCCGCCGGAATCGCCCGCAAACCCGCATGGATGCAGGGTCGGTGATCCGGTGGTGGGGAGTTATTTGACGAGTTCTTCCAATCCCGCGCTCAGTTCGGCTGGCGGCGGCATCTTGTCGAGCAGTACCGAGGGCGGCAAACCCAGTGCTTCGGCCACATTGCCGGGGTAGCAAGCGATGATTTCTTCATTGCTCAGTGCGTTTTCATCGATGCGGGCGCGCCAGGCGGCCAGGTGGATGATGGCGGCCAGGCGGTTCAGCGGCGCCTTGGCCAGCGGGTCGGGAAAGGCGGCGATGGCGTCGGCAAAGGCGGCGGGGAACTTCCAGCGGCGCGCCAGTTCGGCGCCCACTTGCGCATAGTCATAGCCCAGCGAGGCACGCTCCGCGTCGAGCCGGCGCGCATCGAGCGGCGGGGCGATCTTGTCGAGCTGCATGGCTTGTTCGGGCATGGCGGCATGGATCACCAGTTGTCCGATCGCATGCATCATGCCGATGGTGAACGCCAGGTCCTGGTTGTCGCCCGTCTGCCTGGCGATCCAGCGGGCCGACACGGCGCTGTGCAGGCTGTAGCGCCAGAATTGCGGCAGGTTCAGGCCGGGCACGGCCTTGAAGCCGCTGACCAGGCCCGAGCTGATGACGAGGGTGCGCACGGTCACAAAACCGAGCATCAGCACGGCGTCTTCCACCGTGCCGATGCTGCGCGAGACGTGGTAATAGGCCGAATTGGCCAGCCGCAACAGCTTGGCGCTCAAGGCCGGGTCCGCTCCAAGCTGGCGCGCGATGTCTTCGGTGGCGATGGCGGGGTTGTCGAAACTGCGCACCAGTTCCTCGACGATCTTCGGGGCGGCAGGCAGGGCGTGGGGTTGCTGGAACAGCGCTTCCAGTTGCATGGCAATCTCCTTGGCGTACTCGCGGCGTGGGGTCGTGAAACTATAGGCCGATTTTTTGTCCGCATGCAAAAAAGTTCCGGGACGCTTTTTTCACGGGAAACAGGCTATGATTTTGACTACTCCATCGAAAGGATCGCCATGCACGATTTGCGTTTTTCCTGGTCCCGGACACCTGTCCAGGCCGCCATCGTCCTCGCCCTGGCCGGCGTCTCGCTGACCGCTTTGCCGGCCCACGCGCATGGCCAGCCAGCGCCGGCCAGCGCCGCTGTCCCTGCTGCCGCCGCGGACTTGCCCGGCGACGACTTCTATGACTACGTGAATGGCGACTGGCTGCGCGGCACGCAGATTCCCGCCGACCGCAGCAGCTGGGGTTCGTTCGCCATCCTCGCCAATGCGACCAACGAGCGCATCATCGCCCTCGTCGAAGGCTTGGCGGCGGCGCCGCAGGCCGATGTGTCCGCGCGCCAGGTCAGCGATTTCTACCGTGCCTGGATGGATGAATCGGCCATCGAAGCGAAAGGCTGGGCGCCGATCAAGCCCTTGTTGAGCAAGATCAATGGCATACGCGACCGGGCGGGGCTGGCCCGCGCGCTGGGCGAGAGCTTGCGCGCCGATGTCGATCCGCTCAATGCCACCAATTTTTATACGGAAAACCTGTTTGGCCTGTGGGTGGCGCAAGATTTGAACGACACGACGCGCAACGTGGCCTACCTGCTGCAGGGCGGCCTGGGTTTGCCCGACCGCGCCTTTTACCAGGACGACAGCGCCCGCATGCAGGGCTTGCGCGCGGGCTACCAGGCGCATATCGCCGCCATGCTCAAGCAGGCCGGCTACAGCGATGCGCCGGCCCGCGCCGCGCGCGTGTTTGCGCTGGAACAGCAAATTGCCGCCAGTCACGCCAGCCGCGAGGATTCGGCCGATGTCGCCAAGGGTAACAACGCCTGGCGCGCCGCCGACTTCGCCAGCAAGGCGCCGGGCCTGGACTGGCAAGCGTTCTTCCAGGCGGCGGGCCTGGGCAAGCAGACGGATTTCATCGTCTGGCATCCGACGGCCATGACGGGCAGCGCCGC
This sequence comes from Janthinobacterium rivuli, assembly GCF_009208735.1. Classification (GTDB taxonomy): domain Bacteria; phylum Pseudomonadota; class Gammaproteobacteria; order Burkholderiales; family Burkholderiaceae_D; genus Janthinobacterium. The sequence continues at coordinate 290,421 of NZ_WFLJ01000007.1, read as the reverse complement.
GCTGGTGGCGAGCGTGCCGCTGGCCACGTGGAAGGATTTCCTCGCCTTCCACGCGATCAACCATTTCAGCACGATTCTGCCGAAGGGCGCCGCCGATCAGCGTTTCGCCTTCTATGGCCAGACCCTGAGCGGCACGCCGCAGCAGTCGCCGCGCAGCAAGCGCGCGCTGGCGGCGACGAACGCGGCCTTGAGCGACGCCGTCGGTAAACTGTATGTGGAACGCTATTTCCCGCCAGAATCGAAAGCCCGCGTGCAAGACATGGTGACGAATATCGTCGCCGCCTTCTCGCGCCGCATCGACAAGCTGGACTGGATGGCGCCGGCCACCAAGGCGCAGGCGCAGGAAAAGCTCAAGACCCTGTATGTGGGCGTGGGGTATCCGGAACGCTGGGATGACTATGCGGGCTTGCGCGTCGTGCGCGGCGACGCGCTGGGCAATGTGCAGCGGGCGGAACAGTTTCATTACCGGCAGGAGTTGGCCAAGCTGAGCCAGTCTCCCGACCGCAAGGCCTGGGCCATGCCGGCGCAGCTGGTCAACGCCGTCAACCTGCCGCTGCAAAATGCGCTGAACTTTCCGGCCGCCATCCTGCAGCCGCCATTCTTCGACCCGCAGGCATCCGACGCGGCCAACTATGGCGGCATCGGCGCCACCATCGGGCACGAGATCAGCCACAGCTTCGACGACCAGGGCGCGCAATTCGACGCCCAGGGCAAGCTGCGCGACTGGTGGACGCCGGCCGACCTGGCGCATTTCCAGGCCGCGTCCAAACAATTGGTGGCGCAGTTCGCCGCCTATAAACCGTTCCCCGACCTGGCCGTGAATGGCCAGCTGACCCTGAGTGAAAACCTGGCCGACCTGGCCGGCGTGGCGGCCGCGCATGACGCGTTCACCCTGTCGCAGCAGGGCAAGCCGGCGCAGCCGGGCGCGGACCGCGATTTCTTCATCGGCTATGGCGTCAGCTGGCGCAGCAAGGCGCGCGAAGCTGCCGCGCGCCAGCAAATCCTCACGGACGGCCATGCGCCGGCGCAATACCGCGCCGCCACCGTGCGCAACCTTGATGCCTGGTACCCGGCATTCGACGTCCAGCCCGGGCAGCAGCTGTACCTGGCGCCGGAACAGCGCGTGCGCGTCTGGTAGCAGAGGTGGACGGTGCCGGACGCGCAACGCGCCGGCACCGTAAAATGGCGGAACTTATCGATAGGACCGCCATGAAGCCGACCCCGCCGCAAGATCAGCAAGACCCCATCCACGCCATCACCGGGCGCACCCTGGCCCATTACGACGCCAGCGCCGAGCAGTTTTTCGAAGGCACGCGCGACCACGACGTCAGCCAGAACATCGCCGCGCTGCTGGGGGCCATCGGCAGGCCCGCGCCTTTGGAAATTCTCGACCTCGGTTGCGGCCCTGGCCGCGACCTGAAGGCGTTCACGGCCATGGGCCACCATGCCACGGGCGTCGATGGCTGTCCCCGCTTCGTCGAGATGGCGCGCGCCTACAGCGGCTGCACCGTGTGGCAGCAGGATTTCGTCGACCTCGACTTGCCGGCAGGGCACTTCGACGGCGTGTTCGCCAATGCCGTGCTGTTCCACGTGCCCAGCGCCGCCTTGCCCGGCGTGCTGCGCGCCCTGCATGCGTGCCTGAAGGACGGCGGCGTGCTGTTCAGTTCGAACCCGCGCGGGCACAACCAGGAAGGCTGGAATGGCGCGCGCTACGGCAGCTACCACGATGAAGCGACGTGGGCCGCATATGTACAGGCCGCCGGTTTTACCTTGATCGAGCAGTACTACCGTCCGCCCGGCTTGCCGCGCGACCAGCAGCCGTGGCTGGCCACCGTCTGGCGCAAGGGCGCGGCGGCGTGATCGGCGATATCGGCGTAGTGTTAGGAACCGTACAGAGCCTTTGATCCTCGTTGCATACTATGGACACATCGACACGCAGCAAGCAGTCTGCAACAGCGTGTGAGCCGCAGTACCGGCCTTTGCGGGCTGGACAACAGATGTACCAACTACAGTGAGGATCCATCATGAACAAAGATCAAGTCGAAGGTAAACTGAAGGAAGTCGGCGGTAAAATCCAGGAAGCCGCTGGCAAAGTCGTCGGCAGCGAAGAACAGCAAGCCAAGGGCCTGGCAAACCAGGTCGAAGGCAAAGTGCAGAAGAAGGTTGGCGATGTGAAGGACGCAGTCGAGACCATCACCCGCAAGCCATAATGGTGGACATCTGACAAGACCTACTGCGCGTCGCGACTTGCGGCCTGCGATGCTCACTGTGCTAGAGCACAGTTCCGCTTCTCGGCCACAATTGGCTTCCGCTCGCTACGGTCCTGTCAGATGTCGTTACTGTGCTTGATCGCATTGAGCACAGTACAAAACAAAAAAACCGCCGCCTGTCGCAAGACAGGCGGCGGTTTTTTATTGGATGCAACGCAAGCTTACTGTGCTGGCTTCATCAGGTTCTGCTTGAAGAACAGCTCGATTTTCTTGTACACGTGGCGCTGGCCCGCGCGCGACGAGATGCCGTGCTTGGCGCCCGGGTACGTCATCAGGTCGAATTGCACGCCGCGGTTCACCAGCGCGTCGATCAGGCGCGTGCTGTTGCTGAACAGGACGTTGTCGTCGGCCATGCCGTGCACCAGCAGCAGCGGCGACTTCAAGCCGTCGAGGTGGGCGAACACGGTGCTGGCCTTGTAGCCGTCCACGTTTTCCTTCGGCATGCCGAGGAATTGCTCCGTGTAGTGGGTGTCGTACAGTGACCAGTCGGTGACGGGCGCCACGGAAACACCCATGGCGATCTTGTCGGATGCTGCCGACAGCAAACGCAGGGTCATGAAGCCGCCATAGCTCCAGCCGAACACGCCGATGCGTTTCGCATCAACGAAGCTTTGCTTGCCCAGCCAGTCGATGCCCACCAGTTGATCGGCCACTTCGGCCGCGCCCAGCTTGTGATAGATGGCGTCCGTGAAGGCGCGCTCGCGGCGCGAGGAACCGCGGTTATCGAGACGGAAGACGACAAAGCCCTGCTGCGCCATGTACTGGTCGAAGTTGTTGCCCCAGCGGCGAGCCACGTGCTGCGAGTGCGGGCCGCCATACGTCGACAGGTAGACGGGATAGCGCTTGCTCGCGTCGAAGTTCGACGGCTTGACGATGGAGTAGTACAGCGTCTGGCCATCGTTGGCTTTCAGGGTACCGTACTCCGTCGGCAGGTGGTCCGCCTTGTACTTGAAATACGGATGGCTGGCGTTGAGCGCGTTTTCTTCCAGCCAGCCCACCATGGCGCCGTCCGGGCGGCGGATGCTCACCTGCGGCGGCGTGGCCGGGTCGGAATACGTGTCGACGAACACTTCGCCATTGCGCGAGAATGTCGTGTCGTGCCAGCCGTCGGCTTTCGTCACGCGCTGCGGCTTGTCGGCCGTGCTGCCGTCCAGCGCCAGGGCGTAGGTCTGCTTGTCGATCACGGCGTCGCGGTTCGACGCTACATACACCTTGCCCGTCTTCTGGTTCACGGCCAGCACGCCGTCGATGCCCCATGCGCCCGACGTGACCGGGTGCAGCAGCTTGCCGCTCATGTCGTACAGGTACAGATGGTTGCGGCCCGTGCGCTCGGACGACCAGAGGAAGGTGCCGTTCGACAGGAAGCGCAGGTCGTCATGGATGCTGACCCAGGTTGCCGACGTTTCCGTCAGCAGGGTGCGCTGCGCCAACGTGGCGGCATCGACGGCGACCAGGTCGAGGGTCTTCTGGTCGCGCGACTGGCGCTGGTAGACGAGCGACTTGCCGTCCGCGCTCCAGTCGGCGCGCACCAGGTAGATGTCCGGATTCGTGCCCAGGTCCACCTGGCGCTGCGCGCCCGTTTCCGGCGACACGATCAGCAGCTGCACCAGCACGTTCGGATCGCCCGCGGCAGGGTAGCGCTGCTCGACGACGTCGGTGCGGTCGGCGAAGATTTCGAAGCGGCGCACGACGGGCACGGGCGCTTCGTCATAGCGTTTATAGGCGATGGCGGAATCGTCGGGGGCCCAGTAGTAACCGGTGCGCTGGCCCATTTCTTCCTGCGCCACGAATTCGGCTTCGCCGTTGCGGATGGTGCCCTTGCCATCGGTCGTCAACTGGCGTTCCTGGCCCGATTTCAGGTCGATCACGTAGATGTTTTGATCGCGCACAAACGACACGTAGCGGCCTTTCGGCGAGATTTTCGGGTCCAGCACATTGCCCTTGGCGACCAGGCGCGCCTTGTCCGGATGCGCCGCATCGATCAGATACAGATTGCCGGCCAGCGGCACCAGCAGCTGCTTGCCGTCCGGCGACCAGCTGTAGCTGAGAATGCCGTTCAGGCTGGCCGTGCGCTCGCGTTCGCGGCGTGCCTGCTCTTCGGGAGAAATCGTTTCATTCGGCACCAGCGCCTTCGAGTCGACCAGGCGGTGCGTGCTCTTGTCCTTCAGCTTGAATTCCCACAGGTCGAGCTGGAACTGGTTGTCGGCGCGGCCGCGCAGGAACGTGACGCGCTCGCCGTCGGGCGAGACTTTCAGGTTGCGCACGCCGGGGCCGGCCAGCGCCGGATCGGCGTGAATGCGTTCCAGGGTCAGCTTTTCAGCCGATGCGGGAACGCTGGCCATCGCGGCCAGAAAACAAAAAATAAAACGCATGGATGTCTCGGTAGTTGGAAGGGGAATGGCACTGCATGTCGAGGCAAGCTTGAGCATTGCCTAAGCGTAAGACGATACCAGAGCGTGCCTGTTTATGCGATAGCCCCGGCCACGGAATAAGACGGTCCTGGCCGTATTTCCTTCGTCAAAAATATCCGAGTGCCGCGCATTCCATGGCACTTTATGTGTTTCAGGCCAATATCGACCCTGCGATCACCGTCAGGCAGGCGCCGCCTATCCAGGCGTGGCCATTGCGGAAGCGGACGGACACGCGGCCGTCGCGCTGCAAGCAGGTGCCCTGGCGGACCGTGTAGTCGCCGCCCTTCAGCAGCTGCGCGATGCAGGCGTTGGCGCTGCCCGTGACGGGGTCTTCCACCAGCGCGCCATGCTCGCTGAGCAGCACGCGCACTTCGTAGTCGGCCGGGCCACCCGCCGCGTGGGCGCCGTACAGCGCCAGGCCGTCCGCCCGGGCGGCTGCCAGCAATGCCGTCAGCGCCGCGATGTCGGCATTGCTGGCCAGGCAGGCGGCGGCGTTTGCCAGCGGCACGCACAGCCAGCGGATGCCCATCTCGACGACGCTGCCGGCGGCGACCGGGGCGCCGCCCAGCGCAGTTTGCAGAAGCGGCAGCAGGGCCGGATCGAGCGGGCGCGCGGTGCAGGGCGGCGCCTGGAACGCCAGCACGCCGCCGGCCTGCCGTTCAATTGGCACCAGGCCGACGCCGCATTCCTGCACGATGTGCGCGCCTTTCGGCCGCATGCCCGCGTCGAGCAGCGCGTGCGCCGTGCCCAGAGTCGGGTGGCCGGCGAACGGGAATTCCGTCTCGGGCGAAAAAATCCGCACGCGGTAGTCGGCTGCCGGGTCGCGCGGCGCCAGCACGAAGGTGGTTTCCGACAGCCCAGTCCAGCGCGCGATGGCCTGCATCTGCGCGCCGTCGAGGCCATCGGCGCCCAGCACCACGGCCAGCGGATTGCCCATGAAGGGCACGCTGCTGAAGACATCGACTTGCCTGAAGGGGCGCGGTTGCGGCATGGCGGCTCCTTGTCCCGGTGTCAGGCTTCGCGCATGCGGCGCAGCGACAGGCGGTTCAGATACCAGGTCAGCAGCACGGCGGCCACCGTCAGGCCCGTGACGAGGCCGATCCAGAAACCGGCGGCGGCCATCGGCTCGGCCGGCGACCAGATGAAGCATGCCGGCGCGAGGCCCAGCACATAGCCGATCGGCAGCGAGAAGCCCCAGAAGGCCAGCAGCTGGATCAGCATCGGCTGGCGCGTCACCTTGTAGCCGCGGATGGCGCAGGACGTGGCCACCTGCGTGGCGTCGGACAGCTGGAACAGGGCGGCGAACAGCAGCAGCTGCGCGCACAGCGCCTGTACCTGCGGGTCGGACGTGTAGGCTTGCGCGATCTGGTGGCGGAAGACGGTGATCAGGGTGGCAGAGACGATGGCCGCCGTCAGCGACATGGCCACGCCGACCCACGAAATGAAGCGCGCGCGGCGCAGGTTGGCTTCGCCCACGGCGTGGCCCACGCGCGTGACGAGCGCGATGCCGAAGGTGAGCGGCACCATGAAGACGACGGACGAGAAATTCAGGGCGATCTGGTGCGCCGACACCTGGATCACGCCGAAGCGCGCCACCAGCAGGCTGATGACGCCGAACGCGCTCACCTCGGCAAAGTAGGTCACGCCGATGGGCAGCCCCAGGCGCAGCATGGGGCCGATGGACGCCAGCTGCGGCCATTCCCAGTGGGCGAACGGATACGTGGCGTGGTAGGCGGGCGCGATGCGGATCCACGCCAGCATGGCCAGCAGCATCATCCACACGCAGCAGGTGGTGGCCACGGCGCAGCCCACGCCGCCCAGCTTTGGCATGCCCCAGTGGCCGTAGATCAGCAGGTAGTTCACGAGAATGTTTAGCGCCAGCGCGGCCAGCGCGATGACCATCACGGGCTTGGTCTGGTTGATGCTGGTGCTGTAGCCGTACAGCGCGCGGTAGGCGGCGAACGGCGGCAGCGCGCAGCTGATGATGTGCACGAACAGCTTGGCCTTGGCCGCCACGTTTGGCTCCAGCATCAGGTGGTCGAACACCAGCGCCGCCATGTTCGTCAGCAGGCACGCCACCAGGCCCACCAGCAGCGCCTTCCACAGCGACTGGCGCACGATGTGCGGCACCTTGTCGTGGCGCGCGGCGCCGATTTCATGCGCCACCAGGGTATTGATCGCCATCATGATGCCGCTCACGGTGACGAGCACGATGGACCAGATGGCCGCGCCCAGCGAGACGGCGGCCAGTTCCTCGGGATTCGTATGCCCCGTCATCGCCACGTCGGCCGCGCCCATGCCGACGGTGGCCAGCTGGCCGATCAGGATGGGCCACGCCAGCTTCCACAGCGAAGAGATCTCAGTACGGACGGCGGGCAGGGTGAACGAGGTAGTGTGTGGCATAGGCGGCAAGCTTGACTAAACACAAGATTCTACCGGCATTCGCCGTGCTTGTCCGCCGTGGCGTCCGGGGGAGGGCCGGGCGCGGTAATCATTTGTTACAGCTAAGTTGGCCGGTCGCGGATAGACTGCGCGCTCTATTTGGCAAGATGACCAAATAGTCACACCGTACTATCCTGACTATGGAGTAAGACCATGTTGAAGAAAGCCTTGAACTGCGCCCTGTTGCTGGGCGCCGCCATGACGGCCGAACTGGCCGGCGCCGGCGAACTGACCCTGTATTCGCGCGACGATTTTCACGGCCGCTCGCAGACCGTGCGCGACGCCGTCGCCGACCTGGAAAGTGTCCGTTTCAACGACACGACGCAAAGCATCCGCGTGCGCTCGGGCCGCTGGGAAGCGTGCGAGGATGCCGATTTCCGCGGCGCCTGCTTCCTGCTCGAGGCGGGCGAGTATCCCTCGCTCGATGGCCGCGCGAACAAGATCACCTCGCTGCGCGAAGTGCGCGGCGGCTGGGATCGCGGGCGCGACCGCGACTGGGAACGCGAGCGGGACCGGGAGCGCGAATGGGATGGCCACCGCGACCGCGAGCGGGGCCATTTGCCGGGCCGCGCGCTGGGCGGTGAATTGACCTTGTACACGCGCGACGATTTTGTCGGCCGCAGCCTGACCGTGCGCAATGGCGCGGCCGACTTGCGCGAACGCGATTTCAACGACACGGCGCAAAGCGTGCGCGTGCGCGCCGGGTATTGGGAAATGTGTGAGGACGTGGATTTCCGCGGCCGCTGCCGCACCTTGGGTCCCGGCGAATATGCGAACCTGGAACGCATGAGCAACCGCATCTCGTCGGTGCGCGAAGTGCGCTGACGCGGGGCTGGCAAGAGTGGCCGGTTCCAGCCGGGGCCGGCTATTGCTTTTGGTAACAATTTATTGTGCTTTTCCCATACTTTGTTACACCGTTTTCCCCCGGGATGGCTACACTGACATCAGTTGTCATGTCGATCACTTGCCTTTGCCTCGACATAGCTTGGATAGCGGGGGCGGGCACTTGTTACAATGGCATCCTGGCGTTTTGGCCAGGCAAATCATCACCAAAGAATGAAGAATGGAGTTAATCATGACGGGCCCTTTCAAACACGCGCTGGCATGCGCGGCAACCTTGCTGCTCTCGCTGGGGGCGCATGCCACCGCCCATGCTGGTGATATCACCTTGTTCGAAGACGTTGATTTTCGTGGCCGGGCAGTGAACCTGCGCGAGACGACGGACGATCTGTCGCGCTTTGGCTTCAATGACAAGGTGTCGAGCATCCTGGTGCGTTCAGGGACCTGGGATGTGTGTACCGATGCCGGCTTCCGCGGCAATTGCAAGACCCTGGGGCCGGGCGAGTACCGCTCGATGCCGGGCATGAACGACGCCATCAGCTCGGTGCGCGAAGCGGGGCGCGGCGACGGCTACAATCCGGGACGCCCGGGACGTGATCCAGACCGCGGCAATGGCGGCTATGGCCGTGGCGGCAGCCTGGAAGTGTATTCGGGCGCGGGCCAGAACGGCGGCTCGGCGCGCCTGAATCGCGACACGGACGATTTCGTCAGTATCGGCTTCAACGACCGCACCACCAGCATCGTCATCCACAACGGCTACTGGCAGCTGTGCAGTGACGCGAACTACAACGGCGTGTGCCGCATCTTTGGCCCCGGCCGCCACGACGACCTGGGGCGCGGCCTTGACGGGCGCGTCTCGTCGGCGCGCATGGTCGACGAGCGCGAAGCGCGCCGCCAGCAGCAATACGAGAATCAGTACCAGCGGCCGCAGTACGAGCAGCCGCAATATCCGCAATACCAGCAGCCGCAGTACCAGCAGCGTGGCGCCGTCCTGCTGTTCCCCGAGGCCGGCATGCGCGGCGAACCGCTGGCGCTGGACCGCAATGCGGAAGACCTGGTGCGTTACAACTTCAACGACCGCACCTCGTCCATCGTCGTCAACGAGGGCCAGTGGGAAGTGTGCAGCGATTCGAACTTCCGCGGCCGCTGCGAAGTGATCGGGCCGGGAGAATACGGGCGCCTGAACGGCATGGAAAACCAGATTTCCTCGCTGCGCCGCGTGCGCTGATTTCCTCTTGCCGCCATGCGGACAGGCCGCCTGCCGGGAGCATCCCGCCAGGCGGTTTTTACATTCGCTGCCGTGCGCTGACATTTGCTTGCCCTTTGTTACACTCGCCGCCTGCCGCCTGAACTACACTGGCGAAAATGTCTCAGTATTGGAGTTGTCATGGTTCGATCTTTCCGTCCCGCGCTGTTGTGCGCCGCCACCTTCCTCGCCCCCCTTGCCGCATCCGCGGGCGAAATCACCCTGTTCGAGGATGCCGGTTTCCGTGGCCGCCCGGTCACCCTGCGTTCCGACACGGGCGACCTGTCGCGCGTGGGCTTTAACGACAAGACCTCGAGCATCATCGTGCGCTCGGGTACCTGGGAAGTGTGCAAGGATGCCAATTACCGTGGCAACTGCCGCGTGCTGCAGCCTGGCCGCTACGACACCATGCCGGGCATGAACGACGCCGTTTCGTCCGTGCGCGAAGTGGGCCGCCCGGGCCATGGCGGCGGCGACCACCGTCCGTATCCTCCCCGCCCCCCGCGTCCGGAGCCGGAGCGCCCTCATCCCGGCTATCCGGGCCATGGCGGCGGGCACCGTCCCGACATGAACGGCGCCGTGCTGATGTTCCCCGATGCGGGCATGCGCGGCCGGCCCGTGCGCCTGGACCGTGAAGTGCGCGACTTGAGCCGCTATGGCTTCAACGACCGCGCCGAATCGATCGTCGTCAATTACGGCCGCTGGGAATTCTGCGTCGATGCCAATTTCCGCGGCCGCTGCGTGGTGATGGGGCCAGGCAGCTACGGTCGCCTGCACGGTGGCCTCGACCGCCGCATTTCCTCGCTGCGCCGCGTGCGCTGATGCGCCGCCGGGCGGCGTTGTATTGTGCACACGCTGTCCGGCGCCCAATTCGTGTACTCTTCCCATAGGCAGTTCAACCATGGGGAGCAAGCACGGTGGAATACAAGGACTACTACAAGGAGCTTGGCGTCGAGAAGACGGCGTCCGAGGCCGACATCAAGAAGGCGTACCGCAAGCTGGTACGCAAATACCATCCCGACGTGAGCAAGGAGCCGGACGCCGACAAGCGCACCAAGGCCCTCAACGAAGCCTACGGCGTGCTGGGCGACGCGGAAAAGCGCGCCGCCTACGATGAACTGGGCCGTAACCAGGGTGCGCAGGGCCAGCCTTTCCGTCCGCCGCCGGACTGGGGTTCGGGCTACGAATCGTCGGGCGTCGACGACAGCGACTTCTTTGCCGACCTGTTCGCCCACGTGGGCGGGCGGCGCCGCGCCGGCGGCAGTTTCCAGATGCAGGGCGAGGACAGCCACGCCGCCATCACCATCGATTTGCAGGACAGCTACCAGGGCGCCAGGCGCCACATCGTCATGCGCGTGCCCGAAGCGGATGCGCAAGGCCATGTAGTGACGCGCGAGCGCACGCTGGAAGTGACGATACCGAAAGGCGTCACGGAAGGACAGCAGCTGCGCATGAAAGGGCAGGGCAATCCGGGCAGCGGCGGCGCGCCGGCCGGTGATTTGTACCTGGAGATCCGCTTCCGGCCCGATGCGCGCTACAAGGTGGAAGGGCGCGACGTCTTCGAGACGGTGCCCGTCACGCCGTGGGAAGCGGCGCTGGGCGGCGAAATCGACGTGCCCACGCCATCGGGCACGGTGTCCGTCAGCGTGCCGCCCAATTCGCAGACAGGGCGCAAGCTGCGCCTGAAGGGGCGCGGCATCCCCGCCGCCCAGGCGGGTGACCTGTATCTGCTGCTGGAAGTGGTGCTGCCGCCGGCGAACGACGACAAGGCGCGCGAACTGTATGCAACCATGGCGCGCGAGATGGCTTTCAATCCGCGCCAGAAGCTGGGAGGGTAAATCATGACCAACAAGATAATTGGCGAATTGCTCGAAGACCGTGCCCTGAGCCTGGAAGAACTGGCGCGCGCCTGCGCCGTGGAGCCGGACTGGGTGGTGCAGCACGTGCAGACGGGCGTGCTGCTGCAAAACGGCCCGCCAGCGGGGCAGCTGACGGCCTGGCGCTTCACCAGCCTGGATCTGGTGCGCGCGCGCCGCCTGCATGAAATCGAATCCGTGTTCGACGCGAACGCCGAACTGGCCGCGCTGGTGGTCGACCTATCGGAAGAAGTGGCGCGCCTGCGCCGCCGCCTGCACGTGCTGGGCGTCGAGTAGGTTTTACTCAGGCTCGCCGTGCCGCTGCACGGTGATCCTGCCGATATAAAACCGCCCATCGACGACGACCCGGTGCGGGATGCCGGCCACGTCGAAGCCGGGGCCGCCGTCTTCCATCCATTCCTGCGCCAGCGAGTCGAACTGCTGCGGCGTCATGCGCAGCATCTGCGCCGTGATGACGAAGCGCGCGCCTGGTTTCTGTTTGTTGACGAAGTCGTCGATGCCGGCCATGTTGAATCCTTGTTGAAGTGTTACCCGCATCATACCTGTGTCAATTGCGAGCTCACAACGCCTGACAAAACCGTAGCGAGCGGCAGCGATTTGTGGCTAAGAAGCGCAACCGTGCTCCAGCACGGTGAGCATCGCAGGCCGCAAAGCGCGACGCGCAGTAGGTTTTGTTTGGCGTTTAAAACCCTTGTGCCAGCAACGGCAACTGCTCCGCAAACCGCTCCGTCAACCACTTGCCCGCCTGGCCCGGCGGCGTGTCGGCGCGCTGGATCAGGTAAATCGGGTAATTCTCGCCATTGTCGACGGCCAGCGGCAGGTGCACCAGGCGCCCGGCCTGCAGGTCGTCGCGCACCATCGCTTCGGGCATGTTGCCCCAGCCCAGGCCAGCGCGCAGCAGCGCGTGCTTGGAGCCGAGGTCGCCCAGGCGCCAGTTGCGCAATCCCAGCACGCCGAAATCCTGGCCCTGCGTCAGGTCGCTGCGGTCGGTCAGCACCAGCTGCACATGTTCGCGCGCCACGTTCGAGGCGATCGGCCCTTCCTGTTGCGCCAGCGCGTGGCTGGGCGCGGCCACGGGAATGAGGCGCACGTGGCCCACGGCCAGGCGCTCGAAGACGCTGGCCGTGGCCGTCATCCAGCCGCCGAGGCCGATGTGGCAGCTGCCATCCATCACCAGCTGCGCCACGGCGCCCATGGCCTCGATGCGCAGGCGCAGGGCGACGGTGGGGAACTGCGCCTGAAAGGCCTCGAGTACGCGCACCAGCACGCAGGTGGGAAACATCACGTCGACCACCACCGACACCTCCGCTTCCAGCCCGCCGGCCAGCGCCTTGGCGCGCGCGCGCATGCCGTCCACCTTCAGGGCCACGGCGCGCGCGTCGGCCAGCAGGGCCTTGCCCGCATCCGTCAGGGTGGGCTTGCGCTTGCCGCGGTCGAGCAGCACCACGTTCAGTTGTTCTTCCAGGTTGGCGATGGTGTAGCTGATCACCGACTGCGTGCGGTGCAGCTGGCGCGCCGCGTGGGCGAAGCCGCCCGCGTCGATGACGGCGACGAACACGCGCAACTGGTCGAGCGAAGGCTGGCCCGGTTCTCTCATGGAAACTCCCTATCTAAAAATTCGATGCTAACCATTGATATTTATACGGTTTCATCGATGGTAGACCCGAATTATGCTGTGTGCAAGGGCTGCGATGCGGCCATTCCCGTCACCCGTTTTCACTGGAGCACTTCATGAGCAAGGTCTTATACATCAATAGCAGCGTGCGCAACAGCGGTTCCCTGTCGCGCCAATTGTCCGGCGAATTCGTCGCGACACTGGCCGCGCAAGGCGCCAGCGTGGTCGAACGCGACCTGGCGGCGCAGCCCGTGCCGCACCTGACGGAAGAGGTGATGGGCGCCTTCTTCACGCCGGCCGACCAGCGCAGCGCGCAGGCGGCAGCGGCCGTGCAATTGTCCGATACCCTGGTCGATGAATTGCTGGCCGCCGACGTGCTGGTGCTGGCCGCGCCCATGTACAACTTTTCCGTGCCCTCGACCCTGAAGGCGTGGATCGACCACGTGGCGCGCGCCGGTCGCACTTTCCAATACACGGCGACGGGCCCGGTCGGCCTGGCGACGGGCAAGAAAGCCGTGATTTTCACGGCCAGCGGCGGCGTCTACAGCGAAGGCCCGGGCGCCGCGTATGATTACCTGAGCACCTATCTGCGCACGGCGCTGGGCTTCATCGGCATCACCGACATCGAGTTCGTGCAAGCCGAAGGCGTGGCCATGGGCGAGGACGCCGTCGCCAGCGCGATCGCCAAGGGCCGTGCCTCGATCGCGGCCCTGGCTGCCTGAGTCTAGCCCCGTCTAGTTCCAAAGAGGGATTGTCAATCTGCCATGGTTGACATAAGCTTGCCGGCGGCACGCCCCGTGCCAGGCCGGCGAGCCGTTCGCCATGAAAGTCCCTCATGCACAAGTTGGCAAGCGCAGTATTGTTCGGATGTTCTTTGTTTTCAGCAGGCATGGCGTTGGCGCAGGCCGCGCCACCGGCGCCGCCCCACGTGGGCCGCCACGCCTCCACCCCCGAGGATATCCGCGCCATCGAGCAAGTCGTCGCCGACTTCCAGGCGGCCCTGATCGCCAAGGATGTCAAGCTGCTGTCGTCGCTGATGCTGCACACCAACATCCTGTTCGCCGCGCCGGCCGACGATGATTTCATCAAGAAAATGCGCGACACGACGGACGTCCACTTCGACGGCGTCGGGGCGGCCGGCTATGTCGGTTTTGCCAACTTCATCAAGCGCGAACCCCAGCGCACGGAAGAAAAATTCTACAACGTCAAGATCACCCAGGACCGCCATGTGGCGTGGGTCAACTTCGACTACGAATTCCTCGTCGGTAATAAATTGTCCAACTATGGCGTGGAAGCGTGGCAAATGGTCAAGCGCGACGGCGAATGGAAAATCCTCAGCGTCGTCTGGTCCATGCATCCCGCGCCGGCGGCAGGGAAGTAGCTGCGCGCCAGGCCGCGTCAGTCGCGCGGCAGTTCGCGGATTTCCACCGTGCCACCTGCGTTCAGTACAGGGTTGCCCAGCAATAATTTTTTCGCATCGTCTATACTTTCAGCTTGCACACGTAGATAGCCTGACAAGTGTGGTGTCACCGCTGTGGTTGTGCCAGAGCGGTGCACGCAGAGGCCGGGCCAGATGGAGCCGCCGCATGAAGATGATGTAGTCATTCACCTTTTTCTCCTGTGCCGCGTGATAAGAAGAGAGCTGAATTGAGTATCCTGAGCAATCGCGAGCGCATGGTTTTACCCTCACCGCGTCAGTCCGTAGAGACAAGCTGTCCGGCCATGTCATTTTTGGAGCGTACATCGTGCCGATAAAGTATGTTGATTTTTATGAAGTGAATTACACGGCAGAGCGCTTGCCGGGCTGTAAACTATGGGGCGCCTACGTCGCCATCTATGCCCCGTCGTCCAACCCCATGCACCGGGTGAATCTGCTGCGCAAGCGCCGGGTGTCGGCTGACCACCAGTTTACAACGGAAGCGGACGCCATGGCGGAAGCGGGCGAGGCAGCCGTCAAGCTGGTCGAGCGGCGCCAGCGCCGTTATGTCTTCCACCCCTGATGCCACCGCGCCGCATCCTGCAGCGCGCGCCAGGGCAGAATCTGCACGCGGCCCGAATGCACGGCTTCCAGTTCCACGTGCGTGACGGGTTCATCCGGCGTGGCCGTTGCGCACAGCTTGACGACGAGGAAGTGTTTTTCCTTGTTGACTGGGGTGACGGCCGTCCATTTGCTGTTGAGTAATTTGTTCGGACGCAAGTTATTGCGATTGGCATGGTGCATGGCGGGCTCCGGATTGGCGTGATGACGAGCTTGCCATTATCATGCAATACCCGCCACGTACGAGGACCGCCATGAAACGCCAGCTGCACCTGCTCGTCATCGACCCGCAAAACGATTTTTGCGACTTGCCTGCCACCTGGCTGCCGCCGGATGCCGCACCGGCCCTGCCCGTGCCGGGCGCCCAAGCCGACATGCTGCGCGTGGCGCAACTGATCCGCGAAGGCGGCGGCGGGCTGACGCAGATCAGCATCACGCTCGACGCCCACCACCGCTACGACATCGCCCACCCCGCCTTCTGGCGCACGGGCGATGGCGGCCCCGTCGCGCCGTTTACGCAGATCAGCGCGCAGCAGGTGCGCGACCGCCTGTTCCTGCCGGCCGCCAGCGGCGCCTTGCCGCGCGCGCTGGCCTACCTCGATGCCTTGCAGCAAGCGGGACGCTATCAATTGATGGTGTGGCCCGTGCATTGCGAGATCGGCAGCTGGGGCCAGAATATCCACGCGGCCGTGCGCGCCGCCTACAACGCGTGGGAAGTGGATCACCTGCAAGTGGTGGCCAAGCTGAGCAAGGGTTCCAACCCGTGGACCGAGCATTACTCGGCCGTCATGGCGGAAGTGCCCGATGCGCAGGATGCGGCCACCCAGCTCAACCGTGCCTTCCTCGACACCCTGCTGCCGGCGCAGCAACTCTACCTCTGCGGCGAAGCGGGCAGCCATTGCGTGAAAGCCAGCACCGAGCACATCGCCGATTACCTGGAAGCGCAGCAGGGGAAACAGGCGCTGGCACGGCTGGTCTTGCTGACGGACTGCATGAGTCCCGTCACGGGTTTCGAAGCGCAGCAGCGCGACTTCCTGGCCGCCATGCGCGCGCGCGGCGCGCGGCTGGCCACGTCCGCCGACGTCTTGCCGGAATTGCTGGCGAACGCGACTGCCTGAGCCATTTGTGCATCGCGCCCTGCTGAAATGCCTGCGGTGGCGTACTATTCTGGCTTCAGGAAGTTGGAGAAAACACACATGACCCCGATAGTGCGCAGTTTGCTGGAAACCGATCTGTATAAATTTACAATGTGGCAAGCATTGCTGCACGGTCATCCGAATACCCATACCGAATACGAATTTGTCTGCCGTAACGCCACCGCCTTTCCCCTGGCCGAACTGAAGGATGAGCTGGAAGAACAGCTCGACCACCTGTGCTCGATGTCGTTTGCCGACGACGAGCTGGCCTATTTGCGCACCCTGCGCTTCATGAAGAGCGACTTCGTCGACTTTTTGACGGTGTTCCGCTTCCAGCGCAAGTTCATCGACGTCAGCACCGATGGCGACACTCTGCTCGTGCACGCGGCCGGGCCGCAGGTGCACGTGATGGGTTTCGAGATTTTCGTGCTGTACATCATCAACGAGCTGTATTTCCGCCGTTTTGACCTGGATGCCGCCATGCGCGAAGGGCGCCACCGCCTGGGCTTGAAAGTGGCGGCCGTCAAGGAATTCGGCAAGCTGCCGCGGCGCAAGCATCCATTCGAGTTTTCCGATTTCGGCGTGCGCCGGCGCTTTTCCGGCGCCTGGCACGACGAGGTGGTGCAGCGCCTGGCGCGCGAGGTGCCCGAATATTTCAAGGGCACGTCGAATGTGTACCTGGCGAAAAAGCTGGGCATCGTGCCGATCGGCACCATGGCGCATGAATACATGCAATCGTTCCAGTCCTTCGGCGTGCGCCTGCGCGACTTTCAAAAGGCGGCCCTGGAAGACTGGGTGCAGGAATACCGGGGCGACCTGGGCATCGCCCTGACGGACGTGGTCGGCATGGATGCCTTCCTGGCCGACTTCGACCTGTATTTCGCCAAGCTGTTCGACGGCTTGCGCCACGATTCGGGCGACCCGGTCGAGTGGGGCGAGAAGGCGCTGGCCCATTACGCGGCCCTGCGCATCGACGCCAACACCAAGCGCCTCGTGTTTTCCGACGGCCTGGACCTGGACAAGGCCTTCGCCCTGTACCAGCACTTCGCCGACCGCATCATGACGGGCTTTGGCATCGGCACCAATCTCACCAACGACGTCGGTTTGACGCCGCTCAACATCGTCATGAAACTGGTGCGCTGCAATGGCCAGTCCGTGGCGAAATTGTCGGATTCGCCGGGCAAGACCCTGTGCAAGGATGAAACCTTCCTTGCGTATTTGCGGCAGGTGTTTCACCACCCTGCCGTATGACGGCGGCGGGGCAGGCGCCGGCTGTTTAAAATCCCGTCAGCACCGTGCTCATGTGCTCGACCTGGGGCGGCGCGGCGAAGAATTCGCCCACCAGGCCGCGCCATGCCTGGAAATCGTCGCTGCCGCGGAAATGCACGGTATGGTCTTCCAGGGTTGTCCAGCCGACCACCAGGCGGTAGGCATCGCCGTTTTCGATCGAGCGCTCGAGGCGCATCGATTCGCAGCCGCGCGCGCGCTGGAACAGGGGCACGGCCTTGGCGACTGCCGCTTCGAAGGCAGCGTGCGTGGCCGATTTGATCTGGATGTGGGCAATTTCAAAAATCATGGCAAGTTCCACTGTGGAATGAAGGAAGCTTGATCTTGCCATAATTTGGCCGCGCGGGGGAGGGCGTCAGCCTGCCAGCGCGTGCGCGCCTGTGCGCTGGCCGCCCGCATGGCTGGCCGTGCGCTGTTCGATATCGCGGCCATTGCAGGCCTGCACGATGGCGTGCGCCCGTTCCCCTTCCTGCGCATTGCCGATGGCCACGACGAGGCGGAACATGCCGCGCCACGCGGCCTTGCCCTGCAGGGGCACGGCCTCGTCATCGACCGTGTCGAGCTGCACGGCGTGCGCGGGGAAACCATCGTGGAGCAGGGTGCTGCGGGCCTGCTGCGCATCGGCAAAATGGTCGAAGATACGGATCAGGGCAGGCGATACAAGGGGGCTGGTGGCGGTGTTCATGGCCAGGCTTTCGAGTCAGGGTGTCCGAGTTTGACCTGGCAGCCTGTAAATAATTCTGTCTCAGCCTGTAAAATCCTCGATCAAGGCGCAAAAGTTTGATAAATATCCAGTATGGCTGCCAAGTCGCGCTAAGATACGGCTTGCGGTGTGTCCTGCAGGCAAGGATATGGGATCAATCTTTCATAGGAGAACTAAATGGCAGCGAAGAAAATTCTGTTTTTGACCGGCGATTTTGCAGAAGATTATGAGACGATGGTGCCGTTCCAGGCCCTGCTGATGCTCGGTCATACCGTGCATGCCGTGTGTCCCGGCAAGAAGAGCGGCCAGACGATCAAGACGGCCATCCACGATTTCGAGGGCGACCAGACCTATACGGAAAAGCCGGGCCATTTGTTCACCTTGAACGCCAGCTTTGACGAGATCGACCCGGCCGACTATGACGCCGTGATGATCGCCGGCGGCCGCGCGCCCGAATACCTGCGCCTGAACGACAAGGTCATCGCCGCCGTGCGCCATTTCGCCGAGGCGGGCAAGCCTGTCGCGGCCGTCTGCCACGGCGCGCAATTGCTGGCCGCCGCCGACGTCATCCGCGGCAAGCGCATTTCCGCCTATCCCGCCTGCGCGCCGGAAGTGACGCTGGCGGGCGGCACGTATGCCGACATCGCCGTCACGGACGCCGTCACGGATGGCCAGTTCGTCACGGCGCCCGCCTGGCCCGCGCATCCGGCCTGGCTGGCGCAGTTCGTCAAGCTGCTCGGTACCGAGATCCGTTTGTAACCTTTACCAGCCCGGCAGGCCGCAGCGCTTGCCGGGCGCACCTCTTTTCAGATTCGAGTTCTTCATGCATGCGCCGCGCAGTCAACCTTCCCGCAAACAACTTCCAGCGTCGCGCTGGCGCCAGCGCCGCCTGGCGCAAGCCGCATCGGGCCTGAGCGCCGCGCAGGAACGCCAGCTGGCCACCCTGCATGAGATTTCCACCTTGCTGGCGGGCCAGCACGCCATCGATGCGCTGTGCCGCGGCTTCCTGCGCCACGTGATGCAGTTCGCGCAAGCGGAAGGGGGCACCGTGCGCATCCTCGATCCGCAGCACGATACCGTGCACATCATCGTGCACGAGGGGATTTCCGACGCCATGGTGGAAGAGGAACACTGCATCCGCAACAACGATTGCCTGTGCGGCGCGGCCGTGGCGCAGGGCGTGATCCAGATCCGCGATTTCCGCCAGGTCGATGCGCTGCAGCGCTTCCGTTGCCAGGACGAAGGGTTCGTCGCCATCGCCGTCTTCCCCATCCTCGCGCGCGAGCAGGTGGTGGGCAGTTTTTCGCTGCACTTTGCGCGCCCGCAAGCCGTGCATGCGCAGCAGCAGGGCTGGCTGGAAACCCTGGGCCAGAGCCTGGGTATCGCCATCGAAAACCAGCGCCTGATCGCGCGCGAAAAGGAATTCGCCGTGGCGCGCGAACGCAGCCTGCTGGCCGAAGGCTTGCATGACAGCATCGCGCAAAGCCTCAATTTCATCAGCCTGCAAGTGCAGATGCTCGACGATTCCGTGCGCCGTGGCCAGCTCGACGAAGCGGCCGAAGTGTTGCCGCTGATGCGCATGGGCGTCGAGCAAAGCTACCAGGACGTGCGCGAATTGCTGGTCAATTTCCGCACGCGCTGGCATGGCAGCGACCTGGAAAGCAAGCTGTCGGAAGTGCTGGCCAAGTTCGAGCTGCAGACGGGCGTCGTCGGCACCCTGGACATGAGCGGCAATGGCGCGCCGCTGGCGCCCGAGCAGCAGTTGCAGATCCTGTTCATCGTGCAGGAAGCGCTGTCGAATATCCGCAAGCACGCGCAAGCGAGCAACGTGGCGCTGCGCGTGGTCAATGGGCGCGATTTCGCGCTGCAGGTGCGCGACGATGGCGAAGGCTTCGCCGCCAACCTGCGCGACAAGAAAACGGAATTGCAGATCGGCTTGCGTATCATGCAGGAACGGGCCGAGCGGCTCGGTGCGCAATTTGCCATCGACAGCCGGCCCGGCGGTGGCACGACGATCTCGCTGGCCTTGCCGGCAGCCCGGCGCCAGGCCGCGTAACAAATGAATCATCCTTATCAGGCAACAAACATAGTGAACGCACCAATCAAAATCCTGCTGGTCGACGACCACACCTTGCTGCGCAGCGGCGTCAAGCTGCTGCTGCAGCGCAATCCTCAATTCCAGGTGGTGGGCGAGGCATCGAACGGGCTGGACGGCGTGCGCCTGACGGCCGAACTGCGGCCCGACGTGGTGCTGATGGACTTGAACATGCCCGGCGTGTCCGGCGTCGAGGCGCTGCAGCTGATTTTGCAGGACATGCCGCAGATGGTGGTGCTGATGCTGACCGTGTCGGAAAACGCGGCCGACCTGGGCGCGGCCCTGCGCGCGGGCGCACGCGGCTACTTGCTGAAAAATATCGAGGCCGAGCAGCTGGGCCAGGCCATTTGCCGCGCCGCCGCCGGCGAATCCGTGATCGCCGACGCCATGACGGCCAAGCTCGTGTCGCAGTTCCGCGCGGGGCAGAACGCGCCCCAGGCCGACTATGACAAACTGACGCCGCGCGAACGCGAAGCCATGGCCTGCCTGGCGCAAGGACTGAGCAACAAGGAAATCGCGCGCCAGCTGGACGTGGCCGAAAGCACGGTGAAAATCCACGTGCAAAACATCCTGAAAAAGCTTAAGCTCAGCAGCCGCGTGCAGATCGCCGTGTACGCCGTCGAGCGTGAGTTAAGCAAATAAAGATCAAACAAAGTACAAATAGTGCGCAAGGAATGCGCGATTGTTTGATCTGCATGGCGTTCCGGCCTAGACAACCCTAGTTCCTTTGACGTATGGCCTTGACCGTGCCTGCGCATTACACTCTTAGTCATTCGCTAATCTAATAAGAGAGTGTCATGCATAAGGTCAACGTCGATGGCTTGCTATCGAGCCAGGCTCTGTTCCGCCATATTTCCCCTTCGCAATTAGAGCAATTGCGCCAGGATGTCGTGCGCGTCGAAGTGGAAAAAGGCAAGGTGCTGTTTCGCAAGGGCGAAGTGGCGGAAGGCGCCTACGTGGTGGTCTTCGGTCTCGTCAAGCTCAGCGTGTTTTCCATGGAAGGGACCGACAAGGTCCTGGAACTGATCCGTCCAGGCCAGAGCTTCGGCGAAGCCATGATTTTCCTCGATGAGCCGTATCCATTCTGCGCCGAAGCGCTCGAGCACTGCCTGCTGCTGCGCATCCCGCCGCACGCGCTGCTGCGCCTGCTGGACCAGTCGCCGCGCATCGCGCGCCAGATGATGAACAGCCTGTCGCACCACCTGATGGGTTTCATCCGCAACGTGGAGCGCTGCTCCGTGCAGAACGCCACCCAGCGCGTGGTCGAGTACCTGTTGCAGGCGTCGGACCAGCAGCGTTCGAACGAGGTCAAGCTGGACCTGAAGAAAAGTCTGCTGGCATCGTTCCTGAACCTGGCGCCCGCCACCCTGTCGCGCGTGCTGCACCAGCTGACGGACTTGCACCTGATTAAAGTCAGCGGTTCGCTGATCCAGATCCAGCCGGATGCTTTGAAAACCTACCGCCATGGTTCCGCCACGGCGCTCTTGAACTAAGTTTTTTCAGCAGGCAAGGTCAGTCGCCAGAACAGCAGGGCGAGCAAGCTGACCGCCGCGCCCAGCGCGCATACCCCATGCCAGCCCGCCAGCGCATACACGCTGGTGGCGGCAATCGCACCGAGTCCGCTTCCCACCGCATAAAACAGCATGTAGCACGCCACCAGGCGGCTGTGCGCATCGCTGTCGCCCTTGAAAATCAGGCTCTGGTTGGTCACGTGGATGGCCTGGCCCGCCAGGTCCAGCGCGATGATGCCGACGATCAGGGGCCACAGGGCCTTGCCCGCAAAGCCGAGCGGCAGCCATGCGGCCAGCAGCAGCAACAGGGCCGCGCCCGTCGTCCATTGCGCGCGGCCGCTATCGGCCAGCGCCCCGGCGCGCGCCGCGCCCAGCGCGCCGATCACGCCGACCAGGCCAAACGCGCCGATGGCCGCATGGCCATAGCCTTGCGCCGTCAAGGGCAGCACCAGGGCGCTCCAGAAAATATTGAAGACGGCAAACATCAGCAGCGCCAGCATGCCCCGCACGCGCAGCACCTTGTTGTGCAGCAGCATGTCCACCATCGAAGCGAGCAGGGCGCCGTAGGCCAGTTTCTGATGCGATGCTTGCGCCGGTGGCAGCTTGCGCCACAGCAGCAGCAACAGGGCGCAGGCGATGGCCGCCGAAACAACATATACGGCGCGCCAGTCGGCCAGATCGGCCACCACGCCGGACAGGGTGCGCGCCAGCAGCAAGCCGATCACCACGCCGCCCTGCGCCATGCCGACCACACGGCCCCGCTCGTGGCTGGCCGCCGCGCTGGCCGCATACGCGATCAAGCCCTGCGTCATGGCCGTACCCAACAAGCCCACCAGCAGCATGCCGCCTAGCAAGGCGGCCGTGGAACGGGCGCAGGCCAGCGCCGCCAGCGTGACGGCCAGCAAGCCCAGCTGGAACAGGGTCAGGCGGCGCCGGTTCAGCATGTCGCCCAGGGGCACCAGCAGCAGCAGGGCCAGCGCGCAGCCGAGCTGCGTGGCCGTGATGACCATGCCGCTGGCCGCTTCCGTCATGCCGAATTCGTGCGCCAGGGTGGCGAGCAAGGGCTGGGCGTAATACACATTGGCCACGCTGAGGCCGGCGGCCGTGGCAAACAGCCAGACGAGGGTGGGGGGAAGTGCTGTCGTGATGGGGAGGTTTGTATCGCGCATGGAGTGTCAATCAAGTGGTTTCAAATTAAAACCAGTTGGAGTCTACGCCGAGAAGTTTTAAAATGCAACCAGTCAATCCTGGAGCATACCCGTGGCCAAGCGCAAGAGCCTGAAAACCGACCCCTGTCCCGTGGCGCGCGCGCTCGACGCGATCGGCGAGCGCTGGTCGCTGCTGATCGTGCGCGACGCCTTCGACGGCATGCGCCGGTTCGGGGAATTCCAGAAAAGCCTGGGCGTGGCGAAGAACATCCTGGCCGACCGCCTGCACACCCTGGTGGAAGAGGGCATCTTTACGGTCGCCCCCGCCTCGGATGGCACGGCCTATCAGGAATACGTGCTGACGCCCAAGGGGCTGGCGCTGTTTCCCGTCGTCGTCGGTTTGCGCCAGTGGAGCGAGGCGCAACTGTTCGAGGCGGGCGAGGCGCACTCGACCCTGCTGCAGCGCGCCTCAAGCTTGCCCGTGCGTCGGATGGACGTGCTGGGCGAGGATGGCCGCGTCTTGCAGGCGGGCGATACCGTCGTGCACAAGGTGTCGCCATCATGACGCGGGTGGCCGTGCTGGGCGCCGGCATCACGGGCGTCACCACCGCTTACGCGCTGGCGAAACGGGGCGTGGACGTGACCCTGATCGAACGCCACCGCTACGCCGCCATGGAAACGTCGTATGCGAACGGCGGCCAATTGTCGGCCTCGCACGCGGAAGTGTGGAACCACAAGGCGACGATATGGAACGCCCTGAAATGGATGGCGCGACGCGACGCGCCCCTGCTGCTCAATCCGACTCCCGGCTGGCACAAGCTGAGCTGGTTTGCGGAATTCCTCGCCGCCATGCCCGCCTACGAGCGCAACACCATCGCCACGGCGCGCATGGCGATCGCCGCGCGCGAACATTTGTTCGCCTGGGCGGAAGCTGAACACATCGATTTCGATCACCGCCGCGCCGGCATCCTGCACGTGTATCGGGACAAGTCCGGCTTCGAGCGGGCGGCCGGCGTGTCGCGCCTGCTGGCGCAGGGCGGCTTGCAGCGGCGCGCCGTCACGCGGCAGGAAATGTGCGCCATCGAGCCGACCTTGCAAGGCGACTTTTACGGCGGCTATTACACGGACAGCGATTCCACGGGCGACATCCACAAATTCACCAGCGGCCTGGCCGACGCCTGCGCCCGCCTGGGCGTGGCGTGCCGCTACGGTGCACAGGTCACCGCGCTGGCAAGCGAGCACGGCAAGGTGCGCGTCAGCGTGGGAGACGGCGTGGGCGAGGACAGCAGCGTGTTCGATGCCGTCGTCGTCTGTGCGGGCACGGCCAGCCGCGCCATGGCGGCAATGCTGGGCGACCACGTGAATGTGTATCCCGTGAAAGGCTATTCGATCACCGTGCAGCTCGACGATGCAGCCAGCCGCGCGGCGGCGCCGAAGGTCAGCCTGCTCGACGACGCGACCAAGCTGGTCAGCAGCCGCCTGGGCGAGGACCGGCTCAGAGTGGCGGGCACGGCGGAATTCAATGGATACAATGACGACATCCGCGCCGACCGCATCGGCCCGCTGGTGCGCTGGGTCGAGCAGTGTTTTCCGGGCGTCAATACGCGCAAGGTGATCCCGTGGGCGGGCTTGCGCCCCATGTTGCCCGACATGTTGCCGAAAGTGGGGCCCGGCAAGGCGCCCGGCGTGTACTACAACACGGGCCACGGCCACCTGGGCTGGACCCTGGCGGCCGCCACGGCGGAGATGGTGGCCGAGGGGCTGCTTAGTTCTTCGGCAGCAAATCGCTGAGCGCGGCGCGGCCCTTGACGGTGAGGAAGGGGCCGACCTTGTTGTAGGGCAGCAGAAAATCGTTTTCGCAGCCGCTGCCGTTCGAGTCTTCCCAGAACGACACGCCTTCGGGTTTCAAGGACAGGTGGAAGCGGCCGCGGCCGTCGTAATCCGTGCCCTTGCACTCGGCGTCGATTTTCACGTCCTTGAACAGGGCCTGGCGCAGGCGGTCCGGCAATTCGGCCTTGTCGTCGCCATCGCTGGCGCTGGCGCCAAACCAGTTCCACACATCCGTTTCCTGGCCCGTCTTCACGTCCCAGGTGCGGAATTTGATCGAGATGCCGCGGGCACCATAGCCGGCTGGCCAGCGGTAGAGTTTGATTGTCACCCAGCGCGGCGACCAGTAAGTGGGTTCCGCATACACTTCGTCTTCCGTCGTAAAGCCGTTGCGGCCCAGGTATTCGCGGCGCGTGGCATAGAAGTCGGCCAGGTCTTTTTTATTTTTTGCCAGCACGGCGCGCAGCTGCGCGTTGATTTTCGCCACGCCGTCGCCGGGCGCGATCAATTCCACCGTGATGGTGTCGCCGATTTGCAGGTTGCGGTATTGCTTGCCTTCGAAGGCGATCGGCTTGCTTGTCTTGGTATTGGGAAAATCTTCCAGCGCCAGGTTGTAGGCGTCGCTGGCGCACGATGGGTGCTCGCGGTCGCCCGCCGCTTCCAGCAGGGTCAAGGCCAGCGGCAGGGTCTTGCCGCTTTTCGGGTCCGTCCAGGTGCCGGTGACTTTGCCATCTCGTGGCGCGCCCAGGCTCCACGTGCCCGTCGTGTCGCCCTTGGTGTCGGACTCGCTCCAGTCGCTCTTGCCGTTCGGCTTGGCCAGCATGATCGGTGTCTTGTAGCGCGTGTAGTAATAGTTGCCGCTGCGGTCCGCGCCTTGCGTGGAGCTGGGCTGGTTGAAGCAGGCGACGATATTGGCCTTGCCCAGAGTGCCCTGCCACACCCCTTGCACGGGCGGCTCGGCCGCCACGGCGGCATGCAGGGCGGGCAGGGTCAGGCAGGCAAACAGAAAGCGGCGCATCGGTTGTTCCTCTCGTGGGCGAAGGCCGATTCTACATGGCCCCGCCCTCGAGATGCCACACGTCAACTTATTTGGCGGGACGCTCCTGCGCCACCACGGCCATCGCCGCGCCCAGGTAGTGCAGCATGGCGGCGTCGACGAAGCTGCCTTCCATCAGCCGCGGTTCCTGCTGGTGCGCCTGGCGGAATTTCAGCTGCGTGGCCGGGTTCGTGCCCGCATACGAGCGGAACAGTTCCAGCCACTGCCGCGCCAGTTGCAGCACGGCCGGGTCGGTGGGCGGCGTGCGCGCATCCATGGCGGCGCGCACGGCGGCGATCAGGGCCGGCCATTCGCCCGAGCGTTTGCCGTAGTTGGCGAGTAAATACGCGTATTCCTGCTCGTCGAGGAAAGGCTGGTACAGCGCGATGCGCGAGGCATTGAAGGCGGCGATGATGAACCGCATCACTTCCGCGTCGACGCTGGTCGTCGCCTGCATCGATGGTTCCTGCGCGTGCATGTCGTTCAGGCGCGCGAACAGGCCCGGATGGGCGCCCGTGTCGCGCACCAGCTTGACCATCCATTCCGTGGCCAGCGCCTGTGCTTGCGCATCGCCAGGGCCGGCGCCCGCCTCCTTGGCGGCGCGCACGCGCGCGACCAGTTCCTTCCATTCCTGTTCCACGGCGCTATCTGTCAGCAGCGGCATTTGTTGCAGTTCTTCGCGACTAAAGTATTTGTCGTACATGGTCATCAACTCCATAGTGGTGAGCCACTCGGCCAGTTCCGGGGTCTGCCCCTGCGCCAGTTGCGCCTGCAGGGTGCACAGACGTTCGCGCAAGGTGGACGCCTGCGCGATCTGGCGCTCCAGCATGGCGATCTGCTGCGCCACGATGGAGTGCAAGGGAAGATCCGGCCCGGCGAGGGCGTTGGCGATATCGGCCAGCGACAGCCCGAACTTGCGCAGCGCCATGATCCGGTGCAGCCGGTCCATGTCGCCGTGCTGGTACAGACGGTAGCCAGCTTGCGTGCGCGCCGAAGGCGAGAGCAGGCCGATGCTGTCGTAATGGTGCAGGGTGCGCACGCTCAAGCCCGTGAGCCTGGCCAGTTCACCGATTTTCAACAGCATCGTCTTCTCCTTGTCTTCAGTACGTGCAACCACGATGGCGCCTGACGCTACGTCAGGGTCAAGCAGAAATGTAGCAGAGGACCCGGAAAAACCGGAAAAAGAAGGCTCTGTCATCGGCAAATAGGGGAAATGCCGGAATCTTCGCTTGGCTGAGTTGTCTGAATCTGCATACCCACCGCACAGGGAGCAAATCATGCAGCCAGCCGAATGGATCAGCTTTATCGCGCAGTTTGCGCAGTTGAACCAGCGCCAGCGGCAGGCAGGCATGGCCCTGCTGCGTGGCAACACGCCACTCGACGCGACCGTCGCGCTGCTGGAGGACGTGGCGCAATCGCGCTTGGCGTGCCCAGCTTGCCACTCGTCCCACCTGCATCGGCATGGCCATGCGCACGGCTTGCAGCGCTACCGCTGCGTGCCTTGCGGGCGCACTTTCAATGCGCTCACCGGCACGCCGCTGGCTCGCCTGCGCCATAAATCGCTGTGGCTCGCGTATGCCGATTGCCTGCTTGCATCGGATTCCGTGCGCAAGGCGGCGTTACATCTGGGCGTGCACCGCAACACCACGTTTCGCTGGCGCCACCGTTTTCTCAGCGTCGCGAAGACGGACCGGCCGTATGGCCTGCATGGCATCGCCGAGGCTGACGAGTTATATGTGCTGGAATCGGAAAAGGGATCCAGGCAGATGACGCGTCCGGCCCGCCGCCGGGGCGGCCATGCGCAGCGGCGCGGCATATCGAACGAGCAAGTCTGCATCCTGGTGGCGCGCGACCGCACGGGCCAGACCCTCGATTTCGTCACAGGCAGGGGCACACTGACGAAGGCGCAACTGCACCGCTGTTTGTTGCCTGTCATCGATAAGGATATCCTGCTGGTCACGGATGGCCATGCCGCCTACCGGGCTTTTGCGCGGGAAGCGGGCCTCAGCCACGAGGCCGTCAACTTGCGCGCCGGCATCCGTGTACACGGCGCCGCCCACGTGCAGAACGTCAATGCGTATCACAGCCGCCTGCGCGAATGGTTAAGGCCGTTTCACGGCGTGGCGACGCGCTATCTGCAGAACTATCTGGGCTGGCGCTGGATACTCGACGCCAGACGCATCCGTTCACCCGAAACGTTATTGAAGGCAACGCTGGGAGCGTTCCCACACTTGACGGTGACATAGCCAAAAAGAATCCGTTGACCTTCATTTTTTTGTACGGTATATTTATAAAACCGAACGACGACTTCAGCAAAACATGGAGCTTCGGGCCAGGAGGCATGATGGAGTAATCGTTGTGCGGCGCAGCAAGATGGGGGCTTGGCAGGGCTGGAAAGACAATCCGCGCAGACGGATTTTTTTTCACAGTTGGTTTGTACGTTAAATATAATATGCCGCCGGCAAGATCCGGTCGGCGAGAGAGACGACCATGATGAAAAGTATCGTTTGTGATACGCCCGGCAGTTTGCGCATGGAGCAGCGCCCCGTGCCCGTGCCCGGCGAGGGCGAAGTGCTGCTGCGCATACGCCGCGTCGGCATCTGCGGCACCGACATGCATATCTTCCGCGGCACCCAGCCTTTCCTCAGCTATCCGCGCGTGATGGGGCATGAATTGTCCGGCCATATCGACAGCGCCCCAGCCGGCTCGCGCCTGGCCGTGGGCGACCAGGTCTACGTGATGCCCTACCTGTCCTGCGGCAGCTGCGTGGCCTGCCGCCAGGGCAAGACCAACTGCTGCACCCGCATCGAAGTGCTGGGCGTGCACCGCGACGGCGGCATGACCGAATACCTGGCGCTGCCCGAACGCTTCGTCTTCAAGACGGAAGGCATCTCGCTCGACGACGCGGCCATGATCGAATTTCTCGCCATCGGCGCGCATGCCGTCAAGCGCGGCGCGGTCGATGCGGCCAAGCGCGTGCTGGTGGTGGGCGCCGGCCCGATCGGCATGGCCGTGATGCTGTTCGCATCGTTGAAAGGCGCCGACGTGACGGTGCTCGACGGCCGCGCCGACCGCCTGCAGTTCTGCCGCGAGGCGCTGGGCATCGCCCGCACGGTGGCGCTGGGCGAGGGCGACAAGGAGCAGCTGGCGCAGGCCACCGGCGGCGAATTCTTCGACGTGGTGTTTGACGCCACCGGCAACATCGCCGCCATGGAGCGGGGTCTGGAATTCGTCGCCCACGGCGGATCCTATGTGCTGGTGTCCATCGTGCGCGACCGCCTGTCGTTTTCCGACCCGGAATTCCACAAGCGCGAAACGACCTTGCTGGGCAGCCGCAACGCCACCGTCGACGATTTCGAGGAAGTGGTGGCGGCCATGAAGGCGGGGAAAGTGCCCACCGCGCTGCTCAATACCCACCGCACCACGCTCGACGAATTTACCGGCGTGCTCGATCGCTGGATGCAGCCCGAGGCGGGCGTCATCAAGGCCATCGTCGAGGTCTGAGATGAGCGATCTCAATCCCATCCTTCAATTTGGCACCAGCCGCTTCCTGCAGGCGCACGCCGACCTGTTCGTCAGCGAAGCGGCCAAGTCAGGCCAGGCGCTGGGCCATGTGACCATCGTGCAAACGACCAGCAGCGCGCAGGGCGCGGCGAGGGTGGCGGCGTTTCGCGCGGCCGGCGGCTATCCCGTGCGCATCCGCGGCTGGCAGGACGGCGCGCAAGTCGATGAAGAGCGCCGTGCCCACGCCGTCACGCAAGCGTGGCAAGCCGGCAGCGACTGGCGCCAGGTGCGCGCGGCGGCCGTGGCCGCGCGCGTGATCCTCTCGAATACGGGCGACACGGGCTACCGGCTCGATGACGCCGACCACGCCGGCATGCTCGACGGCGATAGCGTCCCCGCCAGCTTTCCCGCCAAGCTGCTGGTGCTGCTGCACGGCCGCTTCCTGGCCGGCGCCGCGCCCATCTCGATTTTTCCGTGCGAACTGGTGGCCGACAACGGTCATGTACTGCGCCAGGTGATCGTGACACTGGCGCGGCGGTGGCGCTGCGATGCCGCGTTCATCGGCTACCTGGAAACGGGCTGCCTGTGGATCAATTCCCTCGTCGACCGCATCGTGTCCGAACCGATCGAACCGATAGGCGCGGTGGCCGAACCCTATGCCCTGTGGGCCATCGAGGCGCAGGAAGGCATGCTGCTGCCGTGCCGCCACCCGCAGCTTGTGCTGACGGGCAGCCTGCGCGAATATGAACAGCGCAAGCTGTTCCTGCTCAACCTGGGCCACACCTATCTGGCGCAGCTGTGGATGGACCGGGGCAGCCCGGCCGGCATGACGGTGCGCGAGGCGATGGACGACGACGCCATGCGCGCCGCGCTGGAAGCCGTGTGGCATGAGGAAGTTCTGCCCGTGTTTGCCGCCATGGGTGCGCCGCAGGGCGACGCCGCGCTGGCCTACGTGGCGCAGGTCAGGGAACGCTTCGCCAATCCCTTCCTCGCGCACCGCCTGGCCGACATCGCCCAGCACCACGCCGGCAAGATCGAGCGCCGCGTGGCGCCCGTGGCGGCGCTGGCGCGGCAGCTTTGTCCCGCCCTGGCGCAGCCGCGCCTGCGCGCCATGCTGGCGCCGGGAGCGCAGCCGTGAACGCCCCGCTCAGCGCGCTTGTTTCTTTTTTGGCATGCCGATCCAATCCGATATCGACTAAAATGGCCCACTCATCCACTTTCCCTTTCGCTGGCATAGCGCGTTCATTCATCCATGTCCAAACCCGCCACCGTCTTCAAGCGCAGTACCAATCTGCTGTTGCAATTTCTCGCCGAGAATGTCGCAGTGGGCGAGATGCTGCCGACGGAGCAGTTCCTGACCACCATCTGCCAGGGCAGCCGCACGGCGATCCGCAGCGCGATCGCCTACCTGTCGACGCGGCGGCTGATCGGCAGCCCGGCGGACCGGCGCTTGCTGAGGAAGCCCATACCGGGCGACTACTTCGATATCTCCGAATTGCAGTCGGGGGCCGAGCGCATCCAGCAAGTGCTGATGGAGCGCGTGTACCAACGCGACATGCCGCCCGGCGCGGAATTCTCGGAAGCGGAGCTGGCGCGCGAGGCGGGCGCCAGTACCGTCAGCGTGCGCGAATTTTTGATCGGCTTTTCGCGCTTCGGCCTGATCGAAAAGAAACCGCGCGGCGGCTGGCGCCTGTGCGCGTTCGACCGCTCGTTCGCCACCGAGCTGGCGGACATGCGGCGCATGTTCGAGATGGCGGCCGTGGAGCAGTTTGCGCACCTGCCGCATGGCGATCCGGCGTATGCGGAACTGGCGCGGCTGATCAAGCAGCACGAGAAGCTGGCGGCCAGGATAGACACGCGCCACAACGCGTTTCCGGCGCTGGACCGCGAGTTTCACACCTTCCTGATCGGCTTGCTGAACAACCGCTTCGCGCAGGGCTTCTACGATATCGTCTCGTTTGTCTTCCACTACCACTACCAGTGGGACAAGGGCGAGGAAAAGGGCCGCAACCAGTACGCGGTGCAGGAGCACCTGGCGATCCTGCGCGCGCTGGCGGAGCACGACATACCGAAGGCGCTCGATGCCATGCGCTCGCACCTCGATTCCTCGCGCCGCACCATGCTGTCATCGATCGGCACGCGCGAAAAACTGAGCCAGCCGGGCGCCTAGCCGTCCTGGCAGGGGAGGGTGCGCCATGAGCCTCGCTTCCCAAGCTGCCAGCCTGCTGCTGATGTCGCCCGAGGATAACTGCCTGATCGCCAGGACGGCCCTGGCCAGCGGCGACGTCGTCGCCATCGATGGCCTGCCAGTCACCCTGGCGCAAGACATCCAGATCGGCCACAAGGTGGCGCGCCGCGCGCTGGCCGTGGGCGACAAGGTGCTGCGCTACGGCGCCCTGATCGGCAGCATCACGGCCCCCGTCGCCATCGGCGCGCATATCCACACGCACAACCTGGCAAGCGATTACATCCCCACGTTTACCCTGGGCCAGGACGGCCACCATTTCCTGGACAAGGACGACCAAGCATGAACGCTCCCGTGACGACTCCCGCCCTGTCGGGCTACCTGCGCGCCGATGGCCGCAAGGGCATCCGCAATATCGTGGTGGTGGCCTATATGGTCGAATGCGCGCACCACGTGGCGCGCCTGATGGTCAACGCCTTTCCCGGCCAGCCCGTGCACCTGATCGGCTTTACTGGCTGCTTCCCGAACGAATACGCGGACCAGGTGATGCGCCGTTTGCTGACGCACCCGAACGTGGGCGCCGTGCTGCTGGTGTCGCTGGGCTGCGAAGGATTCAACAAGTATGGTCTCTCCAGCGCGGTGGCCGACAGCGACCGTCCCGTGCACACGATCACCATCCAGGAAAACAGCGGCACGCGTCCCAGCGTGAGCAGCGGCGTCGAATGGATAGGCTGGGCGCTGGAACACCTGGCGCGGCAGGAGCGCGTGCCGATGGGCATCGACGAACTGGTCGTCGCCACCATCTGCGGCGGTTCCGACAGCACCAGCGGCATCAGCGCCAACCCGGCCGTCGGCGTGGCGTTTGACACCCTGATCGCGGCCGGCAGCCCCTGCATCTTCGAGGAGACGGGCGAGCTGGTAGGCTGCGAATACCACATGCAGCGGCGCGCCGTGAGCCCGGAGCTGGGCAATGCCATCGTCGATACCGTGGCCAAGGCGGCGCGCTACTACACCATCATGGGCCATGGCAGTTTCTCGCCGGGCAACGCTGATGGCGGCCTCACCACGCAGGAAGAAAAGTCGCTGGGCGCCTACGCCAAGAGCGGTTCCTCGCCCATTGTCGGCATATTGAAACCGGGCGACCAGCCGGCCGGCGGCGGCCTGTACCTGCTCGACGTGGTGCCGGACGGCGAGCCGCGCTTCGGTTTCCCGAACGTGTCGGACAACGCGGAAATCGTCGAACTCATTTCCTGCGGTGCCCACGTCACCCTGTTCACGACGGGCCGCGGCTCCGTGGTGGGCTCGGCGATTTCGCCCGTCATCAAGGTATGCGCCAATCCGCAAACCTTCGAGCGCCTGGCCGACGACATGGATATCAACGCCGGCAAGATCCTCACGGGCGAAGCCACCCTGGAAGAAGTGGGCGCGGAGATCGTCGCCGCTGTGCTGAACGTGGCCAATGGGGAACCGAGCCGCTCGGAAGACCTGGGCCACCAGGAGTTCGTGCTGACCTATAAACAATTCGACGCGGTGGGGCCAGGCTGCTTCCCGCTGCGCGCTGCTTGAGGACCGAGTTCATGGACGTCACACAATTGCGTACCCTGCCGCGCGGCGGCCTCTCGCTGCCCTGCGTCGGCATGGGCTGCGCACCGCTGGGCGGCCTGTACCAGCCCGTCAGCGACGCGCAGGCGCGCGCCACTTTGGATGGCGCGTGGGAGGCCGGCGTGCGCTACTTCGACACGGCGCCGTTCTACGGCTATACCCGGTCCGAACACCGGCTGGGCGCGGCGCTGCGCGAGCGGCCCCGCGATCATTTTGTCGTCAGCACCAAGGTGGGACGGCTGATGCGGCCCGACGCCTCCGTGCGCCCCGGCGACGACGGCTTTGCCGCGCCGCTGCCGTTCCGCCCCCATTACGATTACACGTATGACGGCGTGCTGCGTTCGCACGACGACAGCCTGCAGCGACTGGGGCTCGACCGCATCGACATGGTGTTCGTGCACGATATCGGCAAGGTCACGCATGGCGAACACGATCAGCACTACTGGCGCCAGCTGACGGCCGGCGGCGGCTTTCGCGCGCTCGACCAGCTGCGCGCCAGCGGGCAGGTGAAAGCCGTGGGCCTCGGCGTCAACGAATGCGAGATCGTGCTGCGCGCGATGGCGGAATTCGACCTCGATTGCACCCTGCTGGCCGGCCGCTACACCTTGCTGGAACAGGCGTCGCTGTCGCCATTGCTGGACCTGTGCGTGGAACGCGGCAACGCCATCGTGATCGGTGGCCCGTTCAACTCGGGCGTGCTGGCCGGGAATGGCAAATTCAATTACGCCGATGCGCCGGCCGCGATACTCAAGCGCGTGGCGCGCCTGGACGCCGTCTGCCGCGCATTCGGCGTGCCGCTGCAGGCTGCCGCCCTGCAGTTTCCGCTCGCCCATCCGGCCGTCGTTTCGTGCATCCCGGGCGGCCAGGACCTGGCGCAGCTGCGGCAAAACCTGGACTGGTTCGCCGCGCCGCTGCCCGACGCCCTGTGGCAGGCGCTGCGGGAAGCGGACTTGCTCGATGCGCGTGCGCCTCTGCCTGCGCGAGTGGCCGCATGATGCGCCTCGACGCCCACCAGCATTTCTGGCAGCTGGCCGCGCGCGCCGGCAGCTGGCCGCCGCCATCCTTGGCCGCCATCCACCGCGACTTCGCGCCCGCCGACCTGGCACCCCTGCTGGCCGCGCACGGCGTCGCCGGCACCGTGCTGGTGCAGTCGCTGCCGTCCGAAGACGATACGCACTGGCTGCTGGCGCTGGCGGAAAAACACAGCTTCATCCGCGCCGTCGTCGGCTGGACGGAGCTGCTGGCGCCCGACGCGCCGGCCAGCATCGCCCGCCTGGCGTCGCAACCGAAGCTCAAAGGCTTGCGGCCCATGCTGCAAGACCTCGACGACGAGGCATGGATCGCCGATCCCGCGCTGGCGCCGGCCTTGAACGCCATGGTGGAACACGGCTTGCGGCTGGACGCGCTGGTGCTGCCGCGCCACTTGCCCGCGCTGCTGCGTTGCGCCCGCGATTATCCGCTGCTTCCCATCGTGATCGACCATGCGGCCAAGCCGCCGATAGCCGATGCCGCCTTCGGCGCCTGGCGCGAAGACATGGCGCAGCTGGCCGCGCTGCCGAACGTGCACTGCAAGCTGTCCGGGCTGGTGACGGAAGCGCGGCCCGGCTGGAACGTGGACGACCTGCGCCCCTATGTCGCCCATGTGCTGGAAGTATTCGGCCCCCGGCGCGTGATCTGGGGCAGCGACTGGCCCGTGGTGGACCTGGCCGGCGGCTTTGCGGCGTGGCTGGCCGCCGGCGAGGCGCTGCTGGCGCATCTGGGGCAGCAGGACAGGGACGCTATTTTCGGACTCAATGCACTGCGCTTTTACGACATCGACGAGGAAACGCCATGAAAAGAATGGGCATGGTCATCGGCATCGCGCCGGAGCGCATCGCCGAATACAAGACCCTGCACGCCGCCGTCTGGCCGCAGGTGCTGGCCACACTGGCGGCGGCGCATGTCGGCAATTATTCGATCTTTTTGCGCGAACCGGAAAACCTGCTGTTCGGCTACTGGGAATACCACGGCGACGATTTTGACGCCGACATGGCGGCCATCGCCGCCGACCCGGAAACGCAGCGCTGGTGGACCTTCTGCGCCCCATGCCAGCTGCCCCTGGCTTCGCGCGCCGAGGGCGAGCACTGGGCGATGATGGAGCAGGTTTTCTACCTCGCTTAGCAAGAATCCGGAGGCAGACCCGCCGGGTCTGACCCCAGCAGTTAAAGGTGTTGGGTCAAAAAATAAAAGGAGACAACATGACCGCCAGACTACAAGGCAAAATCGCCCTGCTCACCGCCGCCGGCCAGGGCATCGGCCGCGCCACGGCCGAAGCGTTCGTGCGCGAAGGCGCGACCGTGATCGCCACCGATATTAACCAGGCGCAGCTTGACGCGCTGAAGGAAGCGACGGGCTGCGCCATCCGCCTGCTCGACGTCACCGATGGCGCGGCCATCACCGCGCTGGTCGACGAGATCGGCCCCGTCGATATCCTGTTCAACTGTGCCGGCTTCGTCGACGGCGGCACCATCCTCGATTGCGACGACGCCGCCTGGGATCGCTCCATCGACATCAACGCCCGCTCCATGTACCGGCTGATGCGCGCCGTGCTGCCCGGCATGCTGGCCAGGGGCGCCGGCTCCATCGTCAATATGGCGTCGGTGGCGTCGAGCGTGAAGGGTGCGCCGAACCGCTTTATCTACGGCACCTCGAAGGCGGCCGTGGTGGGCATGACCAAGTCGGTGGCGGCGGACTTTGTCACGCGCGGCATCCGCTGCAATGCGATCTGCCCCGGCACCATCGAATCGCCCTCGCTGCAGGAACGCATTGCGGCGCAAGCCGAAGCCACTGGCGTCAGCGTGGAAACCGTGCAAGCCGCGTTTGTCGCGCGCCAGCCGATGGGCAGAGTCGGCAGGGCAGAGGAAATCGCCGCCCTGGCCGTCTATCTGGCTTCCGACGAATCCGCCTTCACCACCGGCATGACGCACGTCATCGATGGCGGTTGGTCAAATTAATCACTACAACGAGAGAACCACATGAAACTGATGCGTTATGGCGCCAAGGGCGCTGAAAAACCAGGCTTGATCGATGCGCATGGCGCCGTGCGCGACCTGTCCGGCGTGCTGTCGGATATCACGGGCGCGACCCTGGGCAAAGATGGCCTGGCGACCCTGGCCGCCGTCGATATCGACAGCCTGCCGGTGGTGGCCAACCCTGGCCGCATCGCGCCGCCGTGGAAGGGCGTGGGCAAGTTCCTGTGCGTGGGCTTGAACTATGCCGACCATGCGGCCGAATCGGGCATGGCCGTGCCGCCGGAGCCGGTGCTGTTCATGAAGGCCAGCAGCGCCATCATCGGCGCCCACGATGCCGTGGTGATGCCGCAGGACTCGCGGAAAAGCGACTGGGAAGTGGAGCTGGGCGTGGTGATCGGCACCACCGCGCGCTATGTGAGCGAGGCGGAGGCGCTGTCGCACGTGGCCGGCTATTGCGTGGTGAACGATTTGTCCGAACGCGAATATCAACTGGAGCGCGGCGGCCAGTGGGACAAGGGCAAGGGCTGCGACACCTTCGGCCCGATCGGCCCCTGGCTGGTGACCGCCGACGAAGTGGCGGACCCGCAAAACCTGGGCCTGTGGCTGGAAGTGAACGGCAAGCGCGTCCAGGACGGCAATACCAGAACGATGGTCTTCGGCGTGGCCAATCTGGTCAGCTACATCAGCCGCTTCATGACCCTGTACCCGGGCGACATCATCAGCACCGGCACGCCGCCCGGCGTGGGCATGGGACAAAAGCCGTCGGCCGTGTACCTGAAGCCGGGCGATACCATGCGCCTGGGGATCGACGGCCTGGGCGAACAGCGGCAGACTGTGCATGCATGGAATCCGCAGCTGATCGACGGTTAAGCGAATTTCTGACCGGCGTGCCGCCAAGGTGCTCAGACATCGGCGCGCCGGCCTATGGCAGTGGAGTGGAGGAGACACACCATGAATCAATCCGAAGAGATACTGGCGCTGAACAAGGTCAGCAAGCGCTTTCCCGGCGTGCTGGCGCTCGACAACGTCAGCTTCAGCCTGCGCAAGGGCGAGGCGCATGCGCTGTGCGGCGAAAACGGCGCCGGCAAGTCCACCCTGATGAAGGTGATGAGCGGCGTGTACCAGGCCGACGAGGGGGAACTGGTCTACAAGGGCAAGGTGTGCAGTTTTGCCAGCAGCGTGGAGGCGGAGGCGGCCGGCATCGCCATCATCCACCAGGAACTGAACCTGATCCCGCACCTGAGCGTGGCGGAGAATATCT
The DNA here is from genome assembly GCF_009208735.1 of Janthinobacterium rivuli. Taxonomy (GTDB): domain Bacteria; phylum Pseudomonadota; class Gammaproteobacteria; order Burkholderiales; family Burkholderiaceae_D; genus Janthinobacterium. The sequence continues at coordinate 253,376 of NZ_WFLJ01000007.1, read as the reverse complement.
TCCTCGCGCGCGAACCGGTGCGCGGCATCTTCATCGACCGCAAGAAGATGCGCGCCAATGCGCAAGCCCTGCTGGACCGCTTGAAACTGCGCATCGACCCGCGCCAGCTGGTCAAGAACCTGTCCTGCGCGCAGCAGCAGATGGTGGAAATCGCCAAGGCGCTGTCGCTCAATACGGAAGTGCTGATCATGGACGAACCGACGTCCTCGCTGACGCAAAGCGAGACGGGCCAGCTGTTCGACATTATCAATGAACTCAAGCGCAACGGCGTGAGCGTGGTCTACATCTCGCACCGGCTGGAGGAGATGCAGCACATCATCGACAGGGTGACGGTGCTGCGCGACGGGAAATTCGTCTGCACCGACGATTTCGCCAGCACGAGCCTGGACGCCATCGTGGCCAGGATGGTGGGCCGCACCCTCGATGAAAAGTTTCCCGACCGCGTCTCGAAGCCGACCGCTGACGTGCTGCTGCGCGTGACCGATTTGCACCGCAAGGATGTTTTCGGCCCGCTGAGCTTTGATTTGCGGCGCGGCGAGATCCTCGGCTTTTCCGGCCTGATGGGCGCGGGACGCACGGAAGTGGCGCGCGCCATCTTCGGCGCCGACCCCCTCACCGGCGGCGCGATCCACCTGGGCGACACGCAAGTATCGATCACCAGCCCCATCGACGCCATCGGACACGGCATCGCCTATCTGTCGGAAGACCGCAAGAGCCACGGCCTGGCCATCCGCATGTCGGTGGCGGCCAACCTGACACTGACCAATGTATCGGGGCTGGCGAACCGTTTCGGCTTCATCGATTTCGCCCGGGAAGAGGCGGTGGCGCAGAGGTACATCGCGGCGCTCGGCATCAAGACACCGACCTCGAAACAGATCGCGCGCAACCTCTCGGGCGGCAACCAGCAAAAGATCGTCATCAGCAAATGGCTGTACCGCGAATCGACCATCATCTTCTTCGACGAACCGACGCGCGGCATCGACGTGGGAGCCAAGTTCGCCATCTACCAGCTGCTCGACAAACTCGCGTCGGAAGGCATCGGCGTGGTGCTGATCACGTCCGAACTGCCCGAGATCATGGGCATGACGGACCGGGTGGCCGTGTTCCATGAAGGGCGCATCAGCGGCATCGTCAATACGCGCGAGTCGTCGCAGGAAGAGATCATGCAGCTGGCGTCGGGGCGCGTAGTCCATCCCACCCCTGGCCAGGCGGCAGCCCATTAAAAACAGAAAGCTTAAAAAAATGAACAAAGAACTGATCCAAAAATTCGCCGCGCTGGGCAGCTTGTCGCTGTTGCTGCTGGTGTTTTCCCTGACCAGCAACGCCTTTTTCTCCGTCAGCAACGGCATGAGCGTGGCCTTGCAGGTGACGTCGATCGCCTACCTGGGCATCGCCGCCACCTGCGTCATCATCACGGGCGGCATCGACTTGAGTTCCGGCTCCGTGCTGGCGCTGGCCGGCGTGGCCGCCGCGCTGCTGGTGAAAAGCGGCGTGCCCGTGCCGGTCGCCATGCTGGGCGGCGTCGTGGTGGGCGCCATGTGCGGCGCCGTCAACGGCTTTTGCATCACGCAATTGAAACTGCCGCCCTTCATCGCCACCCTGGGCATGATGCTGATCGCGCGCGGCCTGGCACTGCAGGTGACGGGCGCGCGCGCCATCTCGGGCCTGGGCGAATCGTTCGGGGAACTGGGCAACGGCGTGCTGTGGCGCATCGAGCGCGACACGGGCGGCACCTTTCCCGAAGTCGTCTTCCCCGGCATTCCATATCCGGTGGTGCTGATGGCGGTGATCGCCGTGGCCGTCTCCATCATGCTCAGCCGCACCACCTTCGGCCGGCATATCTATGCCGTCGGTTCGAATGCGGAAGCGGCGCGCCTGTCGGGCGTGAAGGTGGGCCGCGTGACCCTGCTGGTGTACACGCTGTCCGGCGCCTTGTCCGGCCTGACGGGCTGCGTGCTGATGTCGCGCCTGGTGACGGCGCAGCCGAACGAGGGCGTGATGTACGAACTCGATGCCATCGCCAGCGCCGTGATCGGCGGCGCCTCGCTGATCGGCGGCATCGGCACGATTTCCGGCACCGTCATCGGTTCCTTCGTCATTGGCATCCTGCGCAACGGCTTGAACATGAACGGGGTATCGAGCTTTATCCAGCAAATCATTATCGGACTGGTCATCTTGCTGACCGTCTGGATCGATCAGAAGCGCAACCGCGCCTGAAGCAGCAGCTGAAAGTAGTCACACCCATAAATCTAAAATGACATGAGGACGACAATGAACACCATCAAAGCCTTCAATACCATCTTGCTCGGTCTGTTGACCGCAGCCTTCGCCCTGAACTCCAGCGCCGCCTTCGCCGCTCCGGGCGAGATCGCCGTGATCGTCAAGACGACCAATTCCAACTACTGGCAAAACGTCAAGAAGGGCGCCACGGCCAGCGCCGCCGATGCCAAGGGCTACAGCCTGACCTTCCAAGGACCGGCCTCGGAATCGGCCATCGCCGACCAGGTCAGCATGGTGGAAAACGCCGTCACGCGCAAAGTGGCCGGCATCGTGCTGGCCGCGTCCGACCCGGACGCGCTGGTGCCGGCCCTGAAGAAGGCGTGGGAAGCGAAGATTCCCGTGGTGCTGATCGACTCGCTGGTGGCCGACAGCGGCAAGCGTTACTACCAGTCTTTCCTGTCGACCGACAATGAAGCGGCCGGCGAGCAAAGCGCCAAGGCCCTCATTTCGCAGGTCGGCAAGACGGGCAAGATCGCCGTGATGTCCTACGTGGCGGGCGCCGGTTCCGAGACGGGCAGGGTGGGCGGCTTCAAGCGCTATATCGAAAAGAACTCGCAGCTGCAGATCGTCGGCACGTATTACTCGCAGTCGCAGATGGCCACGGCGCTGAACCAGACGACCGACGTGCTGGCCTCGAACCCGGACTTGAAGGGCATCTTCGGCGCCAATGAGCCGACGGCCGTGGGCATGGGGCGCGCCATCGCGCAGGCGGGCAAGGCCGGCAAGGTGATCGCCGTGGGCTTCGACGGCAATGAAGACCTGAAAAACTTCGTCAAGGATGGCACGCTGTATGCGACCGCCGTGCAGGGTTCCTACTCGATGGGCGCGCTGGGCGTGAAGACCCTCGTCAGCCTGATCGAGGGCAAGAAGGTCGCGCCCTTCGTCAACACGGGCGTGGTGATCGTCACCAAGGCCAATGTCGACCAGCCGGAAGCGAAGAACGTTTTGTATTGAGTCTTATATCTGCGTATCAGCTGATCGTCAGGCGCTGCTTCAATTCCTTGAGCAGCGTGCCGGTCTTTGCAGTGAGCTGGCGCGCCAGCGGCCAGGCCAGGGAGAGCGGCAAGCCTGGCGTGGCGCAAGCCGGCAGCACTTCGACGATGGCGCCGCTGGCCAGGTGCTCGTGCACCAGCCAGGTCGCCTGCTGCGCGATGCCCAGGCCCGCCAGCACGGCGGCCGTCTGCGCCTCGGCGTCGCCCACCGTCAGGCGTGGACGGACCGCGCGCCGTTCCACCCCGTCCTCTCCGGCAAACAGCCACGGCGCCGGCGTGCCGTCGCCGCGGCCGTAGGCGATGCAGTCGTGGCCATCGAGGTCCATGATGGCGGCTGGCGTGCCGCGCCGCGCCAGGTAGGCGGGCGCCGCGCAAAAGATCAGGCGCTCTTCGCCCAAGGCCATCTGTCCCAGCGTTGGCGGCCAGCTGCCGGGCGTGCCGATGCGCACGGCGATATCGATGCGCTCCTCGAACAGGTCGGCAAAGCGGTCGCTGAAGGTGATCGACGGCTGCAACTGCGGATATTTTTCGCACAGCGCGATCAGCGCCGGCATCACGCGCATGCGGCCATACGACGCGGGCACGCCGATGCGCACCTTGCCCGCCAGTTCCCCTTCCTGCTCGGCCAGCACGTTTTCCGCATCGACCAGTTCCTGCAGCACGCGCTTGCAGGTGGCGTAATAGGCATGCCCCGCGCTGCTCAACTGCAAGCGCCGCGTGCTGCGCTCGAACAGGATCACGCCAAGGCGGGCTTCCAGGCGCGCCACGCTCTTGCTCACGGCCGAGCTGCTCAAGTGCAGCCGCTCTGCCGCCTTCGTGAAACTGCCGGCGTCGGCGGTGGCAAGAAATGGCGCGATGCCTTTCAAGTGTTCGGACATGATTGCGGAATATTTTTCATGAATAAGGTGAAATACTATCGCGGATAAGAATTTCTGTCCGATATATCATGGTTCTTTACACCGGCGGGAGTCCCCATGAACAAGCACGCATTGATTATCGGCGCCAGCGGCGTCATCGGCAGCAACCTGGCCACGCATTTGCTGGCGCAGGGCTGGCGGGTGACGGGCGTCTCGCGCGGCCGCACGCCCGTGCCTGCCGGCTGCGCAGCGCTCCCGCTCGATGCCACGGATGGCGCGGCAGTAAACGCCGCCTTGACGGGCCTGGACGCCAGCCACGTCTTTTTCACGGCCTGGGCGCGCCAGGCGAACGAGCAGGAAAACATCCGCGTCAATGGCGCCATGGTCGCCAATGTGCTGGCCGCGCTGGGACCGAACGGCCACCTGCGCCATGCGGCGCTGGTGACGGGCCTCAAGCATTACCTGGGGCCGTTCGACGCGTATGGCAAGGGCAGCGTGCCCGTCACGCCGTTCCGCGAAGAGCAGGGCCGGCAGCCCGTGGAGAATTTTTATTACGAACAGGAAGACCGCCTGTTTGAAGCGGCCACGCAGTACGGCTTCACGTGGAGCGTGCACCGCCCGCACACCATCGTCGGCTATGCGCTGGGCAATGCCATGAACATGGGATTAACTTTGGCCGTGTATGCCAGCCTGTGCAAGGCCAGCGGCCAGCCCTTCGTCTTTCCGGGGTCAAGCGCGCAGTGGCATGGCCTGTCCGACATGACGGACGCGGGCCAGATCGCGCGCCACCTGGCGTGGGCGGCGGACAGCCCGGCCGCGCGCAACGAAGATTTCAATATCGTCAATGGCGACGTGTTTCGCTGGAAGTGGCTGTGGCCGCGCCTGGCCGCCTACTTCGGCGTCGAGGCGGTAGACTTGCCGGAGACGATGGCGCCGCTGGCCGATCGCATGCAGGACGCTCCGGCCCAGTGGCGCGCCCTCGCGGAGCAGCATGGCCTGGTGGAGGCGGACGTCGGCCGCCTCGCCTCCTGGTGGCATACGGATGCCGACCTGGGCCGGCCGATGGAAGTGATGACGGACATGGGCAAGAGCCGCAAGGCGGGCTTCCTCGATTACCAGGATACGCAGGACGCCTTCTTCCATCTGTTCGAGAAGTTGAAGGCGGAGCTGCCGCCGCATTGGCCGCATTTACTTTATGCTGCCGCGCCCGCTGCCACTCGAGGCCCGGGCGGTCGACGCGAAATTGCAGCAGCCGCCCCTGCACCACTTCCGTCACGTACGCCGTGCGGCCATCGGGTCCGCCGAAGGTGATGTTGCTGGGCTTGGCGCCGGGCACGCTGATCTCGCGCAGGATGCGTCCCTGCGGCGACAGTTTGACCACCGTGCCCTTGCCGTAGCGCGTCACGTACAGATTGCCGTCGATATCCACGCGCATGCCGTCCATGCCGAAATCGTCGAACTTGATCAGCAATCGCTTGCCGCTCAGGCTGCCGTCCGCGGCGATGTCATACATCCAGATATTGCGCTGCACGCTTTCATTCACATACAAGATCTTGCCGTCGGGACTGACCTCGATGCCGTTGGCCGTGCCCATGGTGTCGAGCGCCAGGGTCACCGTGCCGTCCTGCGCGATGCGCCACACGCGACCCGTGTTTTCCTTCCAGTTCGGGTCGCTCGCATACAGCACGTCATCGGCCGTGATGGCGATGTCGTTCGGCTGCGTCATGCGCGGTTCGCGCGCGTGGATGGTGAGCGCGCGCGTGGTCGGGTCGACCAGGTAGATCGTGTGTTCCATGTAGTCGGCCAAATACATCTGCCCGCGGCTGCCGAAGCGGATGCCGTTGGCGATGCTGGTGCCGGGCAGGGTCAGGTACACCTCGCCACTGCCGGCGGGGCTGACCTTGCCGATGGTTTGCTGGCGCGCAAAGTTGACGGCATAGATATTGCCATCCGCATCCACGGCCGGGCCTTCGACGCCCTTGGTGAACGAGTGCGCGGGCGTCAGGGTGGTGGCGAGGAACAGCGTCTCGTGCGCGGGCGGGCTGGCGCAGGCGGACAAATTGGCCAGCGCGGCGGTCAGCACGGCGGCGCGCAGCGCCGGCAGGGCGGTTCGGAAATCGGGCATCGGGTGTTCTCTGTGTGGCAAAGGTGGCGTATGTTACCCGACGCGCGCGGACGCGGGCGCCGGGCTAGGCTGCCACCTAGGCCGCCACCACGACCAGGTCGGGGAAGTCGTCCTGCCAGCCGTCCCACTCGTCTTGCAGGTGGGCGTGCATGCCGGCCCGGTCTTGCGCCTGCTCAAAGGTGTCCGCGCTGGCCAGCAGGAAGCGGGCGATGGCGCGCAGGGTGGCCGGGTCGGCCTGGATAGTCACGTCGGAGCAGGGCAAGGGCCGCTCGGCGGCGGCGTCCTGCAGATAGCAGTGCAGCGATAAATGTGTGCTCATGGGTATCAATTGTTGACGTACGCGCCCAGCATGGCGTGTGCGTTGAGTGCGGTGCGGACGGCCTCCAGTTCCCCGGGCGGCAGGTACCAGAAGGTGAGGCCGGCATGCTCTTCGCAGCGGCCATACGCCTGCATCGCGTCGCGCAGCGCTCGGCGGCGCTCGGGCGGCAGCGCATCCAGTCTGGCTTGCGTGAAACCATTGATGGGATAGACATCGCGCAGGTGCGAATCTTGCAGCCCGCGCCGCTTGATGGCGGCCCAGTTATTTGCGGGGCAAGGAGTGCCAAAGGTCATCGGATGGGCCTCATCGAGCTGCCGGTAGCCGAGTGCGTAGCCGGTGCCATAGCCCTGCGTTTCAGCGTAGCAGTACACATATTCGCAATGCTCAAACAGGCCGGGTATGGCCCGCGCGGTGTCGAACAACGGCGCCAGCGCAAGCTTGCTGGCGCGTATGGACAGAACCAGCTCCGAGCCCGATAAATACATGGCCTGCGCGTCGCAGTTGACGGCCTCGTAAGCCTCGTCGGGCGGCACGATGCGCGGCGAAAGCAGTCCGATGCCGTCGTTCTCTGGCGCGAACAGCATCTTCTCGTAATTGCGCTGTGAGAACTTGACGATCTTGCCGCGCTTGTTACCGTAGCGCTCGACGGGTTCGCCGATCTGCGCGAACCAGGCGAACAGCTGCGCGCTGGCCGTGGCGGCAATGAAGGGGGTGTTTTTCTTGAATTCGCCAACGAGGAAATGGTATGGGTCCATATGGCAATGCGGGGGAGGGTATCGAGGGGCATATTTTTGCACAGGATGCCAAACGCTGCCAATGCGTGCGTGCGGGCCATATCAAGCGGCCTGATGCGTATGTGCTTGATTTAAATGCGATTCGGGCCGCATTGCGGTTACACTAAGTCTGACTATACTGAAATGACAGCCGTGCTTCTGGTGCACGGCGGCGCTGGCAACCCCACGGAGGCCTCATGTCTTATGCGAATCCCACCACCCATAACGGCTTCCTGATCACGGCCTACGCCTGCGAGCTGCCCGAGGGATGCTGGCAGGGACAGTTGGTTCTGAGCAAGTGCGGCTTTGAAGATGTCCGGCAAGCCAATCTGGAAAATCGCAGCACGCAGCACGAGGCGGAGCAATCGGCCCTGGCCATGGGCTGGCAGCTGGCCAATTACGTGCTACCCCTGCGCACTGTTGACGATAAGTAATCTAATGCTTTCATTTGGTAAGGGAAATAGGGTATCGTGTTCGGATAGAAAGCAATACACCGTATGCAGCAATAGAGCTGGCGTGCGCGGCGAGGTCTGAGTGAACGCCGCGGAACGAAGAGTTGTCCTTGAGGCCGGCCCCCACAGGCCGTACACCGTCACCATGCACCACACAGCACTCTCGCCGGATCCTGAGGATGTGCCCCAGCAGTCGCCTTCCGAGAACAATCTGCATGCCTTGCATTGCCGTGAAGTCAAGCTGCTGCGCGAGACGATCAATCAATTGTTGATCATGGCCAAGATGCAGGTGCAGGAAAAGGATAAATCCGACGCCTTCGGCCTGTTGATCATGCAGTTGCGCGAAGCCAATCAAAATCTCGTGCTGGCAACGTTTGGCGCACAGGATATGCAGGCGTCCGCCGAAGCGACGACCTTGCGCCAGACGGAATTCCTGGCCATGCTCGCGCATGAGTTGCGCAATCCCTTGCAGCCGCTGGCGATGGCCAATGACTTGCTGGCCAAGAAGGTCGACCTCGATCCCCAGCTGGCCCACGTGCATGGCGTGATCGGCCGCCAGGTGGCGCACATGGCGCGCCTGATCGACGACTTGCTCGACGCTTCGCGCGTCAGCAGCGGAAAGATCACCTTGCAGCTGGCACCCATCCTGCTGAGCGACATCCTTGCCAGCGCTATGGAAGTGGGCCAGACCAGCATCAGCCAGCGCCAGCAGGTGCTGAGCGTGAGCGTGCCGAGCGAACCGCTGGTGATCGAAGGGGATCTGGTGCGCCTGACGCAAGTGTTTGCCAACCTGCTCATCAATGCCAGCAAATTCACGCACGAGTTTGGCCATATCGATATCGTCGTCAGGCGTCACGATAATCTGGTGGAAATTGCCGTCAACGACGATGGCGCCGGTATCGCGCTCGATATCCAGCCCTTCATCTTCGACCTGTTTACCCAGGGCTTCCGTTCGCTGGAACGGGCGCAGGGCGGCCTGGGCATCGGCCTGTCGCTGGTGCGCATCATTACCCAGCTGCATGGCGGGACCGTGGATGTGTTCAGCGCCGGGGTCGGCTTCGGCAGCCAGTTTGTCTTGCAGTTGCCCTTGTCGTCGCTGGCTCCGCCATCGCAGGACTTGCATGTGGAACATGCGGCGCATGCCGCGCCGCGCCGCATACTGCTGATCGAGGATAATGCCGATGCGGCTGAAATGCTGGCGCTGCTGCTGACGCAGGACGGCCACCATGTCGACGTGCGCAATGACGGCCCCAGCGGCTTGCGCGCCGCGCTCGATGCGCCCTACGATGTGATCGTCTGCGATATCGGCTTGCCGGGCATGGATGGCTTTCAGGTCATCAGTTCGGCGCGCGCGGCCCTGGTGGCGCCGCTGCCATGCTTTGTCGCCGCGTCCGGCTACAGCCAGCTTGGCGAGTTCGACCGCGCCGGGCAGGCTGGGTTTGACCATTACCTGGTAAAACCCATCAATATCGACGCTTTGTCGAAAATAATCACGGCAAAGGCTCCCCGCTGACAGGCGAGGGAGTCCTGATGCTTTTTTAAACATGGTCCATGCACCGAAACCGCAGAGAAAAGATCCGATTATGGCCACAGTCCATGAACAGCGGCAGCGCAGGATAGAACACGCGCTGTTACGCGAGCCAGGTGCGGTGGTAGACGTCAGTATTCGCCTTTGGGAGCAGCTGGCCACTGAATTGAATCAGATCATTGGTGAGCGGGGCGTGGAGTCGATGTATGCCCGCAGCCTGCACCAGAGTCAGAAACAGTTCAGCTGGCTGACGCCCCATCCGCCGCAAGCGCTGGAAGCTGCCATGACCGCCTTGCGCGCCAGTTTGCAGGGACAGGCGGACACCGTCGCCTGCGCGGCAAGCACGGCGATGTTGATGCACTTCATCAATACCCTTATTTTACTAATTGGCGAACTCTTAACGAATAGCATCCTCCTCAAAGCCTGGGGTGATGACGTTGTGAATAATGCTGGAACGGAGCCGAACGAATGAACAAAGTCACCATCCACCGCCTGGCTACTGGCGTGCCAGGGCTGGACGAACTGCTGGGCGGCGGAATACCGGAATTTTCCTTCAACCTGGTGGCGGGCACGCCCGGCAGCGGCAAGACGACGCTGGCGCACCAGATCATGTTTTCTCTGGCCACGCCGGAGCGCAAGGCGCTGTTTTTCACGGTCCTGGGCGAGCCACCGCTGAAGATGCTGCGCTATCAGCAGCAGTTTCCCTTTTTCGATGTGGAAAAGATCAACCAGTCGATCAAGTTTGTCAATCTGTCGGCTGACTTGCTGGAAGGCGATTTCGACCGCGTGCTGGCGCGCATCGCCGAAGAAGTGGAGGCGTTCTCGCCCAGCCTCGTCTTCGTCGACTCCTTCCGCTCCGTGGTGCAGTCGGCCAAGGCCATGGACACGGGGGCCGCCGGCCTGCAGAATTTCGTGCAGCAGCTGGGCGCGCAAATGACCAGCTGGCTGGCCACGACCTTCCTGATCGGCGAATACCTGACGCCCGAGGCCGAATCGAGCGCCGTGTTCACGGTTGCCGACGGCATCCTGTGGCTGTCGCAGCTCGTGCACCGCGACGCCATGGTGCGCAAGATCCAGGTGGTCAAGATGCGCGGCCAGTCGCAAAGCCTGGGCGCGCATACCTTCCGCATCAATGACGATGGCGTGGAAATCTTTTCCCGCGCCGTGCTGAAGGCCAGCGGCATGGGCAAGGTCAGCATCTCCGGTAGTGAACGCCTGTCGCTGGGCGTGCCGGAGCTCGACCAGATGATGGGCGGCGGCTTGCCGGCCGGCTATTCGCTGCTGCTGGTGGGGCCGTCCGGTTCCGGCAAGACCGTGCTGGCCACGCAATTTCTCGCCGAAGGCGTGCGCTGCGGCGAGCCCGGCGTGATCGCCGCCTTCGAGAAAAGTCCGAACCAGCTGCTCAGCCATCAGCTGAATGCCCTCGTCAGTTCCGGCCAGATCGGCGTGATCAACACGCGCACCCTGGATTTGTCGCTGGATGAAATCCTGCATGATCTGGTGAGCATGATCACGCGCATGAAGGCCAAGCGCGTGGTGATCGACTCGCTGTCCGGCTTTGAAATGGCGCTGGCCTCCATGTTCCGCGAGGATTTCCGCGAATCGCTGTACCGCCTGGTGGCGGCCTTGACGGACATGGGCGTGTCCGTGCTGATGACGGCCGAGCTGGAAGACCAGTACACGGTGCTGCGTTTCAGTTCCTACGGCAACGCCTTCCTGGCCGACGCCATCGTCATGCAGCGCTACATCGAGCTTGAAGGCCAGTTCAAGCGTGTGGTATCGGTGGTGAAGGTGCGCGGCAGCGGACACAGCAAGGATATCCGTTTCTACGATATCGATGCTGAGGGCTTGAAGCTCGGCGCCACTCTCAGCCAGTATCAGGGCATCCTGTCGGGCGAGCCTTACCGGGCTTAGGCATTGAAGCGTATGATGGAAGTGCGGCCATGCCAGCGGTGATGGCCGTGCGCACAGGGGGCCGATGCGTCTGCTGTGCTTCCGAGCCGATCAAGAGGAGATATGATGGACAAACCCGAATTCATCCTGGCCGCCAAGGCCATGGAAACCCTTGAGATGTATCAAACGTTTTACGGCCACTCCAGCGAATACCAGGAGCACCAGCAGGAAGTACTGAAACTGCTGCGCCACAAGGGCGCCTCGCTGCTGGTGTCGGACCATGGCCCGGCGAAGTTCCTGCTGGCCTTTGCCGATGCGCTGGAAGCGGCCAGCTTGCCGGGAGAATATGTGCCGCTCAGCCGCAGGTAGGGCGGTCCGGTCCCGGCGGGGGGCGCCGGCGGAAGACGTCGTCCACTGCCGGGATATCAGCCCCTAGACGCTGTTCGCGCCTTCGTTCAGCGATACCCTGGGCAGGCGTACGGTAAATATCGTGCCGCATTCCAGGCTCGACTCGGCGCCGATGGTGCCGCCGTGCGCGCTGGCGATTTCACGCGCGATGAACAGGCCCAGGCCGATGCTGGTGGCATTCGGTGCCTTGTGATCGTCGGAAATGGCCAGCTGCACCAAGGGGTCGAAGATGCTCTTCAGCGAGGACTCCGGGATCTGGCGGCCAAAATTTTTGACCTGCACCACGGCCGTATCGGCGTCGCCGGAGGCCGTGATGGTGACCGGCTGCTCGTCGGTGCGATATTGCGCGGCATTGTTGAGCAAATTCGAAAACAGCTGGGCCAGGCGGGGCGCATCGAAGTCGCCGATCATCTCGCCCGTGGTGCTCAGTTCAAACTTGCATTGCGGGTGAGCGGCCGAGGCATCCTCGACGGCCGTCTTGCAGATTTCCCCCAGGTCGCCCAAGGTCGGCGACACGGGCATGTGTCCGCCCAGCTGGGTCCTGGCGAATTCCAGCAGATCGTTCACCATGGTGGTCATGGCGGCCGCGCTGCGGGCGACCCGCGCACCGATCTGTACCGTGGAAGAAGCGCTCGCGCTCTGCCGGCTCAGCAGCGCGCCTGCCATCGTCATCGTGGTCAGCGGACTGCGCAGATCGTGGCTGAGGATGGCGAGAAAGGTATTGCGGGTGCGGTCGCTCTGCTGCGAATAGCGGATGGCCGATTCCTGCAGTGCCTGGTCTATCGCTTCATTGAAGCGCAGGATGTCTTCCGTTGCCGTCTTCGACGCCACCGACACCTGTGCCATCCACAGCCGCAGAACGCTGGCCCGCACCGCGCGAAACTCCGCCGTCAGCTGCGGCAGCGTGAAGCCGATCTGCTGGCGCAGGGAGCCATGCGTGGCGGCCGCCGTTTCCTCGCCTTCTATTTCGGACACGCCCGTGGTCGACTTCTTTTTCCGCTGCGCCGCATTCTCGATGACGTCCATGTCGCGCACGATGGTTTGCAGCATCTGCTTTGCATGATCGCGCAATTCTGCTTTCGAGATGGCGGCTCCAGGAATGGGGAGCGACCTGGCGAAAAGTTCCCACTCCTCCAGGATCTGCTCCAGATGGGCGGTAATAAAGCGCGATAGTTTCACGATGGACCAATGCGTTGATGGAAGATGGGCCAGTGTACGCCGTTGCGGCGAGGGATGGGGGATTGCGTTCCGGCTGAGGGAACTTGCATTGTTTCGCATTCCTTTCCCTCTGGAATTGCGGTATCACAAACTATGGCGGGCTGGAGCGGGATTCTTCGATGCCATGGCGACGAAGAGATGTTATCGAGCAAGTGTGTTCTTCATGGCTGCTTGTGACAATAGGTGAGTATGTTGTTGCTTATTTGGTGCACACTTTGCCGGATATCAATCCGGGAGTGCCTCCATGACCAGGTCACGCAGCTTGCCGCCACGCTTGTTGGGAGCAGGTTTTCGTGGTTTTTCCCTGCTGCCGCTGGCCATTTCCTTTGTCGTGCTGGTGTGCCTGTCGCTCCTGGCGATCCAGCTATGGATGACCTTGCGCGCACGGGAAGTGCAGCTGAATGAAGCGGCCCGTGAAAGCGCCAATCTGGCGCAATCCGTTGCGCAGCATGCCTATGACACCATCAAGGAAGCCGATACGGCGCTGGTCGGACTGGTGGAGCGGGTGGAGACGGATGGTGTCTCCGATCTTGCGCTGGCCCGTATGCATAAATTGCTGGTCGCCCGTGTCGCCGAGCTGCCCCAGTTACATGGCATCTTCCTCTATGCCAAGGATGGCAGCTGGCTCGTGAACTCGCAGAAAACGCTGTTGAGCAATCTGAATAATTCTGACCGGGAGTATTTCAACTACCATCGGACGCATCAGGACCGGGGGCCGTATGTGGGGCCTCCCGTGCGCAGCAAGTCGACGGGGCATTGGATCGTTACGGTGTCGCGGCGGATCGATATGCCTGACGGAAGTTTCGGCGGCGTGGCGCTGGCGACCATCGACATGAATTATTTCAGGCTGTTTTATGAACGCTTTTCGATAGGAAAAAAGGGCGCCATCTTCATTGCGAATGACAAAGGTATTATTTTATTGAGAAGGCCCTTCGATGCGAGTTTGCTGGGACGCGATATTTCCCAATTCCCCTTGTTTCACGATTATTTACCCAAAAGTCCCGTTGGCACCGCCGTGATCCAGTCGCGAGTCGATGGCGTGACGCGTATCAATAGCTACCGAAGAATCCAGGAATATCCGCTGGTGGTCTCCGCCGCACTGTCACAGGATGAAGTGCTGGCCGAGTGGCGTCTCGATACGATTTTGCAGAACGCGGTGGGTGGCGTACTGGTGCTGCTGATTGCCTTCATCGGATACCGCGTGGTGCGGCAGATTGATTTGCGCGTCAAGAGCGAGGCGGGACTGCTCGAGGCGCGCAATGAGCTGGAAATGATCAATGAAACCCTGTCCCGCCTTGCCAACCAGGATGGCTTGACGGGGCTGGCGAACCGGCGTCACTTCGACCAGTCGCTGCTTGCCGAGTTCAGCCGTGCGCAGCGTGACAACAGCTCGCTTGGGCTGGTGTTGATCGATGTCGACTTTTTCAAGCAATACAACGATATCTATGGCCATGTGGCCGGCGACGAGTGCCTGAGAAAAATCGGCAAAGTGGTCGCCTACAGCATGCGCAGGCCGGGTGACCTTGCGGCGCGTTACGGCGGCGAGGAAATGGTCATTTTATTGCCCGGAACGGATGTGCAGGGTACCTTGGCGGTGGCGGAAGGGGTCCGCCAGGCCGTGCAATCGCTGGGAATCGAGCATCGGGGCAATCCCCTTGGCGTGGTGACGGCCAGTGTCGGCGTGGCGACTTGCATGCCGACGCACCTGAAAAACACGGCGGTCGAGCTGGTTGAACTCGCGGATAAGGCCCTGTACCAGGCCAAGGCATGCGGGAGAAATCAGGTCTGTCATGAATCTTCTTGCAAGCCTGTCCGGCAGGCCGCGACTGCGTTTGCGCTTCGATAGCCATTTTTCGAGGGAGGGCAGCGGTCAGATGATTGGGATATGTTGCTTGCGGAAGCCTGGATGGAGAGCGCGCATCTGCACAGCCTGCTTGCAGGACCGGGGGACTAGTGCTGGACTGGCTCGGGTAGCGCTTCGGTACGAAGGCTGATCAGCTTGCGTGAATGGCGGTTTTGTCCTTGGCTTACGACCAGCCAAGGATGGGATGGTGTACCAATGGCAGATATGGCCCGGTCACCCCACGCGATCTAGCAAATCGATCCAGCAATGCTTTTTCCACTGCGCAGGTTAAAGCCGAAGTGGCATACATAACCGTCGTGATCCAGGCTGCACGAGACATTCTCCTTGTTGCGCTCCCGATAGCCTTTCTCCACACTGCAGCGCTCTTTCGAATCCGGAGCCATGGAGTCAAACATGTCCCTGGCAACGGTCCCCGTGACCATGAAAGAAATCTTGCGGTCATGCGCTGTAGGAGGCTGTTGCTCGCCTAATTCATTCGAATAGATCAGGTAAGAACCCTTGAACGGCCTGTATCCGCCCCAGTCGCCGTTACCACCGGCATATGCCAGTGAAAACAGGGTGAGGGCGCCGAGCGCCATAGCCCGCAGTTTTTTCATATCAGGCGCGCAGTTCCAAGTGAAAGTGATGGTCGTGATTTTTGAATGGCGTCACGAATGGAATGCCAGTATCGTTAAACAGCACCCTGCGCACACTGGCATGGGCGCGAAAAATCGCGATGAGCTTTGCCATCGCGGCTTGATCGTATTCTTTGTCGTACCAATATACCGGGACGGGCAGGCCACCTTTGCGCTGTGGACGAATGTCCACTTCCAAGCCGGATTTGTGCGTTGAGTGTTGCCCATAGGCGGTTCCGTTAGCCAGGCTAATGTTGCCGATGCCGAATTTCCGATGATCCGTCGCTTGCCATTCGCGCTCCACGTACAGGAGTGCCGTCATCATGTTCGGGTGTGCATATTGGCCCGCGCCCCTGCCGGGGGGGGCCGTAGACGTAATATCCGGCATCTTCCGGAGCTTGCGGCAGGATGAAAAACCCGCGCTTGTCCCTGGGCTGAACTTCAAGCATGGTCAACTCCGCTATGCGCAACGGTGGGGGAGCTGGCATTGTTTCGCATTCCTTTCCATATGGAATTGCGATATCGCAAACTATGGCAAGCTGGAGCCGGATTCTTCGATGCCATGGCGCCGCAGGCGTTGATCACCATGCCTGCATGACGGATTTGCCCGTTGCTCTCGGCGGCGCGCGTGCCAGCCTTGTCCATGTACAATCGGCAACATCCGGATCGACGTATCCGCCCCTTCATTGCGGAGTACGCCAGAGCGTGACACAAATATTGCAAACCTGGCTGCTGGCTTGGCGGGAAGCCTTCACGTGCGTCGGCCTGGGACTGGGCGATGCGCGTCATGCGGGGCTGTGGTGGCGTTCCGCGCTGTGGTGCATGGCGGTCGTGGCGCTGTGGCTGGGACTGTATGGCTATTTCGGCCGCTTCTTTGTCGAGCTGAGCGCCATGCTGGCGCTGGTGTCGGTCACCGGTTTGCTGGGCCTGGGCGTGATGGATGGCGTCGGGGCACTGGCCAATGGGCCGGCCACCCTCTCACAGATGGGTAATATTGCCGGCGGCCTGGGCAGCACCGCCAAGGCCCTGCTGTCGATCGGCCAGATCGCCCTGGCCTTGCTGGCGCTGGCCGCTTTTTTCTATGTGATGGTCTTTATCGTCGGCGCCATCGGCACGGCGCGCCTGCCGCTGCGCTGGCTGTTGCTGGGGCGCGCCAAGGCCGTGGTGGCGCGCCGCTATGTTGCGTGGCAAGCGCCAACCGGCCTGGATGCATCCGCCGCGCGGCCCGCCTGGTGGCGGCGCCTGTTGCTGCTGTTTTCCCTGCTGATCCCCGTGTGGGCCCTGTGCGTGCTGATCTCATACCTGCTGACCTGGAACGTCCGGATGATCTACGGCGCGGCGGCCGAAGAGGTGCTTGGCGCGGAGCAGCAAGCGGCGTTGCGCCGCGAACAGCGCCCGGCGATTTTTGCCCTGGGGCTGCTGCTGTGTCTGCTAATGCTCGTGCCGGTGCTCAATTTACTGCTGCCAGCCTTGCTGTGTACCAGCGTTTGCCATTTGCAGCGCCGCGGCTGGCGTGCAACGGACACATCAATCAAAGTGGACTGAACAAGGAGTGAACATGAGTGAACACGCAAGACGCGGCACCCTGGAACGCGCGATTGAAATCGCCGCCGCCACCCATGCCGGCCAGACGGACAAGGGCGGCGCGCCGTACATCCTCCACCCCTTGCGCGTGATGCTGCGCGTCGCGCCTGGCATCCAGCAGATAGTCGCCGTGCTGCATGATGTGGTGGAAGACAGCGATGGAAAAACCACCTTCGACGACCTGGCGCGCGAAGGATTCTCCCAGGAAGTCATCGACGGCGTGCGCGCCGTGACCAAGATCGAGGGCGAATCGTACGAAGACTTCATCGCCCGCGCGGCCTTGAACGCGGTCGGCAAGGCCGTCAAGCTGGCTGATCTGGCTGAGAACAGCGATTTGTCGCGGATAGATATGCCGACACAGAAGGATGTGGAGCGGGGGGAGAAGTATCGAAGGGCGATGGGGTATTTAAGTGGGGATGTTCGTTAGTTTCAAAGGGGGGCGGGGCGACCTTGTGGTGGTTCAATGTCATGGCTGCTATTAGCGATAACTCCATTAACGTACAGGGATTTGATCCATCGCAATGCTCAGAAAATGCATAACGGCAAAAATCATCGAGCGTGCATCTGTGGGCGATCGTGCGAGGAGTCCGCCAGGTAAAGCGGAGCGAGGCATCGTCAATAAAATGCGTTACCGACCATTTTCACGTCACGATCAGATAGCGGGACGGATCACATGAAACGCCTTCTCGCTGTTTGTCTGCTCCTTGTCTTGGCGATGGCCATGGCCCAATCCTCCCCCAAGTGGTTGTTTTCTTATCAGTCATTCAAAGGCCGCTATGCCATCTATGGCGGAAGCCTGAGTGATCCGCGGCCACCGACCAGGAAAGACAAACGCATCGCGTTCTGGATCGACGGCAAGGTGGCGAAACAGCTATTTGATGCGATGGGCCCGGACTTGCGCAATGCCTGCGGCGTGGATGGCGAGTATCGCCTGCGCCAGCGGGCGGAAGTGCGCTGTTCCTATCATCCGCGTGACGGCCACCATTGCGACTTCGGGTTTGATCTGATAACCGGGCGCAGCATCGGAGGCTCCCTATGCTGAGACGCTCCAGCCTGCTATTCGTTGCGCTACTGTGCTTGCTGTTGGCGCACCAGGCCCGGGCCGTATGGGAATTCGTGCAGAAGGAATTCTCCGGTGCGTACGCGATTTATGGCGCATATCTCGATGATGCGGTGGCCCCGGTTGCGGGCGATACCAAAGTCGCGTTTCGTTTGACGGGAGCCGCTGCCAAAGACATGTTTGACGCCATCGGGCCGGATATGCGCGATGGCTGCCCCGATCCGCACATACGCATTCGCAATCGTGACATGCTGCTGTGCCGACACCACCCGAAAGATGGTTATCGTTGTGATTTTGGTTTTGATTTGTCGACGGGGTTGAGTATTGGTGGAGCGGTGGGTGGGGCGGTGTGTGGGGAGTAGTGGGGGCGGCCGGTCACCGGGTACGAGCAAGAGCTTTGCGGATCGCTTGTTCGACGGGGCGGTCTATCAGCGCCAAAACGATGACCACGACAGCGGTCACAATCAGTCCCGCCAGTAAATCAGGGTCAGGGAAAAGTTGCTGATTGGAGACGGCATCGGGCACGGTTGCTCGTTTCCAGAGAAGGAGCATCAGTGCGGCACCCGCGGCGAGCAGCATGGCCGGCCGACGATGGTGCAAGCGGGCGATTTGCCCCATCAGCAGCAGCGCGATACCCCACACAAAGGGATAGAAGCCGTGGTCGAACAGGATCATGCGTTCATCATAGTATGGTCCCGTGTACCAGGTAAAACGGGAGAAGCCGAAAAGACCATAGGCGACGAGGGCTACGGCTAGCACGAGGAAACTGGAGGAAAGCAGGCGAGCAATTTTCATGGTTTGGGTTTTTCTGCCAATGCCTTGAGATAGCGCAGATTAGCTGGCCCTTCTGTTTGGTTACTTGGATAGTCTTGTCTTTGCTGAATATGGCTCGCTGGCCGTGTTTGTAGTCTTGCTTGCTATTTTTCTCGTCGCCGGCGTGGCTTGCCGGGCCACCTTTGCGTATGATTTTACCGGCTAAAGGGCGAGGGGCAGGTTCGCCATTCGTACACGACCTGAGCGGCTGATGTTGTCGCTAGGAAAAACGGCCTGCGGCGCAAAACCTAGTCAGACGAATCGGAGGGGGTTGCGCTTGCAAGCGCAACCCGGTTTTGCGGCGCCGAGCTGCGCTCGCCGAAGCCCCGCAAAACCCCCGCGTCCGTACCGGACGCGGATTCGACGCCCGCGCTCTGCATGCATGGAATAAATAAAAAGGGCCTCCCCGCCAAAACGGGGAAGCCCTTTTATTTATTCAGTGGTGGAGACGGCGGGAATCGAACCTACCTTCTATTCAGCTTTCTTGCGGGATACCGCACAATGGCCGCCATAAAGATGGCTTTTCCGAAAACTCACACATTGTTGCATTTTGGAAATTATACACTTTCGTGTGTCATAATCGCGAACCGAAATACTTGTCATGGAGCCAAGTTGTGATCCCAGCGTTTAATGCATCTATGGTACTTCCTCCATTTGTTGGGGATAATCCAGGCATTCGTGCATCGATGTCGCCATACAAAGTACAAATTTTTGATGTAGTAAAAAGATTTGCTACGTCCGCAGAGCGTGTTGCGTTGTTGATAGGATTGCTATCGTATCGCAAGGCATTGAGGCAATGTGGTGTTGTGGATGGCTTTCAATGGCTTGATGGTAGCTTCGTTGAAGATGTGGAGCGGGTGCGGAACCGTGCCCCTGCAGACATCGATTTAGTGACGTTTGCTTCAAGGCCAGCAGGCTCTGACGGTCCCGATATGCAGCAGTGGATCACTTCAAATGGGGCCCTGTTTGATCCAAGTCAGACTAAGGAAAATTTTAGATGTGACGCGTTTTTCGTTGATCTTCGGAAACGCCCTGATCTTTTGGTTCAAGATACCAGTTACTGGTTCGGTTTGTTTTCGCATCAACGCGCCACTTCGTTGTGGAAGGGTATGATTCAAGTACCGATGCAATCTAACGATGATGATGCCATGGAATTTTTGGCCGCAGTACAACTTGAAGAGCAGGAGGTGCAACATGCTTAAGAAACTTGAGCTGGATGCCCTTAAGGCAGATCTGTCGTCCGTTGAGGCACTTCTAGAATCGCGGACACGGGAGGACGATCCGATAGGTTACTTTCAATTCGCTGCACGTAAGACGATGCTTGAGGGCAAGATAGCTAGTGTTGACGCTAAGATGTGCATGCATGCTGAGTTGGGAATTTTCTTCGGTGGGGGACCTGTTCAAGGGTCGCGTGGAATAAATGCTGATTTTGCAGGGAAGGCACTAGAGGACATCCAGGCGCTGATCTCGAAGCGCTTTTCGGGCCGAGAGATTGGCCCGTTAAAGCAACGAGGACGGCTGCCGTTCCACGACCAATCACAAATGATCGTCACCGATGTCATGCGTGGTTCGTTTGGTTTCGTTCTGGAAGAGGCCGGAGATACCGTTGAGATGGTGAGTACGCCGTTGAAAGACGTTGTTGACGAAGTGTCTGATATTTTGTCGCGGATCGGTGCTGCTGATGAGGCTGTTTTTGATGAGGCCGCAGCTCAATTGGATGAGCGAATTCTTGTTACATTAAAACAATTTTTTCAGCGTTTAGATGAACAAGGTGCGACGTTGAGGATTGTCCAAGGCGGCCGAGACTTTATGCTTGATCGGGACGCTGTTTCTTTGGCTCGCAATCGAATTAAGGAAATGGAAATTATTGAAAGTGGGAAAGAGTATGTTGGTACGCTTTTCCTACTGCCGGAGTCGCGGCGCTTCGATTTGATTAGTTCCGAAAATGGTGAACGGGTTGTACTGAAGGGTATTTTAGGACCCGAAGTATTGAAACAATTGGCTGGCCAGCAGGAGCTTGGCGAGGAACATATTGATGTGAGACAAGTGACTCAAGGGGCATGGAAGGTAGATGTTAAGACACGAGAGATTCGGGAGAGAAACAGGGCGCCGCGATATGTCTATGCGCTGAGCAGATTAAAGGCACAGATTCCAGATCAGCAGTCCTGAATTAGTCCTCTTGAGTAAGTTCCGAAGCCACGTTCCTACGAACGTGGCTTTTTTGTAGAGTGTCAAAAACCAAAAATGGCCTCTGCTTTTGTCCCTGCACCCATATCCGCATCTGGCATCCATCGCCCGTACACCCGTGCAATCATTGTCCAGTCCGCATGCCCCATCTGTTTTGCCACCCACATCGGGTGCTCGCCGGCCGATAGCATCATGCTGGCATAGGTATGTCGCGTTTGGTACGGGTTGCGATAGCGCACTCCAGCACTTTGCAGGACTCCAGTCCATAGCGTCTTGCGGATCGGCTGATCGCCCTCCCAACGCCGTTCCAGGCGCGGATTTTGAAAGACTTCCTCGCCCTTCACCCAGGTGAATGCCTTTTGCTCCTGCAATGCATGCATGGCGCGCTCCAGCAGTTTGACTTCGCGGCGGCCTGCGTTTGTCTTGGTGCTTTCTGCCATTTTGGAGTGCTGGGTGAGGGCACGCGTTACCATCACCACACCGCGCACAAAGTCGACGTCCCCCCAGTCCAGGGCTACCAGTTCAGACGTGCGCAAGCCTGTCCAGAAGGCAAACTGCAGCAGGTTGCGCCCCTGGCCGGTTGCTTGCGTGAGAATCGCCGCCTGCTCCTCTTTCGTGAACGGGTCGATATCATCCTTTGGTTGCGGCGCCTCGACCTTGGAATAGCACCAGCGCGCCAGCGGGTTGACCTCGATCAGCTCGTCCTCTATCGCGTCGTCCAGCGCCTTGCGCAGCACGCTCTGGATGTTGGCCATGGTCTTGTTGGTCGCGTTCATGGGTTCCAGCTTCGCCCGTACATCCTTCTTGCGCAGTGCCGACAGCATGATGGTGCCGAACCAGGGGATCAGCTGGCCAACGACTATCTTGCGATAGCCGTTGTACGTGCTGGCCTTAAGGTGCTTTTTCTGCCTGTCCAGCCACTTATCCAGAAACGCCTCGATGGTCTGCACGTCGCCGACCTGGTCGGCAAACTTGGCTGCATTGGACGACTGCGGAAAGGTGGCCGTGTAGTCAAAGCTGTTGGTGGTGATCGCATGAAGGATCGCCGCCCGATGGTTCTCGGCCCGTTTCAGGTTAGCGGAGGTGGGCTTGAGCGCGATCCTTTCCCGGCACCTGGTGCCGCGATACATGAAGGTGATTTCGATGCTGCTTTCCGATGCAGCTTTAACACCTCGCCCGTCTCTACCCATGATTCAT
The DNA here is from genome assembly GCF_009208735.1 of Janthinobacterium rivuli. Classification (GTDB taxonomy): domain Bacteria; phylum Pseudomonadota; class Gammaproteobacteria; order Burkholderiales; family Burkholderiaceae_D; genus Janthinobacterium. The sequence goes on along the minus strand of NZ_WFLJ01000007.1, from coordinate 231,212 downwards.
ACCCTTTCACGTCAATTAAAATTCGATTGTCTGGCGCCTTGATCCAGACGGCGTCTTTCGGCCAGATCCCGTCTCGGATCTTTGTTCTGATCGCGTCGGGCGTGTAACCCGACTCGGTAGAGAACTTCGGTATGGTCATGTAGCGAAGCATTTCTTTTTCCTATTCTCGGAATCGGTTTGTACCGCCAAAGCAAACGCTTCGGCCTCCGTGTATTGCGGCACCTCAGCGCCTGGCTTGCGGTAATCGCGCAGTCGACAAAATTCCTTGTAATCCGCTTCCTCGGCGGGGGATGCCGTTGTCATGCTGAGCACCCGATTGGCGCGGTTGCCTTCTTGATCGCCTCAATGGCGGCCAGCGGCACGGCCCGGAACATACCCGGCCACTGGTGATCCAGCTCCACCCACGCATGCAGCTCGCCATTGCCCACGTCGCGGCGCAGGTCGTTGACGGTGCCGGCCTGGGAGCCTTCGTCGGTATCGAATGTCACGCGGTCGCCCAGGGCGATTTGCCGCGGCGAATTGGTCAGGGTGTTCAGCATTGCGGTGCTCCTTTCAGTTTGGCGGTAACGCCGCACACGCCGAAGTGGTCGAGGGCGGCCTGGATCGCGTCGCCGCTGGAAGCGGCAATCGCGGCGTATTCAAAGCGTTCGGTTTGCGTGCGAACGATCACGGCATAGGTGCTCATGTGCCATTTCTTTCTTGGGGTGGGGTGTCGGGGACGATCAGCCGGGGATACGGGCAGGCGTTGACGGCCGCCCAGGCGGCAATCAGCGCTGTTTTTGCCTCGTCGGGCAGATTGGGTATGGGCGCCGCTGGCGGCGTGGCCGGGGCAGGGCGGTCGGGGTGCGTACAGTTATTTACACGAGTCCGAGGAACGGCAACCCCAACAGCCACCCCGCGCCCGCCTGTGGCCTGTACCGGCGTCCACGTATGGCGCACGGACTTGAAAACCACCCCAATCAGGTCGCTGCAGCGCACGCCGTAGGGCGTGGTGCGCAGCGTTTCGCCGTAGCGGCCGATGACGGTCTTTTCGTCCTTGGCCAGCGTGACGACCAGTTCCTTGCGCGGCACCAGGGCGCCGCCCTGGGCCCGCAGGTATTCGGCCCAGCAGGCGCGCTTTTCGCCGTCGATCTTTTGCACGGCGTCCCAGGCGCGGCGCATGGCGGCCGGGGCTTCGTTGAGCATGCTTGCCTCGATGCGGCGCAGTTCGCGCCAGACCGTGACGGGCGCGCCGCCCCATTGCTGGAATTGGCGGATGCCCCAGCACGCGGCCCAGGACTCGACGCGTGCCGATGGCGTCAGTTCGACATCGCCTTCGGTGTCGGCCGTGACGACATAGCCTTCCTTGGTCTTGTGCTCGGCCACGCCGTCGATGTTCTTGGCCACGTACTTGGCGATGTAGCCGGCGGCGCTGCCCTTGGCCCAGTCGATGCGTTTCACGTCCAGGCGGCGCGCGAAGGCGCCCGGTTCGCCACGGTCCACGCGCCAGGCGTAGCGCTTCATGATGCGGATGGCGCGGCCGGCCACGTCCTGCAGGTGGGCCGTCTTGTATTTCGCGGTGGGGCGAACGAACAGCAGCAGATGCCAATGCGGGCAACCATCGTGATGCGGCTCGGCGATGCGAAAGCCGTACAGGCCGATGCCACGACGCGCCAGTGCGGAGCGGCACAGCGATGTCATCTTGCCCAAATACGCATTGGCCTCGCGCGGCGTGGAACCGTCGAATTTGTCGTTGGGCTTGCCGCTGTGCTGCATGGCGTGAAAGCGAGACGGGCACGTCCAGGTGATGAAAATGCCCTGGTCGCCGCACTCGCGGGCGATCTGCTCAAAGCCGTTGATGCGCAACATCAGCTCGCCCCGGCGGATTGCCTTGTTGGCGGTCGTTTTCTCGGCCAGCTCGGCGATGCTGAATTGCTGGCCGTTTTCGTTTTGCACCAGGGTGGCGGCCAGCGCCGCCGCGTTGCGGCGGTTTTGCGCCAGGCGCGACAGCACGGCGTCGTTGCTGGCGTAGGGTTCGCCGCGATAGTTCACGTAGCCCAGGCGGATATTGCCGGCTTCAAAGGCGCGCTTGACGCGCTTGCGCAACTGGCGGCGCCACCAGCGGGCGTCCACCAGGCGGGCGATGGTGTCGGCCAGCGCATCGAACTCGGGCAGCTCGATGCCATACGAGGCGCATTCGTCGGCCATGATCTGCAGGGCATGCGTGTCTGACACGGCCATCCACAGCATTTTGGTGACGCCATCGGCCGCACGCTCGGCAGTGGCCACGATGTCGGCGTCGCTTTGCGACAGGTCCACGCCGGCCGGCACGTACTGTTCGGCAAATTCGCGCACAAAGCTGGTGGCGACGGATTCATAGACCTTGTACCAGGACGACCAGGCCATCTTGGCCATGGCGGCCGTGATGACGCGGTTGCGCCACTTGAACGGGATGCGGGCCAACTCGGGCGCGAACTGGGCGGATCGCAAAAAGGCTTCGTGACGCTGCGGGGCCGGCAGCAGGATTTGTTTAGATTGCATTCAACAGTCTTTCGTACACACGGATAGCGGCGGAGGTGGCGGCGCGCAGCTCGATGCGCTCTTCCTCGGTAAATGAATGGATGGGCGATTCCCAGCGGTCAGCGTCCATGCCGGCGGCGATCAGCACGGAGCGGCGCGCGCCACGCGGCGACAATCCCCAGGCTTGGGCCATGAAGGGCGCCAGGTTGCGCGGCTTGATGTTGCGTAGCTGGGCCTTGGCTTCGGCGATGGCGGCCAGCGCATGCCCGGCGCCTGGTGGCGTCGGCATGTCCTTGTCGCGCGCGGCCAGAATCTCGGCGGCAGGCTGGAAGGACAGGTGATTGTCGATAAGGGACGCCGGCATGGTTCAGTCCTTGATGGCGCCGATGGCCCGCAGCACGTCGGGGGCAATGACAATAAGGAGCGTCAGCAGCCAGATGCCGCAGGTTTTGGCCAGGCGCAGCATCAGCGTGCCCCTGGCTTGAGAAAGTGTTCTGCCCAGTACGGGAGCGTGTGCGATGCGCCGCAGCAGTGCCGGGAACCCGCTTCATTGGCGAAAATGTAGTTCAACTCGATGGGCAGCTTGCCGACCAGGGCGCGTTGTTTGGCTGGCGCGAAAAAGCCGTCACGCTCCAGTGCCTGCGCATCGCTGACGATGAAGGTCAGATTGGCCGCGCCGTAGGCGTGATAGGTCTTGGCAATCTCATGGATGTGGGCGGTCAGCGCCGCGATGCCGATGCCCGCGCTGGCTTGCAGCAGAAAACACGTCGGCGCCACGGGAACAATACAATTTTGCAAGCTTGGGCGGATCGTGCTTGATGCCATGGATTTGTCGGCATGACGGGTGGCGTGCAGCGTGTTTTCCATCGGTTTTCCTTATTTCAGGTTGAACGAATCCCGCACGCTCAAAAGGGAGCGCTGCAGGGCACAGCAAAAGAGGGGGAGTTAAAGCGGCCGGGCTACGGCGGCGCGAGGATCGGGATAGTCATCAGCAGCCCGCAGTCAGATCCAGGGCCAGCTGGCTGGTGGCCGCAGTACGTGCATGCTGGGACATCGGGATGCGGATATCTGGCTTGGGCATGGCGGACAGCGAGAGGGTGCGCAGCACTTCCAGGCCAGCCACGAAGGAGTGCCCGCAGTCCGGGTTCTGGCACATATAGGTGATTTCCTTGAACATGGCAGACATCGTGCGGCTTTTGACGGCGCGGACTGTGTATTCGCAATGCGGGCAGGGCAGGCCGATGACTCTCATTTCAGCTTTCTTTCCACTTGGTAAAGGGCGCGACCGCGACCCGTCATGTTTTTCGACTGTATGCGTAAGCGCGATTTGACGAGCCATTCGGCCGCCTGATCGATACTTGCCAGCCCCTGGCGTTGGCGCACGAGTTCCAGCACCGCGCGCTCTTCGTCATTGAGGTTAATTTGATGGTCTGGCATTTTCTGTAACTTTAGAGTTGCTCAAAAGTGACTCGGTTTAAACGCTGCGACGCTGTACGCTGTCGATAGTCGCGTCATCCAAGGCGATCACGGCCAAGGCTTCACGCATCACGATCTGGCGCACCAGTACCGCAAGCTCTTCGCCCTGGTAGTTGGCGATCGAGGAAACGAGCTGGTGCTCGTAATCGTCCAGGCGCAGCATGACGCGGTGGCTGCGGATACGTTTTGCATCGGGGTACATGACGTTGTCCTTAGTGGGTGGGTTTGGAGGCGAGTTCGCGCTTGTAGTCGGCGAGGCCGCGCAGGATCAGGAAGCGGAGGAACCAGGCACGGGAACGTTCAAGTTTCTTTGCATAACCCTCGACCTCGTCCACCTCATCAGGCGTCAGGCGGACACCGAGTGGCCGTGAAGTGACGCCCTTGGCAGTACGTCCGACTTTTGACAAATTATTCATAATGTTATGATCTGTAATCGCTACGGAATGGCGTAAATATATCACTCATTTGAGTGATTTGGAAAGGTATTTGTACTCAAATGAAGTATTTTTTTGATCGTCTCAAGGAAGAACGGAAGCGCCTCGGCCTCAATCAGGATGAGTTTGCCGCTCTTGGTGGAGTAAAAAAGGGAGCTCAGTTCAATTATGAAAATGGTTCCCGTACACCAGATTCGGACTACCTGGCGGCCGTTGCTGCGGCTGGAGTTGATGTGCTGTATTTGTTGACAGGAGAACATGCACTGTCAGCGTTGCCTGAGGACGAGCGTGAACTGTTGACTGGCTATCGAAGTATGGACGTTCGCGGGAAAGCAGGCGTACTTGGGATGATTAGCGGCATGCGCTCGCCACCGCCCCCGGCATCCCAATTGGGGAACGCCCCACACGTTGAAACCCACGGCAAAATTGGGCAAAATTTCGTGGGCAATATCATTGGGCCGCAAACTTTTAATGTAGCCGGCAGCGGACGAAAAAAGGAAAAATAGTCTGCAAATGATTTATCTTCTTATGCATATTGTAATTGCTGCTTGTTTGTTCTGCATAATTTCAGCAACTGAAATCCTAGCAAGATAGCACTTGGGGCAGAAAAATCGAACGGAGTAGTTCATAGACGATTTCACGCCCTTTTCTGCACCCTGACGAATGCCATAGATGATCGCCTTCACATAAATTTTTTTCTACATTTACTACACATTTTTTTCGAAGAAGATGCCGAATAACCCAAGTGATGTCATCACGCTCGGTGTGCACTGTTATATATTAAAGAGAAAAATCTATGGATGGTTTTCACGACTTTGACGGTCCAAAGTTGCCAAGGGCACGCATTGGTGTTTTTCGAGGGAAACCACCAAAATTGGTGGCGAAAATTTCCATACAAGTGTTCGCTGATAGCAAAACGGAACTTAGTTTGTCGGACGATTCAGGCGAGGTATCGCAAATTCTCAGCCATTTCGAACCCGATCCGTTACCCATTCAAAATTGTTCCCCGGCGGAAACAATTGTAGGAGTGGTGAGGCGCTTGAGAGAAAGGCTCGCCGAGGCTGAATTGCAGGTTCAGGATCTACCACTTGCAGACATGGAAATTAGTTTTCAATTTGACGTAAAGCGCGGCATCGCTCTGGGCAAGCATAGATCATTGCATGAGCAAGAGAGCATGAGCGGAGATATACAAAAGAATATTTTTGATGCCATTGCAAGTATTTTCACTGAGCCCGCCAATGCTCTTGCATCCAAGGTAAATGAATTCGCTTCACAAGGAGAGCACCAAGCTGCGGTAGACGCCGTGATGTTGGCCCGAGAGGAAGGCCTTTCTTTTCTTTCTAAGCCACCGATGGCTCTTCTTGACGCATTGTGCTTAATCGATATATCTTGCCTGGACTATAACGCGAGGTTGTGTGTCTGCGAGTCGCGAATAGCTGTTGCGACTCAACTAGGTAAATACGATGTTGCTGAAACTGACGCTCGCGAACTCTTGCTCGATAAGAATTGGTGTAATGGCAAAAAACGGATCTCTTTAGAAAACATTATCGCGATCGCCGCAAATGGGAGAGGTGAGTCCGAAACTGCATTGTCAATTTGGCGTAGACTTTCTGCAACGGAGAAAGTAGAGGCTGTCGAACGGGCTTGGATATGGAGAAACATAAGCTTGGCCCTTCCATATGACGATCTAGAAGCGAGGCAAGCTGCACGGTCATCTGTCGACGCTTTTCTCGAAGCAGGAGATAAAATCGAGGCGGCGACTAGCCTTATGCAATTATCTTATTTGTTAGAACATGAAGGTCCAAGCGCAGCGTTAGAACAACTTGATGCAATGTTGGAAATTGTTGACCAGAATGGTTTGATTGGTACTGAACTCCGCGCTGCGCTGCATCACGCACGAGGAAATCGGTATCGAGAACTACAAGATTGGAAGGCTGCAATGGAAGAGGCAGAGCGTGCCATTGCTCTGCGGGAAAATGTATTGGGAGCTGAAGAGATGTTGATCTCTTCGTTACATTTGGCTTCACAAGCGGCGAGAAATATGGGCTTGCTCGGCCGCTCTGAGAATTTTGATTTAGAGGCGAAGAAATACGAGGTTTCCAAATCGCCGATTTATTATAGCTTAGTCAGAAAGATTCTAGGTCAGTTTGAAAGTTTCACTTTGGAAACTGCTGAGTCTTTGCTTGAAGAAGCGCGTTCTTTGAATAACATAAGTTTAATTTGCGGCATTCAAATACTTATAGCCACTCATAATCCGCTATTCACTGTAACAGATAGGCTTGGAATGCTTGAGGGGTTATTGCGTGAGCTGGAGAACAGAGTTGGCTCAGAGAACGAAAAAAACCCTGTGATGATCGCTATTGCAACAGTTTTGCACAGCGATGGTCAATATATGAGAGCTGCCTCGTGGTTTCGGAAAATTCTTCTTGATAAGCCGCTCGACGTTGCTGCGAGAGATATGTTAATCGATTGTCTCTGGAAGTCGAATGACTGGAACGGGGCTGCGGTGTTCCTAAAAGAACAAATTCGGAGGAGCGGTGAGCTTCCAGGTTTGATGTATGCATATGGCCGCTCTTTGGTTGAATTAGGTGATAATAATACTGCGATATTAGTCCTAACTAAAACTGTGAAGATTTCCAAGGGTAACGAAAAATTTCTTAAGCTAGTTATCGAATTGCGAGAACGCGCCTTGGACGGCGGTGGGACAATGCCATCAGTTTCGCAAGATTCCCCTACCATTCACCACGTTGGCCGCAAGGAGTTAGAAGAAGCACTTCTTGATTACGCGAAGTTTATTGCTTCCGATAAACGGATGATGTTCTGGAAGTACAACCGCGATCAGTCTGATTATGAGTGGACTTTGCGACCTGAAAAACTAGCACAGGACTTTCTCCATGCGTTTCTCAAGGCTCGTTTCCGCGATCGAATCTCCATATTTGAAGAATTGGCAACAGGTGCCGGACGCTTAGATATTCTGCTGAAATTTGATGGGGGGCTATCGTCGATCATTGAGCTAAAGATGTGCGGCTTCGGTTACTCCAGTACGTATGCGGCCTCAGGAGAGGAGCAAATCCTTCACTATATGAAAAATCGATCGTGCCACCTTGGATATCTAGTGGTCCACGATTCCCGCCTAGATCAATTTTCATCCGCATTGCTCGTGCCAGAAAGGGACAGCAAAAACTCTGTATGGGAGATATTCATTGACGTTCGACCTCGATTTCGGAAAGAGAAAGGCTTCCCCACTTCTACAGACGACAATCCAGTTAGCGGATAACTCCTCGCACCAATTGAATCTGTTACTTGTGCGTACTTTTTAATTGCTACGAATTGCCGCTACGATGCATAAGGGAGCACTGAGTGAGCGCAAATGGCCCACATTCATGGTTCATTTGCGCCCACTACTACTTGCTTGATCGTCGTGGCTCTTCGCTGTTCTCTCGGATGATGTCCCGTACTTCCTCAATATGCTTCCAAGTATGCAGCGCCGCCCGCTTCGCGGCCTGCTTGCTCTTGTAAAGATGCTCCAGCGTCTTGAGCGTACCCTTGGCGCCAGCCTGCTCCTGTCCCGCCTTTTTCTTCTTCGCCGCCACGTCCTTCCACTTGGCCACCACGCCTGTGATACCTTCGTCCGGGTCTTTCTCTTCCTCGCGCTCCGCCTCGACCGCCTCCGTCTTTGTTTCAAACTCCACGCGCGTGGTAAAACCGTTGCCGCCTAGGCTGTGCGTGACCTTGACCGATAACCACTCGGTGGCGTCGATCTCGGGCTTGAAACCCTTCACGGTTACGGGCGATTGCGGGAACACGGCCGGGTTGCCCAGGGCCAGGCTCATTTCAAAGGTGGCCAGGCCGCGCAGGATGCGCTGCCATTCGGCCACGGCCGCCGCGCGCGCGTCTGTCTCGTTGGCGAAGGTGGTGCGCAGGCGCTTGCTGTTGCCGGGCACGCCGGCCACGACGCTGCGGCGACGGGCGTAGCGCTCGTCATGCCAGAAGGCACGCACGCCCGTATAGGCGTCGCTCTCGGCGCTGTGGTAGCGGTGGCCGTCGCCCAGGGCGCGCGTGATGGGGATGACGGGCAGCGCCTTGCCGCTGGCGGTGCGGCTCTGGTTGATGGGGATGAAGAGCAGGGTGTCGTTCTTGACGGTGGCCACCGCGTCGTATTTCCTGCCCAGCCGGCGCAGGAAGGCCGCATCGCTTTCGTGGGTCTGGTCGATGTGCTCGACGGCGGTATCGCGCAGGCGCGCCGACACGCCCGACGCCAGCTCGTTGCGGAAGGCAATCGCCTCGATGATGGCGCCCAGGGTGGTCTTGTGAAAGCTGTGTTCCTGCTGCTGTTTGAAGGTGTCGATCAGGTTGGCCGACCTGGCGCGCAGCGTAATGGTGTCGGGCGCACCGCTGTGCTCCACCTCGTCGACGGTGAACTTGCCCATATCCACCAGACCGGTGGCTTGCCATCCCAGCGCCAGGGCGATCTGCGCGCCGCGCGGCGGCAGGGCCAGCTTGCCGTCGCTGTCATCCAGGGAAATGTCGAGCTGGTCGCTCTCGTCGCCACGGCACAGCGTCAGGGTCAGATTGATTAGCCGCGGTGAAACGATGGCCGTCAAATCCTTGTCCTCGATGCTGACCTTGAAGGCGGGGATATGCTCGCTCATTTGAACTTGTCCGCCGCGCTGCCGATGGCGCCGCTGATGCCGCCGCCGATCTTGTCTTTCATCTCGCTGACCACGCCGCCGTATTTCGACGTGATGCCGCCGACGACATTACCCACCACGCTGCCCACGGCATTCTTGGCCGCGCCGGCAATGCTGCTGGTCATGCCGTCGATGCTGAGCATGTTTTTCAGGTCGCCGATGTCGCCCAGGCCCACCATGGCCAGCACGCCATCGTCGTCGCGCTTGAGCGCAATCGAGAACTCGACGCGGCGCGCGCCACCGCTGCCGTCCAGGATGGTGCGGCCCTCGGTCATGCTCGTGATGCGGTACGAGCCGAGTATGCGGCCCGTGCCCTGGATCAAAATCCACGATTTACCGGTGTCGGCCATCATGCGCAGCGCATCGAGCGAATACAGGGAGCCGGTCAGTTCCGGCGCCACCCAGCCCGACAAGGTAATCGTGTCGTCCCCCGGCCCCACATACTGGTGCGCGTCGCGCAGGCCCACGCGCGCCGTGCTGGCGTGCTTCCATTCCGTTTGCCGCTGCAGCTCGTGATAGGCCAGCGTCGGCAGGCTGAAGACGAACATTCCTAAAATCATCATCATGGTGTGCTTCTTTCTTAATCGTGGTCGCGCAGGGACGAGCGGATGCGTGCGGCCTTTTCGCGGTCGCGCTGCTCCATGGCCGCGTACACGGCGCGGGCGATGGCCTGCGGATCGGAACCGGCTTGCGCCTGGATCGTGATTTCGATCTTGTCACCCTGAATGCTCAATCCAGCGCCGAACCCGCCTTGTGACAGCGGCGCGCGCGTGTCGAAGGCGCTGGCAGGCAGGGCGGTAGCCGTGCCGATGGCGATGCCGGCGCCCAGTTGCGTCAGGCGCTGCGCCAGGCCGGATACCTTGGCAATGGGCGCGCCCTCGCTGCGGTCCAGGCCCACGGCCAGGCCTTGCATGGTGTAGTCGCCGAGCTGGGCAAACACGCGGCTCGGGCTGTGGATGCCCAGCTTTTCCTTGAACCAGGCAATGGTGCTGGAACCGGCATTGCTGATGGCATCCTTGACGGCGCCCATGGAACCGGTGATGCCGTTGACGAGGCCGCGCAGGATGTTGGCGCCAAACTCTGTGAACTGGGCCGGCAGCTTGATGCCGAACCAGCTCATGACGCCCGCGAACGCCTGGTAAAACACGCCGACGGGTGACCAGTTGATAATCAGGGCCGTGATGCTGCCCATACCGCCAGCGCAGACGGTGCGCAAGCGCGACCAGATGTCGGCAAAGAAGGCGGAAATGGGCGCCCAGGATGCGGTGATGCGCTGCAAGATGCTGGCGCCGAAGTCGGTGAACTTGGCCGGCAGTGCGATACCGAACCAGCCCAGCACGCCCGCGAAGGCGCGATAGAACAGGCCGAGTGGCGACCAGTTGACGATCAGGGCGCTGACGCCGCCGATGCCGCCGGCAAACGCTGTTTTGACGTGCGACCAGACGCCGGTAAAGAAACCCTTGATCGGCTCCCAATATTTATAGATCAGGTAGGCAGCGCCGGCGATGGCCGTGATGGCGATGCCAATAGGGTTCATCAGGAGCGCGCGGCCCAGCCACAACACGGCACGGCCCGCCCACATGAAGGCGCCGCCCAGGCCGCGCAGGATGGGCGTGAGCACGCCGCCCGTCACGCCCATCTTGGCGAACATGACGTGCAGCATGGCATACGGGCCGATCATGGCGGCAATGCCCAGCATCAGCGGACCAAGCACCAACAGTATGCCGGCAAGGATGGCAAAGCCAGCGATCATGATCTTGGCCACGGTGGGGTTGCGCTCCATGAAGCCGTTCAGGCGCGTCATCGCGGCAATCGCCATTTCCAGCCCCTGCGTGTACAGCGGCAGAATTTTTTCGCCCATGACAAGTTTCAGGTCGGAAACCTTGGCGAGTGCTTCCCGTTCCGCACCGGCCCCCAGGCCACGCGCACGGTCGTGCAGGCTGTCCATCCCCTCCGAATTCTGGTTCAGGCGTTCGCTCTTGCGGATCTGCACGCGCTGGTCGACCATGCGCATCAGGAAGGCGGCGCCGTTGCTGTTGGAAACCAGGGCGCCGATCTTGCTGTTGATCTCGTCCTTGTCAGTGATGCCCTTGGCCGCCAGCTTGGGCAGGAACACTTTTTCAATCCAGTCGAGCGGGCTTTTCTGGAACATTTCCCCTTCCAGGAGCGCACCGGCCTGGATGTACTTGATCTGCCCCACCTTGTCATACTTGATGTGCTTGCCGCTCAACAGGCCCAGGCTTTGCATTTCCCTGGCCGCGCGCTGCGTGCCCTTGCCCTGGTAAATGTTGTTGTACAGGGATCGCCAGCCCACGCCCGCAGTCGAGCCGCCCAATTCCTGCAGCATGGGTTCCATCTGATTGAAGAAGGCATTGTCGTTCAGGCCTTTGCCGGCCACACCGCTGCGGATCGTAAATTGCCGCCAGTCTTCGCCACCGACCCGCCCGCCCGTGGCCGCGATCACTTTTTGCACGCGGTCGGCATCGCTCTTGAAGGCCTCGACCGACCCGGCATTGCCGCGCAGTTCGATAACCTTTTGCATGGCGAACAGTTGCGCGTTGCGCTCGCCGGCCGATTCCGGGTAGAGCGTATCGTTGATGAACTTCATCTTCGACATGGTGGGCAGGGCCATTTCGGCATGGTGGCCATCGGCAAAGATCGAGATGGAATCGCGGATCATTTCCGTCTTTTCCAGCTGGCTGACGCCATACGTCTTGAGTTCTTTCGCAAAAGCAATCGCGTGCTCTTTTTCTTTGGCCGTGCGCGTGCCCAGCGCACGGATGCGCGCCGTCTCGATTTCGTAGTGTTTCGCTTCGTGCAATCCCTTGACGACGGGCGCGGCGACCATGGCGCCGGTGGCTGTTGCGCCGGCGCCCGCCATGGCAATGCTGCCCGCTTTGCTGCGCAGCTTGTCGGCGTGCTGGGTGGCGTTGGTGACGCGTTGCTGTTTGGCGGCGGAGGCGGCCAGGCGCTTTTGTTGCGACGCCAGCTCAACGTTCGTCAGCTGGATGCTGTTCTTGAGCCACTCCTGGGCCTTGCCCAGTTGGCGCGTGTCGATGCCGGCCTCCTTGAGGCTGGCGCGCAGGGCGCGGAATTGCTGGCTCTGTTCTCGGCCTTTCAGCGTCAATGCCTGCGTGACCTTCGTCGCCGCCTTCAAATCACGCGTCATGGCGCGTGTAGGAGACTCGGTCTGTTTTATGCTTGCGGCCAGCTCTTTTACTTTTTTTTGAGCTTCTTTCAGCTCAACCCCCGTTGTTCGAATACCGCTATGCAGTTCGCGGAATTTCCCCAGGTTTCTCTGCTGGGTGTTCAGTTCGCGCAAGCGGTCGCTGGTGGCCTTCAAGGCCTTGGCCGTGTCGCTGGAGCCGCCCATGATTTTTTTCAGCGGGCCGGTAATCTTGTCCAGTGCCGCAAATACCACCTGTAATTTCAGATCCCGACCAGCCATCTATTCCGCTCCGCTTCGTTGCCTGGCGCGTTCGCGCCAGGCCATCAGTTCATCAATCGTAAAACCGTCCATCGCTGCCGGCGTCCAGTGGAAGACGCCGGCAATGTCGGCCATGGCGTCTTCTACTTCGCCGGGGATACCGAAAGGCGATCGGCTTTGCTCGCCAAAAAACCGGCAACCTCGGCGCCCACGGCCAGCAGGTCGGCCGGGTCCATGTTGGCGACGTCGTGCGCGGTCAGGGTCGGCTCGGTGATGCGCGGCAGCACGATCTGCAGGGCCGACACGTTCAGGTTGGCCAGCTCGATCAGGGAAATGCCGCGCAGGGCGCCCGCCTTGGGCTTGCGCACGGTCAGCGCGGTGATGAAGCTGTCGCCGCGTTTGATCGGCTCGTCCAGTTCGATGACGGATTGATTGTTGTTTTCGGTGTTCATGGTGTTGTCCTTGTGTGTGGGTGGTGACTAAAAAAGGGATTACAGGCCGCTGGCCTTGCGGATGGCCGCATTGGTATCGGTGCCGCCGATGTTCTCGATGCCGCTCATGAAGTCCAGTTCGATGACGGTGGCACCGTCGATCAGCAGCTTGTAATAGCTGCAGGCCATCGTGTATTTATGGGTGGTGTCGTCGCCCATCTTGGCGCCGCCCATATCGATTTCCTTATAGCGGCCGCGCACGACGACCTCGACGGCGGCGACGTTGCCGTCCTCGTCGTTCTGGTAGGCGCCGGCAAAGCGCAGCATGACGGCACCGTGCGCATGCGCGCCGTACTGTTTCAGTGCTTCGGCGATCAGACCGCCTGCGCTCCATTCCAGCGACAGCGCCTCGTTGCCGAAGTCCACGGATACCGGACCGCTCATGCCGCCGGCGCGGTACTCTTCCATCTTGCGGCTCAGTTTCGGCAAGGTGATTTCAGGCACCATGCCCATGAACAGCACGCCGTTTTGAAAGACGTTGAATTGCTTGAGTTTGTGGGGCATGCCCATAGTGTTCTCCAGTGGTCAGTTGCGCCCGCGCGTGGCGGGCACGGGGATGGTTAAGCCGCGATGCGCGAGGCGAAGTCGGCCAGGTAGCGGTCGGTAATGCGCTGCTGGAAGCGCAGGTTTTCCAGCGGCGGCACGGGCGTATAGTCGTAGTCGATGGCCAGCTTGCCCGCCTTGAGCGTGTCCTTGTCGTTGTACTGCTCGTCATACCAGGCGTGTCCGTCGATGATGTAGCCCTGCAATTTCAGGTCGCGGAACTTGGCGTTGATGCTCTCCAGCATGTCGCGCACCAGGGACGGATGCAGGGGCAGGTCGACAAAGGAGAAATGCGCTTCGGCGATGGTGTCGGCCAGCACCTGGGCCGTGCGCGTGTAGTTCTCGAAATAGAAGAAGCCGCCCGGCGCCTCGCAGGTGCGCGAACCCCAGAAGCGATAGCCGCCCATGTTAATCAGGGTGGTCACTTCCTTGGCGTTGAGCACGCCGGCGTCAGTGGCCGGGTCTTGCAGATCGAAAAACACATCCTGGGTCAAGCCGGTGGGGCCGTTGACGACGACGTTCGACAGCGTCTTGTGCCAGCCTGTTTCCTCATCGATCTTGGCGCGCAGGCCCATGGCGTAGGCCACGGCGGAAATGCTCGCCTCCTCGTCGGTGGCGGTGTTCCAGTTCACAAAATCGGGCCAGATAATCATGACCTCGCGCTGGCCGAACTGGCCGCGATAGGCGGTGGCGGCAACCACGTTGCTGCAGCCATACGCGGAGGCGTACACGAAGCTGCGCAGTTGCTGCGCCACGCTGGCCAGGGCGTTGGTGACGGCTTTGGTGTCCAGGCCCGGCGCGCCCAGGATGCGCGGCTTCACGCCGAGCTTGCTTTGCGCGGCCAGCAATGCTTTCACGCCCAGGTACTTGCCGTTCGGCGATACGCCGCCCACCACGTTGCTGGTGGTGTCCGCTTCCGTCTCGCCCTCGGCCACGCGCACGACGATGGTCAGGGGTTTTGTTTGCGCGGCAATCGCCTCCAGCGCACGGTACAGGGTGCCCGTCTTGCCGGCCTTGCCCATGGCGGCCAGCACGTTGGTGACGAGCACGGGCGTGTCGAGCGGAAAGGCCGCCGGGTCGGCATCGTCGGCCGTGGCGATCAGGCCCAGCACGGCCGTGGACACGGTGCGGATGGGGCGCGAACCCTCGTTGATTTCAATGACGCGCACGCCATGGTGGTAGTCGGTAGCCATTTGGCTCTCCTGGTAGAAAAGAAGTTTCGGGTGGTTACTGCAGGTTTTCGGTAAAGGCGCGCTGCGCCTCTTCCGGCAGGGTGGCGGCGATCCGCGCGTATTCGTCGGCAATGGCCAGGCGCAGCGCATCGAGGTCGTCGGCCGCCAGCACGCCGGCGCAGGTGGTGATGTCGAGCAGGCGCAGGCGCGCGGCTGATATTGCCTCGACGCTAGCGCTGTCGCCATTGGCCAGCGCCGCAAAGCCGATGCCGGCCAGGCGGTTCAGGATCGTGTCGCGTGTCTTGCGTGTCGTTTCCAGGTGGCGCTCGGCGAGGACGGAAAAGGGCGCACTGGCGCGCTGCCGGGCCACCGGGTTGCCGGCGGCGTCGGCGACGATATCGAACCCCTGCGCCTGGGCGGCAAAGAGCGCGTCATAGTGCTCTGGTGTCACTTCGCGGGCGTCGTCAGGGATCGCCAGGTCCACGATGCTGGTATCGAAAAAGCCGCAGCAGGAGGGGGAGAAGAGCTTCATGATTTACCTTCCAATTGCCAGAATACAGACGGGATTGATATAGAAATTGCCTGCTGCATCGCGCAGGGACACGGAACAATTGAAGCGCGACGGACTGGCGACGCCCACGTTGGCGATTTCACCACCAGGGATAGAGCCGGTTCCCCAAGCCGCCAGGCAGACGGACGGGAAACCCGTGGGAAAGGCAAATACGGACGGTCCAGTATTTGAGGTGGTCATATAGCCCCACTGCAGCAGCAAGCCGCTGGGCAGGCGTTGATGGCCATTGCTGCCTAAGGAGGCAACGAATGAGGAGGCATACTTGAGTTGGGCTGTGCCTGCCAAGGCCAGCCAGGCGCCGTCCGAGATTTTGACCAAGATCAGCGAGTCGCCGTCGTTGAGTTCCAGCGACGACAGCGCGTTGTTGGCATTGCTGGCCACGATGACCTGGCCCGCTTGGCCGCGCACGATGACAGGTAGCAGGCTCTGCGAGACGATTTCCAGCGTGGCGCCTCCTGGTATGCCCGCCAGCGACGGCAAGGTCAGAGTGGCAACCTCCGCGCCTTGCACGAACAGCACCTTGCCGATGTCGGCCGCCGCAATGGCGTAGGATGCGCTCAACGTGCGCACGCCGCTGCGATTGCCCAGGGCGCGCTGCACGGCCGCCATGTTGGCTAGCCCGGTCGATGCGTCGAACTGCTGCGGCGTGCTCGTTTCCGTCAAGCACGGCAAGACCGTCGTGCCATCGCAATACAGCGCCTGCGTTTGTCCTTGGCCGATGGCCAGGCCACTGCCGTTTGCCGTCTTGAATGTCAGAGTGAAAGCGCCCGTGGTCTTGTTGCGCACCGTCCAGCTACGCGCCGCTGCCGGCACGATGACGTTGATATTGCCCGTCAGCGCCCCCGTGAAATGGAGCACGTCGGCCTGCGCTTCCGCCTCGGTAAGCACCACGTCCACCTTGCCGGCCACGGACTTGCTCAACATGGCCAGCTCTTTCGGTTTGTATTGCGGGTGCGGGTCGGGGGCGACCAGGTGCTGGGCCAGCAGCGTGTCGGCATAGGCGTGGGCCTCGGCGCGCACGTCGATATCCTGCTCGTCGGCATAGCGGCGCGTGGCCAGCACCACGGACGGATCGATTTTCAACTCGATGGCGGCCGTGCTGGCGACGATCAGCACCACGCGCACCACTTGCGTGCGGCCGCTGCCTTCGACCATCAGGGGTTTGTAGCTGGGCGGGCAATTGGCGACGGCGCACAGGTCGCCGGCCTCGTCGTAGATGCCGATTTCGCGCAGCCACCAGCCGCCCACGTCTTCGGGCAAGACTTGCTCGACGATGATCTGGCTGGCGTTGGCCGGGTCGATGGCAAGCTGGTTCAGGTCGGCGCGGCGCACTTCATGCACGAGCGCCTTTTGCAAGCGGTCCGGAATCGGCAGGGCGCCGTTGCCGTCACCCACGCCCATTTTTTTCAGTTTCAGGGTTTGGCCCAGGGCGATGGCATTGGCCAGTTTGGCCTCGCCCACCTGCGTCAGAATGGCAAAGTATGTGCTCATGGATAGATGGTCATGGTGTCAATGGTATGGGGTGCGCCGCCTTGTACCAGCTTGCCGCGCACTTCGATTTCTTCGGCGATCCACGGATAAACCGTCATCGCATCGCCGTGATAGGCGGCCAGACCGATCTGCACCTGGCCACGGGTTTCCAGATACAGCGCCAGGCCCGTCAAATGCCGGCTGACGGGCTTGGCGTCGGCAATCAGGCGTTCCATTTCCTGAAACATGGCGTCGGTGATGCCGGTATCGAGCACGCCGACGTCAAGGCGGAAGGTACCCGGCACGCCCGGCGGCGTGGTCTGCCACCATTCAGTGATGCGGATCAAATAGCCCAGGGACTCGACCACGCGGCGCACGGCGGCAATCGTGCCCTTGTGCTTGTGGATGAAATAGGCCGCCTTGATGGTGCCGCGCTTGGTCGATTCGGGCCAGGCATCGTCCCAGCGGTCAACCGAACACGCCCAGGCCAGGAATGGGAGCAAGGCAACGGGACAGCGGTCGGCGTTCCACAGGTCGCGCAGCGGCACGGGCACGTTGACCAGTTCTGCGCAGGCCACGGCAATGGCGCGTTCCAGCGCCGTGGTGTTGGGCGGCAGGGTCGGCACAGTCCTATTCATCGAGCACCACCACATTCAATTTGATGGCGGTGCAGCGCGCGGCTTGGGTGGCGTCCAGTTCGATGTCCGCCGCCGGGCTGGTCAAGACGACTTTGCGCACGCCTTCGACGTGGACGGCCGCGCTGCAGGCGGACCGGTAGATGCTGTGCCCCAGCGGGCGACGCGGCTGCGACACGCGCGCGGCGTTGGCTTGGGCGGCGTCCAGCAGAATCGGCACTTCCGGGCCAACGCCGATAAACAGGGTGGCCTCGATCTGGTAGTCGATGACCTGGGCGGCTTGTACCGTCAGGCGGTCGCCCAGGGGGCGCACTTCCTCGGCGTTGAGCGCGCGCGCCACAGTGGCCAGCAGCGCGGCGTCGGCGATGCCCGTGTCGTTGTTGGCCAGCACCGTGACGATGACGTGCGCCGGCGCGGGGCTGGTGGCGCTCGCGTCCTTGACCTGGCCATCAGCGCTGCGGGCGTGGAATTCGTAGGAGGCTTTCGGGCCGGCCACGGACAGGCCGTCCGGCGCTTCCTGGATGCGCAGGCGGTAGGCATCGTTGTCTTCCATGACAGCGGCCATGGGCGGCAGGGCGTTGAGATTGGCCGGCGTGATGGTCAGGCGCGCCACGTTGACGTTGGCGCCCAGTTGGTCCAGGTCGCCATCGAGGGCAAACGCCAGCATGACGGCCTTGCCCGCCTCGTTGACGCGGTTGCGCAAGATGGTTTCCTGATACGCGTTTTCTTCCAGCAGCTTGGTGGCCGGCTCCGATTCCAGCTCCAGCAGGGCCGTGACGGCGGCGCGCTCGGCTTCCGGCAGCAGGCTGACCAGGTGGGCTTTGCGTGTGGCGAGGATGGTTTCGAAGTCCAGCACCTCGACCACGCTGGGCGCCGGCAACTGGGTCAGGTCGATGGGCGTGCTCATACGCTGCCGCCTTGCTTGACGGGCACGGACAGGGTGATGCCCTGGCCATTCGCCGTACCGTCGAGCAGCAGCGCGATGGCGCCGTCCGTGTCGCGCGTGAGCTGCACGCTGGACAGTTGCAAACGCGGCTCCCAGCGGCGTAAGGAAAAGGCGGTGGCTGCGTAGATGCGCAATTGCGTGGCACTGTTCAGGGGCTGATCGATCAGTTCGGGCACTTCCGAACCATAGCGGCGGCGCCGGATGCGCGAGCCGATGGGCGTCGTAATAATGTCGGTCACGGACTGGCACAGGTGGCCCAGGCCCGTCAGGCTGCGCCCGGTGGTGGCGTGCATGCCCATCATGGCAATGGCCCCTCTGACTGGTCGCCGCCGGCTTTGACGCCGCCGTGCGGGTGCTTGAGCAAGCTGATGACGCCGGCCAGCACGTCCTCGCTGGCCTTGATCGTCCCTTGCACAGCCATGGCCACGCCGCCAGCGGCGCCAGCCTTTGCGTTCACGCCGCCGTTCAGGGCGGTGGCGCCGTTGACGATCAGGTTTTTCATGACGGTCAGATCGCCCGTGCAGATGGTGCTCGGTGCGTCGGACGTGACCTTGTCGGCCGTGATGGTGGCGGTGCCGCCGGGGAGTAGGGCTGTCAGGGCATGGGCCGCGTGGTCGTACTGCACCACGGCGCCGTCGGGGTAGTGCGTGGTGTGGATGCTGTCGCTGGTTTCGGGCGCGTCAAATTCCTGCGAGTACAGCGCCGGCAGGATGATGCCGCGCGTCAGCTCGCCGCCAGGGGAAAAGACGATGACCTGTTCGCCGATGGTCGGCGCCGACCAGGTGCGTGTGCTGCCGGCGCGTGGCGTGGCCCATTTTAGCCATTCAGTGGTGAGCGTCGGCCCGAGCCGTACGCGCGCCTTGGCCCCCTTGACCTCGGCAATGGTGCCCAGGCGGATCAGGTTTTGTAGCAAGCGGAGGAGGTCGGACAGGTCGGCGTTCATGCAGTGCATGTTGCCGAAGTCCGCGTGCGGATGCACGCGGGGGCGGGTTGATATGCTGCTTAGTGGCTACGGCTCTCCTTGATGCACTGATTCAGATGGCTGTAAGGACGCTTTTGCTCTAAAGCGGAAGTTTGGCTACAAGGAATTTTTTACCTGACGCGGAGATAGTCGGCCCCCACAGCTTTTGCGCAAGCCCGGTTGCGTGGAATGCTAGATTATGGCTTGGTTAAACCACGACGTGTTTTCATTTGCTGGAATTTTGGACGCATGTAGTAAATCAACTCCATGATTGCCTGAAGAAAATCCAAGGCCTCCTCCGCATCTTGGCGGGAAATCGGTTCATCAGTTGCGTGCGCACCAAAATTTCTAATAACGCGTAATTCGTTTGCCCACTCATAGATTTCTTGGCTGATCGCGCCGTCCTTATGCATGGTCTGCAGGCCAGCAAACATGGACTTCGGCTTAGGGTCGTAATCCTTTGTTACCGCCTCAAGCGTTCGACCGACCATCGTTACACAAGCAATCCACGACTTTGCTCCCTCGCATTTAACAGCCTCCTCGTACGAGGTACGCACGACAGGTGGAAGCAGAAAGCCTACATGACGGTCATGTGGTGGATACAACCGATAGTAAAAATCACTCTCGAAGCCATCGCCTACGTCTTCACGGAGAAATATCGCAGGCTTATTGCATGCATCACACTTTGCGAACGTGTGCTCTTCAGGCGGGACTTCTTCAGGAAGAAGGTGTACCTGCAATGGATGGAAATTGGTGTGCTTTTCACACTGGTCGCAGTAGTAGATCAAGACTTCTCCAATTGGAACGGTTGCCTCTGCCGAACTCGGCAGAGGATATTCAGCACAGCAGCTTGGTCGGCAGCAAAGCTCACAAATTTTCATTCAAGACAAAAACGTGTGATTGCTGGTATTTGCGATTGCCTGTATCTTCTTTTGAACTTTACTCACGTTCAACGGCGGATTTCGCCCCAAACTAGACGCCACCGCAGCGGCCGATTGACGTGAGCAATTGGTACTGAATCTTTCAAACGATGGTCCGCGTCTGATGCAGCGCATTGTACGTTCTGGAGGGCCATTATGATTGATCGAACAGATTGCTGTTGATTGGGCATTGCTAGGCAAACGCCCTGGTCGTGCGGCCCGGTCAACTACTCGGCATCGAAGAAGCGCTGTCCCCCGGCATGCTCCGCGGCGACATACTTAAACCTGCTTTCGTGGAGCATCACGTCTCGGGTATTCACGAAGTTATTCGGATATATGGCTAAATAACTTTGGTACAGCGCATTTGAAGTCTCGGAATTGTGGTCGGCCAACTCCTTCACTTTCTCCTGTGAGTACCCTTTCACAGCCTGTGCGATGAATTCCTCTGCGACGTCAAGATTGGCACCTAAGCACCGTTTCGGTTTGCCACTATGGTCTTCCATGAACTTCCTCTCATCGTAGGTGAAAAGCAATCAGAATGTCGCATTAGATTGAACAATCGCTCGTGACCGATTGCCGCACTAGAGGATAGCGGTTTGCTAAGCGGAAAAAATCACACATTGTCACGCTATAACGAATGGTTGCTCTTAGCCCATAGCGGTAATTCGTACAGATGTGGCGAAAGTGATAATTTATATCAGTTTAAGTTCGAATCAATCAGCTTGGAACTGTTCCAGGTGATGCAGCAGGGATTCGCGAATCAATGTTCGATCCGATTCGCTCAACCCCAGGAGCGGCCGGGCCGGATAGCTGTATTTTGGCCCCGTCTTGGAGACGTTATCCGTTAGTCCTTCTTGGTGCACCCTTGCCACGTGCATTATTTTGCCCAAGAAGCCGACAGTCAACTGGCCAGGATCGGCATGTACCTTGAGGTATTTTGCGGTGCGAATCTTGGCGAACATGGCCGCCTTCTGCCGCTTGATGCGCCCCTTCTTCCCCTTCAATTCTTTGCGCTTCTTGCGCGCCGGATACGCCGTGCCATCCGGCCCCTGCTGCGCCTTGATGCGCTGTGCTTGGCTGCGGCGCAGGTCGATGGCCACCTTGTGATTGATGGCGCGGCGCTGGGCTGGTTGCAGCTTGGCCAGCAGGGCGCCGACCCAGGCTTCCAGCGCGTGCAGGTCGTCACTCATGCCGTCACCTCGGGCGTGCGCCATTCGGCCAGCAGGGTGTCGCCGGCGTACAGCTTCCAGAACTCGTCCGCGTAGGCCGGCATGTGCTGTATCTCGGCCAGGTGCTTGATGTCGAGGCGGCCCGCCTCGCCGGCCTTGACGGCCACCCGCTCGGTCAAGTCCAGCTTGATGGAAATGTCCACCGTTTCGTGGTTATTAAAATCGACTTCGAAGGCGATGCCGTGCTTGCGGGTTTCTTCGTTGGCCATCAGGTCGAGCTGGTGGACTTTGAGCCAGGCGATCAGGGCCACCATGATGGCGTCGGCGTCGCCCGCGTAATCGGTGACGATTAGGTTGAGCTTGAAGCGGTATTCGAAGGAGAGGGAGGCGGTGGCGGTGGCCACCACGTTGCCCTCGTCGGCGAAGACCAGCAGACGGTCGGGGTCGCGCTGCAGGTCAGGGATGGCGGCGGCCAAGTGCTGGCGCAGGCTATTCGGTTTGTACATGGTAGGTGTCTCGTACTAGGTTGTAGGCGTCGATGCAGGCGTTCAACTGGCGGGTGGCGTCGTCGCCGTCGCCGGCAATGGCGTCAAGAGCTGCCGCAGTCGCCGGGTCAAGTTCGGCGCGCGCTTCAATCCGACGGCCTGCGGCAGCGGTGGTATCTGCAGTTGCGGCGCACTGGCCGCTGGCGACGGGGATTGACAGGCGCACAGCGCCGCTGCGCACATCAAGGCTGAAACGGTCGCGTTCAGTTTTCGCATGGGTTTGCTCCTGGGTGAGGTGGTCGGCGCGCTGCGCCAGGGCGGCGCCGGCGGCGCGCTCCAGCGTGAGCACGCGGGCGGTGGCCTGGGCCAATTCGGTGGCGGCGGTGGTCTTGTCGGTGGCCGCCGCCCGCTGCAGGGCGGCGATGCTGGCGTCCTTGCGCCAGCTCTGCGCCGTCCAGCCCGCGATGGCGCCGCACAGGAGAGCAGCGGCCAGCGGGCGCCAGGTGGTCGCGGTCACATGGCTACCCGTTCCTTGATCCAGCCGAACAGAAAACGGCGCTGGGTCTTGTTGGCTTCGGTGATTTCCAGATAGCGCGCCGCCTGCAGGCCGTTCAAGGCGCGCAGCAGTACGGTGGCGCCATCCTGGCCGCGCCATTTGAGAAAAGCGGCCAGCGCGCCCAGCGACTGTGCACCCAGGCGGCCGTCGACGAACAGAGCGGGGTAGCTGGCGCCCGTGTCGTTGAACCCGTTCAGCCAGCGCTGCAGGAACTCGGCCGCGCGGTGCGGCCCCATGTTCACGCCCGTGTCGATCACTTCGGCGCCGATGCCGGCATGCAGGGCCAGCACCTGGTCGAACTTGGGTTCCGTGATGTAGCGCGCCGTGTAGATGGCGCGCGCCACAGCCACGGGCAGCTCGCGCATCGGCCCCGTGTAGCCGTTGGCGCGCGCCACGGCCACGGTGATGCCGTAATTGGTTTCGCCGCCCGCATCAAGAGGGTCGTTCACATAGCCGCCTTCAGCGTGCAGGATGGCGTCGATGGTGCGCGCGATCAGGGGATTTTCCATGGTGGCCATCAGTGCTCCTTCGCGTCTTTGACCAGCTCGGCGATGTCCTTGTCGCTGCGGCGCTGGAACCACAGGGCTACGGCGCGCGATACCCACCAGCCGGGCGCGCCCACGATCAGGTCGATGGAGCTGGCGTTCACCATGCCCCCAATGGTAGGGAGCTGGGCGCACAGCAGTTGGTACACGGTGCTGCCCAGCAGGCACGAGAACACGCCCGCGCAGGCCAGGCGGGCGACGAATTCGCCCTTGTTGAAAGTGCCGTCGCTATTTAACGGCGGCAGCACGATGTACAGCATGGCGGCGCCGACCATGCCCAGCGCCGCCTTGAAGCCGTACAGTTTGACCAGGGTGGCGAAACCACCAAACGATTCTGCGGACATTGCTTGAGTCTCCGGGGTGAAGTTAGATAGATTTCTCATGAGGGTAAAAAGGTGGATTGCTGCGTTAATCCCATAGCTGCACGATGTCAGCAAGCTGGCCCTTGCTGGGCGCCGGCTCGGGCAGGGTGACGACCAGGCCGGCCGGCAGCACGGCGCCGTGGCGCGCCAGCGCGGGATTGAGCTCCAGGGTTTGCTCGACGTATCCCGCGCCGTCGCCCAGGTAGCGCCACACCAGGGCGTCCACCGTGTCGTGCTGCCGCGTGCGCACCTGCATCAGATCAATTCCACGGTCAGGTGCGTGCGGCCCACCATATCGGCAATCGCCCATTGCGCATTGCGCCGCTGCGCGCCGGGAGCCTCGTCGAGCCACTCCATGCTTTTCTTATCGCTGACGGACGTGGCCGTGGTGTCGTAGTCGCGGTAACGCTCGATCAGATCGGCCTTCGCCGTGCTGTAGACGGCGCGCCGGTACTGCGCCAGCAAGCGGGATTCGCGGTTGATGCGCGTGGCGGGCACGTCGACCAGGGCGGCAATACCGGCTGCGGCCTGCTTGCCCTGCCAGTCGGCCAGCTCGCGGTTGACGTGCAGGATGGCATCGACCACGGCTTGTACCAGACGCGCGTCGGTGACGGTGCCATCCAGGCGCATGGCGTCGCGCATATCGGTCAGCGCAATATCGGGAAACCAGCCGTCGTTCTCGATGATGCCAGGGGCAACCGCTGGCGGCGCAGGGGCGGTGCCAGGCTGGTTTGACGGGGGCAGGGCCATGAAGGACATACGGGGCGCTTTCAAAAAGTGGGCGGTGGACGGGGTTCATCAGACCGCTGGTTTGGCCAGAATCCCCCCGTGCCGCTGTGCTGCGGGGGATGCTCTTACGCGGAACCGGCCGCGCGCTTGATGCGCCGCTCCAGCTTTTCCATATCTTTCTTGACGCCGCAGGACTCGGACAGGGCGCGCGCGCGTTTCAACTGGCCCATGGCCGTTTCCGCCTGCGGCAGCAGCGCCGGGGCGATGTCGGTATCGTCGGCCTGATCGAGCACGGCGATCATGGCCAGACCGATGGCCTTGTGCAGCTTGGCGCGCGCCTGGTCGGGCGCGTCGGCGGCGGCCGTCAACTGTTCCACCTGGCCCAGCACCCGCGCCGCGTGCTGCGGATCGCTGGCCAGCTTGCCGTGCAAATAGCCTTCGGCAAACTCGTCCAGCATCAGGGTGGCGATGTCGCGGCTGTAAGTCTCGGGCAGGGTGAACTTGTGCGCCAGCGCGTATTCGGCCATGACCAGGGCGCGCTCGTACTCGCCCGTGTCGATGTGCCACACCAGCAGGGTGGCGAAGACGTCATCCTGCGCGCCCTTGCCGCCGGCCAGCACGCCGTCGATCCATTGCGCATAGTCGGGCAGCATGGTGGCCTTGACCTCGATCTTGCGCTCGACGGACTGAATGGATTTCAGGCGGCGCCGGTCGTCGGACAGCTTGTAGAGCATCATTTCGTAAGCCGTGCCGGTGGTGACACCCTGCGGCGCGGCGGCGCCGGCCGTGCGCTCGGCCAGCATGCGCGCGCGGTGGCGCAGGGCGGGGGATTGGTTCGCCATCACTTGTCTTTCAGCTCGATGTTTTCCACCAGCGCGGCCAGGCCCAGGTCTTCGATCACGTAGGCGTCGTTCGACGACTCATAGTTTTCGATGCGGTCGCGCTTGGGCACGTCCTCGACGCGGCGGCGGCGCGCGCCTTCCTGGAAGTAGATCGACAGATTGTCGAAGCGGGTAATCAGGATGGCGTTGTCCGGGAAGTAGGGCACGCGCGCCGCCGGCAAGCCGCCGATACGCTTCTGGCTGATGATGATGTCGGCCGCCAGGGTTTCCGTGGGCGCCTGCTTGGCGTTGACCAACGGAAAATACTTGTCGTTCAACAGCTTGCGCCCGACGATGGCCACCAGATTGGTGTCTTCCTGATACCAGGGATCGAGCAGGTTGACGGCGTCCGTCACGGCCGCGTCCAGATTTGCATAGTCGGCGCCGTCCACGTCGCCGATGATGACCTTGCCCGGCAGGCTGGCCGCGACCAGACCCAGCACGCGCTCGGGCGCCAGCTCGCGCAAATGCTGCAGCCAGCCCTTGTTCACGTCCTGCAGCAGCGGGTTGGCATCCAGATCGGTGTCGGCCATGGCTTTTACGCCGTTGAAACCGATGACGATGCGGTCCAACGCCTGGCGCGTCAGGATGGCATTGGCCACGCGCGACTGGAAGTCGGGGAATTTGGCCCAGGCGTCCAGCTTGGCGTAGTTCAAATGCGTGTCGAAGTTGGTTTGCTCGCAGCGGTACTTGGTGCCGTCCAGGGTGGACAGGTCGCGCGTCTTGCGTTCCTTGTCCTTGGTGTTGGTGCGGCCGGCAATCGGGCCGGACACGCCCAGGCCCAGCTTTTCGCCTTCCTGCTCGGTCACGCCGATGATGTTCACTTTCGTCAGGAACTCGCTCGATTCCTGCATTTTCGTTTCCAGCTTTTGTTGCACGCTGGGCGTGACGCTGAAGGTCTTGGCCACGTTGTCCGTGTCGTTCAGTTGGCCCAGGCGGGTTTCATACTGGCCAAAGACCTGGCGCGTTTGCTTTTTCATGAATTATTGCTCCGTTGTTGAATGGGGTGTTGGTGGATGGCAAGCGCTTAAAACTCGGTCTGCACGGCGCCGTCGTTGCCGGTGGCGGCCGGGCGGCGCGGGCCGTTGCCGGGCGCTTCATCCATCTGTGCCTTGAAGCTGGCCAGTTCGTCCTGCGTCGCTTTCTGCGCCTTTTCCGCTGCATCGAGGCGCTTGAGGGTGTCGGCATAGTTGTCGTTGACGGTGACGACGTGGCCGGCCAGCTCCTGCACGGCTTCGCTGATGTCGGCGAACTGCGCGGCGTCGGTGCCGGATTTATGGGAGAAGCGCGACAGCAGGTTTTTCACGGCGTCGGCCAGCTTGGTGCCCTGCGGCTCGTCAAACTCCAGCGTCACCTCGACGGCGGACGTAAACAGATTGGTGCTTTGCAGCTTGCGGCTGGCGGAGAATTGCAGCGCTTCGGTGCCGAGGCTGGCGGGGCTGTCGGTGACGCCCAGGCCGACCAGGTAGGGCTGCGCCGAGTCGGCAAAGTCGGGCTGGATTTCCAGGCTGGTGTACAGCTTCTGTTTCGCCTTGTTGATGGCGATCAACTCCGGCGTCGGTTCGATCTGCGCGAACAGGGCCAGTTTCTTGCCGTTGTCGGTGTCCACTTCTTCGGCTTTGACGGCGATCACGTCGCCATAGGCCTTAAACTGGCTGTCGGGCAGGATGCCGCGAATGTGCTCCAGCCAGATGCGCGCGCCGTAGGTTTTCGGGTTGTAGGTGGCGGCGATCTGCTCGATGGTGGCGCGGTCGATGTTGCGGCCGTCCGTGGTGGCGCCTTCGGTGGCGACGCGGAAGAATTTCGATTTGGACATGGTGGGCGTTCTCGGTTGATCGGATAACGCCATGGTCAACGTCTTGGCGCCGCGATTCAATGCGGTGCGGGTTGCTATGGGCCATAGCGACTTTTGCCTTTCCCCGCTCCGCGCGCGCGCGGCCTACGCTGGCGGCATGCTGACAATCGAGAAAACAAGCGAACAAACCGTCGATGGAATCATCGGTGAACTGGCCGTGCCCGAATCCGAGCCGCGCCGTGCCGCGCGCGCCCTGTACTGGAAGGGCTGGCGCATTTCGTCTATCGCCCGCCACCTGGGGATCAAGCGCAGCACCATCAATAGCTGGAAAGAGCGCGACGAATGGGACAAGGCGCAGGCCATCGAGCATGTCGAGGCGTCGGCCGAGCTGCGCCTGGTGAAACTGATCGAAAAAGAGGTCAAGAGCGGTAGCGATTACAAGGAAATTGACCTGCTGATGCGCGCTATCGTGCAGGCGGCGCGTGTGCGCCGCTACGAGCAGCCGGGCGGCAACGAGGTCGACCTCAACCCCAAGCTGGCGAACCGCAACGCGGGGCCAAAGAAGAAGCCGACCCGCAACGATTTCAGCGAAGAGCAGAAAATCCAGCTGCTGGACGCCTTCCAGGACTCACTGTTCGACTATCAAAAGGTCTGGTATCGCAACGGCGACCAGCGCACGCGCGCCATTTTGAAGTCGCGCCAGATCGGCGCCACTTGGTACTTCGCCCGCGAGGCGCTGGCCGATGCGATGAAGACGGGCCGCAATCAAATCTTCCTGTCTGCATCCAAGAGCCAGGCGCACGTCTTCAAGCAATACATCGTGCAATTCGCGCGCGAGGCGGCCGGCATCGAGCTGACGGGCGACCCCATCGTGCTGCCGAATGGCGCCCACCTGTATTTCCTGGGCACGAACGCGCGCACGGCGCAGGGCTACCACGGTAATTTCTACTTCGATGAATTTTTCTGGACGCAGAACTTCCAGGAGTTGAACAAGGTGGCCTCGGGCATGGCCATCCACAAGAAGTGGCGCAAGACCTACTTTTCAACGCCATCCTCGACCACGCACCAGGCTTATCCGTTCTGGACGGGCGAGCTGTTCAACAAGCGCCGCGCCAAGGCGGACCAGGTGAACATCGATGTGAGCCATGGCCGCCTCTCGTCGGGCTACACGGGCGAGGACAAGATCTGGCGCCAGATCGTCACCATCCTGGACGCCGAGCGCGGCGGCTGCAATCTGTTCGACATCGACGAGCTGCGCAACTTCGAATACAGCCCGGACCAGTTCGACAATCTGCTGATGTGCAATTTCATCGACGACTCGGCCTCGGTCTTCCCGCTGGCCGAGCTGCAGCGCTGCATGGTCGATTCCTGGGTCGAGTGGGACGACTACAAGCCCTTGCTGGGCCTGCGCCCGTTCGGCAACCGGCCCGTGTGGATCGGCTATGACCCGGCCTTGAACGGCGACAGCGCCGGCTGCGTCGTGCTGGCGCCGCCCATGACGGCCGGCGGCAAGTTCCGCATCCTGGAGCGCCACCAGTGGCGCGGGCAGAGCTTTGAAGACCACGCCGACGCGATCCGCCAGATGACCGGCCGCTACAACGTCGAATACATCGGCATCGATACCACGGGCATGGGCATCGGCGTGCTGCCTATCGTGCGCGGCTTCTTCCCGGCCGTCACGGCCCTGAATTACTCGCCCGAAGTCAAAACGCGCATGGTGCTAAAAGCCAAAAACATCATCAGCAAGGGCCGGCTGGAATTTGACGCCGGCTGGACGGACATCGCGCAGTCCTTCATGGCCATCCACAAGACCCTCACCCCCAGCGGGCGGCACGTGACCTATGTCGCCGGCCGCAGCGATGAAACCGGCCACGCCGATCTGGCGTGGGCCTGCATGCACGCCCTCGATCACGAGCCATTCGAAGGCACCACCGACAACCACCACTCTTTCATGGAGATTTATTCTTGAGCAAAGCACGACACTTGCGCGGCCGGCAGGCCGGGAGCGCACCACCAGCGGCCACGGCGCCGGCCGCCGCCGGCATCGAGGCGTTTTCCTTCGGCGACCCGACGCCCGTGCTCGAGCACGCCGACATTCTCGATTGCTTCGAATGCTGGAAGAACGGCCACTGGTATGAGCCGCCCATCAACCTGGCCGGCCTGGCCAAGTCCTTCAATGCGGGCGTGCACCACAGCAGCGCCATCCACTTCAAGGCCAACGTGCTGACGTCCACCTTGATGCCGACGAAATACCTGTCGCGCGATGGCTTCAAGCGCATGGCCCTGGACTATCTGACCTTTGGCAATGCCTACCTGGAAGACCGGCCCAGCCGCAGCGGCAAGGCGCTGGCGTACCAGCATGCGCTGGCCAAGTACATGCGGCGCGGCGTCGATCTGGACACCTATTTCTTCGTGAATGGCTACCAGGCCGTGCACCAGTTCGACAAGGGCCGCGTATTCCACCTGATGGAACCGGACGTGAACCAGGAGCTGTACGGCGTGCCGCAGTACCTGAGCGCCTTGCAATCGGCCTGGCTCAATGAGGCGGCCACCCTGTTCCGCCGCAAGTATTACAAGAACGGCTCGCACGCCGGTTTCGTGTTCTACATGACGGACGCCGCGGCGAACACGCAGGACGTGGACAACCTGCGCCAGGCCATGCGCGACAGCAAAGGGCCGGGCAACTTCCGCAACCTGTTCATGTACGCGCCGAACGGCAAGAAGGACGGCATCCAGATCCTGCCCGTGTCGGACGTGGCCGCCAAGGACGAGTTTTTCAACATCAAGAGCGTCACGCGTGACGACCAGCTTGCCGCGCACCGCGTGCCGCCCCAGCTGATGGGCATCCTGCCGAACAATGCCGGCGGCTTCGGCGCCGTGGAACCGGCCGCGCGCGTCTTCGCGCGCAACGAGCTGGTGCCGCTGCAGGCGCAGTTCATGGCGATCAATGAGTGGGCGGGTGTGGAAGTAGTGAGGTTTGCCCCGTATGACCTGGCCACGGGCGGGGAGGGCGCGCAATGAGCGACCATATCGACAACACGGACAAGATCATCTTTGCCGAGGTGGCGCGCGGCCTGGCCGCCGTGCGGCGCCGGCCCGCCTTGGTGGCGCATGGCTGCTGCCTCTACTGCGACGAGGCGCTGGCGCCCGCGCGGCTGTTCTGCGATGTGGATTGCCGCGACGACTACGAGAAGGAGCAAGCGGCCAAGGCGCGCGCCGGCCGCCCAGGATGACCGCCACGCCGCGATAGCCGGCAGGGCGGGGCCGCGACAGCCCAGCCGCGCCAGCGCACCCCAGCCACCGCACAAGCCGCCCCCGAGGCGGCTTTTTCACGTCCCGATGATTGATATTGCCATGGAAGCAAGAAAAAGTCCGTTTCGGCCCGGCGCGCGCAGTTGTCCCCCCTCCACACCTGCCCGCTATATAGGGCTCTTTTGATTCAAATTTGCACCATGGCCGAAGGCGCATGAGGACTGGCGCGGCGGGGCGAAGAGGGGGCACGCGATTTGACGCATTTTGACGCACTTTGAGCGGTTTTTTCTGTGTGGCATTGGAGTACATGTCTGCGTTCGCGCGCCAAGGGCAGGGGTCTAGCTAGTTATTTTTTGCTTGCTGAGTGATTTAGGTCACTTTTATAGAGTATTGATTATCTATTTAATTAAGAGTTTGTTTAGGTCGAAAGGGTTTTTTAATTCTGCGTCTTGAGTAACTAGAGATAAGTCTACTTCTGATAGGTCTTTAATTTTTCTGCTTGGCGAGTAATTTAAATCAAAGCTTATTATTTCATCGGATTTTGAGACTAGGTAAATAAAGTCGGTGGCTATTTTCTTTATGCCTCCATCATGTATTGTGAATGTCTCTAGTCCATACAAATGTGACTTTCCAGGTATTCCTGCGTTAGACATTTTAAAGTAGTGTTTTTCATTAAATTTCCTGACGTTTTTTTGAATGTAAAATGCTGCTCCAATGCGTTTTTCCTTGTTTTCATCATTGAAACCATTAGATAGGTCAAGAAATAGGTTTACTAATTTCTCTAGATCTGAAATGAAATCTGCACTTACCTCATAATTTCCAGATATTGCATTTGCTTTAGGGAAGATAATTCTATGTAGTTGTCTGGTTTGTGTAATTTTGAGTTTTTCTGTACTGATTGAATTGCAATATTTATCAAATTCTTCGATGTGTTTATAGAAATTTGAAAAATTGTTTTGTTCTTTTGTTATTTTCATTTGAGAGTTGCTAAGTTCAATTTGAGTGAGTGCTCTTTCAATTTGTTTCTTGGTTTGCTCTGATCGATGATTTGCGCCGTAAATTCCTATAAATGTCAATCCTATAGCTAAAATTGCAAGTGGGATTTTGAAATATTCTGCCGCATTATTGAGGCCTGCTGATGTCATGGAAAATGGCGCCGGATCAATAATTGCTATTGTGGCTGCAAGAGCGATAGCTATGCAAAGAAAGACGAGGAACGTCCATTGGACAACTGGAAGTGAGAAGAGACTTCGTTCTGGATGAAATAAGTTGCTGTTTATTTTAAACATGATATCTTGAAAAAAATTATGACGTTACCAATCATTATATTTTTTGTCAACCACATGTTTTTAAGTTGAGCCTCTCTGGAGCATTCATCTTATGTTTATAAGGTATTGTGCATACAGATATCAAAACTTGATTGGAATTTCTTATGTGTGCTGATTACACCCCCAGCCGTAAAGAACAGATCGACGACCGGTTCGGTGTTCGATCGCCCCAATTCGACTTGCCGCCCGAAGCGTGGCCTGGCTACATGGCGCCAATCCTACGTGGCTCGCATGAAGCGTCCGGGGAACTGGAAATCGCCCCGGCCATGTTTGGCATGGTGCCCCATTGGGCCGATATGAAGCTGGCGCGCCAGACCTAAAACGCCCGCACCGAAACCGTGGCGCAGAAGCCATCCTTCCGCAATGCCTGGAAGCGTAAACAGTTCTGCATTTATCCCTGCAGATAATTTCTTTGAACCTTGCTATGAGACGGGCAAGCCGGTTCGCTGGCGCATCGAGCGCGCAGATGGTATGCCGGCCGCCATCGCCGGAATATGGGAGTTCCGGCCTCAAGACTTGCTCTTGTCGTTCTCGATGCTGACGATAAACGCCGATGGCCCCCCGCTCATGCAGCGCTTCCACAAGCCGGATGATGAAAAACGGATGGTGATGATGCTCGACCCGGACCAGTATCACGGCTGGCTCGATGGTTCCCTTGTGACCGAAGAGGATTTGTTTCAGCAGTATCCAGCAGAACGCCTCGTCGCTGTGGCGGATCCACTTCCGCCGCGTGTGAAAAAATGAACACGTGCTTGGGGGCTTGCGAACGAGTGCCCAAAGGCTAATGAGTTGAGCTGTAGCACTCAGCTTGGGTTTTCCAGCCGAGCTCGCCGTTAGTGCCACACTCCATCTCGGTACGGCCCGTCCAGCGGTCGCTGCGAATTCCTCCATGGGCAAAGTATTCGTAACGAAACAGCACTGCACATACGACGACAGAAAACATTAACGCTACTGCAAGCCACTTCATTCCGTTTTCCATTATGTGCATGTCCTGGTTGTTGTATTTAAACCTATTCTGTATGCCTGCACGACTATTGAAAACGAATCGCTTTTTATTATATCTGACCAGACATGTAATATTGTTGTGGAGGAAAAACCTCCACAACAAGCAAAGTCGAACTAAACGAGCTTGATTTTTAGGTCAAACTTAGATGAATGATAATTTGATAATATTTCGCACGCGTAAGCCCGAGTGGGAATATTAATCACCGAGAGAAATAAAAAAATGCACTAAGTTTCGACCCGGAAAATATTGATGTACTACGTCGAAATGAGGTCTTATTTCAGGAGGTGTTGCTTGAGCAATAGGCAGAGGATGTCGTCTATCTGTACAGCTATTACTTTTCCATCCGGTAAAATTGAGTAAGCAAACCTGACCTTCCAGTCTTGCCTCTAAGTCGCGGTTGGCGCCGTCAACGAATCGGAAAATAAAGCGTCGAGTCACTCCTAACAATGGTATGTCAATAATGCAATCAGTATTGTCGTCAATGAAGAGGGTGGTTGAAAATACAACTTGGTGATTATTGTTGTCAATCATAAAACTCCTTTGAACGCTTATTGACTGCCGCCAAACGGTTGTCTAGCACCGCAGTACATCGTGCTATCTTGCGCTTTCTTGAATAAAATGCAAGTGTTCCACTTCAAATATTTCAGGTTATGCATTTCCGCATCGATATAAGCACGACGGGACTGATGTGTTATGGGAGAGGGGACAGTGAATGTGTTGACGGATAGGTGTGGCGACAGGCCACACTTCCAAGAAAAAAAGGCTGTCATTTTGTTGTCATTCCTAGGCTAGAACAGCCCAAAAACAACCCAAATAATGACAGCCTTCTTCTTGCTAACTACTTGATTCTAAAGAATTCAGTGGTGGAGACGGCGGGAATCGAACCCGCGTCCGCAAGCACTCCACAGACAGTTCTACATACTTAGCACTATCATTTAATTTAACTCAGCCAGCACGGATGTGCACGTTATGGGCAAGCGAGTTACCTATTATTTAGTCGGACGCTAAGTAACCCAGCATACGACGAGTCCCTGTAAATGACTCTAGAGCTTTTGACGGCCCACCCCAGGGACGAGGTGTTCTAGAGCTAACAGCGATTAAGCTGCCAGTGCGTACGAGTTATCGTTTGCAGTTAAGTTTTTTCAGGTTGTATTTACGAGGTAGCCCGCCCTCGGTATGCCCTGCGCTGCTTTGCAACCCACGTCGAAACCAGGTCGTCCCCACAGAACCCTCATTGTAGCGCAATCCGCCCACTCTTGCATGATGCATTCGCTTGCTGGTGTGCGAGATCAAGCGCAGGCTGATTTATGCCGCCAACTGCCGCGCCTGCGCCGCCTTCACCACCGCGCTGACCAGCTCGAGCAACGCCTGCGGCGTGTCCAGCAGGTGGTCGGCGTTCCAGTGCTGCGGTTCGACGGGGCCGCAGTAGCCCCAGGCGCAGGCCACCGTGCGCATGCCGGCGGCGCGGCCGGCCTGGATGTCGCGCAGGTCGTCGCCCACGTACCAGCAGTCTTGCGGCGCCAGCTCCAGGCGGCGCGCCGCTTCCAGCAAGGGGGCGGGGTGCGGTTTCGGGTGGGGCATGGTGTCGCCCGAGATCACGCAGCCGGCGGCGCCCAGGCCGATCTGGCCGACCAGCGGGTCGGTGAAGCGAGCGGCCTTGTTGGTGACCACGCCCCAGGCCAGGCCCAGGGCTTGCAGGCCTTCCAGCAGGGCGGGGATGCCGTCGAACAAACGGCTTTCCACGGCCAGCGCCGCTTCATAATTGTTCAGGAAGCCGTCTTTCAGGGCTTCGTAGCCGCTTTCGCCAGGTTGCACGCCATACGATGCGCCTATCATGCCGCGCGCGCCTGCCGAGGCCGTGGGGCGCAGGACGTCATACGGGGTCGGCGCCAGGCCGGCGCGCGCGCGCAGCAGGTTGATGGCCGCCGCCAGGTCGGGCGCGGTGTCGGCCAGGGTGCCGTCGAGGTCGAACAGGATGGCGCGCGGGGCTGGCAGATGGTCTGTGATCATGGCGGGCAAAATGTGTCAAGTAGGAATGAAAAATGGCGGCCGCAGCCGCCTTGTATTGTGCGTGATGGTTACAGCGGCCGGGTGCAGGCCACCAGATAATTGACGCTGGTATCGCTATTAAGTGAGTAAATCTTGGTCAGCGGATTGTAGCCCATGCCGCGCATGCTGTTGACGTCCAGGCCGGCGCTGCGCACGTATTGCGACAGCTCGGCCGGGGTGATGAATTTGTCATAGTCGTGCGTGCCTTTCGGCAGCAGGCGCAGCAGGTATTCGGCGCCCAGGATGGCGAACAGGTACGCTTTCGGGTTGCGGTTCAGGGTCGACAGGAAGACGTGGCCGCCCGGTTTCACCAGGGTGGCGCAAGCCTTGACGATGGCGGCCGGGTCCGGCACGTGCTCGAGCATTTCCATGCACGTGACGACGTCGTACTGGCCGGCTTCTTCCTCGGCCATGGCTTCGGCGGCGATCAGCTTGTAGCGTACCTTGGCGCCCGATTCCAGGCTGTGCAGGTCGGCCACTTTCAAGGCCTTGTCGGACAGGTCGATGCCCGTCACATCGGCGCCCTTGCGGGCCATCGATTCGGCCAGGATGCCGCCGCCGCAGCCGATGTCGATCACGCGCTTGCCGGCCAGCGGCACTTTCGCGTTGATCCATTCCAGGCGCAGGGGGTTAATTTCGTGCAGGGGACGAAACTCGGAAGTGGGGTCCCACCAGCGGTGGGCCAGCTCACTGAATTTTTGGATTTCGAGAGGGTCGGCGTTCATAGGTCGAATAATAGCGGCAATTTTACAATTGGGCAGCCACGGACGAAAAAAAACCCCGCCGTGGCGGGGTTTTTCATGCTGTTCTTGACTTGCGCGATGACTTGCGGCAAGTCCAGGGGATCAGCTATTACTTGTTGCGGGTACCAACAACTTCGATTTCCACGCGACGGTTTTTCGCACGGCCTTCGGCAGTTTTGTTATCAGCAACAGGTTGTTTCTCGCCTTTGCCTTCGGTGTACACGCGGTTGCTTTCAACGCCTTTGGAAACCAGGTAGGCTTTGACAGCATCAGCACGACGTACCGACAGTTTTTGGTTGTAAGCAT
Organism: Janthinobacterium rivuli; assembly: GCF_009208735.1. Taxonomy (GTDB): domain Bacteria; phylum Pseudomonadota; class Gammaproteobacteria; order Burkholderiales; family Burkholderiaceae_D; genus Janthinobacterium. The sequence continues at coordinate 195,770 of NZ_WFLJ01000007.1, read as the reverse complement.
CGGTGCCGACGGAGTCGGTGTGACCCACAGCGATGATGACTTCCAGGTTGATACCGCCCAATTGTGCGGACAGCTCGTCCAGCTTGGCTTTGCCTTCTGGCTTCAGCGTAGCTTTGTCGAAATCGAAGAATGCATCAGCGGCGAAGCTGACTTTTTCCGAGGTAGGAGCAACGACGACTGGTACTGGCACGACAGGTGCTGGTGCCGGTGCTGGTACGACTGGTGCTGGAGGAGCCACGCATTTGCCGTCTTGCAGGGTTTCTGGCTCTACGCACAGTGGCACGTCGCAACCTGGCACTGCGTCAGCAGGTGTCCAGTAGCCGGTACGCCAGCACAGGCCGAATGGGTCACGCACGATCACGCCGCGGGCATCTTGCACGTAAGCGCTTTTTGGGCTTGGTGCTTTGATGTCAGTGGTAACTGGCGCGAATGGTGGGGAGGTTGGGGTTTGGGCCGAAGCCGAGCCAGCAATCACTGCGGATGCAGCGAAAAACAGCGTTACAAATTTATTCATTCTTTTTTCCTTTCGGGGGGTGATATCCGCAGAACAACACTGCGCTACTGGTGCTACGTGCCAAGATTTTATCATGTAGACCATATGCGCTCGTTTCAGATTGCGAAACTAGCAATTAACTTCCCAGTCATTTTGCCACACGCATCAGGGGCGCACGACCGTGGTTAAATCAAAGCTTGCCCGATTTTAGACCGCTCGTTGTTTTTGCGCAACGAAAATGCCCATTTGTAACGCATCTGTAACAATTGATCGTTTTTTTTGCCACTTTTCAGGGCAGGTGGCTTGAACTGGTATTGCCATTGTGCATTATCGAATGCTTCAGCCGCACGCCTCCGGTGCAAATGGCCAATATTGTCGGTATGGCCAATTTGTACAGATAGCCGGGCGCGCATGCTAAAATCGTGCGCTTGACTGTTAAGAGTGTCGAGCAAATGCCCACGGCAGCACCGTATGGCCAGGAGGTATCCCCGCGGTACCCGTACTGGCCGTGCCGCCAGTCCGTCGATTTGTTCAGGCACTCTGCGACATGGAAGCCGGGCCGCGCCAGCAGCGCGCGCGACGCGGCGTCCACGACGACAGCCACCCAGGATATGCAGTATTGCGTCATACATTGCGTAACAGATAAGTTAACCACAGCCTGAGATCAGTCGAACCGCCAATGGATCAATTCGCAAAAGAAACAATTCCTATTTCCCTCGAAGAAGAGATGCGCAAGAGCTACCTCGATTACGCCATGAGCGTGATCGTCGGTCGCGCCTTGCCCGATGCGCGTGATGGCTTGAAGCCAGTGCACCGCCGCGTCTTGTTCGCGATGCATGAAATGAATAACGTGTGGAACCGCCCTTACGTCAAGTGCGCCCGCGTGGTCGGCGAAACCATGGGTAAATACCATCCCCACGGCGATGCCTCGATCTACGACACACTGGTGCGCATGGCGCAAGATTTTTCGCTGCGCTACATGCTCGTCGATGGCCAGGGCAACTTCGGTTCCGTCGACGGCGATGGCGCTGCGGCGATGCGTTACACCGAGTGCCGCCTGGACAAGATCGCCGGCGAGCTGCTGGCCGATATCGACAAGGATACCGTCGACTTCCAGCCCAACTACGATGGCAAGGAAAAGGAGCCGACGGTCTTGCCGACGCGTATCCCGAACCTGCTGATTAATGGCTCGTCCGGTATCGCCGTCGGTATGGCGACGAACATTCCGCCACACAACATCACCGAAGTCATCGACGGCGCGCTGCACGTGCTGCGCAATCCCGACTGCACGATCGATGAATTGATCGAGCTGATCCCGGCGCCGGACTTCCCGACGGCCGGCATCATCTATGGCGTATCCGGCGTGCGCGACGGCTATCGCACGGGCCGTGGCCGCGTCGTGATGCGCGCCAAGACCCACTTCGAAGAATACGGCAAGGATGGCGGCCGCATCGCCATCATCGTCGACGAGCTGCCATTCCAGGTCAACAAGAAATCCTTGCTGGAACGCATCGCCGAAAACGTGCGCGACAAGAAGCTCGACGGCATTTCCGACATCCGCGACGAATCCGACAAGTCGGGCATGCGCGTGGTGATCGAGCTGAAACGGGGCGAAGTGCCGGAAGTGGTGCTGAACAATCTGTACAAGCAGACCCAGTTGCAGGACACCTTCGGCATGAACATGGTGGCCCTGGTCGATGGCCAGCCGAAGCTGCTGAACCTCAAGCAGATGCTGCAATGCTTCCTGTCGCACCGCCGCGAAGTGGTCACGCGCCGTACCGTGTTCGAACTGCGCAAGGCGCGCGAACGCGGTCACGTGCTCGAAGGCCTGGCAGTCGCGCTGGCCAACATCGATGACTTCATCGCCATCATCAAGGCTGCGCCAACGCCGCCGATCGCCAAGGTCGAGCTGATGGCCAAGGCCTGGGATTCGTCCGTCGTGCGCGAAATGCTGGCCCGCACGGGCGACGGCACGACGCCAGGCGGCATCGATGCCTACCGTCCGGAAAACCTGCCGAAGCACTACGGCATGCAGGGCGATGGCCTGTACAAGCTGTCGGACGATCAGGCGCAGGAAATTCTGCAGATGCGCCTGCAGCGCCTGACCGGTCTGGAGCAGGACAAGATCGTCAACGAGTACAAGGACGTGATGGAACATATCGCCGACTTGCTCGATATCCTGGCCAAGCCGGAACGCGTCACCGTCATCATCACCGATGAAATGACGGCGGCGAAGAACGAATACGGCGCCGGCAACAAGGACGTGCGCCGCTCGCAGATCGAGTTGAATGCCACCGATCTGGAAACGGAAGATTTGATCACGCCGCAGGACATGGTCGTGACCCTGTCGCACACGGGTTACATGAAGGCCCAGCCGATCACCGAATACCGCGCGCAGAAGCGCGGCGGTCGCGGCAAGCAGGCCATGGCGACGAAAGAGGAAGACTGGATCGACCAGCTGTTCATCGCCAATACGCACGACTACATCCTGTGCTTCTCGGATCGTGGCCGCATGTACTGGCTGAAGGTGTGGGAAGTGCCGCAAGGTTCGCGCAATTCGCGCGGCAAGCCGATCGTCAACATGTTCCCGCTGCAGGACAACGAAAAGATCACCGTGATCCTGCCGCTGTCGGGCGAGAACCGCACGTTCCCGGAAGACCATTACGTCTTCATGTCGACCAGCTTGGGCACCGTCAAGAAGACGCCGCTGAAGGACTTCAGCAATCCACGCAAGGCCGGCATCATCGCGGTCGACCTGGACGACGGCGACTTCCTGATCGGCGCGGCGCTGACCGATGGCCAGCACGACGTGATGCTGTTCTCCGATTCGGGCAAGGCGGTACGCTTCGACGAGAACGACGTGCGTCCGATGGGCCGTACGGCACGCGGCGTGCGCGGCATGAACCTGGAAGAAGGCCAGCACGTGATCGCGCTGCTGGTGGCCGAGAACGAGCAGCAGTCGGTGCTGACGGCAACGGAAAACGGTTACGGCAAGCGTACGCCGATCACCGAGTACACGCGCCATGGCCGAGGCACGAAAGGCATGATCGCCATCCAGACCAGCGAGCGCAACGGTAAAGTGGTTGCCGCGACCCTGGTCGATACCAACGATGAAATCATGCTGATCACCACCGGTGGTGTCCTGATCCGCACCCGCGTGTCGGAAATCCGCGAGATGGGCCGCGCGACGCAGGGCGTGACCCTGATCGCCGTGGAAGACGGCACCAAGCTGTCCGGCCTGCAGCGCGTGGTGGAGACGGATATCGACGAAGTCGAGCTGACGACGGAGGCGGGCACGGATGCCGCGCAGGCGCCGGCTGAACCAGCCGATCCAGCAGACCCGGCCCAGCCGGAGTAAGATGATTGGGGCTCTTTCGGGAGCCCCAATTGCTATGGGCGCGCCAGTTGCGGCGCCAGCCTGCGTGTCCCAGGCCATTCCCCGCTTTTATAGAGTCCCGCAAGCCATGAGAAAAATCGTCGCCACCTTCTTCGCCGCGTTTTCGCTGGCCTTTCTTGCAACCCTGCCGGCCCTGGCCCAGAGCACGCAAGCCACGCCGGCCCGCCAGGCCGCGCCCAGCCCCGCCATGAAAGTGGCCGTGCGGCGCATGCTCGACGCGATGCAGTTCCCGCAGCTCACGCGCAGCATCTTCGACCAGATGCTGCAATCGGTACCCGCCATGATCCGCCAGTCGGCGCAGCAGCAAATCAACAGCAACCCGAAGCTGGACGAGCAGCGCAAGGCGCGCGCGCTGGCCAGCGCCGAGGAAGAAATCCCGCTGGCCATCGCCACCCTGACGCAGGTGCTGGCCGACCCGACCCTGATCGATGAACTGGGCGATGAAATGGTGCCCCTGTACGCGCGTTTCTACACGGTGCCCGAAGTCGAGCAGCTGACGGCCTTCTACAAGACGCCGCTGGGCCGCAAGATGCTGGCCACGATGCCGCAACTGTCGGCCGAATCGATGGCCATCAGCCAGCGCGTGCTGATCCCCCGCGTGAATGCCGTGCTTGAGCAGGTCATGCGGGCGGCCACGCAGTCGCCCCAATAATTTCATTTTACTAAGGACCGTATCGTGACCCATATCTACAACTTCTCCGCCGGCCCCGCCGTCCTGCCCAAGGAAGTGCTGGCGCAAGCGGCCGCTGAAATGCAGGACTGGCATGGCAGTGGCATGTCGGTGATGGAAATGAGCCACCGTGGTCCCGAATTCATCTCCATCTACAAGCAGGCGGTGGCCGACCTGCGCGAGCTGCTGGCCGTGCCAGACAACTACCGGATTCTGTTCCTGCAGGGCGGTGGCCTGGGCGAGAACGCCATCATCCCGATGAACCTGGTGGGCCTGGCCGCGCAGCAGCCGGCCACCATCGACTTCGTGCACACGGGCTCGTGGTCGGGCAAGTCGATCCAGGAAGCGGCCAAGTACGCCAACGTCAACGTGGCAGCCTCGTCCAAGGCCGCCCATTTCACGGGCGTGCCGCCGGTCGACGAATGGAAGCTGACGCCGGGCGCCGCCTACCTGCACATCTGCACCAATGAAACCATCGATGGCGTGGAATTCCAGCTGGCGCCGAACGTGCCGGCTGGGACCACCATCGTGGCCGACATGTCGTCGCACATTCTGTCGCGCGTGATCGATGTATCGCAATATGGCGTGATCTTCGGCGGTGCGCAGAAAAATATCGGCCCGGCCGGCCTGACCGTGGTCATCGTGCGCGAAGACTTGCTGGGCAAGGCGCTGCCGATCTGTCCGTCGGCCTTTGACTGGACCATCGTGGCCGAACATGAATCGATGTACAACACGCCGCCCACCTACGGCATCTATATCGCCGGCCTGGTTTTCCAGTGGCTCAAACGCCAGGGTGGCGTTGCAGCCATGGAACAGCGTAATATTGAGAAAGCGGCGCTGCTGTACGCGGCGCTCGATGCGGACGACTTTTACCAGAACCGGGTCGACCCCGCATACCGCTCGCGCATGACCATCCCGTTCTATCTGCGCGATGAAAGCTTGAACGACGCATTCCTGGCCGGCGCCAAGCAGCGCGGCCTGCTGCAACTGAAGGGCCATAAGTCCGTCGGCGGCATGCGTGCATCGATCTATAACGCGATGCCGATCGAGGGCGTGCAAGCCCTGGTGAACTATTTGAACGAGTTTGCCGGACGCTGAGTCGCATTGACGACCGCGCCGGCCCGCCGCCGGCGCAGGCCGCGCGGCCATGATTGAAGTACAGCTGACGAAACAAACAACCATGACCGATAAATTGAAACCGCTGCGCGAACAGATCGATGCGATCGACGCGCAAATCCTCGAACTGCTGAATCGCCGCGCGCAAATCGCCCAGCAAGTGGGCCATGTGAAGGCCGAAACGCAGGCGCCCGTGTTCCGCCCCGAGCGCGAAGCGCAGGTGCTGCGCGGCGTGGCCGAGCGCAATCCCGGCCCCATGGGCGACCGCGAAGTGCAGACCATCTTCCGCGAAATCATGTCGTCCTGCCGCTCACTGGAAAAGAGGGTCACCGTGGCGTATCTTGGCCCGGCCGGCACCTTCAGCGAACAGGCCGTGTACCAGCAGTTCGGCAGCGCCGTCGAAGGCTTGCCGTGCGCCTCCATCGATGAAGTGTTCCGCTCCGCCGAGGCGGGAACGGCGGACTTCGGCGTGGTGCCGATCGAGAATTCCTCGGAAGGCGCCGTCAACCGCACCCTCGACATGATGCTGCAGACGAGCCTTGTCATCAGCGGCGAGGTGGCGATCGCCGTGCACCACAGCCTGATGACGAAGAGCGGCAACATGGATGGCGTCACCGCCATCTGCGCCCATTCGCAGGCGCTGGCGCAGTGCCAGGTGTGGTTGAACCAGAATTACCCGCACATCGCGCGCCACGCCGTGGCCTCGAACGCCGAGGCGGCCCGCATGGCCGGCGAAGATGGCACGGTGGCGGCCATCGCCAGCGAACTGGCGGGCGCGCAGTACAAGCTGGGCGTGGTCAAGGGCCATATCCAGGACGACCCGCACAACCGCACGCGCTTTGCCGTCGTGGGCACCTTGCAGACGGCGCCGTCGGGCAAGGATCAGACGTCGCTGGTGCTGGCCGTGCCGAACAAGGCGGGCGCCGTGTACCAGTTGCTGGCGCCGCTGGCGAAACACGGCGTGTCGATGACGCGCTTCGAGTCGCGCCCGGCGCGCATGGGCAGCTGGGAGTATTATTTCTATGTCGATGTGGAAGGCCATGTGCACGACGCGGCCGTCGCCCAGGCGCTGGCCGAGCTGCAGAGCAACGCGGCGTTTTTCAAGGTGCTGGGGTCATATCCGGTCAGCCTGTGAAGTTGTAGCGATTCTTACAATCACCCACTTTTTTAAAGAACACCATGTCTAAAAATATCGGTCCAGAATACGTCCGCGCCATCGCCCCTTACCAGAGCGGCAAACCGATCGCGGAAGTCGCGCGCGAATTCGGCCTCGACGAGGCAGCCATCGTCAAGCTGGCGTCGAATGAAAACCCGTACGGCATGCCGGCATCGGCCAAGCAGGCGATGATCGCCGCCATCGATGACCTGGGCCGCTATCCGGACGCCAACGGCTTCGACTTGAAAGCCGTGCTGTCCAAGCGCTACGACGTGCCGGCCGACTGGATCACCCTGGGCAACGGCAGCAACGACATCCTGGAAATCGCCGCGCACGCGTTTGTCGAACACGGCCAGTCCGTCGTCTACTCGCAGTACTCGTTCGCCGTGTACGCGCTGGCCACGCAAGGCCTGGGCGCGCGCCACATCGTCGTGCCCGCGCAAGCGTATGGCCATGACCTGGACGCGATGGCGGCGGCGATCGCCGACGACACGCGCTTGATCTTCATCGCCAACCCGAACAACCCGACCGGCACCTTCCTGACGGCGGCGCAGCTGGAAGCCTTCCTCAAGAAAGTGCCGCAGCACGTCGTCGTCGTGCTCGACGAGGCCTACAACGAATTCCTGTCGGCCGAAGACCAATATGAGTCGACGGCGTGGGTGCGCCAGTATCCGAACCTGGTGGTCTCGCGCACCCTGTCGAAGGCCTACGGCCTGGCCGGCCTGCGCATCGGCTTCGCCATCGCCCAGCCGGCGCTGACGGACCTGATGAACCGCATCCGCCAGCCTTTCAATGTGAATTCGCTGGCGCAGGCGGCGGCGATCGCCGCCCTGAACGACAAGGCCTTCCTCGAGCAAAGCGCGCGCAACAACGCGGCCGGCTACCAGCAGTTCACGGAAGCGTTCACGCAACTGGGCCTGGAATTCGTGCCATCGCACGGCAATTTCGTGCTGGTCAAAGTGGGCGACGACGACGAGGCGGGTGCGCGCGTGAACCTGGCGCTGCTGAAACAGGGCGTGATCGTGCGTCCCGTCGGCAGCTACGGCTTGCCGCAATGGCTGCGCATTTCCATCGGCCTGCCGCAGGAAAACGCCATCTTCATCGCCGCGCTGACGAAAGCGCTGGCCTGACGATATGACGACGCCTGCACTGAAAAAAATCGTCATCTTCGGCGTGGGCCTGATCGGCGGCTCGTTCGCGCGCACTTTGAAACACGCGGGCGCGGTTGGCACGGTGGTCGGCATGGGCCGCTCGCCGGCCTCGATGGCCCGCGCGCGCGAACTGGGCATCATCGACGCGATCGGCGGCGACATGGCCGATGCCTTGCATGGCGCCGACCTGGTGCTGCTGGCCGCGCCCGTGGCGCAGACGGGCGCCATCCTGGCGTCCATCGCGCCGCACCTGCAACCCGGCACCGTCGTCACCGATGCGGGCAGCACGAAAAGCGACGTGGTGGCGGCGGCGCGCGCGGCGCTCGGTGGAAAAGTCGGGCAATTCGTGCCCGGCCACCCGATCGCGGGACGCGAGACGAATGGCCCCGACGCAGCCATCATCGATCTGTATCAAGGCAAGAAAGTGGTGCTCACGCCGCTGGCGGAAAACGCCGCGGCCGACGTGGAGCGGGTGGCGGCCGCGTGGCGCGCCTGCGGCGCCATCCTGCACACCTTGAGCCCGGAAGAACATGACAAGGTGTTTGCCGCCGTCAGCCATCTGCCGCATCTGCTGGCCTTTGCGCTGGTTGACGACATCGCCAACAAACCGCACGCGGGCCTGCTGTTCCAATACGCGGCCAGCGGCTTTCGCGACTTTACGCGCATCGCCGGCTCATCGCCGGAAATGTGGCGCGACATCAGCCTGGCCAACCAGCCGGCGCTGCTGCACGAACTGGACGCCTACCTGGCGCAGTTGACGACCTTGCGCGCCCACCTGGCCGCGAACGACGGCGCCGCCATCGAAGGCGTGTATGCGAACGCCCAGCACGCGCGGCAGCAATGGATCGAGGCGATCGAAACGGCGGAAATACCCGCCGCGCCCACACGATAAATACTCAAGGATTCCAGCATGACCCAGACCAAGCACTACCCCCACCATATCGATTTGAAGCCGGTGATGCACGCCGAAGGCACGGTGCGCCTGCCCGGCTCGAAAAGCATTTCCAACCGCGTGCTGCTGCTGGCCGCGCTGGCCAAGGGCACGACGAAGATCGTCGACCTGCTCGCCTCCGACGACACCTTCGTCATGCTGACGGCCCTGACGTCGCTGGGCGTGAAATGGACGCAGGATGAATTGACGGGCGACCCGGCCACGGCGCACCAGATCCACCACGTGGAAGGCTGCGGCGGCGTGTTCCCGCACCACGCGGCGGACCTGTTCATGGGGAACGCCGGCACGGCCATCCGCCCGCTGACGGCGGCCCTGGCCGTCATCGGCGGCGACTACACCCTGCATGGCGTGTCGCGCATGCACGAGCGCCCGATCGGCGACCTGGTCGACGCGCTGAACGCCGTCGGCACGCAGATCGAATACACGGGCGAGCAGGGCTTCCCGCCGCTGCGCATCCGCCGTGGCCACATCCACGCGCAGCGCATCGCCGTGCGCGGCAACGTGTCGAGCCAGTTCCTGACGGCCCTCTTGATGGTGGCGCCGCTGATGGCGCGCGACCATGCCGTGACCATCGATGTGACGGGCGAGCTGATCTCGAAGCCGTACATCGAGATCACCCTGAACCTGATGCGCCGTTTCGGCGTGACGGTCGAGCATGACGGCTGGCAGTCGTTCACCGTGCAGCCGGGGCAGCAGTACCAAAGCCCGGGCACCATCCACGTCGAAGGCGACGCTTCATCGGCCTCGTATTTCCTGGCGGCCGGCGCCATCGGCGGCGGTCCCGTGCGCGTGGAAGGCGTGGGGCGCGACAGCATCCAGGGCGACGTGCGCTTCGTCGAAGCCTTGCAGCAGATGGGCGCGACCATCACCATGGGCGAGAACTGGATCGAGGCGCGCTCGAACGGCGTGCTGAAAGCCGTCGACATGGATTTCAATCACATTCCCGACGCGGCCATGACGATCGCCGTGGCCGCCCTGTACGCGGATGGCACCTCGACCTTGCGCAACATCGCCAGCTGGAGGGTGAAGGAAACCGACCGCCTGGCCGCCATGGCGACGGAGTTGCGCAAGCTGGGCGCGGAAGTGGAAGAGGGCGCGGACTACCTGCGCGTGACGCCGCCGGCGCAGATTCTTGCCGCCACCATCGACACGTATGACGACCACCGCATGGCCATGTGCTTTTCGCTGGCCTCGCTGGACGGCGCCGCGCGCCGCGGCAACGCCATGCGCATCAACGACCCGAAATGCGTGGCCAAGACCTTCCCCGAGTACTTCGCCGCATTTGCGGGGATTGCCAAAGATACCTTGATTTAATTGATTGTTTAATACTATGTCGACCTCCAACATCCCAGTCATCGCCATCGACGGCCCCACCGCTTCCGGCAAGGGCACGGTGGCGCACCGCGTGGCCGACAAGCTGGGCTTTCATTACCTGGACTCGGGCGCGCTGTACCGCCTGACTGCACTGTCTGCCCTGCGCCGCGGCACCGATTTGCGCGACGAGCACGCGCTGGCCAAGCTGGCCGAGCACTTGTCTTGCCACTTTGCCAATGGCGAGATCCTGCTGGCGCAGGAAAACGTTACCGAGCAGATCCGTGCCGAAGAAGTGGGCAATACGGCGTCGAAAATTGCCGTGTTGCCAACAGTTCGCCATGCCCTGGTCAACTTGCAGCTGGGTTTTCGCAAGACGCCGGGCCTGGTGGCCGACGGGCGCGACATGGGCACGGTGATCTTCCCGCACGCCCAACTGAAGGTGTTCCTCACGGCCAGCGTCGAGGCGCGCGCGCAACGGCGCTACAAGCAATTGATAGACAAGGGTTTTTCTGCTAAGATGGAAGACCTTCTGATGGATTTGCAGGCGCGGGACGAACGTGATACTCACCGTGCGATTGCGCCGCTGGTCCCTGCGGAAGGGGCGCATGTCCTCGATACGTCGGCAATGACGGCTGATGAAGCCGTGGAAACCGTGTTGAAATGGTATGCGTTGGCTGCAAAATGAGTTGCAAAATAGTGTGATTTTTATGCTATGTGGTGCCCGTTGACGGCTCCTGGCCTGTCCGGGTGTGTCAAAAACCTAACCCAGTTTAAGTCGCATCGTGCGATCTCTGCTGGATAACCTGTGTGAACCCTATGTCTACTGTTACAACTAACGAATCTACCGGTATGGAAAGTTTTGCTGCGCTCTTCGAGGAATCGTTGTCGCGTCAAGATATGCGCTCCGGCGAAGTTATTTCCGCTGAAGTCGTGCGCCTCGACCACAATTTCGTGATCGTGAACGCTGGCCTCAAATCCGAAGCATTCATCCCTGTCGAAGAATTCAAGAACGACCACGGCGAACTGGAAGTCAAAGTTGGTGACTTCGTTTCCGTGGCGATCGAATCGCTGGAAAACGGTTTCGGCGATACCATCCTGTCGCGCGATAAAGCCAAGCGTCTGGCTTCGTGGCTGGCTCTGGAAAAAGCGATGGAATCGGGCGAAATCGTCGTCGGTACCGTCAATGGTAAAGTCAAAGGCGGTCTGACCGTGTTGACCAACGGCATCCGCGCATTCCTGCCGGGCTCGCTGGTTGATACCCGTCCTGTCAAAGACACCACCCCATTCGAAGGCAAAACCCTCGAATTCAAAGTGATCAAGCTGGATCGCAAGCGTAACAACGTGGTTCTGTCCCGCCGCGCCGTCATCGAAGCTTCGATGGGCGAAGAGCGTCAGAAACTGATGGAAACGCTGAAAGAAGGCACGGTCGTGACCGGCGTCGTCAAAAATATCACCGACTACGGCGCGTTCGTGGATCTGGGCGGTATCGATGGCCTGCTGCACATCACCGACCTGGCATGGCGCCGTGTACGTCACCCGTCGGAAGTCCTGACGGTTGGCCAGGAAATCACCGCCAAAGTCCTGAAATACGATCAAGAGAAAAACCGTGTTTCGCTGGGCGTGAAACAACTGGGCGACGATCCTTGGACCGGTCTGTCCCGTCGTTACCCACAAAGCACCCGTCTGTTCGGTAAAGTAACGAACCTGACCGACTACGGCGCGTTCGTTGAAGTGGAACAGGGTATCGAAGGTCTGGTACACGTTTCCGAAATGGACTGGACGAACAAAAACGTTGCTCCTAACAAAGTTGTCCAACTGGGCGACGAAGTAGAAGTGATGGTTCTGGAAATCGACGAAGAGCGTCGTCGTATTTCGCTGGGCATGAAACAGTGCAAAGCCAATCCATGGGACGACTTCGGTGTTACCCATAAGAAAGGTGACAAAGTCCGCGGCGCGATCAAATCGATCACCGACTTCGGCGTGTTCATCGGCCTGGCCGGCAACATCGACGGTCTGGTGCACCTGTCCGACCTGTCCTGGACCGAAACCGGCGAAGAAGCCGTGCGTCGCTTCAAGAAAGGTGACGAACTGGAAGCCATCGTTCTGGCCATCGACGTTGAGCGCGAGCGCGTTTCCCTGGGCGTCAAGCAACTGGAAGGTGACCCATTCAACAACTTCGCAGCCATGAACGACAAAGGCTCGCTGGTAACCGGTACCGTTAAATCGGTTGAGCCTAAAGGCGCCGTGATCCAACTGTCCGAAGAAGTTGAAGGCTACCTGCGCGCTTCCGAAATCTCGCGCGACCGCGTTGAAGATGCTGGTACGCACCTGAAAGTCGGCGACACCGTCGAAGCCATGGTGTTGAACATCGACCGCAAAGCCCGTGGTATCCAACTGTCGATCAAAGCGAAAGACAACGTGGAAACCCAGGAAGCCATGCAGAAGATGGCAGCTACCGACAACAACGCAGCTTCGGGCACCACCAGCCTGGGCGCCTTGTTGAAAGCTAAGTTCGATAACAAGAACTAAGACTGCGGATACGGCAGATGACAAAGTCCGAGCTGATCAACCGCCTCGCTGAGCGTTATTCTCAGCTGGTGGCGAAAGATGCGGAGTATGCCGTCAAGACCATTCTCGATGCGATGACCAACGCCCTGGCGACCGGTCAGCGTATCGAGATCCGCGGTTTTGGCAGTTTTGCCCTGAACAGCAGGCCCCCGCGCATCGGTCGCAACCCGAAATCCGGCGACAAGGTGATGGTGCCCGAAAAACGGGTACCGCACTTCAAACCGGGCAAACAGTTGCGCGAGCGGGTGGACGCGATGGTCGGGCAACCGATCATCGAGGATTAATCGTCTGCTGGAAGGCGACATAGAAAGCGGCGTCCTTGGATGCCGCTTTTTTTTGTTAATATGCTGAGAATGCCTGACATAAGCTGCTGCGCGTCGCGCTTTGCGGCCGGCGATGCTCACCGTACTTCAGTACGGTTGCGCTTCTTGGCCACAAGGGGGCGCCGAGCCTCACTGACGCTCGCTACGCTTCTGTCAGGCATTCCAAGGTTGTGCCATACGGGCATTTTTTGTACTTTCTGGGCGTATCGATGAAAATCATCTCCACCATCGTTGGCTGTGTTCTCTTCGTCCTGTTCTTCAGTTTTGCGCTGAAGAATGCGCAGGTTGTCGACCTGCATGTTTTCCTCAATTATGAAATTCGCGGCCCCCTGGTCCTGATGTTGCTGGGCTTTTTTGTCGCCGGTGCCAGCCTGGGCGTACTGGCCCTGACGCCGACCGTGTTCCGTCACCGCCGCGAAGCGAGCAAGCAAAAAACCACCATTGCCGCGCTGCAGACCGTGGGCGTGGCCAGCAACGTCCAGCCGCAACCGGACAGCGTGAGCGCGCAGTAAGCGCCGCCGTCGCTCCTATCTCTCTTACTCGAATAAAAACAATCGCATGGATTTTGAACTCTGGTGGCTCTTGGGTATCCCGGTGTTTTTCGCGCTGGGCTGGATTGCCGCGCGCGTGGACATTCATCAACTGGTATCCGAATCGCGCAGCCTGCCGCGCAATTACTTCAAGGGCTTGAATTTCCTGCTCAATGAACAGCATGACAAGGCCATCGACGCCTTCATCGAAGTCGTCAAGCTGGACCCGGAATCGGCCGATATGCACTTTGCGCTGGGCAATTTGTTCCGCCGCCGCGGCGAAACGGAGCGCGCCATCCGCGTGCACCAGAACTTGCTGGCGCGCCCGGATTTGCCGCTGGAACAGCAAGGCCATGCCGCCTACGAACTGGGCATGGACTACCTGAAGGCGGGTCTGCTGGACCGTGCCGAAGAAACCTTCAACAGCCTGATCGACACGCAATATGCGGCCCAGGCGCGCCGCGCGCTGCTGGAAATCTACCAGCGCGAAAAGGAGTGGCCACGCGCCATCGAAGCGGCCGTGGGCTTGCAGGAATCGGGCGCCGGCGCGCGCCAGAAGGAAATCGCCCAGTTCTATTGCGAACTGGCGCATGACGCCCTCGTGCACATGAAGCCGGACGACGCCATGCCGCTGCTGGAAAAAGCCTTGCAGACGGACCGCAAGAGCGTGCGCGCCACCATCCTGACGGGCGACGTGCTGCTGGCGCGCGGCGACGTGGAAGGCGCGCTGACGACCTGGCGTCGCGTGGAGCAGCAAAGCGTGCCGCACGTGGCCCTGGTGGCGCAGCGCCTGATGGATGGCTACACCAAGGTGGGCCGCGCGCAGGAAGGCGTCAACCTGCTGCGCTCCTACCTGGAAGAGGCGTCGTCGATCGACCTGATCGAAGTCGTCTTCAAGGCCGTTATCGAACTCGACGGCGTGGAAGCGGCGAAGCAGCTGGTCAGCGCGGAACTGCGCCGCACGCCGACCCTGCTGGGCCTCGATAAACTGCTGGAAGCGCGCATGATGGATGCACCGGCCGCCATCTGGTCGGAGCTGTCGATGGTGAAAAACCTCGTGCACGGCTACACGCAGAAGCTGGCCCGCTACCAGTGCAGCCATTGCGGCTTCAAGGCGCGCCAGTTCTACTGGCATTGCCCTGGCTGCAACAAGTGGGAAACCTATCCACCGCGGCGCACCGAAGAACTCAATGTAATGAACTGATTCGTACACGTCACCTTGCCCTGAGCAATGTGGCGTGTACTTCTATGTAAGACCTGCTTTTTATCCATACGGTACAACCATGAAAATCACCATTATCGGTACGGGCTATGTGGGCCTCGTGACCGGCGCCTGCCTGGCGGAGCTGGGCAACGACGTCTTTTGCCTCGACCTGGACGCACGCAAGGTCGACTTGCTCAACAGCGGCGGCATCCCAATCCATGAGCCGGGCCTGGAAGAAGTCGTGGCGCGCAATCGCGCCGCCGGCCGCATGACCTTTTCCACCGACGTCGAAGCGGCCGCCGCGCACGGCGTGATGCAATTCATCGCCGTCGGCACGCCGCCCGATGAAGACGGCTCGGCCGACCTGCAGTACGTGCTGGCGGCCGCGCGCGGCATCGGCAAGTACATGACGGACTTCAAGGTCATCGTCGACAAGTCGACCGTGCCCGTCGGCACGGCTGAAAAAGTACGCGCCGCCATCCAGGGCGAGCTGGACGCGCGCGGCGTGGCCGCCACGTTCTCGGTGGCGTCGAACCCGGAATTTCTCAAGGAAGGCGCGGCCGTCGAAGACTTCATGCGCCCGGACCGCATCGTCATCGGCGTCGACGCCACGCCGGACGGTGAACGCGCGCGCGAATTGCTGAAAAGCCTGTACGCGCCATTCAACCGCAATCACGAACGCACCTACTGGATGGACGTGCGCTCGGCCGAATTCACCAAGTACGCGGCGAACGCCATGCTGGCCACGCGCATCTCGTTCATGAATGAACTGGCGAACCTGGCCGACAAGGTGGGCGTCGACATCGAGGCCGTGCGCCACGGCATCGGCTCCGACCCGCGCATCGGCCACAGTTTCCTGTACGCCGGTTGCGGCTATGGCGGTTCCTGCTTCCCGAAAGACGTGCAGGCGCTCGAGCGCACGGCACGCGGCCACGGCCAGGAATTGCTGATCCTGCGCGCCGTCGAAGCCGTCAACGACCAGCAGAAGCAGGTGCTGGGACGCAAAGTGGTCGCTCGCTTCGGCGAAGATCTGACGGGCCGGCATTTCGCCGTGTGGGGCCTGGCGTTCAAGCCGAACACGGACGACATGCGCGAAGCGTCGGCCCGCGTGCTGCTGGCCGATTTGCTGGGGCGTGGCGCCACGGTGGCCGTGTACGACCCCGTCGCCATGGCCGAGGCGCGCCGCGTGCTGCAGCTGGACTTGACGCCGGAGCAATTGGCCAAGGTGCGCTTTGCCGACAGCCCGAAGGATGCGCTGCAGGACGCCGATGCGCTGGTCATCGTGACCGAATGGAAAGCCTTCCGCAGCCCCGACTTCGAGCAGGTCAAGGCGCGCCTGAAGCAGGCCGTGATCTTTGACGGGCGCAACCTGTTCGAGCCGGCCGTCATGGCCGAGAATGGCATCGAATACCACGGGATCGGTCGCTCGATCCTGACGCGCGCATGAGCGCCCACGAGGTGGTCGCCTTGACGGCGCCGGCCGCGTTGGCCCAGGTACGCCTGCTGGTGGTGGGCGACGTGATGCTGGACCGTTACTGGTTCGGCGACGTCAGCCGTATTTCGCCGGAGGCGCCCGTGCCCATCGTGCGCATCGAGAAGCGCGAAGAACGCCTCGGTGGCGCGGCCAACGTGGCGCGCAACGCGGCCGCGCTGGGAGCGAAGACGAGCCTGCTGGGCGTGGTCGGCGACGACGAGGCGGGCAGCCAGGTCGAGCGCCTGCTCGAGGGCGGCGGCATCCACAGCTATCTGCAGCGCGACGCGGCCATTTCCACCATCATCAAGCTGCGCGTGATCGGCCGCCAGCAGCAGATGCTGCGCATCGACTTCGAGGATGCGCCCAGCGATACGGTGCTGCGCGACAAGCTGGCGCAGTTCAATGCCCTCTTGCCGCATTACGACGTGGTGATTTTGTCCGACTACGCCAAGGGCAGCCTGGTGAACGTTGCCGAGATGATCAAGGCGGCGAGAAGTGCCGGCAAGATCGTCATGGTCGATCCGAAGGGCGATGATTTCAGCCGTTATGCGGGAGCGTCAGTGCTCACTCCGAACAAGTCCGAGCTGCGCCGCGTGATCGGCAACTGGAGCACGGAAGAGCAACTCACGGAGCGCGCGCAGCAGATGCGCGCGCAGCTGGGCCTGGACGCCTTGCTGCTGACCCGTTCCGAGGAAGGCATGAGCTTGTACACGGCCGATGAGGTGGTGCACATGCCGACCGATGCGCGCGAAGTGTTCGACGTCTCGGGCGCCGGCGACACGGTGATCGCCACCATGGCGGCCATGCTGGGCGCCGGCATGGGCCTGGGCGACGCCGTGCGCACGGCCAACCGGGCTGGCGGCATCGTCGTCGGCAAGCTGGGCACGGCCACCGTGACCCGCGACGAACTGTTCCCGCAGTAATATGTCGTCTCGCCTGCGCCAGCCCGTTTGATCTGGCGCAGGTTTTCCCTTCCTTCCGCAGTCCTGTCTTGTCAACCGTATCACGCCACAGCCGTTAAGCCGTTAAGGCGCTGTTCCTCCTTTGCGTTCGAGTCATCTTGAAACCACCTTACGGAGAGATATCCATGTTCAAAAAAATACTGCTGGCCATCGCCACCTTGATCGCGACGATGGGTTTTGCCTTTGCCCAGGTCGATGTCAACAAGGCGGACCAGGCGGCACTCGACAGCGTCAAGGGCATCGGTCCCGTCACGTCGAAAGCCATCATCGACGAGCGTGCCAAGGGGGGCGCCTTCAAGGATTGGGCCGATTTTGAAAGCCGCGTGAAGGGCATCGGTCCGAAAAGTTCCGTGAAGCTGTCCGAAGCGGGTTTGCAAGTGAATGGCCAGGCCAAGTCCGGCGCGCCAGCGGCGCCCGCTCCGGCGGCGAAAGCCGCCCCGGCAAAAAAGGAAGCTGCTGTGAAGGAAGTTGCAGCGAAAGAAGCCGCACCGAAGCCAGCTGCTGCGACCGACACCGCTGCGGCGCCAGCCAAGACAGCCGCTGAAACGAAGAAAGAAGCTGCTGCCGCGAAGAAAGAAGCCAAGGCCGCCGCTGCCGCCGCGAAAAAAGAAGCCGCCGCCGCCAAAGCTGCCGCGCCTGCCGCCGCTGCCGATGGCGCCGCGCCCGTGAAGAGCGCTGCGGAAGCGAAGAAGGAAGCTGCCGCCGCCAAGAAAGAAGCGAAGGCTGCCGCCGCTGCCGCGAAGAAGGAAGCGAAGCTGGCTGCCGCCGATGCGAAGAAGGCGGAAGCCGAGAAAAAGTAAGCGTGTTGCTGTAAGGCGTGTTGCGTGGTGGTGCCACGCAGCACGAAAAGAAAACCCCGCGTGGTACCGGCCGCGCGGGGTTTTTTTGTGCGCCGGCCAGTTTACAGCTGCGACTCGATCGGCAGCCAGCGCATCACGGACACCAGCATGCGGCGCCAGAAGCCCGCTTCGGGATCATGCGTCCACACCTTGGCGGGCACTTCGGTGGCGTCGGACCAGCGTAGGGCGCCGTTGTCGAGGAACACGCGGTAGCTGGTGTCGCTGGCCGTCGAGTGCAGGAACAGCGCGCGCATGTCGGCCGCCAGCGCGGCATCGTCGAACAGCACGCCCATCTCCGTGTTCAGCTGGGCCGAACGGGGATCGAGGTTGAAGGAGCCGACAAAGCCCCGCTGGCCATCGACCACCACGGCCTTGGTATGCAGGCTGGCGCGGCTCGACCCCATCAGGCTGATGCGCTTGCGGTGCAGGGTCTTCAATTCAAACAGGTCGACGCCGCCGCCCAGCAGCATCTGGCGGTAGCGTGCATAGCCCGCGTGCACAAGGGCCACGTCGGTGGCGGCCAGCGAGTTGGTCAGCACCTGCACCTTGACGCCGGCCGCGACTTTTTCGCCCAGGGTTTGCGTCAGCGCCGCGCCGGGCACGAAGTATGGCGAGGTCAGCATGGCTTCCGCGCGCGCGTCCGTCAACAGGGGTAGCAAGCTGTGCATGAGCCAGTGCTCGCTGCGCTGCAAACTGGCCACGGGCGCGGCTTTTTCCGGCGGGTCCGACAATACTTGCACCTGCCCGCTCCAGTGCAGGCGCAGGCGGCCATCGAGGTGGGCTTGCAGCTGGCCCGCATCGGTCAGCTGCCGCAAGTACGGCGAGGCGCCCAGTTCTCCGCTCAGCGCGTCGAGGCGGGTGCGCACAGCCTGCAATTCGGGCGCGCCCGCATTCTTGCCGGCATGCAAGGCGCGGATGGGAATGACGGCGCGGCTGTTCCAGAAACGGTCGAAGATGTCGCTCGTCTGCTGCACGGCGGGACCGACCAGCAGCAAGTCGGCATCCTGGAAATTGACTTGTTCGGCGGCATCGAAGTATTCATCGCCGATGTTGCGTCCGCCGACGAGGGCGACCCTACCGTCGACGATCCAGGCCTTGTTGTGCATGCGCCGGTTCAGGCTGACGGCGCGCAAGGCCATTTCCACGGCGCGCCACCAGATGCCGTCGCGGTTGCGGCCCGGATTGAAGATGCGCACGTCGATCAGCGGATGGCTGTCGAGCGCGAGGATGGCGGCGTCCTGGCCGCGCGCGTTGATATCGTCGAGCAACACGCGCACGCGCACGCCACGGTCGGCCGCGCGCAGCAGTTCGCGCACCAGCAGGCGTCCCGTGACGTCGTTATGCCAGATGTAGTATTGCAGGTCGAGGCTGCGGCCCGCTTCGCGCGCGCTCAGGGCGCGCAGGGCGAACGCTTCCAGGTTGTCGTCGATCAGGGCCGTGCCGCTGTGGCCCGGGCGTTGCGCCAGTTGCGGCGCCAGCACGCGGTCGAGCACGGTGGCATCCATCGCCACGGGCAAGGCCGTGCCTGGCGCCCCCAGCGACCGCTCGGCGAAGCGCCCGTAGCTGTACAGGGCGGCGATGCTGAGCGCGGCAAACAAGGTGGCCAGCAGCAGCAATTTGACGAGCATGCGGCGCACCGTCAGCGGAGCGCGCGCGTGCGGCGGCGTGCGGGATGGAGGGGGGGCTGGCGCATGCGGGTGTCTTTCGTGAGCGGACGGGGAGTGGCCGATTGTAGCAGTTTCTATAATGCACGATTTTCATCCTGGAACATCCTTGCCTGCCGTCAAAAATGCGAGAATGGCCAGCTCAATCAATCATCGGGGGATGCACGCATGGTACGGATTTTGACGGCAATGACGGCAGCCATGCTGTCGGCGGGCGTGGCGGCGGCGGGCGCCGAACCGGCGCAGCAGCAGATCGAGCGCGTGGTGGCGCAGATATCGCCGCAGCGCATCGAGGCGCATGTGCGCAAGCTGGTGGGCTTCCAGACGCGCCACACGATGTCCGATACCGTGTCCGACACGCGCGGCATCGGCGCGGCCAGGCGCTGGATCAAGGCCGAGCTGGAGCGTTGCGGCGCGCAGGCGGGCGGGCGCTTGCAGGTGGCGTTCGACAGCCATGTGGCGCCCGTGTCGAAACGCATTGCGCGGCCGACGGAAATCGTCAACGTGGTGGCGACCCTGCCGGGCAGCCAGCCGCAGTCGGCCGGGCGCATCTATGTCGTCAGCGGCCATTACGACTCGCGCGCCACGGACGTGATGGATGCGCAGGGCGACGCGCCGGGCGCCAACGATGACGCGTCCGGCACGGCGGCCGTGATCGAGATGGCGTGCGCGATGGCGCGCTACCAGTTCGACGCCACGCTCGTCTTCATGGCCGTGGCGGCCGAGGAGCAGGGCTTGCTCGGTTCCGGCCATTGGGCGCAGCAGGCGAAGTTGAACAAGCTCAACATCGCAGGCATGCTGAATAACGACATCATCGGCAGTTCGCGCGCCGACGATGGCACGGTCGACGGCGGCCAGGTGCGCCTGTTTGCCGAGGGCATCCCGGCCGTGAAGGAAATGAGCGACGGCGTGCGCGCCCTGGTGGCGACGGGCGGCGAAAACGATTCCATCTCGCGCCAGCTGGCGCGCCATGTGAAACAGGTGGGCGAGCGCTATGTGCCCGGCTTCAAGGTCAACGTCATCCAGCGCGCCGACCGCTACCTGCGCGGCGGCGACCACATGCCCTTCCTCGCGCAAGGCTACGCGGCGCTGCGTTTCACGGAGCCGCACGAGGATTTTTCCCATCAGCACCAGGATGTGCGCGTGGAAAATGGCGTGCAGTACGGCGACTTGCCGCAATTCGTCGATTATGACTACGTGGCGAAAGTGGCGAGGGTGAATGCGGCGGCGCTCGCCTCGCTGGCCCTGGCGCCGGCCGCACCCGCCGGCGTCCAGGTGCGCACGGCCCAGCTGGAAAACGCCACTACCCTGGTATGGCAGCCGAATACGGAACCGGACCTGGCCGGCTACCGCATCGTGTGGCGCGCCACGACGGCCGACCAGTGGCAGGGCGCGCAGGACGTGGGCAATGTCACCGAGGCCAGGGTCAAGCTGTCGAAAGACAACTATTTCTTCGGCGTCCAGGCCATCGACAAAGATGGCAACGTCAGCGTGGCAACATACCCCATGCCCTTGCGTTAGGCGCTGTCGGCTGGCAGGCGCGCCAGAAATCCGTGAATCTGGGAAACGACTGCCGCGCCTTCGCCGACGGCGGCGGCCACGCGCTTGGTCGAGCCGGCCCGCACGTCGCCGATGGCGAACACGCCCGGCACGCTCGTTTCCAGCGCGGCCCGGTCCGGCAGGTCGGGTGGATATACGGCATGGCCGTGGGCGCGGCATTCGGCGCGCGTGACGTCGAAGCCCGTGCGGATGAAGCCCTGTTCGTCGACGGCGACGGCGCAGTCGTGCAGCCAGTCCGTGTTCGGATCGGCGCCCACAAACAGGAACACGCGACGCACGGCGCAGTCGCACTCTTCGCCCGTTTGATTATTGCGCCAGCGCACCTCCGTCAAGCCATCGTCGTCGCCTTCGAGGGCGATGATTTCCGTGTGCGTGTGCAGGGTGATGTTGGGCGTGGCGGCGATGCGCTCGATCAGGTAGCTCGACATGCTGGCCGCCAGCCCTGCGCCGCGGATCACCATGTGGACCCTGGCCGCGTGCCCGGAAAGAAACACGGCCGCCTGGCCGGCCGAATTGCCGCCGCCGACCAGGATGATCTCTTCCTGCCGGCACAGCTTGGCTTCGATGGGCGAGGCCCAGTAATACACGCCCCGTCCCTCATACGTTTTCAGGTTCGCCAGCGAGGGGCGGCGGTAGCGCGCGCCGCACGACAGCACCACCGTGCGGGCGCGCACCTGCGTGCCGTCGCACAGGTTGACGCGCAGCGGCCAGGTGTCGCACAGCAAGTTGGCGGCGCTGGCCGGGGTGGCGATCTCGACGCCGAACTTTTGCGCCTGCACAAAGGCGCGCCCGGCCAGGGCGCGGCCGGAAATGCCGGTGGGAAAGCCCAGGTAATTTTCGATGCGCGCGCTGGCGCCGGCCTGGCCGCCGTACGCGCGTTGTTCCAGCGCCAGCACGGACAAGCCCTCGGAGGCCGCATACACGGCCGTGGCCAGGCCGGCGGGACCGGCGCCCACCACCAGCACGTCGAAGATCTTGTCGCCGGACAGGTCGGGCAGCATGCCCAGGCAGCGCCCCAGTTCCACATTGCCGGGATTCTTCATGATCTTGCCGTCTGGACAGACCACCAGCGGCCACTCCTGCGGCGTGGGCTGGTAGCGCTCGGCCAGCGCGGCGGCGGCCGCATCGGTGGACGGATCGAGCACCGTGTGCGGATGGCCATTGCTCGATAAAAAGCTTTGCAGGTGGAACAGATTGCCATTGCCGCGCGGCCCCACCAGCACGGGGCCGCCCGAATTCGATTCGATCAGCGCCACGCGGCGCAGGATCAGGGCGCGCACGATGCGTTCGCCCATCTCCGCCTCGGCCACGATCAGCGCGCGCAAGGATTCCGAGCTGATGTCGAGCAATTCCACGGCGCCCACGGCGCGGCCGTTGACGAGGGTGGGGCGGCCGGACAACTGCGCCACTTCGGCAATGAAGTGGCCGACGCCCACTTCGCGCAGCAGCGACGCCTGGCCCAGCACTTCGTGGCGCGTGATGCTGACGCGCCCGGACAGTATTACCAGCATGCCGAAGCTGCTGCTGCCCGCCTCGAACAGCGTCTCGCCATCGGCAAAGCGCCGCCGCGTGCCATAACGCTGCAAGCGCTGCAGTTCGAGCGCATTGAAGACGGGCGAGACCTGGTGGCTGCGGCCCTGCAAGTCGAGTGTGGTGAACTGGACGGGATCGTCCTGCGTCGTTTCGGGGATGAATTCGGGTGTGCTGCTGGCCATGGCGAGTCCGTTCGGAGGCTGAATAAGCAAATAACAAAAATAACTAACAGTGACGAGTCTAGCGCATGCGGCGCGCGCCTGCCGCAATACCCGTTGCGCACGCCCGGAAATGCCGGCGCGGCAGGCGCCGTGCGGCATCTGGCGCTGCGGCCGGACGCGGATGCTGGCCCGGCTGCCGTCGCCGATGAGCGATACGCCGTCCAGCATCTCATATTAGAATGGGTCTTTGTTGAATCTACTCAAACAGACACGATGGCTTACAAGACACTTGAAGATACGATAGGCAATACCCCGCTGGTGCAGCTGACGCGCTTGCCGGGTGCCGATGCGCTTGCGCGCAACAACGTCATCCTGGGCAAGCTGGAAGGCAATAATCCGGCTGGCTCCGTGAAGGACCGCGCCGCCATGTCCATGCTCAAGCGCGCCGAAGAGCGCGGCGTCATCAAGCCGGGCGATACCCTGATCGAGGCGACCAGCGGCAACACGGGCATCGCGCTGGCCATGGCCGCCGCCTTGCGCGGCTACAAGATGCTGCTGTTGATGCCGGATAACCTCAGCGTCGAGCGCCGCCAGAGCATGGCCGCCTACGGCGCCGACATTTTATTGACGCCGAAGACGGGCGGCATGGAATATGCGCGCGACCTGGCCGAGCAGATGCAGAAGGATGGCCGTGGCGTGATCCTCGACCAGTTCGCCAACGAAGACAATTCGCGCGCCCACTATGAAAGCACGGGGCCGGAAATCTGGCGCGACACGGAAGGCCGGGTCACGCATTTCGTCAGCGCCATGGGCACGACGGGCACCATCATGGGCGTGTCGCGCTACTTGAAAGAGCAGAATCCCGCCATCCAGATCATCGGCGCCCAGCCCGAGGAAGGTTCGCAGATTCCCGGCATCCGCAAATGGCCGGAAGCATACTTGCCGAAAATCTACGACAAGTCGCGCGTGGACCAGGTGGAATACGTGAGCCAGGGCGTGGCCGAGCGCATGGCGCGCAGCCTGGCGGCGGAAGAGGGCTTGTTTTGCGGCATCTCGGCGGCCGGCGCGTGCGAAATCGCGCTGCGCATCTCGCAAACGGTGGAAAACGCGACCATCGTGTTTGTCGTGTGCGACCGCGGCGACCGCTATCTGTCGACCGGCGTGTTTCCTGCCTAATGGCTGAAGTCATGGAACTGATGTTGGCCAGGACGGCCTGAGAACGGCTGAAAACTACCCCCTCCCCATGGCGGGGAGGGAAAACCTGCGAAACTGGCAGGATCAGCCTTGTGGCGTTTCGCCTTCTTTTGGCTTGAATTGCTTGTCGCTGATGCGGAATTTGTTGCGGCGGTCACCCATCAGGTAACGCAGGTCGCGGATGCTCAGGTCGCTGACTTCGTGCATGCGGATCAACAGCGATGCGCCGACCGGCAGGCGGTGGTGGCGGATTTTGCTGATGACTGGTGGCGCGACTTCCAGTGCGCGCGACAGGGCTGCGTCGTTTTTCAGGCGCAGGTTTTCGATCAGGGTATCGAGCAATCTGTTTGGGTTGTACTGCAGCAGATCGTCGGAGTCCGAATCGCTGTTCATATCAATGCCGACTTGGTTTGTCATGATGTTAATGTTCCTTCTGTAGTTGCACTGCAAAGTAAAAAACACTCGGAGCTCGCTCTTGCTGCGTTCATGTTCATTCTTTACTAAAAGGAACGAATTCACACACGGTACGATCCGGGATACAGTTTTTCATGATATATACACAATTGTACAGCAGGATTCAATTTCAAGCGGGAAAGCCCGAAAATCTTGCTTTGTACAAAATCGGTGTTGTCTAGTTGCAACACCTATTTATTCTTTATTATGCTCTATGATAGAACAAAAATTGTACTTTGACAAAAGTTAAGTATAAAACCATTTCTGCATTCCGTGCGGTACCCAGGCTGGCGAGCAAGGCTGGCACATGTTATCGGCCCTACCATAGACTTGTTTTCTGGCCGCTTCAACATCCCTTACGCTTTCTTACAAGTAATATTATAACTTTACACTGACTTTCGGTTAGCGTGCGCGCACTTGGCTGATGGCCCGGCCCAAGTCGATCACTGACATGGCATAAAAATAACTTCTGTTGTACTGAGTTATAGCAAAGAAGTTATTGGTTGCCAAGTGATACTCAGTTGCTTCTGAACCATTTTGCAAATCGATCAGTCCGAACAACATGTTCTGGGGCGTGGTCGAGACGGTGCTCACGCCGGCTTCCTGCAATTGCCCCAGCCGGTAGGTGGCTTGCAAGCCCTGGCCGATGAATTTTTCCCAGGCGCGGCTGGCCGACACGGTGACGGGATACGTGCTGATGGCCGGGTCATCGCGCCGCCAGCCGTGCTCGACGAGGAAATGCGCGACGCTGCCGATGGCGTCGGCCGTGGAATTGCGCAGGTCGATGTGGCTATCGCCATCGAAGTCCACCGCATATTTCATGATGCTGCTAGGCATGAACTGGGGCAGACCAATGGCGCCCGCATACGAGCCGAGCAAGGTCAAGGGATCGATGCCATCCTTGCGCGCGTACAGCAGCGCGTTTTCCAGTTCACCCTTGAAAAACTCCATGCGCGCGGCCCGGGTCGGGCTGTCCGGATAGGAAAACGCCAGGGTGGTCAGCGCGTCGAGCACGCGGAAGCGGCCCGTGTTGCGTCCGTACACGGTTTCCACGCCGATGATGCCGACGATGATCTCGGCCGGCACGCCATATTCGCGTTCGGCGCGTGCCAGCGCTTCCGCGTTCTCTTCCCAGAATTTCACGCCCGCATTGATGCGCACCGGCTCGATGAAGCGGGCCCGGTACGCTTGCCAGTTCTTCGGCTTGCCCGGCGGAGCCGGCTTCATCAGCTGCACGGTCGACTCGACATAGCGCACCTTGCCGATCAGGGTATCGAGCTCGGCGCGGTCAAAGCCATGTTTGGCGGACATGTCGTCGAGGAAGGCGCGGACTTCCTTCCAGTTGGCATAGTCGACGAATTCGCCTTCGAAGTCGAATTTCGCCGGTGCCTTCCTGGCCGCCGCCTTGGCGGGCGGCGCCTTCGCTGCGCGCACGGCACGGGCGCGGTCGGCAGCGGAAATATGGCTGTTTTCGCCAGCGTGCGCGGTGGACAGGCACAGGGGAAGGGAGAGGAGCAGGGACAGGGCGGAGGTTTTGATCGGTAACAAGGAGCGTCTCATCGGCATTGGGTTAACAGGCGGCGCAAGCTGCGCCGCGCGCGGAGTTGTTCATCTGGGTTGGCATTACCATACTTCATTGCGGCATAGATTGCCAGAAACTGTGCGATGGCGGCGTGCGCCTCGGGTGTGGCCTTGCCCGCGGCCAGCCGGGCAGCATAACCGTGCGGGCCCTCGTGCGGCGCACGGCTGTAGCCGCGCCGCGCCTGCTGGCGGCAAAACCGCGCGTACAGGGCGTCGAACGGATCGCCCTGCCGGGCCTGGCGCCACCAGACCAGTGCGCCGGCCATGGCGGACAGCAGGGCCAGCACGGCGCAAGCGAGTGCCAGCTTGGTCGCTGGCAAGTTTTTCAAGCCATCGAGCATGGCGCGCCGGCGTTGCGGCGTCGTGTCGAGCACCCAGCTGCTCCAGGCGTGCTCGGCCTGTTGCCATTGCTGGCGCCACGCGGCCACCGCGCCGTGCGCGCCGCCATCGAGCCCGGCCAGGGCGCGCCATGCCGTCAGCGGCGACGGGGCCGGCGGCAGGGCGGCATCGAGATTGCGCTGCGTGCGCAGGGGCGCGACGGCGCCGGTGGGATCGACGCGTACCCAGCCGCGGCCGGCCAGCCACACTTCGCTCCAGGCGTGGGCGTCGGACTGGCGCACGCTCAAGCTGTTGTCGGCCCCGTTGCGCAGGCCGCCCTGGTAGCCCGTGACGACGCGCGCGGGAATGCCCATGGCGCGCATCAGCACGACAAAGCTGCCCGCGTAATGTTCGCAAAAGCCCGCCTGCGTGCCAAACAGGAAGTCGTCGACGCCATGCTTGCCCAGCAGCGGCGGCTGCAGGGTGTAGCGGAAGGGCGCGCGGCGGAAGTGCTCAAGCACGGCGGCGATGGCGTCGGATGGCGCCAGCGCTTGCGTGCCATGGCCGCGCAAGGCGCGGGCCCAGGCCACGCTGCGCGGATTGCTGCCAGCGGGCAAGGCCAGCCATGGCCGCTGTTGGGCAAAAGACAAGACGGCCTGCAGCCGGTAGCGGGGCTGGGAACTGACGCGGTAACGCACGGTCGAGGTAATGGGCTGGACGGTCAGCACTTCCAGCGTGGACGACACGACGTAGGGATTGCCGGGCAGGCGTTCGATGCTGCGCGGCACGTCGAGCGCGAAGATGCGCCGCTGGCCGCTCGCCTGCAAGCTCACTTCATAATTGCTGGGTTGGCCTTCCAGCGCGATGTCGATCCGGTTGTCGCTGGCAGACGCGCGCCCCTTCGCGCCCCTGCGCGTCCAGGTGCTGCCGTCGAAGTCGCCCAGCACCACGCCGCGCCAATACAGCTGGTCTTGCGGCGGGAGCGGCGTGGAAAAGCGGGCCGTGAAGACGGCTTCGCTTGACAGGGCCAGCGAGGCGATGGCGCCTGGCTGCATGCTGTCGGACAAGCCCGTGCGCGCCTGCGCGCCTTCGGGGGCGGCACCCCACAGGGGGCCGTCGATGCGCGGCACGGCAAGAAACATCACGGCCGACAGGGGAAGGGCCAGCGCCAGCAGGCGTCCCAGCAAGCCCAGCCTTTGCACCAGGCGCGGCTGCACGGCGCCGTACTGGGCCGACAGCAGGGCGGCCAGCAGGACGATGACGGTGGCCAGCATCCAGGCGGCGCTGAGGATGCCTTGCGCATGAAAGAAGTTCGCCAGCAGCAGGAAAAAACTGAGGAAGACAAACACGAAGACGTCGCGCCGGCCATGCATTTCCAGCGATTTCAAGGCCAGCAGCAAGGCCAGCATGGCCACGCCCGCATCGCGCCCCAGCACGCTGCCATAGCTGGCGTAGACGCCGGCGATGCCGAACAGGGCCAGCGGCGCAAGCACGGCCAGCGGCGGCTGGCGCCGGCCCCGCACGGTAATGACGGCGCGCCACAGCAGGAGCGCGGCAGCGGCGGCCGACAGCCATGGGGGCAGGTGCAGCGCGTGCGGCGCCAGCACCATGGCGGCGGCCAGCAACAGCAGCACGATGTCGGCCTTCTCGCGCGGCAAGCTGTTGAACCAGCGGATCATGGTGACTCCTTGCTGGGAGGTAAGTCATGCAGGGCCAGCGCGCGCAGGCAGGCGTCGCGCTGGCTGGCGCCCAGGGCCGGCGTCAAGATCAGCGCGCCCAGGCGCAAGCCATATGGCAAGCCCGTGCGTTCCGCCTGCAGCACCCAGGCGGCCAGGCGCGACAGGCGCGCTTCCGGCGCCAGCGCGTGTAAAGCGGCGTGATCGAGCAGGATGCCGCCACGGGCTGCGCCCGTTTGCGCGTCGGCGGCTGGCTGGAATTGCTTGCTGAATAAATGCTCGCCGTCATGGCGGGCGATCTGGCGCCAGGCCAGGCGGTGCAAGGGATCGCCTGGCCGGTAGGCGCGCACGCCGGCCAGTTCCAGGGCGCCGCCGGACGAGCGTGGCTGTTGCGGCGTCTGCTTTGCCGGCTGTTCCATCCCGGCAGGCCAGGGCAGCGGGGGCGCGTCATGCTCGGGCTGCGGATACACGAGCACGCGCGCGTCGGGTTGCCAATGGCACCAGGCGATAAACAGGCCCAGCGGAAAGCTGCCCGACAGGCGCACGGAAGGCGCATCGAGCCAGCCGCGTTGCCGCGCCGCCACGACGATGCCGACGGCCGTCTCCCCGTGGGCGGCGATATCGGCCAGGCTGGGCGCCGCCGGTGAGCCGTGCATGGCCAACCGGATCGCATGGCGCGGTCGGGCGCTGCGGTTGATCAGGCGCAAGGTGAACGTGGCCTGGCCGCCCGCGAACACGGGCTTGCCCGGCGTGGCGGCCAGCGCCAGGCCAGCCAGGTTACGGCTGGCAAACAGCATGTCGGCGATGGCGCAGGCGGCCGCGAAATACGTCAGCGCATAGCCCAGGCCCAGGCGGTAATTGACGGCGGCGATCCACAGCGCCAGCAGCAGCGCGGCAAAGGCCAGCCCCGCGCGCGAGGGACGGATGTGCACGCGCTGCGCGCCCAGCCAGGGGCGCGCCGGCAGCCAGCGGATCATGCGCGGGCGCATTGCGGTCAGACGGGGGTTGCCAGCAGCAATTGCTGCAGCAGGTTGCGGCTGTCCGCGGACCCTTGCGCCGCATGCAGGCGGTGGGCGCAGACGGGTAATAATACGGCTTGCACGTCGTCGGGCGTGACGTGGTCGCGTCCTGCCAGGGCGGCCCAGGCGCGCGCCGCCTGCAGCAGGGCCAGCGCGGCGCGCGGGCTCAGGCCATCGGCAAACACGCCCGGCACGCGGGTGGCATGCACGAGGGCCAGCACATAGTCGACGACGGCAGGCGAGGCGTGGATGGCGCGCAAGCCCGCTTGGGCCTGCAGCAATTCTTCCGCGTTCATCACGGCCGGCAAGGTGTGCAGCATGGCGCGGCGGTCGGCGCCCAGCAGCAGCGCCCGTTCGGCGGCCGCATCGGGATAGCCGAGGGTGACGCACATGAGAAAACGGTCGAGCTGCGATTCGGGCAGGGGGAAGGTGCCCAGCTGGTGCGCGCAGTTTTGCGTGGCGATGACGAAAAACGGCTGCGGCAGCGCGCGCGTGACGCCGTCGAGCGTTACTTGCCGCTCTTCCATCGCTTCGAGCAAGCCCGATTGCGTCTTCGGCGTGGCGCGGTTGATCTCGTCGGCCAGCAGCACCTGCGTGAATAGTGGGCCAGGATGAAAGATGAAGCTGCCGCTGCCCCGGTCATACACGCTCATGCCGGCCACGTCGGCGGGCAGCAGGTCGCTGGTGAATTGCTGGCGCTTCCATTGCAGGCCCAGCGAGATGGCCAGCGCGTGCGCCAGGGTCGTCTTGCCCACGCCGGGCACGTCCTCGATCAGCAGGTGGCCGCCGGCCAGCACGCAGGCGAGGGTCTGGCGGATCTGCAAGTGTTTGCCGACGAGAACTTCGCCGATCTGCTGTGCGGCCTGGTGTATTTTCGAAAACATGCTATTTCTATCACAGTAAGACGGATTATTTAATTTACAATCGCTTTGGCCAGGTCAAACGGCGCCGCCCGCCGCCTGCGCGCTCGTGGTAGATTAGCGTGACAGCAAAGGCGGCAAGGGCGGCACAGACCAGCCAGTGATTTTATGCGAGAACGCGCCAGGCAGGCAGGAATGCTCTGCAGTGTTCCGGCGCGCGTTCCCGGTATGGATAGAGAGCAGAGACAGAGGTAACCAGTACAGCGCATGAGTACAGCCATATATACCCATCCCGATTGCCAGCGCCATGAAATGGGCGACTGGCATCCGGAATCGCCGGCCCGCTTGCAGGCCATCAACGATCAATTGATCCTCGCGCACATCAGTGACCTGGTCGAGCACCGCGACGGCGTGCGCGCGCAACTGTCCGATATCGAGCGCAACCACAGCGCCACGGCCATCGGCCTGGTGCGCGACAATGTGCCGCCGGAGGGTGATTACTATCCGCTCGATGGCGACACCTTGCTCAACGCGCACAGCTACGAGGCGGCGCTGGCCGCCGCCGGCTCGGCCGTGGCGGCCACGGACGCCGTCATCGATGGCGAGATCAGCAACGCCTTTTGCGCGATCCGCCCGCCCGGCCACCATGCGCGGCCCAGCGAACCCATGGGTTTTTGCCTGTTCAATAATGTCGCCATCGCCGCCAAGCATGCGCTCGACGTGCGCGGGCTCGAGCGCGTCGCCATCGTCGATTTCGACGTCCATCATGGCAATGGCACGGCCGAATCCGTGGCAAATGATCCGCGCATCCTGATGGTCAGCTTTTTCCAGCATCCGTTCTATCCATACAGCGACGTCGAGTCCTACACGGATACGCGCGTCAACGTGCCCGTGCCCGCCCGCTCGAAAGGCGACGCCGTGCGCCAGCTGGTGCTCGACCACTGGCTGCCCGCGCTGCACCGGCAGCGGCCGCAGATGATTTTTATTTCCGCCGGTTTCGATGCCCACCGCGAAGACGACGTGGGCGGCATGGGCCTGGTGGAGGCCGATTACACGTGGTTGACGCAGCAGATGATGGCCGTGGCCCATCTGTATGGCAAGGGCCGCATCGTCAGCTGTCTCGAGGGGGGCTACAATCTGTCGTCCCTGGGCCGCAGCGTGGCCGCGCACGTGAAGGCGCTGGCGGAACTGTAAGGGGGCGCTTGACTACAGCAGGCTGGGGCGGCTGCGAGAATTCGTGTGGCGGTGCGTCTGATAGTCGAGCGCGTCGCCGGCCATGAAGCGGCGCCAGGCTTGCGTGTAGACGAGTGATGATTTATCCGCATCAAAACTGTCGAGCTGCAACATGTCGCGGTGGTGCTTGATTTCATTGACCAATTGGTCATACAGCACTTGCAAGCCATAGCTGTCCGCGCTCTGGCGTTTCAGGCGCTCTTCCAGCTGCGCCACCTGCCCCTGCAACTGCCGGCATTCCTTTTTCCATTGCAACAGGCTGCCATTGCGCGGCACGCGCTTGGGCGCCGCCTTGGCCGGGCGCGCACCGCCACGTTCGCATGCCGCTGGCGCCTTGCCAGTGTGTTCCATCATCATATCGCCGAGTTCCCCATTGCTATCTCCCTGCGCGTGGCGGGAGCCAGCCTGGAAAATAATTGCTTTTCATTTAAGAGGCGATATTAGAGCATACTTTTTTGTTTCTTTCAGTAAATATAAAAATCCATGTGGAAATATTTGACCTGGCTTCCCGGGCGTGCTTTATTGGCGCTGCGTTGCCTGCAAGGGCGCTGCCGGGGCGGCTCCGGTCATGTTGCCGTCGTCGCCATAGGTCAGGGTCAGCAGGGTATTGTCGTCCCAGTTCACGTCATGCAGCGGCGGCACATAGCGCTGCCGGTCTTGCGTGACGCGGATGTCCAGCGTGCGCTCGCCCGAGCGCGCCTGCACGGCGAGCAGCTTGCGCATCACGGGAAATGGCACGTGGATCAGCGACGAGTGGCATGGCCCGCCCGCCAGGCGGAACAGGTTGCGCCGGACAAACGGCAAGTCATCCTGCTCGACGGCCCAGCGGATTTCGCATTCCAGGCGCAAGTCGCCCAGGCGGCGCACGTTCGCGGGCAGGCCTGGCGTGTGGATGTCGGCGCGCCAGCGCAAGGTGTCGCGTTTCTTGTTGCTGACCAGGTCGGCATTCGCATCGTAGGCGGTCTTGTCGCGCGACAAGGTGAAGCCGCCGTCCGCCGCCAGCGGCACGGGGATCGACAGATTGTCGGCCGACAGGTGCAGGGTCACGCCATCGAGCCTGGCCTGGGGCGTGGCGGGGATCAGCATGAAGCGCAGCGGCGCGCCCGGCGCCAGACGCTGGTGGTCGGCATACGCGTCGAGTCCCTTGAGCATGGTGCGGTAGGGACGCAGGTCGGGATCGCGTGTGCCTTGCACGTCGACAATCTGCTGCATTTCCTGCTTTGCCGGGTCGCCCGGCGCCGCCGCTGGTTCCTGGGCCATGGCGGGCAGCTGGCAGGCGTAAAGGGAGGCGAGGAGGCAAAAGCGGGAAAAGTGCATGGAATGCGTGCCAGGTTAAGCTTGCGATGTGGAAACCGTCCAGGCCGGACGGACTGCGGATCTTATCATTCAAGTAACTGCCAAATTATCACCAATTGTCTCGTTCGTGTCGCACGGCTGGCGCTGGCGGCGGAAAATGCGACGTCGTGGCGGCAACCACGTAAAATAGCGGATTGACCGAACGATTTTGAAAGCAAGAGCATGGCGATACAATGGTACCCAGGACACATGAACGCGGCGCGCAAGAAAGCGGCCGAGACCATGGAAAACACCGATCTGGTGATTGAAGTGGTGGACGCGCGCCTGCCGGCAGCCAGCTGCAATCCCATGGTGGACGAGCTGCGCCTGTTCCGCCAGCGTCCTTGCCTGAAAATCCTCAACAAGACCGACCTGGCCGATCCTGCCGCGACCGCCGCCTGGGTGGCCTATTTCAATGCCCAGGAAGGCGTGACCGCGTATGCGATGACGACCAAGAAGCCGGGCGACGTGGCGCGCATTCCGGACCTGGCCAAATCGCTGGCGCCGCACCGCGGCGTGCCGACGAAGCCGCTGCGCATCATGATCATGGGCATTCCCAACGTGGGCAAGTCGACCCTGATGAACGCGCTGCTGAAAAAGCGCGTGGCCAAGGTGGGCGACGAGCCGGCCGTGACCAAAATGCAGCAAAAGCTGTACCTGGACAAGAACACGATTCTGGTCGACACGCCTGGCATGCTGTGGCCGAAGATCGCCATCCCCAGCGACGGCCTGATGCTGGCGGCCAGCCACGCCATCGGCTCGAACGCGCTGATCGAAGAGGAAGTGGCCGTGTTCCTGGCCGAGGAATTGCTCAAGCGCTACCCGGACTTGCTGGCGGCCCGCTACGGCACCAAGGTCGATGAAGTCGACGCCATCGGCGTGGTCGAGGGCATCGCCGCCAAGCGCGGCTTCCGTATCAAGGGCGGCGACTACGATTTCGAGAAAGCGTCGCACACCTTGCTGCTCGACTACCGCAGCGGTATCCTCGGACGCATTTCGCTGGAAACGCCGGACACGCGCGCGGCCCTGCTGGCCCAGCACGCGGCCGAGATGGCGGAAAAAGCGGCCAAGGCAGCGGAGATCGCCGCCGAAAAGGCGAAGAATGCGGCGCGCGGCAAGCGCGGCACGTAAGTTACCGCTTCTCCATGCAAAAAGCGCCGCGACAGCAATGTCGCGGCGCTTTTTTCATGCGCTATCCGATTATCCGAATTTGAAACTGGTCACGGCCAGCGCGCCAAAGAAATCCTCCTCGTGGTACACGACGTGCGCCGCTTCCTGCTCGGCCGCGCCCAGCGCCACCATCAGCGGCAGCAGATGGTCTTCCTGCGGATGGGCCTGGCGCGCGGCCGGGGCCTGGTCCCAGGCCAGCAACTGTTCCAGCCTTTGCGCCGGCGGCAGGGCCATGGCCTGGCGCAGCCACGCGTCGAACTGGTGCGAAGCGGCGGCGCCGGCCTGGCCGAACTGGCGCAGGTTGTGATAACTGAGGCCGCTGCCCAGTATCAGCACGCCTTGCCGGCGCAGGCTGGCCAGCGCGCGGCCCACCTCGACGTGCGTGAGCGGATCGTAGCCGTGTTTCAGCGACAATTGCACCAGCGGCATGTCGGCTTGCGGGTAGATGGGGAACAGGGCGCTGAAGGTGCCGTGGTCGAAACCCCGTTCATGGTCGAGGCGCGCCGGATGGCCGGCAGCGTCGAGCAACTGTTTCACCTGCGCCGCCAGTTCCGGCGCACCGGGCGCCGGGTACTGGATCTGATACGTGTGCGGCGGAAAGCCCGAATAATCGTAAATCATGCCCGGCCGGGGACTGGCCGAGACGAGAAACTGCGGCCCTTCCCAGTGCGCCGTGACGACCAGCACGGCTTTCGGCCGCGCGCCGACCTGGCGCGGGATATCCTGCAAGGACGCTTCAAGCACGTCGTAGCGGCCGCCGAACTGGTCTTTCATGAACGGCCACGGGCCGCCGCCGTGCGACAGGAAGTAGGTGGGGAAGGTGTGCTCTTGCATGGCGGCTCCGAAGTGGAATGACTGATGCTATCGATGATAGTCATGCGTGGCCAGTTGATCAAGATCGCAATTATTGATATATCATTTCCATTTTGTTGATGATGGGATGGTCATGGATACCTTGCGCAGCATGCGCGTGTTTCGCGCCGTGGTGGAACTGGACAGTTTCGTGCGCGCCAGCGAGCGCCTGGACCTGTCGCCGGCCATGGTCAGCAAGCACGTGATGCACCTGGAGCGCCACCTGGACGCGCGGCTGCTGAACCGCAGCAGCCGCCACCTGAGCCTGACGGAAATCGGCAAGGTGTATTTTGAACAGTGCCGCGAGATGCTCGACAATCTCGACGAGGTGGAGGCGACGGTCGGCCGCACGACGGTGGTGCCGCGCGGCATGCTGCGCCTGAGCGCGCCCGTGTGGTTCGCCAACGCCATCTTTACGCGCACCCTGGCCGCCTACCGTGAACGCTTTCCCGAAGTCACGTTCGACATCGACCTGAGCGGCCGCGTGGTGAACCTGGTGGAAGAGGGCTTCGACCTGGCCCTGCGCGTGAGCCAGACGCCATCGCCGACCCTGATCGCGCGGCCCATCGGCAGCATCGAATTCCACCTGGTGGCCGCGCCCGCCTACCTGACGCGCGCGGGCCAGCCGCACCTGCCGCCGGACCTGGCACAGCACGCCATGATCAGCTATTCCTTGCTGGCGAACGGTAATGAGCTGGCCTTCGACGGGGCACAGGGACGCACGACGGTGAAGTTCTCTCCCGTGCTGCAATGCAATAACGAAAGCCTGCTGCACGCGGCCGCGCTGGACGGCATGGGCATCGCCCTGCTGCCATCGTGGCAGACGGATGCGGACCTGGCGGCGGGGCGGCTGGTGCGCCTCTTCGACGATTTCAGGCTGGCGGGCGGCAAGGTGTACGCCGTCTACACGAGCCGCCGCTACCTGTCCTCGAAAGTGCGCACCTTCATCGACTTCCTCGCCGAAGAAGGGCGCCTGGGAAGCTGAGGGCCGGTGGCCAGGTGTCGATGCGCCGCCGGCCGCTGTCCCCCGGCTTGCGGCGCCGCGCGCCCTGCGTATAATGATTCGCTTTTGCCATCCTTGCTGCTACCGTGCGTGCGCGCCCCGGAGCGCACCCAGCTTTCCGCCATGATGCCTGCCCCTTCCGCCCTGACCATCGCCACGCGCGCCTTGCTGTGCGCCCTGGCCATGCCGGCGTGCGCGCAGCAAGGCGCGGATGGCGGCGCGGCCGGCGTCACGCATGGCGACTTGTCCGCCGAACTGGCGCAGGGCGGCCAGCACAGCGTGCGCGGCGCCCTGTCGCGCGAGCAGGACGGCATGACGCTCGATGTGGCCATGGACGGGCTGCGCAATGGCAATTACCGCGATGGCAGCGTGTTTCACCAGCGCGGCTTCGACGGCGGCGCGGAATGGAAGGTGCGCCAGGGCCGCTTCGGCTTCAGCGCCGAGCAATTGAACCAGGACACCCGCTATCCCGCGCCCGAGGCGCCGTTCCTCGCCTTGCTGGCGGCCCGCCCGGAAGACCTGTACCGCTATGAGGTGCGGCGCGCCAGCGCCTTCGTGCAGCGCTATGTCGGCAGTTTCGAGCTGGGCGTGGAACTGTCGCAGCGGGAAAAGCGCGCCACGGCCCGCTATGCGGGCGAGGACGGCAGCAGCGAATCGACATACCACAGCCGCCGCCGGCAGTTGGCGCCCCGTCTGCGCCATTACGGCAAGGTGGGCGGCGTGGGCACGGATACCGAACTGGGCCTGGACCTGATGCAGTGGCAGCGCAGCTCGGGCCGCGCCGTGACGGGCCGCGATGGCGATGCGCAGCGCCGCCAGTACTCGCGCGCGCTGCTGCTGCGCGAGGAACTGGCCTTCGGCGGCGCATATGCCCCGCGCCTGCTGCTGGGGCTGCGGCATGAACAGTTCCAGCTCGATCCGGCCGATATGCCCGTCGGCGGCAGCGACTGGGAAAACCAGAATGCCTGGGACTTGCAGGGCAGCCTGCAACTGCGCCCGCAACTGAGCGTGTACGCCAGGGCCGCGCGCAGTTACCACATCGACGACGATGGCTACACCCGCGCCGGCTATCGCCCGCTGGCGGGCCAGCTGCGGCGCGACATGGAGCTGGGCGCCACCGTCGGCGACGCGGTGCGCAGCGCTTCCGTGCGCGTCTTCAGCGAGCGCCTGAGCAACCAGATCGTCTTCGACCAGAGCCTGGGCCAGCTGGGCTTTGCGGGCAACCTCGACCCCTCGCGCCGCGACGGCATCGCCATCGAGGCCAGCCTGGCGCTGGCGCGCGACTGGCGCCTCGACGCTCAGCTGCGCCAGGTGCATGCGCGCTATGACGATTACGCCTATGACGGCCCGGACATCGCCCTCGTGCCGAAAACCCTGGCCAGCCTGCGCCTGGCCTGGACGGGGCAGGGCGGCGCCAGTGCCGACGTGGGCGTGCAGTGGCTGCGCGCCCTGCGCTATGGCCCCGATTTCGCCGGCAGCTGCCTGGCGCAGGTGCCCGCCTTCGCCACCGTGGACGGGCGCTATGCGCGCAAGCTGGGCGCCTGGGAGCTGGAACTGGCCGGCAGCAACCTGGCCAACCGCCGCCATTACGGCGATGCGCCCGGCTGCCGCTCCAGCATTTACCTCAATGATGCGCGCCAGCTGCGCGTCTCGGCGCGCTACCATTTCTGAGGCGGGGGCGCGGCGGCGCTTAAGAGCGGCTTAATCGGGCGCAAACCGCGCGCGTAAAAGTGCCTTTTTTCTACCCGGGCTTCAATGGACAGGGCAAAAAGTGGTAATCTCGCCCCGTTCACGACCACTTTATGATGAAGGATTATTATGCGTTTTCTGCGTTTCTTGCGTCCCCTGCTCGCCGCCGTCACCCTGGTGGCCGCCACCGGCGGCGCCATGGCGGCCGATACCGGCTTTACCACGCTCCCGACGCCAGTGCGCACGGACACGGGCAAGAAGGTCGAAGTGGTGGAGTACTTCATGTATTCCTGCCCGCATTGCTACGCGCTCGATCCGCTGATGCACGACTGGGTCAAGAAGCAGGGCGACAAGATCGCCTTCCGCCGCATCCACCTGGCATTCTCCGGCCCGAAAGATCCGCAGGCGCACGCCTATGCCACCCTGGAAGCGATGGGCCAGCTGGACCAGTTCCACGACAAGATCTTCCGCGCCATCCACGTCGAGCGCAACCGCCTGAACCGCGATGACGCCATCCTCGACCTGCTGGTGAAGAACGGCATCGACAAGGCGAAATACCTGGACATGTTCAATTCCTTCGGCGTGCAGACCAAGCTGAAACGCAATGAACAGCTGATCACCGCCAGCAAGATCGACAGCGCGCCGACCATCGTCATCGATGGCCGCTTCGTCACGTCGCCGGCGCAGTTGTCGCGTCCTGGCCAGTCCGAGCCGCAGACCCAGGCGGCGACCCTGCGCGTGATGGATGAACTGGTGGCGCGCGTGCTGAAAGAGCGCGCTCCCGCGCCGGCGAAGAAGTAAGCGGAGATCGTCATGAAACAGCTGCCCTGGACCTTGTGCGTACTGGCCCTCGCCCTCGTGGCGTGGCTGGCGCTGGCGCTCGTCAACGTGGAAAATCAGCGCAATGCGCTGGTCACCAAGGCTTGCGTGGACCCCGCGTTCAAGAACGAGGTCGACGCGAAATGCCTGGCGTCCGTGCAGTCGCGCGAGCATTGGTGGCAGCATCTGACGTACGCCATGACGCATTTTAGAAACTGAATGCGCTTGCACCAAGAACCCGCCGCGCGCGGGTTTTTTTTCGTCCGCGTATGATGGAACCACAACTATCGAGGAGGGACGATGAAGGAAGTGATCTTGATTACCGGCAGCAGCCGCGGCATCGGCGCGGCGACGGCCCTGCTGGCGGCGCGCCAGGGCTATGCCGTGTGCGTCAACTATGTGCGCGATGCGCAGGCGGCCGGGGAACTGTGCGCGCGCATCGTGGCCGAAGGCGGCGAAGCCATCGCCGTGCAGGCCGACGTCAGCGATGCGCAAGACGTGGAACGCCTGTTTGCGGAAGTCGATGCGCGCCTGGGGATCTTGACGGCGCTGGTCAACAATGTGGGCGTGCTGGAGCGGAAATGCCGGCTCGTCGACATTTCCGCGCAACGCCTCGAACGCGTGCTGCGCACCAACGTGATCAGTTATTTCCTGTGCTGTCAGCAGGCCGTGCGGCGCATGTCGACGGCGAACGGCGGGCAGGGCGGACGCATCGTGAACGTCTCGTCGGTGGCCGCGCGACTCGGCTCCCCGGGCGAATACATCGATTACGCGGCCTCGAAAGGCGCCGTCGATACCTTGACCGTGGGCCTGGCGAAGGAAGTGGCGGCCGAGGGCATCCGCGTCAACGGCGTGCGGCCCGGCATCATCTATACGGATATCCACGCGTCGGGCGGCGAACCGGGACGGGTGGCGCGCCTGGCATCCGGCGTGCCCATGCAGCGGGGCGGCCAGCCGGAAGAAATCGCCGACGCCATCGTGTACCTGCTGGGGCCAGGCGCGACGTATGTGACGGGCAGCATCCTCGACGTGGCGGGCGGACGCTGATTTTCAAATGCGGCGAGTGATTGCTTCAATTGACAGGCCAATTATCAAGCGGGGCAATTCAATCCAGAATGGCGGTGTGCCATCTGCAGCAGGCACGCCGATCAACTCACCTGGAATGACCATGTCCGCTTTTGTTCCCGCCATCCTGGCCCTGTCGTTGCTGGCCGCCGTGCCAGCCCATGCCGCCGCCAACCTGCCCGTGCCGGCCCACCTTGCCGGCGCCGCCGTCACCGACAAGGTGGCCCTGGCGGCGCGTCGCTATGCCGCGTTCTGGCAGAGCGGCGATCCGGCCCTGGCGCGCCTGGCGCTGGCCGACGATTTTACCGATCGCAGCTTGCCCGCCGGCCGCCCGCAGGGACTGGCCGGCCCGCTGCAGGCGTCGCAGGTCTTTCACGCGGCCGTGCCGGATTTGCAGGTCGCCATCGACGACATGCTGGTGGCAGGCGACCGTGTCACTCTGCGCCTGCATTTCACGGGCCACTTCACGGGCGTCTTCCCCACGCCGCAGGGCGAAGTGCGCGGCAAGGGACAAGCCATCGACTTTTACGCGTTTGATCTGTACCAGGTCAATGCGCAGGGGCGCATCAGCGACAACTGGCACCTGGAAGACAACCTGACCCTGCTGCGCCAGCTGGGCGTGCTGGCGCAGTAATGATCACCTTCAGGCTTGCAGTGCTGCGAATTGCCGCAGCAGGAAGTCGGCCAGCAGGGCGATGCGCGGCGGCGGGAAGCGGCTGCGCCGGTACAGCAGGTTCAGGGGGACGCTATCGGCAAAGTAATCGTCGAGCACCGTTTGCAGGCGTCCCGCGCGCAGATCGTCAGCGATGTCGAGCAGGGATTTGTAGGCATAGCCATGGCCGGCCACGGCCCAGCGGCGGATGATTTCGCCATCGTTGCTGTGCCAGTGCCCCTGCGGGCGCAAGCCGTGGCGCTTGCCGTCTTCGCGGTAGCGCCATTCCTGCGGCGCGCCGTCGCCCGCCGTCAGCACGAGCGTCGGCAACGACGCCAGGTCGCGCGGCGTGGCCGGCACGCCAACCCTGGCGGCCAGCGCGGGCGCCACGCACACGACGCGCCGGCCCGGGTGCAGCAGACGCGCCACCATCTCGCTGTCGGGCAGCTCGCCGTAGCGGATGGCCAGGTCGATGTCGTCCTGCACCAGGTTGGACGTGGCGTCCGTCAGGGTCAGCGCATGGCGCACCTGCGGGTGCAGCGCGGCAAAGCGGTCGAGCATGGGTAGCAGCAGCTGGCGGCCGATGTCGGACGGCGCCGAGATGCGCACCACGCCGCGCACGGCGCCGCCGCCCGCATGCAAGCCGTCTTCCGCCTGCGTCAGCAAGTCCAGCGCCTGTTCGCTGTAGTGGCGGTAGTGCAGCCCCTCGTCCGTCAGGCGCAGCTGGCGCGTGGTGCGTTCGAACAGGCTGACGCCCAGCGCCGTTTCCAGGCGCGCGATGGCGGCGCTGGCGGCGGCCGGCGACAGGCCGTGCTTGCGGCCGGCCGCGGAAAAGCTGCCCAGCGCCGCGGCGTCGAGGAACAGGGTGATTTCCGCCAGGCGTCCGGCGCCGCCGCGGCTCATGCCGGGTGCGCGGCCGCCGGTTTCTGTGCCGGTGCCGAGTGGGGCGCGGAATGGGGCGTGATCACCACGGTGCAGGTGGTGCCGGCCACCAGCAGCTGGCCAGCCGGCTGCTCGTCGATGTGGATGCGCACGGGCACGCGCTGCGCCAGGCGCACCCAGTTGAAGGTGGGATTGACGTCGGCCAGCAATTCGCGGCCCGTGGCGGCGTCGCGGTCGGTGATGCCGCGCGCGATGCTCTCGATGTGGCCATGCAGGGTGCCGCCGCTCATCAGATTCATTTCCGCCTTGTCGTCCTGCGCCAGCATGCCCAGCTTGGTCTCTTCGAAATAGCCGACGACATAATAGGAGGCGCTGTCGATGACGGCCAGCTTGGCCGCGCCGACGGCGGCGAAATCGCCCTTGTGCACGTTCAGGTTGGTCACGTAGCCGCTGACGGGCGCGCGCACGGTGGTGCGTTCCAGGTTCAATTGCGCCAGGGCGCGGGCGGCCACGGCGGCCTGCACCTGCGACGAGGCCGAGCTGGCGGCAAAGGCCGCGCTTTCGCGGCTTTCCGTCGAGATGATGCTGGCGTCCAGGCCGGCGCGGCGCTGCGCTTCCTTGCCGCGGCGGCCCATCTCCGTTTTTTGCGCCGCCAGCACGGCGTCGGCTTGCGCCAGCGCGCTGACATAGCGTTCCTTGTCGACGACGAACAGCACGTCGCCCTTGTGCACCACCTGGTTGTCGCGCACCAGCACGTCCGTGACGGTGCCGGCCACGTCGGCACTGATGTTGACGATGTCGGCCTTGATGCGACCGTCGCGCGTCCACGGCGACTCCATGTAGCGGTCCCAGACGGTCTTGCCGATCCACAGGGCGGCGGCCAATAGCAGCAGGGTGATGGCATAGCGGGTCAGTTTGGTTACCATGTCGGCAGCCCTTCCTTGATCAGATTGAACATTTTTTTTATTTGAGCGTTATTGGTACAGCGATAAAGCCAGCGCGCCAAAGATGGCGATGAAGATGCACAGCCGCGCCAGCGACGGGTGCCACACCATGCGGTACACGCCCAGCCAGCCCAGCGCGCGGTCGAGCAGGGTTTGCAGGCCGATGCTGAGGATGAACAGGGGCAGCAGGGTGGGAATCAGGATTCCGAACAGGGCGAATTCACGCGGCATGGTGGTCTCCGGCGCCAGGCGCCATATGGTCGAGTAATGAGGTATAGATCGAGTGCAGGTCGGCCAGCGCCGTGTGCAGGCGCGCGCTGCGCTCGGGCGTGACGCCGGCTTCGTTCTGCGCCGCGCGCACCACGGCGCCCGCCTGCAGGGTGGCGGCCAGCGCCGCCTGCAGTTGCGTGTCGCCGCGCGTGCGCAGCCAGCCGGCGATGTGGTCCACGCACTGCTGCAGCGCATGACGCGTGGGGCCTGGCCGGGCGGTCGCGATCAGTTCGCGCAATTCGATCACCGAGTGGCCGATTTCCAGCAGGGTCAATGCCTGGCGCACGACGGCGCGCGTCGCCTCGCCCGGCGCCGGGCCGGCCGCCGCGTTGAGCTGGCTGAGCAGATCGCGCACGCGGTTGTCGAAACGGTGTTTCACGCGCCGCGCCGGCGCCGTGCACGCATGCAGCGCTTCGCGCCACAGGGCGCGGCCGATATGGTCCTTGTGGCCCATCGTGTGCTCGGGCAGCAGCACGGCAAAGACGAGGGCGGCCAGCATCAGGCCGACGATCAGGGCCATGCCCGTGTTGAGAAAAGCGGCGCCGTCGACATGCATCAGATTCGTCGGCGCCATCTGCGTGATGAAGGTCGACACGCCCAGGCCCACGCCCAGCTTGGCCGGATTCGTCATCAGGTACAGGCCGACGGCCAGGAAGGGCGCAAAACTGAGCACCAGCATGGGGAAGCCGTCGCCGTGCACCAGCACGAAGTACACGCACACGAGCGACAGCGGCATGGCGATCAGGAAGCCCGTCAGCACTTGCCGGATCATCATGATGGGCCGCGGCGAGGA
This sequence comes from Janthinobacterium rivuli, assembly GCF_009208735.1. GTDB lineage: Bacteria > Pseudomonadota > Gammaproteobacteria > Burkholderiales > Burkholderiaceae_D > Janthinobacterium. The sequence continues at coordinate 152,895 of NZ_WFLJ01000007.1, read as the reverse complement.
CGAGGCCAGCGCGCAGAACACGGCCGCCATCAGCATCGCCGTGCTGGCATAGGGCCAGGCGAGGAAGTAGGCGCCCAGCGCCAGCAGGGCCAGGCTGATGCCGGCGCGCGCGCCGCTGGCGATCACCAGCGCGGGCGGCGTCTTCGGCGCATACGCCTGCGGCGTGCTCACTTCCAGCGGCGTGTCGTGCACGAGGCTGAAATACACTTCGTGAAAGCGGCTCATGTCGCGCGCGAAGCGCTCGAGCAGCTCGCACACGGTGTCGAAATCGATGCGTTGCGCATGTGCGATGGTCGCGCCGTCGATGTCCATGCGCGCCTGGCCCAGCGCCGTTTGCAGATGCCGCTGCATGGTGTCGAGCGAGTCTTGCGACGGCGTCGCCTGCAGCGCCTCGGCGACGATGGCGTACAGGGGCGCGCAGGCCTGCATGACCTGGTTTTCGCCATCGCGCTGCAGGCGGTCGAACAGGCGGTGGAAAGTGTAGAAGGTCGTCAGCGCCGTCATGAAGGTGGCGTTGAAGGCGTGCAGCTTGCGGTTTTGCGCGCGCACGTGACCGACCTTGCTGGTGACTTCGAACAGGGCGGCCGAGCGGCCCAGTTCCAGCGCCGCCACGTCGGCGGCAAACTGCAGATGCGTCAGTTCCACCTGCGCCGGCGTGAGCTTCTGCTGCAGCACGTCCTGGCAAAAGGTGAGGAATTTGCCGTAGCGCGCCTGCACCGTGCGCATCACCTGCGTGCCCTGGTGGCGCGGCAGCAGCACGCTGGACACGGCCGCCGAGCAGATGATGCCCAGGCCCACTTCGGCCACGCGCGTGACGGCCAGCGCGAACACCTGCATCGGCTGCTCGATGGCGGGCAGCACGATCATGCAGGCGGTGTAGCCGGCCAGCACATACACATACGACTGGGCGTTGCGGTGCAGGGCCGAGCCGCTCGTGCACAGACCCACCCACAGGGCCAGGCCCGCGAACAGCAGCACGGGCTGCTGCGGGAACAGGCCGATCAGGGTCAGCGCGGCCGTGCATCCGAGCAGGGTGCCGCACAGGCGGTAAAAGCTTTTTTCCAGCACCATGCCGCTGCTGGGCAGGGCCAGGATGATGGTGGTGGTCATCGCCGTGCTGGGCGAATCGAGGCCCAGGCGGTAGGCCAGCCACAGGGCGCAGAAGGACGCGATGAGGGTCTTGACGACGTAGATCCAGCGCTCGCCTTCCGTCGTGCGCCAGTCCTGCAGCGCCAGCGCCAGCCAGCGGGCCGCCCGGGTCAGGGGGCCATCTATGGGTGTTGTTGTGGCTGGCGTCATCGATAGGCTATCAGTTCTGGTTGTTGAGATTGTTCAGGTTGCGCAATTGGCGCATGTACAGCTTGTCGAGCACTTGCAGCTCTTCTTCCGTAAACCCTTCGTACAGGGCCGAGGTTTCCTGGTACACGTCGGGCAGCGCCGTCTCGATCAGGGCGCGGCCCTTGTCGGTCAGCGAAATCATCACGGAGCGGCGATCGCCGGGACGCGTGCCGCGGTGGATCAGGCCGCGCGTCTCCAGGTCATTGCACACACGCGTCAGGTTGGCCGGCTTTTCATGGCACGCCATGCCCAGGGTGCAGGCGTTGGAGGTTTCGTCGTCCGTGCCGTACAGCACGGCCAGCACCATGTAGCTGGCATCGACCAGGTCGTGCTTTTTCAGCGCGGCATTGGTCAGGTCCTTCATGCCTTTTTGAATGTGGTACGTCATGCGCAACAGGCGCATCAGTTCCATGGGGAAGCCTGGCATGCGCGTGCGGATGTTTTGCAGCCGCTTGGAGGTGGCGTCAAAAGCGGTCATGTCATATTCCTTCATGTGTGAATAAAGTTCCGATTGTATCTTGTTGGGCTAGGGCAATGCCAGGATTGCAAGCTCAGATGCCGCCTCCTAACGCATTCATCAAGGAAACGTAGAGATCGAGCTCGCGCGCCCCATTCTGCGCCTGCTGCTGTTCTTCCGCCAGCAGCGCCACTTGCGTGTTGAGCATGGCGATGGCGTCGCTCATGCCCGCCTTGTACGCCTTTTCCGCCAGGTCGCGCGCGCGCTGCGCCGTGGCCAGCGCCTGCACGGTCAGCTGGTGCTGTTTGGCTAGCGATTGCGCCTTGGTGACGGCGTTGGCCACGTCCGACATGGCGTTGATGACGGTGGCGTTGTACTGCTCCACGGCGCCGTCGTACGCGGCCGTCTGGCTGCCCAGCTGGGCGCGCAGGCGGGCGCCGGCAAAGATCGGCAGGCTCAGCGCGGGCGAGACGCCGCGGATGTCCGAGTTGGCGTCGAGAAAATGGCTGAAGCCGAAGGCCTGGAAGCCGGCGAAGGCCACCAGGTTGACGTTCGGGTAAAACTCGGCCTTGGCGGCATCGATGCGCTGCGCCGCCGCTTCGACTCGCCAGCGCTGGGCGGCGATGTCGGGCCGGCGGCCGATCAGGTCGGCCGGCAGGGCGGCGGGAATGGCCAGCGGCTGGTCCAGGCGCAGCACGGGGCGCGTGAGCGCCGCACCGGCCGCCGGACCCTTGCCCGCCAGCGCCGCCAGCTGGTTGCGCAGCAGGGCCAGCGATTCGGCCGACTGTTCCAGCTGGCGGCGGCCGGCCGGCAAGGTGGTTTCGATCTGCGCCACGTCGATGTCCGTGCCGATGCCGGCTTGCTTGCGCTGGCGCGTGATGTCGAGGATGCGGGCGCGCTGTGCCAGGCTGCGTTCGATCACGTCCTGCAGCTGGAATTCATACGACAGCTGGATGTAGGTGCGCACCAGCGCCGTTTCCAGGGCCAGGCGCGCCATCTGCGATTCGGCCGAGGCCATCTGCACGTCGCCCAGGGCGGCGGACAGGGCGGCGCGGTTGCGGCCCCACAGGTCTAGGTCGTACGAGGCCGTGACGGTGGCCTGGTTGCGCCACGCGTAATTGCCGGCCAGCGGCGCCGGCGTGCTGCCGTGCTGCGAATACAGTTCGCGGTTGATGGAGACATTCGCGTCCGCCTGCGGGCGGGTCTTGTCCTCGGCCGCGCCGGCCAGCGCCTCGGCCTGGCGCACGCGCGCCTGGGCGCCACGCAGGGTGGGGCTGTCGGCCAGCGCCTGGTCCATCAGACGGTTCAATTGGGGGTCGTGCAAGTCTTGCCACCATTGCGTGCGCGGCCATTGTATGGCGGCGCTGGCGGCGGCATCCATGGCCTGGCTGGCCTGCAGCTTGTTGGCGTCGAGCATGGCCGATTGCGGCGCGATATGGCCCATGTCGGCGCAAGCGCTCAAGGCAAGGATCAGGCTGACGGCAAGCAGACGGCGGTGCAGGGACATGCAGGGACTCCGGGGTGGATGGTGTCGGGGGTGTGGCTGGGGAAATCACAGCTCGCCGCGGTGAGCGCCGGGAGTGGCCCGGGTGCTGCGCCGCAACTGAGTTGTTACTGACTGAAACCGGCTGACTGGTTTCTTATTTCACGACGTGCTTGGTCGTTTGCGCGACATCAAAGTCCGCTTCCGTTTGCGGGATCAGGCCAGCCTTGCGGGCGGCGTAGAACTCGGCCATGACTTGCTCGCGCGTCACGTTGCTGGCGGCGGTGGCCGGCGTTTTCGGATAGTCGACTTCGCTCGTGGCGATTTCGCCGGCGTTGCGGGCACGGATGTATTCGGCCGTGACGTCAGCGCGCGTGAGTTGCTGGCTGGCAGCTGCAGGCGCGGCGCTTTGGGCGAAAGCCGAGGTGGCGGTGGTGATGGCAAACAATGCTGCGATCAGTGATTTGGCTTGCATGATAAGACTCCAATATGTGCATGATGGCTGGGTGGATGGGCCGGCTCGCCACGTACCGGTCGGTTCGGCGGCATGGCGCTGGTGGGCGCCGTGCCGCCGATGAAGCAGTTTCTGGATGAGAAGATGCTTACTTGAATTAACTATAGCAATGAATAGTACATTTGTGAAGTAATTTTTGAAAATAGTTGTGCGTCGCCGCATTTCCCCTGCGGAAAATGCCGTGCAGGCGTGCGCCGCTGGCCGGGCCGGGGGAGTAAGCTGGTTTTTTTATCAAGGGGAGTCGACCATGAGCGGCAGCACACTCGATCCGGACAATTTGCCCGTCACGCCCGACCGCGTCCTGGGCAGCGGCCATGGCAAGGGCGCGCTGGGGCCCAGCGACAGCTCCGACAGCGGCAGCGACATGCAGGGTGTGCCTGGCCAGGATGCGGAAGAGCTTGATAACGACAGCGACGCGGCCGGCACGGGCGAGCGGGCCGGCGTGGAACCCCACAACGCGTCGCCCGATGGCGGCGACATCGACGTCGATCATGTGGAGAGCCTGGTACCCGTGCCGCCGGCGGAAGGGGGCGAGGGCGAAGCGCGCGCACCGCAGGCGCCGCTGCCGCGTCGCTGATGCCAGCGTCCGGCCGCAAATTGCTGCCGCGCTCGCGCCATCAGCGTAAAATGTGGTCAAGGCGGCGTGCGCGCCGCCATGGCCAGCCGGCCGGCACAGGATAGGATGTCAGAGGATGCAAACGCAGATGTCGGAAGAGAAAGAAAAAGACTTGATGTCGATGTACCGCGAGACGCGGCCGCGCGAGTTTTTTGGTGAGAAAAGTGACACCAATCACCTGGCCTGGAGTGTGCTGGTGGTGTTGCTGGCGCTGGCGTTCTGGCTCGTCGTGGCCCTGGCGGCGGCGGAGAACCAGCGCCATGCCCTGGAAACGAAGGTGTGCCAGGATCGCGTGTTTCCCACGGAAATCGACATGTCTTGCTTGAAACAGGTCAAGTCGCGCGATCACTGGTGGCAGCACGTGGGCCACGCGCTGGTGCGGATGGGCGCCTGACCCGGGCGCGGTCTGGCCGAACTTGGCGGCCGCTGCCAGGGCAGTTGCGGTGATGGAGCGACAGTGCGGGAGGCGCCATGCCACGCGATCACTCGCGCGAGCAGCCGCAATGGCTGCTGGCGCGCCACAGTGCCTTGACGGCGCGCCAGTTGCTGCGCGCCTATGGCGTGCTATGCCTGTTTTCCCTCGTGATTGCCGCCGCCTTTGCGCTGCGCGGCCTCTGGGCCATTCCTGCCTTTTCGTTCGCCGAACTTGGCCTGGTGGCCATCGCCCTGCAGCATCACCTGCGCCACGCGCGCGACTATGAGCACATCGCCCTGCGCGACGGCGAGCTGATCATCGAACAGGTGAGCGCCGGGCGTTGCCTGCGCCACCACTTTGCGCCGTGGCGCACGCGCGTCGAAGTGCCGAGCTGGCCGCGCCAGTTGATACGCATCCAGGATATCGGCCATGGCGGCGCGCAAGTGGACGTGGGCGTGTTCGCCACGCCGGAACGGCGCCGGCAAGTGGCGCAGGAACTATGCGCGCTGCTGCCGCCCTATTTAGGCCCGTAAAACTGGAACGTTTGTACCACCAGCAAGGTGGTGGGAAAGCCGGTGAGCGTCTTGAATTCCTTCGCGCCCGTGATCTTGTAGGCGCCGGCCTGGAACGCTTCGCCTTCCTTCCAGCTGTGATCCTTCATGGCAAACTGCAGCAGGCGCTTGTCGTTATAGCGGTAGCTGAAGATGGTGTAGGCGCCGACGCGGCTGGTGACGACGAAGCGTTCATCGCGCTCGTCGGCGATGAGCAGGATGCCCGGATAGCGGCTGATGCCCGCCTCCTCGTTCTGGATCCTGAGGATCACATCCGTAAAGCTGCATTCGGCGTCGCGGATCTTGTCGCGCTTCGTGGCGATCTGCATGACCTCGTCGTAGCTCTTGCCATGCGTAATCGACCACGACGGCGCGTCGCAATAATTGGCCGCGCCGGCGTTGGCCGCGCACAGCAGCAGGCAAAGCGTCGTGACAGTGATGGTTTTCATGGTGTCTGGTTGCGGGCAGGGATGTTGTGAAGCCGGCAGTCTAGCGCCAGACCGCCGGCTTCACAAGCACCGGGGAGCGCGTGCTCAGACGGCCCGCGACGGTCCTTCCCACAGATTGATATGGCCTTCGCGCGCCTGCACGTCGATGGCGGCCAGCTCGTCGGCCGTGAACGACAGCTGCTGCAGCGCGGCCACGTTTTCGCGGATTTGCGCGCTGCTGCTCGCGCCGATCAGGGTCGAGGTGACGCGGGGATCGCGCAATACCCAGGCCAGCGCCATCTGCGCCAGGGTTTGCCCCCGCTGCGCGGCGATCTGGTTCAGGGCGCGCACGCGGGCCAGGTTTTCCGCGCTCAGGTGCTTCTGCAGCAGCGAACCGCCGCCGGGACGGTTGACGCGCGCATCCTGCGGCACGCCATCGAGGTATTTGTCGCTGAGCAGCCCCTGCGCCAGTGCGGTAAACGTGATGCAGCCCATGCCTTGTTCTTGCAGGGTATCGAGCAAGCCGTCTTCCTCGATCCAGCGGTTGAGCATGTTGTAGGCGGGCTGGTGGATCAGACACGGCACTTTCCATTCCTTCAGCAGAGCGGCGGCCTCGGCCGTCTTTTGCGGAGAATACGAGGACAGGCCCACGTACAGCGCCTTGCCCTGTTGCACGGCGGTGGCCAGCGCGCCCATGGTTTCTTCCAGCGGCGTGTCGGCGTCGTAGCGGTGCGAGTAAAAGATGTCGACGTAGTCGAGGCCCAGGCGCCGCAAGCTCTGGTCCAGGCTGGCCAGCACATATTTGCGCGAACCGCCGCCCTGCCCGTACGGGCCGGGCCACATGTCCCAGCCCGCCTTGGTGGAAATGATCAATTCATCGCGGTACGGTAAGAAATCGTCGCGCAGCAACTTGCCGAAATTGCTTTCCGCGCTGCCATATGGCGGGCCGTAGTTATTCGCGAGGTCGAAATGCGTGATGCCCAGGTCGAAGGCCGTGCGCAGCATGTCGCGCTGCGAAGCCAGATGGTTACTGTCGCCAAAGTTGTGCCACAACCCCAGGGACAGCAGCGGCAGTTTCAGCCCGCTGCGCCCGCACGTGCGGTAGGGCATGTTGTCGTAACGGTTCTCGGCGGCGTGGTAGGTCATGGCATCTCCTGCTTGAATGAAGCGCCTATTTTCGCGCAAAATCAAGGTCGATGTGCGTGCGCCTTGTATATGGCCGGGCGCGCCTTACAATGGGCGTTCAGGAGTCTCGCAAGGAGCGGTCATGGAAATCGAATTGAAACTGTTGCTGGCGCCGCAAGACGCGCCCCGTCTGCGCGCGCACCCGTTGCTGGCGCAGTGCGCGCCACCAGCGCCGCAGGTGCTGCAGATGCACGATATCTATGTCGATACGCCCGATTTGCAGCTATGCCGCCATCAGGCGGGCTTGCGCGTGCGCCAGGTGGACGGGCGCTGGGTGCAAACCCTGAAGGCGGGCGGCACGGTCAGCGGCGGCTTGCACAGCCGCCACGAATGGGAAGGCGACGTTGCCGGGCCGCAGCCGGACCTCGCCGCGCTCGACGCCGCCATCGGCCGCAAGCAGCCCATCCGCGCGCTGCTGCGCCAGGACGCCATCCGCGACGCCTTGCAGCCCGTGTTTACTACGCGCATGGAGCGTACCGTATGGCAGTTGCGCACGCCGCAGGGCGACGAGATCGAATGCGTGCTGGACCAGGGTGTCATTGAAAGCGGCACGGATGGCGTCGCGCGCAGCGTGCCCGTCAGCGAGATCGAACTGGAGTTGAAGCAGGGGCAAGCGGCCAGCCTGTTCGACGTGGCGCTGGCCCTGCTGCAGGACGTGCCGCTGCAGCTGGGCCACATGAGCAAGGCGGAACGCGGTTACCGCCTCGCGACGGCGCAGCCGCCGCAGGCGGTCAAGGCGCAGCCCCTGGCGCTGGACGCCGCCATGTCGGTGGAACAGGTGTTCCTCGCCATCGCCGGCAATTGCCTGGAGCAGGTCAGCGGCAACCAGGATGGCGTGGCGGCGGGCGAGGACGTGGAAAGCGTGCACCAGATGCGCGTGGGCCTGCGCCGCTTGCGCTCGGCGCTGGCCATGTTCAAGTCCCTGCTGGTGTTGCCGGACGGCTTGATGAGCGAACTCGATTGGCTGGGCGGCGCGCTGGGCGAGGCGCGCGACTGGGATGTGCTGGCTGGCGACACCCTGGCGCGGCTCGATGGCGAGGCGCAAGCGGACGCGGCGGCGCTGGCGCAGGCGGCGCACGCGCAGGCGCGGGTCAAGCACGTGCAAGCGGCCCAGGCCGTCATGTCGGCGCGCTACACGGCTTGCATGCTGGGCTTGCAGCGCTGGCTGCAGGCGCGCGCCTGGCGCGACAGTTGCTCCGTGCGCCAGGTGCGGCGTCTGGACGCACCCATCTGCCCGTTTGCCCGCGCCACCCTGCGCAAGGATCAGCGCCGCCTGGTGAAGCGCGGCAAGCGCCTGCTGCATGCCACGCCGCAGCAGCGCCACCGGGTGCGCATCGCGGCCAAGAAGACGCGCTATGCGACGGAATTCTTCTCTTCGCTGCTGGTCGCGCGCGTCGTGCAGCCGTATGTGGGGCGGCTGTCGGCCCTGCAGGATGAACTGGGCTGGCTCAACGATGTGCAGGTGGCCGACCGGCTGCTGCAGCAATTGCCCGATGTGCAGACTGGCCAGGCTGACCAGTCCGCCCAGGACGGGCTGCGGCAGCACGCGGCCTTCGTGCGCGGCTATCTGGCGGCGCGCTCCCAGGCGCAGGGCAGCGATGGCCGCATGCACAAGGCCTGGCGGCGCTTCAAGGCGGCCCGCTTCCCGGCCTGAGCGGCCCTGGCGGTGGCGTGCGGCCCCCCTAGGCCAGCGGACGTTGCAACTGGCGTTCGAGGATGGCCAGCGGCGACTTGTGCGGGGCGGCCATGGCGCGCACGGGCAGCAGCCAGGTTTGCTCCAGCGCATGCTGTCCCCGCAGGGCCGCGTGCGAGACCGCGTCGCTGAAAACGATCCAGGTCTGTCCCGGCGCGAACGCATGCGTGTGCTGTTCCACCTGCGCCTGGTAATCCAGGTCGGCTTTCATGGCGTCGTGCAGCTGCAGCATGTAGTGATCGTAGGCCGTGCGCCGCGACTTGGTCACGTGCAGCCATTCCAGCAGGGCCGCCAGCACGGGTTGCGGACGCTGTGCGACGGGCAAGAAACGCTGCGCCACCTGCTCGAAAGGCGCGCCCAGTTTCCACACGCGGGGCGCGCCGCGCGGGTGGATGTTGCTGAAGACGCGCAGGATGCGCCGGCCCTGCGTGGGCGAGGAGGGAAAGCTGTCGACATGCAGGCGCGTATCGTCCTTGCGCCAGGAACTCACGCGCCCGGCGATTTCCACGGGACGAAAGCTGCCCTTGCCTTGCTGCAGATGGGGAGCATAGCCAGGCAGCAAGCCGGCCAGCAAGCGCCGCGTGTGCTCCGCATAGCGCCGCATCAGCGCGGCCAGCAGGGCCGCATCGTAGGCATCGCCGTGGCCGCGCACGCCGCGCGCCGGTTCCCAGCTGATGTTCTTGGCGCTGTTGGCGTTACCCACCGCGCCGTTGAGCAGGGCGTGCTCTTCCTGTTGCAAGGGAAAGCCCAGGCAGGGCAACAGCACGACCCGCCCATTTTCGAGCGCCTGCAGCGCCGCCGCCTGTTGCGTGGCGCTGCCGTTGGCGTCCCATTGGCGCAGGGGGATGTCGACGAGTTTGTTCATGGCATACACGGGAGGAAGATCCGAGCAGACAGTATGGGCGCTTGCCGCCCGCTCCCGTTTGCGCTGGCGCAGCTTCAGCTCACAGTTTGCTGTTCTGGCAGCCGGCGCTCACGCATTCGCGCACGCGGTCCTGCAGGAATTGCGCGCGCTCGATGGTGGTGCGCGTGGCGCAATCGAGGTTCACATAGAAGCCCGAGCCATCCTTTTTCGAGCATCGCTCGTTGCGCTCGCTGATCCAGGAAAGCTGGCCCGCTTTCAGCTTTTGCTTGCCGCCGGCATCGAGCTGGGCAGCGAGCTTCTTGTAATTGGCGTTGAGTTCCTTGTCCGCTTCCTGGTACACCTTGTTGAGGCAATACAGGCCGTCGAAGTCGTTGCGCGGCGTGTCGCAGGCCGAGTTGGCGAAGGCGGAACCGGAGGCGCAGAGCAGCAGGGCGAGCAGGCATTTTTTCATGGCAGGCTTTCGATAAGGGGGGAGGGAGGTGCACGAGCATGTCAAGCTCTTGTGCATCGTATAACATTTCCCGTCCTGGCCCCTGCACGCTTGCGGCGCCGCGCGGCCAGGGCGCCGTCAGTAGGCCAGGCGGCCCGGCACGCTCACCTCGATCTGCGTGCCGGCGCCGGGGCGGCTGTCGATGCGCAGGCTGGCCCCGATGCCGGCGGCGCGCTCGCGCATGCCGACCAGTCCCCAGTGGCCGGGCCGCTGGCCCGTTTGCGCCACGGCGTCATCGAGGCCGCAGCCGTCGTCGCGCACGCGCAGGGTGAATGCCCGCTCCGCATAGTCGAGTTCCAGCACGATGTTTGCCGCCTCCGCATAGCGCGAGGCGTTGAACAGCGCTTCGCGCGCGATGGCATAGACCTCGTCATGCACGCGCGGCTGCAGGCGCCGGCAAGTGCCGCTGACATGCACTGTGAAGGCGTGCGCGCGGTGCTCGGCCAGGCCCTTGCCGAATTGCTGCAGCGCCAGGCGCAGTTCGTCGGGTTCGGCCGAGGCGCGCAAGTCCATGATCTGGTCGCGGCCTTCGATCAGCAGCTGGTCGGCCAGATTGAGGGTGCCATCGAGGCGCGCCCGTTCGCGCGTGCCCTTGGGCAGCATGTCCGCATGCGCATGGAACGACAGGATCAGGCCCTGCACGCTTTGCAGCAGGGTGTCGTGCAGCGAACGGGCGATGCGCGAGCGTTCGGCCAGGCGCTCCTGCAAGCGTTCCTGCAGCCGTTCCTGCATATTGCGCGTCAGGTGGCGGATGCGCAGCACATAGCCGCCATACAGCAGCAGCGCGCCGCCCAGCGCCAGCAGCACCACGAACCACGGCGTTTGCACGAAGGCGGGCGCGATGACGATGTCGAGCCCCGTCCCCTGCGTGTTCCAGACGCCGTCTTCGTTGGCGGCCGTGACGTCGAAGCGGTAGCGACCGGGCGCCAGGTTGGTGTAGTACGCTTCGCGCCGTCCCACCGCCTCCTGCCAGCCGGCGTCCACGCCCGCCAGCCGGTAGCGCAGGCGCACGCGTTCCGGCATCGACAGGCTCAGGGCCGTGAAGCCGATCTGCAGGCTCTTGCTGCCTTGCGGCAGGTGCAGCGGCTTGCCATCGTCCAGGGCATAGCGCACGCCATCGGCCAGCAAGCTGTGGATCTGCACGGGCGGCGGCAGGCGATTGCGGCGGATATGCAGCGGGTCGAGCATGGCGATGGTGGCCGAGGTGGAAAACCACAGCTTGCCATCGGGCGCGTGGATCAGCGAAGGCACGGGGCGCAGTTGCGAGGCGTGGCCCTGTAAGCCGTCGAGCGCGTCGAAGCGTTCCGAGACGACGGCGCTGCCGTCGCGCAGCCACGCGGCCAGGCTGGCGGCGCCGATATGATCGATGCCATCCGCGCCATGCAGCCACAGGTCGCCGTCCGGCAGGCGCACGATGCCCGACACGCCGCGAAACGCCGCGCCGTGTGCGCCGCGCAGCATCTGGAAGCGGCCGGCGCGGTACAGGGCCACGCCGTTTTCGCCGCCGGCCCAGATCATGTCGCCATCGCGGTACAGCTGCAGCACGGTGCCCACCTGCAGGCCCTCGGGCCCGCCGAGGCGCCTGACGGCGCCCGCGCGCTGGCCGTCGGTCACCAGGCTGACCGTATTGTCGGCATGCCCCAGCCAGACGGTGCCGGCGCCATCGATCGCCATGGCCGTGGTCAGCGCCGCGGGCAGGCCGGACAGGCCGCCGTTGGCCATCCATTTTCCTTCGCTCAGACGAAACAGGCCGCCGCCGGAAAACGAGGCCCACAGCGCGCCCGAACGGTCCTGCTGCAGCGCCTGCGGATCGAGCCCCAGCACGGGCGGCACCACGCGCGTCATGGCGCCGTTGCGCGCGCGATGGTGCAGCTCCTGCTCGTTGCCCAGCCATAGCGTGCCGTCGGGCGCCCAGTGGCTGGCCGCCAGCGTCCCTTTCAGTTCCACTTTTTTCACCCCGTCGGCGGTAAAGCTGCGCACGTCGCCCACGTAGTCGCCGATCCACACGTCGCCATCGGGTCCCGGCAGCATGCCGGGATGGTCGAAGGGTACGGCGACGGGCAGGGTCTGCAGGCGGTTCGGCCGCAGCCGGTCCAGGCCCGTCGAGGTGCCGAACCATAGATTGCCTTCGCGGTCCTGGAACGACGTTTGCGGCAGCGGGCCGCTGATGCCGTTCTGGCGCGTCAGGCGCTGGGCCGGCAGGCCGGGGCCGGAAGGATCGAACTTGCGTTCGATGCCATCGGGCTGCATCAGCCACATGGTGCCGGCGCGGTCGAAGCGCAGGCCGTTGCCCGTGGCGTCGGGCCGGATGGACGCATCGCCGCGCGGCGCGCTGGTGCGCACGCGATAGTAATGGCTCTGGTTGTCGACGGCCCAGATGGCGCCATCGGGCGCTTCATCCATGCTGACGAGCATGGTGCGTGGCCAGGCATGGGAAAAGCGCGCCTGGCCCGGCTTGCGGAAAAAGACGCCATGCATGGTGCCCATCCACTGCGTGCCGTCGCGCCCGAACAGGATCTGGTACACGCGCTTGTCGGGCAGGCCGACGTTGGCGGCCTGCGCTTCGAAGCGGTTGGCGCCCGGCGCCAGCCGCGCCGCGCCATCGCGCGTGCCGACCCAGATGGCGCCGTCGGGCGCCGCCTCGATATGGAACACGGCGCCTGACGGCAGTCCGTCCGCTTCCCGGTAGGTGCGCGTGGCGCCCTGGCGAAAGACGCTGACGCCGCCGAGGCGGTAGCCGACCCAGACGGCGCCGTCCGGCGGCGTGGCCAGCCCCAGCACATTGCTCGATGGCAGGCGGTGGCCATACACGCTGTCGACGCGGTCGAAGCGCACGCCATCGTAGCGGTACAAGCCGGTGGCCGTGGCGATCCACAGCCAGCCATCCTGGCCCTGGGCGAATTTCAGCACATCGACGGGCGCGCCCTGCAAGGCGCCCCAGGCGTTGTGGGTATAGTCGGACAGCAGGGGCGATGGAGCGGCCGCGCACGCGTGCAGGTGGCACGCCAGCAGGGGCAACAGCAACAGGCGGCGCAACAGGCGAGCGGGCATCGGGGCAGGGCGAGGTGGGAGGATGTTGATTGTAGCGCAGCGCCCTGCCGTGCAGCGGACAAAAAAAAGCCTGCACCGTGTGGCGCAGGCTTCTTTTCGCCCTACGTTGGCAAGGACCGCTTACGCGAAGTTCTTGGCAACGAAGTCCCAGTTGACCAGGCCCCAGAACGTTTCCACGTACTTGGCGCGCAGGTTGCGGTAGTCGATGTAGTAGGCGTGTTCCCAGACGTCGCAGGTCAGCAGCGGCTTGTCGCCGGTGGTCAGCGGGCAGCCGGCGTTCGAGGTGTTGACGATGTCGACGGAACCGTCGGCTTTTTGCACCAGCCAGGTCCAGCCCGAACCGAAGTTGCCCACGCACGACTTGGTGAATTCTTCCTTGAACTTGTCGAACGACGACCATTTGGCGTTGATCGCGTCAGCCACGGCACCCGCAGGTGCGCCGCCGCCGGCCGGCTTCATGCCGTTCCAGTAGAACGTGTGGTTCCATACTTGCGCCGCATTGTTGAAGATGCCGCCCGACGATTTCTTGATGATTTCTTCCAGCGACAGGTTCTCGAACTCGGTGCCCTTGATCAGGTTGTTCAAGTTGGTGACATACGCCTGGTGATGCTTGGCATAGTGGTATTCCAGGGTTTCTTTCGAAATATGCGGCGCCAGAGCGTCCATTTCATACGGCAGTGGTGGCAGAGTATGTTCCATGTGATGTCCCTTTGTGGTGAGTGTTCGGAGTCTTCCAGCCTGTGGCCGGAGGGTTGAGCCAAGCTTGCTTGAAGCAGGCATTCTTGCTGAACGAGCCACTATTGTAAAGCGGATGCGCCATTGCTGCAGATTCCCGCATGCGTTGCGGATACTGGTAGCGTATTGATTCTCGTTCAGGAAAATAGTGGTATAGGGTGAAGCGTCAGCACCTTGAGAAACCGTAGCGAGCAAGCCCGATATCGGGTTGAGTAGCGCAGCTGTACAAAAAGTACAGCGAGCAACGCCGACCCGAGAGTGGGCTGCGCAGTAGGTTTATCATGGTGCAATCCTTAGCGGATGCGTCGGGTGGTTTCCCTGACGATCAGTTCCAGAGGCGGAATGGCCGCCTGCACGGCTTCGCCATTGATCAGGCCCAGCAGCGCTTCGGTGGCGATGCGGCCGATGTCGTACAGGGGCTGGTGGATGGTCGTCAGCGGCGGCGTCGTGTAGGACGAGCCGGGCAAGTCATCGAAACCGACGAGCGAGATATCGTCGGGCACGCGGATGCCCTTGCGGTACAGGCACAGGCGCACGCCATAGGCGGACAGGTCATTGGCGGCGAAGACGGCGCTGAATTGCTGCTGCGTGTCGAACAGATGGTTCATGGCCAGCATGCCGCTGGCCTCGTGGAAGTCACCTTCCACCATCAGCTTCGGGTCGATGGCGATGTCCGCCTCGCGCAGCGCGCGCTGGTAGCCCGTCAGGCGCTCGGCCGCATCCGTGTTGTTGGCCGGGCCGGCGACAAACGCGATGCGGCGGTGGCCCAGTTCCACCAGGTGGCGCACGGCCAGGTAGGCGCCGTATTCATTGTCGAGCTTGAAGCCGATGGCGCTTTTCGTGGCCAGCAGGCGGCCCGTCGAGACGATGGGCCGCTGCTGCGAGAAATCGAGCACGCTCTCGTCCGAGATGCGTCCCGACAGCAGGATGATGCCGTCGACTTTTCTCGCCAGCAGCAGGCGGATGCGGTCGGCCTCCTCTTGCGCATTCCAGTGCCCGCTGACGATGACGGAGGCATAGCCCGTGTCTTTCAAGCCGTCGTCCACGCCGCGCAGGCTTTCGTCGAAGAAGGGGCTGGAAATATCCTGTACCACGATGCCGATGGTCATCGAGCGGCCCTTCTTCAAGCCTTGCGCCATCTGGTTCGGCGCGAATTTCATCTGCGCGATCGCCGCCAGCACGGCGTCGCGCTTGTCATCGGAGACCCTGGCCGTGCCATTGAGGATGCGCGAGACGGTGCTGGGCGACACGCCGGCCTGGCGGGCCACGTCGAGCAGGGTGGAGGGGGGAGCGGCGTGGGCGCTAGCGTTCAAGGTGATTCCTGGTATCAAGATGGCTGGTTGTCAGTGCTCTGAAAACCTTTTCAGTGAAAGATTACCATAAATGCCCGCAGGGCCGTAGGTCGGGCGGGCCCGGCGGGCGTAAGCCGACATATTGTTGGCCGTGCACGTCGGCTTACGCGCTTGCGCACCTCGGCGGCCCCGCTCACCCGACCTACTTATGAAAACGTTTTCACAAAAAACAACAGCAAGCCCTGGAACCTGATTTTCACCTTTTTCATAGGAGAACACGCGCCATGACGTGGGTCCTTCCGCGCTGCCCTCAGTAAAAATGACAACTTTTTCGGTTGACTTGATTTTCTTTGCGGTGTTAAATGGATACATGTTGTGAAAACGTTTTCAAGATAGAAGACGCTCAATAATCGGAGATGAAATAATGAAGTCAAGCATCCTTGGCGCGGCCCCGCTGGCAGCGCTGACCCTGGCCTGTGGCGTGTCCGCCGCGCCCGCAGCCGTCCCGCCGGCCGCCGCCTTGCCGGCCCTGGCCCCCGCCACCATTACTGTCGCCTCGTTCCCCGACCTGGACCGCGCCGTCAAGACGGCCTTGCCCCTGTGGGAAAAGCTGTACCCGCAAGTGAAGGTCAAGCTGGTCAGCCTGCAGATCGACGACCACCATAACTCGATGACGACGGCGCTGGCGGCCGGCGCGCGCCTGCCCGACGTGATGGCCATCGACTTCCGCTACGTCGGCAGCTTCGCCGAATCGAAGGGCATGGAAGACCTCTTGCAGCAGCCGTACGGGGCAGGGCAGTACCGCGCCCAGTTCGTGCCGTTCACCTTCGTGCAGGCCACCAGTTCGCGCGGCACCCTGGGCGCCATGCCGGCCGACCTGGGACCGGGCACCCTGTTCTACCGCAAGGACCTGATGGACAAGGCGGGCATCAAGGAAAGCGACTTGACGGCCTCGTGGGAGTCGTACATCGCCGCCGGCAAGAAGCTCAAAGCCGCCACCGGCACCTACCTGCTGGCCGGCGCCAGCGACCTGGCCGATATCTATATCCGCGCCAACCTGAAAGATGGCGAAGGCATCTACTTCGGCGACAAGGGCCAGGTGCTGGTCGATTCGCCCCGCTTCGTCAAGGCCTTCGAACTGGCCAAGGCGGCGCGGGTGGCCGGCATCGATGCGCGCACCGTGGCCTGGACGGGCGAGTGGGCCGAAGGTTTTAAACGCGACAAGGTGGCCAGCCAGATGATGGGTTCCTGGCTCAGCGGCCACCTGGCCAAGTGGCTGGCGCCCGATTCCAAGGGCCAGTGGCGCGCGGCGAACCTGCCGGCCGGCGCGCTGGCGTCCTACGGCGGCTCCTTCTACGGCATTCCGAAAAAAGCGGCGAACAAAACCCAGGCCTGGGAATTCATCAAGTTCATGACCGTCAACAAGGATATCCAGCTGCATTCGCTGAAGGAAATCGGCGCCTTCCCGGCCCTCAAGGCGGCGTATGCGGACCCGATGATGGACGAGCCGCAGCCATATTTCGGCGGCCAGAAGACGCGCCTGCTGGCGCGCGACACGGCGGCGAAGATCCCCGTCATCCGCGTCGACAAGTTCGACGCCGTGGCGCGCGACATCGTCAACATGGAACTGGAAAGCGTGCTGGCGCAAAACAAGGATATCAAGACGGCCCTGGCCGACGCCAAGGCCCTGATCAACCACCGCGCGCGGCGCTAGGAGCAGCATGACTACCTCCATGCCTTGTACCGAGGGCGCGCCCGCCGCGGCTGCGGCGCGGCCCGCAAAAAAACGCTTCAACATGAAGAAGTGGGCGCCGTACATCTTCATCAGCCCCTTCTTCATTTTGTTCGCCGTCTTCAGCCTGTTCCCGCTGCTGTTTTCCATCTATCTGTCGTTCAACCAGTGGGAAGCGGCCAGCGGCGTGGAAGCCATGCAGTGGGTGGGCCTGGACAACTACAAATATGCCTTGAGCGACCCGTGGTTCCTGCGCTCGCTGGGCAATACCGTGTGGCTGGCGCTGGCCTCGGGCGTGCCGCAGCACCTGGTGGCCATTCCGCTGGCGGCGTTCATTCACAACAGCTTCAAGCGCTCGCGCAACCTGGTGATCGGCATCTACTTTTTACCGTTCATTACCTCCAGCGTGGCCATCGCCATGGTCTTCAACACCCTGTTCTCGCGCGACTATGGGCAGATCAATGTGCTGATCCAATGGTGCGCCAGCCTGCCGCTGATCGGTGGCCTGTTCCCGGCGGAATCGATCGACTGGCTGGGCAGCTCGCTGTTCATCAAGCCGGCCGTCGCCTTCGTCATCTTCTGGCGCTACCTGGGCTGGAACCTGGTGCTGTACCTGTCCGCGCTGCAGGTCATCCCCAAGGACCTGTATGAAGCGGCCACCATCGACGGCGCCTCGACACGCCAGCAATTCTGGTACATCACCCTGCCGCAACTGCGCCCCATGATCTACCTGGCCGTGACCCTCACCATCATGGGCAATCTGCAGCTGTTCGAGGAGCCATTCGTGCTGGTGGCCGAATCGAGCGGCGTGAGCCAGTCGGTGATGACGACGGCCATCTTCGTCTACAAGACGGCGTTTTCCTCGGGCGACTTCGGCACGGCGTCGGCCATTTCCTGGCTGCTGTTCCTCATCATCGCCAGCACCACCTGGGTCAACAACCGCATCTTCAGCCGCAATGAACGTAAGGAGGCCAAATGAAAACCACCCGCTGGACGGCCTACGCCATGGTGGCCATCGGCGCCCTGATCATGGTCGCGCCGTTCTACTTCATGTTCGTCTTCGCCACGCACACGAGCGCCGAGATCTACAGCCTGCCGCCGCCGCGCTGGTTCGGCACGGCCCTGCTGCACAACCTGGAGCTGCTGCAGGAACGCCTGCCGTTCTGGCGCAACATCGGCATCAGCCTGTACGTGGCCCTGATGACGACGGCATTGACCCTGTTCTTTTGCTCGCTGGGCGGCTATGCCTTCGCCATGTACGAATTCCGCTTCAAGCGGCCCCTGTTTACCCTGGTGATGGCGTCGATGATCATCCCGTCGTTCATGAACATGATCCCCACCTTCATGCTGATGGATTTTCTCGGATGGCTGGACCAGCCGCGCGCCCTGTACGTGCCGGGAGCGGCCGGCGCGCTGGGCATTTTCCTCATGCGCCAGTACATCGGCACGGCCATTCCGAAGGACCTGATCGAGGCGGCGCGCATCGACGGCTGCGGCGAATTTGCCATCTACTGGCGAGTCGTGCTGCCGCTGATCGGCCCCGCCATGGGCACCCTGGGCCTGATCACCTTCATCAACTCGTGGAACAATTTCATCACGCCGCTGGTCGTCATGCGCTCGGTCGAGAACTACACGATCCCGCTGGCCCTGCGCAGCATGCAGGCGCCGAACAACACGGAGTGGGGCGCGCTGATGACGGGCGCCGCGATCGCCGTGCTGCCGCTGCTGCTGATGTTTTTTGTCGCCTCGAAGCGCCTGATCGAGGGCCTGACGCAAGGCGCCGTCAAAGGCTGATGCACTCACTTATTTCAACCCCTCACACTGATACCACCACCATGCACAACGACGACATTGACACCAATTTCCCCGCCACCTTCACCTGGGGCGTGGCCACCAGCGCCTACCAGATCGAGGGCGCCGCCGCCATCGACGGTCGCGGCCCGTCCATCTGGGATACCTTCAGCCACACGGATGGCAAGATCATCGACGGCAGCAATGGCGACGTGGCCTGCGACCACTATCACCGCTACCTTGATGACGTGGAGCTGATCGCCAGTCTGGGCGTGAACGCCTACCGCTTTTCCATGTCCTGGTCGCGGGTGCAGCCGACGGGCTCCGGCGCCTGGAACGAGGCTGGCTTTGCCTTTTATGCGCGCCTGCTCGACGCCCTGGCCGCCAAGGGACTCGACGCCCACCTGACCCTGTACCACTGGGATTTGCCGCAAGCCTTGCAAGACGAGGGCGGCTGGCTCAATCGCGCCACCTGCTACCACTTCGCCGCCTACGCTGCCGAGGTGGCGCGCCGCTTCGGCCACAAGGTCGTCAGCATCGCCACGCACAACGAACCGTGGTGCACGGCCGTGCTGGGCCACGGCACGGGCCAGTTCGCCCCCGGCATGGCCGATCCGGCCGCCGCCGTGCAAGTGTCGCACCATCTGCTGCTGTCGCACGGCCTGGCCATGCAGGCGATGCGCGCGGTGAACGCGCCGGCGAAACTGGGCATCGTGCTCAATCAGTGGACGGCCACGCCGGCCACCGACAGCGCCCAGGACCGGGAGCTGGCCGAACTTGAATATGCGCGCTCGGTGCAGTGGTATATGGACGCCATCTTCAAGGGCCGCTACCCGGCCCTGGCCCTGAAACACGTCGACGCTTCCGCTTTGTCTATCTTTGAAAACGATTTCACAGATATCAAACAGCCCATCGATTTCCTCGGCGTGAACTACTACACGCGCGCCTTCATGAGCGCCGAGACGCCGCCGCGCAAGCCCGAATGCAAGCTTGGCGTCAACGACATGGGCTGGGAAACCTACCCGCAAGGCTTGACGGAGCTGCTCGTGGGCCTGCACCGCGAATACCGGCTGCCGCCCGTCTACATCACGGAAAACGGCATGGCCGTGGCCGACAAGCCCGTCGACGGCAAGATCCACGACGAGGCGCGCATCGAGTACGTGCGGCTGCACCTGGACGCCTTGCGCGCCGTGATCGCGCAGGGCATCGACGTGCGCGGCTATTTCTACTGGAGCCTGATGGACAACTTCGAGTGGAACTCGGGTTACGCCAAGCGTTTCGGCATGCTGTACGTCGATTACGCCACGCAGCAGCGCAGCTTCAAGGACAGCGCCCTGTGGTACCGCGACTTCATCGCCGCCCAGCGCGCATCCCACGCCGCAGCCCTGGTGGAGGAGCACTGACATGGCCGCCATTTCCCTGCGCGGCATCCGCAAGACCTACGGCGACGGCCCGGAAATCGTCAAGGGCCTGGACCTCGATATCCATGACGGCGAATTCATGGTCTTCGTGGGACCGTCCGGCTGCGGCAAGTCGACCCTGCTGCGCATGATCGCCGGACTGGAAGACATCAGCGCGGGCCAGCTGCGCATCGGCGACCTGCTGGCCAACGACGTGGCGCCGGCCGAGCGGGGCATCGCCATGGTGTTCCAGAGCTACGCCTTGTATCCGCACATGACGGCGCGCGACAACATGGGTTTTGCCCTCAAATTGGCGGGCAGGCCGGACGCGGAAGTGCGCGCGGCCGTGGGCAAGGTGGCCGAGATCTTGCAGATCACGCACCTGCTCGACCGCAAGCCCAAGGCCTTGTCCGGCGGCGAACGCCAGCGCGTGGCCATCGGCCGCTCCATCGTGCGCCAGCCCAAGGTGTTCCTGTTCGACGAGCCGCTGTCCAACCTTGATGCGTCCTTGCGCGTGCAGACGCGCATCGAGCTGGCCAAGCTGCACCAGGAACTGGGCACCACGATGATCTACGTCACCCACGACCAGGTCGAAGCCATGACCCTCGGTGACAGGGTCGCCGTCTTTCATGGCGGCCACCTGGAGCAGGTGGGCGCGCCCTTGGACCTGTACCGCCATCCGGCCAGCCAGTTCGTGGCCGGCTTCATCGGCGCGCTGCGCATGAACTTCTTGCCGTGCGCCGCCGTCCCCGCGCTGGCCAGCCAGCTTGGCGGCGAGGCGGGCATGCTGGTCGGCATACGCCCCGAACACCTGCGCCTGGTGCCGCGCAATGAAGGCTATGGCGCCAGCGTGACCCTGATCGAGCAGCTGGGCGACGCGCAGATCATCCACGCGACGCTGGACGACCGCAGCGACGGCGGCCCGCATGCGGTGGCCATCAAGCTGCATGGCGAGGCGCGCCACGCGCTGGCGCAGGGCAGCGCCATCGGCTTCGCGCCGGAAGAAGGCCATGCCTTTCTATTCGACACGGCCGGGCGCGCCGTGGCCACCCATTGACCCGGCACGGAGGCGACATGACTTCAGATTGACACCCCAAAAATGTGCAGCAGTAGCCAAAGAGCTATGTGATCATCATTCAACCAGCGGTACAGGAGACAACAACAATGCAACAGCTCAAACGCAATACCATCGCCCTCAGCCTGGCGCATGCGACCTTCGCCCAGTTCATCTTGCTGGGCAGCGGCGCCGCCATGGCACAGGAAGCGGCCAGCACCGCGGCAGCCACCGACGCGGCAAAACCGGCCGCCGAGCAGATGGACCGCATCGTCGTCACGGCCACGCGCCGCAACACCTTCGTGCAGGAGACGCCGCTGGCCGTCACCGCCTTCAACCAGGACACCCTGCAAAACAATCAAGTGAAAGATCTGGCGTCGCTGGCGACCATGGTGCCGAGCCTCGTCGTCGAGCAGCATGGCGACTCGGGCGGCGTGCACGTCTACATGCGCGGCGTCGGTTCGGCCAACCACACGGAGCTGGGCGACCCTGCCGTCGCCTTCTATGTCGATGGCGTGTATTCGCCGCGTCCCCAGGGCGCCACGGCGCTGATGTACGACCTGTCCCACGTCGAGGTGGCGCGCGGACCGCAGGGCACCCTGAACGGCCGCAATTCGACGGCAGGCGCCGTCAACCTCGTTTCGGCCGCGCCGAGCACGGCGAAGTTCATGGGCTCGGCCGGCATCACGGTGGGCGACTACCGCCACCTGCAGACGCAGGGCATGATCAATATCCCGTTTTCCGACGACGTGGCGCTGCGCATCGCCGCCATCAAGGATAGCCACGACGGCACGGTGGACTTCCGCCGCGGCTCGAACGTCATGCCGGGCACGGCCAAGTATGGCGCCGGCGACCAGATGGGCGTGCGCGCCTCGCTGCTGTGGAAGTTCACGCCGCAGCTGCGCGGCACCTTCATCGCCGACTACTTCCTCGACCAGGGCGCCGGCAACGTCTACCTGGCGGCCGAGCCGAAAGCGGGCGAGAAGCTGCGCTCGGCCCTGATCGACACCCCGGGCACCCTGGACCAGTCGATCCTGACCTACAAGGGCAAGCTCAATTACAAGCCGACCGATGCGCTGGACTTCACTTACCTGGGCAGCTGGAGCCGCTACAAGCGCCAGAACAGCAACGATGCCGATGCGGGCCTGTTCCCCGGCTTCAAGTCGGAAAACCGCACCGACTGGGCGCAGTTCGACAGCTATTCGCACGAGCTGCAGGCGCGCTCGGACGACGATGCGCCGTTCCAGTGGGTGGCCGGCCTGTTCCTGTTCAATGAAAAGAACAAGGTACGCTTCGATATCGACCGCAGCCAGATTTCGCAGGCGGCCGTGCAGCAGGATATCGCCAACGGCGCCGTGATCTTCGTGCAGCCGACCGTGGGCCAGTATGCGTCGTCGATGTCCTTCATCCAGGGCGACCGCCAGCTCAAATCGAAGGCCGTGTTCGGCCAGGTCAGCCAGCAGGTGACGGACCAGATCAAGCTGACGGCCGGCGCGCGCTACACGAAGGACCATAAATTCGACATCGGCGGCAAGAACTGGGCTTGCCCGAACTGGCCCGCCAACACGCCGCTGGGCACCACCGTGCTCACCGCCGACCAGCTGCGCCAGCTGGTCACGCCGGGCACGGGCCTGGCCAACACGCACAATATCGGCCCGGGCGGCGCCATCACGGCCGCCAGCTGCGGCAATACGCCGGGCGACAATACGGCCGACCTGAAATACGGCCAGGCCACGTGGCTGGGCCGCATCGAGTACAAGCTGCGCCCGGACATCCTGCTGTTCGGCTCTGTGACGACGGGTTTCCATTCGCCGGCCATCGGCGACGGCGGCGCCACCACCAAGCCGGAAAAGCTGACCAGCTATGAAATCGGCTTCAAGTCGGACTTGCTGAACCGCGAACTGACCCTGAACCTCGATGCCTTCCTGATGAAGTACAAGGACAAGCTCGAATCGCAGGTGGTCAACAGCGTGCTGGCCAACTTCAACGCGGCCGGCGCCACCGTCAAGGGACTGGAAGCGGAATGGGTGTGGCGGCCAACGAAGGTCGACCGCCTGACGGGCAACGCCACCTGGCTCAAAGCCGTGTACGACGACTTCATGTCGTGCGACGTCGATGCGGCGCGCGCGAATGGCCAGTCCTGCGGCTCGACGGCGCCACTGGTGAACGTGGGCGGCAGCACCATGAAGCACGCGCCGAAGTTTTCCACCACCGTCCAGTACGAGCATGACTTTACTGTCGGCGGCGGCCAGCTCACGCCGCGCGCCTCGGTGCACTATGAAACCATGTCGTACGTGGGCGCGGGCGCGTTCAACGGCGACGTGCCGGGCCATGCAGGCGTCAAGCGCCAGGAAGCCTATACGACGCTGGACCTGAGCCTGCGCTTCCAGCCGGCCAGCAAAGCCTACACGGTGGAAGCGTTCGTGCAGAACGCCACCGACAAGGCCGTCAAGCTGGACGTCAATGAAATCTGCACGGACGTGGGCATGCCATGCCAGCCCACGCAGCAGATCTACGGCGCCTTCTACAACGCGCCGCGCACTTTCGGCGCGCGCGTGTCGATGAAGTTCTGATCCGGTAGTGTGAAAGAGCAGTCGCAGTAGCAGTCCACTCAGTAGGGAAGGTGTTGGGCCGGGGAGTTTCCCCGGCCTTTTTTATTCCAACGCTTATTCCAGGGTGGCCTGCACGCTGGCGATGCCGATCTGCGCGCTGCCTTCGGCCAGGCGTACGTTGACGTTCTGGCGCGCCTGCAGTTGCGCCGGCGAGCGCACGATATTGCCCTTTTCATCGCGCAAAATCGCATAGCCGCGTTCCAGGGTGCGCTGGGGGTTGAGCAGCTCCAGCTGCGCCGCCAGGCCGTCGAGGCGGTGGCGCCGCTGGCCCAGCTGCTGCGCCATGGCCGTGCCGCCGCGCCGCTGCATTTCCACCAGGCGCGCGCGCGGCGCCGTGACGTCGGGCCGCAAGGCTGTCCAGCGTGAACGCAGGCGCTCCAGCGCGTACTGCGACTGGGTCACGGGCGCACGCGCCGCATGCGTCATCGCCGTCGACAGGGCCAGCAGCTGCAATCGCTGCTGCCGCAGCTGCGCCTTCGGGTTGAGCAGGCGGCGGCTGTGGCGGTCCAGCGTCTGCGCCGCATCGTCGAGGCGGCGGCGCATGGCGCGGCGCAGGTCGGCCGCGTCGGCGCGCAGGGAGGCCATCCAGTCGGCGCGCGGCGTGGCCGCCAGTTCGGCCGCCGCCGTCGGCGTGGCCGCGCGCAGGTCGGCCGCGAAGTCGGCGATGGTGAAATCCGTCTCGTGGCCCACGCCGCTGATCACGGGCATGGAGCAATCGGCGATCGCGTATGCCACCGCTTCATCGTTGAACGACCACAGATCCTCGATGCTGCCGCCGCCACGGCATACCAGCAGCACGTCGCACTCGGCCCGTGTCGATGCCGTGCGGATGGCGTGCGCGATCTTTTCCGGCGCCTGCTGGCCCTGCACGGGTGTCGGGTACAGGATGATGTTGACGTGCGGGGCGCGGCGCTGGAGCGCGATCAAGACGTCGCGCAGGGCGGCCGCCTGCGGGCTGGTGACGATGCCGATGCTGCGCGCGAACATGGGGATGGCGCGCTTGCGTTCCTGGTCGAACAGTCCCTGCGCGGCCAGCTTTTCCTTCAGGCGCTGGAACGCCTCGTACAGGGCGCCCACGCCGGCGCGGCGGATGGCTTCCACGTTGATCTGGTAATCGCCGCGCGCGCCGTACAGGGTGACGAGGGCGCGCACTTCGACCTTGTCGCCTTCGCGCGGAGTGAAGCCGGCGTACTGGGCGCGGCCGCGGAACATCACGGCGCGCACCTGGGCGCCATCGTCCTTCAAGGTGAAATACCAGTGGCCGGAAGCGGCGCGCGTGAAGTTGGAAATTTCGCCGGCGATCCAGGTCAGGGGAAACGAGCGTTCGAGCAGGCGCGCGACGGCCTGGTTCAGGGCGCTGACGGTCAGCACGGGCGGGGCGGCAAAGCCGCTGTCAGTCGGGTTGTCGGTCATCATCAAGCTGGGGGAGGGAAGGATCTGTCCACAAATTATCGGCGAGGTCATGCTTATGTCATATATCGCGCAAAACAACAAGTTCTATTTCTAAGTATTTGATTTCATGATGAATTCCGGTATGCCTGATTTGCGAGCACAGGGAAAAAAACCTTTAATATCAAGCACATCAGTACAGCCCCTGCCACTTACGCACAAAGTTATCCACAGAAAGTGTGCGGAACTTTTTGCCTTGGACAAACGTTGCCCGGCCAGCCCACGTTGAGCGACAAAAATGCCTTGCTACATTTTTGCGCACGGAAATAAAGTCCATATGAATCAAGCGCTTAGTATGCCATGCATGGCCTTGCGCACAATCTTATCCACAAAAAATGTGCAGAACTCCGGCGCGGCGCCCCATTTATCCACTGGAGCGGCCATGGCATGGCTTGCCTGAATTTTGCGCAGGATAAAAATAGCCATATAAATCAATGATCTAGCACCCTGTTGTGGGCCTTGCTCACAATCTTATCCACAGAATGTGTGCAAAACTGCATAAACCGTTTCCTGGTTTGCCCGGGTTTTCCACCGCGTGGACATGCCATTTTGTTGCCTTTTTTTTGAGCAATGAAAAAAATCCCTTTAAAATCAATGCTCTTGCATGGAGTCAATCGGCTTGCTCACAATCTTATCCACACTTTATGTGTGGAACTGCGCCGGCGGTGGAAAAGTGCTGTCTTGAAGAGAAATAAGACGCCAAAAACCCCGCTTTTTTGCCCTTGCTACATTTTTATGCAAGGCAATAAAAACGATATAAATCAAAGTACTTGGCGCGTATCGTTGCGCTTGCGCACAATCTTGTCCACAGATTGTGTGCAGAACTTTGGCGGCCGATATGGCGCGTCGTGCGCGCCCGCTGCCACTTTTTTACTCATTGATTTAATTTCCTTTATAATCAATAACTTAATGGAATTCCTTGGCTTTGCGCACAATCTTGTCCACAGTAAATGTGCAGAACTCTCCAGGTATTAATTTATTGACATTGACTCCTGCCGATAAGCTGCTATGCCTGTATTTTGCGCAGCATGATAATCTCCATGTAAATCAACGACTTGCATGCTGGACTTCATGCTTGCTCACAATCTTATCCACACAAAGTGTGCAAAACTGTGCCGCGGCGGCGCGCGCCCGCCGCGCCGTGTGGACAAGTCCACATGCGGGCGCCACTTGCCGCCGGCGCGGCAACGCGCTACATTGCGCCATTCCTGCGCGGACGTACCATCGTTCTTTGGCGCTCGGTACAATACAGGCTGTTCGGGCGGTTCATCGCCTTCCCTTTACCAGGAGTTTCTTTTGCTCGCTATATTTCAAGCCGCTGGCTGGCCCATCTGGCTGTTGTTGATCGCTTCCATCGTCGCCCTGGCCCTGATCATCGAGCGCCTGCTGTATTTGCGCCGCGCCAAGATCCTGCCCCGCAAGCTGTTTGATGAAGTGGTGCAGGTGTATCGCAGCGGCAAGATCACGCCGGACACGGTGGCCAAGCTGGAAGACAATTCGCCGCTGGGCGTGGTGCTGGCCGCCGCCCTGCGCAATGTCGACGCGCCGCGCGACGTGATGAAGGAATCGATCGAAGAGGCCGGCAGCGGCGTGGCCCATACGCTGGAACGTTTCCTGACGACCCTGGGCACCATCGCCACCTTGGCGCCGCTGATGGGCCTGTTCGGCACGGTGGTGGGCATGATCGAAATCTTCGGTTCGCAAAACGCCAGCGGCTCGAATCCCGCGCAATTGGCCCACGGTATCTCGGTGGCCTTGTACAACACGGGCTTCGGCCTGGCCATCGCCATGCCGACCCTGGTCTTTTACCGCCACTTCCGCGCCCTCGTCGACAGCTTCGTCATTGACATGGAGCAGCAAGCGGTCAAGTTCGTCGACATCGTCCACAGTGGCCGCAAATGAACTTCCGCAAAGGCAAGGGGCGTGAAGACCCCGAAATCAACCTGATCCCGTTCATCGACGTGTTGCTGGTGATCCTGATCTTCCTCATGGTCAGCACCACCTACAGCAAGTTTACGGAGTTGCAGATCACCCTGCCGACGGCCGACGCCGAGCAAGCCAAGGACAAGCCGCAGCAGATCGACGTCACCATCGACGCCAAGGGCAACTACACGGTCAACCGCGAACCGGTCTCGTTCCGCGACGTGGCCGGCCTGGCCGACGCCCTGCAGGACGCGGCCAGGGCGGCCAACGGCGGCAAGGCCCCCGCGCAGACGCCCGTGGTGGTGGTCAACGCCGACCAGTTCGCCATGCACCAGATGGTCATCCACGTGATGGAAGCGGCGCGCCTGGCCGGCTATGAAAAGCTGACGTTCGCGGCGCAGGCGGGCGGCAAGTAAGCTATTATTCAACCCCAATCGAAGTGCCGGGGTCAGACCCGCCGGGTCTGACCCCGGATTTTGCACCTGGGGTTATTTTTTACGTCTGTCCCCATGCCCACATCCTCCCCCGCCAAGCTTGAAACCACTCTCACCCGCGCCTGGCTGACGCGTGGCCCGCTGGCGTGCGCGCTGTGGCCCGTCTCCGTGCTGTTCGGCGCCCTGAGCGCCGTGCGGCGCGGGCTGTACCGGGCCAACCTCCTGCAATCGGCGCGCCTGCCCGTGCCCGTCGTCGTCGTCGGCAACATTTTTATCGGCGGCACCGGCAAGACGCCGCTGACGATCTGGCTGGTGCAAGCCTTGCGCGAGGCGGGCATGCGCCCGGGCGTGATTTCGCGCGGCCATGGCAGCGCCGACCGTTCGCCGCGCGCCGTCAGCGCCGCGTCCACGCCGCAGCAGGTGGGCGACGAGCCGCTGCTGATCTTCCAGCGCGGCGGCTGTCCCGTGATGGTGGGGCGCGACCGCGCGCAGGCGGGCAGGGCGCTGCTGGCGGCGCACCCGGAGGTCGACGTGCTGGTGACGGACGACGGCTTGCAGCATTACGCCTTGCGGCGCGACGTGGAAATCGTGCTGTTCGACGGCCGTGGCGCCGGCAACGGCTGGCTGCTGCCGGCCGGACCCCTGCGCGAATCGCCGCGCCGCCGGCGCGACGTGACGGTGATCAATGCGGCCGCGCTGGCGCCGGCACTGGTGGACCAGGTCGCGCCCAAGGGCTCCCTGGTGGTGCAGATGCGGCTCGATGGCGGCGTGGCCGAACGCCTGGCCGACCGCACGCAAAGCATGGCGCTGGCCGACCTGGCGGCCGGCGGCCAGCGCATCGTGGCGGCGGCCGGTATCGGCAACCCGCAGCGTTTCTTTGCCATGCTGCGCGGGACCGGACTGCACTTCATGGAGCTGCCGCTGCCCGACCATCACGACTTCCTCGACCAGCCATTTGCCGCGCTCGACACGGATGTGATCTTGATCACCGAGAAGGATGCAGTAAAATGTGCGCAAATTGAACATCTCAAAGATGACCCGAGACTGTGGGTCGTCCCCGTCAGTGCGCGCATCGATAGCGCGCTGGCCCAACAAATTGTGGAGAAATGTCGTGGACGCTCGACTGCTTGATATCCTGGTCTGCCCTGTTTGCAAGGGTCCGCTTGAACACGATAAGAAGGCGCAGGAACTGATTTGCCGCGCCGACCGCCTCGCCTATCCGATCCGCGATGGCATCCCCATCATGTGGGCGGACGAAGCGCGCACCTTGCAAGACGCAGTGGAATAACGATGGCGTTCATCGTCATCATCCCGGCCCGCCTGGCCTCGACGCGCCTGCCGGGCAAGCCGCTGGCTGACCTGGGCGGCAAACCGATGGTGGTGCGCGTGGCCGAGCAGGCGCTGCTCTCTGGCGCGGCGCGCGTCATCGTCGCCACCGACCATGACAGCATCCGCGCCGCCTGCGCCGCGCATGGCGTGGAAGTGTGCATGACGCGCAGCGACCATCCGTCGGGCACGGACCGCATCGCCGAAGTGGCGCGCACGCTCGGGCTGCCGCCGGACGCCGTCGTCGTCAATCTGCAGGGCGACGAACCGTTGATCGATCCATCCCTGCTGGCCGCCTGCGCCGCGCAGATCAGCGCCACCGTGCCCATGGCCACCTGCGCCCATCCGCTGCACGATGTGCTTGAGGCCTTCAACCCGAATGTCGTCAAGGTCGTGCTGGATAAAAATGGCCGTGCCTTGTATTTTTCGCGCGCCACCATCCCCTGGCATCGCGACGGCTTCGCGCAGTCGAAAGACAGCTTGCCGCAAGGCTACGTGCCGCTGCGCCATATCGGCCTGTATGCGTACAGCAATGCATTTTTGCAAGAATATCCGCAATTGTCCGCTTCGCCGCTGGAAGCGATCGAGGCGCTGGAGCAGTTGCGCGTGCTGTGGCACGGTGTCGCCATCGCCGTGCACGTCACGGACTCGGCCCCGGCCGCCGGTGTCGACACGCCGGAAGATCTTGCCAGGGTGCAAGCCCACTACGGCGCCCTGTAAGCGCTACCCGCAAAACGGCAGGCGTGCAAATAAAATTTGTGCGCCTGCAGTAAAAACCACATTTTGAAACGCCTGCTTCGCTAATTGCTGGCTTTGATCAATCAGGGCATAGCAATTCGACAGCAAACTGGCGTTCCGGGGATTTTTTGTGGTAAGTTTCGTAGGGAAAGATAGCCATAGCAACATCATCTAAAAATAATTACACATACCACCATCCAAAATCTGTTTTTTAGGAACTTTTCAATGCGTCTGATACTTTTAGGAGCACCCGGTGCCGGCAAGGGCACCCAAGCTAACTTCATCAAAGAAAAATACAACATTCCACAAATCTCCACGGGCGACATGCTGCGCGCGGCGATCAAGGAAGGCTCCGAACTGGGCCTGGCAGCGAAAAAAGTCATGGATGCGGGCGGCCTCGTGTCGGACGACATCATGATCGGCCTGGTCAAGAACCGCCTGCAGGAAGCCGATTGCGCCAATGGCTACCTGTTCGACGGTTTCCCGCGCACCATCGCGCAAGCGGACGCCATGAAGGATGCCGGCATCAATGTCGACTACGTGCTGGAAATCGACGTGCCAGATGAGTCGATCATTGAGCGCATGGATGGCCGTCGCAGCCACCCGGGTTCGGGCCGCGTCTACCACGTCAAATTCAATCCGCCCAAGGTCGACGGCGTCGATGACATCACCGGCGAACCGCTGATCCAGCGCGACGACGACAAGGCGGAAACGGTCAAGAAGCGCCTGGACGTGTACCACAACCAGACCAAGGTCTTGCTCGGTTACTACAATGACTGGGCCAAGTCCGGCCTGCCAGGCGCGCCGAAATACCGCCGCATCGCCGGCGTCGGTCCGGTCGAGCAAATCCGCGACAGCGCATTTGCCGCCCTGGCGGAATAAGCGGTTGTTGAAAAGCGGACCTGAGTGTCCGCTTTTTTTGTGCCCGCTGTTCACCGGCGGTGCCGTGTCGTTTTCGTGGTTCAGTTTTTTTGCAGGTCGTGTTTTCCTGGCTGCGCGTGCCTACCCGGTGCGGTCTGCAGCTGTTGGCAATGACGTCGGATAAAAACAGAAGGGGACGATATGGCAGCCAGTTTGTGGTTTGCGGTAGCCTGCGGCGTGGTCGCAGTCATTTATGGTTTGGTGTCGCGCAGCTGGATCCTGCGGCAGGATCCCGGCAACGCGCGCATGCAGGAAATCGCCCTGGCCATCCAGCAGGGCGCGGCCGCCTACCTGGCGCGCCAGTACCGCACCATCGCGTTTGTGGGCGTGGTGCTGCTGATCGCCATTTACGTGCTGCTGGGCCTGCATACGGCGCTGGGCTTTCTGATCGGCGCCGTACTGTCGGGCGCCTGCGGCTTCATCGGCATGAATGTCTCGGTGCGGGCCAATGTGCGCACGGCGCAGGCGGCCACCCTGGGCATCAACCAGGCGCTGAACGTGGCCTTCAAGGGCGGCGCGATCACCGGCATGTTGGTGGTCGGACTGGGCCTGCTGGGCGTGACCCTGTTCTACTGGCTGCTGGTGACGACGGGCGCGCCCGGCCTCACCCAGCATGACCTGATCAAGCCCCTGATCGGCCTGGCCTTCGGCGCCTCGCTCATTTCCATCTTCGCGCGGCTCGGTGGCGGCATCTTCACCAAGGGCGCCGACGTGGGCGCGGACCTGGTGGGCAAGGTGGAGGCGGGCATCCCCGAGGACGACCCGCGCAACCCGGCCGTCATCGCCGACAACGTGGGCGACAACGTGGGCGACTGCGCCGGCATGGCGGCCGACCTGTTCGAAACCTATGTCGTGACCCTGATCGCCACCATGCTGCTGGGCGCCTTGCTGATGGCAGAGGCGAGCGGCACGGCCATCATCTACCCGCTGCTGCTGGGCGCCGTCTCCATCCTCGCCTCCATCGTCGGCTGCTCGATGGTCAAGACGGCCCCCGGCAAGAAGATCATGTCGGCCCTGTACACGGGCCTGTGGTGGGCGGCCGGCCTGTCCCTGGTCGGCTTTGCCGTGGTCACGTGGCTGCTGTGGCCCGACGACGCCATGCGCTACAAGATGCTGGGCGCCACCGTCGTCGGCATCGTCCTCACGGGCCTGATGGTGTACATCACCGAGTACTACACGGGCACGGACTTCAAGCCCGTGCGCCACATCGCCGAAGCGTCGACGACG
Organism: Janthinobacterium rivuli; assembly: GCF_009208735.1. Lineage (GTDB taxonomy): Bacteria > Pseudomonadota > Gammaproteobacteria > Burkholderiales > Burkholderiaceae_D > Janthinobacterium. The sequence goes on along the minus strand of NZ_WFLJ01000007.1, from coordinate 121,175 downwards.
GGTCACGGCACCAACATCATCGCCGGCCTGGGCGTGTCGATGAAATCCACCGCGTATCCGGTGCTGGCCGTCTGCGTCGCCATTCTCGTCTCGTATCAATTGGCAGGCCTGTACGGCATCGCCATCGCGGCCACTTCCATGCTGTCGATGGCGGGCATCATCGTCGCGCTCGACGCGTATGGCCCCATCACGGATAACGCGGGCGGCATCGCGGAAATGTCGGGCTTGCCCGACTCCGTGCGCGCCATCACCGATCCGCTCGACGCCGTCGGCAACACGACCAAGGCCGTCACCAAGGGCTATGCCATCGGTTCGGCCGGGCTGGCCGCGCTGGTGCTGTTCGCCGATTACACGCATGCGCTCGAATCCGTGGGCCAGCACATCACCTTTGATTTGTCGAACCCCATGGTCATCGTCGGCCTGTTCATCGGCGGCCTGATACCGTATCTGTTCGGCGCCATGGCGATGGAAGCCGTGGGCCGCGCGGCCGGCGCCGTGGTGGTCGAGGTGCGGCGCCAGTTCCGCGACATCAAGGGCATCATGGAAGGCACGGCGCGGCCCGAATACGACAAGGCCGTCGACATGCTGACGGCGTCCGCCATCCGCGAAATGATCGTGCCGTCCCTGCTGCCGGTGGTGGTGCCCATCCTCGTTGGCATGCTGCTGGGGCCGGCGGCGCTGGGTGGCTTGCTGATGGGGACCATCGTCACGGGCCTGTTCGTGGCCATTTCCATGACCACGGGCGGCGGCGCCTGGGACAATGCGAAGAAATACATCGAGGATGGCCACTTCGGCGGCAAGGGGTCGGACGCGCACAAGGCGGCCGTCACGGGCGACACGGTGGGCGACCCGTACAAGGACACGGCCGGTCCGGCAGTGAATCCCTTGATCAAGATCATCAACATCGTGGCCCTGCTGCTGGTGCCGCTGCTGCCGGCCACGGGCTGGCTGGCGGTCAAGGCGCCGGCGCCCATCCACGCGCCCGCGCCGGCCATCCTGGCGCCGGCCACACCCGTGCAAAGCTTGCCGGCGCAATAAGACGGCGCATTCCCTGCAGCCCCGTGGCCAGCGCCGCGGGGCTGTTTGTATTTTGCGTAAATGAAACTTTCTAGCCGTCCATATCCTCGGCGTATCAAAGGTGAGCAATTGTTACGGCGCCTTTGCTTGTGCCCGCCCTCTGCCAATAATGGAGTGAGATTCACAGTCTGGCATGAAAGGCGGGAGGATGTCATGGATGGCAATAACACAGGCCGCTGGGCGTCGCTGGCGCTGGCAGCGGCGATGGGACTGGCGGTGGCGGGCGGCGCCTGGGGCGCTCCCGGTGGACATTCCGGACACGGCGGCCATGGCGGTTTCCACGGCGGCCACGGCCACTTCCATGGCCGTTCGCACGTGGGCGTATGGGTGGGATCGCCCTGGTGGTATGGCTATGGGCCAGGCTGGTATGGCGATCCGTGGTATGGCTATCCTTATCCGTACGGGCGCACCTTGATCGTGCAGCCGCCACCCGTGTACATCGAGCAGGGTGGCGAGCCGACGGCGCAGATGTGGTACTACTGCGCGCGGCCGCAGGGCTATTATCCCTACGTGAAAACCTGCAGTACGGCATGGCGTGCCGTGCTGCCGACCAGCGTGCGCTGACGGGGAGGCGAAGATGAAGACGAAAGCGTTGATGGGGCGTGCCGGCCTGCTGGCGCCCCTGCTGCTGGCCGCCTGCACGGTGATGCCGGAAGGGCCGTCGGCCATGGCCTTGCCCGGCACGGGCAAGAGTCTAGAGCAATTCCGCGTCGACGACGGCAGTTGCCGTGGCTATGCGCAGGCGCAGCTGGCTGGCACGGGTGCGGCTGACAGTTCCTCGCATGGCATGCAGCGCAGTTACGATGACTCTTATCAAACATGCATGTATGCAAGCGGCCACAAGGTGCCCGTGGTCGGGCGGATGCTGGGCAGCGTGCCGGCGAATGCCGCCACGCCGCCGCCCGATACGCCGCCGCCCCGTTATTAAACCTTGAGCCAGGCCTTAAAAACGCGAGGTCAGGCCAACGAACATGCGCCGTCCCGGCACATAGTAGTCGACCAGGCCGTCGGCCATCGGGCCCTTCTTGAACAGGTTTTGCACGCCGCCGCGCACGGTCCATTGTGGCGTGACCTTGTACGACACGACGGTGTCGACGATGGTGTAAGCCTTGTCGGCCAGCTTGCCAGCATCGAGTTCCTTGCCCGTGTACTGGGCCGATACCTCGCCGAACAACTGGTCGTTGACTTGCCAGCCCAGCGCCGAGTACCACGACAGTTTTGGCGTCGACAGCAGGTTGGCGCCCGTGGTCAGGTTTTTCGCTTCCGCCATGTAGGTCACGTTGTTACGCCAGTTCAGGTTTTTCGTCAGCGGGATGGTGGCCGTCGCTTCCAGGCCGCTGGTGCGCGCCTTCTGGATATTCGTCATCTTGGTCCACCAGCGCTTCTGGTAGAAGCCCAGCGGCGCATAGTCGATCTTGTTCTTGAAATCCGTGTGGAACCAGGTTAGGCCCACGTCCCAGCCATTCTGTTCCCACGCCACGCCGATCTCGGCTGCCGTGCTCGTTTCCGGCTTCAAGTCCGCATTGCCGGCCATGTAGCAGGTGCCGCTGATGTAGCCCAGCGGTTTCAAGCTGCCGCAACCGCGCCCGCCCGAGTTGGTCGCTGCCGCCGGCGAGTTTTCCTTCAGGCTCGGGGCGCGGAAGCCTTGCGAGACGCCGCCCTTGATGGTCCAGGCGGGGGCAGGGTGATACACCAGGTACAGGCGCGGGCTGTAGTGGTTGCCGAACTTGCCGTGGTGATCGAGGCGCAGGCCGGCCGTGGCCGTCAAGTTGTCGCGCAGGAACAGCTGATCTTCCGCGAACAGGGCCGAGGTGGTGCCCGACAGGGTCGCGCCGCTCACGGGGTTGCCCAGGTAATCGGTGGGCACGGTGCCGATGGTGTCCGTATTCGTCAATTCCTGGTGCTTCCACTGGCCGCCCACCACCAGCATTTGCTCGATGCCGCCCCAGCCGACCCGTTTTTCCAGGCTGGCGTCGAGCGTGCTGTCCTTGGATTTGGCCACCGTGCCGACGACTTCGTTGTCGAAGTCGTTGTGATACAGGTTGACCATGGTCTTGCCGAAGTCCCAGCGGCCTTCATAGCCGAGACTGACGCTCTTGCGTATCAGCTTGCTGGCGCCCCAGCTGTCGACCAGCGGCTCGCCATCCGCATCACGCGCGCTCGACGTGCTGGCTTCCTGCCTGCCATAGCTGGCGTCCAGCGACAGGTTCTGTTTCTTGTCCAGCGCCCAGGTCAGCTGGCCCGAGACAGTCTGGTTGCGTTCGCCGCCCATGCCACCGGCCTTGTCGAATTTTTCATCGGGATTCTGGCGCGTCTGGCTCACGCCCAGGCGCATGCCCACCGTGTCCGACAGGGGGCCGGCCAGGTTCACGCCCAGCTGATGCGCCGTGCCGCGGTCGCTGTCCTGCGGCTGCGTGTAGTTGGCCGTGGCCGAACCGTTCCACTTGCCCGGCACCTTGCGCGTGATGATGTTGATCACGCCGCCCATGGCGTCCGAGCCGTACAGCGACGACATGGGTCCGCGCACCACTTCGATGCGCTCGATCATGTCGGGCGAGATCCAGTTCAAGTCCTGGCGGCCCAGGTCGGGACGGTAAGCCGTGTCGGCCGAGCTGCCCACGCGCTTGCCGTCGACCAGGATCAGGGTGTATTTGTCGGGCAAGCCGCGCAGCTTGATCTTCGACGCCTCACGCTCGGGACCGGTGCCGCCCGTCACGCCGGGGATGCGGCGCAGCAGGGTATTCAAGTCATACACGGGCTGGCGCTCGATTTCCTCGCGCGTGATGACGCTGATGCTGGCCGGCGCATCCTTGATGTCGATGGCCGTGCCCGACGCCGTGACGACGACCGTGTTCATGGTGGGATCGGCGGCCGCATTGCCTTCGGCCCAGGCGCTGCTGACGGCCAGCGAGAGCAGGCAGGGCAGGAGCAGGGCGGCGGAATGGATAGAGCGGGCGGGAGTGGCGACGGGGGCTACGAAGGCGGGACTACGCTGGGTCATGGTGAACTTTCCGGATGTTGTTATTTCCTGGCTGCCTTCCGGGTGGCTCGGGTATCAATGAATGAAAAGAGAATCAACTGCGCTCGAATTCTCGTAATGAGAATAAGAATCGTTCTTATTGTAATGCCATCCTGGCAAGAAAGAAAGTGCTGAAAGGAAATAAAACACTGTTGCAAGGTGCGCATGGCATCTGGCGCCGCGTGTGCCAATAATGAAAGCGGTATGATCGATGCTTGGGGAGGTGGCATGAAGACGATGATCAGAACCATACCGGTGCTGGCCTGCGCCATGCTGTTCGCTGGCGGCCATGCCTGGGCGCAGGAACAGGCGTCGCCCGCCGAGTCCTTGACTGAGGCTTTGCCCGTGTGCCGGCTCGATCCGCGCGACAGCGGCAAGCTGGCGGTGGAACCATGCCGCCCGGCGCCGCCCGCGCAGCCGCGCCGTGCCGTGTCGCAGGTGATCGGCCGCATGCCGGCGCAGCCCGCGCCCTCCGTCGTGCCCATGGCGTCCCTGCCGCCCGGCCCGGCCGTACCCATGCCGCGCACGCCGCAGCCCATTGGTTCCTGCGACACGGGCGGCTGCCGCGACGCGGCCGGGGCACGCTACAACGGCGTGGGCAACGCCACGCTCGATGCCAATGGGCGCATCTGCCACCGCAACGGCGCCTTTATCCAGTGTTTTTAACCCTGGCATACGCCAGCGCTGCAAGTTTTCGCTCGGTGAGCGCAAAAATGGCTACAATTGTCGCCGACATTACGTTTACGTAAACGTAATGATGGCATCATGCATCCACCATCAGGCGCCGGGAACACGGCCCTCATCACTCAGGAGATTTCATGCAGATTCAGGACAATGTATTCATCATCACGGGCGGCGCATCGGGCCTGGGCGCGGCCACGGCGCGCATGCTGACGGCGGCGGGCGGCAAGGTCGTGCTGGCCGACGTGCAGACGGAGGCGGGCCAGGCGCTGGCCGCTGAACTCGACGGCGTGTTCGTGCAGTGCGACGTGACGTCGGAAGAAGACGGCCTGGCCGTGGTGGCGGCCGCCACCAAGCTCGGTACCTTGCGCGGCCTGGTCAATTGCGCCGGCGTGGCGCCGGCCGTGAAAACCGTGGGCAAGGATGGCCCGCACCCGCTGGCCCTGTTCCAGAAGGTCGTCAACATCAACCTGGTCGGCACCTTCAATATGTGCCGCCTGGCGGCCGACGCCATGGCGAAACAGGATGCGACGGCCGAAGGCGAGCGCGGCGTCATCATCAACACGGCGTCCGTGGCGGCCTACGATGGCCAGATCGGCCAGGCCGCGTATGCGTCGTCGAAGGCGGCCGTGGTGGGACTGACCCTGCCGATGGCGCGCGACCTGTCGCGCAACGGCATCCGCGTGATGACGGTGGCGCCCGGCATTTTCGAAACGCCGATGTTGCTCGGCATGCCGGCCGAAGTGCAGGATGCGCTGGGCAAGATGGTGCCGTTCCCATCGCGCCTGGGCAAGCCCGGCGAATACGCGCAACTGGTGAAAGCCATCGTGGAAAACGTCATGCTCAATGGCGAAACCATCCGCCTCGATGGCGCGATCCGCATGCAGCCCAAATAAGCCCGGCGTGATTTGATGTAGGATACCCCCGTATGGGGCGTACAGCCTTGCCTGGCTGTGCGCCCTTTTTTTATCGGAGAATCCATGATCACATTGAAGCCGCTGGCGCTGAGCCTGACCTTGCTGGGCGCGCTGGCCGCCAGTCCCGTATTTGCCGAGGTGCCGCAAAAGGCGCCGGAAATCGCCACCGCGTACGCGGAAAAAAACGGCTGGGCGGCGCAGAAATTCATGGTCGCCGCCGCCAATCCGCTGGCCGCCGATGCCGGCTACCAGATGCTGAAAAAGGGCGGCAGCGCCATCGACGCGGCGATCGCCACGCAGCTGGTGCTGACCCTGGTCGAGCCGCAGTCGTCGGGCATCGGCGGCGGCGCCTTTTTGCTGTACTCCACGGCCAAGGGCGTGCAGGCGTTCGACGGGCGCGAAACGGCGCCTGCCAGCGCCGATGAACACCTGTTCCAGAATGCCGACGGCAGTCCCGTCTCGCGCGCCACGGGCGTGGTGGGCGGGCGTTCCGTGGGCGCGCCGGGCGTGCTGCGCATGCTGGAACTGGCGCACAAGGAACACGGCAAGCTGCCATGGGCCACCCTGTTCGGCCCCGCCATCAAGTTGGCGCACGGCGGCTTTCCCGTCAGCCAGCGCCTCAACGGTTTGCTGAGCTGGGACCAGGCCCTGAAGCGCGACCCCGTCGCCGCCGCGTATTTCTATGACCAGGACGGCAAGGCCTGGCCCGTCGGCCACGTGCTGAAGAACCCGCAGCTGGCGCGCACCCTGCGCGAGATCGCGCGTGGCGGCGCCGACGCGTTTTACAAGGGCCGCATCGCGCGCGACATCGCCGCCAAGGTGGCGGCGCACCCGACCAATCCGGGCAAGCTGACGGCGGCGGATATCGCCGGCTACCGGGCCAAGGTGCGTGAACCCGTCTGCAGCGATTACAAGGCCTGGACCGTGTGCGGCATGCCGCCGCCATCGTCGGGCGGCATCGCCATCGCGCAGATGCTGGGCATGCTGGAAGTGAAGGATATCCGGCCGTATGCGCCCGTCGACGGCGTGCTCGATGCGCAGGCCATCCACCTGTTCTCGGAGGCGGGGCGCCTGGCCTACGCGGACCGCAACCGCTACGTGGCCGACACGGACTTCGTGCCGCTGCCGGGCAAGGGCGTCGCCTCGATGCTCGATAAAACCTACCTGGCGCAGCGCGCGTCGCTGATCGGCGAGAAATCCATGGGCCGCGCCTTGCCCGGCACGCCGCCGGGCATGCAGGTGGCGTGGGGCATGGACAACGCCTTGCAGCGCCCGTCGACCTCGCACCTGGTGGCCGTCGATGCTTTTGGGGGCGGCCTGTCGATGACCACCAGCGTGGAAGACGCCTTCGGCTCGCGCCAGATGGTCGACGGCTTTTTGCTCAATAACCAGCTGACGGATTTCTCGTTCGATTCGCGCGATGCGGATGGCCCGATCGCCAACCGGGTCGAAGCGGGCAAGCGTCCGCGCAGCGCCATGTCGCCCACCCTGGTGTTCGAGAAGGGCACGCACAAGCTGGTGCTGGCGACGGGGTCCCCGGGCGGTTCGTCCATCATCAATTACGTGGCCAAGGTGCTGGTCGGCACCATGGACTGGGGCTTGAACGTGCAGCAGGCGATCAGCCTGCCGAACTTCGGCAGCCGCAACGGCCCGACGGAGCTGGAGAAAGGCCGCGCGCCGGCGGCCCAGGTCGAGGCGCTGCAGGCGATGGGCCACGAGGTGCGCGTGATCGAACAGAATTCCGGTTTGCAGGGCATCATGCGCCTGAATGCGCACGGCAAGGATTTCTGGTTTGGCGGCGCCGATCCGCGCCGTGAAGGCATGGTCAAGGGAGATTGAAACTTTTCCACAAAGTATCAAGACCCTGCTAATCTGCCGGCATGGGAATGCAAAATAAAACAGGCTTGATACTCACGGGAGGAGGTGCCCGTGCCGCCTACCAAGTGGGCGTGCTGCAGGCGATTTCGGCGATTCTGTGGGAAGCGGGCTGGGCGCCGGCGCGCAACCCGTTCGACATCATCTGCGGCACCTCGGCCGGCGCCATCAACGCCACGGCGCTGGCCTGCCGCGCCGACAACTTTGGCGAAGGCGTGCAAAAGCTGCTCGACGTGTGGCAGCACATTCAGGTCGAGCAGGTCTACCGGGCCGACTCGCTGGGCGTGATCCGCTCGGGCGCGCGCTGGCTGTCGCTGCTGTCGTTTGGCTGGCTGCTGCGCCAGTGGCATGCGTCGCCGCCCAATTCCCTGCTCGACAATACGCCGCTGGTCAGCCTGCTGCACCGCATGCTCGACCTGCCGCGCCTGGACGCGGCCCTGGCCGATGGCCTGCTGCATGCGCTGGCCGTGACGGCGTCGTCGTATTCGGGCAGCCGCCACATGACGTTTTACCAGACGGCCGGCGATATCGCGCCGTGGGTGCGCACGCAGCGCCTGGCCCTGCCGGACCAGATCGGCGTGGAGCACTTGCTTGCCTCGGCCGCCATTCCCTTCATCTTCCCCGCCGTGCCGCTGTACGTGGGCGGCCAGCGCGAATACTGCGGCGACGGTTCCATGCGCCAGCTGGCGCCGATCTCGCCGGCCATCCACCTGGGCGCGAACAAGGTGCTGGTGGTGGGCGCGGGACGCATGACGGAACCGGCGCCCGCCGCCACCGAAGCGGCGCGCTACCCGAGCCTGGCGCAGATCGCCGGCCACGCGCTGTCGTCGATCTTCCTCGATGGCCTGGCGGTCGACATCGAACGCCTGAACCGCATCAACCTGACCCTGTCGATGCTGCCGCCCGAGTTGCTGGGCAAGACGGCCTTGCGGCCGGTGGAATTGCTGGTCATCGCGCCGTCCGAGCGGCTCGACGCCATCGCCAGCCGGCATATCGGCAGTTTGCCGCGTCCCATCCGCACCATGCTGTCGGGTATCGGCGCGGCCGAAGCGCGCGGCGCGGCGCTGGCATCGTATTTATTGTTCGAATCGACGTATACTAACGAGTTGATCCGTCTTGGACAGCGCGATACGCAAGCCCGCAAGGATGATGTCCTGGCGTTCTTTGGTTCCTGAGACGGCCCCTGGAGCGGCGTGCGGGATTTTCGCGTTTTTTTTGACAGGACGATTGTGCTGGTATTTCGACGTGTTTGCGATGTTGCCTTACTATTAATTATTCTGCTGGGCGGCCCGGCCGCAGCGGCGCCTGCGCCCACCCTGCGCTTCGACCAGCTCAGCGTCGACCAGGGCCTGGCGCAGGAATCGGTGCTGGCCATTGCCCAGGACCGGCAGGGCTATATGTGGTTCGGCAGCCAGTCTGGCCTGAGCCGCTACGATGGCTACCGCATGGTCGTCTACAAGAATATCGAGGGCGACAAGACCAGCCTGGCCGACAACTGGGTCGGCGAGCTGCATGTCGATAGCCAGGGCCAGCTATGGGTCGGCACCGACAATGGCCTGGACCGTTTCGACGCCGCCAGCCAGACCTTCATCCATTACGTCCCGGCCGAAAAGAGCAAGCGCGGCAACGGCAACCGGCATATCCACGCCATTCTCGACGATGGCGCGCGCGGTTTCTGGATCGCCACCTCGGACGGCTTGCAGCATTTCGACCCCGCCACGGGCCACTTCCGCACCTGGCACCATGAAGAGGGCAATCCGCACAGCCTGGGCGACAATGAAATCAAGGCGCTGGCGCTGGACGCGCAACAGCGCCTGTGGATCGGTACCGTCACGGGCCTGGACATGCTGGCGCCGGGCAGCGAGCGCTTCGAGCATTTCACCGTCGACACGCAACCGGGCTCGAAGTACAACGTCATCCAGTCGCTGCTGATCGACCGCCAGCAGAACCTGTGGATCGGCACCATGGCCGGCGCAGAGCGCTGGCGCCTGGGCGGCGCCGGCCAGCCGCCGCAGGCGCGCGTGCGCTTCGGCGAGAAGCATGGCTTTTCCGCCATCCGCGTCGCCAGCCTGTACCAGGATGTCGACGCCACCGTCTGGCTGGGCAGCAATGCCGATGGCCTGTTCCGCTGGCAGCCCGCGAGCGACACCTTTCTGCAGTACCGCCACCAGACGGGCGACAAATTCAGCGTCGCCGACAATCAGCTGTCGTCGCTGTACCGCGACCGCGCCGGCACCTTCTGGGTCGGCTCCTGGTACAACGGCGTGAGCCGGGTCGACCTGGGCAGCGGCGGCTTTTCGCGCATGGCGCGCGCCCCCGCCGACGTGGGCGCGCTGGCGGACAAGAAGGTGCGCGCCGTGGCCGACGCGGGCAATGGCAAGCTGTGGCTGGCCACCAAGGGCGGCTTGAAACTGTACGACACGCGCGACGGCAGCTCGCGGCTGTTCGACCTGCGCAGCTCGCCCGGCATGTCGCGCGACGAGCAGGTCACCACCCTGTACAAGGCGCCGGACGGCACCCTGTGGGTGGGCGGCTCGACGGGCTTGCACCGTTTCGATCCCGCGCTGAGGCGCTTCTTCACCATGCGCTTTGCCGCCGGCGACCCGAACAGCGACACCATCCGCAACGTCGTGAGCGACCGCAGCGGCATGCTGTGGGTCTCGACGCGCGGCGGCGTGCACCGCTTCGATCCCGCCAGCCGCCGTTTCACCACCTACCGCCACGACCCGGCCGATCCGAACAGCCTGTCCGACAACATGGTGCGGCCCGTGCTGGAAGACGGCAAGGGACGGCTGTGGATAGGCTCCTTCCACGGCCTGGACTTGCTTGACCGCGCCAGCGGCCAGTTCCGCCATTTCCGCCACGATCCGCAAAACCCGCATAGCCTGAGCCACGACGAGGTGCATTTCCTGCACGAAGACAAGCGCGGCGTGCTGTGGGTGGGCACGGCCAATGGCTTGAACCGCATGGACGTCGACGCCAAGGGCGAGATCCGCTTCCGGCGCTTCCTGCGCAAGGACGGCATGGCCGACGACGCCGTCGCCAGCATCCTCGGCGACGACAACGAGCAACTGTGGCTGAGCACCAACAGCGGCATCACGCGGCTCGACATGCGCAGCGGCCTGTTTCGCAACTACGACAGCGCCGATGGCACGGTGGAAGGCTCGTACTTCGACGGCGCGGCCCTGCGCGCATCCGATGGCACCATGTATTTCGGCGGCTTCAACGGCATGACGGCGTTCGTGCCGCAGGATATCCACGACAACCGCGTGCCGCCGCTGGTGGCCATCACCGAGCTGCAGATCTTCAACAAGCCGGTGGCCATCGGCCGCGGCGAGTTCGCGCACGTGCTCAAGGCGGCGATCGACCATACGCGCAAGCTGGTGCTGACCAGCCGCGACAGCGTCTTTTCGCTGGAATTCGCGGCCCTGCATTTCGCCGCGCCCCAGCGCAATATGTTCGCCTACCGGCTCGAGGGCTTCGACCAGGACTGGGTCATGACGGATGCGGGCCGGCGCTTTGCCACCTACACCAACCTCGATGCGGGCAACTACGTGTTTCGCGTCAAGGCGGCCAACAAGGACGGCGTGTGGAACGAGAGCGGCGCCATCCTGGCCATCACGATCCTGCCGCCGTTCTGGAAAACCTGGTGGTTCCGCACCCTGATGGCGGCGCTGCTGCTGGGCGTAGTGTATGGCGCGTACCGCCAGCGTGTGCGCGCGCTGCGGCATCAGCAGAACGAGCTGGAAAAACTGGTTGGCGAACGCACGGCCGAGTTGCAGAGCAAGGAAATCGAAGTGCTGGCCCAGTCGGAGAAGCTGGCGCAAGTGAACAACAGCCTGACGAAGAACGAGGAAAGCCTGCGCCAGGCCAAGCGCAAGGCCGAGGATGCGACGCGCCAGAAGTCGGAATTCCTGGCCAATATGAGCCACGAGATGCGCACGCCGCTGGCCGGCGTGATCGGCATGCTGGGCTTTGCCCTGCGCGACGAGCAACTGCACGACGCCACGCGCGAGCAAATCCTGCGCGGCCAGGCCAATGCCCAGTCGCTGCTGGTGATCATCAATGACTTGCTCGATTTTTCCAAGATCGAGGCGGGCAAGCTGAGTATCGAAAACATCGACTTCGCGCTCGGCGCGGCGATCGAGGCCGTCGTCAGCCTGTTCGAGGAGCAGGCGGCCGCGCGCAGCATCGGTTTCGCCATCGATTTCGCGCCCGACCTGCCACCGTTCGTGGTGGGCGACCCGACCCGCTTGCGCCAGGTGCTGGTCAACCTGGTCGGCAATGCCTTCAAGTTCACCCAGCGCGGCGGCGTCAGCGTGAGCGTCGAGCGGGCCGGCGTGGCCAGCGGCAGCGGCGGACGCAAGGTCAACCTGATCCGCTTTACGGTCAGCGACAGCGGCATCGGCATCGACGCCGATGCGATGGCGCGCCTGTTCCAGAAGTTCGAGCAGGCCGACGCCAGCACCACGCGCCGCTACGGCGGCACGGGACTGGGCCTGGCCATCTGCCGCCAGCTGGTCGAACTGATGGAAGGCGAGATCGAGGTGGCCAGTACGCCGGGGCAGGGCAGTACCTTTGCCTTCACCCTGCCGCTGGCCGATGGCGTGGCGCCGCCGCTGGTGCCGCAGGTGGCGCTGGCGCCGCACAGCCACCAGCTGCGCGTGCTGTGCGCGGAAGACTTCCCCACCAACCAGATCATCATCCGCGTCATGCTCGAAGAGCTGGGGCACCGGGTCGACGTGGTCGCCAACGGCGTGCTGGCCGTGGCGGCCTGTGTACATACGCGCTATGACCTGATCCTGATGGACGGGCGCATGCCGGAGATGGATGGCGCCACGGCGACGCGCCTGATCCGCGTGGGCGGCTGGCCCGACCAGCCCGTGCGCGACCAGGAACTGATGATCGTGGCCCTGACGGCGAATGCCAGCGAAGAGGACCGCAGCCGCTATCTGGGCGTCGGCATGGATGATTTCCTCAGCAAGCCGGTGGACGAGGCGGCGCTGCATGGCTTGCTGGCGCGCGCCATCGAGCGCCAGCTGCAGCGCGGTTTCATGTTGCCGCGCATGCCGTCGAACGCGCCGCGCGGCGTGGCGCGGGGGCAGGCCGAACTCGATGCCTTGTTCGGCATCGCGCCGGCGCTTCCCGTCGCGGCGCCTGCGCCATCCATCCGCAGCGGCGAACTGCAACGCCGCATCCGCGTCGCCTTCGTCGCCGATCTGGAGGGACGCCTGCGCGAACTCGACACCGCCCTGGCGGCGCAGGACAGGGACAATGCCGGGCGCCTGCTGCATGGTTTGAAGGGCAGCGCCGCCTATCTCGATGAAACGCAGCTGCACATGCTGTGCACGGAGATGGAAGAGGCGGCGGACGGCGGACGCTGGACGCAGGTGGCCTTGCATTTGCCGCAATTGCGCGCACTGTTGGCGCACATAGCCGTTTCGGGCAAGGAAATGTAAAATAGGCAATGCCGGCCATCGAACGCGCGGCGAAACTGGGTAGAATACGGCAGGCACCCTGACGCTGCCGCCAATGGAGAACGCAATGAAAGTACTGGTGGTTGACGATGATGTCGTGTCGCGCATGGTATTGATGCATCTGATCGACAGTTGCGGCGTGCACGATATCGTGGAAGCCGAAGATGGCGCGGCGGCGTGGGAGCAGCTCGAAGGCGGCTTGCGGCCCGCGCTGTGCTTTTGCGACTTGCGCATGCCGCGCCTGTCCGGCATGGAGCTGCTGCAGAAAATCCGCTCCGACAGCGCGCTCGACGCCATGCCGCTGGTGCTGGTCTCGTCGGCCAATGACCAGGACACGGTGCGCGACGCCGTGCAGGCCGGCGCCGCCGGCTACATCGTCAAACCCTTCCAGCCGGAGCAGGTGCGTCAGCATATCGACGCCTGCTTCGACGTCTCGGCCTTGCCGGCCGAGGCGCCGCGCGACACCCTGCAGCGGCTGGGCATCGACAGCGAACGCCTGCTGGCCTATCTGACGGGCTTCCAGGGACAGATAGTCGCCGCCGGCGCACAGGTCGACGCCTTGCTGGCGCGCGGCGAACCGGCCCAGGCGCGCCAGCAGCTCGAACGGCTGCACCTCGGTTGCCGCACCCTCGGCTTGCATGGCGCGGAAACTGGCATGATGGCCCTGCTGCAGGCATCGGTACTCGATGGCGACCAGATACAGGCGGCCCTGGCCGCGCTGGCGCGCAGCGTGGCGCAGCAGGCGCGACTGCTGCGTCAGCAGGACGGGATCGACTGAATCTGCTGTTTTTCGCTTGCCGGGAAAATACTTTAGGTTTAAAGTATCTGCTTCCGGGCCATGTGCACGCGCCCGCTACCCGCCAGGATGAGCATGAGCAGCGACCCTTCGCCTACCAACGCATCTCCCCAGGACGACTTTGCGCGCACGCATTTGCCGCCACGCGCGCTCTGGCCGCAGCTGTGCCTTGATTTGCCCGAGCTGCGGTATCCGGCGCGCCTCAATTGCGTCGCCGCGCTGCTCGATGCGGCCGTGGCCAGCGGCGACGGTGCACGCACCGCCATCCTGGCCGACGGCCAGCGCTGGACTTACGACGAACTGGCGCGGCAAGTTGACCGCATCGCCCACGTGCTGCGCGGCGACCTGCGCCTGATCCCCGGCAACCGCGTGCTGCTGCGCGGCGCGAATACCCCGATGATGGCCGCTTGCCTGCTGGCCGTGCTGAAAGCGGGCTGCATCGCCGTGCCCACCATGCCGCTGCTGCGCGCGCGCGAACTGTCCACCATCCTCGCCAAGGCGGAGGTGAACGCCGTGCTGTGCGCGCAGGGCTTGCGCGAAGAGCTCAATGGCGTGCCCTGCTTGCCGGCCATGCTGTGCTTTGGCGCCGACGGCGCGGAACTGGAACAGCGCATGGCCGCCCACGATGCGCCCTTTGCCGCATGCGACACGGCGGCCGACGACGTCTGCCTGATCAGCTTTACCTCGGGCACGACGGGCGTCCCCAAAGGCACCATGCACATGCACCGCGACCTGCTGGCCATCTGCGACTGCTTTCCCCGCTCCATGCTGCAGGTGCGCGCCGAGGATATCTTCATCGGCACGCCGCCGCTGGCGTTCACCTTCGGCCTCGGCGGCTTGCTGCTGTTCCCCCTGCGCTTCGGCGCTTGCGCCGTGCTGCTGGAAAAACTCACGCCCGACGCCCTGCTGCGCGCCATTGCGGCCTACGGCGCCACCATCTGCTTCACGGCGCCCACCTTTTACCGCCAGATGGCGCCGCTGGCCGCGCAGCACGATTTGCGCAGCCTGCGCCTGTCCGTCTCGGCCGGCGAAGCGCTGCCGCTGGCCACGCGCGACGCCTGGCAGGCGGCGACGGGCCTGGCCATGACGGACGGCATCGGCGCCACCGAGATGCTGCACATCTTCATTTCCGCCACGGGCGAGGGCATCCGCCGCGGCGCCATCGGCAAGGCCATTCCCGGCTATCAGGCGTGCATCGTCGACGACGCGGGCGTGCCGCAGCCGCCCGGCGTGACGGGCCGCCTGGCGGTGAAAGGCCCCACCGGTTGTCGCTACCTGTCCGACCCGCGCCAGCGCGAGTACGTGCAGAACGGCTGGAACCTGACGGGCGACACCTTCGAGATGGATGCCGATGGCTATTTCTATTACCGCTCGCGCAGCGACGACATGATCGTCTCGGCCGGCTACAACATCGCCGGCCCGGAAGTGGAGGAGGCGCTGCTGCGCCATCCGGCCGTGGCCGAATGCGGCGTGGTCGGGCGCGCCGATGCCGAACGTGGCCAGATCGTTGAAGCGCACGTGGTGCTGAAGGACGGTTTCCAGTCTGGCGACCTGCTGGCGGCCGAACTGCAGGATTTCGTGCGCCAGCAGATCGCGCCGTATAAATACCCGCGCGCCATCCGCTTCCTGCCTTCGCTGCCGCGCACGGAAACGGGCAAGCTGCAGCGCTTCAAACTTCGCACGGATACCGCATGAATATTGTCTGCATCGGCGGCGGTCCCGCCGGCCTGTATTTCAGCCTGCTCATGAAAAAGCAGGACCCCGCGCACCGCATCACCGTCATCGAGCGCAACCGCCCGTACGACACGTTTGGCTGGGGCGTGGTGTTTTCCGACCAGACCCTGGGCAACCTGGCCAATGCGGACGAGCCGACGGCGCGCGCCATCCTGCAGGCGTTCAACCACTGGGACGATATCGAGATCCACTTCAAGGGCGAGACCGTGCGCTCGGGCGGCCATGGCTTTTGCGGCATCGGCCGCAAGCGCCTGCTCAACATCCTGCAGGCGCGCTGCGAGGAACTCGGCGTGGAACTCGTCTTCGAGACGGAAGTGCAGGACGACCAGGCCATCGCGCGCCAGTACGGCGCCGATCTGGTGATCGCCAGCGACGGCTTGAACAGCCGCATCCGCACGCGCTATGCGGCCAGCTACCAGCCCGGGATCGAGCAGCGCCATTGCCGCTTCGTCTGGCTGGGCACGCGCAAGAAATTCGACGCCTTCACGTTTGCCTTCCGCCAGACCCCGCACGGCTGGTTCCAGGCGCATATCTATCAATATGACGGCGACACGTCGACCTTCATCGTCGAAACGCCCGACCACGTGTGGCGCGCGGCGGGCCTGGATGCCATGAGCCAGGAACAGGGCATCGCCTTTTGCGCAGCCCTGTTCGCCGAGGAACTCGATGGCCATGAATTGCTGAGCAATTCGCCGCATCTGCGCGGCTCGGCCCAGTGGATCACCTTTCCGCGCATCGTCTGCCGGCAATGGGTGCACCGGCAAGATGGCGTGCCCGTCGTGCTGATGGGCGACGCCGCCCACACGGCGCATTATTCGATCGGCTCGGGCACCAAGCTGGCGCTGGAAGACGCCATCGAGCTGGCGCGCTGCTTCGGCCAGCATGCCGACGCCGCTGCTGGTACGGATGCGGCGCTGGCCGCCTACCAGCAGCTGCGCGCCATCGAAGTGCTGAAAATCCAGAGCGCGGCGCGCAATTCCATGGAGTGGTTTGAAAACGTCGAGCGCTACAGCGCCATGGAAGCGCCGCAGTTCGCCTATTCCATGCTCACGCGCAGCCAGCGCATCTCGCATGAGAACCTGCGCCTGCGCGACCCCGCCTACGTGGCCGATTACGAGCAGTGGCTGGCGCGCCGCGCGGGTGAACAGGCGGGCGTGGAGGTGCCGGACAGCCCGGTGCCGCCCATGCTCACGCCCTTCCGGCTGCGCGGCGTGCTGCTGAAAAACCGCATCGCCGTCTCGCCGATGGCGCAGTACAGCGCCGTCGATGGCGTGGCCGGCGACTACCATTTGATGCACCTGGGCGCGCGCGCCATGGGCGGCGCGGGCCTCGTGTTTGCCGAGATGACGTGCGTATCGGCCGATGCGCGCATCACGCCCGCCTGTCCCGGCATGTACAGCGAAGCGCACACGCAGGCCTGGCGCCGCATCGTCGATTTCGTGCATGCCAACAGCGACGCGAAGATCGCCCTGCAACTGGGCCACGCGGGGGCGAAAGGCTCGACGCGGCCCATGTGGGACGGCATCGACCAGCCGCTCAGGGAAGGCAACTGGCCGCTGATCTCGGCCTCGGAACAGCAATACCTGGCCGGCGTGTCGCAGGTGGCGCGCGCGGCGCGGGAAGACGACCTGGCGCGCATCGAGCAGGACTTCGTGCGTGCCACGCTGGCCGCGGCCGTCGCCGGGTTCGACTGGCTGGAACTGCATTGCGCGCACGGCTATTTGCTGTCGAGTTTTATCTCGCCGCTGACCAACCGCCGCACGGACGAATATGGCGGCAGCCTGGAAAACCGCTGCCGCTATCCGCTGCGCGTGTTCCGCGCCATGCGCGCCGCCTGGCCGCAGGATAAACCGATGAGCGTGCGCATCTCGGCCCACGACTGGGTCGAAGGCGGCATCACACCCGACGATGCGGTCGTCATCGCGCGCCTGTTCAAGCAGGCGGGCGCGGACCTGATCGACTGTTCCTCGGGCCAGGTCAGCAAACTCGAACAACCCGTGTACGGACGCATGTTCCAGGCGCCGTTCGCCGACCGCGTGCGCAATGAGGCCGGCATCGCCAGCATGGCCGTCGGCTCGATCTTTGAAGCCGACCACGCCAACAGCATCATCGCCGCCGGGCGCGCCGACCTGTGCGCCGTGGGCCGCCCGCACCTGGCCAACCCGGCCTGGACCCTGACGGAAATGGCGCGCATCGGCTACAGCGGCGCAGGCGCTGGCGCGATTTGGCCGAAACAGTACCGGCCGGGCCAGCAGCAGCTGGAGCGCAATCTGCAGCGCGAGCGCCAGCTGGCCGCCGCCAGCACGGGCCTCACCCCGCAACAGGTGGCCGCGCGGCTGCTGGAAGGATGACATGAACAAGGAACGAATGGACGGCGCATTGGCCGGCAAACACGCGTTGGTGACGGGCGCCGGCAGCGGCATCGGCTTCGCCTGCGCGAGTGCCTTGCTGGACGCGGGCGCCCGCGTCACCCTGGCCGGGCGCGACGGCGCGCGGCTGGCGCGCGCGCGCATGCAGCTGGAAGAGGCGGGCCATGCGGGCAGGGTGGCCATCTGCGTGCTCGACGTGGCCGTGGAAGCGGCGGTGCAGGCGGGCTTCGCGCAGGCCGCCGCGCATTTCGGCCGCATCGATATATTGATCAATAACGCGGGCCAGGCGCATGCGGCGTCGTTCGCCAAGACGGACGCCGCCATCTGGCAGCGGATGCTGGCCGTGAACCTGACGGGTGTGTTCCACTGCTGCCAGGCGGCCATGCCGGCCATGCTGGAAGCGGGCTGGGGGCGCATCGTCAACGTGGCGTCGACGGCGGGCCTGAAGGGCTATCGTTACGTCAGCGCCTATGTCGCCGCCAAGCACGGCGTGATCGGCCTGACGCGCGCGCTGGCGCTGGAAGTGGCGCCGCACGGCGTCACCGTCAACGCCGTCTGCCCCGGCTACACGGAAACGGAGATGGTGGCGCAGGCCGTGCAGAACATCGTGCGCAAGACGGGGCGCGGCGAAGACGCGGCGCGCGCGGAACTGGCGGCCAGCAATCCGCAGCAGCGGCTGGTGCAGCCGCAGGAAGTGGCCGATGCGGTGGCCTGGCTCTGCCTGCCCGCGTCGGCCGCCATGAATGGACAATCGATCGCCGTCGCCGGCGGCGAAGTCATGTAACCGAATGAAGACCATGGATAAAGAAACCGATAACGTGCAATACGAACCCGTGCTGGACCTGGCGAGCCGGCTGACGCAGGACCACCACCAGTCGCTCAAGCTGTGGCTGCGCATGCTCTCGTGCACCGTGAAGATCGAAAACGAGGTGCGCACGCGCCTGCGCGCCACCTTTGGCATCACCTTGCCCCGTTTTGACTTGATGGCGCAGCTCGAGCGCTTCCCCGAAGGTTTGCGCATGGGTGAACTGTCCAAGCGCATGATGGTCACGGGCGGCAATATCACGGGCATCACGGACCAGCTGGAGCAGGAGAAGCTGGTGGCGCGCGTGGTCGACCCGAAGGACCGCCGCTCCTACAGCGTCAAGCTGACGCCGGCCGGCCGGCGCGCGTTCGACGAGATGGCGCGCGTGCACGAAGGCTGGATCGCCGAACTGCTGCACGGCGTGACGCCGGACGACAAGACGCAATTGATCGACCTGCTGTCGCACATGAAGCAGCAATTGAATAACACTACCCTCAAGGACTGAGCATGCGCCATCTACCCGGCCAGCCGCAAGACCTGCCAGGCAACCGCGCCAGCCTGGCCGGCTACGCCGCGCGGCATTTCCTGTTTTCCGTCGAAGGCGGCGTCGCCACATTGACCTTGCACCGGCCCGAGCGCAAGAATCCGCTCACCTTCGATTCGTATGCGGAATTGCGCGAGCTGTTCCGCGCGCTGGCGCATGCGGACGACGTCAAGGCCGTGGTGATCACTGGCAGCGGCGGCAATTTCTGCTCGGGCGGCGACGTGCACGACATCATCGGCCCGCTGACGCAGCTCGACATGCCCGGCCTGCTGGCGTTTACCCGCATGACGGGCGACGTGGTGAAAGCCATGCGCGCCTGTCCGCAACCCGTCATCGCCGCCATCGACGGCATTTGCGCGGGCGCCGGCGCCATGCTGGCGCTGGCTTCCGACATCCGCATCGGCACGGCGCGCAGCAAGACGGCCTTCCTGTTTACCCGCGTGGGCCTGGCCGGCTGCGACATGGGCGCCTGCGCCTTGCTGCCGCGCGTGATCGGCCAGGGCCGCGCCGCCGAACTGCTGTACACGGGGCGCTCCCTGGCCGGAGCCGAGGCCGAACGCTGGGGCTGGCTCAACCGCCTGGTCGAGCCGGAAGAACTGGCCGAGGCGGCGCGGCTGTTCGCCGCCGGCCTGGCCAGCGGCCCCACCTTCGCGCACGGCATGACGAAAAAAATGCTGCAGCAGGAGTGGAACATGGGCGTCGATGAAGCCATCGAGGCGGAAGCGCAGGCGCAGGCCATCTGCATGGCCACCAACGATTTCCACCGCGCCTATCACGCCTTCGTGGCGAAGGAAAAACCCCGGTTCGAGGGCGACTAAGAAGATGAACAATACACGCGACACGACTTATCTGGACTGGCCGTTTTTCGACGCGCGCCATGCCGAACTTGAACGGCAGCTCGATGCCTGGGCGACGCTGCACCTGGACGACGGCCATGGCGCCGACGTCGATGCGGCCTGCCGCGCGCTGGTGGCGCAACTGGGGCAAGGCGGCTGGCTGACATACGCCACCGGCACCGATGGCAAGATCGACACGCGCGCCATTTGCCTGATGCGCGAAACCCTGGCGCGCCACAACGGCCTGGCCGATTTCGCCTTCGCCATGCAGGGTCTTGGCTCCGGCGCCATCGGCCTGTTCGGCAGTGCGCAGAACAAGGCGCGCTATCTGCCCGACGTGGCCAGCGGCAAGCGCATCGCCGCCTTTGCCCTGTCCGAGCCGCAGGCTGGCTCCGACGTGGCGGCCATGGCGTGCGCGGCGCGGCGCGACGGCGACGAGTATGTGCTCGACGGCGAAAAGACGTGGATATCGAACGGCGGCATCGCCGACTTTTACGTGGTGTTCGCCCGCACTGGCGAAGCGCCCGGCGCGCGCGGCATCAGCGCCTTCATCGTCGACGCCGACAATCCCGGGCTGGAAATCGCCGAGCGCATCGCCGTGATCGCGCCGCATCCGCTGGCGCGCCTGCGCTTCAGCCAGTGCCGCGTGCCCGCGTCGCAGCGCCTGGGCGAGGCGGGGCAGGGTTTCAAGGTGGCGATGGCGACACTCGACGTGTTCCGCACCTCGGTGGCCGCCGCCGCGCTGGGCTTTGCGCGGCGCGCGTTTGACGAAGCGCTGCGCCACGCGACCAAGCGGCAGATGTTCGGCCAGACCCTGGCCGACTTCCAGCTGACGCAAGCGAAGCTGGCGCAGATGGCCACCGGCATCGACGCGGCTGCCCTGCTGACTTACCGCGCCGCCTGGCAGCGCGACCAGGGCCGCAAGGTGACGAAGGAAGCGGCCATGGCCAAGCTGACGGCCACGGAAACGGCGCAGCAGGTGATCGACGCGGCCGTGCAGCTGTTCGGCGGCATGGGCGTGGTGAGCGACCATCCGGTCGAGCGCCTGTACCGCGAAATTCGCGCCTTGCGTATCTACGAGGGCGCCAGCGAAGTACAGCAATTGATCATCGCGCGCGAACTGCTGCGCGAGGCGGGACACGCATGAACGGCAACAACAAGGAGAACACGATGCAAGTGCTGCAACCAGCGGGATGGGCCAGGCCGCGCGGCTATGCGAACGGCGTGGCCGCCAGCGGACGCACGGTGTACGTCAGCGGCATGATAGGCTGGGATGCGCAGGGCCAGTTTCATACGGACGACTTCGCGGGACAGGTGCGCCAGGCGCTGCAGAACGTCGTCGCCGTGCTGGCCGAGGCGGGCGCCTTGCCCGAGCACATCGTGCGCATGAACTGGTATGTGCTGGACAAGAAGGAATATGTGGCGGCATATCCACAAATCGGCGTCGCCTACCGCGAGCTGATCGGCAAGCATTTTCCGGCCATGACGGCGGTGCAGGTGGCGGGACTGATCGAGGACAGAGCGAGGGTGGAGATCGAAGTGACGGCCGTGTTGCCGGGCTGAATTTCTACGATGAAATATTGCGTATTGGCATCTAAAGAATAAATATAAAAACATTATCTGTCGTGTTATATTTGGCAACCGGAAAATACACCGGTTTTAAATACTGACAGTCGAGGTTGATGATGCGCAATAATTTTAGAGTGGCAAGAAGTATGGTGTTGGCCGTGGCCGGTATGGGTTTTTGCCTGGGCGCGCAGGCGGGATCCGGTACGTCGCTACTCGCCCCCGGCTATCAGGCGCAGCTGGAAACCTGGCTCGGTGAAGGCCGTCTGGCGTTGACGAATATTTATACCAAGGCGACGGGCGATACCTCTGTGAACTTCCATAAGGCATCGGATGGAAAGGGGCGCACCTTTTCGGTCATGGAAGCACGTAATGAGTCCGGGCAAACCTGGCTTGTTGGCGGTTACAATCCTCAAAGCTGGAATTCTTCGGGCACTTATAACATGACCCCGGAAGACAGTCAGCGCACGGGGTTTATCTTCAACTTGAGCACTGGACAACGTCACGTGCAGACACCGAAAGGCTATGCGCTCGATTCGATTGGCGCCTACCAGACTTTCAATGATATCAATGCTGGCCCCACGTTTGGTATCGGTGCCGATCTTGGGGTTTCTGCGGACTTGACGTCGAGGGGCGTTTCATATCGCTATTCCTACCTTGATCCGGTTGCCGGCGTTTTTGGCATCAGCCTGCTCGATGGCAAACCATATTCCACGCACCCGAACGTGACCTTTGGCGCGATCCAGGTCTTTTCCATCAGTGCCATACCCGAGCCGGCAAGCTACGCCATGACGCTGCTAGGCCTTGCTCTGATCGGTGGCATGCAGGTACGCAAGCGCCATCGGCGCCGCGGCGTGGCCTGATTCCGTATTGCTCATCGCCGTTGTTGCACTCTTGCGGACAGTCGGATGCGGCATCGGCGTGTCTGTCGCCATGCCTTGCCCAGTCCAGGGAGGAGCGGTTGTGTGCGCCAAGAGCTCAATAAACGGTGCTGCTGCAATGGCTAATTCTCAATGGTTTATATCCCACCAGCATGATGAAATTGCTATAATTTCATTATATTTCTTTAGAAATTCTTGCGTGAGTCAACTTCCTTTTCTGGGATAGCGTTGTGTTATTTAACTCTTTTCCTTTTTTTTTGATCTTTCTGCCCCTGGCATTGCTTGGGTATTTTTTGTTGTCAAAATACTCACTTCGTCTATCCATCATCTTTCTGCTGTTCGCCTCGATTGCATTCTATTGCTACTGGGATATTTCATTCCTCCCCCTGTTGGCATTGTCTATCTGTAGCAACTTCTCGATTGGCCGGGGTATTTCGCAGCGCCAGGAACAAGGCAGGGCGCGCAGTGCCAAGGCTTGGTTGATCGCAGGATTGGTTTTCAATATGTCCTTGCTGATATTCTTCAAGTATTTTGATTTCTTACTTGGCAATATTGCAGCGCTGACGGGGGCGCAGATCGAGCCGATCGGCATTACCTTACCAATCGGAATATCCTTTTTTACCTTTACACAAATTGCCTATCTGGTTGATTGTCACGCAGGCAAGGTAAAGGATTATCAGCCTGAAAGCTATGGCTTGTTCGTCACTTATTTTCCGCACCTGATTGCCGGTCCCATCTTGCATCACAAGGAAATGATGCCGCAATTCGTGGCACCCGAATCGCATGTTTTCAGCCGCGGGCGGTTGGTCGTGGGATTGTCGTTTTTTACAATAGGATTATTCAAGAAGGTGATTCTTGCGGATGGCGTGGCGCGCTATGTGGGGCCTGTGTTTGATTTGCACCACGAACATTTGAGCATGTTGGAGGCCTGGGCTGGCGCGTTAGCGTACACCTTCCAGCTGTATTTTGATTTTTCAGCTTATTCCGACATGGCATACGGTCTGTCGTATATGTTTGGAATTATCTTGCCGATCAACTTCAACTCACCGTACAAGGCTGCTTCCATCATCGATTTCTGGCGTCGATGGCATATTACCTTGTCCAATTTTTTGCGCGATTATCTATATATTCCCTTGGGTGGCAACCGTTTGGGCGCTTTCCACCGCTATCGCAACCTGTTGTTGACGATGTTGTTGGGCGGGCTGTGGCATGGCGCCAACTGGACGTTTCTGGTGTGGGGGGGGCTGCATGGTTTTTACTTGATTATCAACCATGCTCTACGACATATTCTGGCAGGGCGCAGCAATTTGTTAATTCGTGTTAGCGGTACCGTCATCACTTTCTGTGCGGTTGTGCTGGCCTGGGTCTTTTTTCGAGCCAGTTCGGTGACTGTGGCGGTTGACGTGTTGCACGGCATGCTGGGCGGCACGCTGACGCCGCAGATGCGTGACGGAGCGTTGGGAGTGAATCGGATCATGGAACTGGGAAACTGCCTGTGGTGGCTGGTGGCCTGCGCGACGATAGCCTTTTTCCCGCCGAATGCCTATCAGTTACTGGGACGCGGTTTGCGGCGTGAACAAGAGTTGTGGCTGAGCGGCGGTCGTGGCGAGCTCCTACTTGGCGGCATGTTGATGCTGTGCTTATTCTTGTTGGCGATCAGCGAGACGCGTGGTGTATCCGAATTCTTGTACTTTAATTTCTAACTAATCCTATGCGCTCCCTATTCGTGATCGGCCTCGGTGTCATGGCCACGGCATTGGTACTAGAAGTCTTCCTGCAATGTATGCCAGTTGTATCGGGCTTGCGCATGGAGGACAGCAGCCTAGCTGTGCCTTTCAACCGCTATCTGCCGCGGCAGCATTACGTCTACTCACATGGCTGGGCCATGGCAAATGCCCAGCGTGGTGTGACGAACTTGCAGGGATATGCCAATTCCGCCGAGTTCCAGGATGGTGCCGCCGTACTGGTTGTCGGTGACAGCTTCATTGAAAGCCTTATGCTGAACTATGAAGATACTGTGCAAGGCAATCTGGAGAAGGCATTGGGCGGCAAGGTCTATGCCGCTGCCAGTTCAGGCAACGGTCTGGCCGACGCCCTGGAGATGGTGCGCTACCACCAGCCGCGCCTGCACCCGCACAATGTGGTGCTGTTTGTCGATTCAGGAGATCTGAGCGACATGCTGGCGCCGGCCCAGCGCGGGCACAATAATTTTGTGGTTACCGCGAACGGGGTGACGGTCGCCCATAATCCCTATGTTGAATCGAAGGTCAAGCGCCTGGTGTCGCATTCGGCGCTGGCGCGC
Organism: Janthinobacterium rivuli; assembly: GCF_009208735.1. Classification (GTDB taxonomy): domain Bacteria; phylum Pseudomonadota; class Gammaproteobacteria; order Burkholderiales; family Burkholderiaceae_D; genus Janthinobacterium. Next base: position 96,296 of record NZ_WFLJ01000007.1, on the reverse strand, counting down.
TATGTATATTACAACCTGAAGCTGTCAGATTGGATCATGTCCAAGGTGCGGCGCAGCGCGACGACTGCTGCCGCGGCGACGGATCCGGATACCGCGCGCGTAGCGGCGATGGATTATTACCTGACCCAATTGCGCGAAGTGGGTGGGGGGGCGGCAACACGGTTTATTTTTCTGGTTGACGGTGATCGCAAGGCATTGTATGGCCCTGGCCCGGTCAACTCCATGTGGCGAGGCGATGACCGCGAGTTTTTTATGGCGCACGTCAGAAAGCATGGTTACGCGGTGATCGACATGCAGCCTGTGTTCGCTCAGCATTGGGCGTTGCGGCGCGAGCGCATGGACTTCCTGCCTATGGATGGCCACTGGAACAAGGTGGCGCATCGTCTGGCAGCGCAACAGATATTACCTTTGCTGAATACGTCCCCTCCGTTGCCAGCGGGGCGGCAGCCTCTCGTGAACTGATGCCGTCCGATATTGCCGGCCTTGGCTAGCCGGACTATTAATAGGCAAGACTAGACTGTATAATGCCGCTGCGCGTGTCGCCATCGTACAATGGATAGTACAAGGTCCTCCTAAGACTTAAATGCAGGTTCGATTCCTGCTGGCGACACCACGTTTCCACGCAACGCGCGTCGGCAGCCTGTGATCATCCAGGCGGTAGTTACTGGTCGATGGCGATTGAAGTCCAGGTTATCGGTACAATGCGTGCTTCATTCATCTAATCGGCGGCTGTTTGGCACACCACGCGGTGTGCGCGAGACGGCGCCCGAGCACTCTTACTCATTATGGCTGTCATTTCTCTTTCATCGGCGCAACTTGCGTTCGGTCACGTCGCGCTGCTCGATCACGCGGAATTCTCACTGGAAACCTCGGAACGGGTCGGCTTGATCGGCCGCAACGGCACGGGCAAATCCTCGCTGTTGAAGGTCATTTCGGGCAAGTTCAAGCTCGACGACGGTTTGTTGGTGATGCAGCAAGGCATCAAGATCGCCTATGTGGAGCAGGAACCGCACTTCGACCCGGAGATGTCCGTGTTCGACGCCGTCGCTTCCGGCATGGGCGAATCGCAGGCGTGGCTGAAGGAATACGATGCGCTGACGGGCCAGTTTGGCCAGGGCAATGACGACGAACTGATGGAACGCATGCACGACATCCAGGTCAAACTCGATGCGGCCGATGCGTGGAGCTTGCCGAACAAGGTGGAAACCGTGCTCGATCGCTTGAACCTGACGGGCGACATGCTGATGAAAACCCTGTCCGGCGGGATGCAAAAGCGCGTGGCGCTGGCGCGCGCGCTGGTGTCGGCGCCCGACGTGCTGCTGCTCGATGAGCCGACCAACCATCTGGACTTCAGCTCCATCCTGTGGCTGGAAGGCTTGTTGCGCGACTTCAAGGGCAGCGTGCTGTTCATTACCCATGACCGCTCCTTCCTCGACAACGTCGCCACGCGCATCATCGAGCTCGACCGCGGCCGCTTGCTGTCGTATCCGGGCAACTTCACGGCGTACCAGACCCGCAAGGCGGAGCAGCTGGAAATCGAGGAAGTGGAAAACGCCAAGTTCGACAAGTTCCTGGCGCAGGAAGAAGTGTGGATACGCAAGGGCGTCAAGGCCCGCCGCGTGCGCGACGAAGGCCGCGTGCGCCGCCTGGAAGCGCTGCGCCTGACGCGCAATGCGCGCCGCGAACAGCAGGGACAAGTCAAGCTGGACGTGTCGGCCGGCGAACGCTCGGGCAAGATCGTGGCGGATCTGGAAAACGTCTCGAAGATTTATGGCGACAAGGTCATCGTCAAGGATTTCAGCGCCACCATCTTGCGCGGCGACAAGGTCGGCCTGATTGGCGCCAACGGCGCCGGCAAGACCACCTTGCTGAAGATGATCCTCGGCCAGGAAGAGTCGGACACGGGCACCATCCGCCTGGGCACCAAGCTGCAAGTGGCGTATTTCGACCAGATGCGTACGCAGCTGAACGAAGAGGCGAACCTGATGGAAACCATCGCGCCGGGCAGTGATTGGGTCGAGATCAACGGTCAGCGCCGTCACGTGATGACGTATTTGAACGACTTCCTGTTCGCACCGGAACGCGCCCGTTCGCCCGTCAAGTCGCTGTCCGGTGGCGAGCGCAACCGTTTGCTGCTGGCGCGTCTGTTCGCCAAGCCGGCCAACGTGCTGGTGCTCGATGAGCCGACCAATGACTTGGATATCGATACCCTGGAATTGCTGGAAGAGTTGCTGGAAGAATACACCGGCACCGTCTTCCTCGTCAGCCATGACCGCACCTTCCTCGACAACGTCGTCACCCAGGTGATCGTCGCCGAAGGCGAGGGCAAGTGGCGCGAATTCGTCGGCGGCTACACGGACTGGGAGCGCGTGCGCACCTTGCCGATCGCCACGGCGCCGGCCAGCAAGCCGGCCGTCAAGGTCGAGGCTGCCGCACCTGCCGCCAAGCAGAAAAAGCTCAGCTACAAGGAACAGCGCGAGCTGGAAGAGTTGCCGAAGCTGATCGCCAAGCTGGAAGACGAGCAATCGGTACTGGCCGCCGAGCTGTCGCACCCTGACTTCTACAAGAAGACGCCGGCCGAAGGCAAGCGCCTGAACGCGCGCGTGGCCGAGATCGAAGGCGAACTGCTGGAAGCGCTGGAAAAGTGGGAGCAGATCGAGGCGCGCGCCAACGGTTGATTGTTTTCTGCCTCTTTTGTTGTAATTAAGTTAGGATTACTTGCCACGGCAACGGTTCAGCTTGATATAATTATATAATTATATTTATTACATCGGAGGATGCATGTTTGTCATGAAAAACACGCGATCCGGACCACGGCGTCCGGCGCGTGGCTTCACCTCCGGTGCGCATCAGCATGTTTGACCGCGCCGCCTTGCCCCGCGTAGCGCCATTCCTGGCCTACCTCTCCTTCATCTTCATCGCCGACATGCTGGGCCGGGCGGGCTTTGCCGCGCAGGACTTGCGCTGGCTGTACGCCGTCAAGATCGGCGTCGTGCTGGGCATGTTGTTGTACTGGCGCCGCAGTTATACGGAACTGGCCTGGACGAGACTCGGTGCGCGCGCCACTGCCGTGGCCATCGCCGCCGGGTTTGTTGTTTTTCTGCTGTGGATTCATTTGAATGCAGGCTGGATGGTGATCGGCAGTGCCGACGGCTTTGATCCGCGCAATGATGGCCAGATCGAGTGGAGCCTGGTGGTCTTGCGCATCGCCGGCGCCGCTCTCGTGGTGCCCGTGATGGAAGAGCTGTTCTGGCGCTCCTTCCTGCTGCGCTGGATCGACGCCCCTGATTTCCTGAAATATCAGCCACGGCTGGCCAGCGCCAAGGCGTTTGTTGTCAGCGTGGTACTGTTTGGGTTCGAACATAATTTGTGGCTGGCTGGCATCGTTGCCGGCGCCGCGTATAGCTTGCTGTACATGCGCAGCCAATCGCTGTGGTCGCCCATCCTCGCCCATGGCGTGACGAATGGCGTGCTGGGTCTCTGGATTGTTTCCGGTGGACACTGGACTTACTGGTAATATTGCCAACCAACTGTTTGCTCTTTCAAAGACAATACCCATGTTGAATTCCTTGAGTAAAAATAAGCGTCTTCCAGGCACTTCCGACTCGGCGCATCCATGTTTGAGTCGCCTCTCCACCGCTGTGCTAATGCTTAGCGGTGCTGCGTTCAGCCTACCGGTCGCTGCGGCATTCAGTGACACCATCGCACCATTTGTCGCCACTTCGTATTCGTATGACGATAACCTTTTTCGCTTGCCCGATAATTCTCCGGGTTTTGATGGCGCTCGCTCGGACACCTCGCGGCAAGTACAAGCTGGCTTCCTGGTCAATCGCCCGATCGGGCGTCAATTGCTGACTGGGCAGATGAAGTGGTCACGCGTATCGTTCGATCATTTTAATCAGCTGGATTACAACGGCAAAGATTACCTCGGTGATCTGGAATGGCATATCGCTAATCACCTGGAAGGTCACTTGGGGGCGAGCTATGCGCAGACATTGACACCATTTAATGACTTGCGTACTACCGATCGAAATTTGCGAGTGGTGCGGCGCGAATATGCCAATGGCACCTGGCGTTTTCACCCGCGCTGGCGGGTACGTGGCGGTTTCACGCGCGAGCGCTATACCTATGACTCCATCGCGCAACGCTACGCTGACCGTAGCGAAAACGCGACGGAATTGGGCATGGATTACCTGGCACCCAGCGATAGCCGAATTGGCCTGCAACTGCGTCACTTGAAGGGCAGCTTTCCAAATCGTACCAATTTGAATTTCGCTGGCATTGAGCAGGGTTACGAGCAGGATGAGATCAAGGCCAATATCTATTGGCGCTTTAGCGGGGTTACCCAGCTTCAATTGTTAGGGGGGTGGGTCAAGCGCAAGAACCAGGTATTTTCGGGGCGTGATTCCAGCGGTGCGAATGGCAGGGCGATCATGTATTGGGCGCCGCTGGGAAAAGTTCGTTTCACGGGCAGCTTGTGGCATGAATTTGCTGCGGTGGAAAACTCCTTGATTACCAGTAGTTTGAATAATGGCGCCAGCCTGGCTGCAGCGTGGGATATTTCTGCCAAGGTGCGCATGGATGCCCAAGTGCGGCGTGAGAAGCGCGATTTTTCGGCCGCAAGCGGCTTGGTGTTGCCGGGAGATATCAGCGATTCTACGCGCACGGCCTCGCTGGGAGTGACATATGCCCCGCGGCCGAATATCCAGCTTGGGATCAGCGCCTTCCGGGATGCACGTAGCGGAGCTCCTATCATAAATACTGGCAGTTATCATGCCAAAGGCATTTCGTTCAATGCCAGTGCCCAGTTTTAAATAGCATCATGACGGTTAACGATATACCCCTGATTTCGTTTTTCCAGCGCATACTTGACCCATTGATCATAATGGGGACGCTGTATATGCTGTCCGCCCTATCCGGCGCGCCCTTTACCGGTTACTCGCTGGTATTGATGATCCTTGCGTTTTTTATTTCATCATCCGTATTCCAGTATGTCGATCCCTATCGCACATGGCGCAGCGGTCGCATGCTGGCCTATGCCCGCGATATTTTTGTCAGCTGGGGCATCACGGCCCTGATCCTGGTATTTCTGGGCTCGGCGACAGGGCTGGCGTATCATTATGACCACAATCTGGTGCTGGCCTGGTTCCTGTTGACGCCGTTTGTATTGCTGCTCAGTCATCTGGCCGCTCGGCGCATGGTGGCCGATCCCGGACGCGACAGTGAAGTGCGCTCGGTCGTCATCATCGGCGCCAACGATGCCAGCCTGAAATTTGCCGCCACCGTCGAGCGTAATCCGAACCTGTTCATGAGCGTGCGCGGCTTTTTTGACGACCGCACCGATGACCGCTGGCCCGAGAAAATGCGCGAGCCCATGCTGGGCAAGATGGCCGATATCGCTACTTATGTGCGCGAACACAATATCAAGATGATATTCATCAGCCAGCCTATTTCGGCCCAGCCTCGCATCCGCAAGATGCTCGATGAATTGCAGGATACGACGGCGTCAGTGTATTTTTTGCCGGATATTTATATCTTCGATTTGATGCAGGCACGTTTCGACAATGTGGGCGGCATGCCGGTGATCGCCATCCGCGAGTCGCCGTTTACGGGTTTTAACAGCATGGTCAAGCGGGGCAGTGACATCGTGCTGGGCTTGTTGATCCAGATTATGCTGTTGCCAGTGATGTTGGTCATCGCCATTGCCGTCAAGGTAACGTCGAAGGGGCCGGTGATCTTCCGCCAACGGCGTTACGGCCTGTATGGCGAGGAAATTATCGTCTATAAATTCCGCTCGATGACTGTCAGCGAGGATGGGGCGACAGTGATCCAGGCTACCAAGAACGACCAGCGCGTGACCCGCATCGGGGGCTTTTTACGTAGGAGCTCGCTTGACGAATTGCCACAATTTATTAATGTACTGCAAGGGCGCATGAGCATCGTCGGTCCGCGCCCGCACGCGGTGGCTCATAACGAGCAGTATCGTAAGTTGATCAAGGGCTACATGCTGCGCCATAAGGTTAAGCCTGGGATTACGGGGTGGGCGCAAGTGAATGGTTTGCGCGGTGAGACGGAGACCTTGGACAAGATGGAGGCGCGCATCCATTTTGATCTCGACTATTTGCGCAACTGGTCGTTATGGCTCGACTTGTGGATAATCATGCGCACTATAAAGGTTGTGCTCAAACGGGACAATGCTCATTGATTTGAGTTTTGATGAGCAATATGCTGTGGGAATATTTTTTGCGTAAGATCAATACGAGTTAGAATAAATAAAGCATACGAAGTGTGAGTCTGGCTCACACTGGATAAATCAGGCGGTGATGCAATGACCGATATGAGGCAGGCACCACAACATCGTGCGACGGCACTCGGCGGCGCCTTGCTTGCCAGGCCGTTATGCTGGGCATTGGCCAGGGGGGCGCTCTGCCGCACTTGGCCACTGGCTCGTTTTTTTGCTTCGGCGCAGCTTGTTAAAGTCAGGCTCATTCCTTCCTGCACACCTCGTGTACAAATTTGCTTCCTGCGTACAGCATGCAAGCCAACGTCGTTTATCACTCACAAGAAGTGCTATTCTGTTAAAACTATACGCGGGGGAATAATGTTTCTCCATGTTAAGTTTTCTGCGGAAACAGTTGTTTTTAAACCTTCTTAATAGATTTTTAAGCAAATACTCTTCTGGCGACATTGTATAATGTGTATCATATTTATAATATTGACAATTATCTGCTGAGGCGGCATAATTCTCTCGGAAATCTATGTTTTTTTAACAATGTTTTTTTTGCGCAAGCATTGTGTAGAAGTCTATAGTTAGCAACGCGTGATTTCCTTACCTAAACCGAAGGAGTAATTTTGAACCATATGCACAATGCACGTTTGATCGTGCGCAAGCCAGTGTTACCCCCCCGTTTGCTGTGTGCAGCCTTGGTCTTGTTGACTGTGGCTGGCCTGTCAGCTTGCGGTGACAAGGAGAAGAAGCCTGGCCAGGCGCTGGCCAGTGTGAATGGTGAGGAAATTACCGTTTTGCAGCTTAATGAAGAAATGCAGCGTGCCAATGTTCAGGCGTCGCAGCAGGACGTCGCCAGCAAGCAGTTGCTAGAGTCCCTGATTGACCGTCAATTGCTTCAGAATGAGGCTGTGAAGGAAAAAGTCGACCGCGATCCGAAGGTGGTACAGGCCGTCGAACGAGCCAAGGCGCTCATTGTTGCGCAAGCTTACATGCAAAAGCGTATTGGGAACCTTGCGCGACCGACAAAGGAAGAGGTGGAAGATTACTTCAACAAGAATCCACAGTTTTTCAGCCAACGCAGGCAGTTCGACATGAAAGAGCTGATCATCGCCAGCGCTGACATGAATGACCAGCTCAAGGCTGCTATGGACAGCGCCAAATCGCTGGAAGACGTCGCCACTTGGCTGGATGCGAATAAAGTCAAGTATGCGCGCACGCAGTTGTCGCGTACCAGCGCTGATCTGGCGCCGGAATTGAGCTCGAAACTGCTGGCAATGCCGAAAGGACAGCTGTTCATCATTCGCGAAGGGGATCGTACATTGCTGATCTCGCTTGCTGATATACGCGAGAATCCTGCCAGCCTGGCACAGGCAGCACCGCAGATCGAGCAATTCCTTTTTAATAAAAAAAATAAAGATATCGCCGATGCGGAGTTGAAGCGCCTGCGTGCCGTAGCCAAGATCGAGTATCTGAACAAGGAGGCCACTGGCAAGCCTGTGGCCAGCACCCCTGCGGCCAGCACCCCTGCGGCCAGCACCCCTGCGCTAGGCGCGACTCCAGGGCCTGCCGTGCCAGCGCCGGCGGCGCCGGTTTCCAAGGAAGCCAATGATCGTGGCGTTGCAGGCTTGAAGTGAGCCGCAGCTTTTTTTGCTTGTTAATTGACTATGAAGTGAGCGTATCATGAAACGATTTTCGATGTGGTGTATGGCGTGCTTGCTGGCCCTGAGCGCCGGGTTTGCTGGCGCGGCAGACGTGCAGCTGGGAGCTGGAGATGTGTTAAAAATTTCCGTGTATGGCAATCCCGATCTGGCGCTGGAGACGCGAGTGAGCGAGGCGGGCGAAATCACTTTTCCATTGGTAGGCAATGTGGCGTTGGGCGGACTGTCTGTCTCAGCGGCGGAAAAGAAAATTGGCGGATTGCTTGAAAGCGGCAATTTCCTGCGAAAGGCTCAGGTCAATATCATCGTCACGTCTCTGCAAAGCCAGCAGGTATCCGTGTTGGGGCAGGTCAACCGTCCAGGCCGCTATCCGATTGAAGGCAAGCGCAGCGTGATGGATTTGCTGGCAATGGCCGGCGGCATTGGCGTTGAAGGCGGCGATACGGTTAGCCTGATCCGCAAACGCGGTGGGAAGCCGAGCAAGGAAAGCATCGACGTTATCGATATGGTGCGCAACGCGGACCTGAACCGGGATTTCGACCTGGCTGGTAATGACGTGATTTATGTTGAACGTGCGCCACGCTTCTACATTTATGGCGAAGTGCAGCGTCCTGGCGCCTTTCGTCTGGAACGCAGCATGACGGTCCTGCAAGCCTTGTCGGTCGGTGGCGGCCTTACGGTACGCGGCACCGAGCGCAACATGCGCATCAAGCGCCGCGACGCGAATGGCGTGATGCAGGTCATCACGGCCAAACATGACGACTTGCTGCAAGTGGATGATGTTGTCTATGTACAAGAAAGTCTGTTCTGATCAAGACCAGAGCTGGATTCTTACCGCGATACGGCTGGTATTTTAGAGAGTTGAGAGTTAGATTATGAATTTTTCCCAAATTTTACTGATTCTGCGAGCCCGTATGCGGATCGTGGTGATCACGTTGCTGATCACTGTGGCGACGACGCTATTAGTCAGCTTGTTGTTGCCCAAGACATATCAGGCAACCAGTTCGCTGGTGCTTAATTACAAGGGCGTCGATCCACTGACTGGCCTGACCATGCCTGGTCAACTGTTGCCTGGTTATATGGCGACGCAAATCGACATAATCAGCAGCAAGAATGTCGCTTTGCGTGTCGTTGACAGCCTAGGCTTGGCGCAGAGTCCCGCCGTCATCGAACAATTCCGCGAGGCAACCGACGGTAAGGGGACGGTACGCGACTGGCTGGCCGATTTGTTGCTGAAAAAGCTGGAAGTGGTGCCGTCGCGCGAAAGTAGTGTAGTCGATATCAGCTTCAAGGGAGCCGATCCGCAATTTGTTGCCGCCATTGCTAACGCTTTTTCGGATGAATATCAGAAAATCAATATTCAGCTCAAAGTTGATCCGATGAAAAAGGCTGCTTTGTATTTCGACTCGCAGATCAAGCTCCTGCGTGACAATGTTGAAGTGGCACAAAGTAAATTGTCCAAGTACCAGCAGGATAATGGCATTGTCAGTCTCGACAACCGCCTGGACGTGGAGTCGAACCGCCTCAATGACTTATCCGCGCAGCTCGTAGTCGCCCAGGGACAGTCGATGGAAGCGATGTCGCGCCAGAGCATGGCAGCAGGCAGCCGTTCTGCCGATTCGCCAGACGTCGCATCGAATCCCTTGATTCAAAATTTGAAAATAGGCCTGGGCAATGCAGAGTCGAAATTCGCCGAGGTATCGCAGCGTTTGAGCAGCAATCACCCGCAGTACCAGAGCGCTAAGGCTGAGGTGGAAAAGCTGCGTGCCGATTTGCGAGAGCAAATGGCGGTCGCTTCGCGTAGCGTTGGCAATAACGCACAGATTTTCCAGCAACGCGAAGGCGCCATCCGCTCGGCCCTGCAGGCTCAAAAGACGCGCGTGCTGGAACTGAACCGCACCCGCGATGAAATGAATGTGCTGAGTAAGGATGTTGAGAATGCGCAGCGCGCCTTTGACATCGCATCGCAGCGCTTCTCGCAAACCCGCATCGAGGGACAGTCTGACCAATCCGATGTGGCCGTACTTAATCCCGCCGCGCCACCGATCGAACCTTCGGGACCGAAAGTGTTGCTCAATACCGTGTTGTCGTTTTTCCTGGGAACCATGCTGGGCCTGGGCTTGGCAATTCTCGCAGAGATGTTGGACCGCCGTGTGCGCTCCGACAGCGACTTGTCCGAGCATGCACAAGTGCCCGTGCTGGGCGTCATTGACTGGACTGGCAAGCCACGCAAGCGTTTCGGCTTGTTCAAATCGATCGCTCCACGTCGCCTTCGCTTAAATTAGGATTTTTTATGGATACAACGTTGAAACATACGGCGGTGGCTGCCCCCGCACCTGCCACCGCGCCAGGGCGCGGTGATTCGAGCATGGGCCGGCTGTTGCTGGAAGCTGGCAAGATCACACCTGAACATGCGGAGCGCGTGCTGCGCATGCAGAAGGAGCTGGGCATCCGCTTCGGCGAAGCAGCATTGCGTCTGGGGCTGATTACTGAAGCTGACATCCAGCAAATACTGGCGCAGCAATTCGACTACCCGTATCTGCAACCGGGTGAGGCGAAGTTCTCCAGCAAGCTGGTGGCAGCTTATGAGCCATTCAGCCGCCAAGTGGAAACCTTGCGCGCGGTGCGCAGCCAGTTGATGTTACGCTGGTTCTCGCGTGGCAATAAGTCGCTCATCATTGCCAGCATCGAACCCGGTGATGGCGCCAGCCTGTTTGCCGCTAACCTGGCCGTGGTATTTTCCCAGCTAGGTGAAAACACCCTGCTGGTCGATGCCAACCTGCGTCAGCCTAGCCAGCACGAGATCTTTGATTTGAAGGGCAAGCAGGGCTTGTCCGATGTGCTCGCCGGCCGTGCCGACCTGCATGCAGTGGCCAAGGTTGAATCATTCGTGTCGCTGTCCGTATTGGGGGCGGGTACCTTGCCGCCGAATCCACAGGAGTTGCTGAGCCGCTCATCCTTTGGTGGACTGGTTAATCAGCTTGAGGCGCAGCACGATATCGTGTTGTACGACACATCGGCGTTTACCTCCGGAGCCGATGCGCTGGCGATCGCCGGACGCGCACACGGCGTATTGTTGGTGGTGCGCAAGAACAAGACTTTGCTTGATGACGTAGCTGCAGTCTCCGAGCAATTGGCTAATTCTGGCGCGGAGCTGGTCGGCTCTGTCCTGGTAGATTTCTGATGGCACGCGATATCCAGCCATGGCCGGTGGCACCGCTCACGGGCTTGCGCATGGCAATGCCGGAATGGTGGCCTGTGCTATTGGGGCTTGCCTGCCTGTTCGTCCCGACTTTCTACACGCTATTTAATGGTATGTGGACTACGGAAGAGCAGGCGCATGGCCCGATCATTCTGTTTCTGTCGCTGTGGCTGGCGTATCGCACCTGGCCGGCCGTACTGGCCGCCCCAGTTAAGCCGGCGGCCGCTGGCTGGCCTCTGGCCGTGCTGGCGATGCTGCTGTATATCGTCGGTAGATCGCAGCTGATCACGGCCTTCGAAATTCTGTCGTTCATCCTGGCGCTGGTTGCTGTCTTGCTGATCAAGCGCGGCGCACGCGCACTGGTGCTGCTATGGTTCCCCTTCTTTTTCATGTTGTTCATGGTGCCGTTGCCTGGTCCCTTGGTGAGCATGCTGACAATGCCGATGAAAATGGCAGTGTCGTATGTGACCGAACACCTGCTGTTCATGGCAGGTTATCCGATCGCCCGTAGTGGCGTTATCCTGCAAATCGGTCAATACCAGTTACTGGTGGCCGATGCTTGTGCCGGCTTGCAAACCTTGCTGACTCTGGAGGCGCTGGGTCTGTTCTATCTGAATTTGGTGCGTCATACTTCTGCATTCCGCAACGTCATGCTGGCCCTGTTAATCATTCCGATCTCGTTTCTTGCGAACGTGATTCGTGTCATCGTGCTGTGTCTGATCACCTATTATTTTGGCGATGCCGCAGGGCAGGGATTCTTGCACGGTTTTGCCGGCATGGTGCTCTTCCTGACCGCACTGACCTTGATACTCAGCATGGATTCCTTCTTACAATGGATTGTCAAAAAGCGTGCGGCCAAGGCTGGCAGCATCGTCGGGAGCGAGCCATGATCACGAAACCCCTTTCCATCAGCCTAATCCTGTGCGCGTTGATGCTGGCCTCGGCCGGTATGACGAAAGCGTTGACGCCAACGGCCAGGCAGGCCGATTCACAGCCTCGCTTCAATCTGGACGCGATGATACCGTCGAGCTTTGCCGAATGGCAGGTTGATACCAGCATCGTGCCGCTCAAGCTTGACCCCGAGGTGCAGGCGAAACTCGACAAATTGTATAACCAGACGGTCACTCGCACCTACATCAATCGCGATGGTAGTCGGGTAATGTTGTCGATTGCCTATGGCGGTGACCAGAGCGAAGGACTGGGCTTGCATCGCCCTGAGGTGTGTTACGCGGCGCAGGGCTTCTCGGTGGAGTCGGACAAGGTCGAGGATATGGGAACTGCTTTTGGCCGCCTGCCTGTCAAGCGCTTGATGGCGGTAAGTGGCGAGCGCCGCGAACCAATCAGTTACTGGATTACGATCGGTAATGAGCTCATCAAACCTGGCATAGGGCAGAAGCTGACCCAGATTCGTCTGGGCCTGACAGGCACCGTACCCGACGGAATGTTGGTGCGTGTGTCGTCGATCGGTGCCGACACGGCTGCCGGTTATCGCTTGCAAGATAAGTTTGTGAATGATTTGTTGAATGCAGTGAGCCAGGAAACGCGTACCAGACTGATCGGCGCACCCGGTGTATAGACAAGGGAAACCATCATGAAGTTTGCGTTTGGAATCAAGGGGTCGGCTCCGTTAGGTGCGCGCAAACGCGCCCGCCCTTCAGCATCGCGCGCCATGCCGGTACTGCTGTTTTTTGTCGTCGTGATCCTGGCGCTCTTCATGGGCGCCATCGTCGGTCTGGGTTCGCCCGTGATTGTCACGCTGTTTGGCGGAGCCATTTTTGTAGCCCTGATTTTTTTCATACTGAATGCCTACCAGCTCTTGCTGGCGGTGTTCGTGCTGACATTTGTGGTGCAGGGGTCCGCCGTGTACTTTCTTGGCAACCGGCAAGCGCCCTGGGTCGTGGTTGGCCTGGCAGTATTATTTACCTTGCGCGCCTTGATAGAGCTGATGTTTTCCCGTGGCGCCAGGGTCAAGCCGGATATGGGCACGGCCGATGCTGGCGTGATGGTGTCGCTGCTGGTGTATGCGACGTGTTTCTGCGCCAGCGCGGTATTGAACCGTTCGGCGACGGCACAGCTCGTCGTCGCCATCAAGTCATCCTGGCCCATGTTCGGCGTGCTGCTGGCCTTTGCATGGGGCCGCTGGAGCCCCGAACAATTGAAGCGTCTGTGGTGGATACTCATCGTCGTGGCGATGCTACAGTTGCCTGTGGTGTTTTATCAGCATTTCTTTATTTCCAGCAAGCGTGTGTTTACTGGCCATGACTCGGTGGTGGGTACGTTTGGCGGCAATCCCCTCGGCGGCGGCAATAGTGCCTTGCTGGTAATGTTCGTGATCGCGGTCATAAGCTATAGCCTGGCGCTGTGGAACCGCGGTCTCATGACAGGGAGGCGCGCCTCTATCATTTGTGCCGTGTGCCTGGCGATAATTTTGCTGGGTGAGGTCAAGGCCGCCTTCATCTGGCTGCCTATCGCGCTGGCGATTGTGCTGCGTAAGCGCATCATGAAGAACATCCTGTCCGTGATATGGTATACGGTGCTTGCCGTAATATTGGGCGGTACGATTTATTTGACTTATAACGCCCTTTACTGGGGCAAGCAGCTCGACAGCCAGCATACGCTTAGCGGCAAGTTGAAAGCCGGCGGCGGCTACTTCTTCGATCCGAATAGCTTCAGCTATGAAACGGGCGAGGTGGGGCGTGGCGCGGCGCTGGCTATCTGGGCACGCGATCATCTGGCCACTACGCCGACGCGCTTGATCGGCTATGGCCCTGGCGCCATCAAGTCCGGACCAGGGCTGGGTGAGGGCCCCCTATACCAGCGCTTTGCTCCTCTGCATGTCGATTCAATGGCCATGTCCGTGTTGCTGTGGGATGTAGGGTTGGTGGGATGCCTGGCCTATGTGGCGATGATATTGTTCGGCATCATGGCCGGCTGGCGCTACATGAAAGAGGCCCGTGGCAGCCCCATGCAGATGGCCATCATGGAAACTTCTACTGGCGTGTTGGTGATGTTCGCTTCCCTGTTGATCTATAACCGCACCCTGATGGACGATACGGGTAGTCAGCTGCTGTTCGTCTTCTGCCTGTCGTGTGTCGTGCAGATCGCGCGTTTTGGCGCGCGGACCGACGTGCGGCAGCCGGTGCGTGGCCAGCAAGCCGTCAGACACGTCCGGGCTTGGGCCAAGCCGCCGCAAGTCGCCCCGGCGAGTGCGCCGCATGGCTGATAGTCCATATCACGCTGCGCGGGTGATATTGCAGGCAAAGTGGTTCGCGGTAGCAAAGATCGGCGTGGCCTTGGCCGCACTATGGTTTCAGTTTGTCCTGGTGCGCAACCTGAGCGTGGCCGACTATGTATCCTTTACGATTTTCACTGCGGCTAATGGCTTGCTGGTGTTCGCCACCATGTTCGGTATGGATCGGGTCGTGTATCGCTTCATGCCGCCGCTGCGAGAGGACATGCGCTGGCGCGAAATGCTGGTATTGATGACAGGCTTGATCGCCGTGCGGCAGCTGGCCATCCTGTTGTTGTTATTGTTATTCTGGCTTGCCGGTCACTTGATCTTGCCTGCAGCTATCTTGAGGGAAGTGCGCTTGCTGTCGGTGCAATATGCGCTGTTCGCCGTTGCCATGGCCTTCACGGATACCTTTGCGGTTTTTTGCAACAGCCTGGGCCAACAGGGGCGGCAGGCAATCTTACAGACCAGTATGACCTTCCTGCGCATTGCTGTCATCATCGGCTGGCTGGCCTGCAGCGGCGCGCTCGATGCCTTCATGGTGGCTGATGTGATGATCGTCACGGAAAGCCTGTTTGCCGCCGCCATGCTGGTCGTGCTGGCGCGTGAATTTCTCGCCTTGCGCCGCAAGGCGCCTGTGGCCGGGCCGCTGGTCTTCGCCTTTACTTGGAAGACGCTGGTCGCTGACAGCCTCGGCACGCAGATGACTTATATGCTGAGTTTGCCTTTTCGCGGCGGGTTGATGAAAGTTATCGTCGGTGCCTTTGCTACGCCTATGGCGACAGCGTCCTTCGGTTTCTTTCAGACCATAGCCGATCGCGCATATCAGTTCATGCCGATTTTTATGATGAAGGGCATGATAGAGCCGGCGTTGGCCAGCGATTTCGCCGCGCGCGGCGATTTTGGCCGCATCCGCCTGATGATTTCACTGCTGATCCGGCTGAACTTCGTCATTCTCGGCCTCGGCATCGGCGTCCTGCTGGGCTGTGGCGTGCCGCTGATCGACTGGCTGACGCATAACCGATATGGCTCGGAAACGTGGGTCGCCATCCTGCTGTTATTCCAGCTAGGCGCCATGACTCTCGGTGAAGCGTTGTGGCTCGGCCTCAATCCGATCGGCCGTATCGGGCCGCACAATCGGGTCTGGATCTGGGTGTCGCTCATTTGCTATGCAGCGATCGGACTGGCCGCTTGGCTGCGTAATATTCCGCTGCTGATAATGGTCAGCGCAGTCCCTTATTTGCTGGTATTTGCTATCTTGCGCTGGATTCAACGCGAGCCCTTGCTGCTCGGAGGCTTGGGTATGCGCGCCATATCGCGCCTGGGTGTGCCGGTTGCCGGCGCCGTCATGGTGGCGCGCCTGGCCTTGTGGCTGCTCGCCGACTGGATGGCATTGGGCTTGCTGGCAGCTGTTGTGGGCGGCGTACTGGCCTATTATCTGTTATTGCGCAAAGTGATCTTGTTTCGTCGCGATGAGGTGGCGAGCATCTCTGCCATCTCGCCACGGCTGGCGCGCATGTTCATGTTGATGTCAGCCAGATAATCGCCAGCAGGCATATTAACCTGGGCGCTTGTTGTTGAACTGGAGAATGAATGAAAATTGCTTATCTGGTCATGGCACACGACCAGCCGACTTTGTTCGCGCGCCTGATCGGTGCGCTGGCCGGACCGGATGTGCACTTTTATGCTCACATCGATGCAAAGTCCGACGCGGCGCCGTTTCGCGAGGCAGTGTCCTCGACCCCGGTGCATTTCGTTGCCGCACCGGTTAGGGTGAACTGGGGGGGATATTCCCAAGTCTCCGCAATGTTGAGCCTGTTGCAACTGGCCGCGCAGCACGGTCCCCATGACTACTACGTCTTCCTCAGCGGGCGGGATTACCCCTTGCGCAGCCAGCGGGCGATCAGCGCTCATCTCGAAGCTGGAGGCGGCACAAGTTATATGAACTTTTACCCCTTGACGGAAGGTGTCGATTTCGTCGCCAAGGTGCGCCGCCACTGCTACTACGATCTCTATGCCCGCTTGCCTGGTCGATGGCTGCGACGTGTGGCCAATCGCTTGGTGCGCGAAGTCAGTAATATGCTGCCCGCAAGAACGTTTATCCTTGGCATGCAGCCGTATCGGGGATCCACGTCGTGGTGCCTGTCGCAACCCGTCGTCGCCTATCTTCTGGCATTTGTTGCCGATCCGGCTAATTATATTTATCTAAAATTCTTCCATTCGGTTAATTGCGCGGACGAGATTTTTTTTCAAACCATTGTGCTCAATTCACCCCTCGCTTCCACCTTGCAGAATTACGAACAGGATGTATTGCAGCGGGCGATCGGCGAAATGAAAAATGAGAATAAGGTCTCTTTGCACTACATAGATTGGAATCCGGTGCGTGAGGATCCCGCGATCTTCGATACCGGCGATTTTCTGGCATTGATCGGATCCGGGAAATTTTTCGCGCGTAAATTCGATACCGTCAAATCCGCCGCCGTGCTCGACATGCTGGATGCCGCGCGTCACGCGGATAACGGCAGGAATTGAGTCGCTGCGGCCACCGCAGTAACATTGCCAAGCTCGCCATATGTGCCTGTAGCCCGCATTCCGACTCACTCTATCCATTTTGTTTCGTTTCTGCAACGGTGCCCTTGGAGCCTTTGAGTCGGTGTCATTTGCAGGCTTTTCGACCTTGTCGAATGGCATGATTTGAGGTAGCTTGTAAGCTGTTTCAGAGGGTAAAAACGTATCTCCGGCTTGTCATTATTGTTTGTACATGGTTGCACTAGGATGGTTGTTCCAAATAAAAAACATCTAGCCAAGAAGCACTATTGCTATATCTCAAATTAACATAATCGTGGATCAACGTTTCTTACTCCGATGAGGCAATCGAGCTATTGAGACGTGGTCCGGCCAGCAGCCGTGGTCCAGGTCCATCCTATTTTTGTTGTTCCGGAGGTTATGAAATGAAACCCGCTAAAATCATATTGCATTGCGCATTGTTGGGATTGATACCTGCTTGCGGTCAAGTGCATGCAGATTGGGCGCAGGCGGTTACGCCCCTTGAGATCAGAACGGTGCCAGAGAATAATCTCATCCAGCCGCAGAATCCCCCCACGTTTTCCTGGTCCCGCCATCCGCAGGAACCGGCTTCATACGTGCTTGAACTGAAAATGAACGGTACTGTTGTGCGTACCTTCACCAGTACCCGCAGTTGGTATCTGCCGTCGAAAGCGCTGCCGTTGGGCGAGTACACCTGGCGCGTGCGCCCATCGACCACCACCGAGTGGTCTTCCGAACGCAAGTTTGTCATCAGTACTGCCTCGATGGTATATGAGGTGCCGGAAAACGCCGACCTGCGCGCGCGCGCGCTGCAAAAGACGCGTCCGCGTGGATTGCAGGGCGGCTTGCCTCTGGTAAAAAACTGGGATGCTACCTTGCTCAGTCAAAGAGGGGCTGCCGTCACCCAGCTGACAAAAGATGTCGTCTGGAACATGACCGCATTGCCGTTCATCACAGATGCCATCTGGCCGCTCAATACGAGCGGTGTGCTGACCGCCGCGGGCGCCGTGCAGGTGGCCGATATCCGCAAGCAGCTTGGTATGCGCACGCGGCAACTTGAGTCATCGGTTTTGTTGTACCGCTTGACCGGAGAAAGTCGTTTTCTGACTGAAGCGCTCAAGCGTGGCGACGAGCTGGCTGGTTTTGATCCCCTGGGACCGACCAATTATAGCAAGCAGGACCAGGCGCCATTTGCCATCGCCTCTTCGCTTATCCGTGCCTTTGATACTCTGGGCAGCAGCCTCGATACCACGCGCCGGGCCAAATGGCTGCGGTCGGTGACGGCGTATGGCAATCAGATTTATGCCGACTTAGCGAGGGACAATGGCCGTAATGACCAATATCCATACGATTCGCACGCAATCAGCAACACTGCCGGTTTGGCGCTGATTTCGATTCTTGCCCTTGGCGATATACCTGCCGCTGATGCCTGGTTCGATTTTTCGTTCCGCTCGTACGTCAGTTCGCTGAGCGTGTGGAGTGGCCCTGAAGGTGGTTTTGCCAATGGCACAGCCTATGGCGAATACGCTGTCGATCTGTATATGCAGGTGTGGCAACCGACGGCACAGGCGATGAATGTCAATCTGTATGCGAAACCGTGGTCGCAGGGTTTTCTGAACTTCTTCATGTATTTCGTGCCGCCCGGGGCGCAGACGCATGTCTTCGGTGATGGGCACGAAGCGGTGCCGTCGGCGCAGATCATGAAGGCCTATGCATTGAATTTCTCCTCGCCCGCTGCCGCCTGGTATGTGGATAAAATGTCGGTCAAGGAAGATGTGTTGACTCTGCTTAAGTCGGATTACCCCTTGCCCGCGTTGACGGTGGTGCCGCAGGCGCCGACGGCGAATGCGATCATGCTGCCCAGCATAGGCTGGGGCGCCATGCATAGCAGCATGGCCGATATGAACCGTACTTCCGTGTATTTCAAATCCAGCCCATATGGTTCCTATAATCATAGCCATGGCGACCAGAACAGCTTTGTCATCATGAGCGCCGGCGTGCCCCTGTTGGCGGAGGGCGGCTGGTACGACTATTATGGTTCGCCCCTGTGGAGTTCCTGGTACCGCCAGACCAAGGCGCACAATGCCTTGACCTTCGATGGCGGCATCGGACAAACCAGCGGCGGCACTGCGGTATCCACGATCAGGGATAACGGCAGGATTACCGCCTTTGCCACCACCAAGAACCTTGATTACATCGAGGGCGATGCGACGCCTTCCTATGGGGGGCAGCTGAAGTCGGCCATCCGCAAGTTGTGGTATGTGCGAGAAACCGATTCGGTGGTGGTGTATGACAAGGCGATATCTGCCATAGCGCGTACATGGGAGTGGAACATGCACGCTATGGCGCCGATCGTAACGGACGCCACAGGCAACATCTCGATCAGCAACAAGGGACGCACCGCGTGCATCCGCCCCTTAATCACCAATGGGGTGCACTTCGAGAAGCGTACCGGCGTGCCGCTCATGCCGGGCCGCGTGGAAGATCAGGCGGTATTTGTCTCCAACGCCAAGTCGCTCAATGGCGAGTTCCTGATCCTGATCGATGTGGGCTGCAAGAATCCTGCCGTGTCTCTAACCAGCGGTACTACCGGACGGACCCTGAAAGTTGGCACGCAGACCATGATCGTGCCGAACTAAGCCGATTGACGCGGCACTAGGCCAGACGCCCGAGCAGGCTGTGATAACGTTGGGCCAGTACCGCCGAGAGTACGCGGTAGCTGCGGTGCTGTTCAATGTAGGCTACGCCTGCGGCAGCCTTTGCACGTGCCGCGTTGTTGTTGTCGAGGACCGTGCTCAGTGTCTCTGCCAGGGCTTCCGGCGTGCTGGCACTGAGCCAACCGGCCGCGCTGTCGCCCAGCACCTGAGCTTGGTCCGGATTGTCATTGCCGACAGCGGGCATGCCAAGGGCCAGGTATTCCAGCAGCTTCGTGGGGGAGTTGACATCAAGCAAAGACCCGCGCGGCAGGTACGATACGCCGACATCGGCGCCGAGCAGCAAGGGCAGGGCTTCGGCGCTGCTGAGCCAACCTGTTATGTGTATGGCGTCATCCATGCCCAAGCTTTGCGCATGGTTATGCAGCAGGTCGAGGTCGGATGGCGTCGGTGAACTGCCAATTAACAACAGGCGCGCTGTTGGATGGTTGCGGCGCACGATGACGAGAGCGTCGAACAATATTTCTATTTGGCGCGAGCGGTCCAGCGTACCGAGATAGGCAATTACCGGCAAGGTATCCCATTGCGGCAGGCGGCGCGGCACGATGACCCCGGCCTTCAAGATTTCCGTATCCACTCCCATCGGCACGACCGTCATTTTATCGGAGGCGATTCCGCGTTCGATCATCCCCCGTTTCATGGTTTCGCTTTGCACGAAGACATGGTCGGCGCGTGCCAGTACGACTTTGTAAAACAAGACTTTTTCCAACAAGCCCTTGCACAGGGCAAGTCGATAATGCAGGCTGCCCGGCCGCCGCGCCAGTTCGGCGCGTGAGCGCTCGATACGCCCGTCGCACATGAGAAACGACACCCAATAGGTAAACGGTATGCCCTTGATGCGAGCAATCAGCATACTGAACAGTCCGATGGACACCATGTCCCGGACCTGGATGACATCACACCGTGCAGGTGTGGCAAACCATACCTTGCGCAGGCACAAGATAAAGAACGCCAGTTCCTGGCGCCAGCGGCCAGTATGCCTGGCCGGCGTGCTGCATGAGGTGAAGCCGTTCGCATCAGCGCTGCCGGACCCTGGTTTGCCCACGATATCGCAATACACTTGATGCCGTGGCAGATACTTGCCAAACAGCGTGGAGACATCAGCCCGGTAGGAAGGGAGCGGTTCCGGAACCAGTTGTAAGATGTGCAGCGGTAGTGAGGAAGTCAATTTTTACTTTCATGAAGTGGTGCTTGCGTATACGCTGATGTTGCCGAGCATCATGTCCAAAATCGATGCAAGCTTGCACTCGATGCAACATATAAAAAATTCAAGTGTACTATAAATGTTTTTCTTGATGTTGTGTATAATATGCATCAATATTGTTTTATTTGCACTTTGTTGTGCGGTAAATAGTTCCTTAAAAACATCGTCGTGTCGCCGGGTTGATCCTTTGTGCGGCTGCTTCGAATTGACAGGCGAAAGCATGATTAAAGTATTCCGCATCGCCGCTTGGCTGCATCGTCTGGGTCTTCCCCTGATTCCACGTTGCCTGTACATACTTAACCGCCTGCTATTTTCCGTGGTGTTGCCACCTGGTGCTGTAGTGGGAAAGGATGTGCGTTTCGCCTACAGTGGCCTGGGTACTGTGGTGCATGCGCGCGCGCGCATCGGTGACCGCGTCAAGGTGGCGCAAAATGTCACCATTGGCGGACGGGCCGGACATTATGCGGTGCCGGTGATCGAGGACGATGTCGAGATCGGTGCTGGCGCCTGCATACTCGGCCCCGTCGTAATCGGTCGTGGTGCGCGCATCGGGGCCAATGCCGTGGTGTTGGAGCACGTCCCCGCAGGCGCGATCGCGGTCGGCGTGCCGGCCCGCGCCAAACCGCACAGGGCATCTCCCGATGCGTGATGCTGTCTGGCACGTCGCCGTTACCTATGTGGCCGCTTGCGCGCGCACCTTCCATTCCCGTATGAGTATCTGATGACCGCCACCAAAGAATTTCATTTGCCATCGCTTGACGGTTTTCGTGCCTTTGCTGCACTGACGGTATTTGTCAGTCATGCGGGCCTGGGCCATGTGGTGCCAGGCGGTTTTGGCGTTACTGTATTTTTCTTCCTCAGCGGCTATCTGATTACCACCTTGCTGCGGCGCGAACTGGAGCAACGCGGCGGCATCAATTTCCGCCACTTCTATCTGCGCCGCGCATACCGGATCCTGCCTCCCATGTATCTGGTGCTGTTTTCCCTCCTGATCCTATGCCTGTCCGGCGTGATCGCGCACAATGTGACGGGCGGCGGCCTGGCGGCGCAAATCCTGCAGGTCAGTAATTATTATATGTTGTACGCGGACGCGTCCGGGCTGGTGCCTTTCACGGGCATTTTCTGGTCTTTGGCGGTCGAGGAACATTTTTATCTGTTATTTCCCCTTCTATTCATTTTTTGCATGCGACGCTGGGGGCGGCATAGCGTGGCGGGTATCTTTCTCGCCCTTTGCATATTGGTGCTTGTCTGGCGCTGCGTGCTGGTCTTCCTGCTCGACGCGGAGCCCGCACGTACCTATCTTGCCAGCGATACCCGTATGGATAGCCTGTTATTTGGCTGCATTATGGGGGTATGGCGCAATCCGGCGCTCGATGCACAGGTATTTTTTAATTCGCTCTGGGCCAACGTTTTACTGTTGACCGGTGCCGTGGGCTTGCTGATCTTCGCTTTCGTGTACCGTGACGAGGCATTTCGCGAGACAGCGCGTTATACGGTGCAGGGGCTGGCCCTGTTTCCTATCTTCTGGCTGGCTGTCAGGCATCCGGACTGGCCTGTTTTTCGCGTGCTGAACTGGCGGCCCGTGCGTACTCTTGGCGTGATTTCGTATGTATTTTATTTGTCGCACCTGTTCTGGATGTACTGCGGCCACCTGATCTTTGGCGCGAGCCAGCTTGCCGCCGGCTTGTGCGGCTTGATGCTCACAATCATTTTTTCCTATGCCGCACACCATGTGGTGGAGCTGCCGTTCGCGCGCTTGCGGCGTAAGTTGCACCAATGAACCTTACGGTTGAAGGCATCTGGTTTTCTACGATTTTTCTGGCAGGCGAATGAAAAAAATTATCATGATAGGTACGTCCTTCGACACCATGGGCGGCATTTCCGCAGTCGTCAACGTATATCGTTCAGCAGGTCTGTTTGAGCGCTACCCGGTCGAGTATATCGCCACGCACTGCGATGGCAGCCGGCTAGCCAAGCTGCGTATGGCTATCTCGGCCCTGGGACGGTTTTTGGTACTGCTGTGCAGTGGAAGGGTTGGCCTCCTGCATATGCACGTGTCGTCACGCGCCAGTTTCTGGCGCAAGGCGCCATTTTTTCTGCTTGCAACCTTGTGCCGCCGGCCGACTATCGTACACGTGCACAGTGGTGCATTTCACCTGTTTTACGAGCAGTGCGGCAGCGCGGGAAAAGCGCTCATCCGCCATGTGTTTGATCGCGCTTCGCGCGTGGTGGTGCTGTCGGAAATGTGGAAGGGCTGGGTGCAGAGCATTAGCTGCAACGAGCATGTCGTCGCCATCTACAATCCGGTGATGCTGCCTCCGCCCGATCCCCTGCGCCACGCGGAGCAGAGCAGCACGGTATTGATGCTGGGGCGTCTGGGCAAGCCGAAAGGAACTTACGATTTGCTTGAGGCAGCCCGCGGCGTGCGCGATGAATTTCCCTCCATCCAATTGGCGCTGGGTGGTGATGGCGAGCATGACAAAGTGAAGGCTGCTGCCGCACAAATGGATCTCGCCGGGCAGGTACATCTGCTGGGGTGGGTCACCGGCAATGACAAGGAACATGCGTTGCGTACTGCGAGCATTTATGCGTTGCCGTCCTACAATGAAGGTTTGCCTATGAGTGTACTTGAAGCGATGGCTGCAGGTCTGCCCGTCATTTCGACGCCAGTCGGGGGCATTCCCGAGGCCATCAGCGATGGCGTGGAAGGTTTCCTGGTGCCGCCGGGCGACGTGGTACTGCTGACGCAACGTTTGCGCCAACTGCTGGCCGATGCCTCTCTGGCACGCCGCATGGGCATGGCGGGGCGTGACAAGATCGAACGCCAGTTTTCCGCAGCGGCGATCGTGCCGCATATCGAAGCCCTGTATCGCGCGTTGGGGGCGAAGGCGGGGAGTGTCGCGCCATGACTACGCTTGCCTGGAAACTGAATCGTATCAAGTTGATGGGAGGCGCCGAAATTGTCTGGCGCTTCAGGCAAATTGCGCAAAAGAAGGCGGCCAAGTGGGGATGGGGACTGGTGCCACAGGCACCCGCTTCTCGCTGGCATGCCACCGCACAGCCCTTTATTGAAATGGGCCAGTTGCCGGATGACACGGCGCTACTGGCCGCGGCCGAGCGTATCCTGAATGGACGCTGGCGTGTTTTTTCCATGCATGACGCGCCGCTGGGTTTTCCTCCTGAATGGAACCGCGACCCGAAGACGGGTACTTTGGCACCCATGATATTAGGCAAGGCAATTGACTATCGCAGCGAAGCGCTAGTGGGGGACATCAAATACCTGTGGGAGCCCAGTCGTCATCTGGAACTGGTCACGCTGGCTCTGGCGGCACGCAGCAGCGGAGAGGCGCGCTATGCCCAGGCAGCTCGCGCACTGTTGGAATCGTGGCTGGCACAGTGTCCCTATCCCTTGGGCGTGCATTGGACCAGTTCACTGGAGCTGGCGGTGCGCCTGGTGAACTGGAGTGTTGCCTGGCAACTGCTTGGCGGCGCAGACTCGTCTTTGTTCCATGGCCCTGAAGGCCTGGCTTTCCAGCGCCGCTGGCTTGATGCCATATATCAACATTGTCATTTCATTGCCGGCTACTTCTCGCGCCATTCTTCGGCGAATAACCATTTGCTGGGCGAATATATGGGCTTGTATATCGCCAGCGTGACATGGCCTTGCTGGTCGGAAAGCAAGCGCTGGCTTCGCGAGGCCAAGGCCGGCATGGAAAAAGAAGCGCTCAAGCAGAACTTCGCGGACGGCGTGAACAAGGAACAGGCGGTGTACTACCAGCACGAGGTGATGGACATGCTGCTCCTGTGCCAGCGGGCCGCCCATGCACAGGGTGATACTTTTTCCGATGGCTACCTGCAGCGCCTGGAACGGATGGCCGAATTCATCTGCTCGATGATGGACATGGATGGCAACGTGCCCATGACGGGTGACGCTGACGATGCGCAAATGGTACGCCTAGCCTATGAGAAACACTGGAGTCCCTACCGTTCGCTGCTGGCCAGCTGCGCCCTGCTTTTCAATCGCGGCGACTTCAAACGCAAGGCTGGGTACTTCGACGACAAGAACCGCTGGCTGTTTGGGCCGGCTGGATTGCAACAATGGCTGGCTCTCGATGCTAGCGCTCCCGAGGCGCCCGTACTGGCGTTTCCCGACGGCGGCTACTTCCTGCTCGGCAGCGACTTTGGCACGCCCGATGAAGTGCGCATGGTCATCGATTGCGCGCCGCTCGGCTATCTCTCCATTGCCGCGCATGGCCATGCCGATGCGCTGGCCTTTACCCTCTCCGTCGCCGGCGAAGAGTTGCTCACCGATCCCGGCACCTACGCCTATCACACGCAAAAAAAATGGCGCGACTACTTCCGCAGCACGCCCGCGCATAACACGGTAGCCGTCGATGGCCTGGACCAGTCTGAAATCGGCGGCAATTTCATGTGGCTGAAAAAAGCCAATGCGCGCATGATTGCTCATGAAACGAATTCCGATGTGCAAGTTTTTGAGGGCGAACACGATGGCTACGGCCGCCTGGCCGATCCTGTGCTGCACCGGCGTCGTATCGAGTTCAACTTTAATAATAAATGCATAGTTGTAAAAGACATATTACAATGTACAAATGTACATGATATTTCCGTGCATTGGCAGTTCGGCGACCACTGCGTGGTCACTGTTAACGAGGGGCAATTGCAGGCGCAGGGACTGCGATCCGGATTGCGCATGCGTTGTTCGCATGGAGCGCTGGACCTCTTGCGCGGCAGCGATACACCGCCTGGCGGCTGGATATCGCGCCGCTTCGACGAGAAAGCACCGATCGCCAGCGCCGCCTGGCGCGTGAGGGTGCAGGGAACAACTGAAATCGTGACGCACATCGAGCTGATGCCGCAGGCGTCGCCGGCTAATTATTAAGGGAGCATATTTTGAAAATAAGTATTTTTGGCCTTGGCTACGTGGGTGCGGTCTCTGCCGGTTGCCTGGCAACGGATGGACACGAAGTCATCGGCGTCGATCCGAACAAGACCAAGGTCGACCTGATCAACCAGGGCACCACGCCCATCATCGAAAAAGACATCGGCGAGATGATTGCCGCCACCGTGAAAAGCGGCCATTTGCGCGCCACCTTCGACGTGCGCGACGCCGTCTTCGGCTCGGACATGTCGCTCATCTGCGTGGGTACGCCCTCGCAACTCAATGGCAACCTGGATCTGAGTCACGTGCGCAAGGTGTGCCAGGAAATCGGCGCCGCCATCCGTGAAAAGGACAGCTTCCACGTCGTCGTCGCGCGCTCGACCATGTTGCCCGGCTCCATGCGTTCGCTCGTCATTCCGACCCTGGAAGCGGCATCGGGCAAGATGGCCGGCGTCGATTTCGGCGTGTGCAACAACCCGGAATTCCTGCGCGAAGGCACGGCCGTCTACGATTACTACCATCCGCCGAAGACCGTCATCGGCGAGTCCGACGAAAAGGCTGGCGCGCTGCTGGTGCAGCTGTATGAAAAGATGGATGCGCCGCTGGTGCGCACGGACGTGGAAACGGCCGAGATGGTCAAGTACACGGACAATACCTGGCATGCCGTCAAAGTGGCGTTCGCGAATGAAATCGGCAACATCTGCAAGGCTGTCGGCATCGACGGCCACAAGGTGATGGAAATCTTTTGCCAGGACACCAAGCTGAATTTATCGCCGTACTACATGAAGCCGGGCTTTGCCTTCGGCGGCTCCTGCCTGCCGAAAGACGTGCGCGCGCTGACCTACAAGGCGCGCAGCCTGGACCTCGATCTGCCCTTGCTCAATTCCATCCTGCCGTCGAACCAGCGGCAAGTGGAAAAGGGCATCAAGATGATCGTCGACAAGGGCGCGCGCAAGGTGGGCATCCTGGGCTTTTCCTTCAAGGCGGGCACGGACGACTTGCGCGAGTCGCCGCTGGTCGACGTCATCGAGTATTTGCTGGGCAAGGGCTACGAACTGAAGCTGTACGACAAGAACGTCAACCTGGCCGCCTTGACGGGCGCCAACCAGGATTACATCCTCAATCACATCCCGCACATTTCCAAGCTGATGGTGACGAATATGCAGGACGTGCTCGATTTCGCCGACACCATCGTCATCGGCAATGGCGCGGCCGAATTCAAGACCGTGCCCGCCAGTTTGAAGCCGCACCAGCACATCGTCGATTTGGTGCGCATCAGCAAGGAACAAAGTGGAGAACAATATGACGGCATCTGCTGGTAAGACCGTGGCGGGGCAGCCGCGTCGGGTGCTGATCCTGGTGGAAAATCTGCCGTCGCCGTTCGACCGGCGCGTATGGCAGGAAGCGACCACCCTGCATGCGAATGGCTATGAAGTGTCGATCATCTGTCCTACTGGCAAGGGCTACGAGTCGCGCTACGAAGCCATCGATGGCATCCATATCTACCGCTACAACCTGCCTCTGGAAGCGGAAGGCGCGAAGGGTTACCTCGTGGAATATTCGCTGGCGCTGTTCCACACTTTCCGCCTGGCGTGGAAAGTGCATTTCGCGCGTGGCTTCGACGTGATTCACGCCTGCAATCCGCCCGATTTGCTGTTCCTCATCGGCGGCTTCTTCAAGCTGACGATGGGCAAACGCTTCCTGTTCGACCACCACGACATCAATCCGGAGCTGTATGAAGCCAAGTTCGGCCGGCGCGATTTCTTTTACAAGCTGATGGTGCTGTTCGAGCGCTGGTCGTTCCAGAGCGCCGACGTGTCGATCGCCACCAACGAGTCGTACAAGAAGATCGCCATCGAGCGGGGCGGCATGAAACCCGAGGATGTCTACGTGGTGCGCAGCGGACCCAAGCTGGACCGCCTGCGCGTGCTGCCGCCCGTGCCGGAACTGAAAAAAGGCCGCACTTACTTGGTCGGTTACGTGGGCGTGATGGGCGCGCAGGAAGGCATCGATCTGCTGCTGCAGGCGGCGCAATACATCGTGCAAACCCTGAAGCGCGAGGATGTGCACTTCGGCCTGGTGGGCGGCGGCACCTCGCTGGAACAGATGCAGCAGATGGCGCGGGACCTGGGCATCGCCGACTACGTGACCTTCACGGGACGCGTGCCGGACCAGCAACTGCTGGAAATGCTCAACACGTCCGATGTATGCGTGAACCCGGACGTGGCCAACGACATGAACGACAAGTCGACCATGAACAAGATCATGGAATACATGGCCCTGGGAAAACCGATCGTGCAGTTCGACCTGGTCGAAGGCAAGGTGTCGGCGCAGCAGGCGTCGCTGTACGCCTTGAAGAACGACCCCGTCGACATGGCGCGCAAGATCGTCGAATTGTTGGACGACCCGGCCCGCCGCGAGCAGATGGGCGCGTTTGGCCGCCATCGCGTGATCAATGAACTGGAATGGGAATATGAAGCGCCCAAGCTGCTGGCCGCGTATGCGCGCCTGTTTCCCGCCGCCGCGCCCGCCGTTGCCGTGACCCTGAGCAAGGATGGCCGCTGAAATGCGCGGCCTGGCCAGCCATCCCCAACCCTGATGGAGCATCTCCGACGATGAAAGCAATGATTTTAGCGGCAGGCAAGGGCACGCGCGTGCGGCCCCTGACCTATGATTTGCCCAAGCCGATGATCCCCATCCTGGGCAAGCCCGTGATGGCTTACCTGGTGGAACACCTGGCGCAGCATGGCGTGACCGACATCATGGTCAACGTCAGCTACCTGCATGAAAAGATCGAGGAGTATTTCGGCGAAGGCCACCAGTTCGGCGTACAGATCGGCTATTCCTTCGAAGGCTACACGAACGATGCGGGCGAGGTCGTGCCGCAACCGCTGGGTTCCGCCGGCGGCATGAAGAAGATTCAGGAGTTTGGTGGCTTTTTTGATAGCACGACGATCGTGCTGTGCGGTGATGCCTTGATCGATCTCGACCTGGAGGCGGCCCTGCGCGAACACCGCAGCAAGGGCGCGCTGGCGTCCGTCATCACCCTGGAAGTGCCATGGAACAAGGTGTCGAGCTATGGCGTGGTGGTCAGCGACGATGATGGGCGCATACTTGCCTTCCAGGAAAAGCCGGCGCAGGCCGACGCGTTGTCCAATTGCGTCAGCACCGGCATCTATCTGTTCGAGCCGGAAGTGCTGGACCTGATACCCTGCGACCGTCCCTTCGATATCGGTTCGGAACTGTTTCCTCTGTTGGTCGAGAAGGGCTTGCCCTTCTATGCGCAGAAGCGCCAGTACAACTGGATCGACATCGGCAGCGTCAAGGATTACTGGGAAGTGCTGCAAAGCGTGCTGATGGGAGAGGTTGCCCAGTTGCAGGTGCCGGGCACCCAGATTGCCGATGGCGTATGGGCTGGCCTGAATACCAGCATTGATTGGAGCGGCGGCACGCGTATCGAAGGCCCCGTCTACATCGGCTCAGGCTGCCGTATCGAAGCGGGCGCGACCATCATCGGCCCCACCTGGATCGGCCACGGCAGCCATGTGTGTAGCGGCGCGGAAGTGGTGCGCAGCGTGCTGTTCGAGTATACGCGCGTACTGCCGGACGTGGTGCTCGATGAAATGATCGTTTTCAAGGATTATAGTGTCGACCGTTCCGGCCAGATGCGCCACGCCTCCGAGTATGCCACCGATGCCTGGGGTAACGCGCGCGACCGGCGCAGCCGGCGCCGCGCGGAAACGCCGCCGGCCCTGTACGCTGCCCTTTAAAACTGTTTGCGAAGTGAAACCATGAAAATTTACCCAGTCATCCTGTCCGGCGGTTCGGGCACCCGTTTATGGCCGCTGTCGCGCGCCGTATTGCCCAAGCAACTGTTGCCGCTGGTAACGGACAAGACCATGTTGCAGGAAACGGCGCTGCGCGTGACCAGCCTGCCCAACCGCCGTGCCGGCGATATTGGGCTGGCCGGTTTTGACGTCATGCCGCCGCTGGTGGTGTGCGGCAATGAGCACCGCTTCATGGTGGCCGAGCAATTGCGCGAAATCGGCTTGCCGCCGCTGGGTATTTTGCTCGAACCGGTGGGGCGCAACACGGCGCCAGCCGTGGCTGTGGCTGCGCAATATTTGCTGGCCATCGACCCGCAGGCGCTGATGCTGGTCTTGCCGGCCGACCATGTCATCACCGACGTGGCCGCGTTTCACCAGGCCATCGCCGAGGCGGCGCTGCTTGCGGCCGATGGCGCCCTGGCCACCTTCGGCATCATGCCGACGGCGCCGGAAACGGGCTATGGCTACATCCGCAGCGGCGCGCCCGTGCGTACGGGCGCCATCGGCTGCAAGGTCGAGCGTTTCGTGGAAAAGCCGGACCTGGCCACGGCCCAGTCGTTCCTGGCCGCCGGCAACTATTTCTGGAACAGCGGCATGTTCATGTTCCGCGCCGAACGCTATCTGGGCGAGCTGGGGCAATTCCAGCCTGCCATGCTGGCCGCCTGCGAAGCGGCCGTGCGCGACGGCTACCGCGACCTCGATTTCTGCCGCCTGGAAGAGCAGGCCTTCGCCGCCTGCCCGTCCGATTCGATCGATTATGCCGTCATGGAACATACGGCGCATGCGGTGGTGCTGCCGGCCGCCATCGGCTGGAGCGATGTCGGTTCCTGGTCGGCGCTATGGGAAGTGCAGCAGGGCGATGCCAACGGCAACGTGGTGCGCGGCGACGTGTATCTCGATGGCGTGAGCAATTGCCTGGTGCGCGCCGAGCGCCGCATGGTGGCCGTGCTGGGCGTGCAGGACCTGATCGTGGTGGAAACGGACGATGCGGTGCTGATCGCGCACAAGGACCAGGTACAGCGCGTGAAGCAGGTGGTCGATCACTTGAAGCAGGCGGGGCGCAGCGAACATGTGCAGCATCGCAAGGTGTACCGCCCGTGGGGCAGTTATGAAGGCATCGATATCGGCGAGCGCTTCCAGGTCAAGCGCATCACGGTCAATCCGGGCGGCAAGCTGTCGCTGCAGATGCACCATCACCGGGCCGAACACTGGGTGGTGGTCAGCGGCACGGCGCAAGTCACGTGCGGCGAGAAAGTGACCTTGCTGACGGAAAACGAATCGACGTATATTCCCATCGGCATGACGCACCGTCTGGAAAACCCGGGCAAGCTGCCCTTGCACCTGATCGAAGTGCAGTCGGGCAGCTATCTGGGCGAAGACGACATCGTGCGCCTAGAGGATGTCTACCAGCGCGCCTGATGCGGTTTATTGACGATATCCGCATCGCGAAACTATTGCCCTTAAGAATGATACTATAAAGTAACTTATCATTAAACAATAGTTAACATAAAAAATTGCTTTATGCTATGATTCTGCCTGGTTTGATCAAATAACTCTTGCGGACGCGCTGGCGCGTCCGCATTCACGTTCAGTGGAATCGCATGAAGAAAAATACGTATTCGGTGCTGGCCGCGCTGGCCTTTTCCGGTTCAGCTTTGTTCGCTCCGGCAGCCTTTGCCGCGCCCGTCGACATCAGCTCCACGCCTGGCGCCGTCAATCTGGCAGCGGGCGGTTCGCTGACCTTTGGCGATAAGTTCAAAAACAATCAAAAGAGCAATTTTTTCAATGACTTGTTCACGTTCAACGTGGCGCAGGCCAGCGACCTGAGCGTGGTACTGAACTCGCGCAGCAGCAGCGCCGCGAATGGCCTGAACCTGACGGGTTTCGGCTTGTACAGCAGTGTTGGCAATACCTTGCTGCTGGGCGGCGATCAGTTGTTGACTGGCATTAATGACAAGTGGACCCTGTCGTATGCCAATCTGGCTGCCGGTTCCTATTACTTGAAAGTCAGCGGCAACGTGGTCTCGAACACGGGCGCGGCTTTCAGTGCGAACGGCAGCCTGGTATCGGCTGTGCCTGAGCCTGGTACGTATGCGATGTTGCTGGCGGGCTTGGGTCTGCTGGGCTTCATGGCACGCCGTCGCCAGAAGGCGGCTTGAGCCCTGCCTGGCTGATTGGCATCCTCGTTTGCGTTTCCATCCCGCAACTGGCCTGAGCCGGTTGCAGTCATCTTGGTGAAAAGTATGAAAAAATTCCTGACATCCCTGTTTGTGGCCGCCATGTTTGCCGGCAGCAGCCTGGCCGCCCATGCGGCGCCGGTTGACATCAGCCACGCCACGGTGGATCTGACGCAAGACTTGCTCGATTATTCCAGCAGTGATCTGCTGGGCTCGTTTTCGCTGGCATCCGGCCAGCTGGCCGGCGCGGGCAATAACTTTTTCAGCGACAAATTCACGTTCAGCGTGACCGGTTTGAACGACCTGAGCGCGCTGGCGACGTCGCTCAAGCCGAGCGCCAACTCCGGCCTGACGCTGACTGGTTTCAGCCTGGGCAACGCCAGCGGCATTCTGTTTCATGGCGCCCTGGATCTGATCAATTTCACGGCGCAAGACCAGGCGTGGTCGCTGCAGTCCGGCTCCTCGCCGTTGGCTGCTGGTAATTACTTCCTGCAAGTTGACGGTTATGTGGCCTCGCCAACTGGCGGCAGCTATAGCGGCATCCTGGCCGTCACGCCGGTGCCGGAGCCGGAAACCTACGGCATGCTGTTGGTGGGCCTGGGTTTGGTCGGTTTCATGGCACGCCGCCGCAAGCTGCAAGCCTGAAGATAAAAAATTCTGGACATGAAACGGAGGCTGCGGCCTCCGTTTTTTTTGCCGCCGGCCTCCGTAGAGCTATAATCGTCACGCACAGTGGGCGGCTGCGGCATGGCTGCTTTGATCTTTCTTAACGGCGATATTGACCTTGCATAAATCTCTCTTCCTTTCGCTGGCGCTGGCCGCCGGCATCGCACGTGCCGATGCGCCGTCCATGCCGCCAGGATTGACTGCGCTGCAATTGGCGGTCGTGATCAATGACGCCGAGCCGAATAGCATCGCGGTGGGCGAATATTACCGCCAGGCGCATGGCATTCCTCCTGCAAACGTGGTGCATGTGAATATTCCGAATCGCCCGCGCAAGCTCAGCGTGGCTCAGTTCGCGCAATTGAAGGAGCGTATCGACGCCCAGTTGAAGCCCCATATCCAGGCCGTGCTGATGGTGTGGAGCGCGCCGTACGCGGTCGAGTGCAATTCCATCACGTCCGCCTATACCCTGGGCTATGATGCGGGGCAATGCGCGAAGACGTGTGACGCCGGCAAGCCCAGCATGTATTTCAACAGCAATGTGCAGCAACCATTTACGCAGATGGGCATGCGCCTGTCGATGCTGCTGCCCATTGATTTTGTGGAAGAGGCCAAGGCTGTGGTGGATCGCGGGACGGTCAGCGGTTTCTCTGTGCCCGCCGCCAGCGCGTACTATCTGACCACCAGCGAAAGTGCGCGCAACAGCCGTGCCGCCTTTTTCCCGCCTGCCGGGGTCGTGCGCCTGCGCAAGCTGACGGTCAAGAACCTGAAGGCCGATGTACTCGATGGCGCGCAAGACATCATGGTGTACCAGACTGGCGTGGCAAAGGTCGCCAAGCTCGACACCTTGCACTTCCTGCCAGGCGCCTTGGCCGATCACCTGACGTCGTTTGGCGGGGATTTGCAGGGAACGGCGCAAATGAGCAGCCAGCGCTGGCTAGAGGCGGGCGCGACGGCTAGCTACGGTACTGTCAGTGAGCCGTGCAATCACTGGCAGAAATTTCCCAATCCGACAGTGCTGCTACGTCGCTACTTGACAGGCATGACGGCACTGGAAGCGTACTGGGGGAGTGTGGCGTGGCCGGCGCAGGGATTGTTCATCGGTGACCCGCTGGCCGCACCATACGCCGTTTACCGGCGCTGAAGTCGACATCCACAGATAAAGAAAAAGGCTCTTGCGAGCCTTTTTCTATGCTTGGCGACCTGCCTTGCGGCGTCCGGCAAATGCCAGCAAGCCGAGCCCTGCCATCAGCATGGCCCAGGTTTCTGGTTCAGGTACGGCCGGAGTGACTGGTGGCACGAGGCTGCCGCCGTTGCTGCCGCCGTCAATACCGCCGCCCACGCCGCCACCGCCCACGCCGCCACCGCCACCGCCACCGGCGGGTGAGCCGGTCTCGCGACTGGATGAGATCACAAATGGAGCATACTCGCTGCGTGCGCCAGCATATGCGCGTGGCGCGCCGTGATAGCCGTCCGCAGCATCTATTGGTTGACTTTCTTGCACAGAGACGAAGTCACGCGTGCCGAAGCGGTATTCGCCGCCGGCACGACCGGTACGCAAGCCACCTTCGCTGCCGCTGCCGCCCTCTTGCGCCAGCAGGTTCGCCAGGCGATGGTCCTTGTTGGGGGATTGCGGGTGGCGCAGCACCTGGTCTGACTCGCCCAGGCCGAACTCGGGCGTCTGGTTCGTGCCATCGTTGGTGCGCGCGCCAAAGCCGATGAATCCATTGACTAGGCTGCAAGCACTGTAAGTGCCGTCGAAGTCGGCCTCATTGACCTTGCCGCTGGCGCCGGATGTGTTTGCCTGGCAGCCTTTGTCGTCTGTGTTTGACTGTTGTTGGGTACTTTGTGCATGGGCTGAACCGCCGCAAAGCGCTAGCGCCGCAGCAAGAACCAGGGCACGTATGGGGAGTCGGGTGATGGGTTTTAACATAGCTGATCTCTTAAGAGTGCATCCCGCGCGCGCCAGTGCGCGTGCTGTTCAGGATGGGATTTCTGCCGGTTCCCGCGATGCCGCTTTTGTGGGCATCGCCGAATCGGCAACTCAAGGTGCGGGCGTGGGTGGAGCCTGCTCCTGCGGTCCTTACTGCATTTTACTTTAAAGCGCCAATCCATTGTCAGGATAAAAACTTATTTGCCTGAAATATATCACATTTTTGCTCTAAATGCTTTTCTTGAGTGAATGAGATGAATTATTTGTTGCTGATAAGCTACTTCTTTAGATGCTGCCGATGGCGTATTTACTCCGTTCGGCTTAATCAAATGTCATCAAGTCGTCATCCCCGGCCTTTAATATGCAAATAACAAGTCTGAAATACTTTTGTTAATTGTGGCGCGCCGGCCCATCATGCGGGACCGGCGTCCTTTATTTACCGACCGGGACCCTCATGCACACCTCGTTTTCCCCCTTGCGCACGCCGCTGCGCCTGACCGTCATGGCCACCTTGCTGGCCAGCTTGTCCGCGCCGGCCCTGGCCGCTTCCGATATCGTCATCAGCCAGGTGTATGGCGGTGGCGGCAATACGGGCGCGCTG
This sequence comes from Janthinobacterium rivuli, assembly GCF_009208735.1. Classification (GTDB taxonomy): domain Bacteria; phylum Pseudomonadota; class Gammaproteobacteria; order Burkholderiales; family Burkholderiaceae_D; genus Janthinobacterium. The sequence continues at coordinate 61,409 of NZ_WFLJ01000007.1, read as the reverse complement.
TACCGCAACGATTTCATCGAGCTGTTCAACCGCGGCGCCAGCCCCGTCAACCTGGGCAACTGGAGCGTGCAATACGCGTCCGCCGCCGGTTCGAACTGGGCCGTGACGGCCTTGCCGGCTATCGATTTGCAACCTGGCCAGTATTTGTTGGTCCAGCAAGCCAAGGGCACGGGCGGCACGCAGGACTTGCCCGCGCCGGACGCCTCGGGCAGCCTGGCCATGTCGGGCACGGCGGGCAAGGTATTGCTGAGCAATAGCAAGACGGCGCAAACGGGCACCAGCCCCACGGGCGCCGCCGTCATCGACCTGGTCGGTTTCGGCACGGCCAACGGCTTCGAAGGCGCCGTCGCGCCCGCGCCCTCGAATACCCTGTCGATTGCGCGCGCGAATGGCGGCTGCGGCGACACGGACGACAACAGCGTGGACTTCGCCGCCGGCAGCGTGACGCCGCGCAATACGGCTTCGCCTTTGCATGCTTGCGGCGGCCCCGTCGTGCACCAGATTATGACCAGCTGCCCCGCCAGCCTGGCCTTGGCCGTGGGCAATGGCGGCAACGCCGTGCTGCGCGCGTCCGACGTGGATGGCGTCGTGAACGCCGCGATCTTGAGCTCGCCGGCCGTGGCCGGCATCAGCCTGGCCAACTTCAGCGCCGCCGGCGTGGCGGGCGAGAGCGCCAGCGTGAGCCTGTTGGTGGCCGCCGGCGTGCCGGTGGGCAATTACCCTGTCATCGTCAGCTTCAGCAACGACCAGCAGCAAAGCGCCAGCTGCAAGATCGACGTGGCCGTGCAAGGCCTGGCCGCCATCAGCCACACGATCCCGCAAATCCAGGGCAGCGGCGCGGCCAGCCCGTACGCCAATTCCGTGCAGACGACCGAAGGCGTGGTGACCTTGAAAGTGGGCACCGGCTTCTTCATCCAGGACGCGGCCGGCGATGGCGACCCATCGACCTCGGACGGCATCTTCGTGTACACGGGCGCGACGGCCACCACCGTGCAGCCGGGCGAACTGGTGCGCGTGACGGGCACGGTGGTCGAATACACGCCGTCGGGCGCGAAGAATTCCTACACGGAATTCAAGGATGTGACGGCCATCCTCACGCAAAGCGCGGGCCATGCCATCGTGCCGACCAACGTGACCCTGCCGAACGACAACCTGGCCGCCGTCGAAGGCATGCTGGTGCGCTTCACGCAGCCCTTGACCGTGTCGCAGAACGCCTACCTGGGCGCGCGCGGCGAGCTGACCCTGTCGGCCGGACGGCGCGAAGTGCCGACCAACCGTTATCCGGCCGGCTCCGCCGAGGCGCAAGCCTTGATCGCGACCAATGCGAACAACCTGATCGTGCTCGATGATGGCATTTTCGTCACGCCGCCCACCATTCCCTATATCGGCCAGGACAACACCGTGCGCAGCGGCGACACGCTGGCCGACCTGACGGGCGTGGTGGATTTCGGCGCCATCGGCGGTGGCGGCGCCGCCTACAAATTGCAGCCGACGCAGACGCCGCAATTCTCGCGCGACAACCCGCGCATGGGCAGCCCGGAACTGCCATCCGGCAACGTCAAGGTGGCCAGCGCGAATGTGCTCAATTTCTTTACGACCTTTACGAATGGCAGCAACGTCTTTGGCCAGACGGGGCAGGGCTGCACCTTGGGCAGCGGCAACAGCAAGAGCAATTGCCGCGGCGCCGACAACCTGGCCGAATTCGTGCGCCAGCGCGACAAGATCGTGGCCGAGCTGAAAGCCATCGATGCGGACGTGGTGGGCCTGATGGAAATCCAGAACAATGGCGAAATAGCCGTCACCTACCTGGTCGAGCAGTTGAACGCGGCCATCGGCGGCGTCACGTATGCCGTGGTGCCGAAGCCGGCCGCCACGGGCACGGACGCCATCCGCGTGGCCATGATCTACAAGCCAGCCAAGCTGGGCCTGGTGGGCGGCGCCTTGTCGGACGCCAACGCCATCAACAACCGTCCGCCGATGGCGCAAACGTTCAAGGCTGCCAATGGCGAGAAATTCTCGCTGGTCGTCAACCACCTGAAGTCGAAGGGCAGCTGCCCGTCGAGCGGGCTGGACGCTGACCAGAACGATAGCCAAAGCTGCTGGAACGCCACCCGCGTGCAGCAAGCCCGGCGCCTGGTGGGCAGCTTCGTGCCGCAGGTGGCGGCCGCCGCCGGCGACGCGGACGTGCTGGTCATCGGCGACCTCAATTCCTATGGGGCGGAAGACCCGATCCAGGTCATCACGGGCGCCGGCTTCGTCAATGAGCTCGAGCGCTTCGTGCGGCCGTCCGGCATGCCGTATTCATACGTGTTTGGCGGCCAGAGCGGCTACCTCGACCATGCGCTGGCGAGCGCCAGCCTGAGTCCGCAAGTGGCTGGCGTGGCCGAATGGCATGTGAATGCGGACGAGCCGGAAGTGATCGACTACAACATTGACTCGGCCAAGCCGCAAGACTTGTACAACGCCTTGCCCTACCGCGCCTCGGACCACGATCCGGTCGTCGTCAGCCTGGACTTGCAGCCCGCCTACCGCGACATCACGGCCGCAGTGGCGCAGGCCAGCTCGGGCCTGGCCTTCAACCGCGCGACGCAGAAATACACGGGGACGTTCTCGTTCACCAACACGGGTAGCAGCGCCTTGAACGGCCCGTTCCAGGTGGCGTTCGGCGGCTTGCCGGCCGGCGTGACCCTGGCGAACGCCACGGGCAGCCATGCGGGGGCGGCTTTCGTCACCGTCAACGCGGCCAGCCTGGCGCCAGGCGCGACGGCCTCGTTCGCCGTCAGTTTCACCAATCCGTCGAAAGTGACGATCACCTATTCGGCCAGCATTTTTGCCGGCAACTTCTAAGGACATGACCATGTTTGCACCGACATTCAACCTCACCCTGCGCCGCGCCGTGCTGGCCGCCTTGCTCGCTGGCAGTTCCGGCCTGGCGCTGGCCGATCCGCTCGCTTACCGCGTGGAAATCGACACGAGCCAATTCTCGGGCGCCGGTTTCCTCGATTTCGCCTTTATCGCCGGTAACAGCCCGGCGCCGGGCGCCAGCGCCGTGCTCAGCAATTTCTCGGGCGCGTTTGGCGCGTTGGCGTCGCAGGAAGGCAACGTCAGCGGCAGCGTGCCCGGTACCTTGACTTTCGGCAATGGCGGCGCCTACAACGACTGGTTTCACAACGTGACCCTGGGCGGCAAGTTCGGTTTCAATATCGTCTTTGGCGGCGACTTCCTGAACACGGCCGGCAACGCGGGCACGACCTTTGGCGTGGGCTTGCTCGACTACACCGGCATGGCTTACCTGGGCAATGCGAATGGCAACCTGCTGCAATTCGAACTGACCCCGCTCAACGGCGGCTTGCCCGCCAGCATTGCCGGCAGCACGTATGCCAGCATCGCGTCGATCTCGGCCGTGCCGGAAGCGTCGGAATGGATGATGCTGACGGGCGGCCTGGCGTTGATCGGTTTTGCCTTGCGCCGCCGCCAGCCTGTCGTACGCGCATAGTCTTGCCAAGCAGAACACAGCGCGCCTGCGGGCCGCTGTGTTTTTTTGTTTATTTATTTGAAATAGCTATAAATCAGGAAACTAAATTGTATTGGTCACCGTTTTACGCTTGATGCATAGTAAAAAACTTGTCGGGCAGTCTAGTATTTTCATGGACGGCCGCCACTTTTTTGGAAGGATGCATCGATGCCTGGCCATATCCTGGTGCTGGACCCTGCGCCCGCCATGCAAGCGCTGCTGGCGCATAACCTGACGGGCGCCGGCTACCGGGTCAGCTGCGCCCTGGATGCGCGCGGCGCGCTGGTGCTGCTGGCGGCCGATCCTCCCGACGTGCTGCTGCTGGAATGGGAATTGCCGGACGCCTCCGGCATCGCGCTGCTGCGCCAGGTGCGCCAGGATGGCGCGCTGTGCGACTTGCCCATCATCATGGTCAGCGCGCGCGACGGCGAACAGGACAAGGTGCTGGCGCTGGAAAGCGGCGCCGACGATTACCTGTGCAAGCCTGTCGGTCCCCGTGAAATGCTGGCCCGCGTGCACGCGCTGCTGCGCCGGCGCACACCGGCGCTCTTGCGCGCAGGCTCAAGCGCGGCCGACGCCACCGCACTGCGCCTCGATCCGCGCACCTTGCGCGTGACGGCCGGCAGCGTGCCCGTCAACCTGGGCCGCGTGGAATTCAAGCTGCTGCATTTCCTCATGGATCACCCGGGCACGGTGCATAGCCGTGCGCAACTGCTGGACCAGGTGTGGGGCCATGCCGTGTATCTGGACGAGCGCACGGTGGACGCCCACGTGGGACGCTTGCGGCAGGCTTTGCTGCCAGGCGGTTGCGGTCACCGCATCGAGACCGTGCGCGGCAGCGGCTACCGTTATCTGGCCGCCGATGCCGCCAGCGCGGCCGTGTGCGCCTGATGCTGCTGACGGGACGGGAACAGGAATACTTGCTGCACGCCATCCTCGGCGCGCATGGCATCGCCGTGCCAGGCGACTTCTTCCTGTGGAGCCAGGGGCCGCTGCAAACGCTGCTGCCGCATGACATCTTGATGTGCGCGCAGCTGGGCGCCGACGGGGCCGTGCTGCGCAGCCAAGCCTGGCACACCATCGTGCCCGATCACGCGCAGCTGCGCGAGCGCCACGGCCAGCTGGCGCGCCTGGCGCTGGCCTGGCGCGCGGGCGGCCAAAGGGCGGGCGTCATCGACGGCGTGCTGGTGCATGGCAGCGCGGGGGAGGCCGGCGGCAGCTTTTTTGCCCTGTTCGCCAAGGGGAGCGTGGACGCGGCGCGCCAGGCCTACGCGCTGGAATTGCTGCTGCCGTATCTGCACCTGCACTGGCTGGCGCTGCAGGGCAGCGAGCGTGCGCCGCTGGCCGGTCCGGGCGCCACGCGCGCGGCCAGTGCGCGCGAACTGGAAGTGCTGCATTGGGTGCGCGAGGGGAAGAGCAATGACGAGGTGGGACAAATCCTCGGCATCAGCGGCGCCACCGTGAAAAGCCATTTGCAGCGCATCTACAAATTACTTGGCGTGAGCAACCGCATGCAGGCCGTGTCGCGCGGCATCGCGCTGCGCTTGCTCAGCCATTAGCGCTGGTCCTGCTCCCTGGCGCTGCCGCCCCCCTCTTGCGTGTGTTCGACGGTGCCGGGCGACACCTTGACCACGTCCTGGCTCGCTTGCAGGCGCGCCACTTCGGCGCGCGTCAGCATGGCGGCGAAGCCGTTGAAGGTCACCGTGTAGCGGTATTGCACGGGGGCATCGGGCACGAGCGCCAGCACGGCGCGTTGCTGCGCTTCCAGCCGGGCCGTGTGGCGCCGCGCGGCGTCGCTGTTGGTATCGAGCCCATGCACGCCGTCCGCCAGCGAGGCGAGCGGCGGGGCGCGCAATTGCACCAGATAGGGTAGGCGCGGCGCGGCGGCCTGCGCCGCGACAGGCAGCGCATGGATGCCGGCGATGCCGGCGAGGATGGCCATGCTGAGACGAAATACGGACATGCAAGCTCCCTTGGCGCGTGGCGGACGACCAGCCTTTCATGCGCCGATTGTACGCGCGTCGCGCATAAAAAACGCGCCCCGCAGGGCGCGCCGTGTGACCGCCTGGAGCGAGAGCCTTACAGCTTGGCGTCCGCTCTCACGTTGCGCTGGCTGGGGACGGCCAGCGGCAACGGGTTGTTGGTCTCCACCGACAGCACGGTGGTGGACGCCGCCGCGTTGTTGCCATCAAGGAAGACTACGCCGCCCAGGTAGCGCTTGCCCGTTTCCAGCCCCGACCAGCTGACGCCGGCCGTGGCGCTGCCGCCCACGTACACCTTGCTCGGCAGGGTGGCTTTCAGGTTGCCGCCCTTGTCGGCTGTCGTGACGACGGCCGACGACAGGCCGAAGCCGGTCGACGCGCCATTTGCCACTTCGTAGCCGATCACGCACACCTTGTAGCTGCCCGCCGCCGGGGTGGTCATGGTGATCGCCTCGTTCGAGCCGGTCGTGGCCGAGGTGGCGACCGTCGCGCCGGCGCTGTTGAGCAGCAGCAAGTCTAGGTCATTGCCGGCGCCTTCGCTGGTGTCGCGGTCGAAGATTTCGAAGCGCGCCACGACCGTGCTGGCGGGGATGCTGACATTGACCACGCGCACGCCGCTGCCGCCCGCCTTGCACGCGTCGGCCATCTGCGCCAGCGTGTCGACGCTGCCCGTCGCGGCTTGGCTGATGGTGTGCTCGCTGCGCGTCACTTCCTTCAGGCCGCCCGTCGCGGCACCCACCTTGCCGGCAAAGCCGGTGGACAGGGTCAGCGAACGCAGGCCGCTGACCTTGTCGGCCTGCAGCAATGCCGGCGACTGCACCGCGCGGCCCGAGCGGGCCGTGACGGGGCTGCGCACCGTGTGCACGCCGTCGCTCCACACGAGGGCGCCATATTGCCAGGCGTTGTCCGGCGCCGTGGTGCGCGTCAAGGTCACGGTGAAGGACTTGGTTTCGCCGGGCGCGAGCGTCAGGGTGGTCGGCGCCACCGCCACGCTGTAGCCGCTGACCGAGGCGCTGGCCGTGTAGGTGGCGCTGCTGCTGCCCACGTTGGTGACGCGGCGCGTCACCGTTTGCGTGCCCAGCACGTTGCCGATGGTGATCGACGGCATGTTCAGGTTGTAGCCTGCCAGGGTGCCGCCCGCGCATTCGGCCGTCATGCCGACGCCGCACATGTATTTCTTGTAGTCGGCCAGGCTGGCGTCATACACGAGGCCGGGATCGGTCGCCTTGTTCGGCGTCACGTGGCCGGCGCCCTGGCCCCATGGCAGGATGCCGCGCGCGTCGCCCGCTTGGATGTCAGGCAAGGTGGTGCTGCCGGTCGTCATCAGGGCCGACTTGATGGCGGCCGGGCTCCAGTTCGGATGCTGCTGGCGCAGCAGGGCGGCCAGGCCGGCCACGTGCGGGCTGGCCATCGAGGTGCCTTGCAGGAAGATGTAGGCTGGCGGCGGTACCAGGTTGCCATCCTGCACGGCGTCGCGCTGGGCGCGCGACAGGGCAGGCGTGCCGCCGGCCAGGATGTCCACGCCAGGCGCCGTGACGTCGGGCTTGAGCAGGTTGGCGTCGTACAGGTTCGGGCCGCGCGACGAGAAGTCGGCCACCACGGGCGCGGCAGGGCCGTTGCCATTGGTGACGAAGCGCGAGATGGCGGCCGTGGCCGTGCCCGTTTGCGCCTGGGCGTTGATCAGCGCGCCATCGGCGGCGCTCACGTGCACGGCCGGCAGCACGTGCGGATCAGACACCAGGCCGATGCCCGTGTCGACCAGCACCATGCCGGCGCCACCGGCTTCCAGCACGGCGACGCCCTTGTCGGTGCGCGCCGTGGTGCCGCGCAGGCAGCTGACGACCTTGCCGGCCACCTTGGCCGGGTCCAGCAGGGCCACGCCGCCGTTGTCGCCGGCGCGGTAGCACAGCGCCAGTTTTTGCGCATCGGCGCCGGGCAGGCCCGCATCCTGGGCGCGGATCAGGGTGGTGGCCGGCAGCGGGTTGTAGTTGAGCGAGGCGCCCGTGTACTTGGCGCCATTGCCCAAGGTCACGGTGGCCTGGTTGGCACGGTTGTGCGTCGAGGCAGCCACCGTGGTGATCCACGGGCTGACGTGGGCCACGGTATTGGCCGGTCCCGCATTGCCGGCGGACGCGGCGACAAAGACGCCCGCGTTCGACGCGTGCAGGAAGGCTTGCTCGACGGGGTCGTTGACGCTGCCGCCACCGCTGATCGAGTAATTGATCACGTGCACGCCATCCTGCACGGCTTTTTCGATCGCCGCCACGCTGTCGCCGCCGTAGCAGCCGTTCTTCGCGCCGGTCGGTTGGGTGGCCAGGTTGTAGGACCAGCACACCTTGTAGACGGACAGGCGGGCGCGCGGCGCCACGCCGGAAATCGCGCCCAGCGGCGTGCCGTTCGTGGTGACGGGCACGCCCGCATTGCCGCCCGCGGTGGACGAGGTGTGCGTGCCGTGGCCGCCTTCGCCATTCGGGTCGCCGATGGAATCGCGCGGCGAGGTGAATTCGCTCCAGTGCTGGATCTTGTCCGTCTCGGTCAGGCGCACGGCGTTGAAGTATTGCGCGCCGAGCAGTTTATTGTTGCAGTGGTCTTGCGTAAAGCCTTCGCCCGTCTGGCAGCTGCCCTTCCAGGCGGCCGGCGCGGCGCCGTATGCCAGGGTGGCGTTCGGGTCGAAGGTCGGGGCGCCGTTGGCGTCGACCTTGTCCGCATACGACAGGTTTTCCGGCCACACGCCGCCATCGACGATGCCGATGATGATGTCTTCGCCCGCATGCTGCTTGCCGCCCAGCTGGCTCCACAGGCCGCCCGGCTGGTCCAGGCCCAGGAAGGTGGGCGTGTAGTTCGTTTGCAGGGCGCGCGGCTCGTCGGGGGCGATGCTGGCCACTTCGCCGCTCGCTTGCAGCTGGCGCACCTCGGCGTCCGTCAGCAGGGCGGAGAAACCGTTGAGGACGATCTTGTACTGGTATTGCACGGGCGCGGCGGCGACGAGCGCCTGCACGCGGGCCTGTTTCTGTTCGAGGTAGTCGCCGTACAGCTGCACTTGCGCGCTGGCCAGGTCGAGGCGGCCGCCGGCGGCAGGCTGGGTGGCGCCCAGGCCTTCCACCGAGCCGGTGTAGGAGGCGATCGGTTTGTCGGTCAGTTGCACGATGTAGGGACGGCGCAGGTCGTCGGCGTGGGCCTGGAAGCTGAGGCTGGCAAACAGGCTCAGCACGGCGAGCGAAATGGGACGCAAGGTGGGACGGAATGTCATGTCGGGTTTCCTGGTGACGGTAGCGGGAATCGAAGAGGGGAGATCAGGCTTGCTGGCGGCGGCGCGCCGCGAAACCGATGCCTGCCAGGCCCAGCAGCATCATGGCGTAGGTCGATGGCTCCGGTACCGAGGCGACGATATTGTCGAGCGCAAACTGGCCCTTGTTCGTGCTGAAGGCGCTGCAACTGCCGGCCGTGTTGCACGTGAAGCCGAAGAAGGCCAGCGAGGCGAATTGCTGGCTGCCGAAGCTGGCGCTGGTGTTGTAGCGCTGAAACTGGAAGTTGCCACCGATGGGGCCGCCCAACTGGTAGGTTTCATAGATGGACGAGCCGTTGGCGTAGAAGCCTTGCACGCGCAGCAGGCCGGCCACCGCCGGATAGGTGACGCCCTGGGCGTAGCCGATGAAGCTGGCGTCGAAGCCTTGCAGGCTGACGCTGCCGCCCGGGTTCAGCGGATCGAGGTAGACGATGCCATCGTTGAGCGATGCATAGTAATTGCTCGTATTGTTGGTCGGGCACGCCATGCCGCAGGCGGCCGGGTCCGTGCCGTCGAACACGGCGCCGACCAGGTCGCCATAATTGGCGCCCGGCACATTCGAGGCGCCCGTCAACAGGAACTTGCCGATTTCCAGGGCGTCGCCGTGGCCGACGAACTGGCTATCGAGATTATCGAAGTTGATCACGTCCGCCATGGCGGCGGGGGCGCAGGCGGCGGACAGGGCCAGGATGGCGGCGCCGGTCAAGCGTTTGGCGGAGAAGGGACTTGCTGCGGAAGCTGCCTTCGAATGCACGATACGAGTCATGAATTTTCCCTTGATGTTATGTCGGATGCAATATGTTTTGCGTCTTGGAGGCTCTTTTCCGCGCGGCCGGATAAGACCAATGCGCAGAAAATTGATTTTTACTATAGCAAAATAGGCAATTTGATTGTTCGATATTCTTTCAAATTTAATTTGAAAGTTACAAATAATGAATGAATAAAGTTCATGTAATACTATGATTTGAATACCGATAGTTACAGGTTTCCTACGCGAAAATAGTTGATTCCTGACACATGCGCGGAGAGTGCAAGCGCCTACCGTCCCTTTATTGCGCCAGATCGTTTCCTCGGTGATTTGTTGTTCACAGTACAAAGAAAAGATTGTATTAACCATAATCGGCATGGTAGGCTGGTAAGCATCAGGCAAGCGCGTGTCGCCCGTGCGTGGCCATCCGTTGCGCGCGGCGACGCAATGTATTGAAGGTAGGCAATAAGGAGTGACCGGATGCATGCAGCACACAGGCAGAACCTTGCGGCAACGCGCCATGCGCGCGGCTTTACCTTGCTCGAGCTGTTGGTCGTGATCGTGATCATCGGCTTGCTGGCGGCGTATGTCGGCCCCAAGTATTTCGCCCAGCTGGGCAAATCCGAAGTGACGGTGGCCAAGGCGCAGATCGAGGCGTTCGAAAAATCGCTCGACACCTACCGCCTCGATGTGGGGCGCTATCCCACCACGGAAGAAGGCCTGGCCGCGCTGCTGGTCGCGCCGCCCGCCGCCGGCACGCGCTGGAATGGCCCCTACCTGAAAAAGGCCGTGCCGCTCGACCCGTGGGGCCACGCCTATCAATACCGCGCACCGGGCAGCAAGGGCGAATATGACATCGTCTCGACGGGCAAGGATGGCCAGCCGGGCGGCAGCGGCGAGAATGCCGACATCAGCTCGCAATAAGGCCAGCGCGCCCACTCTTTCGCCACGGACAAGCCATCATGCAGTTTGAAGTACGCGCGCTTTCCACGGACCAGGCCGTCGCTACCTTGCACACCTGCGTGATCGACGGACGCGACGAAGCCGACGCGCGCCGCCAGGCCGAGGCGCGCGGCCTGTTCGTCAGCGCCATCCGTCCGCTGCGGGCCACGCCGTTCAGTGCGGCCGGGCGCCAGCGTGCGCGGGCCTTGCCCTTGCTGCTGTTTAGCCAGGAATTGCTGGCGCTGTTGCAAGCGGGCCTGGGCATCGTCGAAGCGCTGGAAGCCTTGCTGGAAAAGGAAGCGTCGCCGGCCACGCGCAGCGTGCTCACGCGCTTGCTGGAAGGCTTGCGCGAAGGCAAGCGCTTTTCCGCCGCCCTGGCGGAGCAGGCCGAACTGTTTCCCCCCTTGTATATCGGCATCGTCAAGGCGGCCGAAGGCACGAGCGACTTGCCACGCGCCTTGTCGCGCTACATCGACTACCAGCAGCGCATCGATACGGTGCGCGGCAAGATCGTCAGCGCCGCCATCTATCCCACTATTTTGCTGGCCGTGGGCGGCGGCGTCAGCGGTTTCCTGATCAGCTATGTCGTGCCGCGCTTCGCCGAGGTCTACCAAGGCGCCGGACGCAACCTGCCGTGGATGTCGCAGGTCATGCTCAGCTGGGGCCAGTTCGTCACCGAACATGGCGTGCTGCTGTTGCTCGGGCTGCTGATCGGCGGCGGCGCGATCGTCACCGCCGTGCGGCGCGTGCTGCGCCACGGCGGCGTGGCGCGCCTGCTGGCGAAGTTGCCCGGCATCGGCGAGCGCGTGCGCATCTATGAACTGTCGCGCCTGTACCTGACCCTGGGCATGCTGGCCGAGGGCGGCATCACCATCGTGCAGGCGATCGCCACGGTGCAGGCGATGGTGTCCCCAGGCATGCAGGCGTCGTTGCAACAGGCGCGCGGCGCCATCGAGGCGGGCCAGCCCCTTTCGTCGGCGTTTGAACAGCATCAACTGACGACGCCCATTTCCCTGCGCATGCTGCGCGTGGGCGAGCGCACGGGCGACATGGGCCCCATGCTGACGCAGTCGGCCGCCTTTTATGACGGCGAGATCAGCCGCTGGATCGACCGTTTCACGCGCACCTTCGAACCCTTGCTGATGGCCGCCATCGGCCTGGTCGTGGGCGCCATCGTGATCCTGCTGTACATGCCCATCTTTGACCTTGCCGGCGACATTTCATGATGCAAACCGAATCCAGCGTGGCCGGCGTGGCCATCGACCCTGCGCTGCTGCAGCGCGCGCGCATCCTGAGCCGGCAATCGAAGCGCAGCCTGGTCGAGGAATTGCAGCAGCTGAGCGGCATCGAGGCGCGCGCCGTGGTGCGCGACCTGGCGCGCCCATTCGGCCTGGACGTGCTGGAAACGGCCGACATGCTGGCGTATGCTCCCGCCTTCGACGTGCTGCCCCTGTCGCAGGCGCTGGCGCGCCAAAGCGTGCTGCTGCGCGCCGCCGATGGCCAACTGCTGGGCGTGATCGCCGACCCCTTCGACCTCGATCTGCAAACCTGGCTCAGTGCGCGCGCGGGACAGGGGGCATTGAGCATACGCCTGGCGCTGCAGGCCGACATCGGCGCCTACCTGTCGAAGCAGGAAGAGTCGGCGCGCGCCGTCGACAGCCTGCTGCCCGGCGCCGCCACCGACGCGCGGCGCGACGGCAAGACGGCCGCCGTGCTGTCGTTCGCCAGCGTGTCGGAAGCGGCCAGCCCCGCCGTCAAGCTGGTCAACTCGACCCTGTACGACGCGCTGAAGGCGGGCGCCTCGGACATCCACCTGGAAAGCACGGCCGGCGGCCTGGCCGTCAAATACCGCGTTGACGGCGTGCTCGATCACGCCACGGCCGTCAATGGCATCGAAGTGGCCGAGCACATCATCTCGCGCCTGAAAGTGCTGGCCGAACTCGATATCGCCGAGCGCCGCGTGCCGCAGGACGGCAGCTTCCGCGTCGAATCGGGCGGGCGCGAAATCGATTTGCGCGTCTCCATCATGCCCAGCATCCATGGCGAGGACGCCGTCATCCGCATTCTCGACAAGCGTGCCATGATCGAGGCGTACGGCGCCCTGACGCTCGAAGCGCTGGGCTTTGACGCGCCCTCGCTGGAAGCCTTGCGCGCGCTGGCGCAGGAAGCCTACGGCATGCTGCTCGTGACGGGGCCCACGGGGTCGGGCAAGACGACGACGCTGTATGCGGCGCTGACGGAAATCCATAACGGACGCGAAAAGATCATCACCATCGAAGACCCCGTCGAATACCAGCTGCCCGGCATTTTGCAAATCCCCGTCAATGAAAAGAAGGGGCTGACCTTCGCCAAGGGCTTGCGCTCGATCCTGCGCCACGACCCCGACAAGATCATGGTGGGCGAGATCCGCGACCGCGAGACGGCGGAAATCGCCGTGCAGTCGGCCCTCACGGGCCACCTGGTGCTCACCACCGTGCACGCGAATAATGTCTTCGATGTGTTCGGCCGTTTTACCCACATGGGCATCGATCCGTATGCGTTCGTCTCGGCCCTGAACGGCATCTGGGCGCAGCGGCTGATCCGCACCAACTGCCCCCATTGCGCCACCGACTACACGCCCGACGACAGTGAGCTGGCCAGCGTGGGCCTGGCGCGCGCCGACGTGGCAGGCTATGAATTCAAGCAGGGCAAGGGTTGCGGCGACTGCCGCGGCACCGGCTACAAGGGGCGCCGCTCGATCGCCGAGATTCTCGTGCTAACCGATGAAATCCGCGAACTGATCGTCGACAAGAAGCCGATCCGCCAGATCAAGGCGGCCGCGTATGCGAACGGCACGCGCAGCCTGCGCCTGGCGGCCCTGGAACTGGTCAAGCGGGGCGCCACCACCATCACGGAAATCAAGAGGGTCACCCTGCATGCGTAGAGCTTACGGACTAGGACTGCGCCTGGGCGTGGCGGCGGGCAAGGTGAGCCTGTGGCGCAGCAGTCGCTGGCGCGCGCCCGCCTGGACCTTGCTGGGCGAGGCGGCGTATGTGCCCGATGATTCCTTGCATGGCGATTTTGCCGCGCTGGGCCAGACGCTGGCGCAGTTGCTGCCAGAGGGCCAATACGCGGGCTGGCCCCTGTCCGTGGTGCTCGACGATGGCTTGGCGCGCCTGTGGCACGTGGACATGCCGCAAGGCGCCGCGCGCCTGGCCGACATCGAGGCGGCCGCCGCGCTGCGCTTTCAGTCGCTGTATGGCGATCCTCCCGGCGTGTGGCACAGCAGCAGCGCCTGGGATGCGCGCGCGCCGTTTTTCTGCGCCGTGCCGCGTGCGCTGCTGGCGCAGCTGACGCGCGTGGCGGTCGCACGCAAGCTGGCCCTGATCTTCATTACGCCGCAATTTGCGCGCCACTGGAACCGCTGGCATGGGGCGCTGAAACCGGGCGCCTGGTTTGGCCAGCTGCAGGAGAACACCTTGACCCTGGGCGTGCGGCACGATGGACGCCTGCGCGCCGTGCGCGCGCTGCCCGTCCCCGCGGGCGCCGGCCATGGCTGGCTGGAACAGACGCTGATGCGCGAAGCGCTGCTGCAAGGCGTGCCCGCACCGGCGCTGCTGCAGCTGTGCGGCGCGCCGCCAGCGCTCTGGCTGGCGCCGGCGCAAGCTTTCCACTGCCAGCTCTTTGCCACGCCAGACGGGGAAGGCGCCTGCTCGCCAGCCGGTCGGCTGGCCCGCAGCGGAGGCGTGGCATGACGCGCCTCGATATCGATTTCGCGCCGCCAAACTGGCGCCGCAGCCTGCACCGCGTGCCCGCGTGGGCGTGGTGCACCGGCGCGCTGGGCGTGGCACTGAGCGTCACGGCGGCGTGGGCTGGCTGCGCCGCGCTGCAGCGCCAGCAGGCAAGCGAGGCACGCTGGCATCTGGCGCAGCAGCGCGTGATGGCCGCCATGCGGGGACCGGCGCCGGCACCGCAAGTGCTGATCGCGCCGGCGCAGGCGGCGGCCGTGAATGCGGCCATCCTGCAATTGAACCTGCCGTGGCGCGACCTGCAGGATGCGCTGGCCAGCGCCACGCCGCCCGCCATCGCGCTGCTGGCGCTGGAACCGGATGCGCGCAAGCGCGTGCTGAAGATCACGGCCGAAACGACCGGCAGCGACGCCATGGTTGCCTACATCGCGCAATTGAAGCAGCAGGAACTGTTCGGCACCCGTGTACAGCTGCTGCGTCATGAAATCAACGCGCTCGATCCGAACAAACCCTTGCGCTTCCAGCTTGAAGCGCGCTGGGGCACGCCATGATGGCCATCGACCTCGCGCTCTTGCGCCTGCGCGCGCAACTGCTGTTGCGCCGCCTGGGCGCGCCCGCCTGCCTGGCCGTGGCCCTGCTCGCGCTGGGCGCGGCCGCCTGGATCTGGGCCTGGCAGCAGCGGAGCGTGGCGGCGCGGCTGGAAGCGCGGCCCTTGCCGCAGCCGTCGCTGGCCGTGGCTGCCTTGGCGCCGCCGGCGACGGCCAGCGAGAACCTGGCGCGCTTTTATGCCGCCCTGGGGCAGCAGCGCCACGCGGAGCAGCAAGTCAAGCAACTGTTCGATCTGGCCGCGAAAAACGGTTTGCTGCTGGCGCAAGGCGAATACAAGAGCGGTTACGACAAGGCCAGCGGGGTCGCCACGTATCAGGTGACCTTGCCGCTGAAGGGCAGTTACGCGGCCGTGTGGCAGTTCGCGCTGCAGGCCCTGCGCGCCATGCCCTTCGCCTCGCTCGACGAACTGAGTTTTCGCCGCGAGCAGATCGCCGACACGCAACTCGAAGCGCGCCTGCGCCTGACGTTTTATTTAACTGACAGCGCGGGAGCGTTGCCATGACGCCGCGTCACTATCTGCTGCTGGCCGGCGTGCTGGGCGCGGGCGCCTTGCTGTTGTTCGGCGAACGCCAGCCCGTGACCGACGTGGCCGAAGCCGTCGAGCGGGCCGTCGCGCCCGCGCGCAAGCCGGCCGGCAAGGCGGAGGCGGCGCAGCCGGCCATCCTGGTTCTGCTGCCGCGCAGCGAGGTGGCGGGCGAGGAAGGCGAGACCTTTGGCGGCGCCGATGGCGTCTTCCGGAGCCAGGACTGGACCCCGCCGCCGCCGAAAACGGTGGTCGCGGCCGCGCCGCCGCCACCTGCGCCAATGGCGCCGCCACTGCCCTTCGTCTATCTGGGCAAGGCGGCCGCCGACGGCGCGTGGGAAGTGTTCCTGTCGCGCGCCGACAAGACCTATATCGTGCGCGCCAATACCGTCATCGATGGCGCCTACAAGGTCGTGACGATCGCGCCGCCCGTCATGACGCTCACTTATCTGCCGTTGAACCAGGTTCAGCAGCTTAACATTGGAGTACTCGACTGATGTCTCGTTCCTATTCACCGGCGCCGTTGCTGGCGCTGCTGGTGCTGCTGTCCGGCTGCGCAGGACAGCAAGCCTACCGCGACGGGCGCGAGCTGATTGCGCAAGACCAGGTGCCGGCCGGCCTGCAAAAGCTGCAGGAAGCGCTGCGGCAAGACCCCGGCAACGCGCAATACCGCAGCGCCTATCTGCAGGCGCGCGAACGGGCCACCGGCAGCCGTCTGCAGCAGGCCGAGCGCCAGGCGCAGGCGGGGCAGGGCGAGCAGGCGCGCGCGGGCTTTCTGAGCGTGCTGGAAATCGATGCGCAGAACGAGCGCGCCAACAGCGGCTTGCGCGCGCTCGAACGCGAGCAGCGCCAGGTGAAATTGCTGGCCGATGCGCGCACGGCGTTCGATGCCAAACAATACGACCCGGCGCGCCAGCGCCTGAACGCCATCCTGACGGAGCAACCAGGTCACGCCGGCGCGCGCGCGCTGCTGCGCGAAGTCGATGACAAGACGGCGCCACCCCTCGTCGAATCGGGCCTGGCCAAGTCGTACAAGCAGCCGATCACGATCGAGTTTCGCGACGCGCCGTTAAAACAGGTGTTCGAGCTGATCGCGCGCCGCTCCGGCCTCAATTTCGTCTTCGACAAGGACGTCAAGGCCGACGCGAAAACATCGATCTTCCTGAAAAACAGCACGGTGGAATCGGCCGTGTACTTCCTGCTGGTGACGAACCAGCTGGAGCAGCAGGTGATGGACGCGAACACGATCCTGATTTATCCGAACGTGGCGGCCAAGCTGAAGGAATACCAGGAAGTGCTGGTGAAAACCTTCTTCCTGGCGAACGCGGACGCCAAGCAGGTGGCCAATACGCTCAAGACCATCTTGAAGACGCGCGACGTGGTGGCCGATGAAAAGCTCAACCTCGTCATCGTGCGCGACACGCCCGAGGCGATCCGCCTGGCCGAGCGCCTGATCGCGCTGCAGGACGTGCCCGAGGCGGAAGTGGTGTTGGAGCTGGAAATCCTCGAAGTCAAGCGCAGCCGCCTGATGGAACTGGGCGTGGCCTGGCCATCGAGCCTGACCCTGACGCCGCTTTCCACCTCGGGCGGGATCGGGCTGACCGTCAACGACCTGAATAATCTGAACCAGCGTACTATCGGCGTGAGCAACCTGGCCGTGACGGCGAACGCCAACAAGACGGACGGCGACGCGAACATCCTGGCCAATCCGCGCATCCGCGTGCGCAACCGGGAAAAGGCGAAATTCGTCATCGGCGACAGGGTGCCCGTGGTGACCACCACCATTTCGCCGGGCACGGGCGGCTTCGCTTCCGAGTCGATCAGCTACCTGGACGTGGGCTTGACGGTGAACGCCGAGCCGACCATCTATTTGAACAATGAAGTGGGCATCCGCATCTCGCTCGAAGTGAGCAACCTGGGCGCGGCCACCACCACCCGGAGCGGCTCGACCCTGTACCAGATCGGCACGCGCCAGGCGTCGACCATGCTGCAGCTGAAGGATGGCGAAAACCAGGTGCTGGCGGGCTTGATCAACAATGAAGAGCGCAGCTCGGGCAACAAGGTGCCTGGCCTGGGCGACATCCCCGTGCTGGGACGCCTGTTCGGCAGCAGCAAGGATGACAGCCAGAAGACGGAGATCGTGCTGTCGATCACGCCGCACCTGGTGCGCACGGTGCAGCGCCCGGAAGCGAAGGAATCGGAATTCTCGGCCGGCACGGAAGGCAGCTTCCGCCGCCGTCCCGACATGGCAGCCAAGGCGCCCACGCAGATGCCCGGTACGGTGATCGTGCGTTCCGGTCCGTCCGCCGTCGGCATGCAGCCGGCGCCGGCGCAGCCGCTGATGGAACCCGTCCAAATGCCATCGGCCTTGCCGCAAAGCGTGCCCGCGCCTGCCGTCGCGCCGTCGCCCGAACCGGCCGCCTCGCCCTTGCCGATATCGGCCGGCCAGCCCGTGCCGCTGCAGGCGGCGCCGTTGCCGCTGTCGTCGAGCCAACCGGTGCCGGTGGCGCCGCCGCCCGCCAAATGAGACCGGCGCATCTTGCGCAGGGGGAGCAGGGCGGCTTCACCCTGATCGAGCTGCTGGTGACCCTGGCCATCCTGGGCGTGCTGGCCACCCTGGTGATCCCCGTCACGCAGGTGACGGTGCAGCGGCGCCAGGAGCAGGAATTGCGGCGCGCGCTGCGCGAGATCCGCCAGGGGCTCGACGCCTATAAACGGGCCGGCGACGAGGGCCGCATCCTGCGCGCGCCCGACGCCAGCGGCTACCCGAAAAGTCTGGAACTGCTGGTCGAGGGCGTGCCGGACCAGCGCAACCCGAAGCGCAGCAAGCTGTTTTTCCTGCGCCGCGTGCCGCGCGACCCGTTCAATGCGGACGCGGGATTGAGCGATGCGCAGACGTGGGGCAAGCGCAGCTATGCCAGCGAAGCGACCGAGCCGCGCGAAGGCGACGACGTGTACGACGTGTACTCGACTTCCAGCAAGACCGGCTTGAACAACGTGCCTTACCGTCTATGGTGAACCATGGCTGCTGACATCCTTCCCGCCCGCAGGCGCGGCTTCACCCTGATCGAATTGCTGGTGGTGCTCGGCATCGTGGCGCTGCTGCTGACCCTGGCCGTGCCCCGCTACTTTCCCAGTCTCGACAAGGCAAAGGAAACCGTGTTGGCGGATAACTTGCGCAATCTGCGCACGACCATCGACCAGTTCCACGGCGATACGGGACGCTATCCCGACTCTCTGGAGCAACTGGTGGAAAAGAAATACCTGCGCGCCATGCCCATCGATCCCATCACCGACAGCGACGCCAGCTGGGTCACCGTGCCGCCGCCCGACGACACGCCGGGCCAGGTGTATGACGTGAAAAGCGGTGCGCCCGGCAAGGACCGCAGCGGCACGCCGTTCGCCGACTGGTAGCGACCATGCACCGTCCTGCGCGCCGCCAGCGCGGTTTTACGTATCTGGGCCTGATCATCCTGGTGGCCATCCTGGGCCTGGTGGGGGCGGCCGGGCTGAAGATGGGCTCGCTGCTGCAGCGCCAGGCGGCCGAGCAGGAATTGCTCGACATCGGCGCGCAGTTTTCCGACGCCTTGTACAGCTATGCGGCCGCCACGCCGCCCGGCCAGCCGCAACAGCCGCCGACCCTGGCCTCCTTGCTGCGCGATCCCCGCTTTCCGCAAATGCGCCGCCATTTGCGCAAGCTGTTTGTCGACCCCGTCACGGGGCGTGCCGAGTGGGGTTTGCTGTACCAGCCGGGTAGCCAGGGCATCATCGGCGTGCACAGCCTGTCGCAGGCGGCACCATTGAAGGTTGGCAACTTCGAGACCCGTTACGCCGGTTTTGAAGGCAAGACGCACCTGTCGGAGTGGCAGTTCATGTTGCCTGCCCAGCCAGCACCGCCACCCGGTGCGGCGCAGGCGCCTGGCAGCGATGACGCGCCCGCCGCGCCGGACGTGCGGGCGCCGGCGTTGTTTTCTCGTCCTATTTCCCCTACGCAAGAAACCGAGCCTGCGCCTGCGCTGGAAGAGGTCGAATTGCCCGCGCCAGCCCCGGAACAGGCAGTTTCACCTGAAAAGTAAGCTAAAAAGCCATCGATACCATGTGAACTGTTTTTGCCTGGAAAGTAATCGGCTCAGGTAACTATTGCACCTGAAAAATAGTTATCACAGGTGAAACTAAGATAAAATATTTATAATTAAATCAATGTAATTATGCTACCATCCTCATCAGTACTTCCGGTACTAAAACTATTGGTGGCCTGCGCATTGCAGCCATAAATTACTTTTGAGGATAAACTATGAAATTGAAATTTATCGCTGCAGGCATTCTGGCAGCAGCATCGTTCAGCGCATCGGCAGCGACGTACGACCTGGGTATCCTGGATCCAACGGGTTCCGACACCCTGTCGGCCATCACCACCAAGTTTGCCGCAAACAGCGTGGTTGATGACTTCTGGACCTTCAAACTGGTCACGCCATCGTCGACCTCGTTTGGCGCGCTGCAAACGTTTTCCGTGGTCGAAGGCGCGATCAAGGATTTCTCGGCCACCTTGCTGGGTTACGGCAACCTGACCTACACCGCCGCTACCGGCATCCAGAGCCTGAGCTGGGATGGTCAACTGGCCGCCGGTTCGTACACCGTGCACGTCACGGGCCTGACGGGTCTGAAAAACGCCGCTTACCTGGGTTCCGTCTCGGCACTGCCAGTGCCTGAGCCAGAAACCTATGGCATGCTGCTCGGCGGCCTGGCGCTGGTCGGTTTCGCCGCCCGTCGTCGCGCGCAAAAAGCTGCCTAAGCTTGCGCCGCAACGAAAAAAAACCCGCTTCGGCGGGTTTTTTTTCGTCTTTCGTCTTTCCTCGGTACGGCGAGACGCCGGCAACAAAGTCCTGCACAATCCGGACAAGCTGCGCAGGACTAGGCGCCAAGTCGAAGACAGTACGCCAGTACGGCGAGACGCCGGCAACAACGTCCTGCACAGCTTGTCACGCGTGGCGCTTGAAGTCGCGGAAGCGGAAGCCCACCGCAAATAAGGTCGCAAAATACGCCACGCCGCACACGGCCACCACCAGGGCCAGCGCGCCGGCCCGCAGCAACGGATGGGCTTGCATAGCGATCCAGTCGATGCGCATGGCGCCAAGATAGGCCACGCCGCCCATCACGATGAGCGCCGGCAGGAGGCGCAGGAAGAACTTGGCCCAGCCCGGTTTCGGCTGGTAGATGCCGCGCTTGCGCAAGCCCCAGTACAGGAAGCTGGCGTTCAGGCAGGCGCCCAGGCCGATCGACAGGGCCAGGCCGGCCACGGCGATGTACGGCACGAACAGCAAATTCATCAGCTGCGTGGCGATCAGCACGCCGATGGCGATTTTCACGGGCGTGCGGATGTCCTGGCGCGCATAAAACGCGGGCGCCAGGGTTTTCACGAGAATGATGCCGATCAGGCCCAGGCTGTAGGCCACCAGCGGCTGCGTCGACATGGTGACGGATTCGGCCGTGAACTTGCCGTAATGAAAGAGCGTGGCGATCAGCGGCGTGGCCAGAGTCGCCATGCCGACGGCGGCGGGCAAGGCCAGCAGGAAAGTCAGGCGCAAACCCCAGTCAAGCAAGGCCGAGTATTCCGTCTTGTCGCCATCCACGTTCGCCTTCGACAGGCTGGGCAGCAAGATGGTGCCCAGGGCCACGCCCAGCATGGCGGTGGGGAACTCCATCAGTCGGTCCGCATACGACAGCCAGGAAATGCTGCCTTCGGCCAGGCGCGAGGCGATGCTGGTATTGATCATCAAGCTGATCTGGGCGGCCGAGACGGCGAACACGGCCGGGCCCATCTTCTTCAGCACGCGGCGCACGCCGCCGTCGGACAGGCCGATGGCGGGATTGATCGACAGGCGCGGCAGCATGCCGATCTTGATCAGCGCGGGAATCTGGATGGCCACCTGCAGCAGGCCGCCGGCGAACACGGCGATGGCCATGGCGTAGATCGGCTGCTTCAAGTAGGGCGCGAGGAACAGCGAGGCGGCGATGAACGACAGGTTCAGCAGCACTGGCGTGAACGCGGGAATCTTGAATTCGCGCCAGGTATTCAGTATGCCGCCTGCCAGGGCCACGAAGGACATGCAGGTAATATAAGGGAACATCAAGCGCGTCATCCACACGGCCGCGTCAAAAGCGCCCGGGTCCTTGGACAGGCCCGTGGCGATCACATACACGAACCAGGGCGCGCCGAGGATGCCGATGGCGGACACGAGCAAAGTGGCCCAGACGAGGGTCGTGGCCACATGGTCGGCCAATTGCTTGCTCGCTTCCTGTCCATGCTGGTTCTTGTATTCAGACAAGATCGGCACGAAGGCTTGCGAGAACGCGCCTTCGGCAAACAATCGGCGCAGCAGGTTGGGGATGCGGAAGGCAACAATGAAGGCGTCCGTGTAGGCGCCGGCGCCAAAGGCGCGCGCGAACAGGCTTTCGCGCAATAATCCGGTTACACGGGACAGCATGGTCATGCTGGAAATGGCGGCGAGGGTTTTAAGCAAGTTCATGGGGGCAGATTATAGCCGGGCGCGGTACCGGCGAACGGTTAAAATATGGTAACAAGCGGGTAACAATCGCGGCCGATTCACCCTTGCCAGGCCCATTTTCAGGTGTTTTTGGCATCACACACGGTTTTTTGATTTGCCCCCGCTTGAAAATATCGCTATAATCGAAGGCTGTACAGAATTCTGTTACGCAGACACTAATGTTTGACAGGCACTGGTTTGGCACACATGGTTCGGCAGACGCACAGAACGCACCGGTTGGCAAACACTAATGTTTGCAAACGCACTTTGACCCTGTTTTAGGAAATTCCATGGCAAATACCGCACAAGCGCGCAAACGCGCTCGTCAAGCAGTTAAGCAAAACGCACACAATTCGTCCCAACGTTCGACCTTGCGCACGGCTATCAAAGCTGCTCGCAAAGCGATCCAGGGCGGCGACAAGGCAGCTGCTGCTGCAATCTTCCAAGCATCCGTGTCGACCATCGACCGTATCGCTGACAAGAAGATCATCCACAAAAACAAGGCAGCTCGCCACAAGAGCCGTCTGGCAGCTGCTTTGAAAGCACTGTCCGCTTAATATTCGCCAGCAGGCAAGCCACCACGGTGGCCTTGCCTGTGCCGGTACGCTGGCACTGGTTGAAAAGCAAAAACCCGCAGAGTCATTCTGGCGGGTTTTTTCGCGTTCTTTTTGCGTTTTTTGTGGCCGTGTCCGCAGCGGACAGCGGCCAGGGCCTAGCGTGCCGCAGGCAGGTTGCCGATGCTCATGCCCGGCTTGATGTTCCTTTGCTTGAACCAGCCCAGGTGCATTTCCAGCGCATAGCGCACGGGCACGGTCTTCGTCGAGCAATGGCTGTCGAGCGTGTGCGGCTGCATGTCTTCGATGTTGACGATCTTGCCGCTGGCATCGATAAAAGCCACCGACAGGGGCAGCGGCGTGTTCTTCATCCACATGCATTGCGTCGATGGGTTGCCAAAGACGAACAGCATGCCCGCATTGGGCGGCATCTTGTCACGGTACATCAAACCCTGTTCGCGCTGCTCTTCCGTGGCGGCCAGTTCCGCCTGGATCAAATGCATGCCAGCCGACAGTTGCAAGCTCTTGGTTTGCGCTTGGGCAATGCTGGCGCACGCCAGCACGGCGATGGACAGGCTGAGACAGCGTAGGGAATTTTTCATGAGGTGGGACGGTGGCTGCGAAGCGGCGATTAAGCCATGCTGGCGCCTGCCTGGTCAAGCGCGCCGCCCGGCCGCGCCGAAAGCGTGGGGTGACAGCAACATGCTTGCCGCCGTCACCCCGGGAACGACACTTATTTCATGGGCTTGCCTGCCTCGGCGGCCGGCTGCTTGCTCTTGCGCGCCTGGGGAATCAGGCGCGGCGCATCGGTGGCGGCCGACGCCTTGGACGATGCACCGGACCGGGCCGCATCCGTCGCGGCCGACGCGTTGACGGTGGCCGACGCCGGCGGCACGGGCTTGACGGCGTCGGTGGCGGCCGAGGCATGGCTGGCCGCCGAAGCAGGTGGCGGTTTGATGGCATCGGTAGCGGCGGAAGCGTGCACCGTGGCGCCCGATTGCGCCAAGGCGGCGCCGGCAAGCAGGGAGGCGGCCAGGGCCAGTATTGCTTTTGTCATCATCTTTCCTTTTCAGTCATGTTAAGGTCAGATGATTTTAATGCATTATCTAAAAATAAATAGTGCTTCTTGGAAAAATTCGGCGCCGAGGCGGGTTTTTCTTGCCCCGTTCACGCTTTTCCAATGTTTTCCGCCGGCACTTCGCACCATTCTCCTGGCAGCAAGGGGTGGCTGGCCAGCGAGAACGGGCCGATGGCGCTGCGCACCAGGCGCAGGGTGGGCAGGCCGACGGCCGCCGTCATGCGCCGCACTTGCCGATTCTTTCCTTCTTTTAAAGTGATGGCCAGCCATGCGGTCGGTTTGTCGGCGCGCGCGCGGATGGGCGGATTACGGGGCCACAGCCAGTCCGGCTCGGCAATGCGCACGGCCTTGCACGGCTTGGTGACGAAGTCGCCCAGGTCCAGCGGCGCCTGCAGGCGCGCCAGGCTGGCCGCATCGGGCACGCCGTCGACCTGCACCAGGTAGGTTTTCGCTTCCTTGCGGTCCGGGTGGCTGATCTCGTGCTGCAGGCGGCCGTCGTCCGTCAGCAGCAGCAAGCCTTCGCTGTCGGCGTCGAGCCGGCCGGCCGGGTAGATGCCGGGGATGGTGAGGTGGTCGGCCAGCGTGGCGCGGCCTTCCTGCGGTGAAAACTGGCACAGGACCTGGAATGGTTTATTGAAGAGGATGAGTGGCATGCTGGTAATGGAATTGATGCAAACGATGGTGGCTGCTGGTCGGCGCCGCAAAAGCGTGGCGCCCTGTAAGATACTGGTGCATAATGTGAAATTATAGTCTTATGTCTTATAGAAGACTTGGCGGTATGGCGAATGTTCTTTGGCCCCGTGGATGGCCCCGCTGTTCTTTCCCTGCTAAAGTACCTTGTTGCCGCCCTGTTCGGACTTGTTTTTGTAAACTCTGCAACCGCAGAGCGCGTCGCCGGCCAGTGTTTCCGCCAGCGGTGTGTCCCACTTCGGAGATCACGATGTATCAACATATCACTGTACCTGCTGACGGCCAAAAAATCACCGTCAACGCCGATTTTTCGCTGAATGTACCAGATAATCCCATCGTTCCCTTCATTGAAGGCGATGGCACGGGCATCGATATCAGCCCGGTCATGATCAAGGTGATCGACGCCGCCGTGGCCAAGGCCTACGGCGGCGCGCGCAAGATCAGCTGGATGGAAATCTATGCGGGCGAAAAATCGACGAATGTGTATGGCCCCGACGTGTGGCTGCCGGAAGAAACCTTGCAAGTGCTGAAAGATTACGTGGTCTCCATCAAGGGGCCGCTGACCACGCCCGTCGGCGGCGGCATCCGCTCGCTGAACGTGGCCCTGCGCCAGCAGCTCGATCTGTATGTCTGCCTGCGTCCCGTGCGCTATTTCACGGGCGTGCCATCGCCCGTGAAAGAGCCGGAAAAGACCGACATGGTGATTTTCCGCGAAAACTCGGAAGACATCTACGCCGGCATCGAATACCAGCAAGGCTCGGCCGACGCGAAGAAACTGATGGATTTCCTCATCAATGAAATGGGCGTGACCAAGATCCGCTTCCCGGCCACGTCCGGCCTGGGCATCAAGCCCGTTTCCATCGAAGGCACCGAGCGCCTCGTGCGCAAGGCCATCCAGTATGCGATCGACAATGACAAGCCATCCGTGACGATCGTGCACAAAGGCAACATCATGAAGTACACGGAAGGCGGCTTCCGCGACTGGGCGTATGCGCTGGCGCAAAAGGAATTCGGCGCCGAGCTGATCGATGGCGGTCCGTGGTGCAAGTTCAAGAATCCGAAGACGGGCCGCGACATCATCGTCAAGGATTCCATCGCTGACGCGTTCCTGCAACAGATTTTGCTGCGTCCGGCCGAATACAGCGTCATCGCCACCCTGAATTTGAATGGCGACTATATTTCCGACGCGCTGGCGGCGCAAGTGGGCGGCATCGGCATCGCGCCGGGCGCCAACCTGTCCGATTCCGTCGCCATGTTCGAAGCGACGCACGGCACGGCGCCGAAGTACGCGGGCAAGGATTACGTGAATCCCGGTTCGCTGATTTTGTCGGCGGAAATGATGCTGCGCCACATGGGCTGGCTGGAAGCGGCCGACCTGGTGATTTCTTCGATGCAAAAATCGATCGCCTCGAAGCGCGTCACCTATGATTTCGCCCGCCTGATGGAAGGCGCGACGCAAGTGTCGTGCTCCGGTTTCGGCCAGGTGATGATCGAACACATGTAACACGAGGGGCGGGGCGGGGTGCTGCGCACCCTGCGGACGAAAAAAAACCCCGTCAGGAGACGGGGTTTTTCACATCTGAGGGCCGGAGATGCTTAGGCTGCCTGGATGTTGGAAGCTTGCTTGCCTTTAGGGCCTTGCGTGACTTCGAATTGAACTTTTTGACCTTCTTTGAGGGTCTTGAAACCGTTCATGTTGATTGCGGAGAAGTGAGCAAACAAATCTTCGCCGCCATCATCTGGGGTGATGAAGCCAAAACCTTTGGAATCATTGAACCACTTAACTGTACCTGTTGCCATAAAAAGAACTTTCAAAATTAAAACAAATCACACGAGCCATAAAAGCAAGAAGCTTCTTGCCCCCTCCTCGACGTCTCACTTCTTATCAAGCTGTACATTACTGCAACAGTCGATACAGCCATTGTTGGCGGAATAAATAATGAAGTCAAGCGCTTTTCCATCGATATTGCCAAATTCTTCACGGCGACCAAAAAAGCAACTCTTGATTTTGACAGCAAGGTCGCCATCTGCGCACTATTAAGAAAACGCGTAAGATTGAAAACAATTGGAAAGGCGTAGATATTGCGCATGACAACCACTGTGAAAGCATTAGAATAAGCGTATGGCAACCAAGCACGACTCAGAAACCCTGCTGGAGCGGCAAGTGCTGAAGCCGCCGCCGCTCTATCAGGTAGCCTTGCTCAATGACGACTACACCCCGATGGAATTTGTGGTGGCCATCATTCAGGAGTATTTCAACAAGGACCGTGAAACGGCGACGCAAATCATGCTCAGTGTTCATCGCTACGGCAAAGGAGTGTGCGGCGTGTTCTCTAAAGATATAGCGTGTACCAAAGTGGAGTTCGTTTTAACGCATGCGCGCAAGGCGGGGCACCCCCTGCAGTGCGTGATGGAGGAAGTATGATTGCGCAGGAATTAGAAGTAAGTTTGCACATGGCGTTTGTCGAAGCTCGGCAGGCACGGCACGAATTCATCACGGTTGAGCATTTACTGCTGGCACTGCTGGACAACCCCTCCGCTGCCGAGGTGTTGCGTGCCTGCGCGGTCAATATTGAAGACCTGCGCAAGACCCTCACCAATTTCATTGGCGATAACACGCCGACCGTGCCTGGCACGGGCGAAGTCGACACCCAGCCGACGCTTGGTTTCCAGCGCGTGATCCAGCGCGCCATCATGCACGTCCAGTCCGCCTCGAACGGCAAGAAGGAAGTCACGGGCGCCAATGTGCTGGTGGCCATCTTCGGCGAAAAGGATTCGCATGCGGTCTACTACCTGCACCAGCAGGGCGTGACGCGCCTGGACGTGGTCAATTTCATCTCGCACGGCGTGCGCAAGGACCAGTCGACGGAAAGCGCGAAAGCCTCCGAAGGCGTGGAAGAAGCGCCCGTCGACGGCCAGCCGAAGGAAAGCCCGCTCGACCAGTTCACGCAAAACCTGAACAAGGCCGCCGCCGAAGGCAAGATCGACCCGCTGATCGGGCGCGAGGAAGAAGTCGACCGCGTGATCCAGATCCTGTGCCGCCGCCGCAAGAACAATCCGCTGCTGGTCGGCGAGGCGGGCGTGGGCAAGACGGCCATCGCCGAAGGCCTGGCCTACCGCATCACGCAAAGCGACGTGCCGGAAATCCTGCAGAATGCCGTCGTGTATTCGCTGGACATGGGCGCCTTGCTGGCCGGTACCAAATACCGCGGCGACTTCGAACAGCGCCTGAAAGCCGTGCTGAAACAATTGAAGGACAATCCGAACGGCATCCTGTTCATCGACGAGATCCACACCATCATCGGTGCCGGCTCGGCCTCGGGCGGCACGCTGGACGCGTCGAACCTGCTGAAACCGGCACTGGCGAATGGCCAGCTCAAATGCATCGGCGCGACCACGTACACGGAATTCCGCGGCGTGTTCGAAAAAGACCATGCCTTGAGCCGCCGCTTCCAGAAAGTGGACGTCAACGAGCCAACCGTCGAGCAAACCGTGCAAATCCTGCGCGGCTTGAAGTCGCGCTTTGAAGAGCACCATGGCGTGAAATACTCGGCGTCGGCCCTGTCGACGGCGGCCGAACTGGCGGCGCGCTTCATCAACGACCGCCACTTGCCCGACAAGGCGATCGACGTCATCGATGAAGCGGGCGCGGCGCAGCGCATCCTGCCGAAGTCGAAGCAAAAGAAAACCATCGGCAAGGCCGAGATCGAGGACATCATCGCCAAGATCGCGCGCATTCCGCCGCAAACGGTCAACCAGGACGACCGCAGCAAGCTGCAGACGATCGACCGCGACTTGCGCAATGTCGTGTTCGGGCAAGATCCCGCCATCGACGCGCTGGCTTCGGCCATCAAGATGGCGCGTGCCGGCCTGGGCAAGACGGACAAGCCGATCGGCTCCTTCCTGTTCTCCGGTCCGACCGGTGTCGGCAAGACCGAGGTGGCCAAGCAGCTGGCGTTCATCCTCGGTATCGAGCTGATCCGTTTCGACATGTCGGAATACATGGAACGCCACGCCGTCAGCCGCTTGATCGGCGCGCCGCCGGGCTACGTCGGTTTCGACCAGGGCGGTTTGCTGACGGAAGCGATCACCAAGAAGCCGCATGCGGTCTTGCTGCTCGATGAAATTGAAAAAGCCCATCCGGACATTTTCAATATCCTGCTGCAAGTGATGGATCACGGTACCTTGACGGACAACAATGGCCGCAAAGCCGATTTCCGCAACGTCATCATCATCATGACGACCAATGCGGGCGCGGAAAGCTTGCAAAAGACGTCGATCGGCTTCACCAACTCGAAGCAGGCGGGCGACGAGATGGCCGACATCAAGCGCATGTTCACGCCGGAGTTCCGCAACCGCATCGACGCGACCATCAGCTTCCGCGCGCTGGACCAGGAAATCATCCTGCGCGTGGTCGACAAGTTCCTGATGCAGCTGGAAGAGCAGCTGCACGAGAAAAAGGTCGAAGCCGTGTTTACCGAGAAGCTGCGTGCTTTCCTCGGCAAGAAGGGCTTCGATCCGCTGATGGGCGCGCGGCCGATGGCGCGCCTGATCCAGGACATGATCCGCAAGGCCCTGGCCGACGAACTGCTGTTCGGCCGCCTGGTGACGGGCGGACGGGTCACGGTCGACCTCGACGACAAGGACCAGGTCTTGCTGGAATTCCCGGAACCGCCAGACGCGGCGCCGACGGCTGCACCGGAAACGGTGGAAGTGGAATAAGCTTCCTGCCGTCAACGAAAACCCGCCCACGCAAGTGGCGCGGGTTTTTTTACGTTTTTGTGGGCAATAAAGAAGGTTTTCTTTGGCCGCAGGTATGCCAGAATTGCTGGCCGGTATCGACATCGTGTCCATGCCACCTGACCGCTATCTGGATGCCCACATGAAAATTTCCCGTACTCTCGCCTTCCTCCTGTTGTCCGCCGGCTTGCTGGGTAGCGCCGCCGCCGCCCCCGCGCCTGCCGGCAGCTATTTCCGCTTTCCCGCCGTGCGCGGCGATACCGTCGTCTTCACGGCCGAGGGCGACCTGTGGAAAAGCAGCGTGCGCGGTGGCGCGGCGCAGCGGCTGACCACGCATCCCGGCTATGAAACGAATGCGGCGATTTCGCGCGATGGCCAGTGGCTGGCCTTTTCCGCCGCCTATGAAGGGGCGCAGGAGGCGTATGTGATGCCGCTGGCGGGCGGCTTGCCGCGTCGCATTTCGTATGACAATGGCGGCGTGCTGGTGCTGGGCTGGACGGCGCAGGGCGAGGTGCTGGTCAGCACGCAAAACACGGACGGTCCCGCCTCGCGCCGCATCGTTGCCGCCATCGATCCAGTGAAACAGACGCGCCGCGTGTTTCCCGTGGCCGACGCCAACGACGCCGTGCTCGACGACGCGGGCAAGACATTGTTCTTCACGCGTTTCGGCCTGGCCATGACCAACGACAATGTGCGCAACTACCGGGGCGGCGCCCATGCCACCCTGTGGCGCTATGACCTCGACGGCAAGGGCGAGGCCGTGCGCATGCACGCGGAGCCTGCCGTGCTGGCTGGCAATAACAAGCGCCCCATGTGGTGGCAAGGCCGCGTCTATTACATCAGCGACGCGGGCGGCAGCGACAATCTGTGGAGCATGTTGCCCGACGGCGCCGATCGCCGCGCGCTGACATTCCACACGCAGTGGGACGTGCGCAACGCCTCCCTGGGCGATGGCAAGATCGTCTACCAGCTGGGCGCCGATCTGCACGTGCTCGACCTGAACGCGCCCGGCGCCAGCGAGTCGCAGGCGCTGGCCATCAGCCTCGTGTCCGATTTCGACCAGCAGCGCGCGCGCCAGATCCGCTCGCCGCTCGATACCCTCTCCAATGTGCAGCTGTCGGGCAAGGATGAGCGCATCATCCTGACGGCGCGGGGCCGGGTCAGTATCGCCGGCACGGGCAGCCTGCGCCGCGTCGACATCGCCATTCCCGAAGGGGCGCGGGCGCGCGACGCCGTCTTTTCCAGCGACGAGAAATCCGTGTTTGCCATCGTCGACACGAGCGGAGAGAACGAAATCTGGAAGTACGCGGCCGATGGCTCGGGCAAGGGCGAGCAACTGACGACGCAGGGCGACAATCACCGCTGGAAGCTGTATCCGTCGCCGGACGGGCGCTGGCTGGCGCACACGGATAAAAAGGGCCGCTTCTGGCTGCTGGACCTGGCGACCAAGGGCAATCAATTGATCGACGACGCGGGCAAGGCGGGCGTGGACAAGCACGACGAAGTGCAATGGTCTCCCGACAGCCGCAACCTGGCCATCGTGCGCGTGGCCAGCAACGAGCAGCGCGAGCAGATTGGCCTGTACACGCTGGCCTCGAAGCAGCTGCAATTCGTCACCAGCGACCGTTATACCTCCGGTTCCCCCGTATTTTCGCCGGACGGGCGCTGGCTGTATTTCCTGTCGGCGCGCAATTTCCAGCTGGCCAACGGTTCGCCGTGGGGCGACCGCAACATGGGCCCGGTGTTCGACAAGCGCATCGGCGTGTATGCGCTGGCGCTGCAGCCGGGCAACCGTTTTCCGTTCCAACCCGACGATGAACTGAGCCGTCCGGGCGTGAAGCCGGCCGAGACGGACGATGAAAAGGCGGCCGAACTGGCGGCGGAAAAAGCGCTGGAGAAGGCGGGCGGCAAGTCGGCCGTGAAAAAGGCGCCTGCCGCCTTGCCGGCCATCGTCAGTCAGGGCCTGGCCGAGCGCCTGTATGAAGTGCCGCTGGCGGCGGGTAATTACAGCGCGCTGGCCATGGATGACAAGCGCCTGTATTTCCTCGAGCGCGACAGCGGCGAGAACAAGTCCAGCCTGAAGACGCTTGCCATCGGCAATGCCGGCTCCAAGCCGGAACTGCTGGTGGCCAATGTGCGCGAATTCGACCTGGCGCAGGACAAGAAGCACCTGTATTACCGCACGGCGGCGGCCACCGGCCCGGGCGAGATGCTGGTGATCGAGGCGGGCGCCAAGCTGCCGTCCGACCTGTCGAAGGCCAAGGTCAAGGTCGACGACTGGACGTTCGTGTCGAATCCGCGCCTGGAATGGAAGCAGATGTTCAACGACGCCTGGCGTTTGCACCGCGATTTCCTGTACGACGCGAAGATGCGCGGCGTGGACTGGAAGGCGGCGCGCGACAAATATGCGCCGCTGGTCGAGCGGGTCACGGACCGCGCCGAACTCAATGATTTACTCGGCATGATGGTGGCCGAAGTGGGCGCCCTGCATTCGCAGATCCGTCCCGGCGAATTGCGCCGCACGGAACAGGAAGGCACGCCGGCGGGCCTGGGCGCCGTGCTGGCGCGGACAAACGAGGGCTACCTGGTCGAGCATATCTATCGCAGCGAAGCGGAGCTGCCCTCGGCGCGCGCACCGCTGTCGCGGCCCGACGTGGACGTGAAGGCGGGCGACGTGATCACGGCCGTCAACGGCAAGGACGTCTTGGGCGCGCGCGACATCGGCGACTTGCTGCTGAACCAGGCCGACAAGCAGGTGCTGTTGCAAGTGAAACGAGGCAAGGGTGGTACGTCGCGCGCCGTCATCGTCACCCCCGTCAACATGGCGAAACAGACGGCGCTGCGCTATGGCGACTGGGAATTGAGCCGCGCCGAGCAGGTGGCCGCCGCCTCGCAGGGGCGTATCGGCTACCTGCACCTGCGCGCCATGGGGCCCAACGACATCGCCTCGTTCGCGCGCGATTTTTACGCCAACATCAACCGCGAAGGCCTGATCATCGACGTACGGCGCAATAACGGCGGCAATATCGACAGCTGGATCATCGAAAAACTGCTACGCAAGGCCTGGGCCTACTGGGCGCCACCCGGCGTGCAGCCGTCGTCGAACATGCAGAACACCTTCCGCGGCCACCTGGTCGTGCTGGTCGATGAACTCACGTATTCGGATGGCGAGACCTTCGCCGCCGGCATCAAGGCCCTGGGCCTGGCGCCGCTCGTGGGCAAGCGCACGGCCGGCGCCGGCGTCTGGCTCAGCGACAATACGCGCCTGGCCGACAACGGCATGGCGCGCGTGGCGGAGAACGGCCAGTTCGGCATCGACGGCCAGTGGCTGATCGAAGGCGTGGGCGTGGTGCCGGACGTGGAGGTGGAGAACCCGCCGCACGCCACCTTCCAGGGCGCCGACCGCCAGCTGGAAGTGGCGCTCGACATGCTGGCGAAAAAGCTCAAGGAGCAGCCGCGCCCCGCCTTCCGGGCACAGCCTATCCCCGCGCTGAAATAGTCGCGCTACAGGCCGCAGGCGGCCTTGAACTGTTGCGCGCGGCGGCGCGACACCTCGACCACGTGCGCCGGTGCGCCGGTGCGCCGCTGCCGCTGGCGCCGCCATGTCCCGTGCAGCGTTGCCATGAATCGTGCGGGTAAGGCCCGTCGTCCATGGGGTTCTGGGTGGGGTTGAAAAGATCAGCCGGCGCGCAGGCGGCGCCACAAGGTGGTGCGGCTGATGCCAAGGTACTGGGCTGCGGCGTCGCGGCGTCCGCCGAAGCGCGCCAGCACGGCGCTGGCGCTTTCGTCTTCCAGGCGCGGCGGCACGGCGGCGGCCGGCGCAGGCGGCAGCGCCGCCGTGCCGGCAGCGTTGGCCAGTTCCGGCGCCACGCCCAGCACGAAGGCGGGAGTGAGCGCCTGCAGCGGCTCGGCGGCCAGGAACAGGGCCAGGCGCTCGGCCAGGTTGCGCAGCTCGCGCACGTTGCCGGGCCAGTCGTAGCGGCGCAGCAGCGGCGCGCAAGCCTGGATCTCGGCGTGCAGGTTGGGGTGCGGGCGGGCGCCCAGCGCGGCCAGCGCGTTTTTCAGCGACCATTCGGCCAGGCCGGGGATGTCGCTGGCGCGTTCGCGCAAGGCGGGCAAATGCAGGCGCAGCACCGCCAGGCGGTAGAACAGGTCGGCGCGGAAGCGTCCTTCGCGGATGCGCTGTTCCAGGTCGCAGTGGGTGGCGCTGATGATGCGCACATTGATGGCGATGGGCCGCGTGCCGCCCACGCGCACCACTTCGCGTTCTTCCAGCACGCGCAGCAATCGCGTTTGCAGTGCCAGCGGCATTTCGCCGATTTCGTCGAGGAACAGGGTGCCGTGGTTGGCCGCCTCGAACAGGCCCGCATGGCCGCCGCGGCGCGCGCCCGTGAAGGCGCCATCCTCGTGGCCGAACAGTTCCGATTCCAGCAAGGATTCGGCGATGGCGCCGCAATTGATGGCGATGAAGGGCCGGTTCGCGCCCAGGCTGCGCGGGCTTTCGCGGTGGATGGCCTGCGCCACCAGTTCCTTGCCGCTGCCCGTCTCGCCCTGGATCAGCACCGTCGCCGGCGAACGGGCGAACAGCACCACCGACTGGCGCAGCGCTTCCATCGCCTCCGATTCGCCACGCAGGTCGTGCAGACCGTGGCGCGCGCGCAGGGTGTCGGCCACCACCGCGCGCCGTCCCTTGCCTGATTCAAGCTGGGTCAGGCGCGCCAGTTCCAGCGCGTCGTCGAAGGCGCGCCGGATGGCCGTGGCCGAATACACGAAGACGGCGGCCAGTCCCGCTTCCTCGGCCAGGTCGGTGACGAGCCCCGCGCCGACGACGGCCTTGACGCCGGCCGCCTTCAGTTCATTGATCTGCGCGCGCGCGTCTTCTTCCGTGGCATAGGTGCGCTGCGCGATCTGGAAGCCGAAGGTGGCGGCAAATTCAGCCAGTTCCGGCATCGGGTCCTGGTAGGTGACGACGCCGATGTGCGGCGAGATGCGCCGCGCGCGCGCCAGCGCCTGCATCACGTCGTAGCCGCTGGCCTTGGCGATGATGACGGGCACCGACAGGCGTCCCTTCAGGTAGGCGCCGTTCGAGCCGGCCGCGATGACGGCGTCGCAGCGTTCGGTGGCCATGCGTTCGCGGATGTGGCGCACGGCGTCGTCGAACCCCAGGTTGATCGGTTCGATCGTCGCCAGGTCGTCGTATTCGAGCGTGATGTCGCGGAACAGGTCGAACAGCCTCGAGACGGAGACGGTCCAGATGACGGGTTTGTCGCGGTGGTCGAGCGGAGGTTGGGGAGGGCGGCGCATGCTTTATTCTAAACGATTTGTTTCATTTTTCAGCCATGCAACGGCTGTGCAACGGGCGTGTTGCAGCTGGTCTGTGGCGTTTCAGATATTGCCAATAAGGAATATGAAAAAACCGCCGGAAACTGGTTTATGATCTAGCAGCACCATGATGCTTGTAAGAATTTTTTCCCAGGCGCATGTTTATCTTGCCCTTAACCATCCCATGGTGTCCATGAACCGCGTACCGACCAGTCCCGATTTCATCGCCGATGCCTTGCAGCTGATCGCCTTGCCGGCCTGCGCCTGCGATGCCTGCGGCATGGTGGTGGCGGCGAATGGCGCCTTGCAGGCCCTGCTGGGCCGGGATATATCGGGCCGGCTGCTGGCCGATTGCTTTACGGACGCCTACCGCGCGTCGAGCACCAGCATGCTGCGTGGCGCGCTCGGTGCGGCCGGGCGCGAGCGGCACTGGGACAGCAGCCTGGAAGGGGACGCGGGCGCCATCGCCGTGCAGGTCTGGTCCAAGCCCTTGCTGGTGGTCGATGGCTTGCCCGGTGCGACCCTGGTGTTTGCCGACATCCGCGTGCAGCAGCGCGACCAGCAAGCCTTGCGCAAGACCTTGCTCGAGCAGCAGGCTATTTTGGAAAGCGCGGCCGTCGGCATCGTCTTTTCCAAGGGCGGCTTCATCGAGGAGTGCAATATCCGCGCCGCCGAGATGCTCGGCTATGCGCGCCACCAGTTGACGGGCATGCCGGGCGCGGTGCTGTACCGCTCCGCCGAGCATTGCCGCGCCCTGGGACTGGAAGCGGCGCCGCTGCTTTCGAAGGGCAAGCCGTACCGCACCGAACTGGAATTGCGGCGCCAGGATGGCACCCTGTTCTGGAGCCGCCTGCACGGGCGCGCCGTCGATCCTCTCAACACGCATGACGGCACGGTCTGGATCATCGAAGATATCAGCGACCACCGGCGCGATGAGGACCAGCTGCGCCGCGCCATGCTGGAAATGCAGGCCGTGATGGACAACGCGCCCTTGGCCATCGGTTTTCAGCGCGACAAGGGCGTGCTGCGCTACAACCGGCGCTTTGCCGAATGCTTCGGCTTCGATGGTGACAGCGGCGTGGGCCTGGCCGTCGCCGACCTGTACCCGTCGCGCGCGGCCTACGAGAACGTCGTGCGGCAGGCCGCGCCCCTGCTGCGGCGCGGCCTGCCGTTCCAGGGCGAGATGGAGATGCGCCGCCGCGACGGTTCCACGTTCTGGGCACTGGCGTACGGCTATGTCCTGAACCCGGAGAGCCAGACTGACCGCGGCTTGCGCGACACGATCTGGCTGTTCGACGACCGCAGCGCGCAGAAGGCGGCCGAGGAGGCGACGCGCCAGCTGATGCTCGAGCAGCAGGCCATCCTGGACAATGCCTCCGTCGGCATCCTGTTTTCCCGTTCGCGCCTGATCCTGCGCTGCAATCCCCGCTTCGCCGAAATGTTCGGTTACGCGCAGGAGGAGATGACGGGTTTGCCCGCCGCCGAGCTGTTTCCGTCGCCGGCCGCCTACGAGGCGTTTGGCGTGCAAGCCACGCCGCTGCTGGGACAGGGCTTGCCGTACGAGCAGGACGAATCGCTGTTCCGCCGCCGCGACGGCAGCCTGTTCTGGTGCCGCATCCGCGCCAAGGCCGTCGATCAGGCGCACAGCGAGCAGGGCGCCATCTGGATCCTCGAAGACGTCACCGCCAGCCGCCAGGCGCAGATGGAAGTGGCGGCCATCATGACGAATGCCTCGGTGAGTATCCTGTACACCAAGAACCGCCAGATCACGCGCTACAACCTGGGCTTTGCCGCGATGTTCGGCTACAGCGGCGACGAGGCGCTGGGCTTGCCCGGTCGCGCGCTGTACGTGTCGCAGCAATCGTACGACTTGCTGGGCGCGGCGGCCTTCCCCTTCCTCTCGGTGGCCAAGCCCTTCCAGACGGAAGTGGAAATGATGCGCCGCGACGGCACGACCTTGTGGGCGCAGCTGATCGCCTATGTCGTCAATCCCGACGATCCGGCCGCCGGCACCATCTGGATCATCGAGGACCGCACGGAAGCCAAGCGCGCCGAAGAATCCTTGCGCAACGCGCTGCTGGAAAACCAGGCCATCCTCGACAGCGCCGTGCTGGGCATCTCGGTGGTGGAGGGCGGCCACAATTTGCGTGCCAACAGCAAGATGGAAGAGCTGTTCGGTTATGGGCCCGGCGAGATCAACGGCCTGTCGGTGCAAGCCCTGTATCCGGACGTGGCCGCGTGGAAGGCTGCGCGCGGCGAGACGGCGCGCGACTTCGAAGCGGGCAGGGTGCACATGTCGGAATACCAGCTGGTGCGCAAGGACGGCAGCCGCTTCTGGGCGCGCCTGTCCGGCCGGCCGTTCGACCTGGCGCATGCGCATGGCCGTTCCGTGTGGCTGGTCGACGACGTGACGGCGCGCCGCGAGGCGGCCGAGGCGGTGCGCCGCGCGCGCGACGAGCTGGAATTGCGCGTGCAGGAACGCACGGCCGAACTGGCCGGCGCCAACCTGCTGCTGCAGGGCGAGATCGTCGAGCGGCGCCAGGCCGAGGCGCGCGTGCACCACATGGCATACCACGACAACCTGACGGGCTTGCCGAACCGCGCGCTGCTGTCGGACCGGCTGGAACGGGCCATGCTGGCCGCGCAACGCTCCGGGCGCAAGCTGGCCGTGATGTTCATCGACCTGGATCGATTCAAGACCATCAACGATTCGCTGGGTCACATGACGGGCGACGTGCTGCTCAAGGAAGTGGCCGCGCGGCTGTGTGGCGCCGTGCGCGCCAGCGATACGGTGGCGCGCCTGGGTGGCGACGAATTCGTCGTGCTGGTGCCGGGCATCCGCGGCAGCGAGGAAGCGGCCCGCGTGGCCGAGAAGATCATCGAAGCGCTCACGCCCGCCTTTCCGCTGGACGGCCATGTGCTGCATGTGACGCCGTCGATCGGCATCTGCCTGTATCCGGACGATGGCGGCGACGTCGACGCCCTGATGCGCCATGCGGATGCGGCCATGTACCACGCCAAGGGCAATGGCCGCAACAACTACCAGTTCTTCACGCAGACGATGAACCAGGCGGCGGCCCTGCACTTCGACCTGGAAAGCAGCTTGCGCACGGCGCTGGCGCTGCAGCAGTTCGAACTGTTTTACCAGCCCGTCATCGATATCGCCACGCGCCGCCTGCATGGCATGGAAGTGCTGCTGCGCTGGCGCCGCCCGGGCCACGGCCTGGTGCTGCCGGACCGCTTCATTCCCATCATGGAGGAAAACGGCTTGATTGTGCCGGTGGGCGAATGGGTGATGCGCCAGGCGTGCGAGCAAAGCATGGCCTGGCAGCGCCAGGGCTTGCAGCCGGTGCCGCTGGCGGTGAATTTGTCGCCGCGCCAGTTCATGCACAAGGGCCTGGTGGCGGCCATCGGCGCCGTGGTGCGGGAAACGGGCATCGATCCGGCGCTGCTGGAATTCGAGATCACCGAGACGGCGCTGATGCAGCACGGCGAGCATACGCTGGAGATTTTACGGCAGATCAATGGCATGGGTTTGCGCCTGTCGATCGACGATTTCGGCACCGGCTATTCGAGCCTTGCCTACCTGAAGCGCTTCCCCGTGAAGAAGGTCAAGATCGACCGCGCCTTCATCAAGGACCTCGAGCACAGCGCGGAAGACCGCGCCATCGTGTCGGCCATCATCGCGCTCGCCGACAGCCTGCAATTGTCGGCCGTGGCCGAGGGAGTGGAAACGGAAGAACAGTTCGCCCTGCTGCAGGCGAACGGCTGCCGCTATGCGCAGGGCTATCTGTTTTCCGCTCCCGTGCCTGCGGCGAATGCGCAAGTATTATTGGAGCGACGCGGCGTTTAATCGATGGTGGCGACGACGGGCGCGTGGTCGGACGGCTGTTCCCACTTGCGGGGCACGCGGTCGATCACGCAGGCCGTGCAGCGGGCGCTCAGGGCGGGCGAGAGCAGGATATGGTCGATGCGCAGGCCCTTGTTCAGGCGGAAGCCCAGCTGGCGGTAATCCCACCAGC
The DNA here is from genome assembly GCF_009208735.1 of Janthinobacterium rivuli. GTDB lineage: Bacteria > Pseudomonadota > Gammaproteobacteria > Burkholderiales > Burkholderiaceae_D > Janthinobacterium. Next base: position 23,126 of record NZ_WFLJ01000007.1, on the reverse strand, counting down.
TGAACGATTTTTCCGCCTGCTCGAACAGGCGGAAGGCGTCCGTCAGGCCGATGTCGAACAGGCGCTGCAGAGCGGCGCGTTCCTTGTCCGAGACCAGTACCTGGCCGGCCCAGGCGACGGGGTCGTGCACGTCGCGGTCGTCGGGCGCGATATTGTAGTCGCCGACGACGGCCAGTTGCGGATGCTGCCGCGCTTCGTCGGCCAGCCAGTCGTGCAGGGAGGCCAGCCAGCCCAGTTTGTATTCGTACTTGTCCGAGTCGACGCTCTGGCCGTTCGGCACGTAGGCGCAGACGACGCGCACGCCACCGATGGTGGCGGCCAGGATGCGCTGCTGCGCATCTTCATAGCGCGGGTTGTTCTTCACCACGTCGGTGATCGGCAGCTTCGACAGAATGGCCACGCCGTTGTAGGTTTTCTGGCCGCTGAAGACCACCTGGTAGCCGGCCGCCTCGATCTCGGCGACGGGGAACTTGTCATCCGTGAGCTTGGTCTCTTGCAGGCAGAGTATGTCGACCGGGTTGTCTGTCAGCCACTGCAGTACTTGCGGCAGGCGCACTTTGAGCGAGTTGACGTTCCAGGTGGCGAGTTTCATGGGAAAAATCCTTGCTTGAATAGGTATCGATAGGCGCGAATCTTACCGCATGCGTGTCGATGGCGTCCCGCGCCGCTTGCCAGGCAGGTGCTTTATTTACTGGCGGGCAAAAGGGGTGGCAATAAAGTATTTGCATTTAACCAATCGTGGCGCATGAATATTATGTTTTTGTGTATGATTGATCAATCCCTATGTTTGATTTGGCATAAGTGGCTGGCGCGGCAGGCTGCGTCCCACTGTTTAACGCGACAAAGGTGTAAAGTTTCTCGCTAAAACGCGATAAAAACTACTAAAATGGCACCGTGTAACATCTGTGTCATACGGCTTTGTTACAGCCAAGTTAGAACCGAACAGGAAGCAGTTGTAATTAGTTGTAATTGCTATTCCGATTACATGACCACTGTGCCGGGGACGGAGCGTCAATTCCGTCCCTGGCGCCGCCAGACTTGTTATATAAATTGCAGTACTATATCTATGAGACTGTTTTGCGACATCAATAGATGGTACTATTTTGAAATGTTGCAGTTTTAATAGTGAGACTTGCGCGTAGCATTTGCAAAGGAAGAAAATGCGAACTGCATTTGAAGCGTGGGCGCAGCGTGACGGCCACATTGTGCGGCGAAGAGAAGACAAACCGGACGAGTACCTGATTTTCGAGACCCAGCGCCGCTGGGTTATCTGGCAGGCTGCTCTGACGCATGGCAAGACGGCTGCCAAGCCGCGCGTGAGCGCGGCCGAAAAGGCGGCGAAAGCCCAGCGCGCGCTGGAAATGTCCTCCGATGAAGCGACCGTGCGCAACAAGGTGCTCAATGAGGTGCTCGACGCCTTCAGCGGCGCCGATGGCGCGGCCGGCATGGAAGGCATACTCAAAGTGATCCAGGGCCTGAAGATGAAGCAGAAGGCACTGGCCGACGACAAGAGCGAAGATTCAACGGCTTGAGGGGACGGCGATGCGTTATCGGCACTACAAGGGCGGCATTTATGAACTGGTGTGCGAAGCCACGCTGGAAGCAGATCTGACGCCGATGATCGTGTATCGCGCCGCCGACGGTTCCATCTGGACCCGTCCGAAAGACGTGTTCTTTCAACTGATCGAAGTCGAAGGCGTCATGGTCCAGCGATTCGCTCCCATCAACTGATGGCCGCCTGCGTGCGTGCCCGGGATTCTTTCATGCGTAAATTGCTGCCTGCCGCTTTGGTGCTGGGCTTTGCCTGCGCCACGGCGCATGCCGAAACCATCGGTTCGGTCGACACGGTGTTCAAACTGATCGGCCCTGACCACAAGATCGTCGTCGAAGCGTATGACGACCCGCGCGTCGCTGGCGTCAGCTGTTATCTGTCGCGCGCCAAGACGGGCGGCATCAAGGGCGCCGTCGGCCTGGCCGAAGACAAAGCCGATGCGGCCGTCGCTTGCCGCCAGGTGGGGCCGCTGCAATTCAAGGGCAAGCTGCCGCGCCAAGAAGAAGTGTTTACCGAGCGTGCCTCGATCTTCTTCAAGCATGTGCGCGTCGTGCGCATGGTCGACAGCAAGCGCAATGCGCTGGTCTACCTCGTGTACTCCGACCGCCTGATCGAAGGCAGTCCGAAAAACAGCGTCACCGCCGTCGCCGTGCCAGGCGACCAGCCGATTCCCGTCCGCTAAGCGAGCTTCCCATGCGCCTGCCGCTGTCTGCTCCCCGTGCCGCCTTTGCCGCCAGGACGCTGCTGCTGTTTGGCCTGGGCGGCTGCGCCACCCTGACGGGCAACACCGAGCAGATGGTGCTGGTGCAAACCATCCAGGACAACCGCGAATTGACGGGCGCTGGCTGCATCCTCAGTAACGACGTGGGCAAGTGGTTCGTCACCACGCCCGGGCGCATCACCATCCGCAAGAGCCAGGAACCGCTGAAAGTCGACTGCCGCAAGCACGGCTCGCCCGCTGTCGTAACGGACGATCATATCGACCCCAAGCTCAATGGCAGCGTTTGGGGCAACGTCATCCTGACCCTGGGCGTCGGCTATTTCGTCGACCGCAACACGGGCGCCGGCTTCGACTACCCGTCGATCCTGACCATCGTCATGCAAGACCCCGCGCGCCTGGCGCCGCCTGCGCCCAGGCCCGCGCCGCCGCCGGCGGCCGTCGTGCCGGAAACGGTGGTGCAGCCGAAGGTGGCACCGCTGCCGATTCCCGATCCCGTCGTCTACTGATTAATACGCCACGCATGAAAAAACCGCCATGGTCGCTAGACCTGGCGGTTTTTTTTACGGTGTCACGACGCCTGACAAAACCGTCGCGAGCGGGAGCTAGTGGTGGCCGAGAAGCGCAGCTGTACTTTATGTACAGCGAGCATCGCCGGCCGCCAATAGCCCCGCGCAGTAGGTTTGGTCTGGCGTTCTCTTACACGCGGTTGATCAGGAACGTCGTCAGCAGAGGCACTGGACGACCGGTCGCGCCTTTTGCGCCACCCGATTTCCATGCCGTGCCGGCGATGTCCAGATGCGCCCAGGTGTACTTCTTGGTGAAGTTTTCCAGGAAGGCCGCTGCCGTCACCGAACCGCCGCCTGGCGTGCCGATGTTGGCCAGGTCGGCGAAGTTCGACTTCAGCTGCTCGTTGTACGCCTCTTCGATCGGCATGCGCCATGCCGTGTCGCTCGATTGCTTGCCCGCTGCCAGCAGCTCATTGGCCAGCTGGTCATGCGCCGCATCGCTGCGCGTAAACAGGCCACTGTTGTGGTGGCCCAGGGCCACGACGCAAGCGCCCGTCAGGGTGGCGATATCGACCACGGCTGCCGGCTTGAAGCGTTCGGCGTAGGTCAGCGCGTCGCACAGCACCAGACGGCCCTCGGCGTCCGTGTTCAGCACTTCGATGGTCAGGCCGTTCATGGAGGTGACGATGTCGCCCGGTTTGGTGGCGCGGCCCGACGGCATGTTTTCGCACGCGGCGATGACGCCGATGACGTTCAGCTTCAGGTTCATTTCGCCGATGGCGCGGAAGGTACCCAGGACCGAGGCGGCGCCGCACATGTCGTACTTCATTTCATCCATGCCAGGACCGGCCTTGATCGAAATGCCGCCCGTGTCGAAGGTGATGCCCTTGCCGACCAGGACCACCGGCGCATCCTTGGCCTTGCCGCCCATGTGTTTCAGGACGATGAACTTCGGTGGCTGCTCGCTGCCGTTGGTGACGGACAGGAAGCTGCCCATTTTCAGCGCTTCGAGCTGTTTGCGGTCCAGTACTTCGACTTCAAACTTGTAATCCTTGGCCAGCTGCTTGGCGGTGTTGGCCAGGTAGGTCGGATTGGCGATGTTCGCCGGCAGGTCGCCCAGCTTGCGCGTCAGGTCGGAACCGTTGGCGATGGCGATGGCTTGCGCCAGCGCGCCGCGCGTGGCTGCCGTTGCAGGTGCCGCCAGGACGATCTTGCGCACGCCTGCCGGTGCCGGATCCTTTTTGCTTTTTTGCGAGTCGCAGCGGTATTCGCTGTCGTGGGCGGCTTGCACCACGCAACGGATTGCCCAATTTACGTCGCGCTCTTTCACTTCGGCCAGCGGTAATGCGATAATGGCGTCCGCAGCGCCCAGCGAGCCGAAGGCCTTCAGTGCGGCTTGTACGCCGGTCGTGAAGCTTTTTTCGCTGACAATGTCATCGCTGCCCATGCCTACCAGCAGAACACGTTCGGCGGCGACGCCATCGACTGCGCGCAGCAGCAAAGTGCTGCCAGGCTTGCCGCTGATGTCGCCGGACTTCAGCGCAGCCGAAATCGCACCCTTGCTGTCCAGCGATTTTGCCGCTGGCGACAGTTTTTTGTTTTCGAATACCGCAACCGCGATGCATCCGCTTTTGGCCGTGCCGAGGGTGCTCTTGGTATCGAATGCTTTTATGCTAAAGTCCATTTGGTTCTCCGTTTTCATTTACTAGTAACGTGTTACTCAACTAACTGACCCGAATTATAAACTCCGAATGATCTTTCAACGCGCCCTTCGACGTGAATTGGCTAGTGCCGCCGGGGCCACCTTCACTGTTTTGTTCAGCATCCTGCTCACCTGGATGCTGATCGGTATTCTCGGCAAGGCGGCGGGCGGCAAGATCGCGTCGTCCGACGTCATGTCGCTGATGGTTTTTTCCGCCCTGATGCAGCTGCCCACCATTCTCATCCTCACCGGTTTCATCTCGGTGCTGATGGTCGTCACCCGCAGCTACAAGGAATCGGAGATGGTGGTGTGGTTCGCCTCCGGCCTGAGCCTGTCGCGCTGGATCTGGCCCGTGCTCAGCTTCGGCCTGCCGCTGGTGCTGGCCACCGGCATCCTGAGCCTGTACGCCACGCCGTGGGCGCAAAAGAAGAGCGATGAATACGTGGCGCGCTTCGAGAAGCGCGAAGACCTGCAGAAAGTCACGCCTGGCCAGTTCCGCGAATCGGCCGGCAGCAATCGCATCTTCTTCGTCGAGGGCGTCAGCGGCGAGAAGACCGTGGTGCAGAACGTCTTCGTCAATACCGTCGATGAAAAAGGCAGCGCCGTCGTCGTCGTCGCCAAGGAAGGCGTGATCAATACCGACGCCAAGGGCGAACGCTTCCTGGTGCTCAAGAGCGGCCGCCGCTACCAGGGCGTGCCGACGCAAGCGGACTTCCAGACCATGGAATTCGAACAGTACATCATGCGCATCGAGAGCAAGCAGCAGGAACTGGGCGCGGAACTGGGCGTGCGCGCGATGAGCACCATGGCGCTCATCGCCGAACCGAATCCCTACACCATGGCCGAATTGCTGTGGCGGGTCAGCGCGCCCCTGATCGGCCTGATGCTGATCCTGCTGGCCATTCCGCTGGGCTTCGTCAACCCGCGTGCCGGCAGTTCGACCAACCTGATCATCGCCTTGCTGATTTTCTTTACGTACAGCAATCTGATCAAGGTCATCGAGGCGAGCGTGAAACAGGGCCGCCTGACCTTCGGGCTGGCCTGGTGGCCGCTGCACCTGCTGGCGGCGCTGGCCGTGGTGGCGCTGTTTGCGTGGCGCCTGAATGTGAACCACCGCTACCATCCGCTGGTCCTGCTGGCGGCCTTCAAGCGCGCGCGCCGCGCCGGCAAACCAAGTAAAGCGGCATCGAAATGAAGATTTTACAGCGCTATTTTGCGGTCTCGATTTTCCAGGCGGTGCTGTTCGTGCTGCTGGCCTTCCTGGCACTGCAAGCCTTCATCGACCTGACGGGCGAGCTGCCCAAGGTGGGCCGCAACGGCTACACCATCCAGTATGCCTTCCTGTACGTGCTGGTGCTGGTGCCGGGACACGTGTACGAAGTGATGCCGATCGCGGCGCTGATCGGCACCATCTACACGATGGCGCAGTTTGCCGCCAGCTCCGAATTTACCATCATGCGCGCGTCGAGCATGTCGACGGCGATGGCGGCCGGTTTCCTGTTCCGCATCGGTATCGTCTTCGTCGTCATCACCTTCATCTTTGGCGAGTTGATCACGCCGCGCACGGAGCCGCTGGCCGAACGCCTCAAGCTGACTTCGCGCGGCGCGGCCGTGTCGAGCGAGTTTCGCTCGGGCCTGTGGACCAAGGACATGGTCAAGAGCGACGGCCTGACGGGCACCGTCACCGGCTCGCGCTTTTTCAACGTTGGCGAAGCGCGTCCGGATGGCCAGCTGAAAAACGTCAAGCTGTATGAATTCGACACCGATATGCGTTTGCGCACCCTGACCGTGGCCAAGGGCGCGACCTACCAGGGCAACAATATCTGGCGCCTGACCGATGTGACGGAAACCTCGTTTTCGAACAGCGCGGCGACTTCACCCGGCTTCGAGCCGAAGCTGGCGAACTACTATGGGCAGGAAACGAGCCTGGTGCGCACGGTGCAAAGCGCCAGCAAGGACATGATGTCGGAAGTGACGCCGAAGATCCTGACGGTGTCGGCGTCCGATCCCGAGCGCATGTCGGCCAGCGAACTGGCCGTGTACACGCGCCACCTGGCCGAGAACAAGCAGGAGACCGAGCGTTTCCGCATCGCCTTCTGGAAAAAGCTGATCGACCCGCTGGCCATTTTCGTGCTGATGGCGCTGGCGCTGCCGTTCGCCTACATGCATACGCGCAGCGGCGGCATCAGCCTGAAGATCTTCATCGGCATCATGATCGGCGTGAGCTTCATGCTGGTCAATACCCTGTTCTCGCATCTTGGACTGCTCAGCACCTGGCCGGCCTTCCTGACGGCGGTGGCGCCGAGCGCCCTGTATCTGCTGCTGGCGCTGGGCGCCCTGTGGTGGGTGGAGCGGCACTGATGGAGACGAACGTGAAACAGGCACTGATCTTGTTTGCCCATGGCGCGCGCGCCGCATCGTGGGCCGCGCCCTTCGAACGCCTGCGCGACCTGACCCAGGCGCGCATGCCCGGCGCCAGCGTGTACCTGGCCTTCCTGGAACTGATGACGCCACGCCTGCCCGAACTGGTGGCGACGCTGCTGGCCGAGCTGCCCGCCGGCGCGACGCTGGATGTCACCGTGGTGCCCGTGTTCCTGGGGCAGGGCGGACATGTGCTGCGCGACTTGCCGCTGTTGCTGGAAGAACTGCGCCAGCAGCATCCGGCACTGCGCCTGAAGGTGGTCGAGGCGGTGGGCGAGAATGCCAGCGTGCTCGCCGCCATCGCCGATTACTGCGTGGCGGCGCCAGGTGCCAGCACTCTCCCTTGAGCGGTAGCGACATCGACATCGTCTACCTGTGGGTTGACGGCGCCGATCCTGTTTGGCGCACGCGCCGGCAGCAGGCGTATGCCGCCTGGGCGCAGGCGCATCCTGGCCAGCTGGCCTTGCACGGCAACGTGGCGGGGCGTTATCGCGACAACGGCGAACTGCGCTACAACCTGCGCGCATTGGAGCGCTTCTTCCCTGGCCACGGCCACGTCTACCTGCTGACGGACCGGCAAGTGCCGCGCTGGCTGCGCGCCTCACCGCGTCTGACGGTGATCGACCATGCGAGCCTGATCCCCGATGCATCGCTGCCGGTGTTCGACTCCGGCCATATCGAATCGTATCTGCACCATATTCCGGGCTTGTCCGAGCGCTTCCTGTATCTGAACGACGACGTATTTTTTGGCGCGCCGTTCGAGCCCGCATTCTGGTTTGGCGGGGAGGGCGACCGGCGTTTGAGCGTGTTTACGGAGAGCGCGCTGCACGACGAGGTGCGGGAGTTGCGCGCCGACGTGGCGGCGCCCGTCAATTGCGCGACGTTGTCGCGGCAATGGCTGACGGCGCAGTACGCCGATTACCGGCATGAACCGCGCCTGTATGCGCATGCGCCGCGGCCCATGCTGAAAAGCGCACTGCATGCGCTCGAGACGCTGGCGCCGGCCTTGTTTGCCGAGGTGCGCGCGACGGTGTTCCGTTCCTGGCAGGTACCGGCATTGCTGCCCGACCTGGTGCCGCGCTGGATGGTGTACCAGGGACTGGCGCGTTCGCAGGTACTCGATCCGCTGCATATCGCCAGCGGCGATGCGCAGGCGCCGCGGCAGCTCGAGGAGCTGGCGGCGCGTTTCGGCAGCTTGCCGTTTTTCTGTATCAACGATACCTGCGACGAGGCCGAGGACGACGACCTGCGCCTGCTGCGCGTGGCCGCTACCTTGCAGCGGCTGCTGCCGTTGCCGTCTTCATTTGAAGATGCCTAGGCCTTCTTCGGCGCCAGGCTGATGCGCGCGGCGGCCGAACTGTCGGACAGCGACGCGAGGAACAGCAGCAGATAGGCACCCAGTTCGAAGACTTCCTCGCCCAGCAGCGCGTAGGCGTCCGGCATGCCGTGAAATACCTTCTTGTCGAACGGCCAGCCAGCGACCATCAGCAAGCCGCCGATGGCCGTCAGGATGGTGATGCGCATGCTGAAAATCTGCGGCGCATGGGCAAACACCTTGCGGGAACGCGGCGCGAAAAAGATCAGCACACGTATCAGGATCAGCAATTCCACCACGCGCAGGGCTTTTTCCAGCTGCGCCCAGGCGGGCGCCGTGCCGAACTGGTCTATATCGAGTTCGCGCAGCAGGAAGCCGAACAGCAGGGCCGACAAGCCGGCATGCATCAGGAAGCGCAAGGACTGGCGGTCCGTCTCTTGCCAGGCGCGCACGCCGTGCACGCTGCACGCCAGGGCCAGGAACAGCGCCTGCAGCCATTCGAGCAAATGGTTTTCATCGTCGATATTCGGGAAGACCGTCCACAGGGCGATGGAGGCGAGCATGCTCAGGAGCACGGCACTGGCGATGCCGGCATTGCTGCGGCTGAGCGAAGTCAGGGCTTCGCGCATGGAAGTGAAATTCATGTATGGGTGTAGCGGATCAAGTTGCGCGGCGCGGTATTGCAGCCTGCGGCGCAGCTTTTTTCGGGGATGTTGTGCGCGGTGTCCGTCAGCAGGGAGGCCGCACAGCACGCTCGATGGCGGGGCCTAGCGTCAATTTCATTGCTATCACACAATAACTTCTCGAGAAAAGATGCGGGTGCATCGTATCATGTTTCCTCGGAAGACGTCGGTTACTGACTTTAAAGTCGGTAAAATACGGTGTGTTTATTCAAGCATGGCGCGCCAGAACGGTGGCCGCTGCTTCGCTGGCCTGGTGCGCGCGCACGGCCATGGCGTCGCCCAGCATCACCAGCACGGGGCCGTGGGTGTCGCCCAGACCATGCGCCAGGGCGCTCAGCGGCAGGCGCACGATGCGCTGATCCGGGCGGCTGCAGTTCTCAATCACCACCACGGGCGTGTCGGCACGGCGGCCTTGCGCCAGCAGGCGCTGGGCCGTGACGATGGCTTCGCGCCCACCCATGTATTGCACCAGGGTGTCGCAGTCGGGAATGCGCGTCTGATCCGGTTCACCCGGCGCCGTGCTGGACGTGAAAAAGGCCACGCTGCGCGACACGCCCCGCTTGGTCAGCGGCTGCTGCGTGGCGGCGGCCGCCGCCAGGGCCGTGGTAATGCCGGGCACCACTTCGACGGCGATGCCGGCCTCTTCCAGCGCCCGCAATTCCTCGTCGGCGCGGCCAAACAGCATGGGATCGCCCCCTTTCAGGCGCACGACGACGGCGTGCTTGCGGGCGTTGTCGACCAGTTGCTTGTTGATGAAGGCCTGCGCCGTCGACAACTGGCCGCAGCGCTTGCCGACCAGAATCTTGTGCGCCTGGGGGCACAGCTCCAGCATCTCGCTTGTCACCAGCGCGTCGTGCAGCACGACGTCCGCTTGCGCCAGCAGGCGCGCGCCGCGCAAGGTCATCAGGTCTTGCGCGCCGGGGCCGGCGCCGATCAGGTAGACCTTGCCGGGGAGGGATGCGGAGTTGTTCATAGGGCTGCCTTTCCTGGGCGAGACGGGGTTAGAGCCGAACCATGCCCGCCGCGACGGTCTGGTGGGTCACTTCATCGATCAGGATAAACGCCCCCGTGGCGCGGATATCGGCATACGCGTCGGCCGCCAGCGCCTGCTGCACGTTCAGGCTGATGCGGGCGATGTCGTTCAGCTTCAAGCCTTCTGCCGGATGGCGCTGCTGCGTATTGATGTCGAGGATGGAGTCGATCGCCGTCACCTTGGCCGCCGTCTGCTTGGTGCCATGCTTGATCCAGTACTTGCGGCGCAGGTCCAGCGCGTCTTCCGACAGCCAGCACACGTCCGCCACCACCTGTTTCAGCAGGGTGGCCGGGCGTTCGGCACTGGCCAGCAAGTCGCCGCGCGAAATGTCGAGGTATTCATTGAGCAGCAAGGTGACGGACTGGCCCACCACGGCCGTCGGCAGCGAACCGTCCAGGGTGACGATGTCCTTGACGGTGGCCGTCTGGCCCGACGGCTGCACCACGAGGGTGTCGCCGATGCTGACCTTGCCCGCCTCGATGCGGCCCATGTAGCCGCGGAAGTCGTTTGCTTCGTGGCCGTTGTGGCGCGCCACCAGCTGCACCGGGAAGCGGAAGGGCGTGTCGTGCGATTCATCGTAGACGGACAGCGATTCGAGCAGCTCGATCAGGGTCGGGCCCGTGTACCAGCCCAGCTTGTCGCCGCGCTCGACGACGTTGTCGCCGGTGAGGGCCGACAGGGGGATCGGCGTGATGTCCTTCAAGCCCAGCGACTGGGCGAATTCGCGGTAGGCGGCGACGATGCGGTTGTAGACCGTTTCATCGTAGTCGACCAGGTCCATCTTGTTGACGGCCACGACCACGTGTTCGATCTGCAGCAAGTGCGCGATGGTGGAGTGGCGCTTGGTCTGGATCAGCAATTCCACGCTGCCATCGTCACCGAGTTTGACTTTCGACACGTCGATCAGGATGATGACGGCGTCGGCGGTGGACGCGCCGGTGACCATGTTGCGCGTGTATTGCTCGTGGCCCGGCGTGTCGGCGATGATGAATTTGCGTTTTGGCGTGGCGAAATATCGGTAGGCCACGTCGATGGTGATGCCTTGCTCGCGTTCCGCTTCCAGGCCGTCCGTCAGCAAGGACAGGTCGACCGTGTCACCCACCGTACGCTTGTGCTTGGAGCGCGACATGGCGTCGAGCTGGTCGGCGAAGATGCCCTTGCTGTCGAACAGCAAACGGCCGATCAGCGTGCTCTTGCCGTCATCGACGGAACCGGCCGTGATGAAGCGCAACATGCCGCGTTCGACGCTGTCGGTGAGATTGGTGTTCTGGATTGCTGCGTTCATTAGAAATACCCTGCTTTCTTGCGTTTTTCCATCGAGGCTTCGGAAGTCTGGTCATCCATGCGGGTGGCGCCCCGTTCCGTGATTTGCGTGATTGCCGTTTCGGCGATGATGGCGTCGACCGTCGCCGCATCGGACGACACGGGGCAGGTGCAGGAGATATCGCCCACCGTGCGGAAGCGCACGACTTGCGTTTCCACCGTTTCGCCTTCGCGCGGCGGCGTCAGATCCGTCAGCGGCACCAGCAGCCCGTTGCGCGGGATCACCTGGCGCTCATGCGCGAAGTAGATCGGCGGCAGTTCGAGCTTTTCGCGGGCGATGTATTGCCACACGTCCAGCTCCGTCCAGTTCGATATGGGGAAGACGCGCATGTTTTCACCGGGATGCACGCGCGTGTTATACAGGTCCCACAGCTCGGGACGCTGGGCTTTCGGGTCCCAGGCGCCGAATTCGTCGCGGAACGAAAAGATGCGTTCCTTGGCGCGGGCTTTTTCTTCATCGCGGCGCGCGCCGCCGATGCAGGCGTCAAATTGATGTTCGGCGATGGTTTCCAGCAAAGTCACGGCTTGCGCCGCATTGCGCGAATCCGTGGCCGGGTTGCGCAGGCGCACGGTGCCGCGCTTGATGGAATCTTCCACGGAGCCGACGATCAGGCGCTCGCCCAGTTCGGCCACTTTCTTGTCGCGGAAAGTGATGACTTCCGGGAAGTTGTGGCCCGTGTCGATGTGCACGAGGGGAAAGGGGAACTTGCCTGGACGGAAGGCTTTCTCGGCCAAACGCAGCAGGACGACGGAATCCTTGCCGCCGGAAAACAGCAGCGCGGGGTTGGCCGATTCGGCCGCCACTTCGCGCATGATGTGGATGGCTTCCGATTCAAGGCTGTCGAGGTGACGCTGGTTCAAAATATTGCTCATATAGGGTGCTTTCTTGTTCTGCTGAGTCTATTGTTTCTGTTCAGGCTGCCACGGATTTGATGCGTATGAGTTTGCCGTCCACCATGTGCAGGCCGCATTCCTTGGAATCGGGATTTTCCCACCACCATCGCCCGGCCCGCACGTCTTCGCCCGGCTGGACGGCCCGCGTACACGGTTCGCAACCGATCGACGGGTAGCCCTGGTCGTGCAGTGCATTGTAGGGCACGTCGTTGGCGCGGATGTACGCCCACACGTCTTCTTCCGACCAGTCGGCCAGCGGATTGAATTTTGTCATGCCATGCGCGGCGTCCTCTTCCTGCACGTGCAGTTCGGCGCGCGTGGTGGATTGGGCGCGGCGTTGTCCCGTGACCCAGGCCTTGTTGCCGGCCAGGGCGCGGCCCAATGGCTCGACCTTGCGGATGCGGCAGCATTCGCGGCGCATCTCGACACTATTGTAGAACGCGTTCAGACCGTTCTGTTCCACGTAGGCAGCCACGGCTTCCGGTTGCGGGCGGTACAGGGTGATGTCGTGGTCGTAGCGGGCCTTGACCTTGTCGAGCACGGCCAGGGTTTCCTGGTGCAGCCGGCCTGTTTCCAGGGAAAAGATGCCGATGGACAGCTTCGCCTTGAGAATCATGTCGGTCAGCACCATGTCTTCGGCTGCCAGGCTGGACGCGAACACGGCCGGCGAAAAATCGGCGGCGATGCGTGTCAGCGTTTGCTCGGTGGCGTGTATCAAAGAAGTCAGATCGCTCATGATGGGTCCTCAGATGCCGGCCGCGTTGTCGAGGTCGGGATTCTGGCCTTCGCGGTGGTGGCGGCGGAACAGCGGCGACTTCTGATCCCACGACGCCTGGTAGGTTTCCGAAAAGACGGACAAGCCTTTCAGGGCGTCATGGATGCTGCGGTCCGGACGCGTCGCATACGCGTCGAAGCCGACCCTGTGCATGGAAAACAGCTGGTCGCGCAGCACGTCGCCGATGGCGCGCAATTCACCCTGGAAACCCAGGCGGGCGCGCAGGTTGAAGGCGATGGAATAGCCGCGGCCATCCGTGAATTTCGGGAAATCCACGCCGATGACGGGCAGTTGCGCCACGTCGGCCGCCAGTTCTTCCGGGCGCTCGTCGCTGGCCAGCCAGACGCCGATGTCGGGCAGGCGCGCCAGCAGCGTTTCGCGCTGGGCTTGCCATACGGGCAGGGGGACGATGACCTTGCCGGCGGGCACGACCACCGTTTCCGGCGTGTCGTTGTCATCGAGGCGCAGCAAGCCCCAGGTATTCGGCACCACGGCGGCGTTCTTGATGATTTCTTCGCGTACTTCAAACATATTCGTCTTCTCCCACCAGGTTGCCGACCGTGATCGGCGTTGCATATACGTGTTCCTTGAACGGCGCCAGACCCAGGCGCTGGGCCGTGTCGACGAAGCGCTCGCCTTCATGGCGGTCGCGCACGTAGACGTGCAGCAGGCGGCCGATGACTTCAGGCATTTGCAGGGAAGAGAACGATGGTCCGATGATCTTGCCGATGGCCGCGTTGTTGCCTTGCGCGCCGCCGATCGACACTTGATACCATTCGCTGCCATCCTTGTCGACGCCGAGGATACCGATGCTACCTACGTGATGGTGGCCGCAGGCGTTGATGCAACCGGAAATATTCAGTTCGATCTCGCCGATGTCGTGCTGGAAGTCGATGCTGTCGAAGCGTTCCGCGATGGCGGCCGCGATCGGCAGCGACTTGGCGTTGGCCAGCGAGCAGAAATCGCCGCCCGGGCAGCAGATCATGTCCGTCAGCAAACCGATGTTCGGCGTGGCCAGGCCGTGCGCCTTGGCTTCCTGCCACAGTTTGAACAGTTTTGACTGTTCCACGTCGGCCAGCACCAGGTTTTGCTCATGCGTCACGCGCAGTTCGCCAAAGCTGTAGCGGTCGGCTAGATCGGCCGCGAAGTCGATCTGCTCGGCCGTCGCGTCGCCCGGCGGCACGCCCGTTTTCTTCAGCGACAGCACCACGGCCACATAGCCGGGGCGCTGGTGTGGCTTGACGTTGCGCGCCAGCCAGTTCACATACGCCTTGTTGTCCGCGTGTTCGGCCTTGTAGTCGAGTTCCGGCAGGGCCAGGTAGGCGGGCGGATTGAAGAAGTCCGCCACGCGCTGCATTTCCTCGGTCGTCAAGGTTTCCGGGCCATCCTTCAAATCGACCCACTCCGCTTCCACCTGGCGCGTGAATTCTTCCACGCCGATGGCTTTCAGCAAGATCTTGATGCGCGCCTTGTATTTGTTGTCGCGGCGGCCGTGCAGGTTGTACACGCGCATGATCGCCTGGATGTAGGTCAGCAAATGCTGCCACGGCAGGAAGTCGCGCACAACGCTGCCCAGGATCGGCGTGCGGCCCATGCCGCCACCGGCCATCACCTTGAAGCCTACTTCGCCGGCGGCATTGCGCACGGCCGTCAAGCCGATATCGTGCACGGCGATGGCGGCGCGGTCTTCCTCGGCGCCATTGATGGCGACCTTGAACTTGCGCGGCAGGGCGATGAACTCGGGGTGGAAGGTGCTCCACTGGCGCAGCACTTCCGCGTACGGGCGCGGATCGATGATTTCATCTGCCGCGACGCCGGCGTACGGGTCCGATGTGGTATTACGGATACAGTTGCCGGAAGTCTGGATCGCGTGCATTTCCACGGAAGCCAGGTCCGTCAGGATGTCGGGTGTCTGCTCCAGTTCGATCCAGTTGAACTGGATGTTCTGGCGCGTCGTGAAGTGGCCATAGCCGCGGTCATACTTGCGCGCGATGTGCGCGAACATGCGCATCTGCTTGGACGACAGCAAGCCGTAGGGCACGGCGATGCGCAGCATGTAGGCGTGGCGTTGCATGTACAGGCCGTTTTGCAGGCGCAGCGGAATGAATTCCTCTTCCGTCAGTTCATTGGCGATACGGCGCGCAACCTGGTCTCGGTACTGGGCGATGCGTTCTTTGATGATGAGGTGGTCGTACTGATCGTAATGGTACATATCAATTCCTAAAAAAGCCGGGGTGCTGGAAGATTGCCTGGGATTATGTTCTTGATACTGCTCGTGTTATTTAATAGATTAGCTTTACTGCCACGCCGGTCAAGGTCATCGCCAGCAGTACTCTTAAAAACTTTTCCGGCACGGAGCGGGCAATCCAGGAACCGAGCGTGATGCCGGGCAGTGAGCCGACCAGCAAGGAGGCCAGCAATTCCCAGTGGATGGAGCCGAGCCACCAGTGGCCCAGGGCGGCGATGGCCGTCAGGGGCACGGCGTAGGCGATATCGGTGCCCGCCACTTCGGCCGAGCTCATGCGTGGATACAGCATCACCAGCAGGGTCGCGCCGATGGCGCCGGCGCCGATCGACGACACCGTCACCAGCACGCCCAGCACGGCGCCGGCGATGATGGTCGCGGCGGCAAGCTTGTTGCCTTGTAATTGTTTCTCAGGGTGTGCATTGATCCAAGCCAGCATGCGGCCCTTGAAGATCAGTGCCACGACGGTCAGCAGTACGGAGCCGGCGATCGAGTAACGGATGATCTGGCCGATTTCCGGCGACAGGGTGCCGAACGATTTGAGCGCCAGGGTCGCGATGACGGCGGCGGGCAGGGCGCCGATGCACAGGCGCTTGACGATATCCCAGCGGATGGTGCCGCGCAGGCGGTGCGTCAGGGTGCCGGCGCTCTTGGTGATCGAGGCGAAGGCCAGGTCGGTGCCCACGGCCACGGAGGGCGGCACGCCAAACAGCAAGGTTAACAGCGGCGTCATCAGCGAGCCGCCGCCCACGCCGGTCATTCCTACGAGTAATCCTACGGCAAATCCTGAGACTATATAAGACAAAGTCATGCTTGCATCCCCCAAAGTACCCGCAATAGTAATAAACTTTGTGTTTATTCCAAACTACTTAGTACGCATTTGCTTATATGCGATATACGTATATGCATGAACGCAAAATCATGGGTGGGGCGGAAACTCGGCAAATCACGGCAATCTAGGGCAAACCAGCAATGAATCTTCATCAACTGCGCTTCGTGCGCGAAGCGGTCCGGCAGAATTACAACCTGACGGACGCCGCCAAGGCCTTGTTTACGTCGCAACCGGGCGTATCGAAAGCCATCATCGAGCTGGAGGAAGAGCTGGGCGTGGATATTTTTACACGCCACGGCAAGCGCATCCGTGGCTTGACGGAGCCGGGCCGCCTGGTGCTGGAGTCCGTCGAGCTGATCATGCAGGAAATCGACAGCATGAAGCGCATCGGCAAGGAATTCGCGGCGCAGGACAGCGGCAGCTTCACCATTGCCACCACACATACGCAGGCGCGCTACACCTTGCCCAAGGTGGTGCAGGCGTTCATGCTGAAGTTCCCGAAGGTGCGCTTATCTTTACTGCAAGGTAATCCGCGCCAGATCGCCGAGATGGTGCAGCGTGACCAGGCCGATCTGGCCATCGCCACCGAATCGATCGCCGCCATCGATGGCTTGATCACCTTGCCATGTTATCAATGGGAGCATGTGGTGGTGGTGCCGGTCGACCATCCGCTGCTCAAGTCGAAGTCCGTGACCCTGGAAGAGATCGCCGCTTTCCCCCTGATTACCTATGACAGCGCGTTCGCCGGACGCAACAAGATCGACCACGCTTTCGTGCTGCGCAGCTTGAAGCCGGACATCTTGCTGGAAGCCATCGATGCGGACGTCATCAAGACTTATGTCGAGTTGGGCATGGGGATTGGTATCATAGCGGGTATGGCCTTCGATGCCGAGCGCGACAAAGGCTTGCGCGCCATCCCTGTCGGCCATCTGTTCGGCATGAATGTGTCGCGCGTGGCCGTCAAGCAAGGCGCGTATTTGCGCAGCTATATCTATACCTTTATCGAGTTGCTGACACCAACCCTGAACCGCAAGCTCATCGAGCAGGCGATGAGTGGTGATAAAGAGCACTACGAACTATAACAATGCATGAAGTCGGCCGGGCGAGGTGCCTGGCCAAGATTATTTAAGAAGAGAAGAAACAATGATTACCGATCAGCTTGCCAAATATTACGCCACCATCGCGCAGCAGTACGAGCGCGTCTATGACAAGCCCGAACGCCAGGAAGACCTGGAAGTGTTGCGCGACAAGGTCGCCGACGTGCTGGAAGGCCATACCGTGCTGGAACTGGCTTGCGGCACCGGCTATTGGACGGAAGTGGTCGCCGAGTCGGCCGAGTCCGTGCTGGCCACCGACATCAACGATGAAATGCTGGCGCTGGCCCAGGCACGCGGCTTGCCCGACAATGTCAGCTTCGCCAAGCTCGATGCGTTCAATTTGCCCGATGATTTGCTGGGCAAGTTCACGGCCGTGTTCGCCGGCTTCTGGTGGTCGCACGTCAAGCGCGAAGACCAGGACAAATACCTGAAGCAATTGCGCAGCAAGTTGGGCAAGGACATCCTGCTGGTGCTGATCGACAATTCCTATGTCGATGGCAGCAGCACGGTTATCGCGCGCACCGACCTGGAAGGCAATACCCACCAATTCCGCACGACGGAGGGGGGCGAGCGCTATGAAGTGCTGAAAAATTTCCCATCGGATAGTCACCTGCGCAAGAAGTTTGCCCACTCGGCCCGAGAAATCCGCATGAAGCGCCTGGAATACTACTGGCTGCTGAGCTGCCGCCTGAAATAAGCGGCTGTTGCTGCAAGAACCGCCTGCGGGCGGTTTTTTTTCGTCTGTTGTTTTTATCTGACAAGATGTTGTGCTAAAAAACAACATCTTGTCGATGTCATATTGTTGAAGTATTTGGTGGGCATGATTCGGTTCAGCAGCTAAGCAGCACCACATCTTGTCCAACCTAATGTAGAGAATCTCAAGTGAAAAAAATTACTCTGGCAGCATTGATCATCGGTACCTTCGCAGCAGCCACGGCGCAAGCACAATCGAACGTCACCGTGTATGGCCTGGTTGACCTTGGTATCGCCAAGACCACTGGCCAGCCGACGGTACAACGCGAAAACAATGCGTCGCGCCTCGGTTTCAAGGGTACGGAAGATCTGGGTGGCGGCCTGTCCGCAATTTTCAACCTGGAAAGTGAATTCCTGGCTGACACCGGTGCGCAAAAAGGCGTGTTGTTCGACCGTCAAGCTTACGTGGGCTTGAAAGGCGCGTTTGGTACCGCCATCCTGGGTCGCACCAAGAATCTGGTCGATGGCACCATCGCCCGCGTCGATCCTTTCAACACCTACGGCGTGGTCGGCAAGAACAATGAAACCCTGCTGCGTTCGGGCGTCGGCACGTCGCGCGTCAACAATGCCGTGACCTACAACAGCCCAAGCTTTGAAGGTTTCGTGGGCAGCCTGCAATACGTGCTGAGCGAAGTCAACAGCGCTGATGCGGGCGTGATTGGCCTGGCAACCTACGACAACGGCCCGATCAGCTTGCACGCCGGCTACGAAAAAGCCGTGCAAGCAACAGCAACGGCCGCCAAGCCTGACCTGTGGTCCATCGGTGGCGGCTATAAATTCGGCCCGGCCAAGATCACGGCCGCCTACTCGAAAGGCGACACCAAGGTGGCAACCACCGGTGAATACAAATCCTACCTGATCGGCCTGAACTACACGGTTGGCGGCGGCGATGCCAAAGTGTCGTATGGCAAGCAAGAGCAAAGCAACAACAAGTTCAAGGATCAGGACACCATCAAGGAATTTGGCGTCGGTTACGACTACCACCTGTCGAAGCGCACCGATGTGTACGCTTACGCTGGCCGCGAGCGCGTCAAGTCGCTGACCTCGTATCAGATCGGCCTGGCACACAAATTCTAAGCATCATTGGATGTGACGAAGTGGAAGGCGCCTGCGGGCGCCTTTTTTATGGCATCGCCGCTGCCGCCTTCTCGGCATGCATGGGCAGCGAAATGTCGATGCGCGTGCCACCCAGCTCGCTATCGGCGCCAATATGGATGCTGCCATTCAAGCCCCAGACCCGCTCGCGCATGCCCAGCAAGCCCAGGGCTGTGGCTTTTTCCAGGTCCTGTTCGGCGATGCCGCGGCCGTCATCCTGGATGGTGATCGCCAGCGAGGAATCGATGCGGTGCAGGGCGATGGTGATGTGGCTGGCCTCGGCATGGCGCGCGATATTCGTCAGCGCTTCCTGCACGATGCGGTAGATGGCCGTGCTGCGCGCATCGTCGAGCACGAGGTCGGCTTCGTCGGCCAGCAAGTCGAAATGGATGGCGCGGCGCAGCAGGAAGTCATGGCGCAGTTTTTGTAGGGCAAAATACAAGCCCCCTTCATCGAGCGCGCGCGGGCGCAGGTTGCTGGCGATGCGCCGCAGCGAGGTGATGGCCGTCACCAGCAAGCCGTCCATGCTGTGCAGCAGCGCATGCAGGGGCGCGGTGGTGTCCGTGTGCTGGCGCACCAGGGTCAGGTCGACGCGCAGGGTGGCCAGCAATTGCCCCAAGTCATCATGCAGTTCGCGCGCGATGTGCTTGCGCTCTTCTTCGCGGATGGATTGCAGCGCACTCGACAATTCGCGCAGTTGCGAGAAGGAGCGGGCCAGCTGCTCATGCATCTGCTGGCGCGCACTGATGTCGCGCACGATGATGGTAAACACGCTATGGCCGTCTTCCTGCATGGCCGAGAGCGAACCTTCGAGTGGAAACATGGCGCCATCGTTGCGCCGTCCCGTCAAGGTGTAATCGGTGGCGCGCCGGCCCGTCAGGCGCAGCTCCTGGCTGATGTCGCCAAACGGCGGATCGCCATCGTGTTGACCCAGGCCGCCCAGGGTGCGCAAGTCGCGCAGGATGTAGTGGCCCAGGCGCATGCCACGCATACCGGCCGGCGTATCGTCGAACAATCTGGCTGCCGCCGCGTTCGCATGCAGGATGATTTGCCCGCTGTCGATGCTGATGATGGCGTCGCTGGCGCTGTCGATGATGGCCTGGCCGCGCGCCTGTCGTTGCCGGCGGGCTTTCAGTGGGGGAAACAAGCACAGCAAAAGCGCCGCCGCCATGCCCAGCGGCAGGATGCGCAGCAGTGTCGAACTGCCTCGGTCAGGCATGGGGCTCTCCTTGCGAACATGGACGAAGGCAGGCAAGACAGCAATGGCGGACAGGACTTGTCATAGCCTATGCCTGTTGGCGCGGCATGGCTTGATGTGGCGCAGGAAGGGGATGGAAGAGATCCATGCGCCGCGCCGGCCGGGGCCGGGCGGCGGGGGACTTACATTTGCTTGAACAGGTGCAGGAAGCTGCGGCTCACTTCGAGCTTGTCGGATTTGCCTTTGATGAGTACCAGGTGGCGGCCGCGGATGTCGCGCGTCACGCCTTCGATGGCATTCACATTTACGAGGGTGGCGCGATGGATTTGCCAGAACAGCGATGGATCGAGCTCTTCTGCCAGGTCGCGCACGGGTTTGCGGATCAGCGCCTCATACTTGGCGGTCTGCACGCAAGTGTATTTCTCGTCGGAGCGAAAAAATAAAATCTCTTCCACGGGAATCATGCGCAAGTCCTGGCCGATGCTGGCCTGTATCCATTGCAGGTAGGTGGGCTTGGCCGTGATTTTCTCCGCCAGTTGCGAAAGCATGGCAGTGACGCTGCTGTTGACATCGAGGGCCGGCTTGTTCAAGTGCGTTTTCAGGCGCTCCACCGTGACCAGCAAGCGCTCATGCTCGGGCGGTTTGAGCACGTAGTCGACGGCGCCCCGTTCGAAGGCTTCGACGGCGTGCGTATCATAGGCCGTGACGAAGACGATATGCGTCTTGCCGCCAATCACTTGCGCCGCTTCCATGCCCGTCTTGCCCGGCATGCGGATATCGAGGAAGGCAAAGTCCGGTTTGAGTTGTTCCACCAGTTCGATCGCTTCGTCGCCATTCTTGGCTTCGCCGATGATTTCCAGTTCCGGCCAGGCCTGGCCCAGGCGCAGGCGCAGCTGGTCGCGCATCAGTCTTTCGTCGTCGGCAATAATAGCGGTAGGCATAGGTCTCAAGTGTGAACAGGTGAAGATTGATTATTCAATGATTTAGCGTTTTTATCAACTACTCTGTCTTATTTGGACAATTGATATGGCACTTCGATCACGGCGCACACACCGGACGGTTGATTTGGCGTAATGGTCAGGCTGCCCTGGTCGCCATGCAGCAGCTTCAGGCGCTCACGGATGGTGGGCAAGCCCAGTCCCGTGCCATCGCTGGGCACCACGCCAAAGCCCAGGCCGTCATCGGTGACGATCACGCGCAGCTTGCTGTGCGCCACTTCGGCAACGATGCGCAGGGTGCCGCCTTCCGGCTTGACTTCCAGGCCGTGCTTGATGGCATTTTCCACCATCGATTGCAACATCATGGGCGGGAAGGCGGCGCTGCGCAGGCCGTCGGGAATCTGGAAGTCGACGGTCAGGCGTTCTTCCATGCGCATTTTCAGCAGGTTCAAGTACGCTTGCACCATGTCCGCCTCACGGCCCAGGTTGGTGATCAGGGCGTTGTCGCGCATTTGCGGCAGCACGGCGCGCAGATACTGGATCAGGCTGCGCTGCATCTTGGCGGCGCGCGGCGGATCGACCTGGATCAGGTGTTCGACGGAGGCCAGCGTGTTGAACAGGAAGTGCGGCTCGACTTGCGCCTGCATCATCTGCATCTTCGCTTCGCTGAGCTGGCGCTGCATGGATTCCCGTTCGGCTGCCTCATTCGCCGTGACGGTTTCCGCTTCCGCGCGTTTCTTGCCGCCCACCAGCGCTTTCATGGCGAACAGGGCCAATACCAGCAAGGAGACGAAGCTCTTGAACCAGGTCGAGGCTTGCTGGTGGTAGCGCGACACTTTCTGTTCCGCCGCATCATCGACCGCTTCCTCGATGGCATTCGACAGCTCTTCACCGATTTGCGGCGGCAATTCGATATGGACTTCTTCCCCTGACGCATTGGTGGTCACCGGATAGCTGGGCTTGGCGGGGGCGGCGGGCGGCTCGGGGGGCGCTGGAGGCACGGCACTGGCTTGGGCGTCCGCCTCGGCGGCGTCGGCCGGCTCGCTGGCCGCGTCGGCGGCGCTGCTGCGCCGGTTCTTGCTGTTGCGGGGATTGAAATGGATACCCGTATCGTCGATCAGGATATTGGTTTCACCCGAACCCTTGCTGCTGCGTTTATGCGACTTGATGACAACTTCCTCGTCCGGGCTGGACGAGAACAGTTCATCTTGCAAAATGGAGCCGGCGATCAGGGCCAGTGCAGCGAACAGGAAAAATTTCCACCAGGACAGTTGGGTGACCCAGGTCGTCGTCGCGTCGAATGCCCGTTGTAACCAAGCGAGGATGGTTTTCAGCAATTGGGGCAGGTTGGAAATCGGAAGCATGGGGGCACTTTCAAGTACAAGAGTTAATCGACGCAGCGGGCAAGTTTAACCCTTGTTGAGTAGCGTCAGAGTCTGATGTTGCCACTGTGCCTAAAGACCACGCACTACGCCAGCCGATTGCGACAGGCTGCACAAAAAGGCGCTTGAAGTGAAGACAGGGCTTGCTGGGCGGCGGGAGCGGCAAAATAGCGCTTGCGGCGCGAACGGAGCAGGGCTATAATTCGCCCCCTCGCTGAACGACGCATGCAAATGCAGCGTGAAGTGAGAAAAAAGAAGGAGTTGACGGACGTAGCGAAATGCTTCATACTCCTCCTTCTTCGCGGCTGACAAACACAACGCTTTGTCGGTAGCGCGAAAGCAGTAACCGAATACAGTTCTTTAACAATTAACAGTCGATAAGTGTGGGCATTTGATGTGGGTGCAGCGCTGCGTAAGCAGTGTAAAACTTAAAATATCAAATGTTCACAAGAAATAATGAAATAGGCGCTACGAAAGTAGTGGCCTGTCAGTTTTTTGAGTGAGCGACCCGTCGCAAGACGGTGCCAATAAAATGGCAAAGTAACAGAGATTAAACTGAAGAGTTTGATCCTGGCTCAGATTGAACGCTGGCGGCATGCCTTACACATGCAAGTCGAACGGCAGCACGGAGCTTGCTCTGGTGGCGAGTGGCGAACGGGTG
>NZ_WFLJ01000079.1 GCF_009208735.1 Janthinobacterium rivuli | reverse complement strand
CTACAGGGATAAGAAAGTACAACGTTGTTGCTTGTTTGTTGATACATACAATCATTACCCATCGATTCGCTTTTTACGGCAAACCGATCAATAAATAATCTTTACTTCTTCCAGATTGTTAAAGAACGAAACAGCTTTGATCGCTAAAAGATCAAACCTAAACCCAGAGGCTTACGTTTGCACTTTCGAGTAAAACGTGGTGGAGGATGACGGGATCGAACCGACGACCCCCTGCTTGCAAAGCAGGTGCTCTCCCAGCTGAGCTAATCCCCCTGAGATATTACTAATTAGCTGGTAGGGCTGGTTGGACTCGAACCAACGACC
>NZ_WFLJ01000078.1 GCF_009208735.1 Janthinobacterium rivuli | reverse complement strand
CGGACCCGGTGTTGCAGCAGCTGGAAGACACCGGCGACGGCAGCGTCTCGGTGAATGACGCTTTTAAACCTTTATCACGCTATTTCGACCGCATCGTCTATCCGGAACAGTTGCTGACCGCCTTGCCACGGGCGATTGCCGCCTTGACGGACCCGGCCGCTTGCGGTCCCGTCACTTTATCTTTGCCGCAAGACGTGCAAACGATGGCGTATGACTATCCGGAAGAGTTCTTTACGCCGCGCACCGTGCGTTTCCGCGCCGTGCCGCCCGTCGAACAGGAACTGGAAGAGGCGGCAGCACTGTTGAAAGAGGCGAAACAGCCGCTGA
>NZ_WFLJ01000077.1 GCF_009208735.1 Janthinobacterium rivuli | reverse complement strand
CAGAGGCTAACGTTATAGGGACAAGCGAATAAGTGCACATGGTGGATGCCTTGGCGATTACAGGCGATGAAGGACGTAGTAGCTTGCGATAAGCTGCGGGGAGTGAGCAAACACACTTTGATCCGCAGATTTCCGAATGGGGCAACCCACCCTTTTAGGGTATTGCATACTGAATACATAGGTATGCAAGGCGAACGCGGCGAACTGAAACATCTAAGTAGCTGCAGGAAAAGAAATCAACCGAGATTCCCAAAGTAGCGGCGAGCGAAATGGGAAGAGCCTGTACGTGATAGTCGGACCGATAACAGAATCCTCTGGAAATAGGAGCCATAG
>NZ_WFLJ01000076.1 GCF_009208735.1 Janthinobacterium rivuli | reverse complement strand
CACCGTCAACAGCGCGCTCTGGCGTTGGGATGTAGGCATCCAGCGCATCGGCCAGACGCAACACTGCGTCAACGCCCATTTCGCCTTCTTTGCCTTCCAGCGCCATACGTGCCGAACCTTTGATGATTGGCAGGTCGTCGCCTGGGAATTCGTACTTCGACAACAGCTCGCGCACTTCCATTTCAACCAGTTCCAGCAGCTCTGCGTCGTCGACCAGGTCGCACTTGTTCAGGAACACGATGATGTATGGAACGCCAACTTGGCGGGCCAGCAGGATGTGTTCGCGGGTCTGTGGCATTGGGCCGTCAGCTGCGGAGCACACCAGAATCGCGCCGTCCATCTGGGCAGCACCGG
>NZ_WFLJ01000075.1 GCF_009208735.1 Janthinobacterium rivuli | reverse complement strand
TATCGGCTGTTAGTAAGAGAAGAAACAGTAGTCGTAGTAGCACCGCGTTGGGGCTGTAGCTCAGCTGGTTAGAGCACCGTGTTGATAACGCGGGGGTCGTTGGTTCGAGTCCAACCAGCCCTACCAGTAACACCCGAGTAGTACATTCCCGGGGGATTAGCTCAGCTGGGAGAGCACCTGCTTTGCAAGCAGGGGGTCGTCGGTTCGATCCCGTCATCCTCCACCAATACTTTGAAAGTGCAAACGTAAGCCGGTCAGTGACTCAGGTTTAGGTTTGATCTTTTAGCGATCAAAGCTGTTTCGTTCTTTAACAATCTGGAAGAAGTAAAGATTATTTATTGATCGGTTTGCCGTAAAAGGTGAATCGATGGGTAATGATTGTATGTATCAAC
>NZ_WFLJ01000074.1 GCF_009208735.1 Janthinobacterium rivuli | reverse complement strand
ATCAGCTTGACGGTGATCGACACGTTATCGCCTGGCATGACCATTTCTTTGTCTGCTGGCAACTCGATCGAACCAGTCACGTCCGTCGTACGGAAGTAGAACTGTGGACGATAGTTGTTGAAGAATGGCGTATGACGGCCGCCTTCGTCTTTCGACAGAACATAGATCTCGCCGGTGAAGTGGGCGTGTGGCTTGATCGAGCCTGGTTTTGCCAGAACTTGACCACGTTGCACGTCTTCACGCTTGGTGCCGCGCAGCAGCAGACCAACGTTGTCGCCTGCTTGACCTTGGTCCAGCAGTTTGCGGAACATTTCCACGCCGGTGCAAGTCGTTTTGACGGTATCGGTGATGCCGACGATTTCGATCTCTTCGCCGACTTTGACGATGCCGCGCTCGATACGACCGGTCAC
>NZ_WFLJ01000073.1 GCF_009208735.1 Janthinobacterium rivuli | reverse complement strand
AAAATGGCAAAAGGTAAATTCGAACGGACCAAGCCGCACGTCAACGTCGGCACCATCGGCCACGTCGACCACGGTAAAACCACGCTGACCGCTGCAATCGCAACGGTTCTGTCGAAGAAATTCGGCGGCGAAGCCAAAGCATACGACCAGATCGATGCGGCTCCAGAAGAAAAAGCGCGCGGTATCACGATTAACACCGCCCACGTCGAGTACGAAACGGAAACGCGTCACTACGCGCACGTTGACTGCCCAGGCCACGCCGATTACATCAAAAACATGATTACCGGTGCTGCCCAGATGGACGGCGCGATTCTGGTGTGCTCCGCAGCTGACGGCCCAATGCCACAGACCCGCGAACACATCCTGCTGGCCCGCCAAGTTGGCGTTCCATACATCATCGTGTTCCTGAA
>NZ_WFLJ01000072.1 GCF_009208735.1 Janthinobacterium rivuli | reverse complement strand
CTGATGACCATAGCAAGTTGGTCCCACCCCTTCCCATCCCGAACAGGACCGTGAAACAACTTTGCGCCGATGATAGTGCTGCAACCAGTGTGAAAGTAGGTTATCGTCAGGCTTGTTATTCGCAGTAAGAGAAAAACCCGATCAGCAATGGTCGGGTTTTTTTTCGTCTGGCGGTTTATTCACCATAAAAGCGCCATTTTCAGCCCCATCTTCAGGCAAATTCCTATATAATTCGCCTCCTCAGATCAGATGGTTTGCTGCCCCGTTGGGAGCAGGCTGTTGAAAAAGTTATGCCTGATGACCATAGCAAGTTGGTCCCACCCCTTCCCATCCCGAACAGGACCGTGAAACAACTTTGCGCCGATGATAGTGCTGCAACCAGTGTGAAAGTAGGTTATCGTCAGGCTTGTTA
>NZ_WFLJ01000071.1 GCF_009208735.1 Janthinobacterium rivuli | reverse complement strand
GATCCCTTTTCCGATTCCAGCACATATAACTCGTCGGCCTCGGCGATGCCATGCAGGCCATGCGGCCGGTCCGTTTTTGCCAACGATAAAAATCGGTGGCGCCAGCGAAACGTGGTGTTGCGGTGTACACCCAGTTGTAGCGCCGCCTTGCGCACGGAATCCGATGCAAGCAGGCAATCGGCATAATCGAGCCACAGCGATTTATGGCGCAGGCGAGCCAGCGGCGTGCCGGTGAGCGCATTGAAGGTGCGCCCGCAAGGCACGCAGCGGTAGCGCTGCAAGCCATGCGCATGGCCATGCCGGTGCAGGTGGGGCGAGTGGCAGGCTGGGCAGGCCAAGCGCGAATGCGCCACACCCTCCAGCAGCGCGACGGTCGCGTCGTGTGGCGTGTTGCCACGCAGCAGGGCCATGCC
>NZ_WFLJ01000070.1 GCF_009208735.1 Janthinobacterium rivuli | reverse complement strand
CTGCAGCTGGGCGCCATCGGCGTCACCGGTTCGCCCGCCGCCAACGCGCTGGCGGCGCAGGCCGACGTGGTGCTGGCCGTCGGCACGCGCCTGCAGGATTTCACGACGGGTTCGAATTCCCTGTTTGCGCAGGCGCAGCTGGTCAGCCTGAACGTCAACGCTTTCGATGCGCTGAAACGCCGCGGCCTGGGTGTACAGGCGGACGCGACACTGGGCTTGCAGGGATTGTCGCGGCTGCTGGGCGGCTGGCACTGCGCGGGCCAGTGGCAGGAGCGTGCGCAGCAGGAGGCGAATGCCTGGCGCGACACCGTGCTGGCGATCACGGGCAAACGGGAAGTCGCCGGCTTGCCGTACGACGGCGAAGTCATCGGCGCCGTGCAGCGTTCATCCAGCGACTCGACCACCCGCGACATCGTCGTCTGCGCGGCGGGGACGCTACCGGCCGA
>NZ_WFLJ01000006.1 GCF_009208735.1 Janthinobacterium rivuli | reverse complement strand
CTGGCGCGGCTGCCCGCTTTCGGCGCGGCGGCAGGCGCCGGGGCGGCGGCCGGCGGCGCGGGAATCACGCGGCCGCTGCCGTCGCCAGCCGGCAAAGTCGTCATGACGGGGCCCGTGGCGCGCAAGGCGTCGTCGGCGAACGGCTGGGCGCGCGTATCGACGCCGGGCGGCACGGCCACGCTGGCGTTGAGCAAACGGTTGTCCGTGTAGATCATGCGCGACAGGCGGTTGTAGTTGGGGAAGTCGATATTGAGCGATTTCGCGTCCGCCGCCAGTTCCACGCGGGGACGGTCCTTGCAATTGCCGACCGTCCACTGCAGCACGTCCGTGCCCTGGAAGGCCAGCACTTCATAGCGGTAGGCGCAGCCGCGCTCCTGCGTTTCCACGATCACCACGGTGCGCTCGCCCACGTTTTCCACGCGCGCCACGCGGGCCGTGATGGCGTTGGCCAGCGGCACGACGCGGAAGGCCTGCGACAGCTTGATCGAATACTTGCCCTGCGGGTCCTTGCGCAAGGTGCCTTCCGTGCCGTCGCGCAGGCGGAAGGTGGACAGCGGCGTGCCGAACAGCTCGGCCGTGTCGAGGCCCATCAACACGCCGCCACGGCCATTCGGCGTCATGGCGCAGCCCGTCAACAGGACGCCGGCGGCCAGGCCAGCCATTAGCTTGCGCCAGTGCGCGGATGCAAAACTCTTATACATTGTCATGCTGGATAACTTTCTCTTATTTCTGGGTCAGGGATTGATCACGGCCAGCGGATTGCCCGGGCCTGGCGGCGGCAAGACTTTCCGGCGGTCGCGCGACAGCAAGGTGAAGGCGCCCAGGGTATCCGGGCCGGCGACGATTTCCAGCTGCTCGCGCTGCAGCCAGGTGCGGATTTCCGCCTCCGTGGCCTCGGCGCGGAACAGCACGCGCGTACGCACGCCCGTCTCGACGCCGCTACCGCCGTTGCGGAACTCCGCATTGCCGACCACGGCGCCCTCTTTCGGCAGGAACAGCCACGCCGATTGCACCAGCATCACGCTGGCGGCCACGGCCGTGACAAGTTTGAGCCAGCGGTTCGCATTCGCCGCCTGCACCGGCTTGGCTATCGGCGCCACGGCATCGGCCGAAGCGATCTGCAACTGCTGCAGCCCCTGGCGCAGCAATTGCCGGTAGGCCACGCGGCCATCCGTGCCCAGCTCGCTCGACAATGGCGTGCCCGTCAAGGCGTAATCGTCGCCGGGCAAGGCCACGCGGGCGATCACGCCCGGCGCCGCGGCGGCTCCATTGGCGCGGCCATGCTGCTCCAGCCAGCGCGCCGCCTGCAGGCGCTCCTGGCTGAACACGCCCAGGCAGGCGCCCAGGTCCGTCACGGCCAGGGTCACGGGCATGTCGCACAGCACCAGGCCGGCGCGCGGGTCGACGGGCGCGTCGCGCTGCTCGACCACGAGGCCGCAGGCGTCCGCATACGATGTGTCAGGCGTGACGAGCCAGCCGCGCCAGCGCTGCCGCGTGCTGTCCCAGGCATCAAGCAGCACGGCGCCAAAGCCGGGGCGGCGCGCCAGCAAGTGGATCTGTCCGCCCGCGATGGGGCGCGCGGCCAGGGGCGCGGCATCGCTGCGGCGCGCGAAGCGTTCCATCACGTGCTCCGGCACGGCGATGCCGCGCCAGTCGGGGGTCTCGCCCGCCACCTCGCCGTCCAGCAGTTCGGCGGCAGACGGCGGCGCCGGCAAACGGGCGGCAACGATGGCCAATGTGGGCGTCAATGCAGTCATGCCGGTGGCCTTTCATCAGTGTTCGGGTCGGTGGACGCGGGGTCCAGGTGCAGGGATAACGCGGCCACGCACAAGATATCCAAAACTATTTGCGCCGCCTGCATGTCGCGCGCAGACAGCGCATCACCGACGCGCAGCTTGAGCAGGGTCAAGACCCAGCTGCCCAGCAAGGTGGCGCGGTGGGCCGGCTCGACCACCTGGCGGCCAGCGCTGTCGGGATCGCCCTTCTGCCGGTGCACGAGGCCCAGCTTGCCGCCGTGGTAATGCGCGGAAGCGATCTGTTCGGCCAGCTCCTTGACGGGCATGCCGCCGCAGCCGCAATGGCGCAGCAGCAAGATCAAGTCACGGGGCAAGGTGGCGATGAACACGTCGGCCGCCTCGCGCACCTGCTGCGGCGTGAGCCGGTAGTCGCGCAGCGGTTCCGCATAAGCGTCGGGCGCGCGCAACTCGCAACCGTCTTGCGCATCGGCATCGTCATCATCACGCTGCTTGCGCAGCTGGTCGATGATGAAGCGCTTGAAGTACAGGAACAAGGCACCGACGTGGTGGGGCGCGGCCTCGCTGTCGCCGTGCAAGACTTTCTCAATGAAAAACTGGTGGCGCAAGTCGGCCAGCGAGTCGCCCAGCGACGCCGCCTCGCGCGGACGGCATGGGGTCAGCGCGGCGATGACGCGCTGGTAAAACTCGCCCAGTTCGCCTTGTGTCAGCTGATGGCGGCGGGTCCAGAAAGCATGAATCCGTTCAAATTGTTCCGATTGCACAGCCGGTCCGATCGTGTGTTGGGCGGCACGCGCCACTGGCCGGCAGCGACGCGCACCGTGCGCTGGCCAGACAAGAGAAACTTGTCAGTAAGGTAAAATGCATTTAAGCAATTTTCTCATATCACAGTAAAAATCGCTAACTTTTGTTACTTTCACGACAATTCCCGAGACGCCGATGCATCGCCTGATTCCCCTGTTTTTCAGCCTCATTTTTTTACTCTGCGGTAACGTCGTGCAAGCGGCCACGGGGAATACCGCCAGCGGCCCCGGCAAGCGCATCGCGCTGGTGATCGGCAACGCGGCCTATCCGCAGCCGTTGCTGAACCCCGTGAATGACGCGCGCGCCATGGCCGAGCGCCTGCGCCGCCTGGGCTTTGAAGTGCTGTTGCGCACGGATATCAATGCGGCGCAGCTGCAAAAGGCGTCGGCCGAGTTTTCCACGCAGGCGCGCGGCGCCGATATCGCCCTCGTGTTTTACGCGGGCCACGGCGCGCAGGCGGGCGAAGCCAATTATGTGTTGCCGCTGGGCGCCAACATGGCGGCGCTCAGCGCATCGGCCATCGCCGCGCAGGGCGTGTCCGTTTCCAGCCTGGCCGGCGACTTGCAGCGCACGGGCGCGCGCGGCGCCGTGCTGATCCTCGACGCTTGCCGCCAGGAATACACGCGCGGTGGCGCGGTGGTGGTGCCCGGTGGCGGCAATGCGGCCAGCCATGGCTTTGCCGACACGCAAGCGCCACGCGGCGTGGTGATCGCCTATTCGGCGGGACCGGGCGCCCTGGCGCGCGATTTCTGGTCGCCCGATTCGCGCAACAGCCCCTACACGAGCGCCCTGCTCGACGCGCTCGACGCGCCGGGCTTGCCGATGAGCGAAGTGTTTTCGCAAGTGGCGGCCAGAGTCGCCGCCATGACGCACGACGTGCAAAAGCCGCGCGTATCGTTCGGTGAAACGTCGGCGCGCCTGGTGCTGAACATGGGCAGCGGCAAGGGAGTCAGCCAGGCAACGCCGGGCGTACTGGCATCGGGCAACAACGGCATGCGCGCGCCGGCCCCAGCGGCGGAAAAGCCGGCCGCACCCGGCGCCAGGGTGTGGCCGGGCAATGTGCTGCAAGACATCAATTATGAAATCCGCATGCAGATCGCAGCCCGCCCGTTTCCCCGCCAGCAACTGGAAAAGCGTGCGCGCGGCGGCGATCTGGTGGCGCTGACGGCCCTCGGCTACGGCATCGGCGGCGGCGATGCGGGCGTCAAACAGCCGAAGGCGGGCATACAGTGGCTGGAAAAGGCGGCAGCGAAAGACTTTCCCATCGCCCAGACCTATCTGGCCGAATTGCTGATGGTCAAGGGTGACCCGGCGTCGCTGAAACGGGCCGGCGTGCTGCTGGACGCCGCCTCGCAGGCGGGCTACAGCCCCGCCCATGCCTACAAATTCGACCTGGCCCGGCGCACGGGCGCGCCGCCGCAGGATGCGGCGCGGCATTTGCAGGACGCCTTCATGGGCTTGATGAAGGATTACCAGGGCGCCGCCAAGGACCTGATGCAGCCGCCGAAAAAATAATTCAAAATAATTTTCGATTTCCCTGAACTGCCCCCGTTATCCGGGGGTACATGCAATACAGCATGACAGTGACCAGGGAAATCCCATGCAAGCATCCAACACGGCAGCAACCATTACCACCGGCCAACGGGGCCGCATCCTCGCCTACCAAGCGAGCGGACAAGGTTCCGTCAGCGTGGCCGGCAACCAGCACGCCTTCGACGTCAGTACCCACTGGCGCTCCGACGTGGCGCCCGCCATCAACGCCGTCGTCGACGTGCGCTTCGATGACGCGGGCAAGCTCGCCACCGTCAGCGCCGTGGCGACGCAGCAACTGGCGCAGGAAGAGATGGCCGGCGCGGCGAAACTGGCGCGCAACAAGGGCCAGCAACTGTGGGGCAAGGCCGTGTCCGCCCTGGGCATCAAGGTCCTGGCCAGCCTCGGCATCCTGATCGCCGGCGCCTTTATCTTCAACACCATCGGCATCCGCCTGTTCGCCTCCGTGTCGCGCACGTATTGGCAGCTGCTGGGCCTGTCCGCGGACAGCCTGGAAAGCTTTTCCCGCGATGGCGGCGGCGGTTTTACCTCCGCACAATGCTTCTTCCTGCTGGCCATTGCCGCCTGCTGCGCCACCATGGCCAGCAGCCACCCGAAAGCGGCGCTGGGCAAGTGCGCGCCGCTGCTGTTCATCGTCATCCACAGCAGCTTGCTGTTCTTCAAGATCAAGGCCGCCGTCAGCGACGCGGGCAACGCCATGGGCGGCATCATGGGCAACCGCGCGGCCCGCATGGCCGAACAGATGGCCAGCGAAATGCTGGGGCAGGTCTGGCAGGGACTCTCGTTCGGCATCGGCTTTTATCTGGTGCTGGCGTCTTCCATCGTCCTGGCCGCTTACGGCGTCGGCGAATACCAACGTAAGACCATCGGCTAAGTCACCTCACACATTCACTGAAGGAAATATCATGCAACGTACCCTCCCCGCCCTGCTCGCCATCGCCGTGCTCCTGTCCGCCTGCGGCAAGACGGATAACGCCACACCGGCCGCCTCCGCCCCCGTCGCCGCGAATGTCGCCGAGCTGGCCGCCAAGGCGCAAGTGAAGGCGGCCGCCGCCAGCCTGCCGCAAGCGGACGCCGCCACGCCAGCGTCCAGCTATGTCGACATCACCAGCGGCAACCAGTTGATGTACAGCTACATCGCCCTGTCCGGCGTGCCGCCCGACTACGCGGCCGTGGCGCAGCGCATCTCGCGCGAATATGCGGGCAGCAACGACGCCTTCCGCAAGCAGGAAGTGCTCGACGCGCTGAAACCGCAGATCGATGCCAAGGTCAACGAAGCGAAAACCAAACGCTACCTGCGCTACCAGATCAATGGCCAGGGCGCGCTGTCGCCGTACGCGATGGACAAGGCCGCCTTCCCCGCCAAGTTCGCCGAGGCGGGCACGTATTACTACATGTACGACAATGGCGACTACAAGCTGGCGTTCACGAATGGCGACGGTTATTCCTTGCTGAAAGTGGACCAGGAGGCGGCGCGCAAGATCGAGGCGGCCCGCAGCGGCTACAAGGACTTCGCCATCGTCGTGTATGCCTACGCCCAGGAAGCGGACATGGCCAGCAACCAGGTCAAGGCGCAGATCGTCAAGGTGGCGATCAAGCTGAACGGGGAAGAAATTCCCGTCAGCCAGGCGCAGTAGAACGGGCTCGGTTACACTGTTCGCCACATTGCATCGGGATCGACACATGGGCGAACAGACACTGGCGGAACAACATCTGGCGCAGGGCCAGCAACTGCAGCGGCAAGGCAAGCTGATCGAGGCGATCAACGCCTACCAGGCCGCTTTTAAACAGGACCCGGCCCTGGCCGAAGCGCAGCATTTCCAAGGTCTGGCCATGCTGGAGCTGGGCCAGGGCGCCATCGGCCTGGGTTTGCTGAAACTGTCGCTCAAGCAGCAGCCGGAGAACCCTCTGTTCCACTACAACCTCGGCAACGTGCTGCGCGGCACGGATAGCGAGGCGGCCCTGGCCAGCTACGCCACGGCGGCGCGGCTGGCGCCGCACGAGCACGATTTCGCCATCAGCCACGCCGAATTGCTGCTGGGGAAACAGCGGCTGATGGAGACCATCGCCGAGCTGGAACGGGCCCACTCCCTGCGTCCGCAGCGTTGGCAAACCCTGCAGGGACTGGCCGAGCTGTATTACCGCACGGGGCAGCAGGATCTGGCGCTGGCCCGCTACGCGCAAGCGCTGGCGCTGCATCCGGCACTGGAACAGACGTGCCGCATCGGCTTTGCCAGTCCGCAAGTGGAACACCCTGAAACGTTGACGACGCTCAATGTCGCGGACAGCCTGCACGATTTTATCGGCGAAACGGACCTGCACATCGTCGACGATTTCCTGCCCGACGCGGCCGCCTGGCGCGCACAGGCGCTGGCCTTGCCGTTCGAGCAGCAGCGCTATGCGGGACAGAATTATCCGGGCAGCCAGACGGCGGGCCAGCCCAGTCAAGCCATCATGGAGCGCATCGCCACGGCGCTGGGCCGCCCCATCCGTTTTATTTCACCCGACAATGGCTCGTATCGCCTCAGCTATGCGGACGCGACGGCGCGCACGGATATCCACGTGGATAACGAGACGGGGAATAATTTCAATTTCTATGCGGGCGTGCTGTATCTGAATCCGCCCGAGCAGTGCCAGGGCGGCACCACCTTCTGGCGCCACCAGCCCAGCGGCTGGTACCGCAGATTACCCGAGGCGGACGTGAAGGCGGGCGGCTACGCCAGCTTCAAGGACTTCCAGAAACGCTGGCTGCCGAACAGCAAAGTGCAGAAATTCAATGACTTGCAGGAACAGCGCGACAGTTGGCAAGCCCTGCTGGAAGTGCCCATGCGCCACAACCGCCTGATCGTCTACAAGGGCCATTACTTTCACTCGATCAGCAATGTGTTTGGCGATACGCCGGAGAATGGCCGGCTGGTGCAGCTGTTCTTTTTTGAAGTGCCCGATTAAACCCGAAAAACAAGATCCGGGGTCGTACCCTGAGGGGGAATGCGCCCCAATGGGGCGCATTCCAATCGCGAAGCGACTGACCCCAGCTCTTCAGCCGTCGGGTCAATACATGTCCGCAGCCGTCGCCCGCACCGCTTTGAGCAGCATATCCGCCCCCGGCGACAACAGATGATCCTGCTGGCGGATGATGCCGAACGCATCCATCTTGCACGGCAGTTCGATGGGCAGGATGCTCAGCACGTTCAGCGATTCGTAGTAATGCGCCACTTCCGTCGGCATCACGTGCAGCGAATCCGTCTGCTGCAGCAAGGACGTGATCAAGAGCAAGGCGGTGGTGTCGACCACGTCGACGGGCGGCTCCAGGCTGGCGCGGCGGAACATCATGTCGAAGCGGTGGCGCAGGATGCTGCCCTGCGGCGGCAGAATCCACGGCTGGCCCGCCAAATCCTTCAATTGCAGATTCTTGCGCGACAGCAGCGGATGGCCATTGCGGGCCACGGCGCTGGCCGGCTCTTCCGTTAATTCCTCGTAGATGAGGCCGGCGCTGCTTTCCTTTTCCAGGATGCGCCCGATCATGAAGTCGAGGGTGCCGTGCTGCAGCATGTCCATCAGGGTATTGCTGTGCTCCAGGTGCACGCCGATGCGCATCAGCGGCGCCTGCTGCTTGATGCGGGCGATCGCGCGCGGCAGCAAGGCCATGGCCGGCGTCATGATGACGCCCACCTCCACCTGGCCCGTCAGGCCCGACTTCAGGGCGACGATGTCGTCATGCGCCAGCGACAAGCTCGTCAAGGCCATGCGCGCGTGGCGTATCATCGTCTCGCCGTAGATGGTCGGCTCCATGCCGCGCGGCAACCGGTCGAACAGGCGCACGTCGAGCATCTCTTCCAGGTCCTTGATTTGCTTGGACGCGGCCGGCTGCGTCATGTGCAATTCTTCCGCCGCGCGGTGGATGTTGCGCTGCTCGTCAAGGGCGATCAACAGCAGCAATTGCCGCGTCTTCAGGCGGGCTCGCAAGAACCAGTTGGGGTTGAGGGTATCCATGAATAAATCATATCATGATCGATATCAGTTTCTGGCTGATATCGATATTGCAGATATCGGTGTGTCTCCTTTTTGTGTGTGGTCAAGCAGCGTTCAGGACGCCTTGCAGGCGGCGCTCGGGTTGGCCGCTGGGCCAGCCGTTTGCCGGATGAATTCGATCGTGCCATCCGGCTTGTATTTCAGCTCTTCCACGGCCACGGAGCGCCGGTATTCTCCACCGCCCGGCAATTTGTCGTTGTGATAGAAGATGTAGGACTTGCCGTTGAATTCGATGATGGCCTGGTGGATGGTTTTCACAACGGCATTCTTGTCCATGATGGTGCCGCGGAAATGCCATGGCCCCGTGGGCGTCGGCCCCGTCGAATACGCCGTTTCCTCGGGGAAGTTGCGCGAGTACGACAAGTAATACGTGCCCGCATGCTTGTGCATGTACGCCGCTTCCGTGAACGCATCCATGCCGAAGGTCAATATCGGGCCATCGAGCTCCGTCATGTTGGCTTTCAGCTTGGCGTACTTCAAGACCGTGTTGCCCCAGTAAATGTAGGCCTGGCCATCCGTGTCGATGAAGACGGCCGGATCGATGTCGTCCCAGGGAATCGCCGTCTGCTTCGTCATGTCGTTCGTGATCAAGGCGCTGCCGCGCGCATCGACGAACGGCCCCGTCGGACTGTCGGACACGGCCACGCCGATGGCCTTGCCGGGGATGCTCTTGTGGTCGACGGTGGAGTAAAAATAGTACTTGCCGTCGCGCTTGACGATGTCGCCGGCCCACGCATCCTTGCCGGCCCAGGCAAAAGTGGAAAAGCGCACTGGCGAGCCGTGGTCCGTCCAGTTCGCCATATCGCACGAGGAATACACGCGCCACTCGTTCATGCGGTAATCCGTATCCGTGGCGCTCGCCTCATCGTGGCCCACATACAGATACACCCTGCCATTGTCGACCAGCGCGGCCGGGTCGCCCGTGTAGATGTTTTTCACGATGGGGTTGGCCGCCTGCGCGCCCAAGGCCACGCAGGCGAGCGCCGCCGCCATGCCGATGGCTGCGGCAAGTGTGTGTTGCTTCAACATTGATTAACTCCCGTTGGTGGTTTTCTGGCCCATGGCCATCAGTCTTTGCACGACGCAAAAGACGAACAGCAAGCCGCCGATGACGATCTTGGTCCACCACGAGCTGAGCGTGCCGTCGAAGGCGATCAGGGTCTGGATGGTACCGAGCACCAGCACGCCCGACAGCGCGCCGGCCACGTAGCCGTAGCCGCCGCTGAGCAGGGTGCCGCCGATGACGACGGCGGCGATCGCGTCCAGTTCCGTGCCTTGCGCGTGCAAGCCATAGCCGGACAGCATGTAGAACGAAAACAGCACGCCGCCGAGCGAAGCGCAAAAGCCGCTGAAGGCATAGATCAAGACCTTGGTGCGACCGACAGGCAAGCCCATCATCAGGGCCGACTGTTCATTGCCGCCGATCGCATACACGGCGCGGCCGAACGGCGTGGCGTGCGCCAGCCAGATGGCCAAGAGCAAAGTGATCACGGCGATCACCACGCCGGGCGACACAAAACCGCCCAGGAAGCCCAGCTGGGTCTGCGACATGGCGACGAACAGCGGATCGGCTATGGTGATGGAATTGATGCTGATCAAATAGCACAGTCCCCGCGCCAGAAACATCCCGGCCAGCGTGACGATGAAGGGCTGCAATTTGAAGTAATGGATCAGCGCGCCCATGCCGGCGCCAAACACGGTGCCCAGCGCCAGCACGGTGACGATCACCAGCAGCGGCGGCCAGTGCGCCACGTTGAGCAGCCAGGCGGCGATCATGGTCGACAGGGCCAGCACGGAGCCGACGGACAGGTCGATGCCGCCGGAAACGATGACGAAGGTCATGCCGACGGCGATCACCAGCAAAAAGGCGTTATCGATCAACAGGTTGAAGATCACTTGCGTCGACAGCAGGCCCGGATAGGCGGCGCCGCCGAGGCCCAGCATCACCACCAGCAGCAAGACCGTGACGAGCGAGGTGAAATACGGGGTATGCAGCAAACCCTTCATGCTTTTCTCCGATGCAGCAATTGCTTGAATTCCGACGATTGCGACAGGCAGACGAGGAAGACGACGACCGACTTGACGACCATGTTCACTTCGGGCGGCACGCCCAGCGAATAGATCGTGTAGGTCAAAGTCTGGATGATGAGCGCGCCGATCATGCTGCCCACGAGGCTGAACTTGCCGCCCGCCAGCGAGGTGCCGCCCAACGTGACTGCCAGGATGGCGTCCAGTTCCAGCATCAGGCCCGCGTTGTTCGCGTCGGCGCTCTTGATGTTCGAGCTGATCATCAGCCCCGACAGGCCCGCGCAGGCGGCGCAAAAGACATACACAAAGAAGATCAATGTCGCCGTCTTGATGCCGGCCAGGCGCGCGGCGACGGGATTGATGCCGACGGCCTGGATGAACAGGCCCAAGGCGGTTTTCCGCATCAGCACGGCCGTGATGAGGAACACCAACGCCACGAGGAACAGCGAGAACGGCAAGCCGAACAGATAACCGCTGCCGATGAAGAAGAAGGGCTGATAGTAGACGGTGACGATCTGCCCATCCGTCAACAGTTGCGCCAGGCCACGCCCCGCCACCATCAGGATCAGGGTCGCGACGATGGGCTGCAAGCCCAGGCCCGCCACCAGCACGCCATTCCAGGCGCCGCACAGCAGGGCCGCGCCCAAGGCCGCCGCCAGGGCCCAGCCCATGGGGATGTTGCTCACATAGGTCGGCACGCCATTTTCCATCACCATGGTGCCGCCGATCAGCATGGCGGCCACGGTGCCGGACAGGGCCACGACGGCGCCCACGGAAATGTCGATGCCGCGCGTGGCAATCACCAGGGTCATGCCCAGCGCGGCCAGCATCAGGGGCGCCGCGCGGTTGACGATGTCGATCACGCTGCCGTACAGATGGCCATCGCGCACTTCCAGATGGAAAAATCCGGGGATGGCGAAGAAGTCGACCAGCAACAGCAGCAACAGCGCGGCCAGGGGTCGGCTCAGGGGATGGTGTAAGACGGTATGCAAGGACGTCCCCGTAGTGGAAGCCGGACGCGCCAGTGGCGCGCTCGATGGCGTGGATAAACTCATGTGGCGTCTCCGGCGATCACTTGCAGCACTGAGCTGTCGTCCAGCTCGCCACGCGCATAGTCGCCGCAGGCCTTGCGGTCGCGCATGACGACGATGCGGTCGCTGCAGCGCAGCACTTCCGGCAATTCGGACGAGATGAACAGGATCGCCATACCCTTGCGGCACAACTTGGCCACATAACTCATGATTTCCTGCTTGGCGCGCACGTCGATGCCGCGCGTCGGCTCGTCTAAAATCAGCATGGCCGGCGACGTCACCAGCCAGCGCGCCAGCAGTGCCTTTTGCTGGTTGCCGCCCGACAGGCTGCCGATCGGCGTCTCGATGCTGGCCGTCTTGATGCCCAGCGCTTTCACATATTCGTCGGCCAGCGCCTGCTGGCGCTTGAACGGGATGGCGCGCAGCAAGCCCGTGCGGGCCTGCAAGGCCAGGATGATGTTTTCGCGCACGGACAGCGACAGGATCGCGCCCTCGTGCTTGCGGTCTTCCGAGCAGAAACCGATGTCGGCGGCAATCGCGTCGCGCGGCACGTGGAAGTGGCGCGGCTTGCCCTGCACGGTAATGGCGCCCGAGTCCGCCTTGTCGGCGCCAAACAGCAGGCGCGCCAGTTCCGTGCGGCCGGAACCGAGCAAGCCGGCCAGGCCCAGCAATTCCCCCTGGCGGATGTGGAAATCCATGGGCAGCAGGGCGCCCTTGCGGCCCAGTCCAGTGGCTTCGA
Source organism: Janthinobacterium rivuli (assembly GCF_009208735.1). Lineage (GTDB taxonomy): Bacteria > Pseudomonadota > Gammaproteobacteria > Burkholderiales > Burkholderiaceae_D > Janthinobacterium. Next base: position 300,276 of record NZ_WFLJ01000006.1, on the reverse strand, counting down.
GCACGGCCGGACCGAAGCTGGCCGCGCCCGCTTCTTGCACCAGGTCCAGCGCTTGTTCCTGCGTGTCGGCCGCCACGCCGATCATTTTATTCACCAGCGCCAGACGCGACAGCTCGCTGCACGCATATTCTCCCTCGCGCTCGCCATTGCGCATGACCGTGATGCGATCGGAAATGGCGTAGGTCTGGTCGAGGAAGTGGGTGACGAAAAGAATCGCCATGCCCTGCTCGCGCAGGCGGCGCAGCACGGAAAACAGCAGATTGACTTCCGCCTCGTCCAGGCTGGACGTGGGTTCGTCGAGGATCAGCACGCGGGCCGAAATGTTCAGCGCGCGCGAAATGGCCACCATTTGCTGGATGGCCAGCGGAAAACTGGACAGTTGCGCCGTGACATCGATATCGATCTGCAATTGCTGCAACAAGGCACGCGCCTGCTGCTGCATGGCACGCCAGTCGATGGGGCCAAAACGGCCACCGAAGCGGCGCGGATAGCGGCCGATAAAGATGTTTTCCGCCACCGACAGGTTCGGGCACAGATTGACTTCCTGGTACACGGTGCTGATGCCGAGCACCTGCGCATCCGACGTGGACGCGGGGGCGACGGGCCGGCCATCGAGCAAAATCTGGCCGCTGTCGGGCGTATAGACGCCCGTCAGCACCTTGATCAGGGTCGACTTTCCGGCGCCGTTTTGCCCCATCAAGGTATGCACTTCGCCCGGATACAGGCGCAGGGCAACGTCGCTGAGGGCTTTGACGCCGGGAAAGGTTTTACTGATGCCGCGCAACTCCAGCAAGGGAGCCGGCGCGGCGTTGTGATGCGCTTGCGTCTTCATCATGCGGCAAGCTTAGTACTTACGGTTCGGGAATTCCTTGGCGGCCACCTCGGCAGGGAACACGCCTTCCACCGTCGTGATGCGCGCCGGCACGGGTTTACCGGCCACCACGTCGCGGGCGATGGACATCAGTTGCGGGCCCAGCAGCGGGCTGCATTCCACGGTGACGTTCAGCTTGCCGGCGATCATGGCTTCGAACGCGCCTTTGACGCCATCGATCGAGATGATGATGATGTCCTTGCCCGGTTTCATGCCCGCTTCTTCGATGGCCTGGATGGCGCCGATGGCCATGTCGTCATTGTGCGCGTACAGCACGTTGATCTTCTTGCCTTCCGCCTTCAGGAACGCTTCCATCACTTCCTTGCCCTTGGCGCGCGTAAAGTCGCCCGTTTGCGAACGGATGATCTTCAGCTTGGGATTCTTGCCGATGACTTCCTGGAAGCCTTCCTTGCGGTCGATGGCCGGCGCGGAACCCACCGTGCCTTGCAGTTCGACGATGTTGAGGGTCGCATCCGGGGTTTTCTTGGCGTGCTCGAGCAGCCACTGGCCCGCGCGGCGGCCCTCTTCCACGAAGTCGGAGCCGATGAAGGTGACGTACAGCGATTTGTCGGCCACGTTGACGGCGCGGTCCGTCAAGATGACGGGAATCTTGGCAGCCTTGGCTTCGCGCAAGACGGTATCCCAGCCCGATTCGACGACGGGCGAGAAGGCGATCACGTCGACCTTTTGCGCGATGAACGAGCGCAGGGCCTTGACCTGGTTTTCCTGCTTTTGCTGGGCATCGGCAAATTTCAAGGTGACGCCGTCTTTCTTGGCGGCCTCCTTGATGGAGACGGTATTGGCGGTGCGCCATTCGCTTTCGGCGCCCACCTGCGAAAAGCCCATGACGAGCGGCTTGGCGGCAAAGGCGGAAGAAGTAGTGGACAGTGCCAACAGCATGGCGCTGGCGAGGAGTGTGCGGCGTGTCAATGTCATTCTTGTCTCCAGTTTTTTTTGGAATACCATCACAGCCGGATGCCGGATGGGCGGTTTTTTATGAACCCATGGTAGGAGAAAGCAACATAGCCATCCAATCAATTCTTTTTCGCTTGCGATACCGATTTGCGTATCACCTCGCGCACATCGCCCGCCCCCTCAGGGTGTGGCGGCCGGCAATTCGCGGCTGTGATAGCGGTTCAAGTCGCGCGGGTCCACCTGCGGCCAGCCATCCTTGTCCCACGTCATGGGCAGTATCTTGAGCTTCTGCAAGTAGTTGTCCGCCGTCTCATACGCGTGCAGCACCAGGTAATCCTTGCCGTCGAAGGTGTAGGCGCTGTTGTGGCCCAGGCCCTGCCAATCCTTGTCGCCCTGCAGCAGCACCGTGCCGCCGCCCTGCGCCATGTCGCGCCCGTTCTTGTCCAGATACGGCCCCGTCACGCTGGTCGAGCGGCCCACGGCCAGGTGGTAGGTGCTTTTTTCCTTCTGGCAGCACAGGCCCCAGGAAACGAAAAGAAAGTAATCGTTACCGCGCTGGAAGATGAACGGCGCTTCGATTTCTTCCGGTGCCGGCTTGAATTCGCCCGCCCGTGGCGGCAGCGGCGCGCGGCGCGCCAGCGAGTGCCACTCCTGCGGTTCCGCGATGCGGGTCCAGTCGGGCGTCAGTTTGACCAGCTTGATGCCATTCCAGAACGAGCCGAAGGCCATCCACGGCGTGCCCTTGGCATCGGTGATGATGTTCGAATCGATGGCATTCCACTCGTCGCGCTCGGGCACCGATTGCAGCAGCATGCCCTGGTCGACCCAGCGGTAGTCGGGCGAGCGGGGATTCAAGGTGGTGTTCACGGTCACGCCGATGCCCGAGGTGTTCTTGCCGAAGCCGGAGACCGAGTAATACAGGTAATATTTTCCGTCATGGAACTGCACGTCGGGCGCCCAGATATGGTCGTCGAACGATGGCGCGGCCGTCTTGGCCCAGGTCGGCTGGCCCGCGAAGACGCGCCCTTCCGGCCGCCAGTCGCGCATGTTTTTCGAGCTGTAGAAGGTAATGCCGGGGCCCGTGCTGTACAGATAATACGTGTCGCCTTCCTTGGCCATCACGGGGTCGTGCACGCTGACCTGGGCCGCCTGGACGGGGCTGAAAGCAAGCATGGCCACCAGGGCCATCATTGTCGAAAATTGCATCGTGTTCTCCACATGGCCAGCCGGCCCGTCATGCGGGCCGGCTGGATACATCAACATCGGCAGGTTTATTCGACGGCCACCACCACGACGGCCTTGGCGGGCACCGACACGGTCAGCTTGCCGCCTTGCGCCTGGGCATTGAACGCCACCGGCTGCACGGCTTGCGGCTGCGCAAAGCTGTTGACGGCATCCATCTTGCCGGCGGTCAGCACGCGGCCATGCACGGCCGTCACTTTTTGGCCCGCCAGCGCCACGCTCACGTCGACGGCCTTGTGCGGGTTTGTGTTGACCAGCGACAGATACACCTTGCCATCCTTGGCGCGCGCGGCCGAGGCGCTCACTTCAGGAATGCTGACCTTGCCCAGGCTGTACTTGCCATTGCCGCTGATGGCGACCGGCAAGCTCGTGGCATCCTGGAACGGCACGTACATTTCAAACGCGTGATACGTAGGCGTGAGGAAATACTTGTCCTTGTCCGTGATGATCATCGCCTGCAGCACGTTGACCATTTGCGCGATATTCGTCATGCGCACGCGGTCCGCATGGGCGTGGAAAATGTTGAAGTTCAGGGCGGCGACGAGCGCATCGCGCAAGCTGTTTTGCTGGAACAGGAAACCCGTGTTGGTGCCCGGCTCGACGTCGTACCAAGTGCCCCATTCATCGACGTACAAGCCCGTCTTTTTCGAGGGATCGTTCTTGTCGATGGCGGCGAGATTGTTCTTGATCAAACTATCGATGCGCAGGGTGCGGCTCAGGGTGGAAATCCATTCATTTTCGCCAAAGCCCGTGGCGGCACCCTTCTTTTCCCACACGCCGGTCGGCACCGTGTAGTAGTGGAAACTGATGGCGTCCATCATGTTCGGCTTGATTTCGCGGCTCAGGGTGCTGGACCAGCTGGTGTCGTCGTCATTGCCGCCGCTGGCGATGAATTTCGGGCGCGCGCTTTCCGGCGTCTTCATGAAGGTGTGATAGTGCTTGTACAGGTCGGCGTAGTACTGCGGGCGCATGTTGCCGCCGCAACCCCAGGCTTCGTTGCCGATGCCAAAGTAATCGACTTTGTACGGCTGCGCGCGGCCATTCTTGCGGCGCAGTTCGGCCAGGGTCGACTTGCTGTCCGAGGTCATGTATTCAAGCCACTCGGACATTTCCTGCGGCGTGCCGGAACCGAGGTTGCCGTTGATATAGGTCTGTGCGCTCAGGAGCTCGGCCAGGTCGAAGAATTCATGCGTGCCGACAGCGTTCGACTCTTCCACGCCGCCCCAGTTGGTGTTGACCTTGGTCGGGCGCTGGGCGCGCGCGCCGATGCCATCTTTCCAGTGATATTCATCGGCAAAGCAGCCGCCCGGCCAGCGCACCAGGGGCACGTGCAACTGTTTCAACGCGCCCAGCACGTCATTGCGCCAGCCCTTGGTGTTCGGAATCGGCGAATCCGGCCCCACCCACATGCCTTCGTAAATGCCCGTGCCCAGGTGCTCGGCGAACTGGCCATAGATGTTTTTATTGATCACGGAACCAGGCTTGGCCACGTCGATCGTGACATTGACGGGCGCGGCAAAGGCGCTGCCGGCGGCCATGGCCAGGCCGAGGGCCACGATGCTGGTATTGATACATTTCATGCTGTCTCCTGTTTTTGAGTGAAAAGCAAGGGCCGGGGTCAAGCCGGCGATGGATGTGGCGATGCCTCTCCTGCCGCGAGGTTGGGGCGGCAAGAGGGGGGAGGCAAGATCGGAGTTGCCGGTCAGTGCCGGCGCGAATTAAACGATGCGCTAAGGCTTATACCCAGCCAGCATCCACAATGAATTCTTGACTGGAACACATCGCGCCATCGTCCGATGCAAGGAACAGCACCATGGCGGCGATGTCCTGTGGCATCAGCTTGCTAGGCAAGCACTGGCTTTTCTTGATTTCCACTTCCGCCGCCTCGTCGACCCACAGGTCGATCTGGCGCTGCGTCATGACCCAGCCGGGCGTCACCGTGTTGACGCGGATATTGTGGGCGCCATAATCGCGCGCCAGGCCCCGCGTGAGGCCGACGACGGCCGCCTTGGTGGTGGCATACACGGGGTAGCCGCCCGACTTCATGTGCCACGAGATCGAGCTGACGTTGATGATGGAACCGCCGCCCTTGCGCTTCATGCCCTCGAACACGGCCTGGCACGTGAAGAACATGGGACGCTGATTGATCGCAATGCGCTCGTTCCAATACTCGAGCGTGACATCCTGCGCCTGGTGGCGCTGGTCGTTGGCCGCATTGTTGACTAGGATATCGAAGTCGCCCAGCTTCTCGGCCAGTTCGGCCATGACGGCTTGCAAGGAGGCGATATCCGTGATGTCGCAATGGCGGAACAGGGGGGCCGCCAGACCCGCTTCGGCCAGGCGGCGGCACAGGGCCTCGCTCGCTTCCACGGCGATATCGACAAACGCCACCAGCGCGCCCTGGGCGGCAAACTCCGCCACCAGGGATTCGCCGATGCCGCTGCCGCCACCCGTGATGAACACGCGCTTGCCCTGCAAGCTGCCATATTTCGCCAATTGCTTCATCTTGTCTCCACCTGTGTATTTTTATTTTTACCAATAAAACCGTAGCGAGCGGCAACGAGTTGTGGCCGAGACGCGGAACTGTGCGAATGCACAGTGAGCATCACAGGCCGCAAATCGCGCCGCGCAGTAGGTTTTAGTCTTTACCGAGCACGCCATCGTGACGGCGCCAGATCCCCAGCGGATTATCGTCGCGCAGCGACTCCGGCAGCAAGTCCTGCGACAGGTTCTGGTACGACACGGGACGCAGGAAACGGTTGATGGCGGCCGTGCCCACCGAGGTGCTGCGGCCGTCCGAGGTGGCCGGGAACGGGCCGCCGTGCACCATGGCCGTCGACACTTCCACACCGGTCGGGAAACCGTTGGCCAGGATGCGGCCCACGCGGCGTTCCAGCACGGGCAGCAAGCGGCGCGCGTCTTCCAGGTCGCCCGCATCCATCTGCAGGGTGGCCGTCAGCTGGCCTTCCAGGCTTTCCGTGATCGCCAGCAATTGTTCGATGTCGCGGCACGCCACCAGCAGCGAGGCCGGGCCAAAGACTTCGTCGCGCAAGTCGTGCTTGCCCAGGAAGGCCTCGCCCGAGGTGACGAACAGGGCGGCTGCGCCCTTGCCCTCTTCACCCGTGTTTTGCACCAGCGGCGTCACATCCGCGTGCTGCGCCAGGGCGGCCACGCCTTTCGCATAGCTGCTGGCGATGCCCGCCGTCAACATGGTAGCGGCCGGCGCCGGCGCCAGCGCTTCGGCGGCGGCGGCGGCGAAGGCCGTGAAGTCAGGACCTTCCAGGCCCAGCACGAGGCCGGGATTGGTGCAGAACTGGCCCACGCCCATCGTCAGCGAAGCGGCAAAACCGCTGGCGATCGCCGCGCCACGGGCGGCCAGCGCCTGCGGCAGCACGAACACGGGATTGATGCTGCTCATTTCCGCATACACGGGGATCGGCTGCGGGCGCTCGGCCGCCACCTTCATCAGGGCGATGCCGCCCGAACGCGAACCCGTGAAGCCGACGGCCTGGATGGCTGGATGGGCGACCAGCGTCTGGCCGATGCCATTGCCCGTGCCCGTCAACAGGGCGAACACGCCGGCCGGCAGCTTGCAGATGGCAATCGCATTGACGATGGCGCGCGCCACCAGTTCCGATGTACCCGGATGGGCCGAGTGGGCTTTCAGCACGACGGGGCAGCCGGCCGCCAGGGCCGAGGCCGTATCGCCACCGGCGACGGAGAAGGCCAGCGGGAAGTTACTGGCCGCAAACACGGCGACGGGACCCAGGCCGATCATGCGCAAGCGCAAATCCGGACGGGGCGGCACGCGGTCCGGCAGCGGGCTGTCGATGCGCGCATCGGTCCACGATCCTTCGCGCAACAGGCCGGCGAACAATTTCAATTGACCGACCGTGCGGCCACGCTCGCCTTCCAGGCGCGCGCGCGGCAAGCCGCTTTCCGTCATGGCGCGCACGATCAAGTCGTCGCCCAGTTCGCCGATTTGCGCGGCGATGGTGTCCAGGAAATCGGCACGCTCGGCGTCGCTGGTGGCACGGAAGGGGTCGAACGCGGCTTGCGCGAGGCGGCAGGCTTCGTCGATTTGCGCGGCGTCCACCATGTGGAAGGCGGGCGCGATGTGGGCGCGCGCGGCCGGGTCCCACGCTTCGAAGGACCCGCCATTGCCCTTGACGGCGACGCCGCCGATCCATGCTTCACCGGTGATATGGAAACTCATAATGTACTCACTTTCGCAAATTCGGTTGGGAAGACGTCGAGGCGGTTGCGCAAGGCAGGGCCAAAGGCCGGCGCTTCGATTTCAAAGGTTTCGCCCGGCGCCACGCTGACGCCATCGGCAAAGCTCAGGGTGGCCGTGCCAAAAAAATGCACGTGCACGTCGCCCGGGCGCTTGAACAGCGGATACTTGAAGTGATGATGTTCGAGGTTGGCGATCGTGTGCGACATATTGTCTTCGCCGCTGACGAAGGCCTTTTCCCAGCGCACCTTGCCGGCCGCGTCCAGCACGCGCGAGGCGCCGGCGATGTGCGCGGGCAATTCGCCCACCAGCAGGGCCGGCCCCACGCTGCACACGCGCAGCTTCGAGTGGGCCAGGTACAGGTAATTCTGGCGCTCCGTCACGTGGTCCGAGAATTCATTGCCGATGGCGTAGCCGACCCGGTAGGGCTGGCCGTCGTCGCCGATCACGTACAGGCCGGCGATTTCCGGCTCTTCGCCGCCATCGAGGGCGAAGTCCGGCATGCGCAGCGGCTGGCCGCTGGCGCGCACGATAGAGCCGTCGCCCTTGTAGAACCATTCGGGCTGGGCGCCGGCCGTGCCGTCAGCCGGCTTGCCGCCTTCCACGCCCAGGCGGAACATTTTCATCGAGTCGCTCAAGGATTCCGCGTCGCCGCCGATCTTCTTGTGCATGGCGTCGCGCGCGCCGGCGCTGCCCAGGTGGGTCAGGCCCGTGCCCGTCACGTAACAGTGCGCTTCGTCGGCGTGATCGAGCGGCGGCAGCACGCGTCCGGCGGCGGCCACGTCCGCATAGGAATGCGTGGTGTTGCCAACGGTGGCGTCCACCAGTTCCGCCAGACTGACCTTCTTGCGGATGGCGTCTTGCGCCAGCGCATACGTCGTGTTGTAGCCTTCGATGACGCGGATCTGGTCGTCTTGCAGCAGGCCGACGAGGCGGCCGCCGTGTTCATTCGTAAATTGCAGCAACAGCATGGAATTCTCCGCTTAGTGTGAGTGGCGCGGCACGGCGGAACCGCGATTGCCGACCAGGAAGTCGAAATCGCAGCCTTCATCGGCCTGCAACACGTGTTCGATATACAACTGCTGGTAGCCGCTCTTCGGTCCGGGCGCGCTGCCCAGTTCGCGGGCCGCCAGGCGCTCGGCGATTTCCGCGTCGCTGATGTCGATGTTCAGGCTGCCAGCGTGGCAATCGAGGGCGATCATGTCGCCATCCCTGACGATGCCCAGCGGGCCGCCCGCCATCGCTTCCGGCGCCACGTGCAGCACGACGGTGCCGTAGGCCGTGCCGCTCATGCGCGCATCCGAGATGCGCACCATGTCGGTGATGCCTTGCGCCAGCAACTTGGGCGGCAAGCCCATGTTGCCCACTTCGGCCATGCCCGGATAACCTTTCGGGCCGCAATTCTTCATGACCAGCACGGAATTGGCATCGACATCGAGATCGGGATCAACGATGCGCGATTTGTAGTGCTCGAAATCCTCGAACACGACGGCCTTGCCACGGTGCTGCATCAAATGCGGCGAGGCGGCCGACGGTTTCAGGACGGCGCCGCGCGGCGCCAGGTTGCCGCGCAGCACGCAGATACCGCCGTCGGCCAGCAGCGGGTTGTCCAGCGTGCGCACCACGTCATCGTTGTAGATCGGCGCTTCGACGCAGTTGTCCCACAGCGACTTGCCGTTGACGGTCAAGGCATTCTTGTGCGGCAGCAAGTCGCCTTCGCCCAGGCGGCGTATCACGGCCGGCAAGCCGCCCGCGTAGTAAAACTCTTCCATCAGGAAACGGCCCGACGGCAGCAAGTCGACGATGGTCGGCGTGCCGCGGCCGACCTTGGTCCAGTCTTCCAGTTCCAGGGGCACGCCGATGCGGCCAGCGATGGCTTTCAAATGGATCACGGCATTGGTGGAACCGCCGATGGCCGCGTTGACCTTGATGGCGTTCTCGAACGCTTCGCGCGTCAGCACTTTCGACAGGCGCAGGTCTTCGTGCACCATTTCGACGATGCGGATGCCCGACATGTGCGCCAGCACGTAGCGGCGCGAATCGACGGCGGGGATGGCGGCGTTGTGCGGCAGCGACGTGCCCAGCGCTTCAGCCATGCTGGCCATCGTCGAGGCCGTGCCCATGGTGTTGCAGGTACCGGCCGAGCGCGACATGCCCGATTCGGCCGACATGAACTGGTGCAGGGTGATCGATCCCGCCTTCATCTGCTCGTGCAACTGCCACACGGCGGTGCCGGAACCGATGTCCTTGCCATTGAGCTTGCCGTTCAGCATGGGGCCGCCGCTGACGACGATGGTGGGAATGTCGACGCTGGCAGCACCCATCAGCAGCGCCGGTGTCGTCTTGTCGCAGCCGACCAGCAGCACGACGGCGTCCATCGGATTGCCGCGGATCGATTCTTCCACGTCCATCGAGGCCAGGTTGCGCGTCAGCATGGCGGTGGGGCGCAGATTCGATTCGCCGTTCGAGAAGACGGGGAATTCCACTGGGAAGCCACCCGCCTCCAGGATGCCGCGCTTGACGTGCTCAGCCAGCTGGCGGAAATGCGCATTGCAGGGGGTCAGTTCGGACCAGGTATTGCAGATGCCGATGATGGGCTTGCCATGAAATTCGTGGTCAGGTATGCCCTGGTTTTTCATCCAGCTGCGGTACATGAAGCCGTTCTTGTCCTGCGAGCCGAACCACTCGGCCGAGCGCAGGGCCACCTTCTTTTTTGTCTCAGACATGCCATTCTCCTGGTTGTGCCATGCCGGATCTAATGTCGTCGGCCCGGGCAGCGATGTTGGGATACTAAAGAATCCTGCCATGCCTTTCCAATCAATTTTTAATGCGTTCCGATATCGAAAACGATATCGGCATGTCCCAATGAAAACGCCCTGCGGGCGCGTGGCGGCAGGGCGTGGGCTGTTTTGACCGGCGCGCTTACCCGACGGAAAAACGGTACACGGTGTGCGTCCGATACACCTGGCCCGGCCGCAAGATGGTGTCAGGAAAATGGGACTGGTTCGGCGAATCCGGGAAATGCTGGGTTTCCAGGCATAGCGCGCCACGGTAAAGGATGGGACCCTGCTTGCCATGCTGGCTGCCGTCGAGGAAGTTACCGGAGTAAAACTGGATACCCGGCTCCTGCGTGTACACCTGCATCACCCGCCCCGACTGCGGCTCGCGCACGGTGGCGGCCAGCGTCAGCCCTTGCTCCGCCTGTTGATTGAGCACGAAGTTATGGTCATAGCCGCGGCCGATGCGCAGTTGTTCATGCGGCAGATCGATGCTGTCGCCGATGACGGTGCTCTGGCGCAAGTCGAACGGCGTGCCGCTCACCTCCGCCAGTTCGCCCGTGGGGATGGACCCCGCATCGACGGGCAGATAGCGATCCGCGTTGATCGCCACCTCGTGGCCGAGGATGGTGCCCTGCCCCGCCAGATTGAAATAGCTGTGGTTGGTCAAGTTGATCGGCGTGGCCTGATCCGTCACGGCGTGGTAGCGCAGGCTCAGGGCGTTGTCGTTGTCCAGTTCGTACACGACGGTGACGTCCAGCTTGCCCGGATAGCCGTCTTCGCCGTGCGGGCTGCTGCGCGTGAGCGTGACGCCCACCGCGTTATCTTTCGTGAACGGCTCGGCCCGCCACATCACTTGGTGAAAGCCCTGATTGCCACCATGCAAGTGATTCGGCGCATTATTGACGGCCAGCTGGTAATCCTTGCCGTCGAGAGTGAAACGTCCCTCGGCGATGCGGTTGCCGAAGCGGCCGATGACGGCGCCCAGGAAAGCGCTGTTGGCCAGGTAGGGTTCGATGTGCTCGAAACCGAGCACCACGTCGGCAAACGTGCCATCGCGGTCCGGCACGTGGATTGCGCTGATGATGGCGCCAAAGTCGAGCACCTTGACTTGCATGCCCTGACGGTTCGTCAGGGTAAACACGGTCACCTGCCGGCCGTCGGGCAGGATGCCGAACGGCGCTTGCGTCACTGAAACAGAATCAACTGGGGTCATGGCGTCGGGTCCAGGTTTTACAGGGTCGATGAACGGCCAAACACGGGCATGCCTTGCGCATCCCAGCGCAGCGGTTTGACGAACGTGTGGCGGTCCGGATTCCACAGCGGGTCGCCGACGATTTCCGTGTAGGTGCGGGCATGGTACACCAGCAATACGTCGTCGCCCGAGGTCGTGAAGCTGTTGTGGCCGGGGCCGTAGATGCCGTGCTCGTAGCAGGTGGCAAATACGGGCGCGGGCGACTTGCTCCACGCGGCTGGATCGAGCAAGTCGGCGGACGCATCGGCCCACAGCAGGCCCATCGCATAGTTTTCATCGGTGGCGCTGGCCGAGTAGCTGATGAAGATCTTGCCGTTGCGTTTCAGCACGGACGGTCCCTCGTTGACCCAGAAGCCGCGAATTTCCCAGTCGAATTCCGGTTTGCTCAGCATCACGGGCGGGCCGGCCAGCTGCCATGGCGTGGCCATCGGTGCGATGTACAGGTTGGAATTGCCCTCGATGGCCACGTCTTTCTGCGCCCACAGGTAATACAGCACGCCATCGTGCGTGAAGGTGGTGGCGTCCAGGCAGAAGGTGTCGATGCCCGTGTCGATCTGCCCCATGAATTCCCACTCGCCTTCGAGCGGGTTGGCATTCGTGTTGCGGATCGCATACATGCGGTGCTGGAACAATTTTTCCTTGATCTCGCGGCTGGGCGCGGCGGCGAAATACACATACCAGGCGCCCTGGTTGAAGTGCAGTTCGGGCGCCCACACCAGCTCGCTGTACGGGCCCGTGTCCGGCTTGTGCCACACGTCCACGGCGGCCGCGTCGGCCAGGCCGGCGATGCTGTCAGCACGGCGCAGTTCGATGCGGTCATACTGCGGCACCGAGGCCGTAAAGTAATAGTAGCCGTCGCTGTGGCGGTAAATGTGCGGGTCGGCGCGCTGTTCGATCAGCGGTTTCAAGATGTCTGCCATGTTGTTTACTCCATTCAATGATTCTTACGCGGCCACGTAGCCGCGCTTGTGCATTTCGGTTTTCACGCCCGTGTAATAACTGTCGCTGATACGGTACTTGAACATCAGCAAGCCCATCAGCAAGTGAAAGAAACCGGGGATGATCGACAGCATCAGGGCGATGCCGTTCAGGGCGAATTGCGTTTGCTCATGGTTGGGCTGGTAGTCGAAATACGCGAGCAATACACCCACCAGGCCGCCCGCCACCGCCATGCCCGCCTTCTGGCAGACGGAAATGCCGCCGAAGGCGAAGCCGGAGACGCGCTTGCCCGTCTTGACTTGACCATAATCGATGGTTTCCGCGATCGCCGACCAGAACACGGGCGCGTGCAAGTCCACCACGAAGGACAGCAGGAAATACAGGGCGAAGGCCAGCACGGTATCGCTCGGCTTCACCAAGAAATAGATGGCCAGGCTGATCAGTGCGACGCCGATCTGCGTGTAGCGGAACAGTTTTACCTTGCAATAGAACTTGGTGATCCAGGTCGAGGCGATCATGGCCAGGATGGCGGCCACCACACCCGTGGTGAGGAAGGCGGCCACGGTTTCCGTGCTGCCGCCCAGATAGTATTTCGCGTAATAGATGGCGACGGAGCCGCGCACCACATAGCCGATGGTGCCCGTGATGCACACACCGCACAGCACCAGCCACTGGTCGTTGCGCAGCAACACTTTCAATTGGGCGAGCAATGATTGCTTTTCCACCACGTGCACGACGCGCTCGGTGGTGGAGAAATAGCAGAACAGGAACAGGGCCACGCCCATCACCGCCATCACGGCCATGGCCGCCTGGTAGCCGACGGCCGGGTTGCCGCCGCCCCAGCGCTGCGACAGGATGGGCACGACGATGGTCACCATGAAGGCGCCGATCTTGGCGAAGAACAGGCGGTAGCCGTTGGCCGACAGGCGGTCCTGCGGGTCGCTGGTCAGGCCGCTGATCAGCGAAATGTAGGGGATGCCCACGCCGGCCGTCATGATGGTCATCAAGATGTAGGTCGAGTATGCCCAGATCAGCTTGGCGTCGTACTGCCACTCGGGCGTGCTGAAGACGAAGAAGACGCTGACGCCATACGGCACGGCCAGCCACAGCAGATACGGACGGTAGCGGCCCGAGGCAAAACTGTAGCGGTCAGTGATCTGGCCCATGACCAGGTCGGCGATGGCGCCGATGACTTTCACGGCCACGAACAGCAGGGCCAGGTCGGTGGTTTTCAAGCCATAGATATCGGTATAGAAAAAGGTGATGATCAACATCATCGACGAAATGACGACATTGAGCGCCATGTCGCCGGCGCCGAAGCCGACCTTTTCAACGGTGGATAATTTTTGCGTCTCCATGCTTTCCGTCCATTCTTTTGATGATGAATCGTGCGTGACTGCCCAACTGACAGGGGCGTTGCCGGCCGAAACCATGACAACGCCCTTGGATACTGCTTTTTCACTCATGTAAAACGTTCAGGGCAAGGCGCGTTGCCGAAGACAGTACGAGGAGTACGGCGAGGCAATGCAACGCAGCCATGGACGTTTTACATTTTCCAGCGCAGTGATACGCCAACTGTCCGGTCATAGCGGCGCGTATCGCGCGCATACACGCCCGGTGCGTTCCAGTAATCCTTGAACTTGGTATCGAGCAAGTTATTGCCGTCCAATGTCACGGTGAACTGCTCGTTGATCTTGTACGACAGCGAACCGTCGAGCTGGGCCGTCGGCGCCACTTTCAAGTCGAAGCCGGGGCCGCCCTGGTTGTAGCTGTCGATGAATTTCGAGCGCCAGTTGTAGGCCAGGCGGCCCGACCAGGCGTCCTTTTCGTACAGCAGCACCAGGTTGTAGGCATAGCGCGACACGCCCGTGATGGCATGGCTGCCCGTCTCGTCGTCGGTGGTGCCGCTCATGTAGGTGCCGTTCGCCTGCAAGCCCAGACCGCTCAAGATACCCGGCAAGCCGTCATAGAACTGCTGGTAGCCGATTTCCAGGCCTTGCAGCTTGCCGGCCGCCGTGTTGTACGGGCGGTCCACGTCATAGCTCTTGCCGGCGATGGTTTCGCTGGCAATGCGTTGCTGGATATAGCCGTCGAACTTGTGATGGAACACGGTGGCCGTCACGGAACCGGCCGGCGCGAAATACCATTCCAGTGCCGCGTCAACATTGTCGCCCGTCACCGGTTTCAAGTTCGGATTGCCGCCCGCGCCCGTCGCTTTCACCGTTTCCGTCGAGTTGACGAGGGCCACGCCCGGGTTCAGCTGGGAAAAGCCCGGACGGCTGATGGTGCGGCCGGCAGCGAAGCGGCCGACCAGGTCGGCGCGCAGCTTGATTTTCAGGGCCACGCTCGGCAGCACGTCGGTGCTGGCCGTGTCGCTGATGACGGGCGTGTAGACGCCATCTTGCGAACTGTTGCCCTGCAAGCTTTGCTCGGTGCGCACCACGCGCACGCCGACGGTGCCGTCGACGGGGTAGGCGCCCAGTTTAAAAGCGATCTTCGCCTTCGTGTAGATGGAATACGTCTTTTCCGTGTCCTTGAAGAACGAACCCGGGTCCATGGCGCGCGCCGCGCTGCTGCCCGTGACGGCTTGGCGGATGGTGCCCGTGTTATTGAGCAGGAAGCTGGCGCACGGCGTGTACCACTGCTTCAAGCCATAGTCGGGGCCGCCGCTGGACATCGGTTCCGACAGGCAATTGAGGCCCGGAATCGACGTCACGCTCTGGCGGCCAAACGGAAACGCGGCGCCGGACACGTCCGGTGCTTCCGCATTGCCCTCGAAACTCTTGATCGATTCGGCTTCGCGTTTCACGCCGCGCACCCCGACGCTGATTTCCTTGAAGATGCCGCCGTCACTGGGCGTGTACGCCAGGTCGGCGCGCACGTCGTTCGAGCTGCCCTGGTCCCGGCCGTAGCGGTCGAAGAAGCCCTTCAGATAGTAATTCGCCGGGTCTTGCAAGTCGATGCCCGTGTAGTCGACGTGCAGGGTGCCATTCTGGTTGGTATTGATGGTGGCGTTCGGCACGACGGTGATGGCGTCGAGAATCGGGTTGCGCCAGGTATAGCTGCTTTTGGTGCTGGCCACTTCCGACGTGAAACGCCATTCCGGGTTGATATCCCACAAGCCGCCGACGGCAAACTGGTGCGTCTTCGTCTCGTTCTTGTTCGCCTGCGTCGACATGATGGTGTTGACGTTGGTCGAGGTGAGCGTTTGCAGCTGGTCGGTGCCGGGAATTTTTGTGGCCGACACGGGCGTGCCCCACCAGGGCAAGCCGACAAAGTAATCGGACTCCGCATCGAGCAGGAAACGCGTGGCCATGCCTTCCGCGTACAGCTCGACGTCGGCGTTCGGACGCCATTGCAGCACGGCATTGGCGGTGCTGCGGCGGCGGTCGCCCTTGATCGGCAGCAAACCCACCTGGTCCGGCCCTGTCAAACCGGGTGACAGGAAACTTTTATCCACGGGCGCCGTATTGAATGCGCGTTCTTCATGGTAGCGGTGCTGCTGCTGCGACAAGCCCAGCAGCGCGCCCACTTCGCCGATGCCCGTCTTCCAGCGGTTCGCCAGCATGCCGCTGATGTTCGGGTCGGTAGCTTTCGATTTGTCGCTGTGGACGGCGCGCGCGTTCACGCTGGCGGTGAACTCCTTGAAATCGAACGGGCGATTCGTGCGCACGTCGATGATGCCGGCCACGCCGCCCTCGACCTGGTCCGCGCCCTGCGATTTGTACACGTCGACGCGCTGCAGCATGGTGGCGGGAATGTCGGCCAGGTTGACGTAGCGGCCCGTGGTGGTGAACAGTTCGCGGCCGTTGAGCAGGGTCGTGACATCGCGCAAGCCGCGGATCATGACGGCGCTCGCTTCGCCAGAATCGCGGCGGATCTGGATGCCGGAAATGCGCGCCAGGGTTTCGGCCACGTTATTGTCCGGAAACTTGCCGATGTCATCGGCCACGATGGAATCGATGACCTGGTCCGAGCGCATCTTGATCTGCTGCGAATTTTGCGCCGAGCGGCGCACGCCGCTGACGGTCACGACCGACACTTCTGCAGCAGGCTCGGCACTGGCGTCCGCCGCCACCGCGTCCTGCGCCCATACCGAAGCCGTGCTCAGCAAGCCGATACCGGCCAACGCCGCAACGGCTGCCTTCAAGGTGAATGGACGAGGGGAAGTGGCCGCGAGCGGGCCGGTGGCGTGGCGCATCATGAATCTCCAGATATTGTATTGATATTTTTGCACTGCTTGCATGTCGTTCGCATGCTCGGCGTTTATCTTAGGGGCTGGGCGATAATCTCTCCAATCAATTTTTCCACTGTTTCGATATCAATTTTGATATCGGCGGCTGCAGCGCTTGGGAGGTTGCAAACCGACAACGGCAGGGGCGTCACGCGCGTTTTCGGGAGAGGCTGCACAAAAAAACGGCAGCATTGCCACCCCTGTGGAATCGGGCCGCAGTCATCGCGGCAATGGCGGACGTCAAGCGGCACGCATTGACATGCCTGTCGCGGTTGTTGATAATGACAATCATTCTCAGGCAGGCAAGCAGACGGGCATCTTTCCCCTGCCGGCGCCCTGCCTGTCAACAGTCACTGGCGATGAGCTCGGGTTCTTTAAGACGATGGCTTGCCGCCAACGTGGCAGGCCATGGAATGTTGCGCATGTCCACAACAGTGCCATTTCCTCGCGGCCATGACATTCCCACCCTCAGTCTGAAGGACATCCTGTGAAGTTATTCAAAAGCATGCCGTTGCCTTATCACCCCCTGTACGCGGCCCTGATGGCTGCCTTGGCGGCGCCATCCGCCATGGCGCAGCTGGCGGTGGACGGCGGCGGGACGGACGGCCAGATGCAGGCCGTGGTGGTGTCCGCCTCGCGTTCGAATATCGCGGCAGACAAGGCGCCGCAAACCGTGGTCATCATCAGCAAGGCGGAAATCGCGCGGCAGCTGGCCATTTCCGGCAATTCCTCGGATGTCCTGAGCAGCGTGCTGCCGTCCTACACGCCCAGCCGCGGCAAGATGAATGGCTCGGGCGAAACCCTGCGCGGACGCACACCGCTGATCCTCGTCGACGGCGTGCCGCAATCGAATCCCATGCGCCCCACGGGACGCGAAGCCCATACCATCGACTTTTCCATGGTCGAGCGCATCGAAGTGATCCAGGGCGCGAATGCCATCAATGGCCTGGGCGCCACGGGCGGCACCATCAACATCATCACGCGGCGTCCTGAAAAGGGCAGCTTCAACCAGCACATTGACATGCAGGCGACGGCGCCCACGGCGCAAACGGGTTCCGACGTGATGAATTACAAGACCAGCTACCGCCTGGACGGACGCACGGACAAGCTGGAATACCTGCTGGCCGCCTCGTACGAAGACCAGGGGCTGCATCTGGATGGCAAGGGCCGCCCTATCGGCAGCGACAATACGCAGGGCGACCTGATGGATTCGCGCACGTATGACGTGCTCGCCAAGCTGGGCTATGTCATCGATGACAACCAGCGTCTGCAGCTATCCCTCAACCGCTACAAGATCAAGTCGAAGGCCGGCTACCTGGTCGTCGCCGGCGACCGCGCCACGGGCTTGCCCAGCGTATCGGTGAAAGGCGAGCCGCCAGGCATCGCGCCCTGGAACGATGTCTGGACCTCCAGCCTCAGCTACAGCCACGCCAACCTGGCCGGCATGGAACTGTCGGCCATGGTCTTCAACCAGGAATTCGAAGGCTTGTTTGGCGCGGACAATTCCGCCACCTTCCAGGACGCCAGCATCGCTCCCGTCGGCAAGCTGTACGACCAGTCGCGCGCCGTCGCCTCCAAATACGGCAGCAAGGTCGGCCTGAGCCGCTCGGACTTGCTCGATGGCCGCCTGAAACTGACGGCGGGCTTCGACACCCTGTTCGACAAGGGCAAGCAAGACCTGTACGCGACGGGGCGCACCTATGTGCCCGAGTCCGAATACCGCAACCTGTCATTGTTCCTGCAGGGCGAATACAAGCTGACCAGCCAGCTCACGCTGCACGCGGGCGTGCGCAAGGAAAATGCGGACCTGCGCATCGACAGCTATCAGACCCTGGCGCAGTACAAACGCGTCAAGGTGACGGGCGGCAAGCTGAAATTCAATGAAACCCTGGTCAACGCCGGACTCGTCTACACCCCGCTGCAAGACGTCACCGTGTTCGGCAGCTATTCCGAAGGCTTCGGCATGCCCGATATCGGCAGGGTATTGCGCTCGATCAACACGCCGGGCCTCAGCATCGCCAACATGCACAACCTGGAGCCGATACTCACGAAGAGCATCGAAGTCGGCACGCGCGTGCGCAAGGGCGCGTGGGATGCGGACGCCAGCTATTTCCGCTCCGATTCGGATTTCGGCACGCGCATCGTGCCCATCAATGGCGCCTTCATGATGGCGCGTGAAAAAACCCGCATCGAAGGCGTGGAAGCGAGCGTCGGCCTGCGCCTGAACGCGGCCCAGCGCGCCAAGCTCGCCTATTCCTACACCAAGGGCCGCTATGACAGCGACGAGAACGGCAGCCTGGACGCCCGCCTCGACGGCTTGAACGTGGCGCCCAACCGCCTGATCGCCACCTGGTCGGCCGACTGGAACGCCCAGCTGAAAACCTTCGTGCAGGCGCAGCACGCCTTCCGCCAGTCCTTCGACGACCCGGCCAAGGATTTCAGCGGCTACACGCTGGTCGATGCGACGGCCAGCTACCGCCTGCCCAGGGGCGAGCTGCGCCTGGCGGTGGCCAACCTGTTCGACCGCGACTACATCACGTATTACTCGCAAAGCGCGCTGGTCGAGCCCAAACGCTACTTCGCCGGACGGGGACGCACCTTGTCGCTCGGCTACTCCCTGCGCTTTTAAGGGGCCCGCATGACGACGCGCGCACGCGCCAGCATCGCCAGAGTCGCCGCCCCGGCACGCATGCTGCTGCGCGTGACTGGCGCCGTGGCGGGCGGCTACGCCGTCACGGCGCTGGGCGTGACGGCGGCCGGCGCCGTGCTGGCGCGCCTGGGCATGGCCCGTTCGGAAGCGGTGGTGCTGGCGGCGATGCTGGGCTTTATCGTGTATTTGCTGCTGTTGCTGTGGGGCTTTAGCGTGCCGTCGCTGGCACGCCTGTGGCTGCGCCTGGGCGCCAGCGCCACGGTGCTGGCCGTCCTGCCAACGCTGATCACCTAGGAAACGGCCGCATGGAACGCACGTTTGGCAAATCCATGGTCTGGCTGCACAGCTGGGCCGGCGTCATCCTGGGCAGCGTGCTGTTCGCCATTTTCTGGATGGGCACCCTGAGCGTCTTCGACGCCGAAATCGACCGCTGGATGATGCCGCAAACGCGGCTGGCGCCCGCCACGCAGCCGCTCTCCCTCGACCGTATCGCCCGCGCCGTGCTGCCTGCCGTACCGGCCGGCGCCAGCCAGTGGCGCGTCGACCTGCCCACGCCACGCGAACCGACGCTGGGCTTTTCCTATCGCCTCGGCAAGGACAGCGTGGCGCGCCAGCTCGATCCCGCCAGCCATGCCTTCCTCCCCGAGCAGGGAACGGCAGGAGGATCGGGCTTTATCTTTCCGTTTCACTACAGCCTGCACCTCACCTGGCTGGACATCGGCAAATGGCTGGTGGGACTGGCGGCGATGGCGATGCTGGTGCTGCTCGTTTCCGGCGTCGTCATCCACAAGAAAATCCTCGCGCAATTCTTCACGTTTCGCCCCCGCAAGCGGCTGCAGCGCAGTGCGCTGGACCTGCATAACCTGAGCGGCCTGGCGGCGCTGCCGTTTCATTTCCTGATCACCTTGTCCGGATTGATCATTTTCATCACGATCTACTTTCCGCAGGCGCATGAAGCCACGTATGGCCGCGGCGAACAGGCCAAGAGCGCCTTCATGGCGCAAGCCTATGGCCGCTTCAAGCGCGCCAAGACGGGACAGCCCGGCACGCTGGCGTCGATCGACGCCATGGCCAGGCTGGCCGAACGCGAATGGCATGGCGGACAGCCGTATTTCATGCGCGTCTGGCACCCGGGCGACGCCAACAGCTACGTCGAGCTGCGCCGTTCCTATACAGGCGATATCACGATGAACCTGGACCAGCTGTATTTTGACGCCGGCACGGGCGCGCTGCTGCAGCGTTTCCAGGCCGCGCCCGTGATGACGGCGCAGCGCGTCATGTCCGGCCTGCATTTCATCCGCTTCAACCACTGGACCTTGCGCTGGCTGTATTTCCTGGGCGGCCTGTCCGGCTGCCTGCTGATCGCCACGGGCTACCTGTTCTGGCTGGAGGGACGCCGCGCGCGGCACGCCAAACAAGGCTTGCACGGCGTGCGCGTGGTGGAGGGCCTGGCCATCGGCAGCGTGACAGGCATCATGCTGGCCACGCTGGCCTTCTTCGTTGCCAACCGCCTGTTGCCGCTCGACGCCAGCATCGCTGGCATGCCGCGCGCCAGCCTGGAAATGGCGGCCTTCTACGTGGTCTGGTTGGCCGCCTTCCTGCACGCCTGGCTGCGCGCCGGCCATGCCTGGCGCGAGCAGGCCTGGCTGATCGCCGCCATGGCCCTGCTGGCAGCGCTGCTGAACGCGCTCACCACGGGCGACCATCCGCTCCACGCGCTGGCCACGGGCCAGCATGCCGTGGCCGGCATGGACTTGCTGCTGCTGGCGACAGCCGTGCTGGCCGCGGCCAGCGCACGCCGCCTGGGCCGCAAGGCAGGGAAAGGATTACATGCTTGAACTGTTACTGACCTGCGCCGCCGCGGCAGGCACCTATCTGGCGTTTGCCTTGCTTGCGCTATCACAAGAAGAACACTGGGCAGCGAGCGTCGGCGCGCACCGCGCCGCGCCCTCGGCACGGCTGCGCCGCCGCTGGCGCTACGCTGCCGGCGCCGCCCTGGCGCTGAGCGGCGCACTGTGCGTGGCGGGTCACGGCACCGGTTTTGGCCTGCTGCTGTGGATACTGATGATGGGCGCCGGCATCATGGCCGTGGCCTTCACGCTCAGCTGGAAGCCGCATTGGCTGCGCGGCATCGCGCAAGGCGCAGGCAAATTCGCGCCACGCTGAGATCAGCGACGCGGCTAAACCAATGGAAGAAATGAAGCGAGGACAATCTTGGTGCGGCTGGCGGGGATCGAACCCACGACCCTTGGCTTCGGAGGCCCAAATTAGCACTAGCATCCATGGGCCTTAGCGATATATTTCACCTTTATTGGCACAATTTTGGCACACTGTTGCCTCATTTCAATGCTGCCAACAAACACAATGCCCACCATCCGTAAAAAAGGCGAAGGCCAGTACCACGTACAAATTCGCAAGCGCGGCTACCCTACCCAGACCAAGACCTTCACCAAGGAAGCCGACGCCAGGCGCTGGGCAACCATCATCGAATCCGAGATGGAGCGCGGCGTGTTCGTATCACGCACCGAAGCCGAAGCAACACTCGTCAAAGACGTACTGGAACGATTCGCTACCGAGGTACTACCAACTAAGCGCAGCGAGCAATCAGATAAGTCTCGCATCAAAACATTGGCAGAGGCATTTGGAGATTATCGCCTGGCCAGCCTGAACTCTACTCAGGTTGCAAGGTTTCGTGACCAACGCTTGAAGGTTGTCGGGCCACAGTCCGTAATTCACGAAATCAATCTACTGAACCGGGTTCTTAAAACCGCCACCATGGACTGGGGTATCGCTCTACCTGGTGGATTACCAACTGCCCAGGTACGCAAGCCGATCAAACCCCGTGGTCGGGATCGTAGGGTAACGGAAGAGGAAATTACCAAGATTCTCGAAAGCACAGGCTCTGACGAGTTGCGAACGATTGTTACCTTAGCTGTTGAAACAGGCATGCGCCGGAGCGAGCTGGCCTCACTGACTTGGGACGAGGTTGATCTAAAAAAACAAACAGCACACCTACCTAAGACAAAAACAGATGTGCCTCGCACGGTTCCCCTGTCGACAACTGCGGTCAAGTCGCTAAAGAACTTCGGCGCAAAGATCGAGGGAAGAGTTTTTATCTTACAAGCAGAGTCTATGAGTCAGGCCTTTGAACGAGCTTGCAAACCACATAGAGCAAATATTTCAGGCCTACGCTTCCACGATTTACGTCATGAGGCAACTAGTCGATTATTTGAAAAAGGTTTGAATGTAATGGAAGTGGCAGCGATAACCGGACACAAAACCCTAGACATGCTAAAACGATACACACACCTTCGCGCCGAAGACTTGGCAAAAAAAATGGGTTGAATTGACATAATTTTTAAAAAATGAAATTCAACCCATGTTCAATATAAACCATAACCAACGTTAAAATATTAATTACTGACTTAAAACAATTGTGTCTATACCAATCATATAAGCCAAAAAATCATCTACTTTATTCAAAAGATCGTTTAAGGTCACATCAGAAGCACCGTCGTTATGATGAATGATATTATTTCTCTTCGTTACCATAATCTTTATTATATCTTTTTTAGCCACATACTCGGCACAAGTGGACAAATCAATACCTAAATTCCTAAATACATCACTCGTCTTATAAACATTTGCAGAAAGCTCATCAGAAATTTCACGCTTCTCAATTACTATATTTATTGGTGAAAATTCAAAATCTTTTTCTTTATGTTTTTTTGTTGCAAATTTCCAATGCAAAAAATTGTGCGGAATATTGGCGCTTAAAACCCTATCTGTAATTTTCTTACTGTGCTGCAAACATATTTCCTGCAAGTAAGACTCCATGTACGTACACATATTAATCAAATATGCTTTGACAAAAAAATTCATATTATCTATGAAGAAATTATCTGGCGGCGTTGATACTACACGCTGCTGAGATTCGGCAATAATCCCTTTGAGAGCTTCATACATAGCTATATATTTATCACAAACAGCGCTATTAGCCATTTATCACTTCCTGCAAGCTATCATCCCAAAGTTTTCTACGTCTAACTATTGAAGATTGCTTTTGAAGCCCTTGGGAAACAGTTCGTTTGAAAGGTTCTGATCTACATATACTTTTAAACGCGGCCGCAATTTCTTCAGATTTTTCCTCGATAATTTCATCACTTAATGTCCCTACAGTTGGCATCAATAAATCATAGTAGACCAGGCCTTGCTTAGAGCGAGACTTATTTGTATCTGTAAAGACATCATCTTCACCAAATACGGATATACACTTCTCAAGAGCAGAGTTAAATAAATGGCGCATTTTAGAAATTTGCCTTTTAGCCAGCTCTTTATTTTCCTGCATATAGTCATCTAGAAAATTTTTCAAATTCCCCTCGTACTTTTCCATACCATGATAGAAAGCAAAGAAACGTAAAACTTGCTCTTGAGATTCCCTGCTATCTTTTCTTCTAGAAGAATCTTCTGCCATACCAAAATTTGCAATTAAAGGATTTTCTGCTAATTCATCCAATAATTTATCAAAGCTACCTGGGAATAACGCATGACGTACTTCTTGTGGAGAAAGCTGAACAGCCCCTTGATTCAATCTTGAAAATATTTCAGTGATTAGATTTTTTGGGTTTTCTTTTCTTAGGACAATACAACGAATTGTAGTAGCTTCTAATTCGGCTGCATATTTACCAATTTCCGAAAATTTCTTCCCTTCCAAATCCCTAAAGGTTGTCATTCCCTCCAAAGCAAATTCATCATTAAGGAACTTCATAATAGTCGTTAGCCTTTGGACACCATCTATAACAAGATGTCGTCCAGATTCATCTTCTGCAAAATAGCAAGAAGGCAAAGGAATTCGCATTAGACATGATTCAATAAACTTTGATGCACGCTCCCAACCAATTTTATCCCATTTATATTTTCTTTGAAAATCTGGATCAAGTATCAACTTTGATGGCGTGGAATTTATTCTTGCCACCAAAGTTTCAAATGGGTAATCAATAGGGTATAAATTAAGGGTTTTTTCTTCACTGTTTAACATTTTATTTCCAGAACATGCAGAATTTAGAGGAGAACAATTTAACAAAAATTAAATTAAATATTCCATTTATTGAAATTCCTTAGGCATCTCAAAGCGCACCAGCAAACTAAAAACAAATTATCAAGGACTCATGCGAAAATACGCAAGTGAGCTTACTTCACAAAAATCACGTCCGACTATACGCGGAAAGGTTACTTCCCGCCCAGTGTAACGTCAGAACACTCAATAATTTGGCAGCTAAGCCTACTGTCGCACTATCGCATCGATTACGAACCAACAGTTTATTTTCAACAGCTATTAGTGTTTACGCATTATAGACACCTCAAATTTGCAACGAAAGTTAAAAAGCGACTGAAACCGTGGCTTGCGAAAATTGCCGACCAAAAACGCATAGATGCCAGCGAGAGAAAAAAGGTTCTACTTCGCTCCAACCATCCTAGGCCCCAACTCGCTATTTTTACTGCCTCTAGTTAGCAAAGCAAGCTACGCAGTGAAACGTTTAATCTTCCGACGTGGAACTTTGCCTGCAAGATAGAGGTCGTATCGCAGCTGCATTCCTGCCCATAGTTCAGGGCTTGTGCCAAACGCAGCACTGAGACGATAGGCCATGTCGGGTGATATTTTTGCAGCGCCGGTTACGATACGTTGCAACGTGCTACGACTGATGAGAAGGCCAGCGGCGGCTTCCTTCAGAGTCAAGTCGCCAAGGTACTCTTTAAGCACTGCGCCCGGATGCGGCGGGTTATGCATACGGCTCAATACAGGTTCAAACATCACGACTTCTCCTCTAATTTTTCCAGGCCAGCCTGTCAGTGATGCGCATGACGTTTTTTCGCCTCCGCGAAAATTCAGTGCTAGTCCGGTGAAAATCAATCGAAAGACAAAAAAGGGATATTTTTTGTCTTTTAACTGATTTTTGCTTGTCTCACTGAAGACAAATAAACCTCAAGTTTTGTCTTTCAAGAGCCATACGTTGTCTTTCAGCATCAATAAAATGTATCACCAGACTAGTTCGCAAGTATTGTGGCCCCTACTTTTGTGACCTCCAGTACGAGGACAAGTTGAGACTTACTGGTGGTACGGCTCTTAGCCAGCGCGAAAGGTAAAAATGGCAAACCGGAGCTTGAGCTGTCTTGCTTAGAATCCTCCAACCCAGCAATGACTACTACCTCTCCATCCCTGGCAGTTAAGGACGTACGCAACTCCCTTTTGTTCAAGGTAGGTTGACTAGATCCGCCAACATTCAAAAAAGAGGACACCTGTTGAAACAGCTCAAGATCAATGGCCCCCTCGCGGACGGTAGGTGAAATCTCAAGGATAGTACCAGACTCGACTCGATCAAAAGATTGCTGGGTAGACCCATTTTGATTGCTCACAATCGCTCCCAAGATGGACACCTGAGAACCGGAGACAAAGCGCGCGGTCTTACCAGATCGTACCTTGCGTGTATCCGCCAACACATCGTTGCAGAGCATGTAAGGCTGCTTGCTGATCTCTTTTAGGTATAAGGAAATCGCAGTACTCACCTCGATTGACTGGAAATCAAATCCGTCTCCCTCATTTGGAACAGCAGCGTGACAAGATATGCCCGATGCAGATGATCTTGCCTTTGTAGCAGTGTTTCGCCACGTAGTCGTAGATGGCCTGCTCGTTCAGGCCTTCGATGTTAGTGATGATGAAGCGGCCAGCGGCCACTGCGGGCAGCATAACGTGTTCCATCACGCCATAGGTCTTACCGGTACCAACGCCGCCGCCGAACGCGTTAATCGCCATGGCGATGTCCCAACTTGCGCCACACCCAGACAACACAGAAGCCGATCGCGATGATCAGTAGCTGTATCAGCCATTCATCAAACGGCAACGCCGCGAACATAGAGGAAAGGAGGTCGTCAAGCGACATACGGTAAATCGGAATGTAAGGATGCATTGATTATCCAATCACAGGGATACGACGAATGATGAATCGAGTGACATATGCAGATAAGCAAGCAGAAACACCGAAGTTCACCTTGAACATGTCCAGAAAAAACCAGATACCTGGGGCCTGTAACGAAAATGCAGAAGTCAACGAGGTTGCACCAGGTAGCATCGGAATCACGAGTTGCATGAACTCCGTAGTGATGAAAAAGAGCGCGAAGAAGGCAGCAAATTTAACGAGTACCGACCGCAGCAAGAAGGCTAGCGCGCTAAAAAGCGCAGAGAGAACAATTCCAAACATGTTTAGGCCCTTAACACAATGAAGACGGAAGCCAACGTCCAGCAAAGCAACATCGCCGCTTCGATCAGTTGGCGATTGCTCTCAAGCAAAGCACAATGACTGTTGAGAGCATATGTCGCCCCAAAAGCGACGAAGGAAGGGCTAGGACATAAGCCGGAATGTGAGGGGACTGAAAAAGCTTTTAAATCTGGCATCAACCCAAGCAGCGGCCCTAGAATCTGCTGCGCTGTTGGAATTGTCTCTAGGGTTGGTGCTGGTGTATTAGGGTTTGGCCCTAGATCTACCGCAGTTCCAGATCCCGGTGTAGTAGTCGGACCTTCGGCAGGCTGAGCAGCACCGCCAGGATTGACAACAACTGCGTTGGTGTTGGACACCGGGGCAATTGCATCGCTAACAGTTGGAACCATCGTAGGATTTTCGGCACGCCATACCGCGACATCTGCTGGTGTGACTGGATCGCTAGGAGTCCAAGGAAGCCCACCATTGTTCGGAGCCGCTTTCCAGATCGTGTTAGCTGCAGCTGCCAGGAACTGATCTGAAACAGCTTTGTTAAGTTCCGAAGCAGGAATATTTTCTACCGCCGTAGATGGCTTCGCATTACTCACGCTCTCTGACGAAGCTGATTGAAGTGCGAAGCAAACTCCCTTGTCCGCTAGCATGCCATCGTTACAATTTGTTGAGGCACCATTTGCATGAAGGATCATTGAGAAATTTGTGTATATCCTTCCATTGTGCATTACGTTGTAAGGGTAAATAGTAATAGGAAAACCACCGTTTTCAGTGCCCTGGATGATAGGCTGCGCTTGTAACGACGTTCCAGCGCATTGGTCGTATGGCTTACACGATCGTTGCCAGTTGTCCTCCGCCTGCATTCTTGTGTGAGGCGCAGGATAGTGAAGGCTAGAAACAGTCCCCGATACATATTGCCCCCCTTTCACCAGCGTACCGTTTCCCCCACCACCTGACGTAGTGATAGTTCCGTCCGGGTTGAAAAGCCATTTATACAGGGAATCGAAAGCAAGAGTGATCGACCCTGTTACAACTCCTGCGACACCAGCGGCAACCAGAAGCGCGGGCCAGCCCACTGCAGCAACTGCCCCACCAGCAACCCCCACTGCCACGGTTGTTAGGCCAGTTCCGACACCAGCGAAAGTGGCCGTTACTCGCGGATCGTTCGCGGCGAAGCCCCATTTTTTCACCTTGGCTTGTATGACACCTCCAACCGCATTATTCATCTTGCCGTTATAAGCTGGAGCGGTAGCCGCTAACGCCTGTAGCGACACGAAACAGAGGCACACATACACACAAATTACGCTGACAAACCTTTTATAGTAAGCGCCGCACATACCATTCCCCACACAAAGAAAACCAAGTACCAGAACTCGACAGGCATAGCCCATCCTCCAATGAAAAACGGGGCCGAAGCCCCGTTCAAAAGTTAGCCGCCCTTGACCGCGCGCAGGACAAATTTAGCGCCCTTCCAGGTAACGAACAGCGTAATCAGTGTGCCCGAAACAGCCAGAATCGCCAGCGCTACGTCGGCAAAGGACACTGCGGTCGCCAGTTCTGCGACAGTAGTTGGCGCCGCAGCTACAGCGACACCGGACACGGATACAGCAACGATTGCTGCGGACGTGGCCAGCAGCTTTTTCGAACGAATGTTCATGGGTATTACCTTTCAATAGAAGCTCCGGGAAACCGCCCCGGCGCGGTAAAGCGATCATGCTGTTTTCACCATATTGATGATGCGGCCGATGCCCAAAGCAAACAGCCAAACGAACATCGTGGAGGCAAAGGAGAAACCGAAAAAGGCACCCGCTTGCAATACATCAAACGGCTCCGCCATCAAGTCAAAACGGACGGATTCAGAAGGAGCAATTAAATAAGCTTGCGTAACGCTCTGCACCTGAGCGCTAGGGCATGACCCTTGCGTTCCGGAACTACCGGAAATGCAAACGACAACCGTCTGAACAGTGCCAAGCTGTGCCATTACCATCTCCTATTGCAAAACTTCGGTCACGAAATACCCTTCGTGACAATTCAATGCGGCCGTGTCAGCCGCTTCAGCAAAGCCATCAAAACGTCCTGCCTCATGCGCCCAGGGAGTGAAGCCCACATCCCCTTTGCACGGCATTAAATACAAAGATGATTCTTTGTCCTGGACGATGAATTTGACTTCAACTTTATGCGGCCACATTTTTCGTGCCTTGGCCAGATACCTTCGCTGGTTCGATTGGTTTCAGTGAATGAATAATGGTCTTTTGCTTTTGCCCGTTCGTGACAATCTCCATCTCAGCGATGGCCATAAAAGGAAGCGCGTCTACAAGGTGCTTGTACTTCTGGTATTCCTCTGATTTACCCAGTCCATATTCAGCGCACGCGGTGCCCATTGCGGTGTCTTTGCTACTGTCCAGCTCCGTCTCGACATATACCTTTGTGCTGTCAAATTCTGTGCCGTTAAACGCTTGTTACCAGGCAAGCGACAGATAGGAGGAAGAGCACGAGGGTTGCGTGAAGCATCACTACGAACGCTTGCTGAAGACTTATGTATAAGCTTCGCCAAAATCTCCACCGTTAATAATTCGTCCGATCCCACACCTGAAGGATGGTCAAACACCGCAACGTCGCCCATAATTAGTTCCTGAGACACATCAGACCATCAATGATCGTGCATCGGTTTAGATTAGATAATATATCTTACTTGATGCGACATATTATCTTTCCATACGGAAAAGTCAAGCTATGAATGACAATCTGCGTAAAATTTTAGGCAATTTTTCTGATGCGGCCGAGACGACGCTAGTTGAACGTTTCCAAGCAATAATTGACTATGAGACAAGTAAAAATCAAAGATGGAAAGAACTGGAAGAGATTTCAGGTATTTCGACGCATAGCTGGCAAAAGGCTTACCTAGGCAAGCAAAGGCCTACTAGTGAGATGCTAGAAGCGGTGGCGAAAGAGTGGCCGCAGTACGCGTTCTGGTTGATGTGCGGAATCACATCATTAGATGCAGGCAACGTCTGCCCGCCAGGTGCCGATCCATGGCCTAGTGCGCGAGAAGAGTTGGAAGATCCTCCAAAGAGCAATATCAGCTGGGCAAGATTGATAAAGGTAAAGCCGCATCTGAAGCGTTACCTGAAAGAGGAAGCGTTAAGCAAAACTGAAGAGGAAATGATTGGGAAGCTGCTGTATGACTTAGATGCCGCTTTGGTAGTTTCGACCATCTATAGTCAAGCGCTTGTCATGAACGAAATAAAAAAGGGGAAAGAAGCAAAAGATAGTGCTGACAACTCGACGAGAGGCTGACTGACGCGGTAGGTCAACTACTAAGTGAAAATCAGTGGCACAATTTTGGCACAGTGAGTGTGCCAAAAAATGCAAAATAACGCATTACATCGCAAACAAATGCAATGGCTAAATACTTGATTTGTATAGAGGAAATCTGGTGCGGCTGGCGGGGATCGAACCCACGACCCTTGGCTTCGGAGGCCAATACTCTATCCACTGAGCTACAGCCGCGTAGGGGGAATTTCTGAAGTGATGCGAAGGATACCGTTTTTCTTTACCTACGTCTACGGAAACTGTCGTATCGCTGGCAATTGCATGTCACTGCTCAATTTTTGTGCCTATAATTGTGGGTTTCATAAAGGTTTACATACAAGCATGTAAAAATGCTACCTTACACGGCCATCAGTTTCAAATCTGGACTAAGGACATCATGAGCGACGCACATAACGAACAACAATCAGCGATCAAAACGCCTAAACAATTGCTTGCCGCCGTAGCGGGCTTCTTCCTCGTCACCGTCATCGGCATCATCTTGCTGGTGCAGTTCGTCACGGCGCAAAAACTGACGGGCGCCGGTACGGACAGCCAGTCGCCGGAAGCCATCGCCGAGCGCCTGAGCCCCGTCGCCAACGCCGGCTTTACCTTCAAGGATGCCAGCGGTCCGAAAGTGCTGCAAAGCGGCGAAGCCGTCTACACGGCCACCTGCGTGGCTTGCCATGGCGCCGGCGTGGCCGGTGCACCGAAATTTGGCGACGCGGGCAGCTGGTCGGCCCGCCTGGCCCAGGGCTACGATACGGTCCTGAAACACGCGATCGAAGGCTTGCGCGCGATGCCGGCCAAGGGCGGCAATCCCGACCTCGACGATGTGGAAGTGGCGCGCGCCGTCGTCTACATCGCCAACGCGTCGGGCGGCAAGTTCAAGGAACCGGAAGTGCCGGCACCGGCCGCTGCCGCTGACGGCGCCGCCGCACCGGCCGCGGAACCTGCCAAGTAAGCAGCGCAGCACCCGTCTCCAGGAACCGCCCGCATGGGCGGTTTTTTTTCGCCCGGAGTTTGCGCCAGATCATGCGACGTAAAAAAGCCGCCCGGCTTGCGCGGGGCGGCGGCAACTTACGCTGTCAACAACCGTCTTACCACATGATGACGCGGTCTTTCGGTGGCAGGTACATCTTGTCGCCCGGTTTCACGTCAAACGCCTGGTAGAAGCCGGGCTGGTTGCGCATGGTGCCGTTGGCGCGGAACTGGCCTGGCGAGTGCGGGTCCGTTTTCAGCAAGACCAGTTGCTGCGCTTCGCGCATCTTCATGCGCCAGACCTGGGCAAAGCCCGCGTAGAAACGCTGCTCGCCCGTGAAACCGTCGATGACGGGGGCTTTCTTGCCGTTCAGCGACAATTTGTACGCCTTGTACGCGATCGCCACGCCGGAGTTGTCGGCGATGTTCTCGCCCAGAGTCAGCTCGCCGTTGACGAAGTGGCCAGGAACGGGGCTGAAGCTGTTGTACTGCGCCACCAGCTGCTTGGTTTTCTTGGCGAAGTTTTTATGGTCGGCCTTGGTCCACCAGTCGCGCAGGTTGCCATCGCCGTCGTACTGGGCGCCCTGGTCGTCGAAGCCGTGGCTGATTTCATGGCCAATCACGCCGCCGATGGCGCCATAATTGACGGCGTCGTCCGCGTTGGCGTCGAAGAACGGCGCTTGCAGGATGGCGGCCGGGAAGACGATTTCGTTCAGTTCCGGGTTGTAATAGGCGTTCACGGTCTGCGGCGTCATGCCCCACTCGTCGCGGTCGATAGGCTGGCCCAGCTTGTTCAACTCGCGGTTGTAGTTGAGCAGGTGCGAACGCTGGATGTTGCCGATCAAGTCGTCCGGCGCCACCGTCAGGCCCGAGTAATCGCGCCATTTGTTCGGATAGCCGATCTTGGTGGTGAACTTGGCCAGTTTAATTTGCGCCTGTTTCTTGGTGGCAGGGCTCATCCAGTCGAGCTTGTCGATGCTTTGCTTGTAGGCCGTCATCAGGTTTTTCACCAGCGCTTCCATGCGCACCTTGCGCTCGGCCGGGAAGTATTGCTCGACGTACAGCTGGCCCACGGCTTCGCCCAGCGCGCCTTCGACGGCGCCCACGCCGCGTTTCCAGCGCGGACGCATTTCCGTCACGCCCGTCAGGGTGGTGCCATAAAAGGCGAAGTTTTCATCGACATACGCTTTCGGCAGGTAGCCGGCGTTAGCGTGCAGCAAGTGCCACTGGAAATACGCTTTCCACGTCTCCAGCGGCGTCTTGTTGGCGATCTCGGCAAAGCCTTTCAGGTAGCTGGGCTGGCTGACGATCACATAATTGACCTTGCCGGCGATGCCCGTATCCTTCAGGTAGCGGGCCCAGTCATAGCCTGGCGCCACGGCGTCCAGTTTCGCCAGCTCCACCTTGTTGTAGGTCTTGACGGGGTCGCGGTTCTGCACATTGCTCCATTGCGCCTTGGCCAGTTCCGTTTCCAGCGCGAGGATAGCCTTGGCGTTGGCAGCAGCATTCGCGTCGCCGGCCAGGCTGAGCATTTTTTCCACGTGGGCCAGGTATTTGGCGCGCGTGTCGGCCTTGCCTGCTTCCAGGTAGTAATCGCGGTCAGGCAAGCCCAGGCCGCTTTGCACGATGTCGGCCACGTATTTGGTGGAATCCTTGGCGTCCTGGTGGATGCCGAAGTCGTACGGCGAGGTCACGCCCAGCTTGCTGAAGTGGGCGATCACGCCCGGCAACTCGGCCTTGTCCTGCAGCGCGGCGATCTTCGCCAGCTCCGCGTTCAAGGGGGTCAGGCCCAGGCTTTCCAGCTTGGCTTCATCCATGAAGCTGTTGTAGAAATCACCGATCTTCTGCGCATTCGAGCCGGCCGCGCGGGCCTTGTCGGCCGCCGCGCCTTCGACGATGCCGCGCAACTGCGTTTGCGTATCGTCGGCCAGCTTGGCGAAGCTGCCCCAGCTCGACTTGTCGGCAGGAATCACCGTTTCCGCCAGCCATTTGCCATTCAGGTGCTGGAACAGATCGTCTTGCGCGCGCACGGCAGGGTCGACGTATTCGATGGCGATGCCGGAGGTCAGCGCCGCGCCGGCGACGGCCGTGGCGGGAGCGGCGGCGGCTTTCTTGGCCGTATCAGCGGCGCCAGCCATACCGGACACGCCGGCCAGCAAACTCAGGGTCAATGCACTTAACAAATAACGATTCACGGTTGTCCTCTATATTGTATTGTGTGGAATATAAGGGTCAGAAGGCCCAAGGCTTCTGGCCCGGTTTTTGACTGTAGCATACCGGCCGAAATGACAGAAAGAACTTTGGCCAGAATGCAAAAAAGACCACGCAAGGTGGTCTCTTTTGTTGCTACAGGATTACGTTTTCATCACGACAGGGCTTACCAGATGATGACGCGGTTTTCCGGCGCCACATACATCTTGTCGCCCGGTTTCACGCCAAACGCTTCATAGAAGCCAGGCTGGTTGACCATGGTGCCATTCGCGCGGTACTGGCCCGGCGAATGCGGATCGGTCTTGATCTGCACGATCTGCTGCGCTTCGCGCATCTTGCTGCGCCACACCTGGCCAAAGCCCATGTAGAAGCGCTGGTCGCCCGTCAAGCCGTCCAGCACCGGGGCCGGCTTGCCGCCCAGCGAGATTTTATAGGCTTTATAGGCGATCGCCACGCCCGAGTTGTCGGCGATGTTTTCGCCCAGGGTCAGGGCGCCATTGACGTGGTAGCCAGGCAAGGGGCTGTAGCCATCGTATTGCTTGGTCAGCGCATCGGCCTTGGCCGCGAAATTCTTGCGGTCGGCCGGAGTCCACCAGTCGCGCAGGTTGCCGTCTCCATCGGACTGGCTGCCCTTGTCGTCGAAGCCGTGGCTGATTTCATGGCCGATGACGGCGCCGATGGCGCCATAGTTGACGGCGTCGTCCGCGTTGGCGTCGAAGAACGGCGGCTGCAGGATGGACGCGGGGAAGACGATTTCATTCATCGTCGAGCTGTAATAGGCGTTCACCGTCTGCGGCGTCATGCCCCACTCTTCGCGGTCGATCGGTTTGCCCAGCTTGGCCACCTGGCGGGCGGAGCCGAAGTTGGCGGCACGCATCATGTTGCCCACCAGGTCGCCCTGGACGATTTGCAGCTTCGTGTAATCGCGCCATTTGTTCGGATACGCGATCTTCGGCGTGAACTTGGCCAGCTTGGCTTGCGCTTCCTTCTTGGTTTCCGGGCTCATCCAGTCCAGGGTGTCGATGCTGTCCTTGTAGGCGGCCAGCACGTTTTTCACCAGTTCCTGCATGTGCGCCTTGCGCTCCGCGGGGAAATATTGCGCGACATACAGTTTGCCGACGGCTTCGCCCAGCACGCCTTCGACGGCGCCCACGCCACGCTTCCAGCGCGGCTGGTTTTCCGTCACGCCGCTCAGCACCGTGCCATAGAAGGCAAAGCTTTCATCGACGAAGTTTTTCGACAGGTAGCTGGCATAGCTGCGCAGCAACTGCCATTCGAAGTACGCTTTCAGGGTATCCAGGTCGGCAGACGCGAGCACCTTGTTGTAGCCGGCCAGGTAGCTCGGCTGGTTGACGATGACGTAATCGACCTTGTTGGCGATGCCCAGGGCCGCCAGGCCGGACTTCAGGTCGTAGCCGGGAGTCAGGTCGTTCAGTTTGCTGAGGTCGGTCTTGTTGTAGCGTTTCACCGGGTCGCGGTTCTCGACCTTGGTCCATTGCACTTCGGCCAGGGCCGTTTCCAGGGCGACCACGGCCTTGGCGCGGGCGGCGGCGTTCTTGTCGCCCGCCATGGCCAGCATTTTTTCCACGTGCGCCTGGTATTTTTCCTTGACGCCAGCCTGCTTGGCTTCCAGGTAATAGTCGCGGTCCGGCATGCCCAGGCCGCTTTGGCTGACGTACGCCGCATATTTGGTCGACGCGCGCGCATCCTGGCCCACGTAGACGGCATACGGGGTCGACACGCCCGTCTGGCTCAGGTGGGCGATCAGGGCGGGCACGCCCTTCTTGTCGCGCAGCGAACGGATGCGGTTCAGCTCGCCGGCCAGCGGCTTCGTACCCAGCGACTCGAGCTTGGCTTCATCCATGTAGCTGGCGTACAGGTCGGCGATTTTCTGCGCTTCGGAACCGGCCTTCTTGTTTTTATCTTGTTGCGTGGCTTCGATGATGCCGCGCAACTGTGGCGTGGTGTCATCGCGCAGCTTGGCGAACGAACCCCAGCTCGACTTGTCGGCCGGAATCTCGGTCGTGGCCAGCCACTTGCCGTTCAAATGGGTGAAGAAATCGTCCTGCGCGCGCACGGCAGGGTCGATGTACTGCACATCGATGCCGGAAACGACGCCAGCGGCGGAAGGTGTGACACTGGGCGCCACGGTCGGTGCGGCCACGGCGGAGGCGGGTTCGGCGGCATGGGCAAACGCAGCCAACAGGGTCAGGGTCAGACTGCTTAAGAGATAGCGATTCACGAATTGTCCTTATGGGGCATGTCAAAAAGACCGGGCAGATAGCTGCGGGCGGATAGCCCGCCGCGCCAGGCGCTGCAGGAATGTAGCACGCGACCATGCCATTTGACCATCCTTGCCCGGGGAGTGGCCCCTCAGTTGCCGGGCAGCGTCATGCCGGCACCGCCGCTGCCCATGCTCACGCCCGCGCCGCCCATGCCCCCCTTGCCGCCCTTGCGCCCGCCATGTTCGCCACCGGGCGCGCCACGCGATTCGCCGCGGGGCGCGGCGGCATCCATCACGCGCGCCATCTGGCCGGCGATGAACTGGGCCACCATCTGGCGCTGGTTCTCGTCCAGGGCATCGTTGACGCTCAGCCACCACTCGCGCAGCTGCTTTTCTTCGGCCAGGCTCTGCGTGCTTTCCATGTCCAGGCCGGCGAGCAAATCACGCAGCTCCAGCTGCGGTGCCTGCAAGCCCTGCGTCACGCCCGCTTGCAGCCGTTCGCGGCGCGCCTTGCGTTCGCGCAAAAGTTGGCGCGATTTCCCTTCCACCTGCTGCCACAAGGTGCTTTGATTCGCATTGAGTTTCAATTCCGCCTTGAAATCGGGCGCCATCGGCAGCAAGTCTTCCAGGCGCATCTCGGCGATAGGCACGGCCGAAGCGGTCAAGGCGGTCGCGCCCAGCAGCAAGGCCAGGGCGAGACGGCGCACGGTGGGGAGTAAGGTCAACGAGGTCATGCGGGCTCCGGATAAAAAAAAGCCTGCGTCCGAAGACGCAGGCAAAACCACTTCGGGTCGAGAATGCGAGTCCACTATAGGGCCGCCGCACACGCTTTTTTTCGACTCTTACAAATGCTTACTCCCCTCAAGAGTAACTATACATCGCATACAAAACCGCAACATATGGCAAGCTGGAGAGCCCGTTTTCGCGCGTAGACTGAGCCCAGGCACGCTTTTTCCACGGCCGGCCCACGCCGGCAGAGATTCAGGTCTATACTTTCAGGAAAGCGCCGCTCCACGGGGACTGGCGCTGATGCAAGACACGCTAGCTGCAAAGGTGCAATGATGGGCAAACTCAAAAATACCGGCTTGATCGGCCTGGGCGTGGTGGCCGGCGTCGCCGTGTCGCTGCAATTTTCCGCCATGGCGCAAAAAACCGTCGAGCCGCCGCTGCCGCTGGAAGAGCTGCGCCAGCTGGCCGATGTGTTTGGCCTGATCAAGTCCGATTACGTCGAGCCGGTGGAAGACAAGAAACTGCTGGAAGACGCCATTTCCGGCATGGTCGCCTCGCTCGACCCCCATTCCGCCTACCTGGACAAGAAAGCCTACGCCGAACTGCGCGAAGGCTCCGAAGGCAAGTTCGTCGGCCTGGGCATTGAAATTGGCCTGAGCGAAGACGGCTACATCAAGATCGTCTCGCCCATCGAGGATTCGCCCGCCTACCGCGCCGGCATCAAGTCCGGCGATCTGATCACCCGCCTCGACGGTCAGCCCGTGAAAGGCGTCAGCCTGGACGACAACGTCAAGCGCATGCGCGGCGAACCGGGCACCAAGGTGTCGCTGACCATTGCCCGCAAGGATGAACCGCAGCCGCTGGCCTTCACCATCACGCGCGAGGAAATCCACCAGAAGAGCGTGAAGGCGAAGATCGTCGAGCCGGGCTACGCCTGGCTGCGCGTGTCGCAATTCCAGGAACCGACCGTCGACGACATGGCCGCGCAGATCACGGCACTGTACAAGCAAGACCCGAACCTCAAGGGCATGGTGCTGGACCTGCGCAACGATCCGGGCGGCGTGCTGCAGGGCGCCATCGGCGTCTCGGCCGCCTTCCTGCCGAAGGACGCTGCCATCGTCTCGACGAATGGCCAGTTGCCGGACTCGAAACAGGTGTTCTACGGCCGCGCCGAATACTATACCTTCCGTTCGGAAGGCGATGCCCTGGCGAAATTGCCAGCTGCCATCAAGAAGGTACCGCTGGTGGTGCTCGTCAATACGGGTTCGGCCTCGGCCTCGGAAATCGTCGCCGGCGCGCTGCAGGACTACAAGCGCGCCACCATCATCGGCACGCAAACCTTCGGCAAGGGTTCCGTGCAAACCATCCGCCAGTTGACGGCCGACACGGCCGTCAAGCTGACGACGGCCCGCTACTACACGCCGAATGGCCGCTCGATCCAGGCCAAGGGCATCGTGCCCGACCTGCTGGTCGACGAGAATGCGGACGGCGACGGCTTGAACGGTTTGCGCATCCGCGAAGCGGACCTGACCAAGCACCTGAGCAACGACCGCGACCAAGGGATTGCCAACAACGGCGCCAAGGTGGCCCCCGTCAATGACGAAATGGAAGAGCAGCTGCGCATCATCGCCCTGGAAAAGACCCGCAAGCCGCTGGAATTTGGCAGCAAGGATGATTTCCAGCTGCATCAGGCGCTGAACCACCTGAAGGGCTTGCCGGTACAACTGGCCAAGGCCGAACCGGTGGTGGTGCAAGCCGACGTCAAGAAGGAACAGAAGAAGTAAGTAAGTAGCCAGGGCGGGGGGCGCCATGCCCCCCGTTTGCCCGTCCCCGCGACAAAAATCAATCTTCCGCCACACTTCGCCCTGCCCCGCAACACGAAACTCTCTACGGTCGAGCTCGTTTGTGTAAAATTTGCTTCACTTATCGGCATCGCGCCGATTGCCAAATTTGAAAGCTTAACCATGAAACAAGTCGTCATCAGCGGTACCGGACTGTACACGCCGCCATTTTCGATCTCCAACGAAGAGTTGGTCACCTGCTTCAATGCCTATGCGGAAAAGTTCAATGCCGACAACGCCGACGCGATCGCCGCGGGCACAGTGACGGCGCTGGACCTGTCGAGCGTGGCCTTCATCGAAAAGGCGTCCGGCATCAAGTCGCGCTTCGTGATGGAAAAGGAAGGCATCCTCGATCCGGCCCGCATGGTCTCGCGCATCCCGGAACGGGGCGATGACGAACTGTCGCTGCAGGCGGAAATGGCCGTCGCCGCCGCGCGCGACGCGCTGGCCCGCGCCGGCCGCACGCCGGCCGATATCGACATGGTGCTGGTGGCCTGCAGCAACATGCAGCGCGCCTACCCGGCCATGGCCGTGGAAGTGCAGGATGCGCTGGGCATCGATGGCTATGGTTTTGACATGAACGTGGCGTGCTCGTCCGCCACCTTCGGCATCCAGCAAGCCGTGGCCGCCGTGCAAAGCGGCCAGGCGCGCGCCGTGCTGGTGTTGAACCCGGAAATCACCAGCGGCCACCTGAACTGGCGCGATCGCGACAGCCACTTCATTTTCGGCGACGCCTGTACCGCCATCATCGTCGAAGGTAAAGACACGGCCGTGTCGCAGCACCAGTTCGAGATCATCGGCACGGAACTGAAAACGCGCTTCTCTAACGCCATCCGCAACAATTTCGGCTTCCTCAACCGCTTCGACGAATCCGGCGTGGGCAAAGCGGATAAATTGTTCCGCCAGCAAGGCCGCAAGGTCTTCAAGGAAGTGTGCCCGATGGCCGCCGAGATGATCAAGACGACCCTGACCAAGGCCGGCGTGGAAGTGGCGCAAGTCTCCCGCTACTGGCTGCACCAGGCCAACCTGAACATGAACTTGCTGATCGCGCGCCTGATCCTGGGCCGCGACGCGGAAGCGAACGAAGCGCCCGTGATCCTCGATACCTACGCCAACACCTCGTCGGCCGGTTCCATCATCGCCTTCCATAAATATCAGGATGACATGGCGGCAGGCAGCACCGGCGTCATCTGCTCGTTCGGCGCCGGTTATTCCATCGGCTGCGTGATCGTGCGCAAGGTGTGAGCATCTGGGGTGGCATAGGGTGGAGTCCTTGAATTAGGCGAAGATCCGGGTGGATGGCATGCGTTCGTGGCCACGTGGACGAAGATAGTGCACAGGTTTTTTTGCAATAAAGCCGCAGGAACATTCCGGCAGGGGCTTTGATGCGTTTATACTTGGTCGCTGAGCAACATCTTTTTCCATCCGCACGTCCCCATAAGGAACCCCACACGCATGCCCCATGACATCAGCCTGATCACCACCATCGCCGCCGCCCTCGGGTTCGGCCTCATCTTCGGCTTCATCGCCGCGCGCCTGAAACTGCCGGCCCTGGTCGGCTATCTGGCCGCCGGCATCATCATCGGACCGGCCACGCCCGGTTTTGTGGCGGATGCGGAAATAGCGGGACAATTGGCGGAAATCGGGGTGATGCTGATGATGTTTGGTGTCGGCCTGCACTTTTCCATCGAGGATTTGTGGGACGTGCGCAAGATCGCGCTGCCGGGCGCCATCCTGCAGATCGGCGTCGCCACGGCGATGGGCATGGGCCTGGCCCATTGGTGGGGCTGGACGCTAGGTGGCGGACTGATCTTTGGCCTGGCCCTGTCCGTGGCCAGTACCGTGGTGCTGCTGCGCGCGCTGGAAGAACGGGGCATCCTCGACTCGCTCAACGGGCGCATCGCCGTCGGCTGGCTGGTGGTGGAAGACCTCGTCACCGTATTGGTCCTCGTGCTGCTGCCGGCGTTTGCCAGTGTGCTGGGCGGCAAGGTCGCGCCGGATGCCGAAGCCGTCAGCCTGTGGCAAACCCTGGCCGTGACCCTGGGCCAGGTGGCCGGCTTCATCATCTTCATGCTGGTCGTGGGCCGCAAGCTGTTCCCGTGGATCCTGTGGCAAGTGGCGCGCACCGGCTCGCGCGAACTGTTCACCCTGTGCGTGATCGCCGCCGCCGTCGGCATCGCCTACGCCTCGACCAAGCTGTTCGGCGTGTCGTTCGCGCTGGGCGCCTTCTTCGCCGGCATGGTGCTGCGCGAATCGGAACTGAGCCACCGCGCCGCGGAAGAGTCGCTGCCCCTGCGCGACGCGTTTGCCGTGCTGTTCTTCGTGTCCGTGGGCATGCTGTTCGAGCCGAACATCCTCATCGACAAACCGCTGCAAGTGCTGGCCGTGTGCGCCATCATTATCTTCGGCAAGTCGATCGCCGCCTTCCTGCTCGTGATGGCGCTGCGCTATCCGCCGAAGACGGCCATCATCGTCTCGGCCAGCCTGGCGCAGATCGGCGAATTCTCGTTTATTTTGGCCGCGCTGGGCCTGTCGCTGGGCCTGATGCCGCAGGAAGGGCAAAGCCTGATCCTGGCCGGCGCCATCCTGTCGATCGCATTGAATCCCCTCGTGTTCAGTATGGCCAAGCCGCTGCTGCGCGTGATCGGCAACAGCGATTTCGCGCGCAAGTTCGAACGCACCACGGACCCGCTGGCAGAGCTGCCGATGACGGTGCCGCAGGAAAAGCTGTCGGGCCAGATCGTCCTGGTCGGCTATGGCCGCGTGGGCCGGCGCATCGCCGCCGCCCTGATGGAACGGGGCATTCATTTTGTCGTGGCCGAGGAAAACCGCGAAATCGTCGACCAGCTGCGCAAGCAGGGCATTCCGGCCGTGGCCGGCAATGCGGGCGAACCGGCCGTGCTGATCCAGGCGCACATCACGCACGCCACCATGCTCGTCATCGCCACGCCCGACACCTTCCACGTGCGCGCCATGATCGAGACGGCGCGCGCGCTGAACCCCGCCATCCTGACGGTGGTGCGCACGCACAGCGAGGAAGAGGCGGAATTGCTGCGCGCGGAAAACGCGGGCAAGGTGTTCATTGGCGAGCACGAGCTGGCCAATGGCATGGCCGAGCACGTGCTGCAGAGTTTTGAGACGGCGAAGAAGGGGCATGGCGGGCACTGATGCCCGCTTCCGGGGCCAGTCCCTTCGGGACCGGGACGCGCCCCATTTTTACAGGCTGGCGGCCAGCTCCGCCCCTTCCCGTATCGCCCGCTTGGCATCGAGTTCCGCCGCCAGCGCGGCGCCGCCAATTTTATGGAAACGCGGGCCGCCCGTCTGCAGGGGCTTGCCATCCTTGTCGACGGGCGGCATGAGTTCCGTCAGGCTGTCCTGGCCCGCGCAGATGACCACGTTGTCCACCGCCAGCAGGCGCTGCTCGCCGCCCACGGTGATGTGCAAGCCCTGCTCGTCGATCTTGTCGTACGTCACGCCGGCCAGCATGGCCACGCCGTTTCTCGCCAGCGCCGCGCGGTGCACCCAGCCCGAGGTCTTGCCCAGTCCCGCGCCCACTTTCGACGTCTTGCGCTGCAACAGGAAGATCTGCCGCACGGGATCGGGCGCCACGGGCGGCACCAGGCCGCCGCCGGTCGCCGCGTTCAAGTCCACGCCCCACTCGCCCGCCCACGCCGCCACCGGTTGCGGCAGCGGGTGCGCCGGGTCGTGCAACAGATACTCGCCCACATCGAAACCGATGCCGCCCGCGCCGATGATGGCCACGCGCGCGCCGACAGGCATCTTGCTTTGCAGCACGTCCAGATACGACAACACTTTCGGGTGGTCGATGCCGGGGATGGCCGGCAGGCGCACCTTGATGCCGGTGGCGACGATGACGTCGTCATGGCCGCCGGCCAGCAATTGCTCGCGCGTCACGCGCTGGCCCAGGCGCACGTCGACATTGAGCAGCGCCAGCCGGCGACTGAAGTAGCGTATGGTTTCCGTAAATTCTTCCTTCCCGGGAATTTGCATGGCCACCTTGAACTGGCCGCCCACGCTGTCGCTGCTGTCGAACAGGGTCACCTGGTGGCCGCATTCGGCCGCCACGCAGGCGGCGGACAGGCCGGCCGGACCGGCGCCGACGACGGCCACACGGCGCGCCACGGCCTTTTTCGCATAGACCAGTTCCGTTTCATGGCAGGCGCGCGGGTTGACCAGGCAGCTGGCGCGCTTGTTGGCGAAGGTGTGGTCCAGGCACGCCTGGTTGCAGCCGATGCAGGTGTTGATCTCGTCGGCGCG
This sequence comes from Janthinobacterium rivuli, assembly GCF_009208735.1. Taxonomy (GTDB): domain Bacteria; phylum Pseudomonadota; class Gammaproteobacteria; order Burkholderiales; family Burkholderiaceae_D; genus Janthinobacterium. The sequence continues at coordinate 258,321 of NZ_WFLJ01000006.1, read as the reverse complement.
GCCCGACGCCGCCTTGGCGACGAAGTCAGGGTCGGCCAGGAAAGGGCGCGCCATCGACACCAGGTCGCAGTCGCCCCGCTCGAGGATGGCGTTGGCCTCGTGCGGCATGTTGATGCGGTTCGACGCCACCACGGGAATGCTCACTTCACGGCGCAACCGGCCCGCCACGGATGCGAAGGCGGCGCGCGGCACCGAGGTGACGATGGTGGGGACCCTCGCCTCATGCCAGCCGTAGCCCGTATTGAGAATCGTCACGCCCGCGTGTTCCAGCGCTTTGGCCACCGCCACCACGTCGTCCCAGGTATTGCCGCCCTCGACCAGATCGAGCAGCGAGTGGCGATACATGATGATGAAGTTGGGGCCGACGGCGGCGCGGATGCGGCGCACGATCTCCACGGGCAGGCGCATGCGGTTCTCAATGCTGCCGCCCCAGCGATCCTGGCGCAAGTTCGTGCGCGCGCACAGGAACTGGTTCAACAGATAGCCTTCGCTGCCCATCACTTCGATGCCGTCGTAGCCGGCCTTCTGCGCCAGGCGCGCGCAGCGCACGTAGTCGCAGATGGTGCGCTCTATGCCCCGTTCGCTCAAGGGACGGGGGCGGAAGGGTGAGATCGGCGATTTCTTCGCCGACGCCGAGACGACGAACGGTTGATAGCCATAGCGGCCCGCATGCAGGATCTGCATGACGATCTTGCCGCCCTCCTCGTGCACGGCGCGCGTCACCTTGCGGTGGTTCGGCACGTCGCCGAGGAAATTGAGGGTGCCGCCGAACGGCAACAGCCAGCCCTGGCGGTTCGGCGAGATGCCGCCCGTGACGATCAGACCCACGCCACCGCGCGCCCGCTCGCGGTAAAACGCGGCCAGCTTGCCGTAATGATAAAACCGATCTTCCAAGCCCGTGTGCATGGACCCCATGATGACTCTGTTGCGCAAGGTGGTGAAGCCCAGGTCGAGCGGGGCCAGCAGATGGGGATAGGCAGTCATGGTGATCGGTCCGGTAAGGTGGTTGCAGGCCGTACGGTAGCAAGCATTGCCGATCGCCGCAGCGACTTTCTCTAGACCGGGAGTTCTAAATCGCCCGAAGCGCCCGCCGGCGACGGGTACAGCTTGTGCCGGGCGCAAGTTTCCCGTAGGCTAGGTGGCATGAAGCGACTCTTCCTCTGCCTGTTGATGCTGTGCGCCGTCCCCGCGACCGCGCTGGCACAGGCGATACGCCTGGACAAGTTGAAGGTCGAGGTCAAGCGCATCGAGGTCGACGGGCAGCGCATGTATGAAGTCGATGCCAGCGGCAGCGTGCAGGCGCCGCCGGCGTCCGTGTGGAAAACCCTGACGACGTACGAGCGCATGCCTGAATTCGTGCCCGACCTCAGTTCCTGCCGCGTGCTGTCGCGCAACGGCAATGAAGTCATCATCGAGCAGCAGGGCATGGCGCGCTTCCTGTTCATGAACCACGCCATCCACCTGGTGGTGCGGGCCACGGAAACACCGTTCACGGCCATCGACATCGCCTTGATCTCCGGCGACATGCGGCATTACGAGTCGCGCTGGAATCTGTATCCCGTGCCCGAGACGGGCGGCACGCGCATCGTCTTCTCCAGCCGGCTGATGCCCGGCTTCTATGTGCCCGGCATGCTGGGCACGACCATGATACGCGGCGATATCGAGCGCATGATGGCGGCCGTGCTCGCACGCATCGACAGCCAGTACGCGGAAAAATCCGGCTAAAACTACGCCAAATAGGTATCGCGGTCGCGGATTTCCGCGAAGTTTTCCAGGCTGCCCAGTTTCACCGTGACGGGGTTCAGGCTCGCCTGCGGCTGCATCGAGCGCCAGGCGAACAGCCATTCCTGCTCGGGCGCCTCGGCGCGCGTCTTGGTGAAGGCGGCGCCCAGGGCGGCGCGCTGGCCGTATTCGACCAGACCATCGATGCCTGCCCAGCTGGGCAGGGTGCGCTGCACGGCGCGGTGCAGGCGTTCGCCGAATTCTTCCGTATTGTGGATGATCAGACAGGCATCAGCCGGGGCGAACAGGTCGAACAGTTGCTTGTCCCACACTTGCGAAAAGCTCAGGGTCAGGCAATTGCCCGCCGGCGCCAGGCGGAACTGGCCCAGGCTCAGTGCCAGCTCGAGTTCGCTGCGCTGGCCGTAGCGGTGCAGGGTGGGGGGACGTTTGTAATCGTGCATGCTGGACTCGTTCTTCAATAGTAGGGTAAACCGGCGCGCCGCTCAACGTGGCGGGCGGATATGGCGCCGGATGCGCTGGGCCGTCGCGGCCAGGTAAATTTCGCGCAGTAAATAAATAAAACAGCCGATCAGGCAAATCACGGCCAGCACAAAGAAGGCCGCGATGTATTTATCCAGGGTCAGGTTCAGGATATCGCCCAAAAACAGCATGGCGATGATGACGCAGACGAAGAAACCGCACGCCGTGCTGAGCGAAATCGAATAGTTGATCAGATGGGTACGCCGATACAAGGTATCGAGCTCATCCATATAGAAATCGTTGTAGCCGATGTCGAGCCGGTCTTCCAGCACGCGCGTGCGGTCGATGATGCGGCCCAGGCGGTTGGTCAGCACCACCAGCATGGTGCCGATACCGGTCAACAGGAAAACCGGCGCAATCGCCAGCTGGATGATATGGCCGATGTCGCCGATCTGTATGTTCATGGATAAAAAGTCGTGGGTTCACACCGGCGCCCGACCCTGGCGCCAGCACAGGCCATAGTGTAGCAGGTGGCGCACGCCGGCTGGCCGCTTTGCCGACCGGCGTGCCGGAACGTCATGCGAAGCCGCGCCCCGGCACGAAGCGCTCGGTGGCGCGCACCAGCGCCGAAGCGATGCCGTGCTCGAGCGCGCCATGGCCCGCGTCCGGGATCATGTCCAGCTGCGCGCCGGGCCAGGCTTGCTGCAGGCGGTAGGCCGACAGCGGCGGGCAGATGGCGTCGTAGCGGCCCTGCACGATGACGGCCGGCAAATGCGCGATGCGCCCGATGTTGCGGATCAGCTGGTCTTCCTCGAAGAAACCGAGGTTGGCCATGTAATGCGATTCGAGGCGGCCCACGCCCAGGTCGAGCGCATCGTTCGGCGCATCTTCCGGCTGCGGCATCAGGTACACGCGGCGGCCCTCAAAGCGGCTCCAGGCGCGCGCGGCGGGCCAGTACACGGCGGGGTCGCTGCTGAGGATGCGTTTCACGTAGGCGGCCAGCAAGTCGCCCCGTTCCTCTGCGGGAATAGGCGCGGCGAATTCCGCGTACAGTTCCGGATAAAACCAGCGCACGCCCTCGATGAACCAGTCGATCTCCGCCTGCGTGCACAGGAAAATGCCGCGCAGCACGAAACCGAGGCAAGCCTCGGGATGCGCCTGGCCATACGCCAGCGCCAGGGTCGAGCCCCAGGAGCCGCCAAACACCAGCCATTGGTCGATGCCGAACTGGGCGCGCAAGCGTTCGATGTCGGCGATCAGCAGCTGCGTCGTGTTGTTACGCCATTCGCCCAGCGGCGTGGACTTGCCCGCGCCGCGCTGGTCGAACAGGATCACGCGGTAGCGCTGCGGATCGAAGAAGCGGCGGTGCTGCGGCGACAGGCCCGCGCCGGGGCCGCCATGCAGGAACAGCACGGGAATGCCGTCGGGATTGCCGCACTCTTCCCAATAAATGGTGTGGATATCGTCGACCGCCAGCATGCCGTGCCGGTTCGGCGTCAGGGCGGGAAACAGGGGTGACAAAGAATCGGGCATGGCGGTCCTCGGAGTGGCAGTCAGGGCGCCAGGCAAGAATCCTGGCAACTGTTCCAATTATAGTGCGCCGCCGGCGCCTCAGGCCAGCAGCAAGGGCAGGCGGTTCGACGACTTGATTTCGCGCATCGACAGGCTGGACTGGATTTCCGCCACACCCGGCAAGCGGCGCAGCACGGTCGAGACGAATTCGCCATACGCTTCCAGGTCGCGCGCCACCACTTGCAGGAAATAATCGGCTTCGCCCGCCACGTTGTGGCACGACAGGATCTCGGGAATCGTCGCGATCGCCTGCTCGAACTGCGAAGGCTGCTCGCCGCCATGGTTGGCAAACACGACCCGAACGAACGCGACCAGGCCGATGCCCAGCTTCTTGCGGTTGAGCAAAGCCTGGTAGCCGGTAATAAAGCCCTCCTCTTCCAGGCGGCGCAAGCGGCGCCAGACGGGGGTTTCGCTCAGTTTCAAGCGCTCGGCCAGGCGCGCATTCGACAGCCGTCCTTCGTCCTGCAACAGCCTGAGTATCTGCAAATCAGTGGCGTCGAGGCTAACTTCTGGAATTTTCATCTAATTTTTGTTTTTATACGAGTGGAATCTACCCGAATACTAGGGCATGCAGGGCAGGAAAAGCAAGCACATTTCATCGCAGCAAGAACATAATGGGGCCAGGCGAGCAGGCCGCACCGTGCGCATGCTCCCGCTTTTCTTTTCGACCGAGCCATGTCCGATTCTACCTTCCTGATGTACCTGCTGGCACTGGCCGGCGCCTTTTTATTACCTGGCCCCGACATGGCGCTGGTGCTGGCGACGGGTGCCGCGCGCGGCGTGGCCACGGCGCTGGTGACGGCCGTGGGCATCGCCGGCGCGCGCGCCGTGCACGTGGCGTTGTCGGGCGCGGGCCTGGCGGCGCTGATGGTCACGCATCCGCAAGCCTTGCAGTGGGTCAAGTGGGCGGGCGCCGCCTACCTGCTGTACCTGGCGCTGCGCCTGCTGCAGTCGGCACTGTCGAGCAAAAAGGCACAGGACGCCGCCGCCCCGGCCACGGCGCAGGGCGCCCGTGCCAGCCTGGTGCGCGGCTTCCTGACGAATCTGCTCAATCCGAAGGCACTGCTGTTTTGCAGCATGTTCCTGCCGCAATTCGTCACCGGCGGCGACAGCGTCGGCATGCAATACCTGCGCCTGGGCGCCGTCCTGGTGCTGGTGGGCCTGCTGTTCGATGCCCTGTACGCCGTGCTGGCAGCGCGCCTGGCGCGCCGCCTGCGCGGTAAACCCTCGCCTTACGGCAAGTTCGTGCTGCCCACCGTGTTCGTCTTGCTGGCCGGGCGGCTGGTGCTGGGCTGAATTTGCAGCTGACCTGCCATGCCATCGGCAAAGAAGGCAGGGTAATCGGCCAGCAGGCTACGCTCCAGATCGTTGACCTTGCGAAATTGCCGCAGCGACGGCGCCATGGCCCGGCCCGCATCCCAGCTGCGCCAGGCGTTTTGCGCATCGAATTGCGCCAGCAAGGCGTCGCCCAGGTCCTGGTACACGGCCGCCATCTGCGGTTTGGCCTGCAGCACTTGCAGATACAGCGCGGTCGCTGCCGGCCATTGCCCCAGCTTGGCGCGCAAATTCCCCTCGAACAAGGCCAATACGGGCTGATCCGGCCCCGCTTGCTTTCTCAATTCCTGCACGGTGGCCAGCGCGGCCGCGATGCCGTCCTGGTCCTTGGCCAGCAGCGCGCGCGTCAAATCGTGGATGGGCTCGCATTCCTGCATGGCCAGTATCTGCTGGGGCGACAGCTTGTCGACCAGTTCGCCTGTGGAAAAATGGTCTTCCAGCATGGTCAAAAACGCCTCGAAGGGCTTTTCTGCGGCAAACAGCTTTTCCGCCTCGGCCCGCAGCGCCGGATGCGCCTGCGCTCCCGGCGGCGGCAGCCGCGCCGCCTGCGCCAGCACTCTTTCGAGCACCGGTGCATCGGCCGCCAGCGGGCGGGGTCGGTAGGCGGCCAGCGAATACGTGGCAGGTGCGTCCATGACAAGCCGGCTGATGCGGAAATGGCGCGTGACCGTGCCGCCCACTTCCTGGTAGTGCAAGGTGAAGTCGGCGGGAATGCGCTTGCCGTCGGCCAGCATCTTCAGCACCAGAGGATGACACCCCCAGGTGTAGCGCAGAGCCTGGGCAAACGCCGTGGCCTCGGCGCCGCTGACGGGGCTGCCGGAGATCCCCAGGCGCAGCAGGGGCTGGTCGTCGAGCGACCACAGCACGGCGCCATCGAGCACCTGTGGAACCAGTGCGCCGCGCCGCCTTGCCGCCTGCACCGATAAAGTCTGCTCTTCATACACGGGCAAGGTCGCATGCTGTTCCAGCTTGCCGGCCTGCAGGATGCCGGCGATACCCTGCCGGTGGCGCAGCTCAGCGGCGCGAGAACCCGCCACGTCGAACAGCGAATACGTGTCGTAGGTGGACGCCGCCGTATCGATCATGTAGCGGCGGCGCGTGGCAAAGTCAAACACGGACAAGCTCTTGCCCTCACGCACGCTGAGGTAATGCGGGCCCAGCACGACATCGCTTTCCTGCGTGGCGCGCGCGGGCAGGCCGGTGTTCACGCCGGGTTGGTTGACGCGCTCGGTCGTCACCGTGACGTGGAACGCGACGCCGGCCTGGGCCGCGCTGGCGCCCAGGAAAAGGATGGCGGCCACGCTGGCGCGGCGCAAGACAGGTAAGAGGGTCATGGCGATGATGCAGTGGAGAAATGCTGATTTTAAGGCAAAGGGCACGCTAGCCCTGTTTTGCTCGCCAGCATAAAAAAAGACAGCCGCAGCTGTCTTTTCTGTTTTACAGCAACAACGATTACGACATGTGCTGGCCGCCGTTGATGGAAATGTTGGCGCCCGTGACGAACGCGGCTTCATCGGAAGCCAGGTAGGCCACCAGGCCGGCCACTTCTTCCGGCTTGCCCAGGCGCGCCATCGGAATTTGCGGGATGATTTTGCTGTCGAGCACTTCCTGCGGAATCGCCATGACCATCTTGGTGCCGATGTAGCCTGGCGAGATGGTGTTGACGGTGACGTTCTTGCGCGCCACTTCCAGCGCCAGCGACTTGGTGAAACCATGCATGCCGGCTTTCGCGGCCGAATAGTTGGTCTGGCCGAAGGCGCCCTTCTGGCCATTCACGGACGAGATATTGATGATGCGGCCCCAGCCGCGTTCCACCATGCCGTCGCAGACGGGCTTGGTCATGTTGAAGACGGAATCGAGATTGGTGCTCATCACGGCATCCCAGTTCGGCTTGTCCATCTTCTTGAACGTCATGTCGCGCGTGATGCCGGCGTTATTCACCAGCACGTCAACAGGACCGATTTCCGCTTCCACGGCCGCCACGCAGGCAGCCGCCGAATCGTAGTCGGCAACGTCGCACGGATACGCCTTGAAGTCATAGCCCATGTCCTTGGTCGTCGCCAGCCACTCCTCGACCTTCGGATTGCCCGGGGAATATGTGGTCACCACGCGATAGCCAAGCGCCGCCAGCTTGAAACAGACCGCTTCGCCCAGACCACCCATGCCACCAGTTACCAATGCAACTCTTGCCATTTTCATCCCCTCAGTGTCGTTCTGTTGCTAAAAAATTAATAATTTAGTTGAAGCGATCCGTACCGCCGCGTGACGGCGGCGTACCGCAACAACCCCAAGCCGTCACGCACAGCGCGCAACAGCCTGGGTTCGTGCCAGCTACTTAATCGCGCTCAATCGCAAGGGCAACACCCATGCCGCCGCCGATGCACAGCGCGGCCAGGCCTTTCTTGGCGTCGCGGCGGATCATTTCGTGGATCAGGGTGACCAGGATGCGCGCGCCGGACGCGCCGATCGGGTGGCCGATGGCAATCGCGCCGCCGTTCACGTTGATCTTGCTGGTATCCCAGCCCATTTCCTTGTTGACGGCGATCGCTTGCGCGGCAAACGCTTCGTTGATTTCCATCAGGTCCAGCTCTTCATGCGTCCAGCCGGCTTTTTTCAGGCACAGGCGCGATGCGGAGACGGGGCCCATGCCCATGACGGCCGGGTCCAGGCCCGACGAGGCGTAGGCCTTGATGCGCGCCAGCGGCTTCAAGCCCAGTTCCTTCGCTTGCGAGGCGGACATCATGATGACGGCGGCGGCGCCGTCGTTCAGGCCCGAGGCGTTGCCGGCCGTGACGGTGCCGTCCTTGGCGAACGCGGGGCGCAGGCCGGCCAGCGATTCCAGGGTCGAACCAGGCTTGATGTATTCGTCGCTGTCGAAGACGACGGTGCCTTTTTTGTTGGCGATTTCCAGCGGCAGGATTTCATCCTTGAACTTGCCCGCCTTTTGCGCCGCTTCCGCCTTCAGTTGCGACTGCAGCGCGAATTCATCCTGCTCGGCGCGCGTCACTTCGTATTTCTTGGCGACGTTTTCCGCCGTGATGCCCATGTGGTACTGGTTGTACACGTCCCACAGACCGTCGACGATCATGGTGTCGATCATCTTGAAGTCGCCCATGCGGAAACCGTCGCGCGAGCCGTTCATCGCGTGCGGCGAAGCGCTCATGTTTTCCTGGCCGCCGGCGATGATGATGTTGGCGTCGCCGCACTTGATCGCTTGCGCCGCCAGGTGCGTGGCCTTCAGGCCGCTGCCGCAGACCTTGTTGATGGTAAAGGCCGGAATCGAGCTGGGCAAGCCAGCCTTGATGACGGCCTGGCGCGCGGCGTTCTGGCCGACGGCGGCCGTCAGCACCTGGCCCAGGATCGCTTCGCCGATCAGGTTCGGGTCGATGCCGGTTTGTGCCAGCAAGCCCTTGATTACATGCGCGCCCAGTTCGGACGCAGGAATCTTGGCCAGGCTGCCACCGAATTTGCCGACTGCGGTACGGCCGGCGGCCACGATTACGACATCATCCATTTATTTCTCCGATAAGCAGGCCACGAGGGCCAAGGTCAAGGTGGTAATACAATCCAATTAGAATTCGGGAAGTCACAGCGAGCTGTGTTTCATTCTAGCGCGGCATGCGCCGCAGTTCCAGCGCCGCACCGCAGGCGGCGGCGATGACAGCCTGCTTGCGGTACTGGCGGGCGGACTGGCGCGGCGGATAGCCGCTGCCGGGCCGCAACACGCTTACGCCTGGCGAGCAGGACGCGTGTTTTTATTTTTATCATACCCTTCATCGGCGCCGCCGAAAGTGGTTTTTAGAAAATTATTGAAGGGAATAATCAGGGGCACGGGGGTTTGCTTTACCACCTGCAACAGCTCGCCAAATTTTTGACGCGATGCAGCAAACTCACCCTTTGTCACAGTGTCGAATTTCTCCCTAGTTTCTTGAGCAACTTCCTTTGCCTGGCGGCCATAGGCACCGATGCGTTCGATGGCCAGTTGCGACTGCGTGCGCGACAGTTCCAGCAGCGCTTGCGTATCCTTCGCGGACAGCAGCTGATTGCCCGCCACCGTAGCGGCCGCCAGCGCCGCGCGGGCCGCATCGAGCTGCAAGTCCAGGACGCTGGCGCCGCTGTCGACGGCGGCCTGGACATACGCTTGCGCGCTGATCAATTGTGCTTCCACCACAGCCTTGCCGGCCCGTGCCCATTGTTCGGAAAATGAAAACATGTCGTCCCTCTCCAAAGAGTAGGCGGCGCCATGTTGCGCCGCACAGTGCTCAACTGTAAGCGGTGGTTCATTGCTGAACCTTGATATTTATCAAGGTTTCCTGTTGGTTTGTTTTTAATACAACACCACTTAGGACAACAACTTGATACCGTCCAGCGAGGCCGCACACTGCTCGCGTATCACGCTGACGAAATCGCGCACATACGCCTTGTCCTGCAGGTGATCTGGCACGGACACATACAAATCGCTCCACAGGCCGTGTTCGCCCACCGGGCGGGCCACCACATAGTCGTAATCGACGTAATTCTTGATGGCCCAATTCGGCAAGGCGGCGATGCCGCGCCGGCTCGCCACCAGCTGCAGCACGGCCACGGTCAATTCGGCCGTGCGGCGCTCGAAGGCGATGCCGGCCGGCTTCAGCACTTCGCGGATCAGGTCGATACGCTCTTCCGGCACCGGATAGGTGATTAATGTTTCGCCCGTGAAGTCGGCCGCCACCAGCCGGCGCTGCGCCTGCAAGCGGTGCTTCTGCGCCATCACCACCAGCATTTCAAAGCGGAACAGGGGAAACACGGTGAAATCGGGGCCATACGGCGAGCCGATCACGAGGTCCGCCTCGCCCGAGCGCAGCAAGTCCGCCGGTTCGCTGTGAAAGCCCGACACCAGGTCGATCTCCACTTCCGGCCAGCGCTGGCGGAACGCATCCATCACGGGCATGAGCCAGTCGAAACAGGTATGGCATTCGAGCGCCACGCGCAACTGCCCCGTGTCGCCCTGCGACAGGCGCGCCACGTCGCGCTCGGCCAGCTCGATCTCGGGCAGCAGCTTGTCGGCCAGCTCCAGCAGCCGGCTGCCCGTGGCCGTAAACGCGATCGGCATCGACTTGCGCTCGAACAGGGGCGCCTTGTAGCGCTCTTCCAGCAAACGGATCTGGTGCGACAGGGCCGACTGGGTCAGGTTGAGCAGCTGCGCGGCGCGCACCAGGCTGCCGGACGAACGCAGGGCACTCAAGGTGCGCAGGTGGCGGATTTCTAGCATCGGGGAAATAGATTCTGTACGTGAAATATTTTCATGTTATTCGGCAAAATGTTTCGTTTTGATTATAGATCAAGTTGCCGCACACTCTAGCGCATTCACATTAAATCTCGATGACATCATGACCATCCGTACCCACATCCTTGGCTTTCCCCGTATCGGCGCCGCGCGTGAACTGCAATCGGCACTGGAAGGCCACTGGCGCGGGGAGCTGTCCGAGGCGGCCCTGCAAGCGACGGGCCGGCAATTGCGCGCACGCCACTGGGCCCTGCAAAGGGATGCCGGGCTCGACTACGTCACCGTGGGCGACTTCGCCTTGTACGACCAGGTGGCCAACCATATCCAGCTGCTGGGCTGCGAACCGGCGCGCTTCCACTTTGCGCCAGAGCAATCGCCGCTGGCACGCTATTTCACGCTGGCGCGCGGTGCGCAGACAGAGGCGCAGGCGCAGCACGCGGGCGGCTGCCACGGCCACCAGGCGCACGAGGCCGGTCACCATGCGCTGGAAATGAGCAAGTGGTTTGACACCCATTACCATTACCTGGTGCCCGAACTGTCGCCGCAGACCCGGTTTTCGCTGGCCTGCGAGCGCCTGCTGGCGGAAGTGGCCGAGGCGCAGGCGCTGGGCCACCAGGTCAAGGCGGCCCTGATCGGCCCCCTCACCTTCCTATGGCTGGGCAAGGAAAAGACTCCGGGCTTCGAGCGCCTGGCCCTGCTGGAACAATTGCTGCCCGTCTACGGCGCCCTGCTCGACCGCCTGAAGCGGCAAGGCGTGGCCTGGGTGCAGCTCGACGAGCCGATCCTGGGCCTGGACTTGCCCGGCGCCTGGCGCAACGCCTTTGAAAGCACGTATTGGCAGCTGAACCAGGTAGGCGTGAATATCTTGCTGGCCACGTATTTCTCGCCGCTGGAAGAAAACCTCAGCCTGACCTGCCGCCTGCCCGTGGCCGGCCTGCATGTGGACGGCGTCCGCGCGCCGCATGAGCTGATCAGCGTGACGGACTGGCTGCCCGCGCATAAAGTGCTGTCGATCGGCATCGTCGACGGGCGCAATATCTGGCGTACCGACCTCGACGCGGCCCTGGCCGTGCTGCGGCCGCTGGCGGCCAAACGCAACGGTCATTTGTGGCTGGCGCCGTCGTGCTCGCTGCTGCACGTGCCGTTCAGCCTGGAAGCGGAAACGGCGCTCGATGGTGACATCCAAAGCTGGCTGGCGTTCGCCACGGAAAAATTGACGGAACTGGCGCTGCTGAAAGATGCGCTGGCGGGCCATCCCGATGACGGCGCGCTGGCAATGTCTCGCCTGGCCATCGCCGGGCGGCGCGCCAGCCCCCGCGTCCACCAGGCATCGGTGGCGCAGCGCCTGCAAGCGCTGTCGCCCACCGTGGACCGCCGCGATTCCGGCTTCCCGCAACGCCAGGCCATGCAGCGCGCGCGTTTGCAGCTGCCCGACTTTCCCACGACGAGCATCGGCGCCTTCCCGCAGACGCCGGCCATCCGCGCCGCCCGCGCCAGCCATCAACGGGGCGAACTGAGTGCCGCCGCGTATGACCGGCAGATGCGCGCGGAAATCGCCCACGCCGTGGGCCGCCAGGAAGCGCTGGGCCTGGACGTGCTCGTGCATGGCGCAGCGGAACGCAAGGACATGGTCGACTACTTCGGCGAGCAATTGGACGGCTTCGCCTTCACGCGCCTGGGCTGGGTGCAATCGTACGGCGCGCATTGCGTCAAGCCGCCCGTCCTCTACGGCGACGTGCAGCGCCCGGCCGCCATGACGGTGGCCTGGACAGCGCACGCACAAAGCCTGACGAGCAAACCGGTGAAGGGCATGCTGACGGGGCCGGTGACGCTCTTGCAATCGTCGTTCGTGCGCGACGACCAGCCGCGCGCCAGCACGGCGCTGCAGCTGGCCCTGGCCATGCGCGACGAAGTGGCCGAGCTGGAAACGGCCGGCATCGGCATCATCCAGATCGACGAGCCGGCCATCGGCGACGGCTTGCCGCTGCGCCGCGGCCAGCGGGACGCCTACCTGGACTGGGCCACGCGCGCCTTCCGCATCGCCGCCTGCGTCGTCAGCGACACGACGCAGATCCACACGCACATGGGCGATGCGCAGTTCAACGACATCCTGCCGCAGATCGCCGCCATGGATGCCGACGTCATCACGATCGAGACGAGCCGCTCGGACAGGGAGTCGCTGACGGGCTTAGGCCAGTTCCAGTACCGGAACGAAATCGGCCCCGGCGTGTACGACGTCCGCTCGCCGCGCATCCCCGCGACTCTCGACATGGTCAAATTGCCGCAAAAAGCCAGCGCCGTCATTCCCCCGGCCCATTTATGGGTGAACCCTGACTGCGGCTGGAAGAGGCGTGGCCGGGTGGAAACGGAGGCGGCCTTGAAAAATATGGTGGAGGCGGCACGGCAGATGCGCGCGGCGTAATCGGACATGGCGCCTGAGGGCGCATGGGCGGCGGCTTTCGGGGCGGCGCACCGGTTTTCCGGGGCGCCGCCCGTTTTTTTTGACATGAAGTAGGTGTTGCCCTGCGGAATAGCACGCGCCAGGCCACTGACGCTGATTTTTTTGCAGTAGAATGCAAGAAATTTACTGCTCCCTATTGTTGCCGTACGGAACATCTGGCCTGCCGCAGTTTCACTTTGATAAATGTTTATGTCCAAAAGCCCGTCGCAGAAGCCTATCGAAATCAAGATTTCCACCGTCGTCGCCGTCTCCGCCATCATGCACAGCGCCGATACGCAGGCACTCGATGCCGCCTTGCGCGACATGACGGGCGGCGTGGCGGACTTTTTCGAGGACGACCTGGCCGTGCTGGACGTGGCGGCCTTGCCGCCTGGCAGCGCCCCCATCGACTGGGCCGCCCTCGTGGCCCTGCTGAAAAAATACCGTTTGAATGCCGTCGCCGTGCGCAATGCGCCGGCCGACATGCATGACGCCATCCTGGCGCAAGGCTTGAGCCTCGACAGCGGCAAGACGCGCGACGATGCGCCGCCCAAGGATGGCCCGAAGGATACGCCCACGGCCGCCGCCCAGTCGGGCGCCGACGCCCAGGTGATGGTGATCGATACGCCCGTGCGGGCCGGCCAGCGCATTTACGCGCGCGGCTGCGACCTGATCATCACCGCAGTCGTCAACAATGGCGCCGAAATCATCGCCGACGGCAGCATCCACGTGTATTCCTCGCTGTACGGCCGCGCGCTGGCCGGCGCCTCGGGCAATCCCCAGGCGCGCATCTTCGCGCTGGCCATGGAACCGGAACTGGTCTCGATCGCCGGCGTGTACCGCACGTTCGAGGATGGTTTCCCCGCAGAAATGGCGCGCGGACCCGCGCAAATTCGTTTGGCTGGCGACAGAATCGATATACACTCTGTCCATCCGGTCACTCCCGTGAACCGCTCTTAAGCTGCACAATTCAAGAGATATCTGAAAAGGATTATTTGTGGCAAGAATTATTGTTGTGACGTCCGGCAAGGGCGGTGTCGGCAAGACGACCTCTAGCGCCAGTTTTTCCACTGGCCTGGCCATGCGCGGCCACAAGACAGCCGTGCTCGACTTCGACGTGGGCCTGCGTAACCTCGACCTGATCATGGGTTGCGAGCGCCGCGTCGTCTACGACCTGATCAATGTGATCAACAAGGAAGCCACGCTGAACCAGGCCCTGATCAAGGACAAGCACTGCGACAACCTGTTCATCCTGCCCGCGTCGCAAACGCGCGACAAGGATGCCTTGTCGGAAGAAGGCGTGGAACGCGTGTTGAACGACCTGATCAACATGGGTTTCGAGTTCATCATCTGCGATTCGCCAGCCGGCATCGAGCATGGCGCGCTGATGGCGCTGACGTTCGCCGACGAAGCCATCATCGTCACCAACCCGGAAGTGTCGTCGGTGCGCGATTCGGACCGCATCCTGGGCATCCTGCAAGCCAAGTCGCGCCGCGCGCAGACGGGCGGCGAGCCGGTCAAGGAACATTTGCTGATCACCCGTTACTCGCCGAAACGCGTGGAATCGGATGAAATGCTGTCTTACCAGGACGTGCAGGAAATCCTGCGCATCCCGCTGGTGGGCATCATTCCGGAATCGGAGCAAGTGCTGGCCGCCTCGAACCAGGGCAATCCCGCCATCCATTTCAAGGGGACGGATGTGGCGCAAGCCTATGAAGACGTGGTCTCGCGTTTCCTCGGCGAAGATGTCGAGCTGCGCTTTACCAACTATGAAAAGCCTGGATTACTCCAGCGCATTTTTGGGGCGAAGTGATATGGCCTTGCTTTCTTTCCTGTTCCCCCCCAAGCCGAAGACGGCCACCGCGGCCAAGGAACGCCTGCAGATCATCATCGCCCGCGAACGCAGCGGACGCGATGGTCCGGACTTCCTGCCCGCCCTGCACAAGGAATTGATCGCCGTCATTTCCAAGTACACCAAGGTCAATGCCGACGACATCAAGATCTCGCTGGACCGCCAGGGCAACCTGGAAGTACTCGACGTCAACGTGGTGCTGCCGGACGCGTAAGCGCTAATCCGGCCGCACCGTGAGCAATTCCTGCGCCACCGCGGCGCAGGCGTTCACGTGCTGGTTGCCGATCTGGCGGAACACGGCGTAGCCGATGGCGGCCGCCACCGCCTGGCCGGCGAACGGCACGAAGCGCGCCACCTGCTTGGTGGCTATCTTGACGCCACTGCGCTTGAGCAGGTGGAGGATCAGTTCGCGCGACACCAACTTTCCCACCAACATGCCGCCCATGCCCACCGCCGCGCGGTAGGCCATCATCTTGAACTGCGGGTTGAGGCGCTCGATCTGCTCGGGCGTGAGGCCGAATTCGTGGTTGATATCGTTGATCAGCATGGAAAACAGGCCCACGTCGGACATCAGATCGATGCCAGGAATGGGAATGGCCGAGGCGCCGGCCGACATCACGGCACGCCGCTGCACCAGGCGCCGGCAACGCTCGCGCACTTGCTCGATGTCGGCATGGCTGGCCGGTATCAGGGTCCAATCGGTGGTGCTCTTGTCTGACATGGCCGTTTCTCCGCAGTAAGGGGTAGATGAACAAGTGTAACGTAAAGGCCTGCGCTGCCGATTTCACTGGACACAGTTGCAATCTCTGTTATATTTCACTTGAGCATTCCTTAACATTACGATAAGCAGAGCGGACCGTCTGTTTGTTGCTACACACTCCAGCCCATTATGCGAATTGCCGTACTCGATAGCGACCATAGCCAGGCAGAACTGATCTGCCAGGTGCTCACCGCCGCCGGCCACGCTTGCCACGAGTTTCAGAGTGGCAAGGAAATGCTGGGGCAACTGCGCAAGGACAGTTGCGACATGCTCATCCTCGACTGGCATGTGAGCGATCTGGACGGTGCGGAAGTCTTGCGCCGTGCCCGGGAAAAACTGGCGCCGAAGGCGCCCGTGTTGTTTATGACCAACAGTTCCGGCGAAGACGACGTGGTGGCGGGCATGACGGCGGGCGCCGACGACTACATGATCAAGCCCCTGCGGCGCAGCGAACTGACCTTGCGCACCCAGGCGCTGCTGCGCGTGGCGTATCCGGCCCAGAATGGCGCCGAAACCTTGCAATTCGGTCATTACACGTTTGAAACCCGCCCCGGCCGCCTGCTGAAGGATGGCGAAGTACTGGACGTGACGCACAAGGAATTCGCCCTGGCGCTGCTGTTTTTCCGCAACCTGGGCCGTCCCCTGTCGCGCGCCTACATCCACGAAGCCGTATGGCAGCGCGACACGGCCCTGCCTTCGCGCACCATGGATACCCACGTTTCGCGCGTGCGCAACAAGCTGCAGCTGAAACCGGAACACGGCTACCGCCTCGTGCCCGTCTACAGTTATGGTTATCGGCTGGAAAAACTGGGCGGCTGAAGGGCGGCAAACGGCTGACCTGCTCAAAGCGCGGGCACAAAGCGTTATAATGTCGCCATAAGTCATCCCAACAGCCCTGAAATGCAACTGCTCGCCGTCGGCCTCAACCATACCACCGCACCAGTGTCGCTCCGCGAACAGCTGGCGTTTGCGCCTGAGCACTTGGGTTCGGCGGTGATGGCGGCGCGCACCTGGTTCCAGCGCATCGACTTGCGCGACAACGACGAAGCGGCCATCCTCTCGACGTGCAACCGCACCGAGCTGTATGCGGCCAGCCACGTCCCCAATCCGCTCGACGCGGGCGCGCATTTCCTCGCCGATTATCACAAGCTCAACTACAGCGAGCTGCGCCCCCACTTATATATGCTGCCGCAGCACGACGCCGTGCGCCACACCTTCCGCGTCGCCTCCGGGCTCGACTCGATGGTGCTGGGCGAAACGCAGATCCTGGGCCAGATCAAGGACGCCATCCGCACGGCCGACGAGGCGGGCGGCCTGGGCACGTATCTGCACCAGTTGTTCCAGCGCAGCTTTTCCGTGGCCAAGGAAGTGCGCAGCAGCACGGAAATCGGCGCCCACAGCGTGTCCATGGCGGCCGCCGCCGTGCGCCTGTCGCAGCGCATCTTCGACAAGATCGCCGAGCAGAACGTGCTGTTCATCGGCGCCGGCGAAATGATCGAATTGTGCGCCACGCACTTCGCGGCGCAAAACCCGAAAAGCATCACCATTGCCAACCGCACCATGGAACGGGGCGAGGAACTGGCGCACCGCTTCAATGGCAAGGCCATCCGCCTGGCGGACTTGCCGGAGCAGCTGCACCAGTTCGACATCGTCATCTCGTGCACGGCGTCATCGTTGCCGCTGCTGGGCCTGGGCCTGGTCGAGCGCGCCATCAAGGCACGCCGCCACAAGCCCATGTTCATGGTCGACCTGGCCGTGCCGCGCGACATCGAAGCGGAAGTGGGCCGCCTGAACGACGTCTTCCTGTACACGGTCGACGACCTGGGCAAGGTCGTGCAGACGGGCCTGGAAAGCCGCCAGGCGGCCGTGGCGCAAGCCGAGGCCATCATCGAGACGCGCGTGCAATCCTTCATGAGCTGGGTCGACGACCGCGCCATGGTGCCCGTGATCCAGCATTTGCATGAAAACAGCGAATCGCTGCGCCTGATGGAAGTGGAACGGGCGCGCAAGATGCTGGCCAAGGGCGCCGACATCGACGCCGTCCTGGAAGCGCTGTCGAAAGGCTTGACGGCCAAGTTCCTGCACGGTCCGCAGCAGGCGCTGCACCACGCGCAAGGCGACGAGCGCAAGCAGCTGGTCACCCTGCTGCCGAAACTGTTCCGCCCCCGCCGTTAGCGCAGCCGCGCTGGCCGCCCGCGCGGCCGCCCCCTGCCCGCCAGCCGGGCTTGCCTGACCCGCACCACCCCTACACTCTTTTACCGCGAATCGCTATGAAACCATCCATGCTGGCCAAACTCGATCAACTGGCGAACCGCCTGGTCGAACTCGACGAACTGCTGATGCATCCGGACGCCACGTCGAACATGGACAGCTACCGCAAGATGACGCGCGAGCATGCCGAACTGGGCCCGCTGGTGGCCCTGTACCGTTCCTACCAGGAAGCGGGCAACGACATCGCCACGGCGCAAGAGATGCTGGCGGACCCGGACATGAAGGAATTCGCCCAGGAAGAGATCGAGGCGGCGAAAGCCACCATGGCGCGGCTCGAACGCGAATTGCAGACCATGCTGCTGCCGAAGGACGTCAATGACGAGCGTAATATCTTCCTGGAAATTCGCGCCGGCACGGGCGGCGATGAATCGGCGCTGTTCGCCGGCGACCTGCTGCGCATGTACACGCGCTTTGCCGAACGCAACCGCTGGCAGGTGGAACTGGTGTCGTCGTCCGATTCCGACCTGGGCGGCTACCGCGAAGTGATCGTGCGTATCGTCGGCAATGGCGCATATTCCAAGCTGAAGTTCGAATCGGGTGGCCACCGCGTGCAGCGCGTGCCGGCCACGGAGACCCAAGGCCGCATCCACACGTCCGCCTGCACGGTGGCCGTGATGCCGGAAGCGGATGAAGTGGAAGACGTCAACATCAATCCGGCCGACCTGCGCATTGACACCTACCGCGCCTCGGGCGCGGGCGGGCAGCACATCAACAAGACGGATTCGGCCGTGCGCATCACCCACTTGCCGACCGGCATCGTGGTCGAATGCCAGGATGACCGCAGCCAGCACAAGAACAAGGCGCAGGCGATGAAAGTGCTGGCCGCGCGCATCAAGGACGTGCAATTGCGCGAACAGCAGTCGAAGGAAGCGGCCACCCGCAAGAGCCTGATCGGCTCGGGTGACCGCAGCGAGCGCATCCGCACCTATAACTTCCCGCAAGGCCGCCTGACGGACCACCGCATCAACCTGACCTTGTACAAGCTGGACTTCATCATGGATGGCGATTTGACGGAGTTGACGAATGCGCTGGCGGCGGAGCACCAGGCGGAGTTGTTAGCAGCGCTGGGCGATTAAACGCTGGCGCCGTTGTGTCGGCTTACGCTACGCTATGCCGACCTACACATTCGGTAGGTCGGCTTAGCGCGCAGCGCGTAAGCCGACAGCTTTAAGTAGCGGCTAAGCAATAAAAATCGGCCCTTGTGCGAAAATGACCAGCTCGATTCCATCCACCTCACCGTGTCGCCCATGAAAAATTCACGTACCGTCCTCCTGTCGATCGCCGCCCTGTGTTTCCTGATGCTGGGCGTGGCCATGTACTTGCAGCACGCCATGCACATGGCGCCGTGCCCGCTGTGCGTGATCCAGCGCTACCTGTTCCTCGCCATCGGCATCGCCTGCCTGGCCGGCGCGGCCGCGAACCGCCCGAAGATCGGCGCCGGCGTCGGTGTGCTGGCGGCCCTGGGCGGCCTGGGCGTGGGCGCCAAGCATTTGTACGTGCTGGCCAACCCCGGCTTTTCGTGCGGCATCGACCCGGTGGAAACGGCGCTGAACAAGGTCTTCACGGCCGAACTCATGCCCTTCATGTTTGAATCGTATGGCGCCTGCGAAAACGCCGGCGAGCCGTTTTTCGGCCTGTCGATCCCGCAATGGGCGTTCATCTGGTTCGCCATCTTTAGCGTCGGCCTGCTGTGGACCTTGCTGCGCCGTCAGAAATAATTGAAAGCACCATGCCAGACACCTTGATTCCCGCCGGCAGCACCGTCGGCGCCCTGCAAATC
Organism: Janthinobacterium rivuli; assembly: GCF_009208735.1. Classification (GTDB taxonomy): domain Bacteria; phylum Pseudomonadota; class Gammaproteobacteria; order Burkholderiales; family Burkholderiaceae_D; genus Janthinobacterium. The sequence goes on along the minus strand of NZ_WFLJ01000006.1, from coordinate 238,843 downwards.
CGTCCGCTGCTCGACCCGCTCGACAACCGCATCCTGCTGGGCCACGCGCTGGGCCTGTCACGCGTGAGCCTGATCACGCAATCGGAGCGAGTGCTCACCAGCGAAGAAGCCGCGCGTTTGTCAGCCTTGCTGGCGCGCCGCCTGCAAGGCGAGCCGATCGCCTACATCGTCGGCCAGCGCGAATTTTTCGGCCTGCCATTCGAAGTCAACGACGCCGTGCTGATTCCACGCCCCGACACGGAAGTGCTGGTGGAACTGGCGCTCGAGCGCCTGCCGCCCGGCGGACGGGTGCTCGACATGGGCACGGGCAGCGGCGCCATCGCCGTCGCGCTGGCGCACACGCGGCCCGACGCCGTCGTCACGGCCCTGGACGTCAGCAGCACGGCGCTGGCCGTGGCGCGCCGCAACGCCAGCGCCAACGGCGTCAACATCACCTTCATGGCCAGCGACTGGTTCGAAGCGCTGGGCACGGAAAAGTTCGACCTGATCGTCTCCAATCCCCCCTACATCGCCAGCGGCGACCGCCACCTGGCCGAGGGAGACTTGCGCTTCGAGCCCACGGGCGCGCTGACCGACCATGCGGACGGCCTGTCGGCCCTGCGCACCATCGTGGCCGGCGCCGCGCGTCACCTGGCGTCGGGCGCCTGGCTGCTGATGGAACACGGCTACGACCAGGCGGCCTGCGTGCGCGGCTTGCTGGCCGACGCCGGCTACAGCAAAGTGCAAAGCTGGCGCGACCTGGCCGGCATCGAACGGGTCAGCGGCGCCCGTCTCGGTTGACCGCGGCCACCTGCGCAAAGCTTGACCCGGCGGCGCGCCAGATCCCCCCGCAGTTTGTTAAAATATCAAGCGAATTCCTGACCGAAGCGCCGTCCCCGTTCCCCGGGGCGGACGCTGGCGACGCGGCGTTTTTTGGGCCGGCGCCGACGCATTTGCCAAAATTCGGTTAATCTCAGCACAAATTATTTATATGCTGCACAAGAAAGGAAGCTCAAATTGCCCAACCTGTTGACTCGCCGCCTGGCATTGCTGACCGAAGATGCCAACCGCGCGCTGCTGGGCGGCTTGCGCGGCATCGAGCGTGAAACCCTGCGCGTCGACCACGCCGGCCATCTGGCTTCCACGCCCCACCCCGCCGCTCTGGGCTCGGCGCTGACGCACCCTGAAATCACCACCGACTACGCCGAAGCGCTGCTCGAATTCATCACCCCGGCCGAACAGGACATCGCCGTCACGCTGGACAAGCTCGATATCGTGCACCGCCACGCCTACAGCCGCCTCGGCGACGAGTTGCTGTGGAGCCAGTCGATGCCGTGCCAGCTGCCGCCCGAAGCGGAGATTGAAATCGCCAACTACGGCACGTCGAACATGGGCATGCTCAAGCACGTCTACCGGCGCGGCCTGGCCTTGCGCTACGGCAAGGCCATGCAATGCATCGCCGGCATCCATTACAACTACTCGCTCGACGAGCAGCTGTGGCAAGTGCTGGCCAGCAACCCGGACACCAGCGCCAGCCCGCACCACGCGGCCGCCACGCCGAAAGACGTGCAGTCGGAAAGCTACCTGGCGACGATCCGCAATTTCCGCCGCTACAGCTGGCTGCTGATGTACCTGTTCGGCGCTTCGCCGGCCCTGTCCGCCGGTTTCCTGCGCGGCCGCGCGCACAAGCTCGACACCTTGTCCGACGACACCCTGTTCCTGCCGTATGCCACCAGCCTGCGCATGAGCGACCTCGGCTACCAGAACGATGCCCAGTCCGGCCTGCGCCCGCACGAAAACAGCCTGGACGACTACGTCAACGCGCTCACGCACGCCGTCAACGACCCGTATCCGCCGTACGCGGCGCTGGGCACAAAGAAGGATGGCGAGTGGATCCAGCTGTCCACCAACGTGCTGCAGATCGAAAATGAATACTATTCGACCATCCGCCCGAAACGCGTGATCCGCACGGGCGAGCGCCCCATCCAGGCCCTGTGCCTGCGCGGCGTGCAATACATCGAAGTGCGCTGCATGGATGTCGACCCGTTCGAACCGGTCGGCATCAGCCTGGAAACGGGCCGCTTCCTCGACGCCTTTTTACTGTTCTGCGCGCTCGACGACAGCGCGCCCATCTCGGCCGAGCAAAGCGCCTGCTACACGAACAATTTCGCCCGCACCGTCAAGGAAGGCCGCAAGCCGGGCCTGACCCTGCGCCGCGATGGCGAAGAGATCAGCCTGCAGGCGTGGGGCGAGGAGTTGCTGGCGCGCATCGCGCCCGTGGCGGCCCTGCTCGATGCGCGCCTTGGCGGCACGCAGCACGCGGACAGCCTGGCGGCGCAGGCAGCCAAGCTGGCCGACCCGGATGCGACGCCATCGGCCAAGGTATTGGCCGAGCTGCGCGCCAATGGCGGCTCGTTTGCCGCCTTCGGCCTGCGCCAGAGCGAACGCCACGCCGCCTGGTTCCGCGCGCATCCGGCGACGCCGGAGCAAAGCGCGTATTTCGACGAGTTGGCCGCCAGCTCGCTGGCCGAACAGCGCGCCATGGAAGCGGCGCCGGCCGGCAGCTTCGACGATTTCGTCGCCGCCTACCGCGCCAGCACCCTGTGTTCGCACACCTGATCCTGCCTGACTTTCCACCTGGCGCCCCATGCTGACCTTCTACAATGAATTGCACGGCCAGCACCGGGGCCGCTTCGAGCTGTTTCGCGGCACCATGGTGCCGTGCTTCGAGACGCCCGAGCGGGCCGACATGGTGGTGGCCGAACTGGGACGGCGCAACCTGGGCCGCATCGTCACGCCGCACGGCGTGCCGCTGACGTCGCTCGAACGCATCCACACGCCCCGTTACCTGCATTTTTTGCGCCACGCCTGGCAAGACTGGCTGGCGCTCGACCCGGACAATGCCAACAAGGACGCGCTGCCCTCCGTCTGGCCCGTGCGCACCTTGCGCAGCGACATCGAACCGGACGACTTCACGGCCAAGCTGGGCCTGTACTCGATGGACAATGGCACGCCGCTGACGGCCGGCACGTGGACGGCGGCCAAGACGGGCGCCGACTGCGCCGTCAACGCGGCCCACGCGCTGCGCCTGGGAGAACGGGCCACGTTCGCCCTGACGCGCCCGCCGGGCCATCACGCGGGCAGCGATTTCTTTGGCGGCTACTGTTTTCTCAACAACGCGGCCCTGGCCGCGCAGCATCTGCTCGACGACGGCGCCCGCAAGGTCGCCATCCTCGATATCGATTACCACCACGGCAACGGCACGCAAAGCATCTTTTACCAGCGCGACGACGTGCTGTTCGCCTCCGTCCACGCCGACCCGCGCGGCGAATACCCGTTTTATCTCGGCCACGCCGATGAAACGGGCAGCGGCGCGGGACTCGGCTACAACGTCAATCTGCCGCTGCCGGCCGGCACGTCCGCTCCCAGCTGGTTCGCCGCGCTGGAAACGGCCTGCCTGCGCATCAATATGTATGCGCCCGACGCGCTGGTGGTGTCGCTCGGCGTGGACACCTTTGCTGGTGATCCCCTCTCGCACTTCTCCCTGCAAAGCGGCGACTACCTGCGCGTCGGCGAGCGCCTCGCGCACCTGAACCTGCCCACCGCCTTCATCCTCGAAGGCGGCTATGCAGTGAAGGAAATCGGCATCAATGTCGTCAATGTGCTCGAAGGTTTCGAGACGGCGGAGTAGGCCTGTGGTGATGTCGGCTTACGCCCTGGCGGGCCTCGGCGGCCCCGCTAAGCCGACCTACATATTGCGGAACAAGGCCATGAACGGCTGGCTCACGGCCAGGGTTTCCGGCCGCGTCTTCAGGCGCAGGGCGCCGCGTCCCACCTCGTCGCGCGTCACCGACGCCACCATCTTCATGTTGACGATGGTGGAGCGGTGGATCTGCTTGAAGATGGCCGGGTCGAGCACGTCGAGCAATTCGCGGATCGGCTTGCGCAGCAGCGCCTCGCCCTCGGCCGTCATGACGGCCGTGTACTTGGTGTCGGATTGAAAATAGGCGATGTCCTCCACCATGATCAGCCGCGTATCCTTGCCGCTGCTGGCCGTCAGCCACACCAGCGGCGGCGACTTGGCCGCCGCCGGCAAGGCGCTGCTCAATTGCTGCAGCAAGCCGGCCAGCGCGCCGTCGCCCGCCCGGGTCTTGCCGGCCCGTGCCTGCACGCGCTGCAAGGTCGCTTGCAGGCGCTCGCGGGCGATGGGTTTCAACAGGTAATCGACGGCGCCCTTGTCGAAGGCCTCGATCGCGTACTGGTCGTAGGCCGTCACGAACACCACCTGCGTGGCGGGACTGGCGTCGAGCGCGCCGGCCGCCACTTCCAGCCCGGTCAAGCCCGGCATGCGGATATCGAGGAAGGCGACGTCGGGTCGCAGGGTGGCGATGGCGTCGAGCGCCGCGCCGCCGTCGTCGCAGGCGGCGACGATGCGCAAGTTGGGCCACTCGTCGGCCAGCAGGGCCACGAGCGCGTCGCGCAACAGGGTTTCGTCTTCGGCGATGACGCAGGTCATGTCAGGCGGATGCATACGACACTCCTTGCGCCGTGCTGTCGGGCACCGTGATGGTGGCCGTCACGCCATCCGGGAAATTGGCGACGATGCCAAACGCGGCGGCATTGCCGTAGATCAGGCGCAGGCGTTCGCGCACATTGCGCAGGCCAATGCCCGTGCCGGCGCCATCGTCGCTGAACCCCTTGCCGTCGTCGGCCACCGTGACGATCACCGTGCCGTTGCCGCTGCGCGCCATGATCCAGATGGTGCCGCCGCCGCTTTTCGGTTCCAGGCCATGCTTGATGGCGTTTTCCACCAGGGTTTGCAGCATCATCGGCGGCAGCTCCGCCTGGCGCAGGTATTGCGGTACCTCGATCTGCAGGTTCAGGCGTGCGCCCATGCGGATTTTCAGGATATCGAGATAGGCGCGCGCCCGTTCCAGTTCCGTGCCCAGGGTCGACATGGCTTGCTCCGTGCGCGGCAGCGAGTGGCGCAGGTACAGGATCAGGTTGCCCAGCATCTCGTCGGCGCGCACGGGATCGCTGCGCGTGAGCAGCTGCGCGCTGGCCAGGGTGTTGTACAGGAAGTGCGGCTCGACCTGCGCATGCAGCAGACTCAGCTTGGCCACCGTGAGTTCCTTTTCCGTCACCGTCTGGCGCGCCTCGGCCTGCTCGCCGCGCCGGCGCTGCGCCACCCGGCGCGTCATCGCCCGCGTCACCGCTTCCGCGTTTTCCAGGTTGCTGCCATGGTCGACGAGGAACCAGTCGGTCCAGGCATTGCGCGCCGGCTCGCAGATCAGGGTCACGCTGCCCGCCTCGCCATTCGGCGTGACGGTGGCGAGGATCTGATTCGGCCGCGGCTCGAGGAAACCGAGCACGCGCATGCGGGGCAAGCCCGTGTGCGTGTAGGGCGCGGCGCGGCGCACGCGGGCCTGCACCTGCAGGCTGTCGCGCGCGCTCTCGACCACTTCGCTGCCCGGCAATTCGCGGATGGCCGCGTCGATCATGTCGAACGCCTCGCCCGCCTCGAACGGGATCTCGATCTGGCGCCGCTGGCGGCTCGACAGGGTGCCGGCATTGACGGCGCCGGCGATCAGGCGCACACGCCGCACGTGCGAAAATGCATTCGTGATGACGGCGCTGGCCAGCAGCGCGCCGACGATGACAAAGAAGCCTTCCGTGTGCCCGAAGATATAGCGCAGGAAATTCTCGACCAGGATCGCCGTGGCGATGATGTAGGTGACCATCGTGGCCAGGGTGATGCGCAGGATAAAGAAGAGGCTAGTCATGATTTTTCCTTGGGGTATGAAGTGGAACCAAGCATAACCATCGGCCCCGGCGACGGTGGCCATTATGCGATGGAAGGGCAATACTGGCGACAAAGGCAAGAAAATAAAGCTTCAATCCGCGCCACCCCAAATAAAATAGCTTGCAATTAAATAGCGCACGATATATATTGAGCACATGGACGCCGCACATTGCTTCTGCAGACGGGCATCCTGGGGCACTAGCCCACGAAACAAGTAGCACACTATTTAGTAGCCAACTATTTATCTATCTAAAGGAAACCATCATGTCGATCAAACAAGTCCTGTACCGCGCTCAAGCTACCGCCACCGGAGGCCGCGAAGGCCGTGCCGTCTCGTCCGACAATGTGCTGGACGTCAAGCTGACCACGCCAAAAGAGCTGGGTGGCAATGGCGCCGTCGGCACCAATCCGGAGCAACTGTTTGCCGCCGGCTACTCGGCCTGCTTCATCGGCGCCATGAAATTCGTCGGCGGCCGCGACAAGATCGCCCTGCCGGCGGACCTGTCCATCGAAGGCAACGTCGGCATCGGCGCCATCGAGACGGGCTTCGGCATCGAAGTGGAACTGAAAATTTCGCTGCCAGGCATGGAACGCGCCGCCGCCGAAGCACTGGTCGCCGCCGCCCACATCGTCTGCCCGTACTCGAACGCCACGCGCGGCAACATCGACGTCACCTTGACGATCGTCTGAGCGCACCTGAACCAGGCTGCTGCGCGTCGCGCTTTGCCATCCAAACCGCACTGCCTTCATGGCAATGCGGTTTTTTTTGCGTACGCCTTTAGAATGACGCTCTTTCCCTGATTTTTCGGAGTATGCATGATCGCCTGGCAATGGAACACGTTCGACGAACTCGGTCCCCACGACTTGTATCAGGTGCTGGCCTTGCGCCAGCGCGTGTTCGTCATCGAACAGCAGTGCATTTATCCGGATCTCGATGGCCATGACCAGCAGGCCATGCATCTGCTGGGCTGGCAAACGGTCGACGGCCAGCGCCGGCTGGCCGCCTATCTGCGCGTGCTGGCGCCCGGCGCCAAGTATGTGGAAATGTCGCTGGGCCGCGTGCTGACGGCGCCCGAAGCGCGCACCACGGGCGCCGGCAAGCAGCTATTGCTGGAGGGCATAGCGCGCGCCGAACGCCAGCACCCTGGCCACGCCATCCGCATCGGCGCGCAGCATTACCTGGAGCGCTTCTACCAGTCGTTCGGCTTTGTCACCGTCAGCGCGCCCTACGACGAAGACGGCATACAGCACGTCGATATGCTGCGCGCGGAGAAACCGGCATGACGACGGCCCTGATTTCCTGGAGCGGCGGCAAGGATTCCTGCCTGGCGCTGTGGCGCGCGCGCAACGCCGGTCTCAGCGTGCCGCTGTTGATCACGGCCATGGATGAAGATGGCCGCAAGTCGCGCTCGCACGGCGTGCCGCCCGAGTTGCTCGAGGCGCAGGCGGCCAGCCTGGGCGCGCGCCTGCAGCGCTATCACGCCAGCTGGGCCAGCTACGAGGAACAATTCATCGCCATGCTGCGCGCGGCGAAGGCCGATGGCATCGAGCACGCCATCTTCGGCGACATCGACTTGCAGCCGCACCGCGACTGGGAAGAAAAAGTCTGCGGCGTCGCCGGTCTGACGGCCCATTTACCCCTGTGGGGCGAGGCGCGGCGTGCGCTGGTCGAGGAATTCCTCGCCGCCGGCTTCAAGGCCATCGTCGTATGCATCAATGGCCAGCACCTGCCGCGCGAATTTTGCGGGCGCGAGTTCGACGCCGCCTTCCTGGCCGACCTGCCGCCCGGCGTCGACGCCTGTGGCGAAAACGGCGAATTCCACACCTTCGTCTACGACGGCCCCGCCTTCAGCGCGCCGGTGGCGCTGCGCCGCGCGCAGGTGCTGCAGTACGACGCGCCGGCCAATCTGGGCGGCGCCACGTATTATTTCCAGGAACTGGCGCCAGTTTGAATTGGCCGCAGAAGCAAAAAGGGCGACTCCATGGAGTCGCCCTTTTTGCGTGCGCCTTGCGCGTGCTTACTTTTTCGTCACTTTTCGCAGCGTGATCTCGAACACCAGGCCGGCGTAAGGCGGGATCACCACCGCTCCCGTCTTGTCGCGGGTACCGCTCACGCCATAGCCCAGGTCATACGGAATGACCAGGCGGCGCGTGCCACCCTCCTGCATGCCGATCAGGCCACGGTCCCAGCCCAGGATCATTTTGCCCACGCCCAGGACAAACGTAAAACCTTCGAGTGGCGGCGACGTTTCGAATTGCACGCCCTTGCCGTCCGGCTTGCTCGCGTCATACAGCCAGCCCGTGTAGACCACCGTCAAGGTATCGCCCGCCGCGGCGGCCGTGCCGGTACCTTTCACCAGGTCGGGAAAGACAAATTCTTTCACCTGCGTGTTCGGGTCAAGCACGACCGGCTTCTCGGTGTTGGCAGCAGCACCGCAAGCGGTCAGGGCCACGGCGCAGATGAGCATGGCGATCTTTTGAAATACCGATTTCATGGTTTCCCTTTAAATATTGGTGTGTGACTAAGGCCCGTACGGTGCGGACCGGTACGGGCTGGAGTTTAACAGGACTCGCGTAGCCCATTTGTAAGCAGACGTAAGCAGGGCAATAAATGTGTCTCGATGCAACGTTGATACAATGTCTATATTTCCACCTGCGTGCCCAGTTCGATCACACGGTTGCTGGGAATCTGATAGTAGTCGGCCGCCGTGCGCGCATTGCGCGACATGGTGACGAACAGGTGCTCGCGCCACGGCATCATGCCGGCGCCCGGCGTCGAGATGATGGTCTGGCGGGCGATGAAGAACGACGTTTCCATCATCTCGAAGTCCAGTCCCTGCTCGGCGCACTGTGCCAGCGCCGCCGGGATGTCCGGCTCATCCTTGAAGCCGTAATGCACATTGACCTGGTAGCACTGGTGGCCCAGCTCCACCACGCGCACGCGCTCGGAAGGCGCCACCCATGGCTCTTCATGCATGAAGACGGTCAGGAAAATCACCCGTTCGTGCAACACTTTGTTGTGCAGCAAATTATGCAGCAGCGCATGCGGCACGCCATCCGTTTCGCCGCGCAGGAAGATGGCCGTGCCGGGCACGCGCTGCGGCGGCGCGATGAACAGCGACGAGAGGAAATCGTCGAGCGGAATCGCATGCTTTTCCAGATTCTGGAACACCAGCTGGCGGCCCCGCTTCCAGGTCAGCATGACAATGAACAAGATCGAACCCAGCAGCAGCGGGAACCAGCCGCCATGGAACAGCTTGAGCGCGGTCGCCGACACCAGGTTGACGTCGATGATCAGGAAAAAGCCCGTGGCGGCCCAGCACAGGGCCAGGTTCATCTTCCAGCGGTAGCGGATGACGAAGAAAGTCAGGATAGTGGTCGACAGCATGGTGGCCGTGACGGCAATGCCGTAGGCGGCGGCCAGGTTTTCCGAGGAACCGAAGCCGATGACGGCCAGCAGCACCACGGCCAGCTGCAGCCAGTTCACGGCGGGAATGTAGATTTGCCCGATTTCGCTTTCCGACGTGTGGCGCACGCGCATGCGCGGCAGGAAGCCCAGCGCGATGGCTTGCTTGGTCATCGAGAAGGTGCCGGAAATGGTCGCCTGCGAGGCGATCACGGTGGCCATGGTCGACAGGATCACCAGCGGATACACGCTCCACGCGCCCAGCTGCTGGTAAAACGGATTCGACACGGCTTCCGGATGGGCCAGCAGCAAGCCGCCCTGGCCCAGGTAGTTCAGCGCCAGCGCGGGAAAGGCGATCAGGAACCAGGCCAGGCGGATCGGCTTCTTGCCGAAGTGGCCCATGTCGGCGTACAGCGCCTCGGCGCCCGTCAGCGCCAGCACCACGGCGCCCAGGGCAACGAAGGCGACAAAGCCGTTATTCATCAGGAAAGTGGCAGCGTGCAGGGGATTGAGCGCGGCCAGGATGGCCGGCGACTTGATGACGTTGACCACGCCCATGCCGGCCAGCGTGGCAAACCACAGCACCATGACGGGGGCAAAATAGCGGCCGATGCCGGCCGTGCCGTGCGACTGCACGGAATACAGGCCCACCAGCACGGCGATCGTCAGCGGCACCACGTACGGACTGAAGGCGGGCGTGGCCACTTCCAGGCCTTCGATTGCCGACAGCACGGAAATGGCCGGCGTGATCACGCTATCGCCATAGAACAGGGTGGCGCCGAAGACGCCGATCACCATCAGCGGGAAATGCCAGCGCGACAGGCGGCTGACGGACGACAGCACCAGCGCCATCAGGGCCATGATGCCGCCCTCGCCACGGTTGTCGGCGCGCAACACCAGGGTCACGTACTTGAGCGAGACGATCAGCGTCAGGCCCCAGAAAATCAGGGAAACGATGCCCAGCAGGTTCTCGTGCGAGAGCAGCAGGCCGTGGGCCGGGTCGAAGACGGTCTTCAGGGTGTACAGCGGACTGGTGCCGATATCGCCGTAAACGATGCCGACGGCCGCCAGCGTCAAGCCGGCAAGGCCGCTTTTTTTATGTTCCGACGTCAAGATTGCACCCGTTTTTGTTTTGTTGCATCGCACAATATGATAGGTATTAGCAAATAGCAAGAGTATTTTTGCATGGTTCCGCAGGTGCCCCAAGGTCGTGGTTTTATGCCGCTCCGCCTTGCTGCGCGGACATGCGGCCATTGATTTGTTGCCATTCTACGCCTCGCCAGCGGCGCCGGGCAGCCCCCGATGTTTTCAGCCATAATGACAGACTGTCTACTCTCCAGCGAAGCCCATCATGAATCCAGGCATGTTGTACGCCTCCCTCGCCTTCCTGTGCTGGGGCCTGTTCCCCCTGTACTTCCACGCCATCGGCGAGATCGCGCCGCAGGAAATCCTGGCGCACCGCATGGTCTGGTCGCTGTTGTTCCTGGGAATCGTGCTGACCGTGCGCCGCCAGTGGAGCTGGCTGGGCAGCCTGAAGGCGCAGCCCCGGGTCGTGGCCAGTTTCGTCGCCAGCGCGTTTTTGCTCTCCGCCAACTGGTTCATCTATATCTGGGCCGTCAACAATGGCCACGTCGTCGACGCCAGCCTCGGCTACTTCATCACGCCCCTGATCAATGTCATGCTGGGCTTTTTGCTGCTGCACGAGCGCCTGCGCCGCCTGCAGTGGCTGGCCATCGGCCTGGCCGCCTGCGGCGTGGCCTGGCTCACTTGGCAGGCGGGGCAAGTGCCGTGGATCGCCCTGCTGCTGGCGGCCACCTTCGGCGGCTATGGCTTGCTGCGCAAGACGGCCGCGCTGGGCGCGCTGGAAGGACTGTCGTTCGAAACCTTGATTCTGTTTCCCCTGGCGCTGGCCTACATGCTGTGGCTGGCCTGGCATGGCCAGAGCGGCTTCGTCAACACGGATTCCACCGCCACGCGCGCGCTGTTGCTGGCGTCCGGCCCCATCACGGCCATTCCCCTGCTGCTGTTCGCGGCCGGCGCGCGCCGCCTGCCGCTGGCCGTGCTGGGATTGTTGCAATACATCGCTCCCACGGGCCAGCTCTTGATCGGCGTGTGGGTCTTCCATGAATCGTTCACACCCGAACGCATGCTGGGCTTCCTCGTCATCTGGACGGCGCTGGGCCTGTATGCGGCCGAAGGCCTGTGGACGGCGCGCCGCGCGCGCGCCACCGCCTAGCGTCCGTTTCCGCAGCGCGCAGCGCTGGCCGGAAGCGGGCGTTTACCGTATCCTGTCCGTCTTTGTATATCACCCGAGATTTCTAATGGCAAATTACGTCTACACCATGAATCGCGTGGGCAAAATCGTCCCGCCCAAGCGCCAGATTCTGAAAGATATTTCCCTGTCCTTCTTCCCAGGCGCGAAGATCGGCGTGCTGGGCCTGAACGGCTCCGGCAAATCGACCCTGCTCAAAATCATGGCAGGCATCGACACCGACATCCAGGGCGAAGCCGTGCCGATGCCGGGCCTGAACATCGGCTACCTGCCGCAGGAACCGCAGCTGGACCCGGCAAAAACCGTGCGCCAGGAAGTCGAGTCGGGCCTGGGCGAAGTGTTTGAAGCGCAAGCCAAGCTGGAAGCCGTGTACGCCGCGTATGCCGAGGAAGACGCCGATTTCGACGCCCTGGCCACGGAACAGGCACGCCTGGAAGCGATCATTTCGACCTCCGACGGCGGCAATCTGAATCTGCAGCTGGAAATGGCCGCCGACGCGCTGCGCCTGCCGCCATGGGACGCCACCATCGGCGTGCTGTCCGGCGGTGAAAAGCGCCGCGTGGCGCTGTGCAAGCTGCTGCTGTCGAAACCCGACATGCTGCTGCTCGACGAGCCGACCAACCATCTGGATGCGGAATCGGTCGACTGGCTGGAACAGTTCCTGCTGCGCTTCCCCGGCACCGTCGTCGCCATCACCCATGACCGCTACTTCCTCGACAACGCGGCCGAGTGGATCCTGGAGCTGGACCGCGGCCACGGCATTCCATGGAAGGGTAACTACTCGACCTGGCTGGACCAGAAGCAAGCCCGCCTGAAACAGGAAGAGGCGACGGAATCGGCGCGCCAGAAGGCGCTGCAGAAGGAATTGGAATGGTCGCGCCAGAACCCGAAAGCGCGCCAGGCCAAGTCGAAAGCCCGCCTGGCCCGCTTCAACGAGCTGTCCGAGCACGAATACCAGAAGCGCAACGAAACGCAGGAGATCTTCATTCCCGTGGCAGAACGCCTGGGCAATGAAGTCATCGAGTTCAAGAACGTGTCGAAAGCGTTCGGCGACCGCTTGCTGATCGATAACCTGAGCTTCACCGTGCCGCCCGGCGCCATCGTCGGCATCATCGGCCCCAACGGCGCCGGTAAATCGACCCTGTTCAAGATGATCACCGGCAAGGAAACGCCGGACAGCGGCGAAGTGGCCATCGGCCAGACCGCGCGCGTGTCCATCGTCGACCAGAACCGCGATAGCCTGGCCGACAACAAGTCCGTGTTCGAGGACGTGTCCGGCGGCGCCGACATGCTGACGGTCGGCCGCTTCGAAATGCCGTCGCGCGCCTACCTGGGCCGCTTCAACTTCAAGGGCTCGGACCAGCAAAAGCAAGTGGGCAACCTGTCCGGCGGTGAACGCGGCCGTCTGCACCTGGCGAAAACGTTGTTAATGGGCGGCAACGTCCTGCTGCTCGATGAACCGTCGAACGATCTGGACGTGGAAACCTTGCGCGCGCTGGAAGACGCCCTGCTGGAGTTTGCCGGCAGCGTCATGGTCATCTCGCATGATCGCTGGTTCCTCGACCGTATCGCCACGCACATCCTGGCCTTCGAAGGCAATTCGCAAGTCACCTTCTTTGACGGCAACTATCAAGAATACGAAGCCGACAAGAAGAAACGCCTGGGCGAAGAAGGCGCGAAGCCGAAACGTATCCGCTACAAGCCATTGACCACCTAAGTTTCAGGTCCGGCAATGCAAAAAGGCAGTCACCTCGCGGTGACTGCCTTTTTTTTCAGCAAACCTCTAAGTGATTAGAAGTTGTAGCGTGCGCCCAAAGCGAGGCCCGTGGCCTTGCGGCCCTGGTCGGCGCTCTTGCCGAAGTGTTCCACTTCCGCCGTCAGCGAGACTTTCTCGTTGATCGCGTACTGGGCGCCGACGGAAGCGTACACGCCCGTCTTGTCGTTGCCGCTGATGCCGCTCGACAGGCCCGTGCCGCTCAAGCTATTCTTGACCTTGGCCACGCCCAGTTTGCCGAACACGCCAACCTTGTCGCTCACCGGCATGGTGGCTTTGCCGGCCAAGTAGTAGCCGTGCGAATCGCTTTTCACGGAACCGTTGCCGGCGCCGGTGACATAGCTGTAATCCTTGCTGCCGAAATCGGCATAGCCGCCTTCGATCGCCCAGGTCTTATCGAAATCGTAACCGGCGAAGATCTTGGCGCCGGCCTTGTAGCCGCTGTGATTATCGGCGCTGGTGGCGCCAGGAATATCGAAGTTATAGCGGTTACCCGTGACGCCGGCACCCACATAGGCGCCTTCGGCGTGCGCGGCGCTCATGCCGGTCAGTGCGGTAACGGAAGCGATCATTGCAAACAGGATTTTCTTCTTCATCATGTTCTCTCTCTCAATTAGTGAATGGTGCCTGGATTCGCAGTTCAGCGAAGTGCGATGACTACACAATAACAGCCGAAAAAAGCTACGTCTTTCACGATTCCGTAAGAACTGTGACAAGATGTAAGTCGACATTGCAAACTGACAATAACCGTAAAATGCGCACCGTTGAGCGAACTTAAGATAGACTTAAGAACATTAGCGATTTTCAGTCCAGAGGAGAAGTGCATGCGCAAACGTCAGTTTCTCGCCGCCGGCATGACCGCCGCGGCCCTGCCCGCCATCGCCCGGGCGGCACCTTCCGGCCCGCGCGGTCCCGCCCTGCTGACCATCACGGGCAGCATAGCCAAGCCGAACCGGGGCCCGTTCGACGCCATGCGCGACCAGATGATGCACAAGCAAAAGATCAGTTTTGAACGGGCGCGGGCCTTCGACTTCGCGGCGCTGGCGAGCTTGCCGGCACGCACCATCCACCCGACCCTCGAATACGATGGCAAGGCGCACGCCCTGCGCGGGCCGCTGCTGGTCGATGTATTGAAGGCGGCGGGCGCGCCCGAGGAAGATGCCGTGCGGCTGCTGCTGCGGGCCGTGGATGGCTATGCGGCGGCGCTGACCATGGCGCAGGCGCGCGCACAGCGTTTTATCGTCGCCACCCACCTGGACGGGCAGGCGATGGCGCTGGGCGGCCTGGGGCCGCTATGGGCGATCCACGATGCGGACCGCATCGCGGCTGTGGCGGCCCTGCCCCTGGCCGAACGGTTCGCCAGCTGCCCGTGGGCGCTGTATCACATTGGAGTGGAGGCGGGTTGACACGAATTACGCGTAGGCTTCCGCCATCGACATCACGCGTGGAGCGATGGTGATGCCGTGTTCCTCGAACAGGGCCGTGATGGCCGCCAGATTGTGCGTGCACTCCTCGGTTTTCCAGCCCTTGAAGATATCCGTGCCATCCTTCTGGAAATGCAGGTCCAGCACTTTGCCCGCATCCTTGTGCAGGTAGGGCGAACTATAGGTGTTCTCGAAGCCGAGCGCCTTCAATTGTCCCAGCAAGGCATGCGGTGGATGGTCGGGATCGGTGGCGAGGAAAATGCCGAAGGTCTTGCCTGGCGGCTTGGCGGCGATGTCGACCTCGTAGATGCCGGGGGCCTTGCTGACGGACGTACTCTTTAAAAATAACATGCAACACTCCCTGCGCGTAATGTCCCGCGCCTGAAACGGGCGGCAAGACAGGGGCGGTGCGCAATGATTCCCCTCATCAAATCTTATTGCTAATTTGCATCTTTGTCGACAAATCGGCACTTTTATTTGGTAAGTCGTGGTTATCTTGTCGCGTTCGCCTGCCTAAATTATCAATAAAGCCAGTTATCATTGCGCCAATACCCGGCCTGCTGCATACTTTTGGCTGCGTCACGATGGCCCTCCCCCCTGCCACTCCTCGTCCCCATGCGTCTTCTGTCGATCAAGTACCGCCTGCTCATCCTCCTGACCCTGATCCTGGGGGCGGGCTTCATGGCGACCAGCCTGGCCAGCTACCTGGCCTCGCGCCAGGCCATCGAGCATGGCATCGCCGACCAGACCTTGCCGCTGACGGGCGACAATATCTATTCCGAAATCCAGAAGGACATGCTGCGCCCCGTCTTCATCTCTTCGCTGATGGCGCACGACACCTTCGTGCGCGACTGGATACTGGCCGGCGAAAACAACCCGGCGCAAATCGTGCGCTACCTGGCCGAGGTCAAGAAGAAATACGGCGCCATCACCAGCTTCCTCGTCTCGGACAAGAGCAGCAAATATTATTACGCGGAAGGCACCCTGAAATCCGTCAGCCCGCAGGCGACGCGCGACATCTGGTACTACCGCGTGCGCGCCATGGACAAGACCGACTATGAAACGAATGTCGACGTGGACATGGCCAACCGCGACAGCATGACCATCTTCATCAACCACCGCGTGGTCGACTACGACGGCCGGTTCATCGGCGCCACCGGCATCGGCCTGACCCTGGCCACCATGAGCCACATCATCGACCGCTACCAGGCACGCTTCCACCGCAACATCTATTTTGTCGACGCCGCCGGCACCCTGGTGCTGGCTGGCAAGACCATGCGCAACGGGCACGGCAACATCCGCAGCCTGCCCGGCGTGAGCGCCATTGCCGGCCAGATCATCAACCACCGCAGCGAACCGACGCATCTGTCGTACCAGCTGGGCAGCGCGCAAATCCTCGTCAACTCGCGCTTCATTCCCGAGCTGGGCTGGTACCTGGTGGTCGAGCAGAACGTCAGCGACGAAGTCCAGTCGCTGCAGCGCGTCTTCATCTTCAACCTGGCCATCAGCTTTGGCGTCACCCTGCTGGTGCTGGTATTGACCCTGCTGACGGTGAACCGCTACCAGCGCCGCATCGAGCGCATCGCCTCGACCGATGCGCTGACCGGGCTATTGAACCGCCAATCGCTGGAATTGCTGTTCCAGCGCGCCATGCTCTTGTCCAAGCGCAACGAGCAGCCCATGTCCGCCATCCTGTTCGACATCGATTTCTTCAAGCGCGTCAACGATACCCATGGCCACCTGTGGGGCGACAAGGTCATCCGTGGCGTGGCCGACGTGGCGCGCGCCACCGTGCGCGAAAGCGACGTCATCACGCGCTGGGGCGGCGAGGAATACCTGGTATTGCTGAATAACTGCAACCTGGCCAAAGCGGCGGTCGTGGCGGAAAACCTGCGCGCCGCCATCGAAGGCCACGATTTCGGCCTGCCCGCGCCGCAAGTGCCCGTGACGATCAGCCTGGGCGTGGCCGAGTACCGGCCGGACGAAAGCGAATCGGCCTTCTTTTCGCGCGCCGACAGCGCGCTGTATCAGGCCAAGCAGAACGGACGCAACTGCGTGCACGCCGCAGACTAAGTTACTGCCCGCGCTTGCGCCTGGCCAGATCCTGCGTGGGCGCCACCAGCGCGCGGTACAACTCGCCCGTGGCGGGATCCCAGGCTTGCACCGCCAGCTGCTGGCGTTGCACGGTGGCCGAATCGCCCCGTGCGATGGGGCCGGACAGCGCGGGCGCGGCGCCCAGGCGGAACACATTCGCCACCGCTTCCGTCACCAGCGGCTGCGCCAGTTCGCGCGCCACAGGTTCGGGGATGCCGGCCGCCTGGTAGGCGCGCAAGGCGGCATCGAGCACCGTCACCAGGTAATTGCTGGCGAAGACGGCGGCCGCGTGATACAGCGTCTTGGCGGCCGGATCGATGGGCACGGGACGCGCGCCGATGGCGTTCAAGGCCGGCGTCAGGAAGGCCAGCGCCAGCGGGTCGCCTTCGACGCCGCAAAACGTGCCGTCAAAGGTGGCGGCCACCTGCCGCGGGTCGGCAAAGCTGCGGATCGGGTGGGCGCTGGCGACAGAGGCGCCGGCCTGCGTGGCCGCCAGCAGCACATTCGAGGCCAGCGCGCCGCTGCAGTGAAACACGATGGCGCCCGCCTGGCGTCCCTCGGCCACCAGCGCCGCGCAGGCCGGGCCGATCTGGTCGTCGGAAACGGCCAGCATCGTCACGTCGGCGCGCCGCAAGGCCGCATAGCTGGCGACGGGTGTGCCGGCGCCGATGAAATCGACGGCCGCCTGCGCCGACGCCATCGAGCGCGTCAGCACATCCTGCACCACGATGCCGTCCACGCCGGCGAACAGACGGCCCAGCACACGGCCCACATGGCCGGCGCCGATGATATTCAGGGTCACGTTCATGGTGATGCTCTAGAAACTCGATCCCGGCTGGCGCAGGAATTCCAGCTCTTGCGGCGTGGCGGCGCGTCCGAGGATGGCGTTGCGGTGCGGGAAGCGGCCAAAGCGGGCGATCACTTCCTGGTGCCGCTCGGCATAATCGAGCATGCCGTCAAAACCGGGCTGCGCCTGTGACAGCAGCTGGAACAGCTCGACGGCGCGTGCCTGCATGGCCAGGTCTTCCGCGTGTTCGAACGGCAGGTAGGCGAAGGCGCGCAGCATCGGCGGCAGCTGCCGGTCCTGCCCCGCTTGCGTCAAGGCGACGGCCAGCGCCAGCGCCTGGCCGTCGCCGGCAAACGCGCGCGGCGTGCCGCGATACACATTGCGCGTGAATTGATCGAGCACGATGAGGCGCGCCAGCGCGCCGTGCGGCGTGCTGTCCCAGTCGCGCAAGCCGCCCTCGATGGCGGCATCGATCAACGCGCCGAAACGCGCGCGTATCTGCGCGTCGAAGCCGTCATCCTTGCGGAACCATTCCACGCGCGACTGGCCATGGTCAGGGTTATCCGGCGGCAGGAACCAGAAATCGAGTACCTCTTGCGCCTGTGCGTCCATGTCCATCCTTTTCAGTTGCGTGCGTGCGACAGCTGGAAGCCAGCGATGCCTTCGAAAGCGGCCAGTTCGGCCGACATGGCCGACAGGCTGGCGCCCGTGTTCTTGCCATGCGCGATGGCGACAAAACGCCACTCCTGCATGCCGTCGGTGCTGCCGATGGTCAGCGAGCCGCCGGCGATGTCATAGCCGCGCTTGGCCGCCATGCGCCGCAGCGCATCTTCGCGCGGGACAAAACCCTGCTTGAAGCGCATGGTGATGGCCACCGCGTGGCGCGACGGCAGCCAGTTCTCCAATTTTGACAGAAAAATCATCGCCATCGCGCAAAGAAAGGCCAGGCCCATGGCCGACAGATAAAAGCCGATGCCGACCATGATGCCGATCACGGACGAGGCCCAGATCGAGGCGGCCGTCGTCAGGCCGCTGATATTGAAGCCTTCGCGCATGATCACGCCGGCGCCGAGGAAACCGACACCCGTGACGATGCCCTGGATGACGCGCGTGGGGTCGCTGCCGACGATGGCGCCATGGCCGCCGTACCAGAACTCGGGATAGCCGCCCAGCACCGTCAGCGCGGCCGACGCCATGCACACCAGGCTGTAGGTGCGCATGCCCGCCGCGCGCCCGTGGTACGAACGCTCGTAGCCCACCAGCAAGCCCAGCAGCAGCGCGCCCAGCAGGTTCAGCAGGATCACGCCATTCGTCGCCAGCTCGGCCGGCGACCAGTAGGCGCGCAGGAAGTCGATGGTCGGCATTTAGTCCTGCGGCTTTTTCGTCAGCTGCTTTTCAAACGCCACATCGAGCTTGCTGACGCGGCGCGCCTTTTGCGGTCCCAGGCCATTGACGAAGGCGACGAAGGCGTCCAGTTCCAGCGGCGGGCACAAAGGCGGCAAGCCGGGGCCTTCCGTGAGAAAGAACAGTTCATCGCCCGTGCGCGCCATCGTGTAGAGGCGATGGCCGGTGCGTTCCTTGAGCCGCTCGATGGCGGACGTGGCGCGGGTCGAGCGCATCAGATGGCTCCCGTGCGCTGTTCCAGCCACGCCAGCGTGTCGCCGGTCAAGTGCGGCGCCAGACGCGCGCGCACGGTGGCGTGGTAGTCGTTCAGCCAGGCCGCCTCGTCGTCGCGCAACAGCGAGCGTTCCACGCAGCGCGTGTCGATCGGGCACAGGGTCAAGGTTTCGAAGCGCAGGAATTCTCCGAATTGCGTTGTCCCCGCCGGTACATTCAGCACCAGGTTCTCGATGCGGATGCCCCACTGGCCGGGACGGTAGATGCCTGGCTCGATGGAAGTGATCATGCCGATCTCCATGGCCGTCTGCGGCTCCGGCATGGCGGACTGCGAAATCGATTGCGGCCCTTCGTGGACGTTGAGGAAAAAGCCCACGCCATGGCCCGTGCCGTGGCCAAAGTCGATGCCTTCGGCCCACAGGGGCGCGCGGGCGATGGAATCGAGCATGGGCGACTTCACGCCGCGCGGGAACTGCGCGCGCGACAGGGCGATCATGCTGCGCAAGACCAGCGTGAAATCGCGCTTGTGTTCGGCCGTGATCGTGCCGACGGGGACCACGCGCGTGATGTCCGTGGTGCCGCCCCAGTACTGGCCGCCCGAGTCGATCAGCAGCAAGCCGTCGCCTTCGATGGTGGCCTCGCTACCCGCATGCGCGTGGTAATGCATGATGGCGCCATGCGCATTGAAGCCGGCGATGGTGCCGAAACTGGGGCTGACAAAGTGCGCGCGGCGGGCGCGCGCGGCCGTCAGGTGTTCGTCGACGCCGATTTCCGTCAACGGTGCGCGTTGCGGGTCGGCCAGGGTGGCGTCCAGCCAGCTGAAAAATTCGCACAGGGCGGCGCCATCCTGCTCCATGGCGGCGCGCACGTGCGCCGCTTCGGCATCCGTCTTGCGCGACTTGGCCAGGGTGGTCGGGTTGATGGCTTCGACCACCTGCACGCCCTCGGCCACGGCCTGGCGCGTGCCGAAGGTGATGCGGCGCGGATCGAGCAGCAGGGTCGCGCCGGCCGGCAGGGCGGCCAGCGCAGCCGCGGTGCGGTCGTACGCGGCCACGTCCACGCCTTCGCTCTCCAGGGTGGCGCGCAGGGACGCCGGCACCTTGCCGTCGGCGACGAACAGGGTGGCGCGCTCGGGGCCCACCAGCGCATGCGCGAGGAAGACGGGGTTGTAGTTGACGTCGGCGCCGCGCAGGTTGAACAGATACGCGATGTCGTCGAGGGTGGAAATCACATGGTGGCTGGCGCCATGCGCCGCCATGCCGGCGCGCAGGGCCGCCAGTTTTTCCATGCGCGACAGCGATGGATACGCGGCCACATGTTCAACCACGGGGGCGGCGGGCATGGCCGGGCGATCCGGCCACACGGCTTGCAGCACATCGGTGTCCGTGCGCAGGGTCACGTGCGCGCCCAGCGCCTGCTGCAGCAGGCGCGCATTGGCCAGGCCCAGCACGGCGCCGTCGACGGCCACCGTCTGCCCCGGCCGCATGGTCTCGCCCAGCCAGTCGATATACAGCACGCTGGCGCCGGACGGGATTTTCTTCAGGACGATGCCGCTGCCGGCCAGTTCATCTTCCGCCTGCTCCCAGTAGCGGCCATCGGTCCACACGCCGGCGAAATCCTGCGTCACGACCAGGGTGCCGACCGAACCCGTAAAGCCCGACAGCCACTCGCGGCCCTGCCAGCGGGCCGGCAGGTACTCGGACAAATGCGGGTCGGCCGAGGGCACGATGCAGGCGTCGATATGCTGCGCGCGCATGGCGCTGCGCAGTTGCGACAAACGGGAGGCGGGAGTGGCTTGGTCAGGTGTCTGCATGGGAGCGAAAATGGAGCGGTGCTGGGAAGTGCCTATGATACCGCGATTAGCCGCCGGGCTGCACTCGGTGCAGCGCCAGCAGCACCCCGGCGGTGGCGACGATTTTTTCCAGCAGCGCCTCGTCGTAGGGCAGCCACGGCACGGCGCCCAGCTTGTTCCCCTTCGCGACCGCCTCGGTCGCCACCTCGGCGCCGTCCAGCGTGACCCTGCCGGTGGTCAGGTGGATCGCGTGCCTGCCAACCATCAGGTGGCGCGCTTCGAGCGCCATTCGGCCATCCTCGATCTGCTGCGCGAATACCTGTTCCAGCACGGCGCGCCGCATGCCAGCCATCGGCCCCGGAGCCAGGTTGGCCAGGTAAAACAGGCGTTCTTCGCGCTGCACGCTTTGCCCGTCTTCCACCAGCGCCAGCGCGCTGGCGCTGACCAGCAGATCCACCGCGCGGCACGCTTCCGAATAGGCCACGGGCGCCAGCGGCAGCATTTGCGCGGGTGCCAGCCCGTTGGACGTGCAGGCGCCGCCCGCGCCTGGATAGACGCGTCCCTCGAGGCGCAGCAATACGCGCCAGGCGCCGAACTGGCGCGACAGGCCTTCATCGTCGTCCAGCCGCCAGCCTTCGCGGCGGGCCAGTCCCAGCAGGGTAGGCAGCGACAGCTGGTAACCGGCAAATGGGGCGCTGCCGTCGCCGGGCGGTGCATATATTTCACGATACACCTGGCGCAGCGGCTGGCGCACGCGCCGCCGTGTGACCAGGGCCTGCCAGGCGGCGCGCTGCTCCCCGCTGGCGTGCAAGGGGTGCCACAGGCCGATCTCCCCTTCTCCCTGTAGCGGCACGTCCGCCGGCTGCCCCCATGCATCGATGGCACCCTCGCCATCGAGCATGAAAGCCTGGCCCTCGCCCGTGCGCCACACCAGCGCGCGCGCCACCGTATCGATATCGGCATCGTCGCGCAGGGCGCGCCATTGATCCAGGCCCAGACGCACATCGCTGGCATAGCCCGCTTCCAGGCGGCGCGCCAGCATGGCCTGGCGCCGCTTGCCCATGGGGCCGGGCATGCCGCCCCTCCAGGCGATATCGGGCCGTTCGGCCAGCGCCCGTTCGGCCGGCTTCAGATTGCGTTCCAGCTTCTTGCGGATGCCCGCATGGCGGACCTGCGCCAGCGCCGTGCGCAGGGCCAGCAAGCTTTCCGGCGTGGGGATGGTTTCCACCGCATGGCCCAGCGCCATCGCCAACGACTGCGACGGCGCACTCTTGGCCACGCCGGGCGCGACGCATGCCAAAGGCAGCAAGACGGTGATCACGGGCCTGAACCATGCATCATCGCGATAGGCGGCGACCCGCGCGGCGCGCGCCAGCACCGGGGAGTCTGCCGTGGCAAAGGCGGCATCGGCCGCATACGGCACGCCGCCGTCATGGATGGCGGCGAGATGGCGTGCCGCCTGTTCCAGCATCGTGCGCGCAAAAGCTACATACGCCGCATCGTCGGCCAGCACGGCGGCGGGATCGGCCTCGCCGATACTGTCGCGGTTCCAGTGGCCGCTGTAGCGCGAGCCGGCCAGCGCCAGCAGGGACGCTTGCGCCAGTTGCGGCAGCAGTTCCAATTCCTGCAAGGTCAATGGCATCGGATAGTGGGCGTGACGCTCCTCCATTGCCTGCGCAAATTGCGCTGGGGCGTCGCCGCCAGCAAGGCGCGCCAGCAGGTAAGCCTGGTAGGGCCGCTCGGCCCAGCCCGAGGTTTTGCCGAGAATGCGCCGCGCCTGTGCCGCCGTGCCTGCCGGTGCCTCGCCCTGCAGGCAGGCCAGGCAGCCGATGACATACTCCCATTCCCGGTTGTAATCGCTGGCCGCGTCCAGCGCATCGAGGAACATCTCGCCGGCCAGCAACGGCGCCAGCCCGGCCTCAGTCACCTGCTCCAACAGCGCCTGCGCCAGATCAAACCGCGCGATGTCGTCATGGCCGAAGCGCGCCGCGCGGTGCAAGGCACCCCAGACGGCGCCCAGTTCTTCGGGTGTCCAGTCCTTGAAATCGACCGGCGGCCCCGTGAATCGCGCATGCTCGACAAAGCCGCCGTCGAGGCGCACGCGCAGCGCTGCGGCACGGGTGGTTTCAGATGGCATCATCGGCCTCGTAGCGGCGCAAGCCTTCCAGATCCAGCACGCGGATGCCGCCGTAATCGAGGCGCAGCAAGCCTTTCTTTTCCAGCACCTGCAAGGCCTGGTTGGCGCGCTGGCGCGAAGAACCGGACAGCAGGCCGATTTCCTCCTGCGACAGCTGCACCAGCGTATCGACGCCGGGGTACAAGTGCGAATTGAACATCGATGCCAGGCAGCGCGCCACGCGCGTGTTCAGGTCCAGCAGGCGCTCGTTTTCCACCATGCCGATGAACTGTCCCAGGCGCTCATTGAGCTGCATCAGCAGGAAGCGCGTGAATGGCAAGCTCGTTTCCAGCAGCCAGTGGAAGGTGGCGCCGGGCAGGCGCGCCACGCGCGTGTCGCGCAGGGCCATGGTGTCGTATTTGCGGATTTCATTCTTCAGCAATGAACCTTCGCCGAACCAGCTGCCGGGCGGTACGCCGATGAAGGTCATGGCCTTGCCGGAGGCGGAAAAATTATTCATCTTGACCATGCCGCTGATGACGCCGATCCAGTTGTCCACCGGCTCGCCCTTGCGGCAGACAAAGCCGCCTTTCGGCACGAAGGTTTCGAACACGTCCGCCTCGACGCGGGCCATTTGCGCGGGGTCGAGCAGCTGCGCCCAGTTGGCCGCGCGCACGGCATCCTTGAGGCTGATATCAGGGTAGGTCATTGTGCGATGCACCATCGAAAAGTGGGTAAATGTCCCCGAAAAGACAACTCGGCAAACTAACGCAAGCTACTATCATTGCACAAACGCCTGAACCATAAAAAACACAGAGCGCCATCCAACGAGGTGGAGCCTGAGACAAGCAACAGGGAGACACTGGTGCAAACGAATACCACAGCAGCCATGCCGACTTTTCCGCGGCGCTTATTGCAACACGGGACAGCACGATCCGACAAGCCCGCCTTTCGCGAAAAACACCTGGGCATCTGGCAAACCTGGACCTGGCGCGAGGTCAACGACGAGGTGCGCGCGCTGGCCTGCGGCCTGGCCGCCATCGGCTTCCAGCGCGGCATGAACCTGGCCATCATCGGCGACAACCGTCCCCGCCTGTACTGGGCCATGCTGGCGGCGCAAAGCCTGGGCGGCGTGCCCGTGCCACTGTACCAGGACGCGCCGGCCGCCGACATGGCCTATGTGCTGCAGGATGCGGAAATCCGCTACGCCATCGTCGAAGACCAGGAGCAGGTCGACAAGCTGCTCGAACTCAAGGCCCTGTATCCGCACGTCGCCCACATCGCCTACGACGACGAACGGGGCATGCGCCATTACCGCCAGCCGGAACTGATGTCCTTTGCCGCCCTGCAGGTGCTGGGCAGGGCCTATGACCGCGAACACCCGGGCTTCTTCGACGCCGCCGTGGCGGCAGGCAGTGGCAGCGATTCGGCCGTCATCCTGTACACCTCGGGCACCACGGGCAAACCGAAGGGCGTGTGCCAGAGCCACACGGCGCTGCTGGCCGCAGGCGTTGGCGGCGTGGCCTTCGACAAGCTGACGGACGAGGAAGACATCCTGTCCTACCTGCCCATGGCGTGGGTCGGCGACTGCCTGTTCTCGCTGGCGCAGGCCATGGTGGCCGGCTTCACCGTCAACTGCCCCGAATCGGGCGACACGGTGATGATCGACATGCGCGAAATCGGCCCGACATGCTACTTCGCGCCGCCGCGCGTGTTCGAGAACATGCTCACCAGCGTGATGATACGCATGGAAGACGCCAGCAGCATCAAGCGCCACATGTTCAGCCATTTCATGGACGTGGCCAAGCGCTGCGGCGCGCAGATCCTGGATGGCAAGCCCGTTCCGCTGGCGGACCGCCTCAGCTACAAATTGGGCGAACTGCTCGTCTACGGCCCCCTGAAAAACGTGCTGGGACTGTCGCGCGTGCGCGTCGCCTACACGGCCGGCGCCGCCATCGGCCCCGACCTGTTCCGCTTCTACCGCTCCATCGGCGTCAATCTCAAGCAGTTGTACGGTTCCACCGAAACCTGCGCCTATGTGTGTCTGCAACCGGATGGCAATATCAAGTTCGACAGCGTCGGCTTGCCGGCGCCGGGCGTGGAAGTCAAGCTGGCGGCCAATGGCGAAGTGCTGGTCAAGTCGCCCGCCACCATGAGCGGCTACTTCAAGCGTCCCGACGCCACCGCCGAAGTGATCGACGCCGACGGCTACTTTCATACGGGCGACGCGGGCGTGTTCGACGGCGAAGGCCACCTGAAAATCATCGACCGCGCGGCCGACGTGGGCAAGCTGACGTGCGGCGCCATCTTCGCGCCCAACTACATCGAAAACAAGCTCAAGTTCTTCCCCTTCATCAAGGAAGTGGTGGCCTTCGGCCATGCGCGCGACCAGGTGTGCGCCTTCATCAACATCGACATCGAAGCGGTGGGCAACTGGTCCGAGCGGCGCGGCATCGCCTATTCGGGCTACACCGACCTGGCGGCGCGCGCCGAGACGTATGGCCTGATCCGCGACTGCATCGAGCAGGTCAACGCGGAACTGGCGGCCGACCCCTTGATGGACCGCACGCAGGTGCACCGCTTCCTCGTGCTGCACAAGGAACTCGACCCGGACGACGACGAGCTGACGCGCACGCGCAAGGTACGCCGAAAATTCATCGCCGAAAAATACGCGGTGCTCATTTCCGCCCTGTACGAGGGCAAGGCAACGCAATACATCGAGACCCAGGTGAAATTCGAGGACGGCCGCACCGGTTCAACCAGCGCCGACCTGCAGATCTGGGACAGCAAAACGTACCGGCCCCAAAGCCTGGCCGCATGATGGAGCACAGCACGATGCAAATGAACGAACCCGACGCCCATTTCGGCACGGCCCGCAAGACGGGTCCCGTGATCCTCGACCTGAAAAACATCTCGCTGTCGTTCGGCGGCGTCAAGGCCCTGACCGACATCTCGTTCGACGTCAGACAGCATGAAATCCGCGCCATCATCGGCCCGAACGGCGCGGGCAAGAGCTCGATGCTCAACGTGATCAATGGCGTGTACCGTCCGCAGCAGGGCGAGATCATCTACCGGGGCGAGCACCGGCGCGGCATGGACTGCTACCAGGCCGCCAAGTCCGGCATCGCGCGAACCTTCCAGAACATCGCCCTGTTCAAGGGCATGACGGTGCTGGACAACATCATGACGGGGCGCAACCTGAAGATGAAGTCGAATTTCCTGCTGCAAGCCCTGTACTGGGGCCCGGCGCGGCGCGAGGAAATCGAGCACCGCAAGAAGGCCGAGGAAATCATCGACTTCCTGGAAATCCAGGCCATCCGCAAGACACCCGTGGGGCGCCTGCCCTACGGCTTGCAAAAGCGCGTGGAGCTGGGCCGCGCACTGGTGGCCGAACCGGACATCCTGCTGCTGGACGAGCCGATGGCCGGCATGAACGTGGAAGAGAAGCAGGACATGTGCCGCTTCATCCTCGACGTCAACGACCAGCTGGGCACGACCATCGTGCTGATCGAGCATGACATGGGCGTGGTGATGGATATCTCCGACCGGGTGGTGGTGCTCGATTACGGCAAGAAGATCGGCGACGGCACGCCCGACGAGGTGCGCAGCAACCAGGATGTCATCAACGCCTATCTCGGCGTGGCGCATTAGACGAGGAATAGCAATGAATATCAATTTTTTCTTTGAAGTGCTGATCGGCGGCCTGCTGTCGGGCGTCATGTACGCGCTGGTGGCGATCGGTTTTGTCCTGATCTACAAGGCATCGGGCGTATTCAATTTCGCGCAGGGAGCGATGGTGTTTTTCGCCGCCCTCACCTGCGTCGGCATCATGGACAAGTTCGGCCTGTCGCTGTGGCTGGCCATCCCGCTGACGATGCTCACCATGATAGCTCTGGGCATGGCGATTGAAAGAGTGGTGTTGCGCCCGCTCGTCAACCAGCCCGAAATCACGCTGTTCATGGCCACCATCGGCCTGACCTTTTTCATCGAAGGCCTGGCGCAGCTGATGTGGGGCTCGCAGGTGCACAAGCTGGACCTGCCCATCGAAGACGTGCCGATGCCCTTCCTGATGGAGCATTTCAATATCATCATCTCGCAGTTCGACGTGGTGGCGGCCGGCATCTGCGCGCTGCTGGTGATCTGCCTGGCCTTGCTGTTCTCGAAAACCAAGGTGGGCCGCGCCCTGCGCGCCGTCGCCGACGACCACCAGGCGGCGCTGGCGGTCGGCATTCCGCTGCAGCGCATCTGGGCCGTGGTGTGGGGCGTGGCGGGCCTGGTGGCCATGGTGGCCGGCTTGCTGTGGGGCGCGCGCAACGGCGTGCAGTTCGCCCTCACCTTCATCGCCTTGAAAGCGCTGCCGGTGCTGATCCTCGGCGGCTTTACCTCGGTGCCGGGCGCCATCGTCGGTGGCCTGATCATCGGCGCGTCGGAAAAGCTGGCCGAAGTCTATCTCGGTCCCATGGTGGGCGGCGGCATCGAAGGCTGGTTCCCGTATGTGCTGGCCCTGCTGTTCCTGCTGGTGCGCCCGGAAGGCCTGTTCGGCGAGAAGATCATCCGGCGAATATAACGCCACCGTAACAGCATCGTAGGTCGGGTTGGCGCATGGCGCGTAACCCGGCAACAGCCAAAACAGCGAGCAAAGGACCACCCCATGATTTACCGTGAAGCAGGACAATTCAAGACCAGCTACCAGGCTGACAACCAGATTTTCCCGATCCGGCAAGACCGCCTGGCGCTGACGGCCACGCTGCTCGTCGCCGTCTTCCTCCTGCCGTATGTCGCCTCGCCCTACATGCTGTCGGCGATCCTGATCCCGTTCCTGATCTTCGCCCTGGCGGCGCTGGGCCTGAACATCCTGACCGGTTACGCGGGCCAGCTGTCGCTGGGCACGGCCGCCTTCATGGCCGTGGGCGCGTTCGCCTCGTATAACTTCATGGCGCGCCTGCCGGGCTTGCCGCTGCTCGTGTCGTTCATCCTGGGCGGCCTGTGTGCGGCCATGGTGGGCATCGCCTTCGGCCTGCCCTCCCTGCGCATCCGCGGCTTCTACCTGGCCGCCTCCACCCTGGCGACGCAGTTCTTCGTCGTCTGGTGCCTGACCAAGATCCCGTACCTGACCAATTACAGCTCCTCGGGCGTGATCACGGTGCAAAAGATGACCATTCTCGGCTACCAGTTCGACACGCCGCAAAGCAAATACCTGCTGGTACTGGCGATTGTCGCCGGCATGGCGCTGCTGGCCAAGAACATGATCCGCTCGAACGTGGGCCGCTCGTGGATGGCCGTGCGCGACATGGACATGGCGGCCGAAGTGATCGGTTTCAGGCTGATGCGCACCAAGCTGCTGGCGTTTGCCGTCAGCTCGTTCTACTGTGGCGTGGCCGGCGCCCTGTATGCGTATGCCTACCTGGGCACGGTGGAGCCGGAAGCGTACAACCTGGACCTGTCCTTCCGCATCCTGTTCATGATCATCATCGGCGGCGTCGGTTCGATCCTCGGCTCCTTCCTGGGCGCGGCCTTCATCGTGCTGCTGCCCGTCTTCCTGAACACCATCGCGCATGGCCTGGCATTGCCAACCAGCGTGGCCTCGAACCTGGAACTGATGGTGTTCGGTGCGCTGATCATCTTCTTCCTGATCGTCGAGCCGCACGGCCTGGCCAGGCTGTGGCAGATCGCGAAAGAAAAGTTGAGACTCTGGCCCTTCCCCCATTAAGTTTTTGCAGTCGATGTCGGTTCACTTGAATACCAAATAAAACAAGAGGAGACACACAATGAAACACATCAAATCGCTCATGCTGGCCGCCGCCATCGCCAGTGCCGCACTCACCATGGCCGGCAGCGCCCAGGCGCAGGACAAGGAACAGTACATCGCCCTGCCGTCCTACCGCGTGGGTCCCTACGCGGCCGGCGGCTCCGGTTTCTACGGCGGCATCATCGATTACTTCAACCTGGTCAACCAGGCCGGTGGCGTCAATGGCGTGAAAATCAGCTGGGAAGAATGCGAAACCGAATACAACCCGTCGCGCGGCGTCGAGTGCTATGAACGCCTGAAAACCAAGCAGGGCGGCGCGACGCTGGTCGAAACCCTGTCCACGGGCGTCGCCTACGGCATCCTGGACCGCGTGGCGCAAGACAAGATCCCCATGACGATGATCGGCTACGGCCGCTCGGACGCCGCCAACGGCAAGGTCTTCCCGTACGTGTATCCGCTGATCTCCAGCTACTGGAGCCAGGCCGCCGCCATGATCAAATACCTGGGCGACAAGGATGGCGGCATGGACAAGCTGAAAGGGAAAAAAATCGTCCACCTGTACCACGATTCGGCCTTCGGCAAGGAGCCGCTGCCCGTGCTTGAAGCGCTGTCGAAACAGTACGGCTTCGAACTGGTGAAAATTCCCGTCGCGCCGCCCGGCAGCGAACAGCAATCGCAATGGCTGCAAATCCGCCAGGCCAAGCCGGATCACGTGATCCTGTGGGGCTGGGGCGTGATGAACTCCGTCGCCATCAAGACGGCGCAGCGCAACGGCTTCCCGCGCGACAAAATGCTGGGCGTCTGGTGGGCCGGCTCCGAGGAAGACACGATTCCATCGGGCGATGCGGCCAAGGGTTACACGGCGATGACGTTCAATACGCCGGGCAATTACCCCGTGCTCGACGACATCCGCAAGAAACTCTACGCCTCCGGCAAGGGCAACCTGTCCGACCAGTCGCGCATCGGCTCCGTCTACCACATGCGCGGCGTGACGGCCGGCATCCTGTGGGTGGAGGCGATCCGCACGGCGCAGGAAAAATTCGGCAAGGGCAAGCCGATCACGGGCGAACAGATGCGCTGGGGCCTGGAAAACCTGAACGTCGACGATGCGCGCCAGAAGGCCGTGGGCGCGCTGGGCATGTTCCCCACCGTGAAAACCAGCTGCGACGACCATGAAGGCTCGGGCGCCGTGAAAGTGCAGCAGTGGGATGGCAAGAAGTGGACCGCCATCACGCCGAAATGGATCGTCGGCGACAAGGCCCTGGTGCGCAAACTCGTCGAGGAATCCTCGAACAAGTACGCGGAAGAGAAGAAGATCACGCCGGCGTGCATGAAGTAAGCGGCTCTCAAAGTGGTGTCGGATTACGCGCGTTGCGCTAATCCGACCTACCTCGATACGACGTAGGTCGGATTAGCCGAAGGCGTAATCCGACAAGCACCAACATCACATGAAAACGAAGCAGCCATGACACCCACTGCCACGCAAACACCAGACACCGCGCCGCCGCCCTACCTGTCGGTGAACAATATCGAAGTCATCTACGACCACGTGATCCTGGTCCTGAAGGGCGTGTCGCTGCAAGTGCCGCAAGGCAAGATCGTGGCGCTCCTGGGCGCCAACGGCGCCGGCAAGTCGACCACCCTGAAAACCATCTCGACCCTGCTGCGCGGCGAACGGGGCGACGTCACCAAGGGCGAAGTCCAGTTCAAGGGCGAGCGCGTGGATCAATTGACGCCGAATGAGCTGGTCAAGCGGGGCCTGTCGCAAGTGATGGAAGGCCGCCACTGTTTCGGCCACCTCACCATCGAGGAAAACCTCTTGACGGGCGCCTACACGCGCAGCCTGTCGCGCGGCGAGCTGAAAGATGCGCTGGACAAGGTGTATCACTACTTTCCTCGCCTGAAAACGCGGCGCAGCAGCCAGGCCGGCTATACCTCGGGCGGCGAACAGCAGATGTGCGCCATCGGCCGCGCGCTGATGGCCAAGCCGTCGATGATTCTGCTGGACGAGCCGTCGATGGGCATCGCGCCGCAGATCGTCGAAGAAATCTTCGGCATCGTCAAGGACCTGAACCACAAGGAAAACGTGTCGTTCCTGCTGGCCGAGCAGAACACCAACGTGGCGCTGCGCTACGCCGACTTCGGCTACATCCTGGAAAACGGCCGCGTCGTGATGGAAGGGCAGGCCCAGGAACTGGCCAGCAACGAAGACGTCAAGGAGTTTTATCTGGGCGTCTCCAGCGCCGGGCGCAAGAGCTTCCGCGACATGAAGTTCTACCGCCGCCGCAAGCGCTGGCTGGCCTGACAAGGGAGCTGCCGTCATGGATCTGGAACGGGCGAAGCAAGTGTGCCGCGGTTTTCCCGGCGCAACCGAAGACATCAAGTGGGGCGACGTGCTGGCGTTCTGCGTCGGCGGCAAGATGTTCGCCCTGTGCGGCGCGGAAGCGCACAGCACGCGCGGCATGAGCTTCAAGGTCGATGCGGAACGCTTCCTGGAATTGACGGACCGTCCCGGCTTTCGCCCGGCGCCCTACCTGGCGCGTGCCAAATGGGTGCTGGTCGCCAGTCCCGACGCCCTCGACGACGACGAAATGGCCGCCCTGCTGCACCGCTCATACAGCCTGATTTTTGCGGGGCTGACGAAAAAAATGCAACGTGACATTGGAGAATCCGCAACATGACCGATACGCTCGACAGTCTGGAAGCACGCGCCCCCGAAGCGCGTGAACGCGAATTGATGGCCGGCCTGCCGCAGCTGATCGCGCGCGCGCAACAGGCGCCGGGCTGGGCCCGCATCCTCGATGGCGTCAACGCGGCCGACGTCACCAGCCGCGCCGCGCTGGCGCAGCTGCCCGTGACGCGCAAGTCCGACCTCAAGCAATTGCAGCACGACGCCCTGCCGTTCGGCGGCTTGAACACGACGCCGAAGAACGCCCTGTCGCGCGTGTTCGTCTCGCCCGGCCCCATCTTCGATCCGGAAGGCCGCGGTCCCGACTGGTGGCGCTTCGCGCGCCCGATGTACGCGGCCGGCGTGCGCGCCGGCGGCTTGCTCCAGAACTGCTTTTCGTACCACTTCACGCCGGCCGCCTTCATGGTCGAAGGCGGCGCCGCGCGCATCGGCTGCACCGTCATCCCGGCCGGCATCGGCCAGACGGAAATGCAGGTGCAGGCGATGATGGATCTGAAGCCGGACACGTATATCGGCACGCCGTCATTTCTGAAACTGATCATCGAAAAGGCGCGCGAAATGGGCGCCGACATCAGCAGCGTCACCAGGGCCGTGATGGGCGCGGAAGCCTTGCCTGAATCCTTGCGCAGCTGGTTTGCCGAGAATGGCGTGCCGCACGTGTTCCAGACGTATGCCTCGGCCGATATCGGCAGCATCGCCTATGAAACGGCCAGCGATGGCAAGCTCAATCCGGGCATGGTCGTCGACGAAAACGTGCTGCTCGAGATCGTCCATCCGGGCAGCGGCATTCCCGTCGCGCCGGGCGAAGTGGGCGAAGTCGTCGTCACCGTCTTCAATGCCGACTATCCGCTGATCCGCTTTGCCACGGGCGACCTGTCGGCCGTGCTGATGGACGCGCCGCAGTCGCCGTGCGGGCGCACGAATACGCGCATCAGAGGCTGGATGGGGCGCGCGGATCAAACCACCAAGGTGCGCGCCATGTTCGTGCATCCGTCGCAGGTGCACGAGATCGCGCGCCGCCATCCGCACATCAGGAAGGCGCGGCTGGTGGTGTCCGGGCGCATGGCCAACGACGAGATGACTTTGCATTGCGAAGTCGATGATCCGCTTGACGCCAGCGGCGTGGAATCCATCATCGGTTCGATCCGCGAATTGACCAAGCTGCGGGGAGAAGTGGTGCTGGTGGCCGTGGGCAGCCTGGCGCAGGACGGCAAGGTCATCGACGACACGCGCGATTACAAATAAGGCCGATTTGCGGGATAATACCGGCATTGACCATCAGCCCCATTCATCGCCATGCAAGAGTCCATGCAAGAATTTCATCACAACCGTGCCCGTGACCTGATCAAGAACGCGGAACTGCTGTTCGACCAAGATACCGTGCAGGCGTCGATCACGCGCATGGCCGATGTGCTCAACACGCGCTTCAACGCCGAAGACTCGAAAGAGTTCCCGCTGGTGCTGGGCGTGATGGGCGGCGCCGTCGTGTTTACGGGCAGCCTGCTGCCGCAACTGAGCTTTCCGCTCGAATTCGACTACATCCATGTGAGCCGCTACGGCGACGACGACAAGGGTGGCGAAGTGGTGTGGAAAGTCATCCCCCGCTCGAACGTGGCGGGCCGCACCGTCATCGTGCTCGACGATATTCTCGACGAAGGCGAAACCCTGGCGCACGTGAAACAGCGCCTGCTGGACATGGGCGCCGCGGAAGTGATCCTGGCCGTGTTTGCCGACAAGGCCATCGGCAAGAAGAAACCTGTGCAGGCGGACATCGTCGGCCTGGTGATCCCGAACCGCTTCGTCGTCGGCTTCGGCATGGATGCGTATGGCTACTGGCGCAACCTGCCAGGGCTGTGGGCCATCAAGCCCGAGGATTTGAAGCAGGAGTGATTGTGGTGTTGTCGGATTACGCGCTGCGCGCTAATCCGACCTACCAGTGCCCGGTGGCGTAGGTCGGATTAGGCCAAAGGCCGTAATCCGACAACGACCACCAGCGTTACAGCTTCAACCGCGCGCGCGCCGCATCGTATTCGGCCTTCAGGCGCGCCACCATCTCTTCCACGCTCGGCACGTCATCCATCAAGCCCACGCCCTGGCCCGCGCCCCAGATGTCGCGCCAGGCCTTGGCGCTGCCGGAGCCGAAATTCATCGCGCTCTTGTCCGCTTCGGGCAAGGCTTCCGGATCGAGTCCGGCCGCGACGATCGATTTTTTCAGGTAATTGCCGTGCACGCCCGTAAACAAATTCGTGTAGACGATGTCCGCCGCGCTGGAGTCGACGATGGCGTCGCGGTAGCCGTCGCTGACGTTCGATTCCTTGGTCGCCAGCCAGCGCGAGCCGATGTAGGCAAAGTCCGCGCCCATCGCTTGCGCGGCCAGCACGGCGTCGCCCGTGGCGATGGAACCCGACAGCGCCAGCGGGCCGTCGAAGAATTTGCGCACTTCGCCCACCAGCGCGAACGGCGACAGGGTGCCCGCGTGGCCGCCGGCGCCGCTGGCCACCAGGATCAAGCCATCGACACCCGCTTCCAGCGCCTTTTTCGCGTGACGGATCGAAATCACGTCATGCAGCACGATGCCGCCATAGCTGTGGATGGCGTCGAGCATTTCCTTGGGCGGCGCGCGCAGCGAGGAAATGATGATGGGGATCTGGTGTTTCACGCACACGGCCACGTCATGCGCGAGGCGGTCGTTCGACTGGTGCACGATCTGGTTGACGGCGATCGGTCCCACTTTTTTATCGGGATTGGCGGCCTGGAAGGCGGCCAGTTCGGCCTGCAAGTCCGTCAGCCACGTGTCAAGCAATTCGGCGGGACGCGCGTTCAGGGCCGGGAAGGAACCGACGATGCCGGCCTTGCACTGCGCCGCGACGAGGGCCGGGCCGCTGGCGATGAACATCGGCGAAGCGATAACGGGTAAGGAGAGGTTTTGCAACGCAACAGGCAATGCCATGGCGGACTCGCTGGAAAGTTGATCGGGATGAGAAACACACTGAGGTTGATTATAGTTCAGAAAAAGTACGATCGTGCTGAATTTATCGCGGGCGTGTTTCAGCCATCGTTAAGTAAGTACTCACCCTCGACCCTTGCCGCCGTGGCCCTCACCAATTGCGACACGGCCCACTCGGCCAACGCGGCCGCCTCCTGGCGCAGGAAGCGCCGGTTGGCCTCTTCGAAGACGGGCATGCCGCGCAGCAGGGCCGGGATCTCGGCCAGGGCGATGCGCTGGCGCTCCAGCAGCAAAAATTTCAGCAGCACCTTCACCGCGTTCTGCGCGTTGCGCACGGGGTCGGATGCCAGGTAATCGAGACGCGAATACGCGAGCTGCAGGGCGCCGGCGACGTCCGTGAACGGCCGTCCGTGGCCAGGGATCACCACGCGCACGTCCAGGCCGGCGATCAGGTCCAGCGTGGCGCGCGCCTCCAGAAAGCCGGAGCCGCCATCGAGTTCCGGGAAGATCACGCCGAAGCCGTTTTCCCACAGGGCGTCGGCGGAGATCAGGATGCCCTCGTCGGCGCAGTAAAAAATCAGCGAGTGCGGATCGTGGCCCGGCGCGCCCAGCGCCTGCCAGCGCATGTCGGCCAACGTCAACGTGTCGCCGGGCGAGACGGTGGTGTCAAAGCCGAAGCGCGGACATTGCTGGCCCGTGGCCTGGAAACTGAGGGCGTCCACGTCCCAGGTTCGCACCTTGTCCGCTTCCGACACGGGAATGGCCGTATGGCAGCCGTATTCGGCTTGCAGCAGCGCGTTGCCGCCGCAATGGTCGGAGTGCAGGTGCGTATTGAACAGGCGCTCCAGCGGCCGGCCCGCCAGGCTGTGGCGCAGCAAGGCCAGCGTTTGCGGCGCATGCGTGACATAACCGCTGTCGATCAGGGCCGTGTCACCCCTGCCCTGGAACAGGATGTTGTTCGACGAGAGCCAGCCACGTTCGAACACCTGCATGGCATCGGGGAACAGCGCTGGCGATCGCGGCATGGGCTTCCTCAGTAATCGGGCTCGAAATCGAGCAGGGATACACGTCCTGGCAATTCGGCCCACACGGCGCGCTTGAAGTCGTCATCGGCCTTGCTCCAGGCGATGATCTCGTCAAGCGTGCGCAGGCAGCCTTCGCACAAGCCGCTGTTGCGGTTCATCTTGCACAGGCTGACACAGGGCGACGGCACCGGTGAGGGCAAGGGGAGCGGAACGGCTAGCGTGGTATCGACCATCATGGAGCGGCATCGGTGTTTGTACAGGCTTGCATTATGCCGCGAAACGGCGCCGGCGCGTCGATCGAACCACCATGCAATGTTTCTTTAAATACATTCTCCGGCGAAAAGCATGCTGAAAAAGCATCGGCCGCCGATTTATTTTCTGCCGCGTTTTCACTCTGCGGGTGCCCGTCCTACAACACGATCAGGCCAGATCCTGCTTGACTTGAGATATTTCACAACTATACTACCATCCATACAGATGGCAATTGGATGCCACGTGGAGTTTTTGGAGAGATATGGCCAAGCAAGACAGCAAGCCCAAAATTGGGGAATCCGAAAAGATCACGATCAACCTCGGCTTGATCGACCTGGGGCAGATCGATCTGCTGGTCCAGGAGGGATTTTATTCCAACCGCACGGATCTGATCCGTACGGCCATACGCAACCAGCTGGGTATCCACGCCGACGTGGTGAAACAAACCGTCGCCCGCAAAAGCCTGGTATTGGGCATGCAGCATTATTCGCGCGCCGACCTGGAAGCGATCCAGGCAGCCGGCCAGCGCCTGCAGATACAGGTGCTGGGACTGGCCAGCATCGCCAGCGACGTCTCCGTGGAACTGGCACTGGCCACCATCGAGTCGATTTTCGTATTAGGTGCCCTGCACGCCAGCACCGTCGTCAAGACGGCGCTCGCAGGGCGAATTCACTAGCGTATTGGTTCGCGGCGATGACCCGGCCGATGCGCGGCACCGTTAAGGATGGTCATGAAACTACCTCTCAACATGTTGGCGCACATGCGCGCCGCAACCCGCAATCTGATGGGCGGCAGTCCCGCCGCCGCCACCGAAGCGATCCAGAAGGCGCTGTCCGCCGCCGGCCTGGCGCCGCAGGCTACGGCCACGCAAGCGCCGCCAGCGCAGACCATGCGCGACATCAATCCGCCACCGGCGGCAGCGCCCGCGCAGGCCCGCGCCGAACAGCCGCAAGCTGCCGCCGCGCCGGAAACGCCGGCCGCACCGCCCACGCCCGCGCAGGCGGCGCAGGACTTCGCGCAGGATTTCATGGCGCGCCTGGGCGTGCCCGCCGGCCTGGGCCAGCACAGCTTCGACATGCCCAGCTTCGAGCTGCCGAATTTCCACCCGCCCGGCTTCAACGCGCCGGCCGCCACGCCGGCGGACATCCCCGCTGGCGCGCAGTTCATCGACGGCGTGTACCGCAACCATGCGGGCACGCGCTCCTACAAACTGTATATCCCCAGCAGCTATCATGGCCAGGCCATGCCGCTGATCGTGATGCTGCACGGCTGTACGCAAAATCCCGATGATTTCGCCGCCGGCACGCAAATGAATACGCTGGCCGAAGAAAAGGAGTGTTTTGTCGTCTACCCGGCGCAGACGCAAGGCGCCAACAGTTCGCGCTGCTGGAACTGGTTCAACGCCATCGACCAGCAGCGCGACCAGGGCGAACCGTCGCTGATCGCCGGCATCGCCCGGCAAGTCATCGACGAGTATCCGGTCAATGAACGCGAAGTGTTCGTCGCCGGCCTGTCGGCGGGCGGCGCCATGGCCGTCATCGTCGGTACCCTGTACCCCGACCTGTTCGCCGCCGTCGGCGTGCATTCGGGCCTGCCGTTCGCCTCGGCGCAGGACTTGCCGTCGGCGCTGGCCGCCATGAAAGGCGGCGCCATGCCCAATGCCCAGCGCAAGGCGCCCGAGGGCGGCGTGCCCATCATCGTTTTCCACGGCGACCGCGACACCACCGTCAACCCGCGCAACGGCGATGAACTGATCGCCCAGGGCGTGCGCAGCCAGGCTGGCGGCAAGGCGGCCAGGGCCGCTTCCATCGACGGCAGCGTGCCGAATGGCCACCGCTACACGCGCACCACGCACAGCCAGGCGGATGGCTCGCCGCTGGGCGAACACTGGGTCATCCACGGCGCCGGCCACGCCTGGTCCGGCGGCAGCGGCAGCGGCAGCTATACGGATGGCAAGGGGCCTGACGCCAGCCGAGAGATGCTGCGCTTCTTCAAGACTGTCAGCTGATGTTTTCGGCGAACGGCGCGATCTGCCGCTGCTTGTCGGCGATCTCGCACACGCCGTCGGCATAGCGGTTGGAGATGGCGATGAACTGGTCCTGGATTTCCAGGAAGGCGTCGACGATCTCGGCGTCGAAGTGCGAACCGCGCCCTTCGACGATGATCCGCACGGCCTGCGCATGGTCCATGCCCTGCTTGTAGATGCGCCGGCTGATCAGGGCGTCATACACGTCGGCCAGCGCCATCAGGCGCGCCGAAATCGGGATGGCGTCGCCGGCCAGGCCTTGCGGGTAACCGCTGCCATCCCATTTTTCATGGTGGCTGTAGGCGATCTCCTTGGCGTACTTGAGGAAATCGACTTCGATGCCCAGCTCGTGCTCGGCCGCCAGGATGGCGTCGCGTCCCAGGGTGGTGTGCGTCTTCATGATGGCCATTTCGTGCGGCTCGAAACGTCCCGGCTTGAGCAGGATATGGTCGGGAATGCCCACCTTGCCGATATCGTGCAGCGGCGCCGTCTTGAACAGCAGTTCGATATTCTTGTCCGTCAAAAAATCGTGGAAACGCGGCAGGCCGCGCACTTTCTCGGCCAGCGCCTTCAGATAATGCGAGGTGCGGCGGATATGGTTGCCCGTCTCGCTGTCGCGCGTCTCGGCCAGCGAGGCCATGGCGTGGATCGTGACGTCCTGCAGCGCCGCCACTTCCTGCACGCGGCGCTCCACTTCCGTTTCCAGGTAATGATTCTGGTCGCGCAAAAAATCCTGCATCTGCTTCATCGCCAGCTGCGTCTTGATGCGCGCCAGCACGATGGGCGCCGAAATCGGCTTGGTGATGTAATCGACGGCGCCCAGGGCCAGGCCCAGCTGCTCGTCGGCCACTTCGCTCATGGCGGTGACAAAAATCACGGGGATGCCGGCCGTGGCGGGATCGGCCTTCAGCGCGCGGCACACATCGTAGCCGCTCATGCCCGGCATCATGATGTCGAGCAGGATCAGGTCGGGCTGGTCGCTGCCGGCGGCGATCTTCAGGGCGCGTTCGCCATTGACGGCGATCTTGGTGCGGTAATCGTCTTCCAGCACCGCGCGCAGCAAGTCGATATTGTCTGGCGTGTCATCGACCACCAGGATGGTTGGCTTGCTTGCGGGCGCTCTCATGCCCGTCCTTCGCTCTGCATAGTTATCCTTGTCACAGTGTCAGCTCCAGCGCATCGGCCACCTCGCCCAGCTGCGCCAGCGCCCCTTCGAAATCGTATTGTCCCAGCATGCGCTTCAACTGGCGCGCGTGTTCCGCCTGCCCCGCCGCGACCAGCACGGGGCCGATGCCGTCCAGGTGCTTGACAGCCTGCGCGTCGTCCTGCTGCAGCAGCTGCGACAATTCGCGCAAGCCCGCTTCCAGGCGCGCCCGGTCCACCGGCGCCACGTGCGCCTGCGCCGCGCCGCCCGCCTCGGCCACATGGCCGCGCGACTGCATGGCCAGCACGATCTTCGGCACCAGCTCGTCGAGCGCCAGCGTGCAGGCGGCCAATGCCTGCGGCAAGCCGTCGTGCGAACCCAGGCTGAGCAAGTGCTCGACCCGCGCGGCGCTGTCGGCCAGGCCCCCGGCGCCGATATTGCCGGCCAGGCCCTTCAGCGTATGCGCTTCGCGGATCGCCGTCTCGAGCTGGTTGTTCTCGATGGCGGCGACGATGCGCTGCATGGCATCGAACTGGGTTTCCACGAAACGGTCCAGCAATTTTCGCATCAAAGCGGCATTGCCGCCCACGCGGCGCATGGCTTCCGCCATTTTCAGGCCGGCGATCACGGGCAGCTCCGCCTCCGGCTGCGCCGCCACCGCCGTCATTGCCTGCGGCGTGGCCGGCGCGATCCAGCGCGCCAAGGTACCGAACAGCTGCGCCACGTCGATCGGCTTGGCGATGAAATCGTTCATGCCGGCGTCCAGGCATTTTTCCTTGTCGCCCACCATGGCATTGGCCGTCATGGCGATCACGGGCAAATTTGAATAGCGGGGATCCTGGCGCAGCTTGCGCGTCGCCTGGTAGCCATCCATCACCGGCATCTGGCAATCCATCAGCACGCCGTCATAGGCGTTGTCCTCGATCTTCGCCAGCGCGATGGCGCCATTGCTGGCGATGTCGACGCGGATGCCGGCATCGTTGAGAATATGCTGCGCCACTTCCTGGTTCACCTCATTATCCTCCACCAGCAGCAGCCAGGCGCCGCGCAGGGCGCGCTCGTCGTCGCGGTAGCTGCTCTGGCGCTGCGTCTTGCGGCTCTGCCCCGTCACGCCGCCAAACACGAACGCTATCTGGTCGAGCAGGGTCGAGGCGCTGACGGGCTTGTTCAATACGCCGTCGAGCGGCAAGTCGCGCTGGCGCGCCGCCTCCAGCAGCGCTTCGCGGTGGAAGGCCGTGACCATGATGCAGGCCGGCGTCGCATCGATGCCGGCGGCGTCGGCGCGGATGCCGGCCAGGGCATCGAGGCCGTTCATGCCCGGCATTTTCCAATCCATCAGCACCAGCCCGTACGGGCGTCCCTCGGCGCGCGCCTGCGCCACGGCGCCGATGGCCAGCACGCCGCCAAACACGGCGCGCGCCTCGAAACCGAGCGCCGTCAGCATGCTGACGAAGATTTCACGCGCGCTGGGGTTGTCGTCGACCACCAGCACGCGCAGGCCCTGGAATTGCTGCTGATGCTGCAATTGCGGCAGGCTATCGCGCGGTACGGCGGCCAGGCCGAAGCGGGCCGTGAAGAAAAAGGTGCTGCCCACGCCCGCTTCGCTGACCAGATCGATTTCGCCTTCCATCATTTCCACCAGGCGCTTGCTGATGGTCAGTCCCAGGCCCGTGCCGCCATGGTGCCGCGTGGTGGAGGTGTCGGCCTGGGTGAATGCCTGGAACAATTTGCTGCGCTGGGGCGGCGTCAGGCCGATGCCCGTGTCGCGCACGTCCACGCGCAGCACTGCCGCATGTTCTTCCAGTTGCTGCAGGCGGATGGTGACGACGATCTCGCCCTTGTCCGTGAACTTGATCGCGTTGTTGGTCAGGTTGATCAGCACCTGGCCCAGGCGCAGCGGATCGCCCTGCAGTGCGTTCGGCACGTCGGGCGCGATGTCGAACAGCAGTTCGAGCCCCTTGTCCTGGGCACGCATCACGGACAGGTCGGCGATCTGCGCCAGCACGTCCTCGAGGAAGAAATCGACTTTTTCAAAGGCCATCTTGCCCGCCTCGATTTTCGAGAAATCGAGGATGTCGTCAATGATGGCCAACAGGTTCTTCGAAGCCGATTCCACCTTTTCCAGGTAGTTGCGCTGGGTCGACGTGAGTTCCGTCTGCAGCGCCAGGTGGGTCATGCCAATGATGCCGTTCATCGGCGTGCGGATTTCGTGCGACATATTGGCCAGGAAGTCCGACTTCATCTTGGTCGCATCCTCGGCCACTTCGACGGCATGGCGCAGATCCTGCTCGACGGCCAGGCTGGTGCTCATGTCCTTGAGCGCCTGCAGCAATTCGCCCGTCTCGTCGCGCGACGTCACTTCGATGACGGAACTGAGGTCGCCATTGGCCACGCGCGTGGCGATCGCCACCGCCTCGCCCAGCGGCCGCGTGATCGAGCGCGCCGACCAGGCAAAGGCGATGCCCGTCAGCAGCGCCGCCAGGCCGATGCCGCCCATCAGCAGCAGCGAGGTATCGATGTCGTTGCGTATC
The DNA here is from genome assembly GCF_009208735.1 of Janthinobacterium rivuli. Classification (GTDB taxonomy): domain Bacteria; phylum Pseudomonadota; class Gammaproteobacteria; order Burkholderiales; family Burkholderiaceae_D; genus Janthinobacterium. Next base: position 197,416 of record NZ_WFLJ01000006.1, on the reverse strand, counting down.
CTGGCCGCGCTGTCGCGGATCAGCTGCTGCTGCAAGTCGTCGAGCTGGCCCACGTACAGCAGCACTTTTTCCAGCACCGGCAAGGTCTGCGTCTGCATGGCCTGTTCGGCACGGCCATCCTCGCCGCGCTCGACCAGTTCGAACATCGTCTTGAGCGACACATAGTACTCGGCGCGTGCCAGGTGCATCTGTTCCAGCAGGCGCCGTTCCTCGGGCCGCGCATCGAGACCATCGAGGATGCGCACCTGCTCGTCGATGCCCTGCTTGATCGCTTCCAGGCGCGCCTGGTTCGCCTGGCGCAGCGCCGACTCGTGCTGGCTTGGCAGGTTGACGATGCGCGTGGCCGCCTCGCGCGCCAGCCCGTGGATCTTGCTGGTGGCCTTGGCGGCGACCCAGTCGCGCTGCAGAATATCGTCGGTCTCGGCGCGGATGGCATAGATGCGGCTACCCGCCAGGACGATGACGACCAGCATCAGCACGATCAGAATGGCATAACCGGCATTGATGCGCACGCCGATGCGGATATCCCTGAAGCGCATAACTTTCCTATAAGAAATTCTTAAAAATCGCAGTCTGAACGTATTCCCCTACAAAATGCAAGGTCTTTTGCAAAGGAAAAAGCGCGCCGATGCGCTTATTTGGCTGGCGTTGCCGCCGCAGGGGTCAAGGCGGCGATGTGCTCTTGCAGGCAGGCCGGGCACCAGCAGCCCGCGGCGGCGCTACCGGGCACGGGAACGGCCGGCGGCAGGGCGATGCACCAGCAAGGTTCCGTGGCGTCCGGATCGAGCTGGCCACACTGGAAGGTGGCGCCGCACAGGCTGCATACGCTCATGGCTGTGTTTGAATTGGCAAGTGTGTGTCCTGCCGCGCCGGGAGGCGACGCAGATGTAACGGGCAGTAAAAGGGCTGGCTGGGGGACATATCGGGCCAGACTATAGGATCATCAGGGAAAATACAACAAGATCGCCCTATAATGCCTCCAAGATTTTCTTCTTCCCTGTAAAATCCCACAAATCTATTTTCCGGACTCGCCATGAATCAACTAGCTAACTTGAACCTGGACATGAATGACGACTTGACGGCGGTGTCGCCACAAATCAAGGCGCAGATTCTGGCCGAGGCCCTGCCCTACATCCGCAATTTCCATGGCAAGACCATCGTCATCAAGTACGGTGGCAATGCCATGACGGACGAACGCCTGAAGCACGGCTTCGCGCGCGACGTCATCCTGCTCAAGCTGGTCGGCATGAACCCTGTCGTGGTGCACGGCGGCGGACCGCAGATCGACAACGCGCTGAAAAAAATCGGCAAGCAAGGCACCTTCGTGCAAGGCATGCGCATCACCGACGAAGAAACCATGGAAGTGGTGGAGTGGGTGCTGGGCGGCGAAGTGCAGCAGGATATCGTCATGCTGATCAACCATTACGGCGGCCAGGCCGTGGGCCTGACGGGCAAGGACGGCGGCTTGATCCGCGCGCGCAAGATGCAGATGCCGGACCGCGAACATCCGGGCGAATTCCTCGACATCGGCTTTGTCGGCGAGATCGACGCGATCAACCCGGCCGTCGTCAAGGCGCTGCAGGACGACGCCTTCATTCCCATCATCTCGCCGATCGGTTTCGGCCAGGATGGCCAGGCCTACAACATCAACGCCGACGTGGTAGCCGGCAAGATCGCGGAAATCCTGAAAGCGGAAAAGCTGATCATGATGACCAACATCGCCGGCGTCCAGGACAAGCAGGGCAAGCTGGTGACCGACCTGTCGGCGCGTGAAATCGACGAGATGTTCGCCGACGGCACGATCTCGGGCGGCATGCTGCCGAAGATCTCGTCCGCGCTCGACGCGGCCAAGTCGGGCGTGAACACCGTGCACATCATCGATGGCCGCATCGAACACTCATTATTGCTGGAAGTGTTGACCGAGCAGGCTTTTGGTACTATGATCCGTTCGCACTAAAAAAATCGCAATGCATCACAGCGAGTAGTTTGGCGGCGCAGATCACCTGGCGCCGCTTTTAATTTGCCCTTGTAGCTCAGTGGTAGAGCACTCCCTTGGTAAGGGAGAGGCCACGTGTTCGATCCACGTCAAGGGCACCATCGATTTATCCCCGTATCTGAAAAATGTCCATGGCCGCGTTGCCTCGCCTCGCCGTACATGCGTACTGTCTTCGGCTCGACGCCTTGCCCTGAACACTTTTCATCTACTCTGCCGTCATCTCCCCATAGTAAAAATGTCCATGGCGGCGTTGTCCTTCCTCGCCGACCATGCGTACTGTCTTCGTCAGTCCGCCTTGCCCTGAACACTTTTCCATCTGCTCTGCTAGCTGTAGCCCGCGCCTACTCCACGGTTCAATACACCCGCTCTACCTTCAAACCTTTCTTGCGCAGCAGATCGGGTACGCTCTTTGCTCCCACCAGATGCAGCACGCCGATGGCGGCCAGGCTGGATTTTTCGCGCGCCAGCAGTTTGGCGATGCCGTCGGCCAGGGCCGGGTTGCGGCCGTCGAGCAGCACTGTTTGCACGAACTGCGCGGCGAACGAGGGGTCTTGCGCGGCCTTTGCCGCCAGCTTGTCGAAGGCGGCCGCGTCGGCCGTGCGCCAGGCGTTGGCGATCTCGCGCGCTTCCTGGCTTTGCTCCTGGTCTTCGATCGACGCCACGCCGTCTTCCAGGAAGCGGCATTGGTCGGCCGGCGACATCGCGCCAAACAGCGCCATCTGGCCTTCCATTGACTCGAGTTCCACCACGGGGATCTTGCGCGCCTTGGCCTGCTGCGACAGATAATTATCGACCGCCAGATCCGAGCGGTAGCCCAGGGTGGAAAATTCGCCGATGGCCAGCATGCTGGCCAGCATCCACGGCTTCATCGGCGCCACCGCTTCGGGCGCTATACCGTATTTTTGCAACAATGGCGCCAGGCGCGGGGCCAGGGTCTGGCGGCAATCAAGCGGCACTTGGCTGCCCGGCGCCTCCATGCCGTATTTCAGCACGGCGCCCAGGGCTGCGCGCGGATCGGCGCCCGGATCGATCTCCAGCGCCAGCGCCCCGGCGCCTTCCAAGGCCAGCGTCACCGTCGGCTCGAGCGGATAAAAATCGGGCGCGCCGACGTGGATGGTGCCGAACAAATACAGGGTGTGACTGGCGTCCTGCACCTTGAACAGGGCGCCCCGGTTTTGCGCCACGGGCGGCGCGTCGGCGAAGGCCGCCTGCAACGGCAGCAAGAATAATCCGCAAAACATCACTATAATCTGGCGTCGCATGGTTTTCCTGATTGTTGAATTTCTCATCTTCTCTCGTTAGCAAAGACTCCTGTGCCTGTGTCCCATCTTAACCGCTCGTCGCCGGTCTGGCTGTTTGACCTAGACAACACGCTGCACAATGCCTCGCACGCCATCTTCCCCACCATCACGGCCAATATGAACACCTATATTGCCCGCGTGCTGGGCGACGGCGTGACGCCGGCCGACGACGCCATCGTCAATGCGGCGCGCGCGGCCTACTGGCGCCGCTATGGCGCCACCTTGCTGGGCATGGTCAAGCACCACCAGGTGCAGGCCGCGCACTTCCTCCACGAGACGCACGCGTTCGACGATTTGCGCGCCATGATACGCGCCGAACGGGGGCTGGGGGCTTTACTCAAACGCCTGCCTGGCCGTAAAATTTTACTCACCAACGCACCGCTGCGCTATTCGAGCGACGTGATGCGCCACCTGGGCTTGCGCCGGCATTTTTCGCAGCATATCTCCATCGAGGCGATGCATGTGCACCGCCAGCTGCGGCCCAAGCCATCGACCCTGATGCTGCGCAAACTGATGCGCAAGCACCAGATCCGCCCTGGCCGCTGCATCCTGGTGGAAGACACCCTGGCCAACCTGAAGGGGGCGAAAAAACTGGGCCTGCGTACGGCCTGGGTCACGCAATACCTGAAAATGGCCGATCCGATCGGCGTGGCGAAATTGCCCAAGGCGTTAAATCGCCCCGCTTACGTCGATGTCAAAGTAAAATCTGTCCGGCATTTGGCACGCCGCCTTCACCGTCTGCGTTGAAGGGGACTCCTGAGCTTCCGGTTGACGCCGGAGGCCGCACCGCTAGCGGCGGTGACGGAACTTCCCATCAAGGCAGCATTTTTTTTAACGACAAGAGAAAATATGGCAAGCACACCGCCGGGCCAACGCAGGCTACAAATTCTTCAGGCCCTCGCCGCAATGCTGGAGCAGCCGAAAGGCGAAAAGATCACCACTGCCGCACTGGCGGCCAGACTGGCCGTGTCGGAAGCGGCCCTGTACCGCCATTTCGCCAGCAAGGCGCAAATGTTCGAAGGACTGATCGAATTCATCGAGTCGAGCGTCTTCGGCCTGATCAACCAGATCGCGGAAAAGCACAGCGACGGCATGACGCAGACGCGCGACATCGTCGGCATGCTGCTCAATTTCGCCATCAGCAATCCGGGCATGACGCGCGTGCTGATCGGCGACGCCCTGGTCAATGAGGACGAGCGCCTGCAAGTGCGCATGAACCAGTTCTACGACCGCGTGGAACTGGCGCTCAAGCAGGCCTTGCGCGTGGCCGCCGCCGAAGGCCATGGCAAGGAAAGCGAAGTGGCGGCGCGCGCCACGCTGATCGTCGGCTTCGTCATCGGACGCTGGCACCGCTACGCCAAGAGCGGCTTCAAGATCAATCCGTCCCAGGAAGCGGCGCTGCAAATCGCCATGCTGCTGGGGTAAATCACCGCCGCGGCTGTCCCCATGCATACCGACTGTTTCGCCCTGCTCGACGACGCCAGCACCCCGGGCGCCGGTTCGCGCCTGTACACGGGCCTGGCGGCGGTCTTGCGGTGCACCGAGGGTCAGGCCTGGCCCGCCTTGCTGGAAGGCCTGCAAGCGGCCTTGCAACGCGGCCAGTACGCCGTCAGCGTGTGCAGCTACGAGCTGGGGGCGCATTTGCTGGCCATGCCGCCGCGCGCGGCAGGCATCGACGCGCCGCCGCTGGCGCAAGTGCTCGTCTTCGACCATTGCACGCAGCTGTCGCAGGACGAGGTGGCGCGCTGGCTGGACGCGCGCGTCCGCGCCGACGCCGCGCCGGCCGGCGTGGCCGGGATCCGCGCCAACGTCGACCAGGCGCAATTCACGCAGGCGCTGCAGCGCATCCACGACTACATCGTGGCCGGCGACACCTATCAAGTCAACTACACCTATCGCTTGCGCTTCGACGCCTTCGGTTCGCCCCTGGCCCTGTATGCGCGGCTGCGCGCGCGCCAGCCCGTGCCGTATGGCGCGCTGGTGCTGCTGCCCGATGGGGGCGCCCTGCTGTCGCTGTCGCCGGAACTGTTCGTGCGCCATGCGCAAGGAGAGCTGATGGCGCGTCCCATGAAAGGCACGGCGCCGGCCGCCCCGCCTGAGCAAATGGAAGAAAACGCGCGCCGCGCCGCCGCCCTGGCCCATGATCCGAAAAACCGCGCGGAAAACCTGATGATCGTCGACCTGCTGCGCAACGACATCGGCCGCATCGCCGTCACGGGCTCCGTCAAGGTGCCGGCCCTGTTCGAGGTGACGCGTTACAGCAGCGTGCTGCAAATGACCTCCACCGTGCAGGCGCGTTTGCGCGAGGATGCCAGCCTGGCCGATATCTTCCAGGCCTTGTACCCGTGCGGCTCGATCACGGGCGCGCCGAAACGGCGCACCATGGAAATCATCGCCGAACTGGAAGAGGCGCCGCGCGGCATCTACACGGGCGCCATCGGCTGGTTCGATCCACCAGCCGCCGGCGCTGTCCATGCGGTGGGCGACTTCTGCATGTCCGTGCCGATCCGCACCCTGGCCCTGCTGCCGGCTGGCCCTGGCGGCATCCGGCGCGGCGAAATGGGCGTGGGCGCCGGCATCGTCCTCGACAGCGACCCGCAGGAGGAATTTGCGGAATGCCAGCTCAAGGCCCGCTTCCTGACGGGTCTGACGAATGACTTCGAACTGTTCGAAACCCTGCACGCCAGCCGTGCCGGCGGCTGCCGCCAGCAGGAACGCCACCTGGCGCGCCTGGCCGCTTCCTGCGCCTACTTCGGTTTTGCCTGGGATGCGGACGCCGCGCGCGCCGCGCTGCAGGCGGCTTGCGCCGCACGCCCCGACGATGCGCCCTTCCGTCTGCGCCTGGCGCTGCGCCAGGATGGCCGGTTCACGACGCAAAGCGGTGCGCTCACCGCCTTGCCGGACACGGTCACCATCCTGCTGGCGCCCGACGCCACCGTGGCGGACGACCTGTTCCTGCGCCACAAGAGCAGCGTGCGCGCGCGCTACGACGCGGCCTGGCGTGAGGCCGAGGCGCAAGGCGGTTTCGACATGCTGTTTTTTAACGAACGGGGCGAACTGACGGAGGGTGGGCGCAGCAATGTCTTCGTCCGGCTCGATGGCCGCTGGCAAACGCCACCCCTGTCCTGCGGCCTACTGCCCGGCGTGCAGCGCGCGGCCATGCTGGCCGATCCCGCCTGGGATGCGCAGGAAACCATCATCACGCGCGCCATGCTGGCGCGGGCCGAGGCGATCGTCGTGTGCAATGCGCTGCGCGGGGCGTTACTGGCAAAGCTGGTTATTTGATATCAATTTGCATTTCATAACCGCCGTAGATCATCCGCTTGCCATCGAACGGCAGCTTGGCCGGGTCCATCATCTCGGCCAGGCGCGGGTCTTTCATGACCTTGTCGTTGATTTCATCGCGCCTGGCGCGCGACTCGTAGACGATCCAGGAAAACACCACCACTTCGCCATCCTGCAAGTCCACCGCCTGCGGGAACGACGTCAGCTTGCCCGGCTTGACATCGTCGCCCACGCATTCGCGAAATTCCAGCGCGCCATATTCGCGCCAGATGGCGCCGCAGGTGCGCGACATGGCCAGGTAGGCATCGAGCTTGGCTTTCGGTACGGGCACCACAAATCCATCGACATACGCCATGATGTTCTCCTTGGTTGTGACAAACGCGAACAACCAGCTTAGGACAATGATGGCAAGACGACAAGCGCGGCATTAAAAAAAAACAGGCGTTCCAGCCTGCCTGGGTGCCGGCAACTTACATCGCCAGCGCCTTTTCCACCGCGCCAACGAGTTTCTTGTCGTCCGGCGTCACCTTGCTGGGGAAGCTTTCCACCACTTTGCCGTGGCGGTCGATCAGGTATTTATGGAAATTCCACGCCGGTGTCTTGCCCGTCTGCTTGATCAGGTCCACGTACAGCGGATTCGGTGCGGGGCCGGACACCACCGATTTGGCAAACATGGGGAACTTCACGCCATAGGTGTTGTAGCAGAAATCGGCGATTTCCTTGCTGTTGCCGGGTTCCTGCTTGCCGAAGTCGTTCGACGGGAAGCCCAGCACCACCAGGCCCTTGCTGCCGTACTTGGCGTACAGCGCCTCGAGCCCTTCATATTGATTGGTAAAACCGCAATAACTGGCCGTATTCACCACCAGCACGACCTTGCCCGCGTACTGGCACAGGTTTTGCGGCGCTTCATCCTGCAGGCGGTTGAAGGTCTGCTTGAGGATGGCGGGACAGGCGGCCGGCGCCGTGGCGGCGGTGTCGGCGGCATGGGCCGGCATGGCCAGGCTGGCGCCGGCGGCAAGGGTGGTGAGCGCAAACAGCTGGGCAAGGGTCTTGGACATGAGGGGCACCATGGTTGAACGGAAAAAAACCATTCTATGTCAAACGCCGCGCACGCGCATGCGGGCCACAACAACAGCGAATGCTTGACCGGCATCAAGAACGGTGCAGTACTTGCCCAGCGCACAGTTTTTTTACCTATGCTCGGCCTTCCTGCCCTTGCCTTATGGAGTTGCCATGCCCTTCCCTTACCTGACCGCACTACCCACCGCCCTGCTGGCCGCCAGCTTCGTCGCCCTGGCGCCAAGCGGCGCGCACGCCGCCACGACGGCCAAGGCCGTCAAAGCCGCCAAGCCCGTCGCGACCAGGGACGCCGCCGCCCTGCCCGGCTACCAGGCTGACCTGAGCCAGACCACCGTGTCCGGCCTGTCCTCGGGCGGCTTCATGGCGGCGCAATTTGCCGTCGCCTATTCGGCCACCGTGGCCGGCGCCGGCATCATCGCTGGCGGCCCGTATTTCTGCTCGGGCCAGCCGGGCCGCTTCCCCTACATTCCCTACCTGACGAATGCCCTGACCACCTGCATGAATCCGGGCAGCGCGCAGGTGGCGCCGCCCGTCGCCAGCGAATTGCTGCGCGCGGCGAACGATTTTGCGCGCGCGCGCCTCATCGACGACACGGCCAACCTGAAACGCCAGCGCGTGTATCTGTTCAGCGGAACGAAAGACCAGACCGTGACGCGGCCGGTGGTGGAACAGGTGGGAAAATTCTATCAACTGGCGGGCACGCCGGCGGAGCAGATCCGCTTCGTCGACACGGTCGGCGCGGGCCATGCCATCATCACCGACAACAACCAGGACAAGGCCTGCGACGTGACGGCGTCGCCCTTCATCAACGACTGCGACTTCGTGCAGGCGCGCGACATCCTGCAGCACCTGTACCCGGACCTGCAGCCTTCGTCGACCACCCTGACGGGCAAGCTGATCGCCTTCAACCAGCGCAGCTTCATCCAGAACGCCTACTCCAGCATGAACAATACGGGCTACGCCTACATCCCGAAAGCCTGCGACAGCGAGAGCTGCCGCGTGCACGTGGTGTTCCACGGCTGCCTGCAAACGACGCAAGCGATCGGCGACCGCTTCTATACCAGCACCGGCTACAACCAGGTGGCGGACGCCAACAAGATCATCGTGCTGTATCCGCAGGCCGAACCGAGCGCCGTCTACCCGTACAACCCGAAAGGCTGCTGGGATTTCTGGGGCTACACCAGCCTCAATCCGATCGACCCGGATTTCTACCGCAAGAGCGGCACGCAAATGGAAGCGGTCAAAGGCATGCTCGACCGCCTCGCCGCGCGCCGCGGCTCACGCTAGGCGGCCTTAGATACCGCCCATGCAGATATATTTAATGACTAAATAATCTTCAATACCGTAGGTCGACCCTTCACGGCCCAGGCCCGATTGCTTGACGCCGCCGAAGGGGGCAATCTCGGTCGAGATCAGTCCCGTGTTGACGCCGACCATGCCCGTTTCCAGGCCTTCCGCCACGCGCCAGATGCGGCCGATGTCGCGCGAATAGAAGTAGGCGGCCAGGCCGAATTCCGTGTTGTTGGCCAGGGCGATCACTTCCTCGTCCGTCTTGAAGCGGAACAGGGGCGCCAGCGGGCCGAAGGTTTCCTCGGTGGCCACGCGCATGTCGTTCGTCACGTCGGCGATGATGGTCGGCTCGAAGAAGCCGTTGCCCAGCGCATGGCGCTTGCCGCCGGCCAGCAGGCGACCGCCCTTGGCCAGCGCGTCGGCCACGTGCTCTTCCACCTTGGCGACGGCCTTGGCGTCGATCAGCGGGCCTTGCGTGACGCCCGCCTCGATGCCATTGCCGACCTTCAGCTTGGCCACGGCGGCCACCAGCTTCTCGGCAAACGCGTCATACACGCTGTCCTGCACGTACAGGCGGTTGGCGCACACGCAAGTCTGCCCCGCATTGCGGTACTTCGAGGCGATGGCGCCTTCCACGGCGGCGTCCAGGTCGGCGTCGTCGAAGACGATGAACGGCGCATTGCCGCCCAGTTCCAACGACAGTTTCTTGATCGTCGGCGCGCACTGTTCGGCCAGCAGGCGGCCCACCTGGGTCGAACCCGTAAACGTCAGCTTGCGCACGATGGGGTTCGACGTCATTTCGCCGCCGATGTCTTTCGGCGCGCCCGTGACGATGCTGAACACGCCCGCAGGCACGCCCGCGCGCTCGGCCAGCACGGCCAGCGCCAGCGCGGAAAACGGCGTCGCTTCGGCCGGTTTCAACACCATCGGGCAGCCGGCGGCCAGGGCCGGGCCGACTTTGCGGGTGATCATGGCGGCGGGGAAATTCCATGGCGTGATGGCGGCGCACACGCCAATCGGCTCCTTGGTGATGACCAGGCGGCGATCCGGCCATGGCGACTGCAGGGTGTCGCCCGCAACGCGCTTGCCTTCCTCGGCAAACCATTCGATGAACGAGGCGCCGAACTGCACTTCGCCTTTCGCTTCCGGCAGCGGCTTGCCCTGCTCCGTCGTCATGATCAGCGCCAGGTCGTCGGCGTTTTCCAGGATCAGGTCATGCCAGCGACGCAGCACGGCCGCGCGTTCCTTGGCCGTCTTCTTGCGCCAGGCGGGCCAGGCGGCATTGGCCGCCTCGATGGCGCGGCGCGTCTCGGCCGCGCCCATCAGGGGCACCGTGCCGATATGCTCGCCGGTGGCGGGATTGCTCACATTAATCGTCTGGCCACCATCGGCGTCCATCCAGGCTCCATTCACGTAAGCCTGGTGACGCAACAAGGTAGGATCTTTCAACTGCAGCATATGGATCTCCGGTCTGGTTTGAATTATCGACGAGGGATACTATGCCACAGCGCGGCCGATTCCGCAGGCGGACAGCCGAATCGCCCGCGTAGTTACTCGACCTTGAACGACGACAGTTTCGGGTCCGGCGCCGGGTATTCCAGCTTCATGCCCTGCAGGGTTTCCAGCAGCAGGGAGGCGACCACCAGGTTGCGCTGGGTCTTGGAGTTCGACGGCACCACGTACCACGGCGCATGATCGGCATCCGTCTCGCGGATCGCCGTTTCATAGGCGCGCTGGTAGCCATCCCACTTCTTGCGCTGGGCGATATCGTTGGGATCGAACTTCCACTGGCGGTCGGGATCGTCGAGCCGCTCCTGCAGCCGTCCGCGCTGCTCGTCCTTCGAGATATGCAGGAAGACTTTCAGGATGACGGTGCCCGTTTCGCTCAGCATGCGCTCGAAATCGCGGATATGCGCGTAGCGGCGCCGGCATTCGGCCTTGTCGATCATGTCCTGCACGCGCGTGATCAGCACGTCTTCGTAATGGCTGCGGTTGAAGATGGCGATCTCGCCCTTCACGGGCACGTGCTGGTGCACGCGCCACAGATAATCGTGCGCCAGTTCGATATCGGTGGGTCCCTTGAACGCCACGGCGCGGATGCCCATCGGGTTGATGTTGCTGAAGATGGCCTTGACCGTGCCATCCTTGCCCGACGTGTCCATGCCCTGCAACACCAGCAGCACTTTTTTCTTGTGCTGCGCATACAGCATGCTCTGGCACTCGGCGATCTGCGCCGTCAGCGCCACGGTTTCCTCGATGTCCAGCGCCTTGCACTGGAGCGCCGTCAGCTTCTTGTTCGCCGACTTGGTGGCTGCGCCCAGCAGGCGCTTGCCGGCGAAGTCTTCGTTCAGGTCGAAGCCCTGGCCGGCGCGAAATTGCGTGCGCGCCTTCATGCCGCCACTGCCAGCTTGCGGTGCTCGATTTTTGTGCAATGGTCCATCACCACGTCCAGGCCTGCCACCCGCGCCAGCTGCGCCGCCTGCTCGTTGATGACGTCGAGCTGCAGCCACAGGCAGCCGGCCTTGACGGCGATGGCTTCCTCGGCGATGGGCAGGATATCCTCGGACTTGCGGAAGCAGTCGACGATGTCGATGCGCGCCGGCGCCACGGCCGCCGCAGCCTGCGTCAGGGTGGCGTAGGCACGCTGGCCCAGCACCTCGCGCCCGGCGATGGCCGGATTGACGGGCAGCACGCGGTAGCCCTGCCGCAGCAGGTAATCTGCCACTTCATGGCTGGCGCGTTCGGGCTTGTCGGACATGCCGACGATGGCGATGATGCGGCTCTCTTGCAGGATACGGGCGATGTTGGACATATTCTGTTCGTGGTTAGGCGTGCGACATTGCCCGCCTAGCGTAGCAGAATTATCCGGCGCAGGGAGCTATCCAGAAGTCCTGGAAGTCCGCACGGCCTCCATCTTCGCCACGAAAGCCTGTGCGCGCGCCGTCACGGCCGCGTAATCTCCCGTGGCGCCCGGGCCACTCAGGCTGCTGCCGATGCCCACGGCCACGGCGCCGCTGGCAAACCATTCGTCGAGGTTCTCCACCGTCACGCCGCCCGTGGGCATCAATGGCGCCTGCGGCAGGGGCGCGCGCAGCGCCTTGATGTAGGCAGGGCCGAACATCTCGGCTGGGAAGACCTTGACGATGTCGGCGCCGGCCTGCAGGGCCGTGACGATCTCCGTCGGCGTCATCGCCCCCGGCATGGCCAGCACCTGGTAGCGCTGGCACAGCGTGATGGTCTCCACGTTGACGCCGGGCGAGATGATGAACTGGGCGCCGGCCAGGATGGCGGCGCGCGCCGTCTCCGTATCGAGCACCGTGCCCGCGCCCAGCAGCACCTCATGGCCATGGCGTTCGCGCAGGATGCGCAGCACGCCCAGGGTGTCGGGCGTGGTGAACGCCACTTCCAGCGCCGTGATGCCGCCGGCGATGCATGCCTCGGCGATCTGCACGGCCGCCTGCGCCGAAGGGGCGCGCACGATGCCGACCATGCCCCGCTCGATAATGCCCTCGAAAACCGCGTGCTTTTGCATTTGCTCTCTCCTGTCAGGCCGGCAGGGCGCCAAAGCGCACTTCCGGCAAACCACGCACGTCCACCTGGCGCGCATGAAACAATCCCCCGGCCAGCGGTTCGCTTTCCAGCTGGGCCGCGCTCAAGCTCTCCTGCGCCGTGGTGACGAACAATTCGTCGTAGTGCGGGCCGCCCAGGCTCACGCAGCTGGGCTGCGACACGGGCAAGGCGATCGCGCGCTCGACGCTGCCGTCCGGCGCGAAGCGCAAGACCCTGCCGGCGCCCCACTGCGCGCTCCACAGGTGGTCATCCGCATCGATGGTGGCGCCATCGGCGGCGCCCGGACCCGGATCGAGCACGGCAAACACGCGCACCCGGCTGGCGTCGCCCCCCAGGTAATCGTCCCAGCGGTAGATCGCCTTCTTCATCGAGTCGCAGAAATACATGGCCGCGCCATCGACGCTGAAGCAGATGCTGTTCGAGATGGCGATCGGCGGCAGCGGCAGGCACTCCAGCGTCAAGTCCAGATTGAGGCGGTAAAAGCTGCCGATGGCATCGCGGCACGGGCGCTCATCGAGCGTGCCGAAGACAAAGCGCCCCTGGCGGTCGCAGCGACCATCGTTCAGGCGCGTCATGGGCAGGTCGCCCTCCACCGTGTGCAGGGGCGTGACGGCCCCGCTGCGCGCGTCAAACCAGGCCAGTCCGGACGCCAGTCCCAGCAGCAGCACGTCGTCGCTGTCCGTCAGCGCGAAGCACGCCAGGCGCTCGGGCATGGCCCAGCTCTGGCGCTCGCCCGTGGCCAGCACCAGCGCATGCAGCTGGCAACCTTCGATATTCGTCCAGAAAACCCGGCCGCTGCGTTCGCACCAGCGCACGCCCTCGCCGAGAAAATTCTGCGCATCGACCAGTAATTGGGCCCGTGTCCCCATCATTTTTTCCTTGTTTTTCAATGTGATTCGCGCGGCACGGCCGAACCCCTGCAGCCGACGAGGAAATCGAGGTCCGCGCCTTCATCGGCCTGCGTCACGTGCTTGATGTACATGGCCTGGTAGCCGCCCTTCATGGCCGGCGGCGGTGCGCTCCATTCCGCCCGCCGGCGCGCCAGCTCGGCCTCGTCGACGTCCAGGTGCAAGCGGCGTCCCGCCACGTCCAGCTCAATCATGTCGCCATCGCGCACCAGGGCCAGCGGCCCGCCCACGGCCGCTTCCGGCGCCACGTGCAGCACCACCGTGCCGTAGGCCGTGCCGCTCATGCGCGCATCCGAGATGCGCACCATGTCGCGCACGCCCTGCTCCAGCAGTTTTTTCGGCAATCCCATATTGCCCACTTCGGCCATGCCAGGATAGCCCTGCGGGCCGCAATTTTGCAGCACCATCACGCAGCTGGCATCGATATCGAGCGCGGGATCGTCGACGCGTTTCTTGTAGTGTTCGATGCTGTTGAAGACGACGGCGCGGCCACGGTGCTGCATCAGTTCCGGCGAGGCGGCGGACGGCTTGATGACGGCGCCGCGCGGGGCCAGGTTGCCATGCAGGACGGCGATGCCGCCCTCGTCCTTGAACGGCTGCGCCAGCGGCGTGATCACTTCGGGATTGAAATTTTCCGCTTCGGCCACGTTGACGGCCATGCTGGCGCCCGTGACGGTGAGCGCCTCGCCATGCAATTTGCCCAGCAGGTCGCGGATGATCACGGGCAGGCCGCCCGCATAGTAAAAATCTTCCATCAGGTACTGGCCCGACGGCATCAGGTTCAGCAGGCAGGGAATGTCGCGGCCCAGGCGGTCCCAGTCGCCCAGGCGCATGTCCACGCCGATGCGCCCGGCGATGGCCAGCAGGTGGATCACGGCATTGGTCGAGCCGCCGATGGCGCCGTTGACCATGATGGCGTTTTCAAACGCGTCGCGCGTGAGGATCTGCGACAGTTTCAGGTCTTCATGCACCATGTCGACGATGCGCCGGCCCGTCAGCTGCGCCTGCAGCTTGCGGCGCGCATCGACGGCGGGAATGGCCGCGTTGCCGGGCAGGGTCACGCCCAGCGCCTCGACCATGCTGGCCATGGTGGAAGCCGTGCCCATGGTCATGCAGTGACCGGCGGAGCGCGACATGCACGATTCGGCCTGCTTGAATTCGTTGGAGGTCATGCGCCCGGCGCGTACGTCTTCGGAGAATTTCCACACATCCGTGCCCGAGCCGATCGGTTTGCCACGGTAGTTGCCGTTCAACATGGGGCCGCCCGACAGCACGATGGTGGGCAAGTCCACGCTGGCCGCGCCCATCAGCAGGGCCGGGGTGGTCTTGTCGCAGCCCGTCAGCAGCACCACGCCGTCGATCGGGTTGGCGCGGATCGATTCCTCGACATCCATGCTGGCCAGGTTACGGAACAGCATGGCCGTCGGGCGCAGATTCGTCTCGCCCAGCGACATGACGGGAAATTCGACGGGAAAACCGCCCGCCTCGAGCACGCCGCGCTTGACCATCTCGGCCAGGTCGCGGAAATGCCCATTGCAGGGGGTCAGCTCGGACCAGGTATTGCAGATGCCGATGACGGGACGGCCATCGAAGGCGTCACTGGGATAGCCCTGGTTCTTCATCCAGCTGCGGTGAATGAAACTGTCCTTGTCGTCGCCGCCAAACCACGATTGCGAACGCAAGGGACGCTTGTTCTTGTTGTCACTCATACTGTCTCCTGCGGGGAAATCAAGCCGCGCGCGGCGGCGATCAGCAGCGCACCGTGACCGGCCAGATTGGCTTGCTGCTGGTCGTCGACGATGATGCGCTTGCCATAAAAAAATCCATGTTCTTCGATCAGCAGCCCGAGCGCCTGGCGCAGCATGGGCTTGCCCGTAATGACGAGCGGGCTATCGGGCCGCATCTGGATGGCGGTGCTGTTGCGCAGCGCCAGCAAGTCGCCGCTGAGGACGGCGCCCATCAGAAAATTGGCCCGCTCATTGCACTCGACGGCGCTGAACTGGCCCAGGGTGCGCACGCTGAAACAGGCGCGTGCCAGCCCCGTTTTTTGCGCCGCGGCCGCGCCGGCCAGCAGCATTTTCGGCACCAGAGTCTGCGCAAAACCGCCATCGACCGATTGCTTGATCAGGGTGTGCTGCGTGATCGCCTGCAGCAGTTCGCCCGCGATGGTGGTGCTGCAGCCGAGGATGCGGCGCTGCTCGTCCACGCTGATCAATTTGGTATGCGAGCCGGGCATGATCAGGGTCGCCGCGCCGCGCAACTGCAGGCGCTCGAGCAGCGCGATGACTTCCGTCTCTTCGCCGCGCATCATGTCCATCGCTTCGACGTTATGCAGGCCGACGGCGCCATGCTGATTGCGCACGCCGGGGATCAGCCACAGGGGCCGCGCCAGCACGTCGGGCAAGTCCACCGCCAGCATGCCTTGCGCCAGCTGGGCCAGGCCGGCGGGCGCCGGCACATGCGGCACTTCCCGCACGCCCATGGGCGAGGTGATCATGCCCGACGCCAGCGCCAGGTCCACCTCGGACGGCGCGATCCCCGCGCTGGCCAGCACGCTGGCGATGGTGTCGCGCAGCGCCTGTTTCAGCGCGCCGTTATGGCCATCGATGGCGGTATTGCGCACGCCCGTTTCCAGCTGCGCCTGGGCGACGACGGCGCCTGCGCGCCACAGCAAGGTACGCGTATTGGTGGTGCCGGCATCGATGGTGAGTATGTTCATGGGCAGGTTCGCAGCGTCGGTCAGGACAAAAATAAATGAGGGAAAAACTACCCCATGGTAGAACTGCCCCGCATATCTGACCAATCACTTATTTGACATCATTGATACCGGTTCGGATATGTCAAACGCGTCGATATCCTGCACACCCAGACGGTAGGCGAGCGTGAAGCGCATCGCCTGTCCCGGCTGCACTTCCACGCCCTGCGCCAGCAGCGAAAAACAGCGCAGATCGGAATACAGATGGCAGCTGTCCTGGGTGCTGGAAAAACGCAGGACCCTGCCGGAAGCGGGATCGGCAACCCGCGCCGCTTCGCGCAGCTGGCCGCCGCCCGTCCAGCAAAACTCATGCCGGAATCCCGGCAAGTTCACCAGCGCGGGCCAGGCCAGGCGCGACGCGAGCGGCGCCGGCTGGCGGAAGTCAAACGCGCTGCCCGCCACATCGAGCGCGGCGTCGCCCGCGCAGCCGCCAGGCCAAGGCCGGTAGCGGTCGGCGGCCAGGCGCAGCACGTGGTCGCCCACGCCGGCACGGCGGCCCTGCAGGTTGAAGCGGGGCGCGGCAAGGGAGAAACGGGAAACCGTATCGGCCGTGGCGACGCAATCGAGCTGCAGGCTGCCATCGTCGTCAAGCCGGTAGGTCAGGCGCACCGACAGGCCGTCTTGCGCCAGCTGCAACTGCAAGTGGCCGTCGCCGGGCGATGCGCATTGCCAGCCGGCGCAGGACTTCGCCGCTGGGGGCACCGCGCCCAGCACGTCGGCCAGGCGGCCATACCGGTCCGGCGCCCACCAGGCCCGCACGCTGGCATCGTGCGCGTCGATGGCCACGCGCATGCCGCGCGCATTACGCAGCAGATGCATCACGGCGCCGGCCCAGGCGCTGGCGGTGGCCGGCTGCGCTGCTGGAATTCGCGCGGCGTGCAACCAAGTTCGCGCTTGAAGACGGCATGCATGTACTGCACCGTGGTAAAGCCGCAACGCACTGCCACGTCGGCCACCTGGCCCGGTCCGCGCGCCAGCAGGGTCTTGGCCGCATCGAGCTTGAAATGCAGGATCTCGTCGTGCACGCTGCGACCCAGCTCGTGGCGGAAGTGCGCTTCCAGCGAGGAACGCGACACGCCCACGTAATCGGCCACCTGCTCCGTCTTGATGCCCTGGCACGCGTACTGGCGGATGAAATGGCGCGCCTGCATCACCTGCGGGTGCTGGAAGGGCTGATGGCGCGTGGAGGCGAGCACGTTCAGGCCGGCCGGCGGCACCAGGATGCGCGTGCCGGACAGGCGCGCGCCGTTCAGCATCTGGTGCAGCAGATGCGCCGCCGTGCGGCCCATTTCCTCGGTGCCCTGGATCACGGAACTGAGCGGAATACGCGTGAGCATGCGCGCCAGCGGGTCGTTGTCGATGCCGATCAGGGCCACTTGCTCCGGCACGGCGATGCCCGCATGCATGCACGCTTGCAGCAGCTGGCGCGCGCGCGCGTCGCTGACGGCGATGATGCCGACGGGTTTTTCCAGGCTGTTGAGCCAGGCGATCTGCTGCTCCACCGCCTCGTCCCACGAGGGCGCGCTGGTGGCGACGCCACGGTACACGTCGGCGCGCATGTGGTCGCGCTCCATCAGCGCGCAAAACGCCGTTTCGCGCTCCTGCGCCCAGCGGTTGACATCGGCCTCGGGCAGGCTGAAACAGGCAAAGCGGCTCAATCCCGCTTCCACCAGGTGTTCATAGGCCAGCTTGACGATCTTGAAATTATCGGTCGCCACATACGGGATGCCGGCCGGGTAATCCTCGGCGCGCGCATACGAGCCGCCCACGGCCACCACGGGCAGGCGGCTGTGCGCCAGCGCCGCGCAGACGGCGGGATCGTCGAAATCGGCGATGATGCCGTCGCCCTGCCAGCGCTCGATGCCGGGCAGGCGGCAGCGAAAATCCTCTTCCAGGAACAGGTCCCACGACACGCGCGTGGTGTTCAGGTAGGCGGCGATGCCCGCGATGATGTCGCGGTCGTAGATCTTGTTCCCGTTGAACAGCAGCGCGATCCGGTGCGCGGTCGGTAACTTCATGCTGGTGTCTCCTCCATGTGGCGGCCGGGACGTATTTTCGTCCCTGGCTGCCGGTCACGCATCGGTCTTACCGGCGTCCCGCCCTTGTACTGACATCGACCCAGACGGCGAGGGTCAGAATACTGCCTTTCACGATCATCTGCCAGTAGGTGTCCACGTCCAGCATGGACATGCCGTTATCCAGGCTGGCCATCACCAGCGCGCCGATCAGGGCGCCGTACACGGTGCCCGAGCCGCCGCGCATCGAGGTGCCGCCGATGAAGCAGGCGGCGATGGCATCGAGTTCGCTGAAGGTGCCGGCCGAGGGCGAACCGGCCGCCAGGCGGCCCGTGTTGATCAGGCCCGCCAGCGCGCACATCAGGCCCATGATGCCGAAGATCCACAGCTTGACGGCTTTCACGTTGATGCCGGACAAACGCGTCGCTTCCATATTGCTGCCGACGGCGTAGATGCGCCGGCCGAACACGGTCTGGCTGGTGATATAGCTGAACAGTCCCAGCAAGGCCAGCAGCAACAGCACGGGCAGCGGGATGCCTTCATAGCCGTTCAGGGTTTGCACGAAGGCGTACAGCACGGCGCCGATGACGGCCAGGCGCAAGCCGTCGGCCCAGGGCGCCGTCTGCGGCAAGCCATGCTGCGCACGGCTGGCGCGCGCGCGCCACGTCAGGAAGGCGGCCAGCAGGAACAGACCGATGCCCAGCACGATGCCGGGCACCGCGGGCAGGTAGCCCTGTCCCAGGTAGACCATCGGCTCGGAGACGGGCGCGATCGTGATGCCGCCCGTGATGCCCAGCAGGATGCCGCGATACGCCAGCATGCCGCCCAGTCCCACGATGAAGGACGGGATGCCCCGGTACGCCGTCAGGTAGCCGTTGAGCAGGCCGATCACCAGGCCGCAGCCGAGTACCGCCGCCAGGTTCAGCGCCAGCGGCCAGTGCTGCGTCACGTCCAGCACGGCGGCGATGCCGCCGAGTAAGCCCAGCAGGGAGCCGATCGACAGGTCGATCTCGCCGGCGATAATCACCAGCACCATGCCGCAGGCGAGGATGCCGGTGACGGACATCTGGCGCAGCAGGTTCGACAGGTTGCGCGGCGTGAGGAAACTGCCCTGCGTCTTCCACGAAAAGAAGGCCCAGATCAGCGCCACGGCGATCAGCAGGGCCAGCATCTTGTATTGGGTGAACAGCTGTTTGATACTGTGCGGTTTCATGCTGCGGTTTCCTTGTTTGCGGTAGGGGCGGCGGGGGCCGGGCGCTGGTCCAGCGCCGCCGCCAGCACGGTTTCCTGGCTCAGGCCATCGTTGATAAAGTCGCCGCGCAGGCGGCCTTCGCCCATCACCAGCACGCGGTCGGACACGCCCAGCACTTCGGCCAGTTCCGACGAGACCATGATGATGGCCACGCCCCGGTCGGCCAGCGCCAGCATCAATTTGTAGATTTCATATTTGGCGCCCACGTCGACGCCGCGCGTGGGCTCGTCGAGGATCAGCACGCGCGGGCGCGTCAGCAGCATCTTGGCCAGCACGGCCTTTTGCTGGTTGCCGCCCGACAGACTCGTAATGGGCAGCGACGGGCTGGCCGCCTTCAGTTCCAGCTGGGCGATCTCGCCGCGCACGGCCGCCAATTCCGCCTCGCCATCGATGCGCGTGGCGCGCGCGAATTGCTCCAGCACGGCCAGGGTGATGTTCTGCCCCACGTCGAGGTCGGGCACGATGCCGTGGTGCTTGCGGTCTTCCGGCACCATCGCCAGCCCCATGGCAATCGCCTTTTGCGGCGAGCGGGTATCGATTCTCCGGCCATCGAGCCACACTTCGGCCTGGTACGGCCCCTGGTAGGCGCCGAACAGGGCCGAGACGAGTTCCGTGCGCCCTGCCCCCACCAGGCCGGCGATGCCGAGGATCTCGCCCTTGCGCAGAGTGAATGACACATCGTCGACCCGCTTGCGCTGAGGGTTGTCGGCATCGATGCAGCTCACGTGGCGCGCCTCGAACAGCACCTCGCCGATCGCCGCTTTTTTCTCCGGCGCGCGCTGCGGATACAGCTGGTTCATTTCGCGGCCCACCATCTGCGCGATGATGCGCTCGACGTTCATCTGCGCCATCGGCGTGGTGGCAATATGCTTGCCGTCGCGGATGACGACGATGGTGTCGCAGATGGCCGCCACTTCATCGAGCTTGTGCGAAATGTAGATACAGGTGACGCCCTTGGCTTTCAGCGCGCGCAGGATATCGAGCAGCACGGCGATTTCCGACGCCGTCAGCGACGACGACGGCTCGTCGAGGATCAGCAAGCGCGCATTCTTGTTGAGCGCCTTGGCGATTTCCACCAGCTGCTGGTGGCCGCCGCCGTAATTCATCACGGGCTGCGCCACGTTCAGTTCGGGAATTTTCAATTCGCGCAGCAGCTCGTCGGCGCGCTGGTACATGGCTGCGTAATGCATGCGCCCGCCCGGCAGGGTGAGCTCGCGGCCCATGAAGATATTCTCGGCCACGGACAACTGCGGCACCAGCATCAGTTCCTGGTGGATGATGATGATGCCCGCGTCTTCCGTGTCGCGGATCGATTGCGCGCGCAGGGGCTGGCCATCCCACAGGATGTCGCCATCCCAGGTGCCGTGCGGGTACACGCCCGACAGCACCTTCATCAGGGTCGACTTGCCGGCGCCATTCTCGCCGCACAGGCCGATGCACTCGCCGGCCCGCACCTGCAGGTCGATGCCGTCAAGCGCGCGGACACCGCCAAACTGTTTGACGATGCCTTTCATTTCAAGCAGATAGTCGGACATGCTCACTCTCGTTGCGGATTACAGAAACTACACCGGTTGTAGCTGGTATTCCAACTCCAACGTCGAAAGACCGGGGTCGGACCCTAAGGGTCCGACCCCAGATTCTGCCGTTGGGGTGAAAGATGAAACAGGCGATCAATTACCCAGCTGCGCCTTGGTATAAAAGCCGTCGTCGACGAGAATGTTCACGTTCGCCTTGGTCAGCGGCGTTGGTTTCAGCAGCACCGTGCTGACCTTTTTCAGGCCGTTGTCATAGCTGGAGTTGTAGGCCGGCTTTTCATTGCGCGCCAGTTGCACGGCCAGCTTGGCCGCCTCCGAAGCGATGGTTTTCAATGGCTTGTAGACGGTCATCGATTGCGTGCCGGCGATGACGCGTTTCACCGCCGCCAGATCGGCGTCCTGTCCCGAGACGGGCACCTTGCCGGCCAGCTTTTGCGCGGCCAGGGCCTGGATGGCGCCGCCGGCCGTGCCGTCGTTCGAGGCGACGATGGCGTCGATCTTGTTGCCGTTGGCCGTCAGCGCGTTTTCCACGATGGACAGCGCTTCGGTGGCGCTCCAGTCCTTCACCCACTGCTGGCCGACGATCTTGATGTCGCCCTTGTCGATGAACGGTTTGAGCACCTTCATCTGGCCTTCGCGCAGCATCTTGGCGTTGTTGTCGGTCGGCGAGCCGCCCAGCAGGTAGTAATTGCCCTTCGGCTGCAGCTTGGTCACGCCTTCGGCCTGCATCTCGCCCACTTTCTCGTTGTCGAACGAGATGTACGCGTCGATATCGGCGTTCAGGATCAATCGGTCATACGACAGCACCTTGATGCCGGCCTTTTTCGCTTCCTTGACGGTGTTGTTGAGGACTGTGGCGTTGAACGGCACGATCACCAGCACGTCCACGCCGCGCGAGATCAGGTTTTCGATCTGCGAAATCTGGCGCTGCTCGCTGGCGTCGGCCGATTGCACGAAGACCTTGGCGCCCTGTTTCTCGGCGGCGGCGATAAAGAAATCGCGGTCGCGCGTCCAGCGTTCCACGCGCAAATCGTCGATGGAAAAGCCGATCTTCGGATTTTTCGCATCGGCCAGGGCGGCGCTGCTGGTCAATGCCAGCATGGCGGTCATGATGGCTGCACTGATGATCTTGTTCATTGTGTGTCTCCTTGTGGATTTTATTAACAACGTTTTTTCACTGCGGGTGTTGCGGCTTCAAAAATCAATGGTTGTGGCGCGGCAGGGTCTGCCCCACGGCGCGGTATTTCAGGGCCAGCTCCATGCAGGCGCCCGTTTCCAGCTGGCCCACGCTGGCGCGGTACAGCTCCTGCCATGGCGTGGCGCTGTCGTTGACGGGCGGCGGCAGCTCGTTGGCGCGGCGCGCCAGTTCCTGTGCCTCGACCAGCATGTCGCAACGGCCCGCGTTCAAGTCCACGCGGATGATGTCGCCCGTGCGCAGCAGCGCCAGGCCGCCACCGACCGCGCTTTCCGGCGATGCGTTCAGGATCGAGGGGCTATCCGAAGTGCCCGACTGGCGCCCGTCGCCCAGGGTCGGCAGGTTCAAAATGCCGGCCTTGAGCAAGGCATCGGGCGGCTGCATGTTGACCACTTCGGCCGAGCCGGGCCAGCCGACAGGGCCGGCGCCGCGCATGACCAGCATGCAGCTGTCGTCGATATTGAGCGCCGGGTCGTTGATGCGCGCGTGGTAGTCGGTAGAACCGTCAAAGACGATGGCGCGCGCCTCGAACACGCCTTCGCTGCCGGGGCGCGACAGGTAGCGCTCGCGGAAAGCGGGCGAGATCACGCTGGTCTTCATGATGGCGAAGTCGAACAGGTTGCCCTGCAAGGCCATGAAACCGGCCTTTTCCTTCAGCGGCGCGGCAAACGGACGGATCATCTCGCGGTCCGCGCTTTCGCGCCCGGCCAGGTTCGCCGCCATCGTCTGGCCCGTGACGGTGGGCCGCTCGGCATGCAGCAAACCCGCCTGGAGCAACTCCCACATCACGGCCGGCACGCCGCCGGCGCGGTGGAAACGCTCGCCCAGGAATTTGCCGGCCGGCTGCATGTTCAGCAGCAGCGGCACGTCGTAGCCGTGTTCCATCCAGTCGCTCGAATGCAGTTCCACGCCCGCATGGCGGGCCATGGCCATCAAATGGGGCTGGGCGTTGGTCGAGCCGCCGATGGCCGCGTTGACGATGATGGCGTCCAGGAACGCTGCGCGCGTGAGGATGCTTGAAGGACGGACGTCCTCGAACGCCATGTCGACGATGCGGCGTCCCGTTTCATAGGCGATCTGGCCGCGCTCGCGGTACGGCGCGGGGATGGCCGAGCAGCCCGTCAGGGACATGCCCAGCGCCTCGGCCAGCGCATTCATCGTCGATGCCGTGCCCATGGTGTTGCAGTGGCCGGCCGACGGCGCCGAGGCGGCGGCGATCTGCAGGAATTTGTCGTTGTCGATCAAGCCGGCGGACAGCTGGCGGCGACCCTTCCAGATGGCGGCGCCGGAACCGACCAGTTCGCCGTCCATCCAGCCGTCGAGCATGGGGCCGCCCGACAGCACGATGGCGGGAATGTCCACCGTGGCGGCGGCCATTAATTGGGCCGGCGTGGTCTTGTCGCAGCCGGTGGTCAGCACCACGGCGTCGATCGGGTAGCCATGCAGGATTTCCACCAGGCCCAGATACGCCAGGTTGCGGTCCAGTGCGGCCGTGGGACGACGGCAGTTCTCGAAGATCGGGTGCAGCGGGAATTCCATCGGGATGCCGCCCGCGTCGCGGATGCCGTCGCGCACGCGCTGCGCCAATTCCAGGTGGATGCGGTTGCAGGGACTGATGTCGCTGCCGCTTTGCGCGATGCCGATGATGGGACGGCCCGAACGCAGCTCCTCGGCCGTGATGCCGTAGTTCATGAAGCGCTCCAGGTACAGCGCCGTCATGTCGATGTGCTCGGGATTGTCGAACCAGTCCTGCGAGCGGAAGCGCCGCGACGGGCGTTGGGCAGGAATGTTCATGCGCCGTACCAGCCTGCGTCGACGTAGTATTCGCGGCCGGCGCACTTGGCCGCATTGTCGGACGCGAGGAACAGCGCCAGCGCCGCCACGTCTTCCGGCTCCACGCGCGTCTGCAGGCACTGTCCCTGCAGGATCACGGCTTCCGCTTCCGGCGTATGCCACAGCCGCTCCTGGCGCGGCGTGCGCACGGCGCCGGGAATGATGCAGTTGACGCGGATGCCGTCGACGCCCAGGTCGCGCGCCAGGCCGCGGGTCAAACCCTCGATGCCGGCTTTGGCCGTCATGTAGATCGACAGCCGCGCTTGCGCCAGGTGCCAGGAAATCGACCCCAGATTGAGAATCACGCCGCCGCCCTTGGCGCGCATGGCCGGCGCCACTGCCTGGGCGCAGAAATACTGGTGGCGCAGGTTGACGGCAATACGCTCGTCCCAGTAGGCGGGCGTGACGTCCTGCAGCTGGTGGCGGTCGTCATTGGCCGCGTTGTTGACGAGGATATCCGTGGCGCCCGCGCCGTGCTCGATCGCGGCGAAGGTGGCGGCCAGGGCGGCCAGGTCCGTCAGGTCGCAGTAGCGGAACACGGGCGGCTGCGGCAGGTGCGCCAGCTTTTCCTGCAGCGCCAGCGACGCTTCGCGGGCGATGTCGAGAAAGGTGACGTGGGCGCCCTGGCGCGCGAACGCCTCGACGATGGCCACGCCGATGCCGGTGCCGCCGCCCGTGATGACGACGCGTTTATCAGCCAGGCTGGGATAGGTTGCATGCTGCATGGTGTCTCTCTTTTTAGGAACGCATAACCAAACCTACTGCGCGTCGAGATTTGCGGCCTCCGATGCTCACTGTGCATGCGCACAGCTCCGCGTCTCAGCCACAACTCTCATCCGCTCGCTACGGTTTTGTTAAGCGTTCTTAGTTGATAAATAATCAAAGCAAGCCGCGACGGCCCAGGTTCTGGTACAGCGCGCGCACGCCGAACGTCCAGGGGGCGATCGCATCGCAGCGCTGCACGTCGTTGACCAGCGCGCCCAGCGCGGCGCTGGCAATCGTCACGCGGTCGCCCAGGTGATGCGTGAAGCCGCCGCCCTGCGCGCCGCGGTCCTTCACGGGCGAGAACATGGTCCCCAGGAACAGCATGAAGCCGTCCGGATACTGGTGGTACTGGCCTGCCGTCTGGCGCACCAGGTCAAGCGGGTCGCGGCTGATCTCGCGCATGAAGCTGGCGCCTTCGAGCACAAAGCCATCGTCCGCGCCTTCGATCAGCAGCGACACTTCCGCCTGGCGCACGGTGTCGAGCGTGAAGTGGTCGTCGAACAGGCGGATGAAGGGGCCGATGGCGCAGGAGCCGTTGTTATCCTTGGCCTTGCCCAGCAAGAGGGCGCTGCGCCCTTCGATGTCGCGCAGGTTGACGTCGTTGCCCAGGCTCGCTCCCAGCACCTCGCCGCGGCTGTTGACGGCCAGGACGATCTCCGGCTCCGGGTTGTTCCAGGCGGACGATGGCAGCAAGCCCACCGGCGCGCAGCAGCCCACCGACGACATCGGCTGCGCCTTGGTGAACACTTCCGCATCGGGGCCGATACCCACTTCCATGTATTGCGACCAGGCGCCGCGCTGCTGCAGCTGCTGTTTCAGGCGCTGCGCCGCCTCCGAGCCGGGTTTTAAGGCGGACAAGTCGCCGCCCAGGGTCGTTTGCAGGGCGGTGCGCAGGCTCGCCGCGCGCGCCGCATCGCCGCCCGCCTGTTCCTCGATCACCCGTTCGAGCAGGCTGACGGCGAAGGTCACGCCGCACGCCTTGACGGCCTGCAGGTCGCACGGCGCCAGCAGCAACGGCTGGCCCGCCGGCGCGGCCAGCGCCTGCTCCAGCAGCGCCTGCACGGGGCCGAGGGCGATACCGGGCGCATGGCGGGCGATATCGAGCGCATCGCCGCGTTCGAACAGCTCGGCCACGGTCGCCACCGTCTGCGTGATGTCGACCACCTCGCCGCCGCGCACGACGACGACGCAAGGGCCGTCACGCCAGATGCGGCCGATGAGGAGGGCCTGCGCCAGGTCGGCAGGCAACAGGGAGGCGGGGGAAATCGGCTGCATGGCAAGCTTTCAAAAGGTCGTGGCGGAATGACTGGGCTTCAAGTCCGGACCGATTCTGCGCGCCGCCCTGTGTCGCCGCAATTACGAAAATCACCAAATTGAATGATGATTATTGGTATTGCAGTGCACCAAAAAAAGCCGCCGCCCGGCCCCTGTTTCCGCCCGGGCCGCAGGCGGGCAGGGGCGGCATGGCGCATTGCATCAATTGGCCCATCGATATCGTTTTGGATATCGGCTATGCGAAAAAAGTGATTGGTGAGGGATGGATGGACAAACTAGTATCAGCCGTGGCCTGCAATCGGCCATCCGCACGGAGCCCGCCCACTGGGACGACGGCCCTGGCACATTCAACTATCGAAGACGGTGGAGACCTGAAATGAAAACAACAATGAAAATGCTGACCGCGAGCCTGGCGCTGGCCATCTCCGGCATGGCGGTAATGCCCGTGGCAAGCGCCGCCGACAAGGGCGCGATCGGCATCTCGATGCCGACCAAATCGTCCATGCGCTGGATCGCCGACGGCGACAACATGGTCAAGGTATTCAAGGAGCGCGGCTACAAGACGGACTTGCAGTTCGCCGACGACGATATCCCGAACCAGCTGGCGCAGGTGGAAAACATGATCACCAAGGGCGCCAAGGTGCTGGTGATCGCCGCCATCGACGGCACCACCTTGTCGAACGTGCTGCAAAAGGCGGCCGACAAGGGCATCAAGGTCATCTCGTATGACCGTCTGATCCGCGGCACGAAAAACATCGATTACTACGCCACCTTTGACAACTTCCAGGTCGGCGTGCTGCAGGCGGGTTACATCGAATCGGCGCTGAAACTCAAGGAAGGCAAGGGCCCGTTCAATATCGAACTGTTCGGCGGCTCGGCCGACGACAACAACGCGCACTTCTTCTACAACGGCGCGCTGTCGGTGCTGAAACCGTACATCGACAGCGGCAAGCTGGTGGTGCGCTCAAAGCAGATGGGCATGGAAAAGGTCGCCACCCTGCGCTGGGATGGCGCCGTGGCGCAGGCCCGCATGGACAACCTGCTCAGCGCCTACTACGGCAATGCGCGCGTCGACGCGGTGCTGTCGCCGTATGACGGCTTGAGCATCGGCATCCTGTCCTCGCTCAAGGGCGTCGGCTACGGCACGCCGAAACAGCCGTTCCCCGTCGTGACGGGCCAGGATGCGGAAATCCCGTCGGTGAAATCGATCATCCGCGGCGAACAGGCATCGACCGTGTTCAAGGACACGCGCGAACTGGCCAAGGTGACGGCGAACATGGTCGACGCCATGATGTCGGGCAAAGTGCCGACCGTCAACGACACGAAGACCTATAACAACGGCGTGAAGGTCGTGCCGTCCTACCTGCTCAAACCCGTCACCGTCGACAAGGCGAACTGGAAGCAGGTGCTCGTCACCGGCAGCGGCTATTACACGGAAGCGCAAGTGAAATAAGCATCGACGGTACTGAAGGCCCGGCGCTGCCGGGCCTTTCGCTTCATGCACGATCAAGAACAAGACTGCCGCACGACCGATGCCGACCAGCGCGGCCGTGCCAGAGAGGTTATATGACGAACACTATCCTGGAAATGCGCGGGATACGCAAAACATTCCCGGGCGTCGTTGCGCTCGACAATGTCAATCTGCGGGTACGCAGCGGCGAGATCCACGCCATCGTCGGCGAAAACGGCGCCGGCAAATCGACCCTGATGAAAGTGCTGAGCGGCGTCTACGGCCATGGCAGTTATACGGGCGACATCGATTACCTGGGCCAGACGCGGCACTTCCGCGGCATCAAGGACAGCGAAGAAATCGGCATCATCATCATCCACCAGGAACTGGCGCTGGTGCCGCAGCTGTCGATCGCCGAGAATATCTTCCTCGGCAACGAGCCGGCCCGCATGGGCGTTATAGACTGGGAATACGCGCAAGCGAAGACGCGCGAACTGCTGCACAAAGTCGGCCTGAAAGAGTCGCCCGACACCCTGATCACCAACCTGGGCGTGGGCAAGCAGCAGCTGATCGAGATCGCCAAGGCGCTGTGCAAGGACGTCAAGCTGCTGATCCTCGACGAGCCGACGGCCAGCCTGAACGAGAGCGACAGCGCGGCCCTGCTCGACCTGCTGCTGGGCCTGAAAGCCCAGGGCATCGCCTCGATCCTGATCTCGCACAAGCTCAATGAAATCTCGCGCGTCGCCGATGCCATCACGGTGCTGCGCGACGGGAACACGGTCGACAGTTTCGACTGCCGCGTGGAGCCCGTCAGCGAAGACCGCATCATCGAAAAAATGGTCGGGCGCGAGATGGCCGACCGCTATCCGCCGCGCACGCCCACCATCGGCGAGACCATTTTCGAGGTGCGCGACTGGCGCGTCTTCCATCCCGAGCATGCCGACCGCCCCGTCATCAAGGGCATCAACCTGCACGCCAAAAAGGGCGAGATCATCGGCATCGCCGGCCTGATGGGCTCCGGGCGCACGGAACTGGCGATGAGCCTCTTCGGCCGCGCCTACGGCCAGCGCATCAGCGGCACGGTGCTCAAGAATGGCCAGGAGATCGACGTCAGCACCATCGGCAAGGCGATCGCCCATGGCCTCGCGTATGTCACGGAAGACCGCAAGGGCCTGGGCCTGATCCTCGAGGAAGACATCCAGAAGAACACCAGCCTGGCCAACCTGGACGCGATTTCGAAGCGCATGGTGATCGACGAGCAGCGTGAATTCGGCGTGGCCGAGGAGTTCCGCCGCAAGCTCAAGACCCGTTGCTCGAGCGTGGCGCAGAAAGTGGTCAACCTGTCCGGCGGCAACCAGCAGAAAGTGGTGCTGGCGAAGTGGCTGTTTTCGCGCCCCGACATCCTGATCCTCGATGAACCGAGCCGCGGCATCGACGTGGGCGCCAAATACGAGATCTACAGCATCATCAGCGAGCTGGCCGCCGAAGGCAAATGCATCATCATGATTTCCTCGGAAATGCCGGAATTGCTGGGCATGTGCGACCGGATCTATGTCATGAACGAAGGCCGCTTCGCGGCAGAACTGAGCGCGGCAGAAGCATCGCAGGAGCGCATCATGCGCGCGATCGTTACACACGGAGAAAACAATGGACAATAAATTGACAGCGGGCGCGCCAGCAGCGCCAGCGGCCGCGCCGCAAGCGAAAAGCTATGCCGGCTTCTTGAAGAACAATATGCGCGACTACGGCATGCTGCTCTCGCTGATCGTCATCATGGGCTTTTTCCAGTACATGACCGACGGTACCCTGATGCAGCCGCTGAACCTGACGAACCTGGTGCTGCAAAACAGCTACATCGTCATCATGGCGCTGGGCATGCTGATGGTCATCGTGGCCGGCCATATCGATTTGTCCGTCGGCTCGGTGGTCGGCTTCGTCGGCGCGCTGGCGGCCGTCCTGATCGTCAACTACCACATGAACTTTGTCGCCGCCAGCATCCTCTGCCTGCTGGCCGGCGCCGTCATCGGCGGCGCGCAAGGGTATTTTGTCGCCTTCTTCAAAATCCCGTCCTTCATCGTCACCCTGGCCGGCATGCTGGTGTTCAAGGGCCTGACCCTGGCGCTGCTGGCAGGCCAGTCGGTCGGTCCCTTCCCCGAGGGCTTCCAGATGCTCAGCTCGGGCTTTTTGCCCGATCCGTTCGGCGGCGAAAACCTGCGCGGCCTGTCGCTGCTGCTGGGCGTGATCGCCGCCGCGGCGCTGATCATCACCTCGCTGCGCAGCCGCGCCAAGCAACTGAAGCACGGCATGGAAAACGAGCCGCGCGCCTTCTTCCTGCTGAAAAACGCCGTCTTCGCCGGCGTGATGGTGTATTTCAGCTACCTGCTGGCGTCGTACCGCGGCTTCCCCAACGTGCTGGCCGTGATGTCGCTGCTCATCGTCGCCTACACCTTCATCACCAACCGCACCGTGCTGGGCCGCCGCGTGTATGCCGTGGGCGGCAACGAGAAGGCGGCGCGCCTGTCCGGCATCAAGACGGAACGGGTCAGCTTCTACACCTTCGTCAACATGGGCATGCTGGCCGCGCTGGCCGGCCTGATCTTCGCGGCGCGCCTGAACACGGCCACGCCGAAGGCCGGCACGGGTTTCGAGCTGGACGTGATCGCCGCCTGCTTCATCGGCGGCGCCTCGGCCTCGGGCGGCGTGGGCAAGGTGATGGGGGCCGTCATCGGCGCCTTCATCATGGGCGTGATGAACAACGGCATGTCCATCATGGGCATCGGCATCGATTACCAGCAAGTGATCAAGGGCCTGGTGCTGCTGGCGGCCGTGTTCATCGACGTCATCAACAAGAGTAAATAGACCGGTTCGAGCCTTAGGGGGCTCTGGCCGGCGTTCGCGCCGGCCTTTTTATTTTGCCGCAAGGCGCGCCGCCCGGTCCCCCCACCACGCCGCCTCCTCGAACACGGAAAAGCCCGACAAATCCGCATGCGCGAACAGGATGGCGCCGTCGTGCTCGCGCAAGGCCTTCAAGCCCGCATTGCTGCGAAAGCCCGGCAAGGGAGCGGCCATGGCGTGGCCGCGCACGGTGATGTCGACGCGCTCGACGCAGCGGGCGAAATCGCGCCCATACGCCGTCTGTAAATCGACGCTGGCCAGCGCCAGCAACTCCTCGGGCGTGGCCCCATCCAACCATTTGCGCGCTTGCTGCGGCGTGCGGTCGGACAGGGCGACATAGGCGCTGAAGACGGTTTTCTCGGGCGGACGCACGCGGATATCCTGGTGGGTCGAGACGACATAGCCGAGGCCCGGTTCCTGGTACACCACGTTGTCCCAGCACAGGGGCGCATGCGGCAATTCATCGGGAAAGCGTTTCAGCAAAAAATTCGCCACCAGCCACGGCGCATACGCGGGCGTATCGCGCTTCGCGTCAAAGCCATACCCGGCGATGTTGTCGACCACGCGGGCCGCCACATACAGCGGCATGGCGCAGATGGCCTTGCGCGCCTTGACCAGGTAGGTGCGCGGCTGGCCGTCGACCAGTTCCAGGCACAGCGCCTCCACGCCCTGCTCCGTCGTCCGCACGGAAACCACCGTGCCCGCATGACGTTGGACGCCTGAGGCCTGCTCCATGGCCGTGGCGACCGGTTGCATGCCGCCCGGCCAGGTCAGCCAGGCGCCGTTGCCGGCGTTGGCCGCCTGGCCCCAGCGGCTGCAGTAGTAATGCAGGCCGGCCCAGGCCGAGACCTGGTCGTAGCGCGTGCCGTAGTCGTCGCGGCAGCAGTAGTTCAAATACCAGTGCAGGGTGGGCGAGGTATAGCCTTCGCGCTCCATCCACTGCTTCAAGGTGATGGTGTCGAGCGCCTGCCAGGCCGGGTCTTGCGATGATTCCACGGTAGGGAAAACAAACACGCGCTTGCCGTCGTTGCCATGCGCCTGGCGCAGCTGCCGCACCTGCGCAAAGAAGCGTTCGTGCTGCGCCAGTTCCGCAGGCGGCACGCCTTCGGTGGGAATGAAGCCATCCTGCCACTGGCCGTTGAACAGCAGGCGCTCTTCCGGCGCGTGCAGGATGTAGCGCTCGTCGTAATAGGGCTTTTCCGCCTGCGGATCGCGCTCGATGATGCCCAGGTCGAACAGGATCTCGCGCACATGGGTCGATTCGGGCGAAGGCAGCGGCAGGTAATGGCCACCGGTGGGATAGGCCAGGTCGCCGAAATGGCCGCCGGCCGCGTTGCCATACGGCTGCGGGCCATCGATCATCAGGAAATCCGTGTGCCCCAGCTTCTTCAGGCGCCAGGCGGCCGTCAGGCCGGCGATGCCCGAGCCGAGGATGGCGACATCCGTGGTGATGGTTGCCGAGGGCGCCGGCAGCGCCGTGCGCTCGCGCAGCAGCTGGCGCAAATAATGCCCCTCGCTGCGGCCCGGATACAGCACCTTGGGCGTGATTTCCTGCCAGCGCAGATACGCGGCGATGCTGCCGATGCCGGCGGCGGCGGCCGCCGTGCCGCCGGCGGCCCACAACATGAAGGAGCGGCGCTGCATCAGCGGATCACCCGGTTCCAGTCCTGCTCGAATTCATGCACGAGCGACTGGGTGTTCAGGCGATTCGGCGCCATCGGCAGCGGCTGCATGTCGGGCGGGAAGATGAACATCTCGCGCGTGGTGTCCGCATTCAGGTAGCGCATCGGCAGGCGATAGCTGGTGGGCGGTGTGTAGTCGAGCTGAGGCGAGGCGAGGATAAAACCCCATTCGCCGAACGAGGGCACGTAGGCGTGGTAGGGCCAGGTGCGCATGCCCACTTCGCGCAGGGTGGAATTGATGGTCCAGTAGGCATGCGGCGCGAAGAAGGGCGACGTCGATTGCACCACCATCAGGCCCTTGGCCGCCAGGTGTTTTTTCACCAGGTCGTAGAACGGCACCGAATACAGTTTGCCGAGCGCGAAGCTGGACGGATCGGGAAAGTCGACGATGGCCGCGTCGAACATGTCGCCATTGTTGCGCAGCCAGACGGCGGCATCGGCGTTGACGACGGTGACGCGCTTGTCCGAGAACGCGCCGTTATTCAGCTTGGCCAGTTCCGGGCGCGTGGTAAACGCGGCCGTCATGGCGGGGTCGAGGTCGACCACGGTGACGTGCTCGATCTGTGGATAACGGAGGATTTCGCGCAGCGCCAGGCCATCGCCGCCGCCCAGCACCAGCACGCGACGCGCCCACGGCAGCGCTTCGAGCACGGGGTGCACCAGCGCCTCGTGGTAGCGGTACTCGTCGCGCGAGGAAAACTGCAGGTTGCCGTTGATGTACAGCCGCGTATCGTCCTTCCAGCGCGTGATCACCAGGCGCTGGTACGGCGTGGTGGTCGAGTACACGATCTGGTCGCCGAACAGGCCATGCTCGCCCCACGCCACCATGCGGTCCGACATCCCAAAGCCGGCGATCAGCACCAGCATCACGGCGCAGGCGCGCAGGAAGCGCCCCGTGAGATTCTTCAGCTCCGCGCGGAACACCCAGATGGTCCACAGGCCCACGCCCACGTTGAGCATGCCGAACAGGAAGCCCGTGCGCACCAGTCCCAGGTACGGCGACAGCACCAGCGGGAACAGCAGCGAGACGGCCAGCGCGCCCAGGTAATCGAAGGTCAGCACGCGGCTGACCAGCTCGGAAAACTCCGTCTGGCGCGAGTTCAGGGCGCGCATCACCAGCGGCACTTCCATGCCGACCAGTGCGCCGATCAGGAACACCATCACATACAATAAGGTGCGAAACGGCGCAGCCATCCACGAAAAGGTCATGAACAGGATGGCGGCCGACAAGCCGCCGATCAGGCCCACGGCCAGTTCGATGTCGACGAAGCGCGAGAGCACGTCGTCGTCCCGCACATACTTTGAAAAGTGAGCGCCCACACCCATGGCGAACAAGTAGCAGCCGATGATGGTGGAAAACTGCAGGATGGAGTCGCCGAGCAGGTAGCTGGACATGGCGCCGGCGATCAGCTCATACGCGAGGCCGCAGGAGGCGACCACGAAGACGGACAAAATCAGAATCTTTTTGTTCATTGGACTTTTTTTGTTCTAATATGCGTTGACGTTATCAAATACTCATTGCGAGGAAAGCCGTGCCCGCCATCCTAAACTATCTGATCCATCTTTTACTGGCCGCCGGGCTGCTGATTGTATTTTTTATCATCTACACGCGCGTCACGCCCTACAACGAAGTGCTGCTGATCCGCCAGGGCAACCAGGCGGCGGCCCTGTCGCTGGGCGGCGCGCTGCTGGGTTTTTCCGCCACCATCGCCTCGTCCCTGATGCACACGGCCGACTACCAGCAGTTCTTCGCCTGGGCCTTCGGCGCCATGGTGGTGCAATTGCTGGCGTACGTGGTGACCACGCGCCTGCTGCGCATGTCGAAGGACCAGATCGAATCGAACAACAGCGCCTTCGGCGGCCTGCTGGCCGCCATTTCGCTGTCGATCGGCGCCATCAACGCCGCCTGCATTTCCTGACACCGCTTTATCTTTTTCAAGGATATCCATCATGAGCCTCGGCAGCTTTATCAAGAAGCAGTTTATCGACGTACTGCAGTGGAACGAAGAGACGGAAGGCGTGCTGGCCTGGCGTTTTCCCATGCAGGATTTCGAGATCCAGAACGGCGCCATCCTGAATGTGCGCGAATCGCAGGTCGCCGTCTTCGTCAATGAAGGCAAGATCGCCGACGTCTTCGGTCCCGGCACGCACAAGCTGACGACGCAGACGTTACCGTTGCTGACCAACCTGAAAAACTGGGACAAGCTGTTCGACTCGCCCTTCAAGTCGGACGTGTATTATTTCAGCACCCGCGTGCAGACGGGCCGCAAGTGGGGCACGCCGCAGCCGATCACCATCCGCGACAAGGATTTCGACATGATCCGCGTGCGCGCCTTCGGCATGTACTCGTACCGCATCGCCGACGCCCGCACCTTCTTCACCGAGATCAGCGGCACGCGCGAAGTGTATACGCGCGACGAGGTGGAAGATCAATTGCGCGGCATTTTAATGTCCAGCATGGCCAGTTCCTTGGGCGGCGCGAACGTGCCCTTCCTCGACATGGCGGCCAACCAGGCGCTGATGGCACAGGAAGTCAAGGATGGCCTGGCGCAGGCGTTCGCCCGCTATGGCGTGGGCCTCGATGAATTCAACGTGGCCAGCATCAGCCTGCCCGAGGAATTGCAGGCGGCGCTCGACGAGCGTATTTCCGCCGGCATGAAGGGCGGCCTGGGCGCCGACAAGATGAGCGGCTACACGAAATTCCAGGTGGCCAACGCGATCCCGCTGGCGGCGCAGAACGAAGGCGGCATGGCCGGCATCGGCGCCGGTCTCGGCGCCGGGCTGTCGATCGGCCAGGTGATGGCGCAAAGCATGGGTGGCGCCTTGCAGCAGCCCGCCCCGGCACCGGCGGCGCCACCGGCGCCTGCCGAGGAACCGATCGAGGCGCGGCTGGAAAAGCTCAAGGGCTTGCTCGACAAGGGCCTCATTTCGCCGGCCGACTACGACGGCGCCAAGGCTGAACTGTTGAAAAAACTGATCGGCTGATTAGAGCGAAATACGACTGCATGCAAACTGTTTCCTGTCCCAGCTGCGGCGCGGAAGTCCGCTTCCGCTCGCACGCTTCCGTGCTCGCCGTGTGCGAGTACTGCCACAGCACCATCCTCAAGGACGCCGATTCCGTCAGGGACGTGGGCAAGATGTCGGCCGTCCTGGAAGACTACTCGCCGATCCAGATCGGCACGGCCGGCGTGCACGACAGCGTGCACTTCACCGTCGTCGGCCGCATCCAGCAGCGCTACAGCGCCGGCACGTGGAACGAGTGGTATCTGCTGTTCGACGATGCCAGCACGGCGTGGCTGGGCGACTCGTCCGGCCTGTACACGCTGACGCGCGAGCGCAAGACGCAGGACGCCCTGCCCGTCTTTGGCGAGCTGGCGCCGGGCAAGCGCTATACGATCTGCGGCGAGCCGTACACGGCGGCCGAGATCCGCAACGCCGAATGCATCGCCGGCCAGGGAGAACTACCCTTCAAGGTGGGTGCCGGCTGGCGCATCCAGGTGGCGGACTTGCGCAACTACGCCAGCTTTGTCACGCTCGACTACACGGACGGCCCGCAACCCGTCGTCTACCAGGGCGTGGCCGTCACCCTGGACGGCTTGCAGTGCCAGCTGCTGCGCGATGACGATGCCATCGCCAAAAGCGCCGGCAAGTACCGTGGCAAGCTCGATGCGCTCGACTGCCCGTCCTGCGGCAGCGGCATTCAGTATGTGCCCGGCGCGGCAGCGCAGCTGGTGTGTCCCGCCTGCCACGCGCAACTCGACGCCAGCGGCCCGGAAGCGCAGGTGCTGGCCATCGGCAAACAGGTGCACGACGACGCCGACATCACGCTGGAGCTGGGCGCCAGCGCGAAGATCAGCAATGTCGATTTCACGGTGATCGGCATGATGCGCCGCGCCGACGATGAAGGCAGCGAGTGGAACGAATACCTGCTGTACAACGCGCGCGCCGGCTTCTTCTGGCTGGTGGAGACGGACGACGGCTGGTCGCGCTCGAACGTGCTGCCGAACTGGCCCAACTGGCAGTCGCTGGACGCCGATACCTGCACGCTCGATGGCGCCACGTATCGCAAGCTGTATGACTATGGCTCGCAGGTGGTGTACGCGGCGGGCGCCTTCAACTGGAAGGTGGCCGTCGGCGACAGCACGCGCGTGTTTGAATTCGAACAGGGACAGACCAAACTGGCGGCGGAGCTCACCGGCGAGGAAATGACGTGGTCGCGCTCCGTGCCCGTCGCCTATGACCAGATGGCCGCCTGGTTCGGCGCCGCCTTCCATGGCGGCGCCAAGGTACACAATATCGAGCTCAGTCACCAAGGCATCGCCAAGGTCTTCATCGTCATCGTGCTGGTCTTGAATGCGATCCCCATGTTCGTCTCGTTCTCCAGCACCCTGATGTGGAGTCTGCTGGGCTGCCTGGCGCTGTTCCTGCCGGCCGTTTTCCTCGACAAGAATGCAAAGAATCCCCCATGAGTAAATACGTGATCTATGCCCTGATGGTGACGTTCTCCGTCACGGCCGCCAACTGGGTGCGCATGTTCAAGGTGGCCGGCAGCGGCAGCGGCGGCAGCAGCTGGAGTTCGCGCACGGGCAGCGGCGGCGGCAGCTATGGCGGCGGCTCCAGCGGCGGCAGCCACAAATAGGCATGGCGACCACCGCGCATCTGCCCCTGGGCACCCATCTGCTGGCCGACCTGTCGGGCATCGCGCCGGAACGCCTGCGCGACTGCGCCGCGCTTGAGCGCCTGCTGCGCGACGCGGCCGTCGCGGCCGGCGCGCAGGTGCTGCACGGCCATTTCCACAGCTTTGGCCCGGGTCAGGGCGTCACGGGCGTGCTGCTGCTGGCCGAGTCGCACATCTCGCTGCATACCTGGCCCGAGGTCGGCTTTGCCGCCGTCGACATCTTCATGTGCGGCGCGGCCCGGCCGCAGCTGGCGCTCGACCTCATCAAGGATGCGCTACAGGCGGCGCACTGCCAGCTGCAATCCGTGCGGCGCGCGCCGCCGGCGTAAGCTCGCTGGTGGATCGCGTGGCGATCGCTTACACTGTCGGCTGATCCTCCAACCGTGACTCCCATGCGCCGTTCCGCCCTCCTTGCCCTGCCCCTGCTGCTGCTGGTTTCCGCCTGCGACGACTACACGGCGCCCAGCCTGTACCAGGCCACCACGCCCGAGTGCAAGACGTGGACGGAGGGGTCGCGCTTCGCGCTGCCGCGCGGTATCAGCGTGTATGCCACGCCGCCCGTCACCCTGAAGGACGGCGGCACCGAGCTGGCGCTGATTTTCACCTTGCCGGTCGGTACGCAAGCCAGTTTTACGCGCCTGTCCTTCCTGCTGGAAGAACCGAAACAGCAGCCGTTCGCCGAAGCCAAGGTGCTGACCATCTACCAGCGCGGCATGAACCAGAAGGCGGAGATCGTCGACGTCATCGAAAAACTGCCCATCATGTTTGCCGCCGTCGGCTCTAGCGCCGAAACCCAGTGGCGCCTGCGCCTGCAACTGCCGCGCCAGCTGCCGCAGCGCTTCGACCTGTCGATGCCCGACATGCTCGTCGCCGGCAAGCGCTATCCGGTGCGCACGTTTACCTACCGCTATTTCCCCGAGCGCAGCGCTTACGGCATGTGCAGCTAATTCAACAATCGCGCCAACAATGTGTCGGATTACGCCCTGCGGACTAATCCGACCTACGGCATGTGCAGCTAAGCCACACCGTCGATTGACGGCGGCGCGCGCCGCTGGCACACTGGCGTTTTCCATCACACAACAGGAGTAGACAACATGCGCCATTCGGATACTGCCGTGCTGTCGGCTGCCTGATCACTGTTTTCCCCTGCTGAGCCTTTTAGCTCGCAACTCCCCATACGCGTGATCGCGTAGCCGACGTTCCCCTTCTTTCGTGCCAGTCCTCGTGACTGGCGGTGCCTGCACGCGCAGGCTTCACGTCCGTACGCGGACGACAGAATATGGAATCACGCTACCATGATCACATTCGATTTCGCGCAACTGCGCCTTATCGGGCTACAGCAGGCCATCGCCGGCGCAGCCACCCAACTCGACATCTCCTCCCCCGCCGCGCAGCTGCTGCGCGTCAGCGCCGTACACCGCGACAGCATCGTCGTGCACGACGGCAGCCAGGAACACCCGGCACAGATCCTGCCGCGCCTGCTGCACGCGCTGCTGGCGCAGGACAGCGTCCTTGCCGTCGGCGACTGGGTCGCCGTCGAACCCGATGCGCACGGCACGCTGTGGATAACGGCGCACTTATCCCCAATCACGCAGATCGCCCGGCGCGGCAATGACGGCCGGCGGCAAGTACTTGCCAGCAATGTCGACACGGCCCTGCTGGTGATGGGACTGGACGGGGACTTCAACCCGCGCCGGCTGGAACGCTATCTGGCCATCGTGCTGGCGGCCCAGGTCAGCCCCGTGGTGGTGCTGAGCAAGGCCGACGTGGCCGACGACGTGGCCGGCAAGCTGGCGCAGCTCAAACAGCGCCTGCCGCCCCACGTGCCGCTGTTTGCCATCGATACGCGCCATGCGTATGACGTGGCCATCCTGGAACCCTGGCTGGGCGCAGGCCAGACCCTGGTGCTGCTCGGTTCATCGGGCGCCGGCAAGTCCAGCCTGACCAATACCCTGTGCGCCACGCAGCAGGCGACCAGCGGCGTGCGCCATGGCGACGCGCGCGGCCGGCACACGACGACGGCCCGCTCGCTGCACCTGTGCGCGGGCGGCGCCTGCATCATCGACACGCCGGGCCTGCGCAGCTGGCGCGCCGATGCCGATGCGGAAACGCTGGCCGCCACGTTTGACGACATCGCGGCGCTGGCGGCGATGTGCCAGTTCCGCGATTGCCAGCATGCGAGCGAGCCCGGTTGCCGGGTCCGCGGCGCCGTCGATGGGGACCGCCTGCGCAATTATCACAAGCTGCTGCGCGACGCGCGACGTAGCGAGGAGACGCCGCTCGAGCGCATTAGCGCGCGCGCCAAGTGGAAGACGATCTTGAAGGCGGGACGGGAAAGGGGAAAGGACAAGCGCCGCTAATTTTTGCTGAAGTGAGTTTTGCTGAAAAAAAAGGCAGCCCGGAGGCTGCCTTTTGTCGTACCGCATGCGCGCAAATTAATGCTTGCGCAGCTTCTGGATCGCTGCCAGCTGCGCAATCGCGCTGGCCAGCTCGGCTTGCGCTTGCGCGTAGTCGATGCCCGAATCCTTGTTGTGGATATTTTCTTCCGCCAACTTCTTCGCTTCCAGCGCTTTCGCTTCGTCCAGGTCGTGACCGCGGATCGCAGTATCGGCCAGAACGGTCACGGTATCCGGTTGCACTTCCAGCAGGCCGCCGGCGACGAAGACGAACTCTTCTTCAGCCTGGCCGACTACCTTGATGCGGACCGCGCCCGGACGGATGCGGGTAATCAAAGGCGTGTGGCGTGGGTAGATACCCAGCTCGCCCTGTTCACCCGGCAACGCGACGAATTCTGCTTCGCCTGAAAAAATCAGTTCTTCAGCGGAAACCACGTCAACGTGAATTGTGTGTGCCATGTGTGTCCTATCGGGTTGAAGAACCCCGCCTTGTAAGGGGCGGGGTTAGGCCCAGACTTAACTTAGTTAAGTTTCTTGGCTTTTTCGATTGCTTCTTCGATCGTGCCGACCATGTAGAACGCTTGTTCCGGCAGGTGATCGAGTTCGCCCGAAGCGATCATTTTGAAGCCCTTGATCGTGTCTTTGAGCGAAACGTATTTACCAGGCGCGCCGGTAAAGACTTCAGCGACGTGGAAAGGCTGCGACAGGAAACGCTGCATCTTACGTGCACGGGCGACCAGCAGTTTGTCTTCCGGTGCCAGCTCGTCCATACCCAGAATCGCGATAATGTCGCGCAATTCCTTGTAGCGTTGCAGGGTCGTTTGCACGGCACGCGCGGTGTCATAGTGCTCTTGACCAACGATCAACGGATCGAGCTGACGCGAGGTCGAGTCCAGCGGGTCCACGGCTGGGTAGATACCCAGGGAAGCGATGTCACGCGACAGCGCAACGGTCGAATCCAAGTGAGCAAACGTGGTAGCAGGCGACGGATCGGTGTAATCATCGGCTGGAACGTAGACGGCCTGGATCGAGGTGATCGAACCGGTCTTGGTCGACGTGATACGCTCTTGCAGACGGCCCATTTCTTCGGCCAGGGTCGGTTGGTAACCCACAGCCGACGGCATACGGCCCAGCAGTGCCGACACTTCGGTACCGGCCAGCGTAAAGCGGTAGATGTTGTCGACGAAGAACAGAACGTCCTTGCCTTCATCACGGAACGATTCAGCGATCGTCAGGCCGGTCAGCGCGACGCGCAGACGGTTACCTGGCGGTTCATTCATCTGACCGTAGACCATCGCCACTTTGGAGTTCTCTGGGTTTTCCAGATCGACCACTTTCGCGTCAGCCATCTCGTGGTAGAAGTCGTTACCTTCACGGGTACGCTCACCCACACCGGCGAACACGGACACGCCGCTGTGCGCCTTGGCGATGTTGTTAATCAATTCCATCATGTTGACGGTCTTGCCTACGCCAGCGCCGCCGAACAGACCAACTTTACCGCCTTTTGCAAACGGGCAAACCAGGTCGATCACCTTGATGCCGGTTTCCAGCAGTTCTTGCGATGGCGACAGTTCGTCGTATGCAGGAGCGGTGCGGTGGATCGACGCGATCTGCTCGTGCGACACGGGGCCGCATTCGTCGATCGGGTTGCCCAGCACGTCCATGATGCGACCCAGGGTTGCTTTACCGACTGGCACCATGATAGGTTTGCCGGTGTTCTGGATCATCATGCCGCGACGCAGGCCATCGGACGAGCCGAGTGCAATGGTACGGACAATGCCGTCGCCCAACTGCTGTTGTACTTCCAGGGTCAGTTCCGAGCCTGCCATCTTCAAGGCATCAAATACCTTAGGCATCGCGTTGCGGGGAAACTCAACGTCCACCACAGCGCCGATACACTGAACGATTTTGCCATCAGCCATGTTCGTTCCTTCAATATAGTTAAATTCGTTTAAACCGCAGCCGCACCGGCGACGATTTCGGAGAGTTCTTTGGTAATCGCAGCTTGGCGGGTCTTGTTGTAGATCAGCTTCAATTCGCCGATCACACTACCCGCGTTGTCGCTTGCAGCTTTCATCGCGACCATCCGTGCCGATTGCTCGGACGCCAGATTCTCCGCGACTGCCTGGTACACCAGCGCTTCTACATAGCGCTCCAGCAATTCGTCGATGATGCTTTGTGCATCTGGCTCGTAGATGTAATCCCACGAGTGTGCGCTCTTATCGGCGACCATCTTGTCGGCCGTCAATGGCAGCAACTGTTCGACCACTGGTTCCTGCTTCATCGTGTTGATGAATTTGGTGTAGCACAGGTACACTGCGTCGAGCTTGCCTGCCTGGAACTCTTCGAGCATGACCTTGACAGGTCCGATCAATTTGTCCAGGTGGGGCGTATCACCGGTTTGAATGGCAGAAGCGACGATCTTGACGCCGATGCGATTCAAAAAACCCAAACCCTTGTTACCGATGGCAACTGCTTCAATCCGGTTGCCAGCTGCTTCCAGCTCGCGCGACTTCGACGTCACCTGGCGCAGGATGTTGGTATTCATGCCGCCGCACAGACCCTTGTCGGTCGTGACAACGATGAAACCGACTGCCTTCGCTTGCGTACCCTGGGCAGCTGCCAGGAACGGGTGCGTGTATTCCGGATTGGCGGTCGCCAGATTGGCGGCGATATTCCGAATCTTGTCACTGTAGGGACGGGCGGCCCGCATCCGGTCTTGCGCCTTGCGCATTTTGGACGCGGCGACCATTTCCATCGCCTTGGTGATCTTCTTCGTATTCTCTACGCTCTTGATCTTGCCTCGTATCTCTTTGCTTGATGCCATGAGTCCTTACTCCTTCTGCGCGTAGGGCGGCGCCTCACTCGAGGCGGGCGCCGCCTGGCCGCTTAATATGCGCCGGATTTCTTGAAATCAGCAATGGCCGCCGACAGAGTTGCTTCGCTGTCTTTGTCGAGTTGCTTGGTTTCTTCGATCTTGGCCAGCAGAGCAGCTTGCTTGGTCTTCATGTAAGCGTGGACACCAGCTTCGAACGACAGCACTTGCTTGACTGGCACGTCGTCCATGAAGCCTTTGTTCACCGAGAACAGCGATACGGCCATCAGCGAGATCGACAGTGGCGAGTACTGGGCTTGCTTGAGCAATTCCGTTACGCGCGCGCCGCGGTCCAGCTGCTTGCGGGTCGATTCATCCAGGTCCGAAGCGAACTGCGCAAACGCGGCCAGTTCACGGTACTGCGCCAAGTCGGTACGGATACCGCCGGACAGGTTTTTGATGACCTTGGTCTGGGCGGCGCCGCCGACGCGCGATACGGAAATACCGGCGTTAATGGCAGGACGGATACCGGCGTTGAACAGCGAGGTTTCCAGGAAGATCTGACCGTCGGTAATCGAAATCACGTTGGTTGGCACGAATGCGGACACGTCGCCAGCTTGCGTTTCAATGATCGGCAGTGCCGTCAGGGAACCGGTCTTGCCTTTGACGGCGCCGTCGGTGAACTTCTCGACGTAGTCGGCGTTCACGCGTGCTGCGCGCTCCAGCAGGCGGCTGTGCAGGTAGAACACGTCGCCTGGGTACGCTTCGCGACCTGGTGGACGGCGCAACAGCAGCGAGATTTGACGGTATGCAACAGCTTGTTTGGACAGATCATCGTAGACGATCAGTGCATCTTCACCGCGGTCACGGAAGTATTCGCCCATGGCGCAACCGGAGTACGGCGAGATGTATTGCATGGCGGCCGATTCCGAAGCGGAAGCGGCGACAACGATGGTGTATTCCATCGCGCCGTGCTGTTCCAGCGAGCGCACGATGTTCTTGATCGACGAGGCTTTTTGGCCGATCGCGACGTAGATACATTTCATGCCCTGGCCTTTTTGATTGATGATCGCATCAATCGCCACAGCCGACTTACCGGTTTGACGGTCGCCGATGATCAGTTCGCGCTGGCCGCGGCCAACTGGAACCATCGCATCGATCGACTTCAGGCCGGTTTGCATTGGTTGCGAAACGGACTCACGGGCGATCACGCCCGGAGCGATTTTTTCAATCGCGGCCGTCAGTTTCGTTTCGATGGCGCCTTTGCCGTCGATCGGCTGACCCAGCGCGTTGACAACGCGGCCGAGCAGCTCAGGACCGACTGGCACTTCCAGAATGCGGCCGGTGCATTTCACCGTGTCGCCTTCGGAAATGTGCTCGTAGGCACCCAGAATCACGGAACCGACGGAGTCGCGTTCCAGATTCATCGCCAGGCCAAACGTGTTGCCTGGGAATTCCAGCATCTCGCCTTGCATCACGTCCGACAAACCGTGGATGCGGCAGATACCGTCGGCAACGGAGATAACCGTGCCTTGATTACGCACTTCAGCGCCGCCGTCAAGACCTTGGATCCGGCTCTTGATCAACTCGCTGATTTCAGATGGGTTGAGTTGCATACTAACTCCTAAAAGTGTTTCTCTCAGCTTGCGCGAGGGGTAAGGGTCTGTCTAAGCTGGCCTGCCGAAGCGCGTGTCTTACGACACCAGTGCAGCGTGCAGTTGCTGCAGCTTGGCGCGCACCGAGGTGTCGAGCACTTGGTCGCCAACAACCACGCGCACGCCGCCGAGCAGCGATGGATCCACTGTGACGGCAGGGTTGAGCTTACGACTGAATTTCTTTTCCAGCGTTGCGACCAGCTCGGCCGTTTGGCCTTCGCTCAGATCGAAAGCGCTCGTGATCTCGGCGTCAGCCGCACCTTCCAGGCCATTTTTCAAGGCATGGAATTGCGCGCCGATTTCCGGCAGCAGGCTGATGCGGCCATTTTCGATCAACATCGTGACGAAGTTTTTCACTTCCTCATTGAGCGGCGATTTCAACAACGACAGGATGGTGGCGGCGACGTCGCTTTCCGAAACTTTCGGATTGCGCGCGTACGCCTGTACCTCGGGGTGGCTACCGATCTGTGCCAGTTCGGACACCAGCTCGGACCACGCCGCGAGGTTGCTTGACTCCTTACCAGCTTGGGCTACGCGGAACAAAGCTTCCGCGTAGGGACGGGCGACGGTTGCGAGTTCTGCCATGATTACAGCTCGACAGCAAGACGCTGCAACATTTCGGCGTGAGCCGTAGCGTTGACTTCACGCTTCAAGATCTGCTCGGCACCCTTGACAGCCAGGTCAGCCACCTGAGCGCGCAATTGTTCGCGTGCTTTCGACAGTTGCTGTTCGGCGTCCGACTGGGCTTGCGCAATGATACGCGCAGCTTCAGCTTGTGCATTTTGCTTGATCTCTTCAGCAACCAGCTGCGCGCGCTTTTCAGCGTCCGCAACGCGTTGCGACGCTTCTTCACGTGCACTGTTCAATGCCTCTTGCGCACGCTTTTCAGCGACAGCCATCGAAGCTTGACCTTGATCGGCCGCAGCCAATCCA
Source organism: Janthinobacterium rivuli (assembly GCF_009208735.1). Lineage (GTDB taxonomy): Bacteria > Pseudomonadota > Gammaproteobacteria > Burkholderiales > Burkholderiaceae_D > Janthinobacterium. Next base: position 152,857 of record NZ_WFLJ01000006.1, on the reverse strand, counting down.
TCCGCGATTCGTTTGGCACGCTCATCCAGCGCTGTGTTCAGCGCTGGAAATACGAACTTCATCGAGAACCAGACCAACACCGCGAAGGTGATCATCTGGCCGATGAGCGACATATTGATGTCCATACCTTTGCTCCTAACTAAAAGTTTCTCCTAGGGTTGGAGCGAATTACTGAGCAACAGCGGTCAGAGCCGACAGGAACGGGTTAGCGAACGTGTACAGCAGAGCGATACCAACGCCGATCATCGAAATTGCATCCAGCAGACCAGCGATAACGAACAGTTTGGTTTGCAGTTGTGGCATCAGTTCTGGTTGACGTGCCGAAGCTTCCAGGAATTTGCCACCCAAGATAGCGAAGCCCAGAGCGGTGCCGATTGCGGCCAGGCCGATGATGATTGCTGCTGCCAGAACGGTCATGCTTTGTACTTGTGCGATCAGAGCTTGCATAAAATTCTCCTAAATTTAAAAACGAAAGATACTAAAAAAAACAAAATATAAAGTTGCTGATTAATGCTTCTCAACCGCAAGGCTCAGATACACAACCGTCAACGCCATAAACACAAAAGCTTGCAAAGTTACAATCAAGATATGGAAAATTGCCCATGGACCACCCAACGCCCACTGTGCCCACCAAGGCAACAACGCGATCAAGATGAAAATCAGTTCGCCGGCATACATATTGCCGAACAGTCGCAGCGACAGGGAGATCAGTTTTGCAACCAACTCAACCATTTGCAGCAAGAAATTAACTGGTGCCAACAAGATCGTGCCGATGATGCCACTTGCATGGAAAGGCGCGGTAAACAATTCCTTGATCCAGCCGCCCAGGCCCTTGGCCTTGACGGAAAACGCGATAATGCACAGAACTACCGAGAACGACATCGCAAAAGTATGGTTCACGTCGGCAGTCGGCACCACGCGCAGCTTGTGCACGCCAAACAAGCTCAACACTTTCGGCAGCAGGTCAACCGGCAGGAAGTCCATCGCGTTCAACAACCAGACCCACACGAAAATCGTGATCGCCAGTGGTGCAATGATCTTGCTTTTTGCGTGGAAGGCCCCATTAATAGTCTCATTGACCATTTCCATGATCATTTCGACGAAATTTTGCAGTTTGCCAGGAACACCGGCCGTCGCACGGCGCGAAGCCATGTAGAAAACGGCAAGGAAAACAAAGCCCAGGATGGCAGACACCCAGAAAGTGTCCAGATTGAAGGCGCCATCGGCGCTTTTCAAGTGGGCCAAATGGTGGCTGATGTATTCTGTGGCGTTGGCCGGGGCAGCATGGCCCGCTTCAATAGCGTGTTCTGTGGTCATAATGAATTTAGATTTGTCGTTTCAGAGCACAACAGGCCCCAAAACCAATGATTAAACAGCGAGCAATGAAAACCAGTATGCTAAGGTTGCCACCGCGAAACCCAAGATCAGCCATAACCAGGCGGCCGACTGAAACAACACCAGTGCCAATATAAACAGCACCGCTGTAATAAATATTTTCACCATTTCCGCACGCAAGTGCGCGCGAAAAGCCTTTTTGGCGTCGCTACTACCGCGAACGACCAGCAAGGCATACGCCAGACTGCCGGCGACGGCGATCGCACCGCCGCATGCGGCGGACCAGCCTCTCACGCTGCCCCCGAAAAACAGGGTGACTGTGGCAAAGCTGATCACGATTGCTAGCTGCAAGGCAACTACTTTGTAGACTGGCTTGGCAATACTTTGTTGTGAATCGCTCAATTGCCAAGTTCCCAGAAAAATCTACACACGCAAAGACACGGGATTATAGTTGGCTTTGTTCTATAGAGTCAAACGTTGCTGCACCGCAGCAGGGCAATTGCTGCGTGAAACTGACGCTTTACCGACTATTCGCCGCCTTTTGCACCACTATATGGCAAAGTCGCTTGTCTGGCCGCTTCCAGCCGTGTTATCAAGGAATCACGTGGTGCATCTGGAAAGCATGGCCGGATCGTCCACAGCCGCATGCCCCCTGTCTTTGCAGCTTGCTATTTAACCACGCAAGCGGGTCAACAACCCATCGAGCACGTCAAGATCGGCAAAATCAATCACCAACTGGCCACGGCCCTTGTTGCCCATCTTGAACACCACGGGCGTGGCCAGCGCATCGGACAGCTCTTCTTCCAGGCGCGCGATGTCGCCGGACTTTTCCTTTTGCCGCGGCTCGACCGGGTTGGCCGCTTCCTCGAGCGTGCGGGTGACGAGCTTTTCCGTTTCACGCACCGACAGGCGCTTGGCCACGACCTGGTTGGCCAGGGTGATCTGGCTGGCCGCATCGACGGCCAGCAGCGCGCGCGCATGCCCCATGTCGATGTCGCCGGCCATCAGCATGGTTTGCACGGGGCTGGCCAGGTTCATCAGGCGCAACAAGTTGGAGACGGCGCTGCGCGAGCGTCCCAGCGCAGTGGCCGCTTGCTCATGCGTAAAACTGAAATCGGCGATCAGGCGGTGGATGCCCTGCGCTTCTTCCAGCGGGTTGAGGTCTTCGCGCTGGATGTTCTCGATCAGCGCCATGGCCGCGGCGGCCAGGTCGTCGACGTCGCGCACCAGCACCGGCACTTCCGTCAGGCCCGCCAGTTGCGAGGCGCGGAAACGGCGTTCGCCGGCGATGATTTCATATTTAATAAGACCGCTCAAGGTGTCCTGCCCGATCGGGCGCACCAGGATCGGCTGCATCAGTCCCTGCGCCTTGATCGAGGCGGCCAGTTCATTCAGGGCGCCCTCGTCCATGCGCGTGCGCGGCTGGTATTTGCCGGCTTGCATTTGCGACACGGGCAAGTTCGACGGTTGATTCGTGTCCGGACTGGCAAAATCGCCGCCGCCGCCCAACAGGGCGTCGAGTCCGCGACCCAGTCCCTTTAATTTTTTCGTAGCCATGCTGTCCTAATCGTGTTTTCAGAGTAAGCGCTTACACCATAATGTGCGCACGCTCGCCCCTTGTTTACATATGTTTGATGCGTTCGACCATCTCGGCGCCGAAGGCGATGTACGCCTGGGCACCTTTCGAGCTGGGGTCGAAGGTCACGCCGGGCAAGCCGTACGATGGCGCTTCGGCCAGGCGCACATTGCGCGGGATAATGGTATTGAACACCTTGTCGCCGAAGTGCTGCTCCAGCTGGGCCGACACTTGTTGTGATAATGTCATGCGCGGATCGAACATCACGCGCAACAGGCCGATGATCTTCAAGTCCGGGTTCAGGTTGGCGTGCACCTTCTTGATGGTGTTGACCAGGTCGGACAAGCCTTCCAGCGCGTAGTACTCGCACTGCATCGGGATGATCACGCCATGCGCGGCGCACAGGCCGTTCAAGGTCAGCATCGATAATGCCGGTGGGCAATCTACCAGGATGAAGTCGTATTCGCCGTCCACTTCGGCCAGCGCATCCTTCAGGCGGCGTTCGCGGTTGTCCAGCTCGACCATCTCCACTTCGGCGCCGGCCAGCTCGCGGTTCGACGGCAAGACATCGAAGCGCCCCGCTTCCGAACGCTGGCGTGCCGTTTTGACATCGGACTCGCCCAGCATGACTTCATAGGTCGACGCCTTCAAGCCAGCCTTGTTGATGCCGGCGCCCATGGTCGCATTGCCCTGCGGGTCGAGGTCGACCAGCAGCACGCGCTGGTTCAACTTGGCCAGACCGGCGGAGAGGTTGACGCTTGTTGTGGTTTTACCAACACCACCCTTTTGATTTGCTACACAAAAAATTTTGGCCATGTATCTTCTAGTTGTAAAGAGATGCAAACTTCATCGTGCGTCCCGGCATCCGGCCGAAACGATTTATACTGTTTATTCTATTTATATGATATAAATCGTTTATACGGTTTATATTATTTATACCGTATAAACTGTTTATATGATTTATATCGTTTAATTTCTGGTCTTTTAAATTCTTGCTATAAAGACCAGATGACGCTCTGCATTTAGCCCTGGCACCTGGATAGGCCGTAATTGCGTCACTTGCCAGTCTGCCGGCAGTCTCTCGCGCTCGTCTGGCGGTGCCACCCCTTTCAAGGCGATGAATTGACCGCCCTCGGCCAGCACGTGATTCGACCAGTTGACGAAGTCGGACAGGTCGGCGAAGGCGCGCGAGGTGATCACGTCGAATTTCTGCGCCACTTCCAGCTGTTCCACGCGTTTCGTGTACACGGTGACGTTGCTCAACCCCAGTTCCGCCTTCACCTGCGTCAAAAATGCCGTCTTTTTATGCACGGTATCGATCATCGACACCTTCATATCGGGCCGCGCGATGGCCAGCACCATGCCCGGCAACCCCCCGCCGGCGCCCACGTCGAGCACGTTTTTCGCCTGCGCGAAGGCCGGCACGGCGGCCAGCGAATCGAGCACGTGCAGGGTCAGCATCTGCAGGGGATCGCGCACCGACGTCAGGTTGTAGACGCTATTCCATTTGGCCAGCAAGGCCAGGTAATCGAGCAGTTTTTCCGTCTGATCCGCGCTCAGGTCCAGCCCCAGCGCGGCGATGCCTTCATTCAAAATGGGGGCCAATGCGGCCCGGTCAAACTGCTTCATTCAACAACCTCGTCCTTTAAAGTGGTGGTCTGCGCGGCACCAAAACCGCGCTTTTTCAAATGCACGAGCAGCAGCGAAATCGCCGCCGGCGTCACGCCGGAAATGCGCGAGGCCTGGCCCAGGGTTTCCGGGCGCTGCTTGTCGAGTTTTTGCCGCACTTCGACCGACAGCGCGCCGATATCGAGGTAATTGAAACCCTCTGGCAAAGCCAGGTTTTCATAGTGTTCGTGGCGCTCGATTTCCTTGCTCTGGCGCTCGATGTAGCCCGCGTATTTGAGCTGGATTTCCACCTGCTCGCGCACGGCCGCATCGTCCACGCCGGGACCGGCCAGGGCCTGCCCCTCGATGCCCGTCATGCTCATCAAGGTGTCGTAGGCCACGTTCGGACGGCGCAGCAAGTCCGCCAGCGAATACTCTCGTTCGATGGCCTGGCCGACGATGCGTTCCGATTCGGCCGCCGCCAGGATGCGCGGATTGACCCACGTGGAACGCAGGCGCTCGAGCTCGCGCGCCACCGCTTCACGCTTGGTTTCAAACGCCTGCCACTGGGCGTCGCCCACGCAGCCCAGGGCGCGGCCGATTTCCGTCAGGCGCATGTCGGCATTGTCTTCGCGCAGGCTCAAACGGTACTCGGCGCGGCTGGTGAACATGCGGTACGGTTCCTGCACGCCCTGCGTGATCAGGTCGTCGACCAGCACGCCCAGATAGGCCTCGGAGCGGCCCGGTACCCAGGCTTCCTTGTCCTGCGTCAGCAAGGCCGCATTCAGGCCCGCCAGCATGCCTTGCGCGGCCGCTTCCTCATAGCCGGTGGTACCGTTGATCTGGCCGGCGAAGAACAGGCCCGCGACGGCCTTCGTTTCCAGCGAGGCCTTCAAGCCGCGCGGGTCGAAATAATCGTATTCGATGGCGTAGCCGGGGCGCAGGATGTGGGCGTTTTCCATGCCCTTCATCGATTGCACGAGGGCGATCTGCACGTCGAACGGCAGGCTGGTGGAGATGCCGTTCGGATAAAACTCATGCGTCGTCAAGCCTTCCGGCTCGAGGAAGATCTGGTGCGATTCCTTGCCCGAGAAACGGTGGATCTTGTCTTCGATCGAGGGGCAGTAACGGGGGCCCACGCCCTCGATCACGCCCGTGTACATGGGGCTGCGATCGAGGCCGGCGCGGATGATGTCGTGCGTCTGGCTATTCGTGTGCGTGACCCAGCACGGCACCTGGCGCGGATGCATGGCCGTGTTGCCCATCACGGAAAACACGGGCACGGGATCGAGGTCGCCCGGCTGTTCCTGCATCACGGAAAAGTCGATCGTGCGGCCATCGATGCGCGGCGGCGTGCCCGTTTTCAGGCGGCCCTGCGGCAGTTTCAGCTCTTTCAGGCGGGCGGACAGCGAGATGGCCGGCGGGTCGCCGGCGCGGCCGGCCGAGTAGTTATTCAAGCCCACGTGGATCTTGCCGTCGAGGAAAGTGCCGGCCGTCAGCACGACGGCGCGCGACAGGAACTTCAAGCCGATCTGCGTCACGGCGCCAACCACGCGGTCGCCTTCGACGATCAAATCATCGACGGCTTGCTGGAACAGCCACAGGTTAGCCTGGTTTTCCAGGCGCGTGCGGATGGCGGCCTTGTAGAGAATGCGGTCGGCCTGGGCGCGCGTGGCGCGCACTGCCGGGCCTTTCGACGAATTCAGGATGCGGAACTGAATGCCGGACTCGTCAGTGGCAATCGCCATCGCGCCGCCCATGGCATCGACCTCCTTGACCAGGTGGCCCTTGCCGATGCCACCGATGGAGGGATTGCACGACATCTGGCCCAGTGTCTCAATATTATGCGTGAGCAATAGCGTCTTCTGCCCCATGCGGGCGGAAGCGAGGGCCGCCTCGGTACCGGCGTGACCACCACCGACAACGATGACGTCGAATTCTGTAGGAAATAACATGATAAATAGGTAACAGTGCAAGTAAAAATGCGGGAAGAGAGCTCCGATTATAGAGTCTTTTTGCAAGCGCAACCTTCCGAGGGCCAATTTTTGCTTAATTTTTACTCAGCAGGGGCAAGTCAACGGCGATTTCTGTTTCACGTGGAACACGCAGCGTGACCAGGCAGAGGGCTGCGGTCGCGTGAAATGTTTGCTACAATTGCCGCATCGTCCGCCAACGTGACCACGCCAGTGGCCATAGTGACGATCATCCAGGAGGACGGCCTCCCCCATCATGGGAACACACCGGGACGGCCCGCTCTGTATAAGGAGCCGCCATGGCCTGGATACTCTTACTGATTGCCGGCACGCTTGAAGTCGTGTGGGCATACTCGATGAAACTCTCCGAGGGTTTCACCAGACTCACTCCCTCCGTTCTTACCATCGTCATGATGATCGCCAGCTTCGGCTTGCTGTCGCTGGCCATGCGCACCCTGCCTCTGGGCACGGCTTACACGATCTGGACCGGCATCGGCGCCGCCGGCGCCTTCATCGTCGGCGTCGTCTTTCTGGGCGAGCAGCTCAATGCCATGCGTGTGGGTGCCGCCATACTCATCGTGTGCGGCATCGTGCTGATGAAACTGTCGTCCAGCCACTGAGAGGAATCCCCATGCTCCTCGAACAGTATTTTCCCGTCCTCCTGTTCATTCTGATCGGCATCCTGGTCGGCATCGTGCCCATGCTGCTGGGGCGTGCACTCGGTCCGCACAAACCCGATGCGCAAAAACTGTCGCCGTACGAATGCGGCTTCGAAGCGTTCGGCGATGCGCGCATGAAGTTCGACATCCGCTTCTACCTGGTCGCCATCCTCTTCATCCTGTTCGATATCGAGGTGATCTTCCTGATGCCATGGGCGGCCAACGTCAACGAACTGGGCTTGCCCGGCTTCTGGGCCGTCATGGGTTTCCTGGGCGTGCTGGCCATCGGCCTGGCCTATGAATGGAAACGCGGCGCGCTGGAGTGGGAATAAGCCCTCCTTCTGGTTCCACGTGAAACAGGCACGGCGCTGAAAAGCGGAGTAAGCTGGACTTCCGTCCTCACTGTCAGGAGTCCGCATGCCCGCCTTCCAGTTCCGCACCGTGCCGCATTTAATCGTTGAAGGGGGCGCCGCCGCCCAGCTGGGCGCGCATATCGCCCATCACTTCCCCTCGGTACGCCGGGCCCTGCTCGTCACCGATGCAGGCTTCCTGCGCACGAGACTGGCCGATGCTCCCCTGCACAGCTTGCGGACGGCAGGCATCGACACCCATGTTTTTTCCGACGTGCAAGCCGATCCGCCCGAAGCCATCGTGCTGGCCGGCGTGGCCCAGGCGCGGATGTTTCACGTGGAACTGATTATCGGCCTCGGTGGCGGCAGCTCGCTGGACGTGGCCAAACTGATCGCCGTGCTGGCGCCGGGCCACCAGGAACTGGCGCAACTGTATGGCATCGGCAATGTCCACGGCCAGCGCCTGCCGCTGGTGCAATTGCCGACCACGGCCGGCACGGGTTCGGAAGTCACGCACATCGCCATCGTCACCACGGGCGCCACCACGAAAATGGGCGTGGTGGCGCCGCAACTGTATGCGGACCTGGCCATCCTCGACGCCAGCCTGACCCTGGGCTTGCCGCCCTCCGTGACGGCCGCCACCGGCATCGACGCCATGGTGCACGCCATCGAAGCGTACACCAGCCGCGTGTTGAAAAATCCCCTGTCCGACATGCTGGCCACCCAGGCGCTGTCGCTGCTGCACGCCAACATCGTCACCGCCTGCCGCGATGGCGCCAACTTGCCGGCGCGCCAGGCCATGCTGCTGGGCGCCATGCTGGCCGGCCAGGCGTTTGCCAACGCGCCCGTGGCCGCCGTGCATGCGCTCGCCTATCCCATCGGCGGCTTGTTCCACGTGCCACACGGCTTGTCGAATGCGCTGGTGCTGCCGCACGTGCTGCGCTTTAATCTGTCCCACGCTGCGCCCCTGTACGCGCAGCTGGCGGCCGTCTTGCATCCCGGTATCACGGGCAGCGAGGAAGCGCGGGCCGTGGCCCTGATCGACGCCATGCAGGAACTCGCCCGCGCCACCGGCATCGCGCGCACCCTGCGCGAGGTAGGCATCGCCGCCAGCGACCTGGACCGCCTGGCCGATGAAGCCATGCTGCAGACGCGCTTGCTGGGCAACAATCCCCGGCCCGTCACGCGCGGCGATGCCCGCGCCATCTATGCTGCCGCACTGTGAGCCAGCAGACGGACTCCGCCACCCCACCCTGCTATCCTCATGCCATGACGCCTCCCGACATCGCCATTCATCCCGACGGCACCCGCTTTCCCCACGGCGCGTGTGCCGGCTGCCATGACGGCGCGCCGCTCTCCTTTGCCTTCGAGTACGCGTATCAGCCCATCGTCGACCTCGCCACGCGCAGCATCTATGCGCACGAAGCGCTGGTGCGCGGCCCCACCGGCGAAAGCGCGGCCAGCGTGCTGGCGCAAGTCAATGACCACAACCGCTACCGCTTCGACCAGGCATGCCGGGTCAAGGCCGTGGCCGGCGCTGCCAGGCTGGGCATGCAGGGCTTTCTATCGATCAATTTCCTGCCCAACGCCGTCTACCGTCCCGAAGTGTGCATCCGCAGCACCCTGGAAGCGGCCACCTTGCATAACTTCCCCACAGATAAAATCATCTTTGAGGTGACGGAAGGCGAGCGGGTGCAGGACCGGCCCCATCTGGTCGAGATTTTCCGCGCCTACCGGCGCTTCGGTTTCCAGACGGCCATTGACGATTTCGGCGCCGGTTATGCAGGCTTGAACCTGCTGGCCGAATACCAGCCCGACATCATCAAGATCGATATGGACCTGGTGCGCGGGATCGATACGCAGGCGCCGCGCCAGGCGATCGTGCGGGCCATCGCCAGCCTATGCCGTGATCTCGGTATCCGCGTGCTGGCCGAAGGCATCGAGACGCGCGCCGAACGCGACTTCCTGGCCAGCTGCGGCATTTCCCTGATGCAGGGCTACTGGTTTTGCAAACCTGTCTTCCAGGGACTGGGCCACATCCCCGATACGGCCTGGGAATAAAAAAGGCCACGTGAAACGTGGCCTTGGCTTGCATGCCGATACCGCCCGCCTTAGTTGGGAATATCCACCTGTGTCCCCGTCACACCGATCACATTGCCGGCCGCCGGCGTCGCCGCAATGGCCGGCACGTTGACGTTCGTGATCAGGGTCGATGCATCGGCGCGCGTCACCGTGCGCACCACTTGCGATGGCGGCAAGGCTTGCTTGGCAGTCAGGTGCGCATACATGGCGTCCAGCGCCCGGTTCAGGTAAACATGCAAGGGCACGATCAGGGTCGGCAAGGCGCTGCTGAAGGAATCGAAGTGGTTGGCGTTGGTCACCTCGATATAGCGCAACTGGCTATTCGTCCCGTCCACCGCTGCGTTCAGTCCCAAGTAGGCACGCGAAGCGTGATTGACGGGAATCAGGGTGTCGCTGCGGCCGTGCACGATGATGGCCGGCTTGCCGTTCAATTTGCCGCTGGCCGCCACCTCGGCCATGCCGGCACGTACGCGCACGCTTTGCCCGGCCAGGGCAGCTTCCAGGTTGGCGCCGCTGACGGTGTCACGCCCCGTCGCCAGGCTGCGCAGGCACAGGAAGCCGTCGAGCGACTGGTCCGCCAGACTGGTTGACGGCGACACGCCGGCCGTGTACACCCTGGCGCCGCCCACGCTGTTCTCGTACACGACACTGCCGAGGATGCCGTTTTGCGCGGCAAAGCTGACCGCCTTTTGCGCCGAGGTGAAGGCGACCGGATTGCCGCTGCCGTCCGTCTGCGCAAACGTGAAACCACACACCTTGTCCGTCACGGAAAATTTTCCGTAGGCATAGGCATATGTAACGGCCACGAGGATGTTCGTGCCCGCGTGCGCGGCCTGCAGCGGATCGGAATCCACTAACCAGCCATACGCGCGCAAGCGCTGCTTCGCGTCCGCCTGCTGCGCCGCCAGGTCGGCGCCGTTCAATAGCCCCTTGCTGACGAGCGCCGCGCAGCGTCCCGCATTGCCGGCCACGGAAGCGATGCACGGCTGATACAGGGCCGCATAGGTGGCGTAGTCGAATAGCGCACGGCCGGGATTGGCGACCAGCGCCCCGCCCTGCCGCACGCTGTAGGCGGTTGACGCTGCTGGCTGGACCTGCGGCTCGCTGACGGCCACGCCGCCGATCAAGCCCTTGCTATCCTGTTCCGCCGCCAGCAAGGCCGAGCCGGCGCCGTTGGAGATGCTGGACGCGATCGTGATGGTGTTCTTCGGCGTCAGCCGCACGACGCGCGAACTGCCGTCGCGGGCCAACACACCATAGCGCTCGTTCAACACGTAATACGCCATCTCGACGGCCTGCAAGGTGACCTTGCCCCAGTCCTTCTCCGGATTCTGCTGCGAGTGCGCATGCTTGAAGGCGATGCGGTTCGGGTTGGCGGCGGCCCAGGCCAGCCGGTCGGCGTCGCTCAAGTCCGGCGCGAAGTGCGCGTTCTTGCCGGCGGCCACCCTGCCCGCGCGCACGCCGTTCTGCAGGTTGACGCTGTCGTCCTCGAACACATACAGACCCGTACCGGAGCCCTTGTCGGCATACGCGACGGCGCAGCCCTTCTTCAAGCCCCATTCGCCGGAACTGCCGATGGCGCCGTAGATGCCGCGCGAACCGCTGGACGTGCCCGTGACGATGCAGGCGTGGTCGGGATCGAAGCTGGCCGGCACCTGCACCATCAGGGTGACATTCTTCTTGCCCGTGCCATCGTCGGCGTACGCGATGTATTCACTGCCCGCGATCAGGCCCTCGCCCGCGCCCACGTTCCCGGAGGCATCGACATTCGGTCCGTACAGGGTGCCGTAGCCGCTGTTGGCGGCAATGTCGAGCACGGCGCGGTAGTTGGCGTAGATCGCATTGCGGCGCAGCTCAAGCGGCGTCGGCTGTTCCACGTTCGCATAGGCGGGCGTGGCGCCGGCCAGCCCCGTCTTGCCCAGGCCGGCCGTCAACAAGTCGTTCGTCTTGCCGTCGTAGTCGGCCCGCGTGATGGTGCCCAGGTAGCCGGGCATCTGGTTCAGTTCTTCCGGCGCATGGTTGCTGCCGCAGGCTGCCAACGCCAGCAGGGTACACAGACCGCTCCCCGCGCGCGTGATCGTCGTTTGCATGGTGGTTCTCTCCGTTAAGGTAACAGTGGACGCACAATGAAAAACGCCGGACGATCCGTCCGGCGTTGCTTGAAAATCAGACAGCGGCTTTGGCTGGCCTGCCGCCGAAGCGCGCGATGGCTTCGCCGACGATGCCGCGCCGGAACATCAGCACGCAGATGACAAAGATCACGCCGGTCACCATGCCCACCGATTCGCCCAGGGTACCGAACCACTCGATGCCCGTGTGGGTGGCCAGATAGGTGCCGACATCGCCCAGCTTGTTTTCCAGCGCGATGATCAAGACGGCGCCGAGGATGGGACCGGACAAGGTGCCCATGCCGCCCACCAAGGTCATCAGCACGACCAGGCCCGACATGCCCCAGTACACGTCGGTTAACGTCTCAAAGCCCAGCACCAGCGTCTTGGTGGCGCCGGCCAGCGCGGCCAAGGAGGCCGACAGCACGATGGCCATCAGCTTGTACTTGTTGACGTCGTAACCGAGCGAGATGGCGCGCGGTTCGTTTTCCTTGATCGCCTTGAGCACCTGGCCGAACGGCGAGTGGATGGTGCGCACGATCAGGGCGAAGCCGGCGACAAAAATGGCCAGCACGACGTAGTACAGGACGGTGTCATTGCCCAGGTCTAGCGTGCCCAGCAAGGTTCCACGTGGAACACCCTGCAAGCCATCCTCGCCGCCCGTGAACGGCAGGCGCAAGGCCAGGAAGTAAACCATCTGCGCCAGCGCCAGCGTGATCATCGTGAAGTAGATGCCCTGGCGGCGGATCGCCAGGCCGCCGATCACCAGGCCCAGCAAGGCGCCCGTGGCGACGCCGGCCAGCAAGCCCAGTTCCGTTGGCCAGCCCCAGGTGCGCAGCGCGTAGCCGGTGACGTAGCCGGCGCCGCCAAAGAAGGCCGCATGGCCGAACGACAGCAAGCCGGTATAGCCGATCAGCAAGTTGAAAGCGCAGGCAAACAGGGCAAAGCACAGCAACTTCATCAGGAAGACGGGATAGCCGTAAAACGGGGCCGCCAAGGCCAGCAGCAAGGCAATGGCGTAGCCTACATTCTTATTCATCGTGGTAGCTCCAATACATGACTGATGAGGATTACTTTTCTTTGCCGAACAGGCCGGCGGGACGCAGCAGCAGCACGATGACCATCACCACGAACACCACGGTGGCCGAGCCTTCCGGGTAGAACACGCGGGTCAGGCCCTCGATCACGCCCAGGCCCAGGCCCGTCAGGATGGAGCCCATGATGGAACCCATGCCGCCGATCACCACCACGGCAAACACGACGATGATCAGGTTCGAGCCCATCAGCGGCGAGACCTGGATGATGGGCGCGGCCAGCACGCCGGCGAAACCGGCCAGCGCCACGCCGAAGCCGAACGTCAACGTCACCATCAGCGGCACGTTGATGCCGAACGCTTCCACCAGTTTCGGGTTTTCCGTGCCGGCCCGCAGGTAGGCGCCCAACTTGGTTTTTTCGATGACGAACCAGGTGGCCAGGCACACGGAAAGCGAAGCGATCACCACCCACGCGCGATAGTTCGGCAGGATCATGAAACCGAGGTCGGTGGCGCCGGCCAGCGCTTCGGGCACGGCATACGGCTGGCCCGAGACGCCATAGAAGGAGCGGAACACGCCTTCCATGATCAGGGTGATGCCAAAGGTCAGCAGCAAGCCATACAGGTGGTCGAGTTTATACAGCCAGCGCAGCATGGTCTTTTCGATCAGGATGCCGACCAGGCCGACGAGGATCGGGGCGATGACGAGCATGGCCCAGTAATTGATGTCAAAATAACTGAGGCCCATCCAGGCCAGGAAGGCGCCCATCATGTACATGGCGCCGTGCGAGAAATTAATAACGTTGAGCAAGCCGAAGATGACGGCCAGACCGAGGGACAACATGGCATAGAACGAGCCGTTGACGAGACCCAGCAGCAGCTGGCTCATCATCGCTTGTAATGGAACGCCGAAAATTTCCATGGCATCACAGTATAAAAAGCACCGCCGGGTAGCGGTGTGGTATCAAGGGAAACGCGCCACTGCAAACGGGTGCGGCGGCGCAAGGCGAACCCTGCGGGCGAAGAGCGTGCAGGACGGACCACCCGCGCGCAGGCGGGCGATCCGCTGGAGGTATGGCTACCGCGTTACTTCCACAACGAACACTTCGATTCAGCCTTGGTCACGTACGCTTGCGCACCGGGCACGGTGGCCACGACCTTGTAGTAATCCCACGGGTATTTCGACTCGGACGGCTTCTTCACTTCCATCAAATACATATCGTGCACCATGCGGCCATCGGGACGCACTTCGCCATTCTGGGTGAACATGTCGTTGATCTTGGTCTTTTTCAGGTAGGCCATGACCTTCTCGGTGTCATCCGTGCCCAGCGCCTTGACGGCTTTCAGGTAGTTGGCCGCCGCCGAATAGTCGGCCGCCTGCAGCATCGACGGCTCCTTCTTCATCTTGGCGAAATAGCGTTTCGACCAGGCGCGCGTCTCCGCATTCAAGTCCCAGTACCAGCCATCGGTCAGGTACATGCCTTGCGTCAAGTTCAAACCCAGCGAATGGATGTCGTTGATGAAGATCAGCAAGCCGGCCAGCTTCATCGATTTCGTCAGGCCGAACTCGTTGGCCGCCTTGATGCTGTTGATGGCGTCGCCGCCCGCATTGGCCAGGCCCAGGATCTGCGGCTTGGCCGCTTGCGCCTGCAGCAGGAAGGAAGAGAAATCGGAAGCGCCCAGCGGATGCTTGACGCTGCCCAGCACCTTGCCGCCGGCCGCTTTGACGACCTCGGCCGTGTCTTTTTCCAGCGAGTGGCCAAACGCGTAATCGGCCGTCATGAAATACCAGTTCTTGCCGCCCTGCTTGACGATGGTGCCGCCCGTGCCGCGCGCCAGCGCCACCGTGTCGTAGGCGTAATGCACGGTGTAAGGCGTGCATTCCTCATTCGTCAGGCGCGAGGAACCGGCGCCGATGGCGATGAAGATTTTCTTCTTTTCCGCCGCCACCTTGGCCATGGCCAGGCTGGCGCCGGAATTGGTGCCGCCGATCAGCATGTCGACGCCTTGCTGGTCGAACCATTCGCGCGCCTTCGAAGCGGCGATGTCAGCCTTGTTTTGATGGTCGGCGGAAATAAATTCCACCTTTTTGCCGGCGAGAACCACACCGGCGTCAGCGATCGCCATCTTGATGGCTTCCGCGCCGCCGAGGCCGTCGACGTCGGAATACACGCCCGACATGTCGGAAATAAAACCGATCTTGATGGTGTCGCCCGATACCTGGGCGTGCGCGGCGCTGGACAAGCCCAGGGCGCAAAGAGTGGCGGTGGCAATGGCGATAGCGTTACGTTTCATAGTGTCTCCGTTGGGATTATTGTTTGCTATTCAGTCGATTGCTGGACAATGACGCGTACAAGATGGACGCGTACTACATGGGGACTACACGCCAAGCAGCTCGGTCAATACCGGCATCTTGGCCTCCAGTTCGGATGCAGCAAAAGTCTCGACGATCTGACCGTGCTCCATCACATAAAACCGGTCCGCCAGCGGTGCGGCAAACCGGAAATTCTGTTCCACCATGACAATGGTGTAGCCCTTCGCCTTCAGGGTGGTGATCATGCGCGCCAGCCCCTGCACGATGACGGGCGCCAGGCCTTCAGAAATTTCATCGAGCAGCAACAGGCGCGCGCCCGTGCGCAGGATGCGCGCCACGGCCAGCATCTGCTGTTCCCCGCCCGACAGGCGCGTGCCCTGGCTGTGGCGGCGTTCCTGCAAGTTCGGGAACATGGCGTAGATTTCCTCCACCGACATGCCCTTCTCGCCGCTGGCCAGGGTCGGCGGCAGCAGCAGGTTTTCCTCGGTCGACAGCGAGGAGAAAATGCCGCGCTCTTCGGGACAATACCCGATGCCCAGGTGGGCGATTTTGTGCGTGGCCAAACCTATCGCTTCGACGCCATTGACTTTGATGGAGCCCGTGCGCGCGCCCGTCAAGCCCATGATGGCGCGCAAGGTGGTGGTACGGCCGGCGCCGTTGCGGCCCAGCAAAGTCACCACTTCGCCCGGCTGCACTTTCAGGTTCACGTCGTGCAGGATGTGCGATTCGCCATACCAGGTGTGCAGTTGTGCAATTTCCAGCGCGGGTGCGCCGCCATTCGCTCGTGTCGCCATCAATGCGCCCCTTCCAGTTCCGCGTGGGTGGTGCCCATGTACGCTTCCATCACTTGCGGATTGCGCGACACTTCCGCGTAGCTGCCTTCGGCCAGCATGGCGCCGCGCTGCAGGACGGAAATCTTGTCGCAGATGCCGGAAACCACGCTCATATTGTGTTCCACCATCAAAATGGTGCGGCCGGCCGACACTTTTTTAATCAATTCCGTCACGCGGTGCACGTCTTCATGCCCCATCCCCTGCGTCGGTTCATCGAGCAGCATCATTTCCGGCTCCATCGCCAGGGTGGTGGCAATTTCCAGCGCCCGCTTGCGCCCGTACGGCATGTCGACCGTGATGGTGTCGGCAAATTCCGTCAGGTCAACTTCGGCCAGCAAGGCCATGGCACGGTCGTTGAGCTGGTTCAATGCACGTTCGCTTTGCCAGAAATGGAACGAGGTACCGAGCTGGCGCTGCAAACCGATACGCACATTTTGCAGCACGGAGAGGTGGGGAAAGACGGCGGAAATCTGGAATGAACGGATCACGCCCATGCGGGCGATCTGCGCCGGTTTGGCGGCCGTGATATCTTTCCCATTAAACAGGATCTGTCCGGAAGTTGGGACCAGGAATTTGGTGAGCAAGTTGAAACACGTGGTCTTGCCGGCGCCGTTAGGACCGATCAAGGCGTGGATATGGCCCCGCTCTACCTTCAGGTTCACGTCGCTCACGGCGGTGAAACCCTTGAATTCCTTGGTCAAATTTCTTGTTTCCAAGATTACGTTTGACATCGTGTCTCCTAGTTGTACTTTTTGTACTACTTAGTCATTTTTATAATACACAACTTAAATTTAACGCACAATACAGTATAACTACGGGGATTTTTCACCAGCCCGAATGGCGCAAACACGCGCCTTTACGCAACTATTTCCAGGCCGCGTGTATCATTTGCGCCGCTTTTTCCGCGATCATCACCGTCGGCGAGTTCGTATTACCAGAAGTAATGTACGGCATGATCGACGCGTCGACGACGCGCAAACCCGCCACGCCGATCACGCGCAAGGTGCTGTCGACCACGCTCGACGCATCGCTGGCCAGGCCCATGCGGCAGGTGCCCACCGGATGAAAAATGGTGGTGCCGATCTGGCTGGCCGCCTGCGCAAGTTCTTCCTGGCTCTGGAATTGCACGCCGGGCTTGTATTCCTGCGGCGCAAACTTACTTAACGCCGGCGCGGCGGCGATGGCCCGCGTCAGGCGCAAGGCGTCGGCCGCCACGGCGCGGTCCTGCTCGGTACTCAGGTAATTGGGCACGATGTGCGGCGCCGCATAGCTGTCGGCCGAGGCGATGTGCACATGGCCGCGCGAGGTGGGGCGCAGATTGCAGACGCTGGCCGTAAACGCGGGAAACGCGTGCAAGGGCTCGCCGAATTTGTCGAGCGACAAGGGTTGCACGTGGTATTGCAGGTTCGGCGTGGCTTGCTGCGGGTCGGACTTGGCGAACGCCCCCAGCTGAGACGGCGCCATCGACATGGGCCCGCTCTGGAACAGCGCATATTGCAAGCCGATCTGCATCTTGCCCACGATATTGCTGGCCATCACATTCAAGGTTTTCACGCCCTGCACCTTGTAAACCATGCGCAGCTGCAAGTGATCCTGCAAATTGCCGCCCACCCCGGCGGCATCGACCACGGGCACGATGCCATGCTGCCGCAGCAAGGCGGCCGGACCGATGCCGGACAATTGCAGCAATTGCGGCGAGCCGATGGCGCCCGCCGTCAGCAAGGTTTCCCGCCGGGCCGTCGCCTGCCATTGCGTGCCGCCGCCCGTAAACACGATGCCCGCGCAGCGCGGCCCCGCTTCCGTCGTTTCCAGCAACAGACGTTCCACGTGGCAGCCCGTCATGATGGTCAGGTTCGGGCGGCGCGCTGCCGGTTTCAAAAACGCTTTCGAGGTATTCCAGCGGATGCCGCGGCGCTGGTTGACGTCGAAATACGCGCTGCCGCCGTTGTCGCCGCCATTGAAATCGCTGGTTTTCGGGATGCCGACCTGCTGCGCCGCGTCGCGGAACGCGTTCAGGATATCCCAGGATAGCCGCTGTTTTTCCACGCGCCATTCACCACCGACACCGTGATTTTCCGACGCGCCGCCATAGTAATCCTCGCTTTGCTTGAATAACGGCAAGACCTTGTCCCAGCGCCAGGAAGCGTCGTCCGTCAGGTCGGCCCAATGGTCGTAATCGCCGGCCTGGCCCCGCATGTAGATCATGCCGTTGATGGAAGAGCTGCCACCGAGCACCTTTCCGCGCGGATACATCAGGCTGCGCCCGCCCAGGCCCGCGTCCGCCTGCGTGGAATACAGCCAGTCCGTGCGGGGATTGCCGATGCAATGCAGATAGCCGACGGGGATGTGGATCCACACGTAATCGTCCTTGCCACCCGCTTCCACGAGCAAAACGTTGGCATCCTTGTCGCGCGTGAGCCGGTTGGCCAGCACGCAACCTGCCGTGCCGCCGCCCACGATGATGTAGTCGTATTCGCCTGCCGATTCCAATGAAGCTCCTTTCGGTATGCCATCAAGCTGTCGCGCGGCGTGTCTCCCCGCCGCGTCCCTTTACCAGAGTCTGTCTTTCTTCATGCATGCATGGCTGCTAAGCCGCCTTGAGATTACCACCAGTGCCGGGCCAGGGCGACATTAATCGTGGTCCGCGAGACGCACGAACGTCACGGCCAGCTCAAAAACAGGACCTTCAAGCTGTGGATAACCGTATGGATATCCACAGGTACGATATGTGCGTAAACGAAAAATTTTTTGGACGTCTTTTTTTTATCCCAAAACCGTCCCCGGCAGATACAACCCTTACTCAGCGTTTATCCGCACGCCAAGCGATTGTTTACAAGGATAAATCGGGACTTATCCACAGAAGATGGCACCGTTAACTACTATTACTATTCTTGTATACGAACTTATTAAGGTAAACCCGACAACGCGTGCTTCGCCTTCGAGAGGATTCGCCAGCCTGTCATCAAAAAAAAGCGACGAACGGCTTTGACTGACAAAAAAAATTCGAGCCAACAACTGAGCGACGAAAACCGGGACGGCCAACATCACGCGCACAGCACTGCCAAACCGTTTTGCAAAATGCAAACGTCAACAGGCTTGAGCAGGCACAGTGCCAGCAAGCGGTTCGATATGGGAAAGAGGGGAAATTTGAGACGATTGTGGATAAGTCACTTGATATCCACAGGATGACTTGTGCGTAAACGCGAAGTTATGCGCAGGCGCGCATTTTATACAATTTTGCTCCTCGCGTGATACAGCGATTATGCACGCTTTATTTTGCGCGTAAACGCTTGATCCTGTTGAAAAAAAGTGACTTATCCACAGAAAAAACCGCGTTTACTATTACTACTATTTTTATATATAGATCTATTGTAAACCGACAAAAAAAGCGGAAGTCCGGGGATATTTTCAAAAAACAGGCAAAACACCGCAAAAAAAAAGCCAACGGCGACATCGCCACCCACTGCCAAACCGTCTTCCAAGAATCACCTGGATGCCGGCGTCCGTAAAAGAATGACGCTCGTTCTTGCTCAAGGTGGATTGGCAGACAAGGATCAGTGCTGACGAAACACGTTAAACATGCCACTAGAGCAAGAAAAACCGCGATTTTTGCTCGCAGGTGTGGATAAGTGCCTGCATATCCACAGGATGAGATGTGGGAAAAGTCGATCTTTGTCCACAAGCCGATTTTTATCCCAAACAAGTCCTCGCTGGATACAATGCTTGTGCGCCTACTTTTTTGTACGCCAAGTTGATGATTCTTATACGGCATACCGACTTATCCACAAAAAAATGGCCGTTTACTATCACTACTATTTTTATGTATACATCTTTATTTAAAACACAGAGACAAACGCGGACGGTGGAAAAGTCGTCGAAACGGCTGTTTTCGCCCTGTAAACCGTCTTGCAATTCAAAAAACCTGTAAAAACAGCATGCAATCACACAAAAAAATGCGTTTGGGCATCATCAGTGCCTTGCACGAAGAACAGCAGGGACTGGTAGAAGCCATGCAAGGCCCCCAGAGGCGTTCGCACGGCATGCGCGACTACACCCTGGGGACCCTGTGGAATATCGACGCTGTGTGCGTCCTGTCGCGTCTGGGCAAGGTTGCCGCTGCCATGACAGCTTCTATCCTTGTGGAAAAGTACGGAGTTACCCACATCGTCTTCACCGGTGTGGCCGGCAGTGGGGATAAACACGTGAAAGTGGGCGATATCGTCGTGGCCGAAGCGCTGCTGCAGCACGACATGGATGCCCGACCGCTATTTCCCCGCTTCGAAGTGCCATTGACGGGACTGCAACGTTTCGCCACGGATCTGGAACTGAGCACGCAACTGGCCGGCGCCGCGGGCGATTTCCTGCGTGACGACGTATCCAGCGTGTTGAAAGTGGCCGATATCGAGGCATTTGGCTTGCAGCACGCGCAAGTACACCGTGGCCTGATCGCCAGCGGCGACCAGTTCATCAGCAGCGCCGCGCATATCAAGCAGCTGAAAGCCGATATCCCCGACCTGCTGGCCGTCGAAATGGAAGGCGCCGCCGTGGCGCAAGTGTGTTTTGAACTGGGCGTGCCGTTTACGGTCATGCGCACCATTTCCGACAACGCCAACGAAGAGGCGGCCGTCGACTTCATGCGTTTCGTGCGCACCGTCGCTTCGCCGTATGCGTTGACGGTGATTCAACAGCTGTGCCAGCGCCTGGCTGGCTGATTTTTCAGCTAGCGTGCATAAAAAAAGGGCAGAACCACTGGTTCCGCCCTCTTTACATTCAACAGCTGCTTAAATTTTAAACACTCAGCATCATCAGGCTGGCGTTACCGCCGGCCGCCGTCGTATTTACGCACAACGCCCGCTCAGCGACCAGGCGCCACAGGGGGATGACACCCTCCTGCGTGGTGGCGATGGTGGCCACCAGGGCCCCTTCCCGGGCCGCCAGCAGCGGTTTGAGCTGGCCATCGAGGCTGGACTCGATCATGGCGATCTGGAAATCATGCTGGACCGACGCCAGGCTGCTGACGACCTGGATGCGATCCTTCAGCGCCGCCGGCAGGTCGCCCGGGATCAGATCCGGCGCTTGCGCCAGCACCAGGGCCTGGTTACCGGTGGCCAGGACTGCGGCCAGCTGGTTCATCAAGGTGCCGGACGTTGCTGCCGCGCACAGAATCGTGCCGCGCGCGGCAAAGCTCAGGGTATTGCGCTCGCCTGTCGGGCCTGGCAAGACGATGGTGCTGCCCAGCAAGGTGGTGCGCGCGTATTCCTGCGCCAGTTGCTGCACCTGGTCGTGGCCATGCATCTTCGCCCACACGGTCAGCGCGTCGAGCGCCGGCGGCGCCTGGCGCTGGTGCTGCGCGCCGGCCGGCGCATTGCGCTGCAGGCGTTTCAGGTACAGGGGGCCGCCCGCCTTCGGACCGGTCCCCGATTTGCCTTCGCCGCCGAACGGCTGCACGCCGACGACGGCGCCGACGATGTTGCGGTTCACATAAATATTACCCACGTGTGCGCGCTTGGTGATGAAATCGATGGTTTCATCGATGCGCGTATGAATGCCCAGGGTCAAGCCGTAACCGCTGTCATTGATCGATTGCACCAATTGCGGCAGTTCGGACCGCTTGTAGCGGATCACGTGCAGCACGGGACCGAAGACTTCCTGCGTCAATTGTGCCAGGGACTTGATTTCCAGCACGGTCGGGGCAACGAACGTGCCTTTGACGGTCGGCAAATCGAGCGAATAATGGTCGATGGCCATGGTTTTCATCTTGTTGATGTGCGCCAGCAGATTGCCTTGCGCTTCCGCATCGATGACGGGACCGATATCGGTGGCCAGACGGTCAGGATTGCCAACGCGCAATTCCTGCATCGCGCCTTTCAGCATGTGGATGGTCTTGTCGGCGATTTCCGCTTGCAGGAACAGCACGCGCAAGGCCGAGCAGCGCTGGCCGGCGCTGTCGAAGGCGGACGACATGACGTCTTGCACCACTTGTTCCGGCAAGGCGGACGAATCGACGATCAGGGCATTCTGGCCACCCGTTTCGGCGATCAGGGGAATGTCGATGCCTTCGGCCACGGCGCGCGCGACCAGGTTGCGGTTGATCAATTGCGCCACTTCCGTCGAGCCCGTGAAAATCACGCCTTTCACGCGCGTGTCATTGCACAGGCCGGCGCCGACGATTTCCCCGCTGCCGGGCAAAAATTGCAGCGCGCCGCGCGGCACGCCCGCCGCATGCAGCAACTGCACGGCGCGATGGGCGATCAGCGGCGTTTGCTCGGCCGGCTTGGCCAGCACCACGTTGCCTGCCGCCAGGGCGGCGGCCAACTGGCCCGTAAAGATGGCCAACGGGAAATTCCACGGGCTGATGCAGGTCACGGGGCCGAGCGCCAGAGTGTTCGGCGCGTGTTCCACCTGCGCCGCGTAGTAGCGCAGGAAGTCGACGGCTTCGCGGATTTCCGCGATGGCGTTCGGCAGGGACTTGCCCGCTTCGCGCACGGCCAGGGCCATCAGTTCGATATGGTGTTCCTCGAACAGGTCGGCTGCGCGTTGTAACGCTTGCGCGCGAACCGACGGTTCCGTCGTTTGCCAATCCATGGCGTACGCGCTGGCGCTGGCCAGCGCCGTTTCCACGTCGGCCGGACCGGCTTCCATGACCTTGCCCACGACATCATCGTGCTGGGCCGGATTGTGCAGCATGTGCGTGGGGCCATTCAGGCTGACAGCGCCATCGATCAGCGGCGCGGCCTGCCATGTCTGCTGCTGCGCCAGGCCGGTGGCCAGCGTGCGCAAGGTATCTTCATTCGACAGGTCCAGGCCGGCCGAGTTCCTGCGTTCGCCGCCAAACATGTCCAGCGGCAGCGGAATCGACGGGTGCGGCAAGCCGCCCTGCAGGCGCGCCTGCTCGAGCGGATCGCGGATCAGGCTATCGATGGCCACGCTCTCGTCGACGATCTGGTTGACGAACGACGAGTTGGCGCCGTTTTCCAGCAGGCGGCGCACCAGGTAGGCCAGCAGGGTTTCATGCGAGCCGACGGGGGCGTAGATGCGGCACGGCTTGTCGAGGTTGTCGGGGCCGACGACCTGGTCGTACAAGGTCTCGCCCATGCCGTGCAGGCACTGGAATTCGTAGTCGGTAATGCCGTCGCGCTTGGCCCAGGTATAAATGGTCGACAGGGTTTGCGCGTTGTGCGTGGCAAATTGTGGATAGATCAGGCTGCTGGCGGCCAGCAGTTTTTGCGCGCACACGAGGTAGGAGACGTCCGTGTAGACCTTGCGCGTGTAGACGGGATAGCCTTCCTGGCCATCGACTTGCGCGCGTTTGACTTCCGCATCCCAATAGGCGCCCTTCACCAGGCGCACCATGAACTTGCGGCCGCTGCGGCGCGCCAGGTCGATCAGGAAATCGATGGCGAACGGGCAACGCTTCTGGTACGCCTGCACCACGTAGCCGATGCCGTCGAAGCCGGCCAAATCTGTATCAAAGGCCAGTGCTTCCATCAGGTCGAGCGACAGTTCCAGGCGATCCGTCTCTTCCGCATCGATGTTGAAGCCGATGTTGTACTGCTTGGCCAGCAACAGCAGCGCCTTGACCTTCGGCAGCAATTCTTCCATGACGCGGGCGCGCTGGGCGCGGCTGTAGCGCGCGTGCAGGGCCGACAGTTTCACGGAAATGCCGGGGCCGTTGCGGATGCCGCGGCCGTTCGAGGCCTTGCCGATGGCATGGATCGCCGTTTCGTACGAGGCGTAGTAGTTGGCCGCGTCCTGCTGTGTCAGGGCCGCCTCGCCCAGCATGTCGTACGAGTAGCGGTAGCCGCGCGTTTCGTTGTCGCGGCTGTTCTTCAACGCTTCCTCGATGGTCTGGCCCGTGACGAACTGGTTGCCCAGCATGCGCATGGCCAGGTCGACGCCTTTGCGGATCAGCGGTTCGCCGCCTTTGGCGATGAGCTTGGTCATGGCCGAGCCGAGGCCCGATTCGCTGCTGGTACTGACCAGTTTGCCCGTGATCAGCAAGCCCCAGGTGGCCGCGTTGACGAACAGCGACGGCGATTCGCCCAGATGTTTCTTCCAGTCGCCCTTGCTGATTTTGTCGGCGATCAGGCGGTCGGCCGTTTGACTGTCGGGTATACGCAACAGCGCTTCGGCCAGACACATCAATGCCACACCTTCTTCCGACGATAGCGAGAACTCGTGCATCAGTGCATCGACGCCGGACGCGCGTGTGCGTTTTTGGCGCACGTTCGAGACCAGGCGGTGCGCCAAGGCTTGCCCTTCGGCCGTCGTTTCGGTGCTGCTGGGGCGGACTTGTTGCAACAGCCACTGCACGGCGGAAACCTCATCGCGCCTATAGGCGGCGGTGATGGCGGCGCGTTGTGGTGTCGCTTCGGGCAGGATTTCTGCCTGGAACGCAGCAAAAGGAATCGGGGTAAAAGCCGAGGGGCCTGCAGGGTGCATAAGTGCTCTTTACAAGGAAAAGGGGACGAAAACTGACGTAATTCTTGCTCTTTTTTGGTGCAAAAAAATACAGAAAGTCGGACGTTAAGATGATTCGATTGTAAAGGGGATTCTTATGGATTAATTCTGGTAATACAGGGGGCTAGCAATAGATAGTTTTTGATGCGACAATTTAACCAAATAATATTAATTTTGGGGGTGATGGTAATGCTGGACAAGATCAGTAAGAAAATCTTGATGGAATTGCAGAGCGATGGACGCATCAGCAATGTGGAGCTGGCCGCGCGCGTGAACCTGTCGCCGGCCGCCTGCCTGGAGCGCGTGCGCAAGTTGCACGAATCCGGTTACATCATGGGCTATACGGCCCAGTTGAACCCGCAGCTGCTCGACGTGTCGCTGCTGGTGTTCATCGAAGTCGTGCTCGATCGCACGACACCGGAAGTGTTCGACGCCTTCAAGCATAGCGTACAAATCATTCCAGAGGTACTGGAATGTCATATGGTCGCCGGCGGTTTCGATTACCTGGTCAAGGCGCGCGTCAAGGACATGGCCGCCTACCGCGAATTCCTGGGCAAGACGCTGTTGCAGAAAGGTGTGCGGGAAACCCACACTTATGCCGTCATGGAAGAGGTCAAAAACACCACCAAATTGCCAATTAAGTGACCCTGGTGTAGCCGCCCCGTTTTTCTGATTGAGCTATCGGAACAAATGTTGTAGGGTAGAACTACAATTCTGCTATCCGGTAGCCGCCTGAAACGCCGCGCAGACGTACGTTCAGGGTGCCAGGTGGGCAATCGTGCCCACCCGCATACGGTCACAGCACGTCCCCCGGCGGGACGTGACGGGTTTGCGCAGCGGGGGACAAATGAAGCAGTTGCAGCATCAGCTGGTGCGTTTCTTTGTATTCACGATCCTGGCCATGGCCGTCGCCTGTTGCCTGGCCTATCTGCTGTTGCTCGCGGGTGGCGAGCATCCCTATCTGATCGCCTGCGTGGCCGCAGCCATCGGCGCCGCGCTGCTGGCCTTTGCCGGCCGTCCGCGCGGCGAGCCGGGTTTGCACCAGTTCGCCGACACGGTGGGCAACGCCATCGACGCCATCATGATCGGCGCGGCGGAAACCTCGTATTTTGTCGATTCCGTCAAACAGAAGGTGGAACTCGATGTGCGCACGGCCAGCGACATCGCCGACAGTTCCGTACAAAATGCCGCGATGACGGAAAAGATTGCCGCCAATGCGGAACGGGCCGCCAAGGTGGCCGCCGGCGTGCGCGTGGAAAGCGTGGCGGCGCGCGCCGAAGTGGATCAGGGCTTGCGCCGCATCAATAACGCACGCGAGGAAGCGCAGGGCGCCTCCAGCACCATGCTGAGCCTGCAGGAAAAATCCAAACGCATCACGGGCTTTACGGAAGCCATTTCCGATATTTCCGCGCGCACCAACCTGCTGGCGCTGAACGCCGCCATCGAGGCGGCGCGTGCCGGCGAACACGGCCGCGGTTTCGCCGTGGTGGCGGGGGAAGTGCGGCAATTGGCGCAACGCACCAAGGAAGCTTCCGATGAAATCAGCGTGATGGTGCGCGAAATCAATGAACAGTCGGAAAAGGCCGCGCGTGGCATGAGTTCGCTGGCGGCGGGCGTCACGGAAGCGGCGCGCAATGTGGAAAGCGTGCACGCTTCACTGAGCCACATCGAGCAATCGTCGGGCGAGTCCGAGGACGAGATCGGGCAAATCGCCCGCGCCTCGCGCGAACACGTCGACACGACGCAGCTGATCGCCGACGCCATCCTGCAAATCCGCGACAGCATGCTGTCGACGAATGCCGAATTGCCGCGCGCCACGCAGTCGGCCATGGCCCTGGCCGAGCGGGCCGAAGTGATCGCCGGCGCCCTCGGCGAATCGAGCGTGGCCACGCCGCACGACGAGATCCGCGAGGCGGCCCAGCGCGCCGCGCGCGAGGTCGGCAAACTCTTCGAGCAAGCCATCGCGTCGGGCCGCATCACGCGCGAAGCCCTGTTTGACCGCCACTACCGCCCCATCCCGAACACGAATCCGCCCAAGCACAACACGAAGTTCGACGCATTTACAGACAAGGTGCTGCCCGACCTGCAGGAAGGCGTGCTGGCGGCCTTGCCCCACCTGGCGTATGCGGGCGCCGTCGACAACAATGGATATTTTCCCACGCACAACAAGAAATTTTCGCAGCCGCTGACGGGCGATTACGCCACCGACATGGTGCATAACCGCACCAAGCGCATCTTCAGCGACCGCACGGGCAAGCGCTGCGGCAGCAACACCAAGCCGTTTTTATTGCAGACGTATAAACGCGACACGGGTGAAGTCATGCACGATTTATCCGTGCCCATCCACGTTGATGGCAAGCACTGGGGCGGTTTCAGGATTGGTTACCGTTCCAGCAGCCATGCATGAAAAAAAACGCCTGATGATTCATCAGGCGTTTTTTTCTGGTGTTGGCAGATCATTTATTCGATATGCGGCTTGGGCGCCACGCCGCCGCCGGCCGCCGTGGCCGTGCGCAAGGTGGGCGTGTTCATGCTTTCCAGATGATTACGCAGCCATTTGTGGGCGGGGCTGCGGGCGTCGCGCTCGTGCCACAGCATGTCCAGGTGGACGGCCGGCAGGGTCAACGGCAAATCCTTGTACAGCAGGGACTCCGTCATGCCCGTCGAGGCGATCAAATGGCGCGGCAAGACCGTGATCAGGTCCGAATTGGCGACCACGCGCCCTGCCGTGAAGAACTGGTTGACCGTCAGCAAGATGCGCCGCTCGCGGTGGATCTGCGACAGCGCTTCGTCGATCAAGCCATGCGCGCGGCCGGAAAAGCTCACCAATAAATGGTTCGCCGCGCAGTAGTTATCCAGAGTCAATTCCTTGTCGGCCAGCGGATGGCCGCGCCGCATCACGCACACATACTTGCCGGAATACAGGCGCTCGTGGCGGATGGGCGAACCCGTTTCGCTCGACAATTGCGCCGCCACGCCGGGAAAGAAACCCACGGCCAGGTCGATATCGCCGCGCAGCAGCATGGGACGCGGTTCGCGCGTGGTCAGCGGCATCATGCGCACGTTGACGCCCGGCGCTTCCCGTTCGATCGAGCGCATCAGGGATGGCAGCCAGAACGCGGCCGTCGCATCGGCCATGGCCATGCGGAACGTGGCGTGGGTCTTCGAGACGTCGAAGGTTTCCGGCGTGACGGCCGCTTCCAGGCTGGCCAGGGCCGAGCGCACGGACGGCCACAGCGCTTCGGCGCGCGGCGTGGGTTTCACGCCATATGCCGTGCGGATCAGCAATTCGTCACCGAGGCTCTCGCGCAGGCGTTTGATGGCGTTCGATACCGCCGGCTGCGTCATCGCCAGGTGGCCGGCTGCGCGCGTCAGGTTTTGTTCCGTCATGACGGCGTCGAAAACACGCAGCAAGTTCAGATCCAGCGTCAGAAAACTCATGGAAAGCCCAAGATAAAAGTTGAATTGATTACTTAAGAGTGTAAACCGCGCCGGGCACGAATATTTTCACTCGTAAAAAAATATTACAGTTTTCCATTCACGATTCATATAATTGGTATCAAGAAATGGAATTAGATTTATATGTTGCACTGCACTATAGTACTGGCAAATTCTATAATGCACTGGAACAGTATGTCTACCTTCGCCTCCGCCCTGTACGCAGTATCCGCACCCGTGCTGGAGATATCCCTGCTCAACGCCCTGCAACTCGTGCTGGTGATCGTCGCCGTGGGCGCCTTCGCCCTGCTGTTCAAGCCTTTGCTGGTGGGCATCGCCCGCGCCATGATGCTGGTGGTGCGCCCGAAACTGAGCCGCGAAGAGCGCCTGGCGCGCCAGCAGATGCGTCAAGCGCAAGCCCTGAAGCGCACCCTGGGCAAGATGGATGGCGTGTCGCCTAGCAATGCCGCCGAATTGCGCGCCCTGTCGACGCGCGCCTGAGATCGCCTGTTGCACATGACAAGCCGGCCTGCGCCGGCTTTTTTTACGCCTGCCGCCAGGCGATTACGCCATGTCTCCCAGCAAATGCGCGCGCAACAAGGTGTCGGCCGGATGGGCGCCGATCCAGATTTTCAGCAGCGCATTGTAAAAAGCCAGGTCCGGCACCGTGTCGCCCACCTGTTTGCCGTTCAGCTTGCATAACGTCCCCTCTTCCGGCAGCCAGTCCACGGTCAGGATGTCGCCCTTTTTCAGGCCGGGCACCATGGCGAACATGGCGCCGAACTGCATCGTCTGGCTCAGCAGACGCGTGCGGTCGGCCTGGTCGGAACTGCGCTTCAAACCTTGCATGAAGGCCTGGCCCAGCTCGTCGGAGGTGATGTCGCGCAGCATGACGATTTCCAGGCGGCGCGGCCCGGCCAGCGCCAGGATGTCGGCCAGCTGGGTTTTCTTTTCCGGCAGGTACAGCGCGATCGTGTAGACCTTGAAGATGACCTTGTAGCGCACGCCGGCGCCGTTGAGTTTCAATTCGCGGCTGGCCAGCTGCACCGTGTCGTCCAGCCTGACGCCGCCCACCTCGACGGCCAGCGCCGCTTGTGCCACGGCGGCGCACAGGCAGGCGGCAGCCAGGGAGCGGCCCAAGCGGGATGTGCTGATTTGCATCTTCTACCTCCGTGGAAACCATGGGCTGTGGATAACTGAGCACACAGTGTAGAACAGTTGGTAAAAGAGGGCCGCGCGGAGCGGCGGCGGGAGAGAAAAGCTTAGGTTTTTGCGGCGGGAAGTTCCGCCTGCAGGCGTTCGTACTTGGCCATCAATTGCTCCGGCGTTTCGCGCCAGGCGGGATTGAAGGGGATGCAGCTGACGGGGCACACTTGCTGGCATTGCGGCTCGTCAAAGTGGCCCACGCATTCGGTGCACTTGTTGGGATCGATTTCGTAGATTTCCGCGCCCATGTAGATCGCGTCATTCGGGCACTCGGGCTCGCAAATGTCGCAATTGATGCATTCGTCGGTGATCAGTAATGCCATGATTTCACTCTTACTTATTGCGATGAGGCAGCGTTGGCGGCAATCTTGTTTTGCAGCCAGCGGTTCACCGAGGGGAAGACAAACTTGGAGACGTCGCCGCCCAGCGCCGCGATTTCGCGCACGATGGTGCCCGAAATAAACTGGTACTGGTCGGACGGCGTCAGGAACATGGTTTCGACATCGGGCAACAGGTAGCGGTTCATGCCCGCCATCTGGAATTCATATTCGAAGTCGGAGACGGCGCGCAAGCCGCGCACGATGACCCGCGCTTCGTGCTTGCGCACGAAATCCTTGAGCAGGCCGGAAAAGCTTTCCACTTGCACATTCGGGTAGTGGCCGAGCACTTCGTTGGCAATTTCCAGGCGTTCGTCGAGCGAGAAAAACGGTTGCTTGTTCTTGCTGTCGGCCACACCGACGATCAGCTTGTCAAACAGACCCGATGCGCGGCGCACCAAATCTTCATGACCGCGTGTGAGCGGATCGAATGTTCCTGGATAAACGGCTACAACCATTGCGGCTCCCTGATGATGCACCAATATAGACGCGCATTATGCCTTAAATTAGTGCTGCGCCTCGGGCCAGGGAGCCTTTTTGCCTCATTTATAGGCAGATTCAGGCAGTTGCCGGCACTTTGTTGTAAGTTAGCAAATGATAATAAACGGTGCCCGCCTTGTCGGCACGGATGACTTCCCACGGCGCCATCCACTCGGGTTTTTCCAGGGCGCTGGTGTCATCGAAGACGAGCGGCAAGCCCGATTCCGCATACACCATGCCGCCTTCCCTGAGCAGGTTGGCGCACAAGGGCAACACTTTCGCGAGGAAATCCTGCTGGTAGGGCGGGTCGAGGAAGATCAGGTCGAAACGCTGGCCGCGCGAGGCCAGGCCTTGCGCCGTCAGCAAGGCGTCGCCGCGCAGCAGCTGGACATTGTCGGCGCGCAATTTCGTCTTGTTTTCTTCCAGCTGGCGGATCACGGGCGTATGGGTGTCGACCATGGTGACGGCGGCGGCGCCGCGGCTGGCCGCTTCGAAGCCGAGTGCGCCGCTGCCGGCGAACAGGTCCAGCACCTGGGCATTGGACCAGTCGCCGTCACGCAAGTGATTGATCCAGTTAAAGACGGTTTCGCGCACGCGGTCCGGCGTCGGGCGCAGGCCCAGTGCCTGCAAAACAGGCAGCACGGAGCGCTTCCACTGGCCGCCGATGATGCGCACCTGGTTCGGTGGCGGCGCGTGGTGGACGGGGACTTTGGCGGGTTTCTTTATTTTCTTTTGCATGGGAATTTCTTCAATTCGATGGGGGCCACTATAGCATATGGCCCCCTCCCCCCTGCTGGCGCTGCCTGGCTATTTGGCTTGCGTGGCCAGGGAATTGAAATCGTCGATCCAGCCCTGCATGCGCTTGACGGCGTGGGCTTTTTGCGCCGGCGTGGCGATCTTGATCACCGTCAAGACCATCTGCGCCGTGCTGCTTTCGTAGGCATCAAAGAAAGCCTTGCGCTCCGAGTGCTCCAGGCGCTCGAAACTGTCCTTGATCAGGGTCGTGATCAAGGCCGCGCTGGCTTCCTTGCTGAGTTTTTCCTGGTGGACTTTCTTGACCAGGTTCAACACATTCTGCTGGCGCCGCGTGCGTTCGTCGAGCCAGATCTCGTTGTTCAGCGGACGCGCGTCGGACGCCTTGCGGATGATGGCTTCCTGCTCGCTGCTGAATCCGCCGAACCACAGTTCGAATTGTTCCATGGCTTTCTTGTAGCGCAGTTTCTGGCGTTTCTCCTGGTCGCCGCTCAGGTATTTCTTGCGGTAATCCTCATTGTTCGACTTGAACTTCTTTTCCATCTGCGCGATCTGTTCGGGCTTGAGCGAGCGCGCCAGGTCGGCCAGTTCGGGCGCCGCCTTCAGCAGCAGCGCCTGCGTGCGCTGCTTGATCTCGCTGTAATCCATCATCAGATCGGCCTGCGTGGTATTGCCTTGCAACTGCTTCTGGCCGGTGCGCAGGATCTCCACGTAATCCTTCAATTGCGTCTTGCGGTGCCAGTCAAACAGCTTGTCGATATCGTCGCGCACCCAGCCCTTCTGGTCGCGGTCCAGGTCGACATACGCGTTCAGCCACCAGTACAGCACGGTATCGCCATTGTTGTAGGCCAGGCGCAAGCCGCTGCAGCCGGCCATGACAACGAGCACGATGGCCAGCACGGCATACATAAAGCGGCTGGAAGGCGCGGAAGACGGGGCCTGCGTGTTAAACTTTTTCATATTCTTAACTTATAAAAGACGGTCTATGAACGTTGTCATTCTCGCTGCCGGTATGGGCAAACGCATGCAGTCGGCACTGCCCAAGGTATTGCACCCGTTGGCGGGAAAACCGCTGTTGTCGCACGTCATCGACACGGCGCTCGGCCTGGCGCCGTCCCGATTATGCGTGATTTACGGACATGGGGGCGCTGCGGTGCTGAAGTTGCTCGACGGCTACAAGGTGAACCCTGCCCTGGCGATCGATGCCGCCGAGCAAACCCAGCAGCTGGGCACCGGCCATGCGGTGCAGCAAGCCGTATCCTTGCTCGATGACAGCGTGCCGACCCTGATCCTGTACGGCGACGTGCCGCTGACCAGCGCCGCTTCCCTGCAGCAACTGGTGCAGGCGGCCGGCAAGGACAAGCTGGCCATTTTGACCGTGGAACAGGACGATCCCTTCGGCCTGGGCCGCATCGTGCGCGAGCATGGCGCCATCGTGCGCATCGTCGAGGAAAAGGATGCCACGCCAGAAGAGCGCGCCATCCGCGAGATCAACAGCGGCATCATGGTCGCGCCCACCGTGGCGCTGAAGCAATGGCTGTCGGCCTTGTCGAATGACAATGCTCAAGGGGAATACTATCTGACCGATATCGTCTCCCAGGCCGTCGCCGATGGCGTGGCCGTCACCTCGGCCCACCCGGCCGCCGTGTGGGAAGTGGCGGGCGTCAACAGCAAGGTGCAACTGGCCCAGCTCGAACGCATTCACCAGAACAATATCGCGCAAGCCTTGCTGGAACGGGGCGTGACTTTGCTCGACCCGGCCCGCATCGACGTGCGCGGCGAACTCATTTGCGGCCGCGATGTCACCATCGACGTCGGCTGCGTGTTCGAAGGCAGAGTCGAACTGGGCGACGGCGTACGCGTGGGCGCGAACAACGTCTTCATCAATGCCACGGTGGCGGCCGGCGCGCACATCAAGCCGTTCTGCCATATCGAGGACGCCATCGTCGGCGCCGCTTCCATCATCGGCCCCTACGCGCGCCTGCGCCCGGGCACGGTCCTGGCGGAAGACGTGCATATCGGCAACTTCGTCGAAGTGAAGAACAGCCAGGTCGCCGCGCACAGCAAGGCCAACCACCTGGCCTACATCGGCGACGCCACCATCGGCTCGAAGGTCAACATCGGCGCCGGCACGATCACTTGCAACTACGATGGCGTGAACAAGTTCCGTACGGTGATTGAAGACGACGCCTTCATTGGCAGCGACAGCCAGCTGATCGCCCCCGTCACCGTCGGCAAGGGCGCCACCCTGGGCGCCGGCACGACCTTGTCGAAAGATGCGCCGGCCGGCAAGCTGACCGTGTCGCGCGCGCGCCAGGTAACCATCGACGGCTGGACGCGCCCCGTGAAAATCAAGAAGTAAGCGCACCGCCTTCGGTACGCATGACGCCGTCAGCCTGTCCGGGCTGGCGGCGTTTTTTCATGCCTGTGGATAATCCTGTGGAGTATTGGCTGGCAACCCGGGATAAGTCGCGCCATTTTTACATTCCGTATTTTCTCTGTATTGTCGAGTGTGGATAAACGTGTGAACAAGCATGCTGACAAGTGATGGATAAGCCCGGTATAAGCGGCGTATAAACGGTGGAAAAGACGGGATAAGTTATCCCCTCGAACCTGGTGCGCCAGCGTGCAAGCGAGCCTGCACAGCTGCCAAAAAATATTCAGGATTCTTGCTTGTCCGAATGTGGATAAGCTTGTGCGCAAGCTGAGGATAAGTCATGAATAACTTCCAAGTCATTGTATTCAAAGGATATATTGAGCTTGTTTGTAGAGGTGGCCTGTGGGTAAAGCTGTGCAAAAGCCTGTTGTCAAGGCGTGGACAAGCGATGAATAAGCCGGGATAAGTTTTATGCCAGCGCCGATATGCATTTGTTGCAGGGCTTCTCGCGAGGCCGGATGTGGCAGCCGTGGAAATCGGTGATTTTTATACTGTGGATAAACTTGTGCATAAGCAGGAGGGAATCAAGGGATAAGCGAGGATAACTTCTCTGCCAGCCTGCTTCACACCGCGATGCGCGTCTCGAATTTGCTGCGGAACGTGGAAAAATAGCTTTTCACGTTGCGCACATTCGCGTGCGCGGCGAACAGGCGGTGCGCCAGCGCGTGGTAGGCGGGCATGTCGGCCACCTGCACCATCAGCACGAAGTCGGGCCCGGGCGAGACGCGATAGCACTGCAGCACGGCAGGCTCGTCCGCCACCAGTTGCTCGAATTCGGCCATGCGCTCAAACGCCTGCACGTCGAGCGTGATTTCCACGATGGCCGTCAGGCGCGCCCCCACCAGCTGTGGCGCGACGATGGCCACTTGCCGCTCGATGACGCCGCTTTCCCGCAAATGCTTGACCCTGCGCAAACACGTGGGCGCCGAGACGTGCACCGCTTGCGCCAGCTCACTGTTGGTTTGCGATGCGTCAAGTTGCAAGGCGTTCAGGATGCGACGATCGATCTCGTCGAGGGTAATGTTGCTATGGTTCATGATTTTGATGAATTGGAGAATATATTGATTTTAAATGAAATAATATTTCACCGGAAAATAGTCGTGAAATATTCATTCAAAAATACACAGATTTAGAAAGCATATTTCATGCGCTCTGCTTTAGCATGCGTGCATTGATGAATTTTTAGACAGAGGTTTCCATGTGCGGCATCGTCGGCGCGGTAGCGCAACGTAACATCACTCCCATCCTGGTCGAGGGCTTGAAGCGCCTGGAATACCGCGGCTACGATTCCTGCGGCATCGCCCTGCATGCGGATGGCCGTTTGCAGCGCTCGCGCTCCACCTCGCGCGTGGCCGAGCTGGAAAAGCAGATCGCCGAAGAAGGCTTGAGCGGCTTCACGGGCATCGCCCACACGCGCTGGGCCACGCATGGCGCCCCGGTCTCCTTCAATGCCCACCCACACTTCTCCCCAACGGAAGAGAACGCCCGCGTGGCGCTGGTGCATAACGGCATCATCGAAAACCACGACGAACTGCGCGCCGAACTGACGGCCCTCGGTTACGTCTTCCAGAGCCAGACGGACACGGAAGTGATCGCCCACCTGGTCGAGCACATGTACAACGGCGACCTGTTCGAGACCGTGCAGCAGGCCGTCAAACGCCTCGACGGCGCGTATGCGATCGCCGTCTTCTGCCGCGACGAGCCGCACCGCGTGGTGGCCGCACGCCAGGGCTCGCCCCTGATCGTCGGCCTGGGCAACGGTGAAAACTTTGTCGCCTCGGACGCGATGGCCCTGGCCGGCACGACGGACCAGATCATCTACCTGGAAGAAGGCGACGTGGTCGACCTGCAACTGTCGCGTTGCTGGATCGTCGACGTCGACGGCAAGCCCGTCGAGCGCGAAGTGAAAACCGTGCATGCCCACACGGGCGCGGCCGAGCTGGGTCCGTACCGCCACTACATGCAGAAGGAAATTTTTGAACAGCCGCGCGCCATCGGCGACACGCTCGAAGGCGTGACGGGCATCATGCCGGAATTGTTCGGCGACGACGCGTATAAAATCTTCAAGCAGATCGATCGCGTGCTGATCCTTGCCTGCGGCACCAGCTCGTATGCGGGCATGACGGCCAAGTACTGGATCGAATCGATCGCCAAGGTGCCCGTCAGTGTGGAAGTGGCCAGCGAATACCGCTACCGCGACAGCGTGCCGCACCCGAACACCCTGGTCGTCACCATCTCGCAAAGCGGCGAAACGGCCGACACCCTGGCCGCCCTGAAACATGCGCGCAGCCTGGGCATGCAGCACACTCTCACCATCTGCAACGTGGCCACCAGCGCCATGGTGCGCGAATGCGCGCTGGCCTACATCACGCGCGCCGGTGTGGAAGTGGGCGTGGCCTCGACCAAGGCGTTTACGACGCAGCTGGCCGGCCTGTTCCTGCTGACTCTGTGCCTGGCGCAAGTCAATGGCCACCTGTCTGAAGAGCAGGAAGCGGCGCACCTGAAAGCCATGCGCCACCTGCCCGTCGCCATCGCGTCCGTGCTGGCGCTGGAACCGCAGATCATCGCCTGGTCCGAGGAATTCGCCCGCAAGGAAAACGCCCTCTTCCTGGGCCGCGGCATGCATTACCCGATCGCCTTGGAAGGCGCCTTGAAACTGAAGGAAATCTCGTATATCCATGCCGAAGCGTATCCGGCCGGCGAACTGAAGCATGGCCCGCTGGCCCTGGTGACGAATGAAATGCCGGTCGTCACCATCGCGCCGAACGACGCGCTGATCGAAAAGCTGAAATCGAACATGCAGGAAGTGCGCGCCCGTGGCGGCCAGCTGTACGTCTTCGCCGACGTCGACTCGCGCATCAGCTCCGGCGAAGGCTTGCACGTCATCCGTCTGCCCGAGCACTACGGTGACTTGTCGCCGATCCTGCACGTGGTCGCGTTGCAATTGCTCGCGTACCACACGGCGCTGGCGCGCGGCACGGATGTGGACAAGCCACGCAATCTGGCCAAATCGGTGACGGTGGAGTAAGCAGACCGGGCGCTGTCCCGGGCCAGCAAGAATGCAAATAAAACGCCACCTCCGGGTGGCGTTTTCCTTTATCCGCCAAACCATACGCATGACTTTTTTCTGTCACCGCGGAATTCATTGTGCGAGAATGCCCCTCCCCCCTGGATGGTGCGCATGATGACTAGACTCGCCGCAATCATAACTGGAATGACACTCGTGCTGGCAGCTTGCAAGCCCGCCGCCACGGCACCTGCGCATGACATTCCTGCGGCAATGCGCGAGACCGCGACCACCCTGCTGCAGTCGACATTGCTGCACGCGACCTCGATCGCGGTCGTTTATCGGGGCAAGGAATTCATTCTGCATCAAGGCGAGCTGGAGACCGGCAAAGCCAATCCGCCGAACGATACAACGCTGTATGAAATCGGCTCGGTCAGCAAAACTTTTGCTGGCCTGCTACTGGCGAACGCCGTGCTGGATGGCAAGGCGGCGCTCGACGATCCCATACAAAAGTACCTGCCGGGCCCCTACCCGAACCTGCAGTCGCAGGGGCAGCCCATTCGCTTGCGCCATCTGATCACGCACACCAGCCATATGCCGGGCATGCTGCCATTGCAGGTGAACACCGTCTTGCAGGATTTCACGGCACACGCCACGCCGGCAAAGCTCAATGCCGCCTATGCCAACTACGGCCAGCCGCAATTCTGGCAGGACTTGCACGCGGTTAGCATCCAAGGTCCGCTCGGCAAGGACTACGCCTATTCCAGCGCCGGTACCGAACTCATTGCGCACACGCTCGAAACCATCTATGGCATGCCGTATGCAGCGCTGCTCACGCAATTCGTCGCGCGCGAAGCCGGCATGCACGATACCAGGCTGAGACTCACGGCACAGGATAGCGGCCGGCTGGCGCCCGGCTACCACAGCGACAATCCCGTCGTGACGACACCGATGCCACAACTGCCCTGGGGGGCGGCCGGCAACCTGAAGTCGACCATGCCGGATATGGCGAAGTACCTGCGCCTGCAATTGGGCGCCCATCGCGCGGTCGTCGAATCGCACAAGCCTTTGGTGCGCTTTCAGGACGACTTCAGCATCGGCTACTTCTGGAACATCGGCAGCAATGGCCAGTTGGGCACGCATTATGTCCACCATGGCGGCGTGCCACGTGCGCAAAGCTACGCCTACATCGTTCCCAAATATCAGCTTGGCGTCTTCATCATCACCAACCAGAGCGGCGACGCGACTGCCGGCGCCATGGAAAGCGCGCTGGCGCATATCTTCGACACGGTGGCATCCATGGAAGGCGCGCAGTAGCCGGCTCCAGCAAACAGGCGTGTGTGCTTAGCCTCCTTGCGCACTGACAGGCTGGCGCGCCAGTGCGATGAAGGCGCGCACGTAGTCGATGGCGGTGTCCGTTTCGCGCGCTCCCAGGAAAATCTGCTTGGCGATGCCGCGCGCACCCAGCCGCACCGGCACCACGTCCATCTTGGCCGCGTATTCCTCGACCAGCCAGCGCGGCAGGGCGGCCACGCCGCGGCCGCTGGCCACCATCTGCAGCATGATGTCGGTCGTTTCGATGGCTTTGTGGCGCTTGGGCGTGACACCGGCCGGCAGCAGGAACTGGTTGTAGATGTCCAGGCGCTCGATGTCCACGGGGTAGCTGATCAGCACTTCCTGGGTCAGTTGCTGGGGCTTCACAAAGGCCGCCGACGCCAGCGCATGGCCCTTGGCCACGACGAGCACCTGCTCGTAGTCGAACACGGGTTCGAATGTCAGCCCCGGCTTGTACAGCGGGTCGGGCGTGACCAGCAGGTCGATCTCGTAGCCGAAGAGCGCGCCGATCCCGCCGAACTGGAACTTCTGCTTGACGTCCACGTCCACGTCGGGCCAGGCGGCCAGATATGGGGAAACGATTTTGAGCAGCCACTGGTAGCAAGGGTGGCATTCCATGCCGATGCGCAACGCACCGCGCTCGCCCTGCGCGAACTGGCCCAGGCGCTCCTCGGCCAGGTCCAGTTGCGGCAGCACCCGGTTCGCCACCGCCAGCAGATACTGGCCGGCCTGCGTCAGGCGCAGGTTGCGCCCTTCGCGCAGCCACACATCGGTGCCCAGTTGCTGCTCCAGCTTCTTCATGCTGTGGCTCAGGGCCGACTGGGTCAGGTGCAGCACGCTGGCGGCGGCCGTCAACGACCCTTGTCTTTCGACCTGCTGGACGATGCTGAGGTGGATGCGTTCAAGCATTGAGATGAGCCATGTTCATGGATGTATGAAATAAGACCATTATACTTCATCGATCTTCGCCGCTATCATCGATCCCCTTGTTGCCTGCATTTGTCGGCCCTGGCGCATCCATCCCTATGAAAGCAAACATGACACGTCCCCTTCGTTTAGTCGCGGTTTCCGGCGGGCTGCAACGCCCTTCCAAGGCGGCCGCCCTGGCAGAGCACCTGATGGACCTGATCGCCGACGAAGTGCTGTGCGAACAACGCCTGGTCGAACTGGGCCAGCTCGCACCACAGCTGGCCGGCGCGGTCTGGCGCTCGCACCTGCCCGATACGGTGGAGCGGGAACTTGCCGCGGTCGAGCAAGCCGACATCCTGGTGGTGGCCACACCGGTGTATCGCGGCGCGTACACGGGCCTGTTCAAGCACTTCTTCGATTTCATTGATCAGGACGCCTTGATCGACAAGCCAGTCCTGCTGGCCGCCACCGGCGGCAGCGAGCGCCATGCCCTGATGATCGATCACCAGTTGCGGCCGCTGTTCAGCTTTTTCCAGGCACGCACATTGCCGCTGGGTGTCTACGCGACCGACAAGGATTTCGCCGACTACCGCGTGCAGGACGAGGCCCTGCTCCAGCGCGCCATGCTGGCGGTGCAACGGGCATTGCCACTGTTCGGCTTGACCCGCCATGCGCGCTCTGCCACCGCAGACGAAACGGTCGCAGCCTGAAACGCATCACGGCGGTCGCCAATCGCCCCATTCATTTTTCGCAAAAAAATCAGGACACCAGATCACCATGAGCAACGATTTTGCATTCAACATCAAGAGCATTGTTTTCGATGAAAACTATCGTCCGGCCGATAACACGCGCCTGACGACCAACTTTGCCAATCTGGCCAGGGGAGCACGTCGCCAGGAGAACCTGCGCAATACCCTGCGGATGATCAGCAATCGCTTCAACAACCTGGCGCATTGGGACAACCCGAACGGCGATCGCTACGCTGTCGAGCTCGAAATCATTTCCGTCGAATTGAATATTGATGTCGCCGGCGGCAACATCCCGTTGATCGAGATCTTGAAGCCGAATATCGTCGACAAAACTAGCGGGGAACGCATCGCCGGCATTGCCGGGAATAACTTCTCTTCTTACGTGCGCGATTACGACTTCAGCGTGCTGCTGCCAGAGTACAACAATCATAAAGCCACCTTCAGCGCTCCGGATGACTTCGGCGATTTTCATGGCAAGCTGTTCAGGCACTTTGTTAACTCAGATACGTACAAGGCGCATTTCAACAAGCCGCCTGTCATCTGCATCAGCGCCTCGAGCAGCAAGATCTACCATCGGACCGAGAATCGGCATCCCATCCTGGGCGTCGAGTATCAACAGAATGAATTTTCCTCGACGGATGCATATTTCGGAAAAATGGGCCTGCAAGTGCGCTATTTCATGCCGCCAGACAGTGCCGCCCCGCTGGCGTTCTATTTTGTCGGCGACCTGCTGGGGGACTACAGCAATCTTGAGCTGATCGGCACCATCAGCACGATGGAGACCTTTCAAAAGATTTACCGGCCTGAAATTTACAACGCCAATTGCGCGGCGGGAAAAGTTTATCAGCCTAGCCTGAAGAACCAGGATTATTCGCTGACGCAAATTGTCTATGACCGGGAAGAGCGCAGCCAGCTGGCTGTCAAGCAAGGCAAATATACGGAAGAGCACTTCATCAAGCCTTACAAGAATGTGCTTGAACAATGGGCTGCCACCGCGCTCTCCAATTAAACAACATACACGACATCATTGATCATGAAAAAATTATTGCCTACTTCAACCGCCGGCAGCTTGCCCAAACCTTCCTGGCTGGCGCAGCCTGAAAAACTGTGGTCGCCCTGGAAATTGCAGGACGAGGAATTAATCGAAGGCAAACAGGATGCCTTGCGTTTGTCGCTGCAGGAACAGCAGCAGGCGGGCATCGATATCGTCAGTGATGGCGAGCAAACGCGCCAGCATTTCGTCACCACGTTTATCGAGCATCTGAGCGGCGTCGATTTTGACAAACGCGAGACCGTCAGAATCCGCGACCGCTACGATGCGAGCGTGCCGACCGTCGTGGGCGCCGTGAGCCGCACCAAGCCGGTGTTTGTCGAGGACGCCAAATTCTTACGTCAGCAAACCAGCCAGCCGATCAAATGGGCCTTGCCGGGTCCCATGACGATGATCGATACGCTGTATGACAGCCACTACAAGAGCCGCGAAAAACTGGCCTGGGAATTCGCCAAGATCCTCAACCAGGAAGCGCGGGAACTGGAGGCGGCCGGCGTCGACATCATCCAGTTTGACGAACCGGCATTCAATGTGTTCTTTGATGAAGTCAATGATTGGGGGATTGCCACCCTGGAGCGGGCGATCGAAGGGCTCAAATGCGAAACGGCCGTGCATATTTGCTATGGTTACGGCATCAAGGCCAATACGGACTGGAAAAATACCTTGGGGTCCGAGTGGCGTCAATACGAGGAATCTTTTCCCAAGCTGCAGCAATCGAATATCGACATCATCTCGCTGGAATGCCACAACTCGCGTGTGCCCATCGACCTGATTGAACTCATACGCGGCAAGAAAGTGATGGTCGGCGCCATCGACGTGGCAAGCAACACCATTGAAACGCCGGAGGAAGTGGCCAACACCCTGCGCAAGGCGCTGCGGTTCGTCGATGCCGACAAGCTCTACCCGAGCACCAACTGCGGCATGGCGCCCTTGTCTCGCCGCGTCGCCCGAGGCAAACTGCATGCGCTCAGCGCGGGCGCGGACATCATCCGCAGAGAAATCTCCTAGCAGGAGGGGGACATACCGAATAGGTGAGTTTTGCCTTGCCGCAACAGGAAGCAGACTATGCTGCATGACGCCACAGGCACCGGCAGGTGTCCGTGGCGTTGTTATTGCGGCCTTAGAACTCTTCCCAGTCGGATGACGCCGTTGCTGCCGGCGCAGCTCTCCCGGCAGCGGGCACGCGCAGGGCAATGGCTTGCTGGCGCGGTGCCTTGCTCGTGGCGATTGCCGCGTTGGAATGCGGCTTGCCGGCCTCAAGTTTAAATGCGCTCACCACCTGCGCCAGGGTCGCCGCCTGCTCCTGCATGGCGGCGGCCGCCGCGGCCGATTCTTCCACCAGGGCCGCGTTTTGCTGGGTGACGTTGTCCATCTCGCTGATGGCCTGGTTGATTTGCTCGATGCCGGCCGTCTGTTCCGCGCTGGCGGAGGTGATCTCTTCCATGATGTCGGTGACGCGGCGCACGCTGTCGACCAGGTCGCTCATGGTGTTGCCGGCCTGGTGCACGAGTTCGCTGCCGGCCGCCACGGTCTGGGTCGAGTCGTCGATCAGGGTCTTGATTTCCTTGGCCGCCGCAGCCGAACGGTGCGCCAGGCTGCGCACTTCCGTGGCCACGACGGCAAAGCCACGGCCCTGCTCGCCCGCGCGCGCCGCTTCCACGGCCGCGTTCAAGGCCAGAATGTTGGTCTGGAAGGCGATGCCATCGATGACGCCGATGATGTCGGCGATCTTGTTCGAGGAGGCGTCGATTTGCCGCATGGTCGCCACCACTTGCGCGATGACGGCGCCGCCGCGCTGCGCCACGCCGGAGGCCGTGTCGGCCAGCACGTGCGCCTGGCGCGCATTGTCGGCATTCTGCTTGACGGTCGAGGTCAGCTCTTCCATGGAAGAGGCCGTCTCTTCCAGCGAGCTGGCTTGCTGCTCCGTGCGCGCCGACAGGTCCAGGCTGCCCGCCGCCACTTCGGACGAGGCCGAGGCGATCGTTTCCGTGCCGGCGCGCACCGTGCCCACCGTGTGCGCCAGGTTGTCGTTCATGCGCTTGAGCGCCTGCAGCAGTTGCCCCATTTCATCGCGCGACTGCACGCTGATCTGGCTGCGCAAATCGCCGGCGGCCACCGTGTTGGCCACCTGCAGTGCCGTGGTGACGGGACCGGTGATGGAGCGCGTGATGCCATACGCCAACGCCGCCGCGATGGCCAGCGCCGCCAGCGACATGCCGATCAACAAGGTGCGCGTGTTGGCATAGGTGGCATTGGCCTTGTCGCCCGCCGTGGTGGCCAGCGTGTTTTGCAAGCTGATCTGTTCAGCGATCAATTGCTTGTAGACGAGTAAGACGGGGCGCAGCTGGCCGTACAGGTAGGCGCTGCTGTCGTCCGGCGTGCCGCTCCTGATCAGTTCCAGCAGCACTTCCTGCCCCTGTGCATAGCGCGTGTTGGCGTCGTTCATCTTGGCCAGCAAGGCGCGCTCGCGGTCGGAATCGAGCATGCGCGCGAGCTTGCCGAGATTGCCGGCCGCCGCCTGGCGCGCGGCCAGGATGGCGTCCGTTTGCTTGCGCTGGTCGGCCGGATCGGCGCTGAGCATCATGTTGCGCAGGGCAATGGCGATGTCGTTGATGTTGGCCGACACGCTGTTGGCGAGCTCGATCTTGGGCATGCTGTCATGCACGATATGGCCGGTGCCCTGGTTGATCTTGCCCAGCATGGCAATGCCCAGGCAGGAGATGATGATCAGCATGGCGCCGATGGCGCCAAAGCCTGCGGCAAGGCGTGTGCCGATGGTCAGATTGGATAAAAACTTCATGGCGGTCTCAATACGGAGGGAATGGTGAAAAGGTCGGCGGCGTGCAGATGGGTGCCGCGCCGCCAAGCGGACAACGATCCTAGACCTTTTTGAAGGACATTTCCATAGGGCAATATGCCTAGTCGCTCCCCGGAGCGCACGCCAGTTCCGCCTATCCTGCGGCTTGCGCGCGTTTTCAGCTATATTGGCAGGCACCCGCCGGGTGGCACGCCATGACCGGCGGCGCCGCCAATCCGGCCGTTCTTCTCCTTTTCAGCCATAGGTCCGCATGACTTCTTTCCGTCTCCGTTTCTTCCCCTTCCTGCTGGCATTGTTGCTGGCGTGCTCGCTGGCCGCGCCACCGGCCTGGTCGCAGCCCGTCGACGATGCCGCCACGGCCGACCAACGCCTCGATGGCTT
Organism: Janthinobacterium rivuli; assembly: GCF_009208735.1. GTDB lineage: Bacteria > Pseudomonadota > Gammaproteobacteria > Burkholderiales > Burkholderiaceae_D > Janthinobacterium. The sequence continues at coordinate 109,585 of NZ_WFLJ01000006.1, read as the reverse complement.
GCGCAAGCAGATCACCAGCATCCAGAAGGCGCTCGATGGCGAGGCGGAGCTCGATGACGCGACCCTGTCGCAGATGCGCGCCGATGCGCTGGCGGCCAGCGCCGAGGCGGACAAGGTGGCCGAGGCGCTCGCGCCCACCCTGTCGAGCGTGCAGGCGCGGTTGGCCGAGCTGGGCAAGCCGGCGGCGGGCACGAAAGATGCCCCCGATGTGGCGGCGCAGCGCAGCCAGCTGGACCGCACCAGCAGCGCGCTCGATGCGCAGGTAAAACTGGCGCGCCTGCTGGCCGTGGAAGCGACGCAGGCGTCGGAGCAAGTGTCGACGGCGCGCCGCGCGCAGTTGCAGGCGCGCCTGGGCGAGCGCACGGCCTCGATACTCGCCGGCTCGTTCTGGAAGCAGTTGCATGCGGAATTGCCGCAGAATTTGCAGCGCCTGCGGGCGCTGGAGCTGGAATTGGCGAACGCGGCCAGCGCCACGCCGTGGTCGGCCTGGGGCGGCTTGCTGGCCGGTATCGTGGCCGTGATCGGCGCCAGCGTCTGGATCTCGCGCTATCTGCTGGTGGTCACGTCCACGCGCGTGCCGCATGGCCGCTTGCGCCGCTCGCTGCATGCGCTGGCCGTGCTGGTGCTGGCGCTGGCCACGCCGGGCCTGGTGGCCGAATTGCTGGCCATGGGCTTGCGCTGGGAGGGCGGCCTGTCGGACAAAACCTCGACTTTCCTGAGCAGCTTGATCGGCATCATCTGTTTTGCCGGTTTCACGGCGGGACTCGGCCACGCCCTGCTGTCGCCCCGGCGCGTGTCGTGGCGTCTGCTGCCCCTGCCCGACGCGCTGGCGCACCGCATGCGCAACTTCCCGTCGATGTTTTCCTTCATCGTCGTGCTGGTGTGGGCGACGGAACGGGTCACCATCGTCATCAATGCGGGCTTGTCCACCGCCGTGGCCGTCAATTGCATCGTCGCCCTGGTGATGAGCACGACCATCGCCTATGGCTTGATGCGCGCCGAGCGCTGCTGGCGCCAGTTGCGCGAGGCCGATCCCGCCACCCTGGTCACACCGCTGTGGCTGCGGGTCGTCACGGTGCTGCTGTGGCTGGCGCTGGCGTCGAGCGTCATCAGTTTGCTGATCGGCTATGTGGCGTTCGGCAGTTTTGTCGCCAAGCAAATCGCCTGGGTCATCGTGGTGCTGTGCAGCACCTATCTGCTGACGGTGCTGGTCGACGATATCTGCATGCTGCTGGCCTCGACGCCGCCGCCGCCGGACGCCGCCCATCCCGTGCTGGCCACGCCCAAGGCGCGCGACCAGGCGGCCGTGCTGCTGTCGGGCGTCGGCCGCGCCATCGTCGTGCTGCTGGCCCTGATGCTGCTGCTGGCGCCGTTTGGCGAAGGGCCGGGCGAATTGTTCCAGCGGGTCGGCAAGCTGCAGGATGGTCTGGCCATCGGCGAAGTGGCGATCCGCCCCGGCGCGCTGATCCAGGCCCTGCTGGTGCTGCTCGTCGGCTTTGTCGCGCTGGGCCTGTTCAAGCGCTGGCTGCAAAACAGTTATTTGCCGACCACCAATCTCGATTCCGGCATGCAAGTGTCGTTCATCACCCTGTTCGGCTACATCGGCGGCGTGCTGGCCGTGGCGCTGGCCCTGTCGGCGGCCGGCATCGGCCTGGAACGCATCGCGTGGGTGGCGTCGGCCTTGTCGGTGGGTATCGGCTTCGGCTTGCAGGCGGTGGTGCAGAACTTCGTCTCCGGCCTGATTCTCCTGGCCGAGCGCCCCGTGAAGGTGGGCGACTGGGTGTCCCTGGGCGGCGTGGAAGGCGATATTCGCCGCATCAACGTGCGCGCCACGGAAATCCAGCTGGGCGACCGCTCGACGGTGATCGTGCCGAACTCGGAATTCATCACCAAGACGGTACGCAACGTCACCCTGGCAAATCCCCTGGGCCTGGTGCAGGTCAAGCTGCCGCTGCCGCTGGGCACGGATGCGCAAGCGGCGCGCGCGCTGATCCTGTCCACCTTTGTCGACAATCCTGACGTGCTCGATACGCCGGCGCCCAGCGTGCAGCTCGACGGCATCGACAATGGCTTGTTGCTGTTCAACGCCACCGGCTATGCCTCGTCGCCGCGCCTGACCTCGGGCATCCGCAGCGCCCTGCTGTTCGAGCTGCTCAAGCGCCTGGACGACGCGCACATCGCGATCGCCAAGCCCAGCACGATGGTGCTGAGCACCGTGCCGGCCCAGCCCGAGGCGCCGGTCATGTCGGCGGTGGCAGCCGCGCCAGCGCCCCCGCCCGTGCCGCCGCTGACGTCCTAGCGGACCGTCGACCACAGCAGCGCCGCCAGGTACAGGCCGATGCCGAACGCCGCGTGCGCCGTCAGGCTGCGCAGGCGGGCGGCGGCCGGATGCGGCGTCTTGCTGGCGGCCAAGCCGGCACCCATGCCCGGCTGCAAGATGCAGAACGGCGCGGCCACGCTCACCAGGCTCGCCAGCAGGGCCGGCGCGAAGGTCGGCGTTTGCACCCACTGGTCCCCCACCAGCGCCAGCAGCACGGCCGCAAACAGCACGCCGATGAGGTAGTGGGCCGTCCAGCCCAGGACCGCCTCATCGCGCACGGGCGCCGCCTGGGCGATGTTGACGTGGGTGAAAGTGCCGCGCGGCAAATGGCCGAGCCAGCGCCCCACCATCGCCAGGTTCAGCGAGGGAATGCACCAGTAGCGTTTTAACGCCACCGCCCACACATCCATCACCGCCGTCGCGCCCACGCCGATCGCCAGCGCATCGAGCCAGAGTATTGGCATTGCTGTTCCTAACATTCAATTGATTGCTTGAATGTTATAAGGGTGCTAGCATCGTGTCAATGAAAAATGCCGATATCGAATTGCTCACCGGTTCCGCCGGGTTTGCCCATATTTTAGGCAGCGCGCCGCGCTTGCGCCTGCTCGAGCAGATCGTGCACGGCGAATATGCGGTGGAGCAGCTGGTGGAGTTGACGGGCTTGTCCGTGGCGAATACCTCCCAGCATTTGCAGCAGTTGCGGCGCGCCGGTTTCGTGCTGGCGCGGCGCGACGGCAAGCGCGTGCTGTACCGGCTCGGCAGCGGCCCTGTCATGCAGTTGCTCGCTGCGCTGGACGTGTATGCGCAGCATCAGCGCAGCGAATTACAGGCGCTGGGCCGGGGCGACCACGTGGAAGCGCTCACGGGCGACGAGTTGCTGGAACGCATGCGCGAAGCCAGCATCACCGTGCTCGACGTGCGGCCGGCGCAGGAATTCGCCGCCGGCCACTTGCCCGGCGCGATCAATATTCCGTTTGACGACTTGGCGCGCCGCTACGCCGAGCTGCCCGCTCACCAGGACATCGCCGCCTACTGCCGTGGCCCGTATTGCGTGTTGTCCGTGCAGGCGGTGGCGGCCCTGCGCCTGCATGGCTTGCATGCGCGCCGCCTCGGCAGCGGTTACGACGACTGGCAGGCGGCTGGCTTGCCGGTGAGCCGGGCGGCGTGATGGCGATCCCCAACAGCAAGCAGGAACTGATCACCGCCATCAACAGCACGTATGCGAAGTTGACGCAGGAGCTGGCGCGCGTGCCGCCGGCGCTGGCGCGCGATCCCGTGCTGGAAGGGCAAGTGGCGGGCACGCGCATGAGCGTGTGCGATCTGCTCGCGTATCTGGTGGGCTGGAATGAGCTGGTCTTGCACTGGCACGCGCAGCTGCGCGACGGCAAGCGCATCGAGGACATCGCCTTTCCCGCCGAAGGTTTCACGTGGAACGCTCTGGGAAAACTGGCGCAACGCTTCTATGCCGACCATGCTGAACTGGGCATGGACGACTTGCAGCGGCGCCTGGAACAGGCAAAGAACGCGCTGCTGGCGCTGATCGAAAGCCATGACGACGCGCAATTGTATGGCCAGCCCTGGTACACGCATTACACGATGGGGCGCATGATCCAGTTCAATACGTCGTCGCCGTATGCGAATGCGCGCACGCGCTTGCGGACCTGGCTCAAGACCTTGTAGTGGTTTGATCGTGGCTGGATCGGCGGGCTTGCACGATTGCATCAGTACGCTCAGAAAATTTTTCAGGCAGGATAGTGGTTTCAAGCGTAACCAATGAAGGATCGCCATGCTGACCATCGCCGTCGCCCAGCTCAACCCCACCGTGGGCGACTTTGACGCCAATTGTGCCGCCATCATCGCGCGCATGGAGCGCGCCAGCAGCGATGGCGCCGACTTGCTCGTGTGCCCGGAACTGTCGCTGTGCGCGTATTATCCGGGCGACCTGTTCGAGGACGCCGCCTTCCTGCGCGCCATGCAGCAGGCGCTGAATACCCTGCTGGAGGCGTCCACGCGCTGGCCCGCACTCGTCACCGTCATCGGCACGGCGCGGCCGAACCCCGGCGTCGGCAAGCCGCTGTATAACGCCCTGCTGGCCATGCGCGACGGGCAGATCGTCGCCGAATACTACAAGCAGCTGCTGCCGACCTACGGCATCTTCGACGAGGGCCGCCATTTCGAAGCGGGTCCGCCCGGCGCCTGCACCCTCGCTATCGCCGGCTGTAAAGTCGGCTTCATGATTTGCGAGGATGGCTGGAACGACGATGGCCGCGCCTACGCCGTCAACCCGTTCGAGGCCCTGCACGCGGCGCGGCCCGACCTGGTCGTCAGCATCAACGCCAGCCCGTCCGACATCGGCAAGCGCGCGCAGCGCCACGCCGTGTTCGGCGCCGCCTGCGCACGCGTCAAGCTGCCCCTGCTCTTCGTCAACCAGGTGGGCGGCCAGGACCAACTGGTGTTCGACGGCGCCTCGTTCGCCATCTCGCCCACCCTCGGCCTGCAATTCGAGGCGGCCCGCTTCGTCGAGGATTTTCCCTTGCTGCGCTTTGCCGGCGGCCGCTTCAGCCGCACCGATGGATCGGCGTTTCCCGTGCCCGACCCGGATGGCATTCCCGCCGTGGAATTTGCGCGGCGCCAGATCGTGCTCGGCTTGCGCGACTATGCGCGCCGCTGCCGCTTTACGAAAGTCGTCGTCGGCTGCTCGGGCGGCATCGATTCGGCGCTGACCCTGGCCCTGGCCGTCGAGGCGCTCGGCGCGGACAACGTGGTCGGCATCACCATGCCGTCCGTCTTTTCCAGCGCCGGCTCCGTCACCGATTCCGTCGCCCTGTGCGCCAACCTCGGCATCGCCCTGATCACGCATCCGATACGCGACATCGTGGCGCAATACGAAATCGGCTATGCGGGGGCCTTCGGCGGTAAGCTGCAGGGACTGCCGCTGGAAAACCTGCAGGCGCGCGTGCGCGGCACCATCCTGATGGAATACTCGAATGCCTACGGCGCCCTGCTGCTCACCACCGGCAACAAGAGCGAAATCTCGGTGGGCTACTGCACCCTGTACGGCGACACGAACGGGGGACTGGGCCTGATCGGCGACCTGTATAAAACGGAGGTGTTCGCCCTGGCGCGCCACCTCAACGCCAGCGCCGGGCGCGCATTGATCCCCGCCGTCGTGCTGGACAAGCCCCCGTCGGCGGAACTGGCGCCGGGCCAGCGCGACACCGACAGTTTGCCGCCGTATCCCGTGCTCGATGAAATCTTGAAATGGCATATCGAGGGGCGTCGCCTGCCGGCTGCCGAAAGCGCGCAAGCGCTGACCCTGGTCGACCAGCTGCGCGAGACGGACGAGGGGCGCGCACTGGTGACGCGCATCCTCGGCATGGTCGCCCGCAACGAATACAAGCGGCGCCAGGCGGCGCCCATCATCCGCGTGCGTTCGCGCGCCTTTGGCAGCGGGCGCCAATTGCCGATCGCCGCCCACTACCCCACCGGAGACGACGCATGACCTCATCCTATCCCGCCGACGCGGCCATCCTGATCGGCCGCTTCCAGCCTTTTCACAATGGCCATGCCGGCTTGCTGCAAAAGGCGCTGGCCACCGCCGCCAGCGTCGTGGTGGTGCTCGGTTCCGCCTTCCATGCGCGCAGCCCGAAGAACCCGTTTACGTGGCAGGAGCGGGCCGCCATGATCGCCGCCACCCTGCCCGAGGCGCAGCGCGCGCGCGTGCATTACGTGGCCGTGCGCGATTACTACGACGACGGCTTGTGGGCCGATGCCGTGCGGCGCGCTGTGGCGGGCGCCCTGCCCGCGGCGCAGCGCGTGACCCTGGTGGCCTGCTTCAAGGACGCCACCAGTTACTACCTGCACCACTTCCCGCACTGGCAGCTGCTCAATCTGGAGATCGATCCTGGTGCGCCGATAGGCGCGACGGCCATCCGCAACGTGCTGTTCGAAGCCGAAGACGTCGATGTGTCGCTGAGCGCCGTGGCGCAGCTGCTGCCGGCGGCCATTGGCCAGTATGTCAAGGCGTGGACCTTGTTGCCGTGGTACGCGCCGCTGGTGCAGGAATACCGCGCCATCGAAGCCTATAAGGCGCGCTGGCGCACGGCGCCGTATGCGCCCATCTTTTGCACCGTCGATGCGCTGGTGCAGACGGGCGGCCACGTCTTGCTCGTGCGCCGCGGCGGCTATCCGGGCAAGGGTTTATGGGCCTTGCCTGGCGGCTTCCTGGAGCCGCGCGAACGCCTGCTGCAGGGCGCCCTGCGCGAGCTGGCGGAAGAAACCCAGCTGGGCGTGCTGGCGCCCACCCTCGTCGAGGCGCTGGTCGGCGTGGCCGTGTTCGACCACCCGGACCGCAGCCAGCGCGGGCGCACCATCACGCATGCGCATTATTTCGACCTGAAGACGCGCCAGCTGCCGGCCGTGACGGCGGCCGACGATGCGGCGCTGGCGCAGTGGGTGCCGGTGAGCGCCCTGCCGGCCATGGAAGAGCAGTTCTTCGAAGACCACTTTCACATCCTGAACCACTTCCTCAAGCTCACGCACGAGGGGCGCTGAGGGGGCGCCATCCCCCTGCCCGCGCGTCAGGACGTGATGCGTTCCCAGCCATGTTTGACGGCCGCCTTGAAGTCGTCCCACGCCGACTGGGGATACATGTGTTCCCAGTTGCCGCGCAGTTCGGCCTCGACCTGCTCCCAGCTTTGCCCCCGGTAGCTGTCGCTGCCCGCCATCGAATGGCCATAGCGGTAGGCGGGATCGTAATCCTCGAAGCGCGCGCCGGTGGCGACATAGGTGGCGCTCCAGTGGTTGCGGTAATACTGCTCGTCGTCGTAGCTGGTGCCTGGCAGGTTGTCGGCGCTGGGGTAGCGTCGCACGTTGGCGCCCGCGCCGGACGGTGGCGGCGATGCCATGCCGCCCGCAAATTGCTGCGATGCCGACGTGTCGTTCAGGTTGCCGGCGGACGTGCCCTGCTGCGATGACGCGCCCGACTGCATGTTGGCGCCCTGGCGCATCGCGCTGTCGCCGTGCGGCGCGCCTTGCCAGCCACCGGCGCGCCAGTGCTCGGCGTGCGCATCGATGTCGAGCGGCGCGTAGCGCTCGACGATGTCGGTGGCGCGCTGGATATCGGCATCGCTGGCGTTCTCCAGCGTCAGCACGACATGCCCGCGCCGCACGGCTTCCGCGTAGATGTGGCGGTCGGCGTGGCTGCCGAACAGGTCCGTGAAGAAATGCTTGATGCTGTCGAGCAGGCTGTCGCTATCGTCGCGGCGGATGTTTTCCGTGGCGGAAAATTCGTCACTGCCCGCATCGTGCAGACGGATGCTGGCGCCCGGCATGCCAGCCGTGATCAGGTCGTGCCGGGCGCGTTCGGCCATGTCGCGCAGGACGAAAACTGCTGCCAATGTGTGTGCCATGATGGTCTCCAATCGGTGAACAACGTCCTTTCAGTGTAGGCCGTGAAAACCGAAAGGGGCGCTCGTTTGCCCCTTGGAAATCGTTGTATTCGACAAGTGTTGACGACGTGACATGGATGCCGCAGTGCCACGTGAAACCTCAGGCGGGCGACCCCACGAACGCGCGCAAGAAGTCGATGAAGGCGCGTACCTTTTCCGCAATATGCTGGGTGTTCGGATACACGGCATACACGCCCTGCTCCGGGAAGGCGACGTGGGGCAGCAGGCGGCGCAGGCGTCCCGCGCGCACCTCCGCCTCCACCTGCCACTGCGGCAGCAGGGCCACGCCGCAGCCGCCCAGGGCAAAGCCCAGCAGGGCCGAGGCGGAGTCGGAATGGATGGCGGCGTCGTCCTGCGCCGTGAAGGCGGCGGGGCCGTCGGGCGTCTGCACGTCCCAGCGCAGGGGCGCAGCGAGCCGGCTGTGCGCCAGCCAGCGCGCGCGCTGCAGGTCGGGCAAGCTGGCGATGTCCCTGCCGGGCAGGCTGGCCAGGTAGGCGGGCGAGGCGACGGGCCAGATCGCATACGGCTCGATCAGCGCGGCGCGGTAGCTTGAATCGTTGAGGGAACCCATGCGGATGGCCAGGTCGTAGCCGCCCGAGATCAGGTCTTCATGCGACGACGACGACGAATGCTGGATCTGCAGCTGCGGGTGGGCGGCGGCAAAGGCGATCAGCGCGGGGATCACCGTGCGGCTGCCGTATTCGACGGTGGTGGTCAGGCGCAGGGTGCCGCGCAAGCCCTGGTGTCCCTGGCGCGCCGTCTCGATGGCGCCCTGCGCTTCGCTCAGCACGCGCTGGCAATCCTCGTAAAAACGCCGTCCCACGTCGGTCAGCGCCAGGCTGCGCGTGCTGCGCGTGAGCAGCGACACGCCCAGTTCCGCCTCCAGCTGCTTCAAGTTAAAACTGACGACGGCCTTGCTCTGGCCCAGCACGGCGGCGGCCGCCGTCAGCGAACCGGCATCGACGATGGCGATGAAAATACCCAGGCGGTCAAGACTGATCATAAATAAAAATGCGTAAACATACGGGTTTCCGAGGTTTGTCAAAATTTGTTTGACAGTGTAATCGGGGCTGGCCCGTTACGCAAATGGCGATGAAAGCTTAAGCTGGCCGTTTGCCATTCGGAGCACCATGGACTATCGCAAAAAGGTCGCGGCCATCTATCTGCTGGGATTTTTCGTCGACCTGATCAACATGTTCATCACCAGCGTCGCCTATCCCGACATCGGCCATGCGTTTGGCGCCTCGGTGGCGCAGCTGGCCTGGATCAGCACCGGCTACATCCTCGGCCTGACCATCGTCATCCCGGCCAGCGCCTGGCTGGCTGCCCATTATGGCAGCAAAATCGTGTTCATGGCATCGTTGCTAACTTTTTTATGCGCCAGCATCGGCGCCGGCCTGGCGCCCTCGATCGAGACCCTGATCGCCTGGCGCTGCGTGCAGGGCCTGGGCGGCGGCTTGCTGATTCCGCTGGGCCAAAGCATGACCTACCAGCTCTATACGCCCGCCGAGCGCCCGGGCCTGTCCTCCGTCATCATGCTGGTGGGCTTGCTGGCGCCCGCCCTGTCGCCCGCGCTGGGCGGCGTCATCGTCGACAGCCTGTCGTGGCGGGCGATTTTTTACCTGAACGTGCCGTTTGCCGCGCTGGCGCTGCTGCTGGCCGCCTGCTGGCTGCGTCCCGATCCGCCGCGCGCGGCCGTTCCCCGCCTCGACACGGGCGGCCTTGTGGCGGGCAGCACTGCCATCCTTTTGCTGTTGCTGGGCTTGACGATGCTGGGCACGCCGGGCGAGCTGTCCGCCGGTGCCGCCGTGCTGGCGCTGGGCGCCGCCTGCGCGTGGGGCTACGTGCGCGGCGCCTTGAAAAAATCCACGCCGCTGCTCAACCTGCGCCTGGCCGCCGAACCGCTGCTGCGCATCGCCATGCTGATGTATCTGCTGGTGCCGGGCGTCTTCATGGGCGTGAGCCTGCTGGCCATGCTGTATTTGCAGGGCGTGCTGGGCATGTCGGCGTCGACGGCGGGCGCGCTGATGCTGCCATGGGCGCTGGCCTCATTTGGCGCCATTTCGCTGACCGGTAAAAGCTATCGCCGCGTGGGGCCGCGACCGCTATTCATCGCTGGCGCCCTGTTGCAGGCGGCGGGCATGCTGATGCTGTTGCGGGTGGACTCCGCGGGGCAGTTGTTCTGGCTGGCTTGGGCGTATGCGGTGATGGGTTTTGGCGGCGGCTTATGCAGCAGCACGGCGCAAAGCACGGCGTTTTTGCGCACGCCGGATGGGCAACTGAGCCAGGCCAGCGCCGTATGGAACATCAACCGCCAACTGGGCTTTTGCCTGGGTGTCGCGCTGCTCAGCGTACTGCTCAATGGCTTGCTGGCGGCGCAGGGCATCGCCACCCTGGACGACCCCGCCCTGCATGCGCGCGCGGCGCAGGTATTTCACTGGTGTTTTGCGCTGGCCGCCGCCTCGTGCGTGTTGCCGCTGGCGCTGTGTGCGCGCATCGACAACCGCGCCGTTCTCGACCTTTTACATCACCATGGAGCAGCAAAAAAATGAATGCATCGAACCTTTATTTTGACGACGTCCTGACCACGCATGTGCTGATCCGCGAGTGGCTCTCCGGCGAGGCCACGGCGCCGCAGCATTGCGCCGCATTGCTCGCGCGTTTCTCGCTGGATTTCACGATGGTGTCACCCGGCGGCAAGCGGCTCGATCATGCCGGCCTGACGGCGTTGTTCCAGGGCGCCGGCGGCAGCCGCCCGGGCCTCGCCATGCGCATCAGCGACCTGACATTGATCCAGGAAAGCGCGGCCGGCGCCACCGTGTCCTACCGTGAATTCCAGTCGCTGCCGGGCGCGGAAAACACCGAGCGCCTGTCGACCGTCGTGTACGAGAAAACGCCGGATGGCGGCCTGCTGTGGCGCCATCTGCACGAGACGTGGGCCGCTTGATCTAGCTTAAATCGTGCAAGTCTTTTTGCAGCGCGGGGCCGCAGTAAAAGTGGGAAAAAATCACTTCCAGGCCAGCGCGCTCCGGCGTGCAGCACATGGGTCCCACCAGGTAGCTGCCGGCCGCGGGAAACGGCGCCAGGCGCAGCAGCGGCCAGCGCTTTCCATCGGTTGAATACTGCACCCGGATCACGCCTTGCGCCACCGTCACGCGCAGCCAGAGACCGTCCGGTATGGCGGGCGCCAGACTGACGGCCCAGTCGGATTTATCCACCGTCAGCACGCTGCTCAACAAGAGCTGGCCGTCGGAAAATTCGACGCCGCACTTGATCCAGTTGTCCGCATCGATGCGCACCATCATGCCGGCCTGGTCGTACAGCGATGCGTACTGCGCCGCCACATGCAGCTGCGCCGTGAAATCGCCGTCGATGTCCGTGCCGAAGAAGTGGCCGCTGTCGCGGATAAAGCCATACGAGGTCTTGCGCCAGAAATCCGTATGCGCGTCCGTCGTCACGCGCAATTGCGCGTCGTCGGCGGACCAGGTTTCCGGTGGGTTGAGCCAGCTGCCTTGCGTGAACATCGCTTTGCCTTTCCGAGCTAAACAGATCACATAGTGTGCCCCCATCCCAGCGCCTTGTACAGCGCGATCGCATCGATATACGACGCCGTTTCCGCCTGCAGCGCTTCGCGCCGGATATCGTACAAGGCGCGCTGGTTTTCCAGCACCGCCTGATAGCTGCCGGCGCCGCCCGCATAGCGGGTGCTGGCGATGCCGAGGGCCGCATTGCCGTGGCGTGCCGATTCCAGCAGCGAGGCTAATCGCGTCTGGTTTTCCGCCAGTTGCGTGACGGCGTTTTCCACGTCTTCCTGCGCCACCAGGATGGCTTGTGCATAGCGCGCCAGGGCGCCCTGCGCCTCGGCCTGCGTGCCGCGCAGGCGTGCCTTGACGCTGCCCAGGCGGAAGGCCGGATAGCTGACCGAGGGCGCCAGCTCGAAGGCGCGCGCGCCGCCGTCGAACACGCCGCTGCCGCGCAGCGCAAAGAAGCCTAAAAAGCCGCCCAGGCTCAGGCGCGGATACAGGTCGGCCGTGGCCGCGCCCACGTCTTCGCTGGAGGCGGCCAGCAGGCGCTCGGCGCGCACCACGTCGGGACGCTGCTTGATCAGGCGGTTCACGTCGCCCAGCGGCAGCTGGCCCGCCAGCGGCGCTTCCTGGCGCGGCATGGTCGCCAGCGCGATGGCGCCGGGCGCCTGGCCGCTCAGCACGTCGAGCCGGTACTGCGCCTGGCGCAAGCCTGCCTGCAACGGCGGGATGGCCGCCTCGCTGCGCGCCAGGTTGGCCAGCGCGTTGTGGCGTTCTTCCGGCAAGCCGCCGCCGGCGCGGATGCGCGCGTCGATCAGGGCCACCGTATCGCGCCAGCTGTGCACCTGCGCCTGCGTCAGCGCCAGGTTTTGCTGGTAGCCGAGCGCCTCGTAGTAATTGCGCGCCACCTCGGCGGCGATCGTCAGCTGCACCTGCCGCAAGTCCGCCTGCGCCGCGTCGGCGCGCGCCTGCGCCGAGCGGCTGATATGCGCGAGGCGGCCGAACAGGTCGATCTCCCATTGCGCGTCGAAGCCCACGCGCGTATGCGTGCTGGCGGCGTGGCTGTCCGGCGTGTCTTGCTGGACGCTGCGCTGCCAGCCCGCCTGGCCCGTGACAGTGGGCAGTTCATCGAGCCGGCGTTCGTCGAAGACGGCGCGCGCGGCCAGCAGGTTCGCCTGTGCCTGGGCGATATCGAGGTTGTGCGTCAAAGCGCTGGCGATCAGTTGCGACAGGCGCGCATCATCGAAAAACGTCCACCAGGCGGCCTCGCTGACGGCGCTCGCAGCGGGTGCGAACTGCGCCTGCTGCGGGCTGGCCAGATGGACGTCGGGCGTGCCCGGCGTGACGTAGGCGGGGCTGACGGCGCAGCCGGCCAGCAGGGGGAAAAGGCAGACAAGATAGCGGTAATTTTTCATGGGGATTCCTTCAGCGCCTGCGACAGGTCGCGCGCGCGCGGCGTGGCATGGTCGGCCGTGTGGCGGCGGGCCAAAAAGGTGTACACGGTGGGCAGCACGAACAGCGTGAAGAAGGTGCCGATCAACATGCCGGAAACGATCACCACGCCCAGGCCGAAGCGGCTGTTGGCACCCGCGCCGGAAGCGAACAGCAGCGGTACCAGGCCCACCACCATGGCGGCCGTCGTCATCAAAATCGGGCGCAGGCGGATCTGCGCCGCCTTGCGTATGGCCGTGATGCGGTCGAGCCGTTCATGCACCTGCAATTCGTTGGCAAATTCCACCATCAAAATCCCGTGTTTGCTGATCAAGCCGATCAGGGTCACGAGACCGATCTGCGTATAGATGTTGACGGTGGCGTAGCCCAGCGCCAGTGGGATCAGCGCGCCGCAGATCGACAGCGGCACCGTGATCAGGATGATCAAAGGGTCCGTCAGGCTTTCATACTGGGCGGCCAGCACCAGGTAGATCACGACGACGGCCGCGAGGAAGGCCAGCAGCAGCGCATTGCCTTCCGTGGCGAACTGGCGCGCGTCCGATTGCCAGTCGTAGCTGAAGCCCGGCGGCAGGGTTTTCGCCACGCCGTCGAGGAAGGCGACGGCGTCGCCCAGGGTCACGCCCGGCGCCGGCACGCCCTGGAAGGTGGCCGCGTTTTGCTGGTTGAACTGCGTCAGCATGTTCGGCTCGATCTGTTCGCTCACCGAAACGACGGCGGACAGCGGCAGCAGGCTGCCATCGTCTGCGCGCACGTACTGCTGCGTCAGCGCTTGCGCCGTCAATCGCTGTTCGCGCGGGCTTTGCGCGATGACGTCGTAGGCGCGGCCATCCATGCCGAAGCGGTTCAGGTAATTTTCGCCCACCAGCACGGCCAGCGATTCGCCGATGTCCTGCATGCGGATGCCCAGGCTGTTCGCCTTCGAGCGGTCCACTTTAACCTTCACCACGGGGTTGTTGTAATCGAGGTCGCTGTCGACGACGGCAAACAGGCCGCTATCGCGCGCGCGCTGCTTGACGTCTTCCATGGTGCGGAACAGGGTGGCGTAATCCTGCGCGCTGCGCAAGACCAGCTGCACAGGCAAGCCGCCGCTCGACCCCGGCAGGGGCGCCAGCTGGAAGGCGAAGATGCTGGTGCCTTCCACGTCGCCCACGGCGTGCTGCAATTCGGCCTGGATGACGGCCGCGTTGCGCGAGCGTTCGGCCCAGGGCGTGAGGTTGATGCCGCCGATGCTCGATGCGGGGCCTTCACCGCCATTGATGATCCAGCGCGATGCCGTTTCGGGGATATGCTTGTAGATGTCATCGAGCTTGTACGAGAAGCGCTCGACGTAATCGAGGTTGGCATGCTGCGGCGCCTTGATCGCCGTCAGCACGCTGGCCTGGTCTTCCGCCGGCGCCAGTTCGCGCTGCGGCAGCAGGTACAGGAACGGCAGACTGACCATCACCAGCGCGGCGAAAGCGGCGCTCAGCCAGCGGTGCTGCAGCGAGCGGTCCAGCAGGCGCGCGTAGCGCGAAGTCAAACCTTCGAAGAAGTGCTCGGCGGCCCGCGCCATGCGCCCTTCCGCTTGTTTCGGCTGCAGCAGCAAGGAGCTCATCACGGGCGACAGGGTCAGCGCCACCACGCCCGACACCACCACGGCGCCGGCCAGGGTCAGCGCGAATTCCTTGAACAGCGCGCCGGTGAGCCCCCCCATCATGCCGATCGGCGCATACACGGCCGCCAGGGTGATCGTCATGGCGATCACGGGGCCGGCCACTTCGCGTGCGCCCACCAGGGCGGCCGCCACGGGCGTCTTGCCTTCCTCGATATGCCGGTGCACGTTTTCCACCACGACGATGGCGTCATCGACCACCAGGCCCACGGCCAGCACCATCGCCAGCAAGGTCAGTAAATTGATGCTGAAGCCGAAGGCCAGCATCAGCGCGGCAGCGCCCAGCATCGACAGCGGAATCGTCACGACGGGAATGAGCACCGAGCGCAAGGAGCCCATGCACAGGTAGATGACGATGACGACGATGAGCAGCGCTTCGAGCAGGGTGTGCGCCACCTCGTCGATGGAGGACTGGATGAAGCGCGCCGTCTCGAACGCCAGCTCGACCTTCACGCCGGGCGGCAGGGTTTTCTGGATCTCTGGCAGCAGCTTCTTGATGCCGTCGACGATCACCAGCGGGTTGCCGCCCGGCGTGGGCGACAGGCCCAGATACACGGCCGGCACGCCATCCATGATGCCGCTCGTCTCCGTCGCGGCCGCGCCCAGTTCCACCGTGCCCACGTCCTTCAGGCGCACGAGGGCGGCGCTGTCCTTTGCATCGCCGCCCTTGGTGATGACCATGTCGCGAAATTGCGCCACGCTGGTCAGATCCGTGTTGACGCTAATGTTGGAGACGACGAATTGTCCCTTCACCTTGCCGGGCGCCGCCTGGTAGTTATTGCGCCGAACGGCGTCGGCCACGTCGGCCGCCGTGAGTCCCCGCGCGGCCAGTTTGGCCGGGTCGATCCACAAACGCATGGCCAGCTGCTGGCCGCCATACACGTCGACCTTCGCCACGCCGTCGATGGTGGCGAACATCGGCTGCACGACGCGCGCCAGGTAATCCGTCAGCGCGGGCGCGGACACGCTCTCGCTGGCAAAGCCGACATAGGCGACGGCCGAGGAATCGCCGGCCGAGCGCTCGATGACGGGGTCAAAAGCGCCTTCGGGCAGCTTGTAGCGCACCTGGTTGACCTTGGCCATCACTTCCGTCAGCGCCTGCGTGGAATCGCGGTTCAGTTCCATGCGCACGGTGACCGTGCTGCTGCCCTGCACCGAGGACGAGGTCAGGTAATCGATGCCTTCCACCGACGACACGGCTTGCGCGATCGGCTGCGTCACAAAGCCCTGCATCAGTTCCGCCGAGGCGCCCGGATACGTGGTGCTCACCGTGATGGTGGACGATTCGAGCATCGGGTATTGGCGGATCGGCAGTTGCAGGATGGCGATCACGCCCAGCATCAGGATCAAGGTGCTGATCACCAGCGCCAGCACGGGGCGGCGCACGAATAGATCGGTAAATTTCATGGCGATGTTTTTCCTTTACGAGCCGGCCTTGGGCACGGCGCGTTTCGCCTCGTCCAGGGTATTGGCCACGGCCTGCACGGCCATGCCGTCGGCCAGTTTCAGCTGGCCCGAGGCGACCACGCGCTGGCCTTCGCGCAAGCCGTCCAGGATGGCCACCCTGCCCCCGGCCCGCTCGCCCAGTTTCACGGCCACGCGCTTGACGGTGAGCGGCTGCTTGCCTTCCTGCTGCGCGACGAATACCGTGTCGCCGTACGCGTTGTAGGTCACGGCCGTTTCCGGCACCGTCAGCTGCCTGCCCGCGACGCGCGCCACGCGCACATTCGCGTACATGCCCGGCCTCAGGGCGCTGCGGGGATGGGTCAGCGCCGCCTGCACCTGCACCATGCGCGAGCGGGCGATCAGCGGATCGACGGCGTTGATCTTCGCCGTGAAGACTTCATCGGGATAGGCGTCCACCAGCACTTGCACGGCCTGGCCCGGCGCCAGCTTGGCGCTGCTCTGCTCATCGAGGGCGAAGTTCACCAGCAGCGACTTCGTGTCGATCAAACTGGCCACCGTGTCGGCCGCGTTCAGGTACTGACCCGCGTGCACCTTGCGGATGCCCAGCTGGCCGGCGAACGGCGCGCGGATGGTCTTTTGCGCGATCAGCGCCTCCGTCTGTCGCACGTCGCCCAGGGCCGCGTCGCGCGCGGCCAGGGCGCTATCGAGCTGCTCCTGGGTGGCCGCCTTTTCCCTGACCATCTGCGCCGTGCGGGCAAGGCTGCTTTCCGCGTTTTTCAGCTGCGCGCGCTGGCGCAGCAGGGCCGCCTGTTCCTGGGCGTCATTGAGTTGCACGAGGACGGCGCCGGCCGCCACGCTCTGGCCCGACTCGAAGCGGATCTGCGTGACGCGCCCGCCCGTTTCGGCCGCCACCAGCACCTGGCGCGCCGCTTCCAGTTCGCCCACGCCGGTGAAGTAGCGCTCCTGCGTGCCCAGCACGACGGGGACCAGCGCCACCTTGGTGGCGTGAGTGGCGGCGGCATCGGCCGCTTGGGAGTGCGCGCGCGGGTACAGCGCGGCGCCCGCGACGGCCAGCGTGATGGCCAGCGCGGAGGCGCCGACGAGTTTCGTATGCATGATGAAGTCCTTTACAGCAGTCACAAGGAAGAGAGGCGCAGCAGAGGCTGATCAGGTCCGCTGCGCGTTGAAAAGAAGGAACAGGCCGATGGTCCACAGCAGCAGCACCAGGTGCGTCGTCTGCAAGCCTTCCTGCGCGATCCAGTAGCCGAACCACAGGCCGCCCAGGTGCATCAGCAGCAAGAAGGCGGCCATGGCGCACAAGGCCAGGTTCAGCCAGGGCAGCGCCGCCGTCGGCGAGGCGCCAAGGAACAGCGCCACGCCCGTCCAGGCGGCGATGGCGGCCAGCAGTTGCAGCGATAGCACCGCGCCCAGCGACAGCCGGTGCAGGGTCAAGGACGTGAGCGCGCGGCGCAGCAGCGGCGTCACGATGGTCGGGTCCTGGCGCAGCGGGTCCATGCGCATGGTGTTGCCGATGGCCCAGACGGCGCCGTGGAAGGCGTGCAGGTTGTTGATGGCGGCCAGGCTGAGCCAGAGGGCCAGGCCGGTGGCGAGAATGGCGTGAAACAGCCAGATCGAGTGCTGCAGCTGCATGGGATTCCAGTCCAAAAGAGTGTCTTGCCGGCATGCGGACGTGGAAACTCCTCGACAGCGGGGAGCTACCGGCCTATTATGCAAGCAATTAGTTGGTTAACTGGCCCCATGATAGTTGAGTGAAATGAATTACACAAGTAAACGTTTGGATAATAGCGAGGCACCGCAAACGACGGAGCGCATCCTGTATTTCATCAAGACCAAGGGACCCGTCTCCACGGCCACCCTGGCCAAGACCCTGGACATGACGGGCGAGGCGGCGCGCCAGCAAGTGCAAAAGCTGGTGGCGGCGGGCCTGATCGAGGGGCGCCAGGAAGCGCAGGCGGGCGCGGGCCGGCCGCGCCAGAACTGGGTCTTGACGGAGGCGGGCAATGCGCGCTTTCCCGACACGCATGCGCAGCTGACGATCAAGCTGATCGGTTCCGTGCGCCAGCTGTTCGGCGAGGCGGGGCTGGATAAATTGATCACGCAGCGCGAAGAGGAAAGCCGCAGCGCCTACGCCTTGGCGTGCTCGGCGCCGGACTTGCCCACGCGCTTGCGGCAGCTGGCGGCCGTGCGCGACGAGGAGGGCTATATGGCGCGCGTGGAAGCGGACGGCGGCGACTGGCTGTTGATCGAGGATCACTGCCCCATCTGCGCCGCCGCGCGCACTTGCCAGGGTTTTTGCCGCTCGGAACTGCAGCTGTTCCAGGAAGTGGTGGGGCCGAGCGCCAGCATCGTGCGCGAGCAGCATGTGCTGGCGAACGCCATGCGCTGCGTTTATCGGATCAGGACGCTGCCCTAGTCTTTCGGAAACAGCGGCCAGGTCATCAGCGCGACCAGCCCCGCCGCCCACCACACGACGGGCCAGCTGCTGGCCGCCAGCACGTGCGGGATGGCGATCGGCGTGAGGAACAGCCCCACGTAGACGGCCGTGTTCGCCATGCCCAAGGCCGTGCCCGCGTTGGCGCCGCCCGCTTCCGTCGCCAGTTCCGTGTAGGCCACGCCATGCCAGGCGGACACGGCGATACCGGCGGCCACCACGGCGGCCATCAACAGCCAGCCCGGCGCGTCCAGCCAGGCGATGCATCCCAGCAAAATGAACGACGCCAGCGCCACCAGGGCCGAGCCGCGCAAATAGGCGGGCCGGTTCGCGTGGCGGTCCGTGTGGCGTCCGCTCCAGATGCGCATCACCATGGCGCCCGCCTGCAGGGCCACCATCACGGCCGTGATGGCCGCCAGGCCAAGGTGGCCATGGTCGTGCAGGAACACGGTGGCGTAGCTGAGCACGGCAAACTGCGGCACGCACAGCAAGCCGATGGCGGCCACCATGCGCCAGACTTTGCGGTTTTTGAGCGGACCTGGCAACGGCGGCGCAGGCTTGCCCCCAATCAGGCCCGTGGACGCGTTTTGCGGCCCCGTGGCGGCCTCGGCAGAGAAATCGGGCTCATGCATCCATCGCCACGTAAAAAACGCCGACAGGCCGCATACGAGGGCCAGGGCGCCAAACACGGGCATGAAGCCATAGCGTGATGCCAGGCTGGGCAGGACGAGGGCGCCCAGGCCGCCGCCGAGCGGCACGGCCGTCTGGCGGATGCTCATGGCGAAACCCCGTTCGCCGGCGCCGAACCAGCGCATCACGGCGCGGCCGCTGGCGCCATTCACGCTGCCGCCCAGCACGCCGACCAGCGCCAGGCCCGCCGCCAGCGCCCACAGGGGCGGCACGGCGCTGCCCTGCGGCGTAATCCACAGCAGCAAGGTCAACAGCGCCAGCATGGTGCCCAGCAAGCCGGTCAGTAGTACGGGACGGTCGCCCCAGCGGTCGGTGGCCATGCCCCACGGTAATTCGGTCAGGGCCACGCCCAGGCCCATGGCGCCCAGCGCCACGCCCAGTTCGGTATTGCTCAGGTGATAGCCGCTGCGCAGCCAGATGGCCGTGGTGGGCATGCCGTTGGCGGCGGCGGAAAAGCTGGCATTGGCCGCCACGCCGACGGCCAGCACTTTCCAGCGGTGGGCATCGCCCAGCACGGGCGCGGTGACGGGAACGGAAATGACTGGGCAGCTGGTGGTCATGGCAAGGAGGGGAAAGTGGTTGACCCTGACAGTGTTGCGCAGTACGATCATTCTGAATATCAGATAATTTACTAGTCACCATCCCATAAAACCGGACGATTGCGTTTGCCCCATGAGCCTGCTTAACTTCGACATCGCCTTCTTGCGCAGCTATGTGGCTGGCATCGAACTGGGCAGCTTTGCCCGCGCGGCGGACAAGGTGGGCCGTTCCACCTCGGCCGTCAGCGCGCAGCTGAAAAAACTCGAGGAGCAGGCGGGCATGCCCTTGTTCCGCAAGGATGGCCGGGGACTGGCGCTGACGCCGGCCGGCGAGGTGCTGCTCGGCTATGCGCGCCGCCTGCTGGAACTCAATGACGAGGCGGCCGTCGCCCTGCGCGGGGCGGAGCTGGAAGGCTGGATCCGGCTCGGCTTGCAGGAGGACTTTGGCGAAGCCTTGCTGCTGGACGTGCTGGGGCGCTTTACCCGCGCGCACCCGAAGGTGCGCATCGAGGCGCACGTGGCGCGCAACACGGAATTGATGGAACGGCTTGCCATGGGCCAGCTGGACCTGGCCCTGTTGTGGGGCGGCGCCTGCATCGCCGACGTGGCCGAGTATCCGCCGCAGCAGCGTCAGCACATTGCCGAACCGGCCATGCGCTGGATCGCCTCGTCCAGCCTGGCCTGGCGCCCGGAATCGGGCGAGCCCTTGCCGCTGATTACGTTCGACCGCGACTGCCTGTTCCAGCGCTGCGCCACGCAGGCGCTGGACCATGCAGGCATCGCCTGGCGCACGGCGTTTACCAGTCCCAGCCTGGCAGGGCTGTGGGCGGCGGCGGCCGCCGGGCTGGGCGTGACGGTGCGCACCAGCCTGGGCTTGCCCTCTTCCGTGTGCGCGCTCGATCACATGGCGGCGGGTTTGCCCGCCCTGCCCCCGTTGTCGCTGGAACTGCTGCGTGCGTCAAGCGTATCCAGGCCGCCCGTCGAGCGCTTGGCCGGCCTGATCATCGAGTCGCTGCAGCAAGATGTCGCTTAAAACGCCTGCACCGTCGGGCGCAGCACGATTTCATTGATGCTCACGTCGTCCGGCTGCCCGATCGCATACGCGACGGCGCGTGCCACGGCGTCGGCGGGGATGGCTTGCTTGTAAAACTCTTTCAAGCCGGCCGCGCTTTCCGCATGGCTGCTGCCGCCCGGCAGTTCCGTGGCGATGGCGCCCGGCAAGATGGTCGTGGTGCGGATGGTGCCGCCGCTGGCGGCCAGCTCATGGCGCAAGCCTTCCGAAATGGCGCTGACGGCAAACTTGGTGCCGCTGTAGACGGTGCCGCCCGGGCTGAAGACTTTTTGCCCCGCCACGGACGAGATATTGATGAAGTGGCCGCTGTTTTGCGCTTGGAAATATGGCAGGACGGCGGCGATGCCGTTCAACACGCCTTTGATGTTGATATCGATCATGTTGTTCCACTCGTCGACCTTCAAGGCGCTCATCGGCGCGATGGCCATCAGCCCCGCGTTGTTGATCAGCACGTCGACCTTGCCGAATACGGCCAGCGCCGTGTCGACCAGACGCTTCAGGTCGCCCGCCTGAGTGACGTCGGTATCGGCAATGGCGGCCTGGCCGCCGGCGGCCGTGATTTCCTCGGCGATGGTATTGAGCAAATCCATACGGCGCGCACCGAGCACGACGCAGGCGCCCAACGCGGCCAGATGACGCGCGGTGGCTTCGCCCAGGCCGCTGCTGGCACCGGTGATGAGGACGACTTTCCCTGCAATAGCTTGACTCATGATGGGTTCCTTGTGAAGGCAGCACAGTGCTGCGGATGACATCGATCAATGCCGGCACAGCTTAGCGCATTTGCCTCCCTTTTTGCTATAAAAAAGATAATTACTAAATGGTAATTATTAGGCACGCCCAATCAGCACTTGCACGGGCGCCATGGGAAAATCGCTGGCGCCGTATTGCTCGACCTGCCGCCAGCCCGTGTGGCGCAGCAGCCGGGCCAATTCTCCCTGCCGCGTCACCGTGCGGCCCAGCATGCGCATCGGCAAGTAGTACGGCAGCACGCTTGCCGCATCGACGGGCGTCGGGGCGATTTCCGCCTGCACACAGACGAACACGCCACCGGGTTTCAATGCCGCATGGATCTTGCGCAAGGCTGCCGCCATGTCGGGCACGAAATGCAGCACGGACGAGCACCAGATCAGATCGTAGTCGCTGCCGATATCATCGCTGTCCAGGTCGCCGCCCAAGGTCTCCAGGCGGTCAGACAGTTGCGCATGGGCGATGTTCGCGGCCGCCACGGCCACCGTTTCCGGCCAGTCGAAAACGCAGCCGTGCAAACCCGCATGGGCTTGCGCCAGTGCAATGGCCACCCAGCCCGGCCCGCCGCCCACGTCGAGCAGGCGCAGCGGCGTGTTGCCGTCCGCAAACGGGGCGATGCGCTGCATCACGGACAGGGCCGCGCGCATGGTGACGGCGCGTTGTTCCTGGCCGATCTGCTGCTGCGCGGCGACGGCCCAGTTGACCCCATTGGCCGTGCTGTAGGGCGCCGCCTTGCCGCCCTCGCGCACCAGCGTACTCAACTGCATGGCGAAATGGCGCAGCGCGTGCAGCCGGTACAGCCAGGCGTCGCCGCAAAAGGCCACGGAGTGGCGGCAGAAATACTGCAAAGTGGCGGCCGTGCAACGGTAACGCTGTGCCTCGTCATTGGCCCCGTCGCGTTCCAGCACCTGCATGCTCCAGAGTAATTCCAGCAGCAGGGCCGTGTGCGGCGCATGCAGCGACAGGGCCTCGGCCAGCTGCGCCGGCGTGTGCGGCGTGGCCAGCACCTCGAAAATGCCCAGTTCCAGGGCGGCGGCCAGTCCGTCCGCCTGGACGGGCGCGACGGCCAGGTTCCAATACGGTTGCAAGGCGTGTTGCGTGGTGAATGGCATGGCGCTTCCTTTCGGCATGGTGGGCACGAGGTGTGCATGAACGCTATTTTATGCAACAATGAGAATAATTATCATTTGCATTTGTATGCGGCACGGCGCATTTCGTATGCGCGACGGCGCGCGAGAAAACAGGGAGGAGCGATGCGGGAACAGGACAGGGAAGCGGCAGGCTGGACGCGGCGCCAGCTGGATCCGGGGATGGGCGAATGCCGTGCCGACCAGAGGCAGGTCGAGCAGGGCTTGCTGCTCGTGCATTCCGATTACCGCCCGCGCCTGGCGCTCGTCGAGCCATCGAAGCATGACGACGCGGCCGGCATGGTGATCACCATCGGCCTGGAAGGCGCGTCCGGCTACATCACGCGCGACGGCGAACAATTGCGTTTCCGTGGCGGCCATACGACGGTGACGGCGTTTCGCCACGTCAGCGGCGAGCGCCGTTTCGAGGCGAATCAACGGGCGGCGCAATTGCGCGTGCTGGTCGATGAAGACGCGCTGGCGCGCTACTGGCCGGAGGGCTTGATATCGCTGCTGCCCGACGGTGGCGCGCGCCAGCTGGCGCATGCGGCCACCACGGCAGCGTCCGTCCTGCACGCGCGCGCGCTGCTGCGCGCGACGGACCCGCTGGCCGTGCATATTGGCGTGCTCAGCCTGCTGGCGGAACAGCTGCGGGCACTGCGGCCGGCGCCCGCGACCGTGCCGCGCTGGTGCGACACCGATATCGCCAAACTGGAGCGTGTCCATGCGCTGATGCAGGAGCAGATGGCGCAAGACCTCACGCTCGACTACCTGTGTGCGCAAGCTGGCTTGAGTTTGTTCAAACTCAAGCAGGGATGGCGCTACCGCTACAACGACAGCCCCCAGCGCACCCTGCTGGCACTGCGCATGCAGCGGGCAAAGTTACTGCTGGAAAATGGTTGCCAAGTCGCCCAGGCGGGCTGGCAAACGGGCTACCGCCATCCGCCCAATTTCAGCGCCGCATTCAGCCGCTATTTCGGCTACGCGCCGAAGACCGTGGGACGCGCGGGCGCGTAAAAAGCCGGTGTAGAATCGGCGGGCAGCAATCACCCCGATAACCGATAAGGAGACATGATGGCCCGCAAAATCTTCGTCAATCTGCCCGTCCAGTCGCTCGAGCGTTCCGTGGCGTTTTTCACGGCGCTGGGCTTCAGCTTCAATGCCCATTTCACGGATGAAACGGCGACCTGCATGATCGTCGCCGACGACATCTTCGTCATGCTGTTGACGCACGACAAATTCAAGCAATTCACGCCCAAGCAGTTGTGCGATACCAAGGTGGCGACGGAAGTGCTCGTGTGCCTGTCGGCCGAGAGCCGTGGCGAAGTCGATGCGCTGGTGGCGAAAGCCGTCCAGGCGGGCGGCAGCCTCTACAAGGAGCCGATCGATTTCGGCTTCATGTATGGCCACAGTTTCCAGGATCCCGATGGGCATCAATGGGAGTTGATGTTCATGGAGCCGAATTCAATACCGCAATAGTTGCGGTATTGAATTCGGAAAAGCGCTCTTAGCTGGCCAGCGCCAGCAGATCAACCACGTCCAGCCCGGCCAGGTCTTGCGTCGTGTTGCCCGCGAACGCGGCGCGGCTCGGCTGGCCGTTTTTCAGCCAGGTGCGCGTGACGTCCTTGATCTGCGCCAGGGTGCAATTGAGCACGCCGGTGCGGAATTGCTGGCGCACGGCTTCCGTCGTGCCGCGCTGCTGCATGTTCCATGCCGTCAGCGCTTCCGCGTACGGCGAGTGCGGCTTGTCGAGGCCCTTGATGACGCAGATGATGGCTTCTTCCACTTGTTCCTGCGAGAAATCGCCGTCGAGGATCTGATCCAGGGTCGTGCCGAAGTCGGCGAAGGTGCCGGCCAGGCGCGGATCGCGGTAGGAACTCAACGTGAAGGTACCTGCGCCGGCCGCGTAGCTGGCGCTGCCGCCATATGCGCCGCCTTTTTCGCGCAGGGCCGTATGCAGCACCTGGTTGGTCATCAGTTCAGCGGCGACGGCCAGGGCGGATGCGTCCGGATTGTGCACGCCAGGCACGGCCCAGGAAACGAAGCAATGGTTGATCTGGCTCGTCGCATGCAGGGCCGTGTTGGCCAGAGGCAAGGCGGCCGGTGCTGGCGTGTCGCTTGGCGTGGCCGCATCCGTGCCGGCCGCCGGCAATTCCAGCAAGCGGGCCAGGGTGAGGCCATCCTGCTCCAGGCCGGCGCACAGCACGGTCGGCGGCTGGGCGATGATGTGCGCGTGCAGGGTGTCGAGCTCGCGCGCGATTTCCTGCAAGCCCTCGGACGTCTTGCTCAGCTGCTGCAAACGGCGGTAGAACGGCAAGGCCGCCGGGCCGCCGACGATGTCGTCGAAGCGGCGCGTGGGCGACAGCGGCGCCGCCGAGGCGAGCATGGCGTAGCGGTTGCCCGATTCGGCCAGGCTGCTCAATTTGTCCTGCACCAGGCTTTCGATCAGGAAAGCCAAGCGCTCTTCTTCATCGAAGCGGGGCTTGGCGATCCAGGCCGACAGCACGGCGGCGATCGCCGCGTGTTCTTCGCGCAAGCCGCTGGCCGAGAACGACAGTTCCACGCGCATCGCTTGTTGCGGGCGAGGAATGGCTTCCAGGCCGATGTGGAACGACGGCACCATGCTCTGGCGCCAGGCGCTGGCGTCGTCGAACGACATGTCGCCCACGCCCAGTTCCGGCGCCAGGTCCGTGTACAGACGCAGCCATGGCCACGACGCTTCCGGCAAGCCCGACACGTCATACAGCACGTTGGCATAGCTGATGCCGTTCGAGGCGATACTGAAGGCCACGGCGCCGTCGACGGCGGCGGGAATCGGCAAGGCCGGGCGCGGCGCGGCGCTGACGTCGCCAGGGCGGATGCGCGGCAAGACTTCCGAATTCGACGGCAATTGCTGATGCGCTTCCAAGGCGGCGGACTCGGCCACGATGTGCTCGCGTTCGGCGTCCGTCAGCTGCGCTTGCAGGGCCGCCAGCTTGGCGTCTTCCTGGGCGGCGCGGTCCGTGAAGTAGGCGCTGTCGGGCACCACGTGCGTCGTCAGGCGGGTCGGGTTGGCGATCAGCTCGCGCACCAGCTGCTTGAAGAATTCCGGATCTTCGATCTGCTGTTCCAGCGTTTCCAGGATGGCCGCATTGTCGAAGGCGTCCATCACGTTGCCGTCGTACATGGCCAGCGGCAGCGCGTGCAGCAGGCGGCCCAGGCCGTACGGCATGCGGCCGCTGCTGATTTCGCGCTGGCTGTATTTGATGTCGCGCAAGGCGGCGTGCAGCACGGCGGCGGGTATGCCTTCTTGCGCCGTCTCTTCCAGCGCCGTCCAGATGCGCTGGTGCGCGTCGGCGATCTGTTCTTGCGTTAAACCTTCCATGCCAATGTGGAACACCATCTGGCGGATGCCCGCGTCGCGGCCATTCATGTCCGATGGGCGGCCATAGCCGGCCGATTCCATGGCGCGCATGACGGGCGCCGACGATTCGCCCAGCAAGCCGTGCGACAGCAGATGCGCGTGGTAGTAGGCGATCGGGTCGCTCGACTCGCCCATCAGCCAGGCGAATTGCAGGCCGAATTCATCGTCGCGCGCTTCCTGCGATGGAATTTTCACCACGTTTTCCTGCGGCGCCGTCCAGGCGGGCGCCAGCTGCGGCAAACGGCGCGGGCTAAAGCCGCTGAGCTTGGACAACACGCGTTCGGCCACTTGCTGCTGCACGGCCGACGCTTCGATATTGCCGGCGGTCATGATCACGGCTTGCGAAGGATGGTAGTGGCTGGCGTGGAATTCCTTCAGCATGTCATGCGTCAGCTCGGGGATATTCAGCGGATCGCCGCCCGATTCCACTTCATACGTCGTACCCTTGAGCAAGGCGCTGGCGATGCCGCTGTCGAGCGCGCGCATGGGGCTGTTGAAAGCGCCCTTCATTTCATTGAAGACGATGCCCTGGTACACCAGCTTGTCGCCTTCGAATGCATGGCGCCAGCCTTCCTGGCGGAAGTTCAGGTAATCGAGATTCGGGAAGAAGGCCGCGTCCAGGTACACGTCGAGCAGGTTGAAGAAATCCTTGCGGTCGGTGCTGGCGAACGGGTACACGGTGCGGTCCGGATAGGTCATCGCATTCATGAAGGTGGCCGTCGAGCGGCGCAGCATCGAGAAGAACGGGTCGCGCACCGGGTAGCGGGACGAGCCGCACAAGGCCAGGTGTTCGAGGATGTGGGCGCGCCCGTCGCTCACTTCCGGCACAGTGGGAAAGGCCACCAGGAACACCATCTCAGCCTGCTCGGTATGCATGTGGATATGGCGCATGCCCGTTGCTGGCTCGACATATTGCTCGATGGTTGCCTGCAAGACTGGAATGAAGTTGCTGCTGACTTTTTCAAATGTGCTCATGCGGTA
Source organism: Janthinobacterium rivuli (assembly GCF_009208735.1). Lineage (GTDB taxonomy): Bacteria > Pseudomonadota > Gammaproteobacteria > Burkholderiales > Burkholderiaceae_D > Janthinobacterium. Next base: position 82,770 of record NZ_WFLJ01000006.1, on the reverse strand, counting down.
TGGGATCTCTGCGGTAGGTGATTCGGAGTGTCGGTGGGGTTGCATCACATATGGGGGCAAACTGGCGCAATGCCAGGGCGGGTGCCAGTTTGATGCCTGTGTGAAGTTTTTCCCTATTGTACTAGGAGTATTCGTGTGCCGCCGCCGGGGCCTTGCCGGCGGCCGGAAAAGCGACAGTCTTGTGAAATTGACTATATTTTGGTGGGTGGCGTCTCCGAATGAACGCTTAGCGTACCATGCGCCTTTTGCACTCCAGACTGAACCGAAGGCCCTTACCTTGTCCCGACTTTCCTTTCGCCAACTGTTATTTGCCGCCTTCATTTTGACGACGGGCATTTTGACGGCCACCTCCGTGCAAGCCCTGCTGACCCTGGAACACCTGGCGCGGCTGGGGCGCGAGACGGCGGCGCAGGCGATTGCCCTGACGGAACAGTCGCAGCGCCTGTCCGAGCGCACCCTGGCCATGGAGCGCAGCGCGCGCCAATTTCTCGTGCTGGACGACCCCGTGTTCCGCGAGCGTTACGCGGCGGCCCGCGATGAAGCGACGGCGGCGCTGCAAGTGCTGAACCGGGCCACGCCCGAGTTCGCTCCCCAGCTGGCCGACGAATGGACGGTGCAGGCGCAAGCGGCCTGGGAAGTCTTGCAAGCGGGTAAGCGCCGCAAGCGCGATGGCCATGCCGTCGTGTACCGCGCGTTTGCCCGCATGACGCAGATCAATGACAGTCTGGCGCGCGAAAGCAAGACGGAAATCGGCAGCCGCAACGACGCTCTGCTGGCCGAGCTGGAACGCCAGCGCCGCGTGCTGGGCGTGCTGGTGGGCGGCGCCGTGCTGCTGGCGGCCGTGCTGGCCACCTGCTTCGGCTTTCTATTGTCGCGTCCGCTGCGCCGCATCGAGACGGCCATCGAGCGTCTGGGCGAGAAGCGCTACGACCAGCCCATCGTCGTCGGCGGCCCGGCCGACACGCGCCGCCTGGGCCAGCAGCTTGACTGGCTGCGCCAGCGTCTGGCGGACCTCGATGCCGACAAGGAGCGCTTCCTGCGCCACATCTCGCACGAGCTGAAAACCCCGTTGGCGGCCCTTCGCGAAGGCGTGGCCTTGCTGGAAGACGAGGTGGCGGGCAAGCTCAGCGATGGCCAGCGCGAAATCGCCGGCATCCTGCAGCAAAACACGGCGTCGCTGCAAACCCAGATCGAAGACTTGCTGCGCTACAATACCGCCGCTTTTGACGCCCAGCATCTGGCGCGCAGCAAGGTCGACTTGCTGGTCTTGCTGCACGATGTGGTGGCCGGGCAGCGCCTGCAATGGCTGGCGCGCCGCCTGACGGTCGAAGTGCAGGGCGCGTCGCTGATCGTGCCGGCCGACCGCGACAAGCTGGCCACGGCCCTGGCGAATTTGCTGTCGAATGCCGTGCGCTTCAGCCCGGAAGGCGGCACCGTGCGCTTTGCTCTGTCCTGCGAAGGCGGCCGCGTGCGCATCGACTGCATCGACGAAGGTGCCGGCGTGGCGCCCGAGGATGCCGCGCGTATTTTTGAACCGTTTTACCAGGGAGTGCGCCAGGCGGTGGGCGCGCGCAACGGCAATGGCATCGGCCTGTCCATCGTGCGCGAATATATCGCCGCCCACGATGGCAGCGTCACTCTTTTACCGCGCTCCGCCGGCGCGCATTTTCGGATAGAACTGCCCTTATGATGACGAGACTTCCCCTGGCCGCTCTGGCCGCCTGCGCGCTGCTGTTGGGCGCTTGCGCCGCCAAGCCCCCCACCCAGACGCCCGTGCTGGTGCAAACGCCGCCGCGCGTGGTGGTGGTGGCCGACCCCCAGCTGACCGAACTGCTGGCGTATCAAGGCGCCCTGCGCCTGATGACGCCGTCGGAACTGGTGAAGGCGCAACTGGACCTGGCGAAGGCCGACCACGCGCCGTCCAACACGCTGCGCCGCGCCATGCTGCAAGCGGCCGTGCGCGGTCCCGGCGACCTGGCCCGCGCGCAAGCCTTGCTGGAACCCTTGCTGACGGCCACGGGCAAGGAGGCGCAACTGCTGGCGCCGCTGGCGCAATTGCTGGCCAGCCAGTATGCGGAACTGCGCCGCCAGGAAGAGAGCATCGACAAGCTCAACACCCAGCTGCGCGACGCCCAGCGCCGCATCGACTTGCTCAATGAAAAACTCGAGGCGCTGAAAAACATCGAGCGCAGCCTGTCCGTGCGCCCCGCCGCGGGAGCGCCGAAATGAGCGAGCTCGCCCACATCTTGTTGGTCGACGACGATCCCGACCTGCTGCGCCTGCTGACCATCCGCTTGAAGGCGGGCAATTATCGCGTGACGGCCGTGGGCAGCGCGGAAGCGGCGCTGGCGCGCCTGGCCGTGGAATTGCCGGCCCTGGTCATTACCGACGTGCAATTGCCGGGCCGCGACGGCCTGGCCCTGTTCGATGAAATCCGCCGCCAGCATGCGGCCCTGCCCGTCATCTTGCTGACGGCCCACGGCACCATCCCCGACGCCGTCGACGCGACGGCGCGCGGCGCGTTTGCCTACCTGACGAAACCGTTCGACGGCAAGCTGCTGATGGAAAAAGTGGCGTACGCCATCAACTTGTCCACCGTCATGCCGGCGCCGGCATCCGGCGACGAGAGCTGGCGCGCCGAACTGATCAGCCGTAGTTCGCAGATGGCCGAGCTGCTGGCCGAAGCCAAGCTGGTGGCGGGATCGGACGCCAGCATCCTGATCCGCGGCCCCAGCGGCACGGGCAAGGAATTGCTGGCCCGCGCGCTGCACAACGCCAGCCGCCGCGCCAAGGCGCCATTCATCGCCGTCAACTGCGGCGCCATTCCCGAGCAGCTGCTGGAATCGGAACTGTTCGGCCACGTGAAAGGCGCGTTTACGGGCGCCGTCGGCAACCGCGAAGGCTTGTTCCAGGCGGCCGATGGCGGCACCCTGTTTTTGGATGAGATCGGCGACATGCCCTTGCCGCTGCAGGTGAAACTGCTGCGCGTGCTGCAGGAGCGGGCCGTGCGCCCCGTCGGCGCCGACCAGACGCGTCCGGTGGACGTGCGCCTGCTGTCCGCCACGCACCGCGACCTCGACGTGGCCATGCAGGAGGGGCAATTCCGCGAAGACCTGTATTACCGCCTCAATGTTGTGACCTTGACCTTGCCGCCGCTGGCCGAGCGCCGCGAAGACATTTCTCTGCTGGCGAACCATTTCCTGCAGAAGCTGGCGGCCAAGTATCAAAAGCCGTTGAACGGCTTCGCGCCCGACGCCCTCACGGCGCTGGTGGCCGCGCCATGGCCCGGCAATGTGCGCCAGCTGGTCAATGTCGTCGAGCAAGTGTGCGCGCTGGCCACGGCGCCGCTGGTGCCCTTGTCCCTGGTGCAGCGTGCCCTGCGCGTGCCATCGCTGGAAGCGCTCAGCTATAACGAAGCGAAGCAGCGTTTCGAGCGCGACTACCTGATTCAACTGCTGCGCCTGACGGATGGCAACGTGGCCGACGCGGCCCGCCTGGCCGACCGCAATCGCACGGAGTTCTACCGTTTATTGCAGAAATACGAGTTGACGCCGGCCCTGTTCCGCGCCGACGGCGACCCTGTCGCTGAATAGCGACAAAAATAAAGTATTAATAATCAACGACTTATTGTAAAACATTGATATTGTTGACACAGGCTGTCGCTGTCAGGCGACAAAAAACCCCGTTTTTCGAGCCAGATCCGGTGGAAACGCGCGGAAAAAATCGACTTTGCATGTAAGTCATTGATTTTGAATGAATTTTAAAAGCTGGCACGGCGCTTGCTGTAGGGGTAGGTGTGACGCTTCAAAGTGTTGCTTTATCCAAGTAAGAAGCTTTTAACTTCATTGAGAGGAACTACCATGCAAACATCGAAACTGTTCAATACCCTGGTCGCCGCTGTCGTACTGTCGGGCGCCTCGATCACCGCTTCGCATGCAGCTGACTCCGCACCAAAAGCACAAGCTCCTGCTAAGACTGTCGTTGCCGCCAACGCCGCCGCCGCCGTCCCTGATGAAACCATCACTTCCTCGGCCAAGGCCGCCCTGAGCGCCGATGCGCAAGCCGCTACCCTGCCAGTCAAGGTGGCAACCCAGCAAGGCGTCGTCGTCCTGTCGGGCGACGTGCCGAGCGCCGAAGCGGGTGACCGCGTCGTGCAGATCGTCGCTTCCGTGAGCGGCGTGAAAGAAATCAAGAACGAGCTGAAAGTCAAAGCCGCCGGCTAATTGCCCTCGCGCTGTACTTTACTCCGGGTTGCCCTGTCTGCGGACAGGGCATTTTTTTTGTCCGCACGGTTTGCGCCGAAAAGCCAGGCCATGCCATCAGGCAAGGAATTGGGCAATACAGGTAGAATAGCCAGCACTGGCGCCGCTCCCGTCGCTGTTTGTCATCCATGGCGCAGTGTTGCAAGGCTGCGCCGTTACCAGGCTACCGCATGTCATCTTTCTCCCCCGCTGCCCTGCTGCGCAATCTGAAACCCGATAACTTCACCATCGCCCTGCTCGTCACTGTGGCGCTGGCCAGCTTCCTGCCTTGCACGGGCCAGACGGCCGTGGTGTTCGGCCATGTCACCACCGTCGCCATCGGCGCCCTGTTCTTCCTGCACGGCGCCAAGCTGTCGCGCGAAGCCGTGGTGGCCGGTGTCATGCACTGGCGCTTGCACTTGCTGGTGCTGGCCAGCACGTTTATTCTGTTTCCCCTGCTGGGCCTGGCCCTGCGCCCGCTGGCGCTGACCTTCCTCACGCCCGAGCTGTACGTGGGCATCTTGTTCCTGTGCGCCTTGCCGTCCACCGTGCAATCGTCGATCGCGCTGACGGCCATGGCGCGCGGCAATGTGCCGGCCGCCATCTGCAGCGCCTCGGCCTCGAATTTCATCGGCATCTTCCTCGCGCCGATTCTCGTCGGCTTGCTGGTGGCCAAGGGTGCGGAAAGCAAGTCCTCGGTCGATGCCGTGCTCTCCATCGTCATGCAGTTGCTGCTGCCCTTCCTGGCCGGCCAGTTCCTGCGCCGCTGGATCGGCCGCTGGGTCGACCGCCACAAGGCCATGCTGAAATTCGTCGACCAGGGCTCCATTTTGCTGGTGGTCTACACGGCCTTCAGCGAAGCCGTCAGCGAAGGCCTGTGGCATACGATTTCGGTGGAAACCCTGGTGGCGCTGGGCCTGTTCAGCATCTTGCTGCTGGCGCTGGTGCTGGGCCTGATGACGTTCATCAGCCGCCGCCTCGGTTTTAGCAAGGAAGACGAGATCGCCATCGTCTTTTGCGGCTCGAAGAAAAGCCTTGCCAGCGGCGTGCCGATGGCCAAGGTGCTGTTTGCCACCCACTCGCTGGGCATGGTGATCCTGCCGCTGATGCTGTTCCACCAGATTCAATTGATGATCTGCGCCGTGATCGCGCAGCGCTATGCGCGGCGCGACGAGGAGGTGGCAGTGAGCAAGTATGGCTGAAGCCGTGTCCGCATGCAGGTCTTAGCTGCACAATGACGCATGCTACTATCCTCGTTTCATTGCACCGGTGAACCATGGAACTAAGGCAGCTCCGCTATTTCATCCGCGTCGTCGAATTGGGGAGCATGGGCCGGGCGGCCGCAGACTTGGGCGTGGTCACGTCTACCCTCAGCCAGCAAATCAGCCGGCTGGAGGGCGAACTCGCCACCCGCCTGTTACGCCGCACGACGACGGGCGTCGTCCCCACTGACGCCGGCTTTGCCTTCTGGCGCCAGGCGCAGCTGGCACTGCGCCATGTCGATGAGGCGGCCCGCGCCGCGCAGCACGCGCGCCTGTCCGGGCACGTGAGCGTCGGTCTTGCGCCATCGACGGCGTCGGTGCTGGCGTTGCCGTTCATGAACGGCTTGCGTGCCCGCTATCCAGACATCCGTTTGCATCTTGTCGAAAGCCTGTCAGGCAACCTCGCGGCCATGCTCAACGCGCGCCAACTCGACCTGGCGATCCTGTTCGAGACGGACGCGGCCAAACGCCTGAGTGCGACGCCGCTCCTCGATGAAAGCCTGTTTGTCATCGGCTCTCCACAGCTGATTGGCATGCCAAAGGGCAAGCAAGTGCGCCTCCGGGAGATCGGCGCCTTGCCCTTGGCCATGCCGAGCGGCACCCACGGCTTGCGGGCGATCGTGGCGACCGCGTTTGCGCAAGCCAGGTGCGAACCGAACATCGTTGCCGACATCGACGGCCTGGCTATCCTGATGGATGTCGTCCGTGCCGGGCTGGCGGCGACCATCCAGCCCGGCGCGGCAACCTCGCGCCTTCCCGCCTCCGCGGTGCGGCTGGTGCAGGTGGCGGACGCTGGCGTGCGCCGCCGCAACCTGCTGGCCAGTCTGCCTGAGGATGAGCTCTCGCCGGCGGTGCTGGCTACCCGCATCGTGCTGCGCGACGTCGTGCGTGAATTGGTCGCCGGTGCCGCATGGCCTGGCGCAAGTCTTCACGAATCATGAATGCGGCTTGTCTAACTGGCGACTACCGGAGTTGAACCAGTCCACCTAGAATTTACCCCACAACAAGGAGGTATTCGATGGTGGATGTACTGGTCATTGGTGGCGGCAATGCGGCACTGTGTGCGGCCTTGATGGCGCGCGAAGCGGGCGCTTCGGTCCTGCTGATCGAGGCTTCGCCGCGCGAATGGCGCGGCGGCAACTCGCAGCACACGCGCAACCTGCGCTGCATGCATGATGCGCCACAAGACGTGCTGATCGATGCTTATTCCGAGGAGGAATACTGGCAGGATCTGCTCAAGGTCACTGGCGGTATCACCGATGAGAAGCTGGCGCGTCTTGCCATTCGCGCCTCGTCGAGCTGCCGCGACTGGATGCGCCGGCATGGCGTGCATTTCCAGCCGCCGCTGTCCGGTGCCCTGCATGTGGCCCGCACCAACGCCTTTTTCATGGGCGGCGGTAAGGCCCTGGTGAACGCGTATTTCCGCAGCGCCGAACAGCTCGGCGTCGAGGTGCGCTACGACACGCCGGTGGTGTCCGTCGAGCTCGACGGCGACCGCTTTGTTGCCGTGCATACTGCCAAGGGCGAACGCATCGCCGCGAAAAGCTGTGTGCTGGCGGCCGGCGGCTTCGAGTCGAACCGCGAATGGCTGCGTGAAGCCTGGGGCCAGAACGCGCGCGGCGAATGGCCTTCCGACAATTTTCTGATCCGTGGCACGCGCTTCAACGAAGGCGTGCTACTCAAGCACATGATCGCTGCTGGCGCCGATGCGATCGGTGACCCGACCCAGGCCCACATGGTGGCGATCGACGCCCGCGCGCCGCTCTACGACGGCGGCATCTGCACCCGCATCGACTGTGTCTCGCTCGGCGTCGTGGTAAATCGCGAAGGCGACCGTTTCTACGACGAGGGCGAGGACTTCTGGCCCAAGCGCTACGCAATCTGGGGCCGACTGGTGGCGCAGCAGCCGGGCCAGATCGCCTACTCCATCACCGACCAGAAAGCCATCGGCCGCTTCATGCCGCCTGTTTTTCCCGGCACCGTGGCCAACACACTGCCCGAACTGGCCCGCCTGCTCGGCCTGCCTGAACAGGCCCTCGTCCAGACCGTGCAGGATTACAACGCCGCTTGCCGTCCCGGTAACTTCGACCACACCGCGCTCGACGATTGCCGCACTGCGGGCCTGGCGCCAGCCAAGACGCACTGGGCGCGGCCGATCGACACCGCGCCATTCTATGGCTACGCGTTGCGCCCGGGCGTCACCTTCACCTACCTGGGCCTGAAGGTTGACGAACGTGCCGCCGTGCACTTTGGCGGCCGCCCCAGTCCCAATCTCTTCGTCGCCGGTGAAATGATGGCCGGTAACGTGCTTGGCCAAGGCTACACCGCCGGCGTCGGCATGGCCATCGGCACTGCCTTCGGGCGCATCGCCGGCACTCAGGCAGCACTCGCTGCAAAGAAAGTACACCATGCAACAGCTTGAATCCCTGACGCGCGAGGCCAGTACGCTGGCCAAGGGCGGCTATCCCACTATCCCTATCCTGAGCGCGAATGAGGCCGAAGTCGGGCGTCAGATGACGGTCTGCAATTCCTGCCGTTATTGCGAAGGCTACTGCGCCGTATTTCCCGCCATGACACGGCGGCTGGAGTTCAACAAGGCCGACATCAACTACCTGGCCAACCTGTGCCACAACTGCGGCGCGTGCCTGCATGCGTGCCAATACGCGCCGCCGCACGAATTCGCCATCAACGTGCCGCAGGCCATGGCCAAGGTGCGCCTCGAAACCTATACCGACTATGCCTGGCCGCCTGCCTTGGGGGCGCTGTACAAACGCAACGGCCTGGCGCTGTCGCTGGCGCTGGTGGTTGGGCTGGCGCTGTTCCTGGCGCTGGCCGCCAGCCGCCAGGGCTCGCTGCTGCAGCGCGCGACGGGAGCCAGCTTTTATGCGGTCTTTCCGCACAACCTGATGGTGAGCCTGTTCGCGCCCATCTTCCTGTTCGCGCTGCTGGCGCTGGGCCTGGGCGTGCGGCGCTTCTGGCGCGACGTCACGCCCGGCGCCGCTTCGGCCGCCGCCGTCGGTGACGCCGCCGACAAGGTACTGCGCCTGAAATTTTTGGGCGGCGGGCATGGCGCTGGCTGCAACAACGCCGACGATGCCTTCTCGGTGGCACGGCGGCGCTGCCACCACTTGACGTTTTACGGCTTCATGCTGTGCTTCGCGGCCACCAGCGTGGCCACCCTGTATCACTATCTGTTCGGTTGGGAGGCGCCCTACGCTTTCGGCAGCCTCCCCAAGCTGCTGGGCATCAGCGGCGGCGTTGCGCTGCTGCTCGGTACCGCCGGCCTGTTCGTGTTGAACCTGCGTCGCCATCCCCTGCAAGGCGATGCCGCCCAGAAACCGATGGATCGCGGCTTCATTGCACTGCTGTTTTTGACGGCCGCGAGCGGCCTGATGCTGATGCTGGCGCGCGCCACCCCCGCCCTGACACTGGTGCTGTGCCTTCACCTCGGCACGGTGATGGCGCTGTTCCTCACACTGCCATACGGCAAGTTTGCCCACGGCATATTCCGCAGCGCGGCCCTTCTCAAGTGGGCGATCGAGAAGCGCCAGCCGAACCCGCTGCAACTGGGAGACGACTGAGCAGGAAACGTGTCACTTCCGATGACGCCTTTGCCAGGCGCATCGCGGTCAAGACCAACGGCATAACCAAAAAAATACGGAGACACCAACATGACCGGCAAAATTAGCCATACAGGCGCTACTACGGTTGCAGCACCCCCATCGAAGTTCGGCGCCGTACTACGTGTGACCAGCGGTAACTTTCTCGAACAGTTCGACTTCTTCCTGTTCGGCTTCTACGCGCACTACATTTCAAAGGTATTCTTTCCAGTCGATAGCGAATTCGCGTCGCTGATGCTGACGTTCGCCGTGTTCGGCGCTGGTTTCCTGATGCGCCCGCTCGGCGCGATCATCCTTGGCGCCTACATCGACAAGGTTGGCCGCCGCAAGGGACTGATCGTCACGCTCTCGATCATGGCCAGCGGCACGGTCCTTATTGCGCTGGTTCCAGGATACGCATCGATCGGCCTGTTCGCGCCCGTGCTGGTGCTGATCGGCCGCTTGCTGCAAGGTTTCTCGGCCGGGGCAGAACTGGGCGGCGTTTCAGTCTACCTGGCGGAGATCGCCACGCCGGGCCGCAAAGGCTTCTACACCGCATGGCAATCGGCCAGCCAACAGGTCGCCATCGTGATGGCGGCGGCGCTGGGATACGGCTTGAATCAGTGGCTGTCGCCGGAGGAGGTGGCCGCGTGGGGCTGGCGCATCCCGTTCCTTATCGGCTGCGCAATCGTGCCTTTCATCTTCATTCTGCGCAAAAGCCTGCAGGAGACCGCAGAGTTCCAGGCGCGCCGCCATCACCCCGACACCCGAGAAGTATTCGAATCGATGCTGCGGAACTGGCGTACGGTACTGACCGGCATGCTGTTCGTCGCGATGACGACCACCACTTTCTACCTGATCACCGTCTACACGCCGACCTTCGGCCGTAGCGTGCTGCACTTGAGTACGGCAGACAGCCTGCTGGTCACGCTGCTGGTGGGCCTGTCCAATTTCATCTGGCTGCCAGTCGGCGGCGCGCTATCGGATCGCATCGGCCGCAAACCCATCCTGGTCAGCATCTCCCTGCTGGCGCTGCTGACCGCTTACCCTGCGATGTTGTGGCTGGTTGCCAACCCCAGCTTCGGGTATTTGCTGGCGGTATTGCTGTTGTTCTCGTTCTATTTCGGTATGTACAACGGCGCCATGGTGGTCGCGTTGACAGAAGTCATGCCTGTCAACGTCCGGGTAGTCGGCTTCTCACTCGCCTTCAGCCTTGCCACCGCCGTCTTCGGCGGATTTACGCCCGCCATATCGACCTATCTGATCGAGCTGACCGCCAACAAGGCCTCGCCCGGCCTGTGGATGAGTTTCGCGGCACTATGCGGGCTGGTGGCGACCTTGATACTCTACCGGAGAGGCGGCGCGGTGGGTCGCGGCGAGCCGCAGGAAGGCGCCGGCGGCCAAGTCCGGTCAGCCGCACGCGCCTGACTGCTTCGGCAGCACGCAGCCCTACGGATTGACGCGCGAGATGCGTGCCGACGCCGAGGAGGCGCACAATGACGCTGCCGTCGCAGCGTCATTGTCTGCCATGCGGACATAATCTTGGCATCTGTTGCTATCCCTGCTAGCAGTTACTTCCATATGGCTGTGGCCTTGTCTGAAGGAAGACCCTGGCTCCTTCACGTAATGCGTACTTGAAGCAAGTTCATCCCTCTTGACTTGGAGAATGGCAGAACGCTATATATCAGTGTATATTACGCTCCTTGTTCACCGTTCACTTTACAAGGATACGATCATGCGCCTCACCTCCCTCGCCAAGCTCCTCGGCACCGCCCTGCTGGCCACCGCCGCCACCTCCGCCTTCGCCGGCGAAGTGGTGGTGTCGGCCGCGGCCAGCCTGACGAACGCGTTCAAGGATGCGGCGCAAGGCTATGAGGCGCAGTATCCGGGCAGCAAGGTGTCCCTGAACTTCGCCGCCTCTGGCGTGCTGCTGCAGCAGATCGTCAAGGGCGCGCCCGTGGACGTGTTTGCCTCGGCCGACCAGGAAACCATGGATGCGGCGCAAAAGCAGGGCCTCGTCCTGCCGGCCGACCGCCAGGACTTCGTCGGCAACAGCCTGGTGCTGATCGTGCCGCATGACAGCAAGCTGGGCATCAAGAGCCTGGCCGACCTGACGCACAAGGGCGTGACCCGCGTGGCCATCGCCAACCCGGCCAGCGTGCCCGTCGGCCGTTACTCCGAAGGCGCGCTGAAGAAGGCCAAGCTGTGGGACGCCGTGCAGCCGAAAGCCATCGGCACGCAGAACGTGCGCCAGTCGCTCGATTACGTGGCGCGCGGCGAAGTCGATGCGGGCTTCGTCTACGCCACCGACGCGGCCATCATGAAAGACAAGGTCAACGTGGTGCTGGACGTGCCGCTGGACGCCCCCGTGCTGTATCCGATCGCCACCATCAAGGGCAGCGGCAACGCGGCCGAAGCGAAGCGCTTCGTCAGCTACCTGCAGACGGCGCCAGCGCAAGCCATCCTCGCCAAATACGGTTTCAAGAAACCATAACGCAACCGCGCCCGCATGGATATCGCCTGGACCGCGCTGGCCCTGTCGCTCAAGGTAGCGGCCTGGGCCACGGCGCTCAATTTGCTGCTAGGCATCGGCACGGGCTATCTGCTGGCGCGCACGCGCTTTCCCGGGCGCGAGTTGCTCGACGCCCTCTTGACCCTGCCGATGGTGATGCCGCCCACCGTGCTCGGCTATTACCTGCTGGTGCTGCTGGGCCGGCGCGGCACCCTGGGCATCTGGCTGCAGGATAACTTCGGCATCAACCTCATCTTTACGTGGCAGGGCGCCGTGATCGCCTCCACCGTGGTCGCCTTTCCCCTCGTCTTCAAGCCGGCGCGCGCCGCCTTCGAGGCCGTCGACGGGCAGCTGGAGCAGGCGGCCCGCGTGCTGGGCATCTCGGAGCTGGCGATCTTTTTCCGCGTCACGTTACCGCTGGCGTGGCGCGGCATCCTGGCCGGCGTGCTGCTGGGATTCGTGCGCGCGCTGGGCGAGTTCGGCGCCACCCTGATGGTGGCCGGCAGCATCCCCGGCAAGACGCAGACCCTGTCGGTGGCCGTGTATGAAGCCGTGCAGGCGGGCCAGGACGACGTGGCCAATACGCTGGTGCTGATCACCTCCTTCGTCTGCATCGTGGTGCTGCTGTCGGCGGGCCGCCTGGCGCCCGGGCGCATCGCGCACAAATGAGGTCTATGATGATGCCCATGCAACTCGACCTCGACCTGCGCGCCACCTTGCGCTCCGGCAAACGCCGTTTCGACCTGCAGGTGCAATGCACCTCCGGCAGCCAGCGCATCGCCATGTATGGCCCGTCCGGCGCCGGTAAGAGCATGACCCTGAAAGCCATTGCCGGACTCTTCACGCCGGACGCAGGCCATATCCGTTTGAACGGCCGCACCCTGTTCGATTCGGCCGCCGGCATCAATTTGCCGCCGCAGCAGCGCAATGTCGCTTACCTGTTCCAGGATTACGCGCTGTTCCCGCACCTGACGGTGCGCCAGAACGTGGGCTTTGGCCTGAGCCGGGGATGGTTCAACCCGCGCGCGCGGGAAAAATTGCAGAAGGTCGAGCATTGGCTCGATGCCTTCCACTTGCAGGAACTGGCGCACCAGTATCCCGACGAGTTGTCCGGAGGCCAGCGCCAGCGAGTGGCGCTGGCGAGGGCGCTCGTGGCCGAGCCAGACGCGCTGCTGCTCGACGAGCCGTTTGCCGCCCTCGATCCGGCCCTGCGTGTCAAAATGCGCCTGGAACTGAGCCAGTGGCAGCAGCGCCTGGACGTGCCCATGATCCTGATCACGCATGATCCGGAAGACGCGCGCATCCTGGGCGAGCATGTGCTGTACTTGCGCGACGGACAGATCGATAACAGGGAAGAACACATGGTATTGGGTGAACGCATTGGATAAATCAGCGGCAGCGGAAATCGGCCTGCAAGGCTCGGTATGGATGACGGTGGGCGGAGAGCACCTGGGCGGCGCCGGCCGGGTGGAATTGCTGGGCGCCATCGCCGAATGCGGCTCCATCACGCAGGCGGCCAAGCTTGTCAAGATGAGCTACAAGGCGGCCTGGGACGCCATCGACGCGATGAACAACCTGGCCGGCGAACCGCTGGTCGAGCGCTTGACGGGCGGCAAGGGCGGCGGCGGCACGCGCCTGACCCCGCGGGGGCGCCAACTGGTCGACAATTTCCGCATCATCGAGCGCGAGCATGCGCGCTACCTGCGCCAGCTGGGCAGTCAGGCCGAAGGCATCGCCGACGATTTGTTACTCATACGGAGAATGGCCATGAAAACCACGGCACGCAATCAATTCCTGGGCAAGGTGGCCGAACTGAAACAGGGCGCCGTCAACGACGAAGTCACGCTGGAATTGCCGGGCGGCCAGCACATCGTTGCCATCGTCACGCAGGGCAGCAGCGCCAGCCTGGGCCTGGTGCCGGGCGCGGAAGCGTTCGCGCTGATCAAGGCCTCGTCCATCATCCTCGTGACGGACAGCGAAGGGGCGCGCTTTTCCGCGCGCAACCAGTTGAGCGGCAGCGTGACGCGCGTGCAGACGGGCGCCGTCAACACGGAAGTGGTGCTGGACTTGCCGCGCGGCGGCACCATCGCCGCCATCATCACGAATCAGAGCTGCACCGAGCTGGGCATCGAGATCGGCAGCAATGTGACGGCGATGTTCAAGGCGTCCAGCGTGATTCTGGGCGTGCCCGCCTAAACCCAAAGCAAGGACTGGGGTCGTACCCTGAGGGTACGACCCCGGCCTTTATCTCTTGGGTTCAAACGAGCCTAATCCTTCAGCCTGGACAACCAATCGGACGCCGCCGCCAGCGCCTGCTCCAGCTCCTGCGCCGTGTGCGCCAGCAGCGCCGGCACGGCGTCCAGGCGGCCCGCATTGATGGCTTCCTCGGTGGCGAAGGCGGCGCGGATCAGGCGTTTCGTGCCCAGGGTGCCCACGGAGCCGCGCACGCCGTGCAGGATGCGCGCCACGTCGCTGTGGCGGCCGGCCTGCAAGGCCGTTTCGGCGTCGCGCACGGGCGTCATGCCTTTGTTCAGCGCGTCTTCCACCATGCGCCGCAGCACGCCGCGCCCTTTCGCGTCGCGCCCCATCACGCGCATCAGCGGCGCCATGGAAAACACTTCCTCGTCGGCGACGGGCGCCGGCTCGGCCGTCTGCATTTGCGGGCGCTTGGGCAGGTGGCGCAGGATGACTTCCATCATCTCTTCCACCACCACGGGCTTGGCGATGAAGTCGCTGATGCCGGCCGTCATGCAGCGCTCGCGCTCGGACGCCAGCACGCCGGCCGTCATGGCGATCACGGGCAGGTTCAGGCGCAGTTCCGAGCGGATGATGTGGGTGGCGCTGAAACCGTCCATGACGGGCATCTGCATGTCCATCAGCACGATGTCGTAGCGCAGCGCTTCCGTGCGCAGCCGTTCCACGGCTTGCAAGCCGTCGCCCACCACGTCCAGGGTGGCGCCCATGTGTTCGAGGATGCCGCGCGCCACGGCCTGGTTCAAATGATTGTCTTCCACCAGCAGGAAATGCACGCCGGCCAGTTCCGTGCCCAGCGGCTGGTGCAGCATGCGCTGCTCGCCGCCGTCGTTCTTCGCGATCAGCGCCTGGTGCAGGGCATCGAACAGGCTCGAGCCCGTGATCGGCTTCATCAGCACGACGTCGGCCTCGGCCGCGCTGGAGATTTCCTCGAGGTGGTTGCGGGCGAAGGCGTTGACCATCACCACGATGGGCTGGCGCTGGCCGGCAGCCGCCTGGCGGATGGCCTTGGCCGTGGCCAGGCCATCCATGACGGGCATGTGCCAGTCGGCCAGCACCACGTCGTACGGTTGCTGCTGCGCCAGGCGTTCGCGGTACAGTTCGATGGCGGCGAAGCCGGAGTCGACTTCGTCGGCCAACCAGCCCCACGCCTCGATCAGCTTGACGATCAGTTCGCGCGTGGTGCGGTTGTCGTCGGCCACCAGCAGGCGCAGCTGGCCCAAGGTCGGCGTGCGCCGCGTTTCGGCCGGCTGCGCCAGCATCTCGAAGGGCACGCTGAACCAGAAGCGGCTGCCCTTGCCTTCGCTGCTGGCGACGGCGATGTCACCGCCCATCATGTGGATCAGCTGCTTGCTGATGGCCAGGCCCAGGCCCGTGCCGCCGAAGCGCCGCGTGATGCTCTGGTCGCCCTGTGAAAACGCGGCGAACAGCTGCTGTTGCTGCAGTTCCGTCATGCCGATGCCTGTGTCGCGCACTTCGAAGCGCAGCCAGGCGCGGCCGCTCTCGCTCTCGACCAGGCTGACGGCCACCACCACTTCGCCGCTCTCGGTGAACTTGATGGCGTTGCCGGCCAGGTTGACGAGAATCTGCTGCAGGCGCTGGGCGTCGCCCACGAGGCGCCGCGGCACGTCGGGCTCGACGGCGATGGCCAGTTCCAGCTCCTTCTCGCCCGCGTTCATCGTCATCGTCGTGGCCAGGGTATTCATGACTTCGTCGAGGTCGAATTCGACGGGCGACAATTCCATGCGGCGCGCCTCGATCTTCGAATAATCGAGCACGTCGTTGAGGATGCCCAGCAGCGACTGGCCCGCCACTCTGACCATGGTCAGATATTTGCGCTGTTCCGTGTCGAGTTTGGTATTGCCCAGCAAATACACCATGCCCAGCACGGCATTGAGGGGCGTGCGGATTTCATGGCTCATGTTTGCCACGAAATCGCTCTTCGCGCGGTTGGCCGCCTCGGCACGGTCGCGCTCCTGTTCCAGCTCCGCCGCGCGCGCTTCGAGTTCCTGCTGCAGGCGGTCGCGTTCGCTCATCAGGCCATTGAACGCTTCCGTCAGTTCGCCGATCTCGTCGCGCTGCTGCACCGGCACGGGAGTGAAACGGCTGCCGCTGGTGCGCAGGGCCAGCAGGGTATCGCGCAGGCGCACCAGCGGCGACAGCAGGCGCACGGTGACCCAGCCCAGTACAAAGGCCGCCAGCAGCGAGGCGAGGATGCTCCACAGCACCAGCCGGTACAGCACGCCATCGAACGGTTCGAAGGCATCGTCGAGGGGCAGCGAGGCGGCCAGCAGCCAGTTCACCGATTTCAGGCGCTTGAAGCTGTTGACGGCCGTGATGCCGCGGCTGTTGGTGCTGACCATGCTGCCTTCGCCATCTTCCTGCAGCAGCCGGGTGGTCGTCAGGTTGGCGTTCGGCTGGCGCGGTTGCAGCAGCCGGCTCGTATCGGGATGCAGCACGTAGCGCGGCACGGCGCCGCGCGTGAGGATGAAGTAATAGCCGTTCTTGCCGACCTTTTCCGAGCGCAGGCGGCCCAGCAGGTTGTCCTTGTACAGGCGCAGCACGCCGATCACCACGCCGGCCACCCGGCCATCGGCGGCCAGCACGGGTGCCACCATTTGCACGATGGGCATGCCGCTCGACTTGCCCAGCATCGGTTCGGTGATCATCGGCTGGCGCGTGCGCAGCACGGTCTGGAAATACTCGCGCTCGGCCACGCTGATGCCGGCGCGCCCCGCCACTTCCGGCATGTCGGCCACGATGACGCCCTGCGCATCGAGCACCAGCACGTCATCGAACAGCACCAGCATCGAGCGGCGCGCATAGTATTCGCGCAGCTTTGCAGGCTGGGCGATCAGCTCCGGCGGCTGCTGTTTGGCCGTCAGGGTGACGATCTGCAGCAGCATGCCCAGCTTGTCGTCGAGCTCGGCAGCGGTGCGGGTGATCAGGGATGACTGTTGGCTCAGCAATACTCGGGTGAAGTCGTCGCGCATGTGCTGCACCTGTATCATGGTGACCAGCGCGATCATGGCGATCGAGGTCAGGCTGGTGGCCAGCGCGACTTTTGCTTTAATGCCGAGAGGCTTCATGATTTCCTTTTCAGTACCGTGCGGCACAGGCGGCAGATAATGCTGTTAGGAATTTTCCTATCAATACATCAACTTGGCAAGCGTCGCCACGCAAATGGCCCTCCCCGCATGGGCTTTTGACGATGTTGCCATATAATTAAAGTCAGAACGTCGTTTATTCAGTGAAATTGCGGTGAAATTGGCACACGGCAACCCCGGATGCAGTAAACTTGTTGTTGCATTTTCTAAAAGGTACCGACATGACTGAAGCGCTACTCTCTCCAACCTTGCCCACCGTGAACGTGGAAGCGTTGCGTGCGCGATGCTCGACCTGCAGCATGCATCAACTGTGCCTGCCGATGGGCCTCGATGTGGGCGACATGGACAGGCTGGACCAGATCATCGGCCGCCGTCGCAAGATCGTGCGCGGCGCCTCGCTGTTCCGCATCGGCGACTCGTTCCAGAACCTGTACGCGATCCGCCTGGGGCACTTCAAGACGTACCAGATCAATCCGGGCGGCGAAGAACAGGTGACGGGTTTCCAGATGGCGGGTGAACTGCTGGGCATGGACGCCATCAGCGCCGACCGCCACCACTGTAACGCGGTGGCGCTGGAAGACAGCGAAGTGTGTGAAATCCCGTTTTCCAGCCTGGAACAATTGCTGGGCAATATGCCGACCCTGCTGCGCCACTTCCACCGCATGATGAGCCAGGAAATCACGCGCGAGCAAAGCGTCATGCTGTTGCTGGGAAATATGCAGGCGACGCAGCGCTTTGCCGCCTTCATCGTCAACCTGGCGTCGCGCTACGAGGCGCGCGGCTATTCGAGCAGCAAATTCCAGCTGCGCATGTCGCGCGAGGAAATCGGCAACTACCTGGGCCTGACCATCGAGAGCGTCAGCCGCCTGCTGTCCAAGTTCAAGAAGGAAGGCTGGCTGCGCGTCTCCAACCGCGAGATCGAGATCCTGCAGCCGGCGAAATTAAAAGCCATCACGGCCGGCACGGACGTCTGCAAGTAAGACTTACAGTTCCTCGTCCGCATGCAGCGCGATGCTGCGTTGCAGCGGCCAGGTCCAGATGCCGGACAGGCGCCACTCGCGTTTGTCGTTTTCCACCAGCACTTGCCAGCGGCTGCGCTCGAGCATCGGCAGCGCGACGGAAAAATTGCCGGCCGCATCGGGTTGCACCAGCAGCTTGATATCCTTTTCCGGCAACGTCGCATGCGCCAGGTGCAGCTGCAAAGGCCCCTGGTAAGCCTTGCCGAAGCTGTGCACGGAACCACTGAGGCGCGCCGACGCCACGTCGTACGACAGGCTCGTATCCATCGCCAGGTCGCTGGCGATCGTGTCGCGCTTCAAATCCTGGTTGATCGCCTTGCCCTGCTTGTAATAATCGCCCACCACCAGCGCATCGGGCTGCGTAAACGCGATATAGCCCATGAAGCTGCCGACGACCACGGACAGGCCGGGGCCGATCATCAGCAGCCATGGCCAGCGATGCTTGTACCACGGGTCGGCGGGGGCTTGCAGTTTTGCAGTTTTGGACATGGTGTTTTTCCTAGGGGTCAGACCCTGTGGGTCTGACCCCAGTATTTGCTTCTGGGTTGAAATTTGCTTCTGGGTTGAAATAAATAGCCGGTACCCCAACGGCGAAATGCCGGGGTCAGACCCGCAGGGTCCGACCCCCACATCAAAGTTAGCGTGGCACGATGAAGACCGCGCTTTCACGCACATGCAGCGATGGGTCGTCCAGCGAGTGCAATTCGATCGCAATCTTGTTCGAACCCTTCTCGCCAACCCCGTGCGGCACGCGCAGGCGGATCGGCCAGCCCAGCGTTTCCGTCGGCTGCAAGGTCACTTCTTCGCGCGTCAGCAAGGTCAGGCCCGGCAAGCCGGAAGCGCTGATTTTAAAATGCTGGGTTTGCTCCGAGGTGTTCATGATCTGCAAGCGGTAGACGTTTTCGATCATGCCGTCTTCCACTTCGCGTCCCATCGAACCGCGGTCGCGGATCACGTCCATTTTCAGGGGCGTGCGCAGCGCCAGCGAAGTGCATACGGCGATGATGATCAGGGCCAGGATGGAAGTGTAGATCAGGACGCGCGGGCGCATGGCGCGCTGGCGTATCTGCTTCGAATTGAAGTTGTTTTCCATCGCATGGTCGGTACTGTAGCGTATCAGTCCCCGTGGCCGCTCGACCTTGTCCATCACGCTGTTGCAGGCATCGACGCAAGCGGCGCAGCCGATGCATTCATACTGCAGGCCGTTGCGGATATCGATGCCGGTCGGACACACCTGCACGCACAGGGTACAGTCGATGCAATCGCCCAGCTTGTCGTTGTTGCCGGCCTTCTTGCTCAGTGCACCGCGTGGTTCGCCGCGCTTGGTATCGTAGGTGATGATCAGGGTGTCCTGGTCGAACATGGCGCTCTGGAAGCGCGCGTAGGGGCACATGTATTTGCACACCTGCTCGCGCAGCCAGCCCGCGTTGCCGTAGGTTGCCAGGCTGTAGAACAAGACCCAGAACCATTCCCAGGGACCGAAATTGAGGGTGGTCACCGAGTGCGCCAGTTCCTTGATCGGCGTGAAGTAGCCGACAAAGGTAAAGCCCGTCCACAGGGCGATGGCGCCCCATGCCAGGTGCTTGGCCGTCTTCTTGAAGGCCTTGCGCACGGAGGGGCCCTGCTTGTCGAGGGCCATGCGCGCGCTGCGCGTGCCCTCGATGCGGCGTTCGACCCACAGGAAAATTTCCGTGTATACCGTTTGCGGGCAAGAGAACCCGCACCACACCCGCCCGGCAATGGCCGTGACGAGGAACAACAAATACGCACAGATAATCAGCAGGGCCGCCAGATAGATGAAATCCTGGGGCCACAGCACGACGCCGAAAATGTAGAACTTGCGCGTGGTCAAATCGAACAGCAGGGCTTGCCTGCCATTCCAGGTCAACCACGGCAAGCCGTAGAACGCCAGCTGGGTAAGCCATACGCATACCCATCGCCAGGTAGCGTAGCGTCCTTTGGCCTCGCGAGGGTAGATTTGCTCGCGGGCCGCATACATCTTGATGACTTGAGGTTCCATTACATCATTTCACGGGCGTCTGGGGATTCGACAGGCTCCAGACATACGCCGACAGCACGTGTACCTTGGATTCGCCGAGGAAGTCGCTGAAAGCCGGCATGGTGTTGTTGCGTCCCTTGCGTACGGTTTCCATGATGGTATCGGCGCTGCCGCCGTACAGCCAGATCTTGTCCGTCAGGTTGGGCGCACCCAGCATCTGGTTGCCCTTCGCGTCGGCGCCGTGACAGGCCATGCAGGCGCCAAACTTGGCCTTGCCCAGCACGGACTTGACAGGGTCCGAGGTGGAACCGGACAGGCTCAGCACATAATGGGCCACGTTCTCGACATCCTTTTCGGAGCCCAGGGCGGCGCCCATCGGTGGCATCTGCCCATTGCGGCCGTGCATGATGGTGGTCTTGATGATGTCGGGTTCACCGCCATACAGCCAGTCCTTGTCGGTCAGGTTCGGGAAGCCCTTGTTGCCGCGCGCATCCGAACCGTGGCATTGCGCGCAGTAGGTCAGGAACAGACGTTGGCCGATGGCTTGCGCCTGCGGATCGGCGGCCACCGTCTTCAAGTCCTGGCTCAGGTACTTGTTGAACAGGGGACCGTAGTCGGCTTCCGCCTTTTTCAGCTCTTCCTCGTACTGGCCCGTCGATTTCCAGCCCAGGCTGCCGGCGTAGTTGCCCAGGCCCGGATACAGGAACAGATAGGCCAGCGCGAAGACGATGGTGATGTAGAACAGCCACATCCACCAGCGCGGCATCGGCGTGTTGAGTTCCTTCAAGTCCTCGTCCCAGACGTGGCCCGTGGTGCCGTCGGCGGGGGCGCCGGCGGCCACTTTCACCTTCGACTGCGAGTACAGCAGCACGCCGCAGCCGATGATGCCCAGCAGGGACAGCACGATCACATAGATATTCCAGAAGCCATTGGTAAAGTCAGCCATGGTTATGCTCCTTCGCCAGGTTCATCTCGGCCTCGGCCGGATAGTCCAATGCGTCGTCGGCGAACGGCAGGCGTGCCGCCGCGTCGAAGTCGCTGTTGCTGCGGCTGAACGTCCACCACAGGATGCCCACGAACGTCGTAAAGGAAACCACCGTCATGACGCTGCTGGCGCTGTCAAACAGGTTTTCGATTGCCATGCTAATTCCTTGTTTTGATTAATGTACCGAGGCCTTGCAGATAGGCGACCAGGGCGTCTTCTTCCGTCTTGTCCTGCAGCTGCGCGGGGCCGGCGGCGATTTCCGCGTCGCTGTACGGCTGGCCCAGGCGTTTCAGGGCGCGCATCTTCGGCATGATGTCGTCAGGCACCAGCTTGGTCTTCGCCAGCCAGGGGTAGGCCGGCATGTTCGACTCGGGCACCACGTCGCGCGGGTTGTTCAAGTGCGTGCGGTGCCATTCATCGCTGTAGCGGGCGCCCACGCGGGCCAGGTCCGGCCCCGTGCGCTTGGAACCCCACTGGAACGGACGGTCGTAGACGAACTCGCCAGCGACCGAATAGTGGCCATAGCGTTCCGTTTCCGCGCGCAGCGGACGCACCATCTGCGAGTGGCAGTTGTAGCAGCCTTCGCGCACGTAAATGTCGCGGCCCGCCAGGCGCAGCGGCGAATACGGCTTCAGGCCGGCGACCGGCTCCGTCGTGCTCTTCTGGAAGAACAGGGGGACGATCTCGACGGCGCCGCCGATGCTGATCACCACCGTGACCAGGGCGATCAGCAGCCAGGGGTTTCTTTCAATCCATGCATGTGAAAATTTCATTTGCTTTCGCTCCTATCAGGCGTGCGCCGCGTTCAGTTCCGGAATGCGGGCGACGGGGAGTTTGCTGCCGCGCAGAGTCATCCAGGTGTTGTAGCCCATGATGCACATACCCGACAGGTACAGCAGGCCACCGGCCACGCGCACCACGTAGTACGGATACGTCGCTTTCACGCTCTCGACAAAGGTGTAGGTCAGGGTGCCGTCCGGATTGACCGCGCGCCACATCAGGCCCTGCATCACGCCGGCGATCCACATTGCGGCGATGTACAGCACGATGCCGATGGTGGCCACCCAGAAGTGCACGTCGACCAGGCGCGTGCTGTGCATCTGCGTGCGGCCCGCCAGGCGCGGCAGCAGGTAGTAGATCGAACCCATGGTGATGAAGCCCACCCAGCCCAGGGCGCCCGCATGCACGTGGGCAACGGTCCAGTCGGTGTAGTGCGACAGCGAGTTGATGGTCTTGATCGACATCATCGGACCTTCGAAGGTGGCGATGCCGTAGAACGACAGCGAGACGATCATGAATTTCAGGATCGGGTCGGTGCGCAGCTTGTGCCAGGCGCCCGACAGGGTCATGATGCCGTTGATCATGCCGCCCCAGCTTGGTGCCAAGAGGACCAGCGAGAAGACCATGCCGATCGATTGCGTCCAGTCAGGCAAGGCTGTGTAGTGCAGGTGATGCGGGCCCGCCCACATGTAGGTGAAGATCAGCGCCCAGAAGTGGACGATGGACAGGCGGTACGAGTACACGGGGCGCTCGGCCTGTTTCGGGATGAAGTAGTAGACCATGCCCAGGTAGCCGGCGGTCAGGATGAAGCCCACCGCGTTATGGCCGTACCACCACTGGATCATGGCGTCCTGCACGCCCGCATAGGCGGAATACGACTTGGTGAACGAGGCTGGCATGACGGCGCCATTGACCACGTGCAAAATCGTCACGGCCAGGATGTAGGCGCCGAAGAACCAGTTGGCCACGTAGATGTGCTTGACCTTGCGCTTGATCAGGGTGCCGAAGAAAACGATGGCGTAGGCGATCCAGACGACGGCGATGAGGATGGCGATAGGCCATTCCAGTTCCGCGTATTCCTTGCCGCGGGTCAGGCCCATGGGCAGGCTGACGACGGCGCACAGGATCACCGCTTGCCAGCCCCAGAACGTGAAGGCGGCCAGCTTGTCGGAAAACAGGCGCACCTGACAGGTGCGTTGGACAACGTAGTACGAGGTGGCGAACAGGCCGCAGATGCCGAAGGCGAAAATCACCGCATTCGTGTGCAGCGGACGCAAACGTCCGTATGTCAGCCAAGGTATGTCGAGGTTCAGGGCAGGCCAGGCCAGCTGAGCGGCGATGATAACGCCAACCAGCATGCCGATGATGCCCCATACCACAGTAGCGACCGCGAATTGCTTCACGATCTTGTAGTTATAGTTCAGCGATTGATCCACAAAGACTCTCCCTGGAATTACTATTTATGATGGTGGCCAGAGAGTAAGTGTTTGACCGCGAAAAAACTTTGATGTGGATCAAAATTCCCCGGATGAAATAAGCGTAGCGAACTGGCATCGAAATAAAGTGATATTTCGGTCAAAAAAGCCATGCAAGATCCCTGCAATTGGCGCTTGATATGGGTCAAAAAGGGGGAAATGGCGGCGCGATGTCGCCGCCATGGCAGGAAGGGGAAATTCAGCTGCGCGGTTCGTCGGGAGAGGTATCGTCATCCTGCAGCACGCGCAGGCCCGGTCCGACGAGGTCGTCGAACTGGCCGCTGTCCGAGGCCTTGAAATACACCCACAGCGCGATGAAGACGACCAGGACGCTTAAGGGGATGAGCAGGTAGAGAGCTTCCATTAGACTTTCCGCAGGCGCAGGGCGTTGGCGATGACGACCGCCGAGCTGGCAGCCATGCCGACGCCGGACAGCCAGGGGTTGAGGTAACCCAGCGCGGCGGCCGGGATGGCCGTCAGATTGTACAGGGTTGCCCAGCCCAGGTTTTCGCGGATGATGCGCATGCTGCGCGCCGCCGTTTTCGCCGTGTCGAGCACGGACACCAATTGGCTCGACAGCAGCACCGTGTCCGCATGCGCTTGCGCCAGCGCGGCGCCGGAACCCATGGCGAAGGACACGTCGGCGCCGCTCAGCACGGCGGCGTCGTTGATGCCGTCGCCCACCATCGCCACCACGGCCCCTGTCGCCTGCAGCTGCTGCACGAAATCGAGCTTTTCATCGGGCAGGCATTCGCCGCACGCCGTGTTGATGCCCAGTTCCGTCGCCACGCTTTGCGTCAGCGCTTCCTGGTCGCCGCTGAGCAGCACGACCTGCTTGCCGCGCCGCTGGAAATACGCGACGACGTCGCTTGCCTCGGGGCGCAGCGCGTCGCTGAGCAGGAAACGCGTCAGCCAGCGGCCCTGCGTGCCCAGATACAGCGGCGTCATGCCCTGCATGCCGACGGCCGTGTCGCCCAGCGGCGGCCCGGCGATGGCGGCGACAAAGGCCGCATTGCCCAGGCGGTAGCGCACGCCTTCGACGACGCCTTCGAGGCCCTGGCCCTGCACTTCCTGCAAGTGCTCCGCATGCGCGCGAGCCTGTTCTCCGGCGGCAAGCAAGATCGCCTGCGCCAGCGGATGGGCGCTGCCCGCTTCCAGCGCGGCGGCCACCTGCAGGCAGGCATCTTCCGTCATGCCGTCGAGTCCTTCGATCTGCTTCAGCACGGGCCGGCCCAGGGTCAATGTCCCCGTCTTGTCGAAGACGATGTGGGTGGCGCGGTGCAGGGTTTCCAGCACGTGCGGCTGGACGATCAGCACGCCGCGCCGCAGCAGGCTGTCGGTGGCGGCCGCCAGCGCCGTCGGCGTGGCGAGAGACAGCGCGCAGGGGCAGGACACGACCAGCACGGCAATGGCCACGGGCCACGCCTGCGACGGGTCATGCCAGCTCCAGAAGGCGAACACGGCGACGGCGAACAGCAGCAGGCCCAGCACGAACCAGGCGGCCACCTTGTCGGCCCACTGCGCGATCTGCGGCTTGCCGCTGCCGGCCCGTTCGATCAGTTTCAACAGGTCGGACAAGGTACTTTCACGCGCGGGCTTGAGCACGCGCAAGATGAGCGCCGCGCTGGCGTTGATGGCGCCGCCCGGCACCCGTTCGCCCATTTTCCGGCGCTGCGCCGCGCTTTCGCCCGTCAGCAGAGATAAATCGAGCGCGCTCGTGCCCTCGATGATGACGCTGTCGGCGGCGATCGCCTCGCCCGGTTTGACGAGAATCACGTCACCGACGGCCAGGCTGCCGGCCGGCACCAGGGTGGTGGCGCGGTTGTCCGGGAAGCCCGCCATCAGCGAGGCGGAAGCGGGCAAGGCGTGCTGCAGGCGCTCCAGCGCCGAGGCCGCCTTGCGGCGCGCCTGCAGCTCGAAATAGCGGCTGCACAGCAGTAAAAAAATGAACATCGTGGCCGAGTCGTAATACACCTCGCCACGGCCCGTGAAGGTCGCCACCACGCTGCCGAAGAAGGCGGCCAGGATGCCCAGCGCGACGGGCACGTCCATGCCCAGGGTGCGCGCGCGCAGGCTGGCCCAGGCGCCCTGGAAAAACGGCATGGCCGAATAACAGATGGCCGGCAAGGTGAGCAGCAGGCTGGCCCAGCGCATCAGGCTGGCCATGCTGTCGTCCAGGGTGCCGTCCTCGGCGGCCAGGTAGGCGGGCGCCACGTACATCATTACCTGCATCATCGACAGGCCGGCCACGAACAGCTGGCGGCCCAGGGTCTTGCTGGCCTTTTGCAGGCGCTCGCCATGGCGCACGGCGTCATACGGATAGGCCGTGTAGCCGACTTGCCGCACGGCTTGCAGGATGTCGCCCGGTTCGCATTCGGCGCGGCTCCAGCGCACGTACAGGCGCTCCGTGGCGACGTTCAGGCTGGCCGCCTGCACGCCGGGCAGACGCGTCAATTGACGCTCGATCAGCCAGACGCAGGCGGCGCAGCGGATGCCTTCGACAGAGAGCGTTGCTTCGCAGCTGCTGGCGTCGCGCGCGAATTGCGCATCGTCATTGCTGTACAGGCGCAACTCGGGCGGCACCATGGTGGCGTCAGCCGCGTTGACGGCATATTCATCGCGGTCGCGGTAGTAGGCGCTCTGGCCGATGTCGACGATGGTTTGCGCCACCGCTTCGCAGCCGGGGCAGCACATGGCGCGCGGCACGTCGTCGATGGTGACGTGCCAGCTGGAGCCGCCGGGGACGGGCAAGCCGCAATGGAAGCAGGCGGAGGGTTGTAAAACAGCATTCATAGGTTTGATTTCATGCGTCTTTTCATGGATGGCCCGTGACGCACAGGGCGTCGAGCCAGCCCAGCGAGACGCCATTGGCGGCACGCAGCAGGCCCAGCAGGCCAAAGCCCAGCACCAGCAAGCCGCTGGCGATGCGCACGGGACGGCGCTGCATCTGCGCGCGCAGGCGCGTGCCCAGCAAGCCCATGCCCAGCAGGGTGGGCAGGGTGCCCAGGCCGAAGGCGGCCATGGCGGCCGCGCCATTCAGGGCCGAGCCTTGCATCATGGCCGTCAGCAAGGCGCTGTAGACCATGCCGCACGGCACCCAGCCCCACAGGCCGCCCACGGCCAGCGCCTTGAACGGCGTATCCATCGGCATCAGCGGTTTCAACAGGGGGCGCACGCGGCGCCAGACGACGTTGCCGGCCGCTTCCAGGCGGGCCAGGCCGCGCCAGGCATCCATCAGGTACAGGCCCAAAGCCACCAGCATCAGGTTGGCCAGCCAGTAGCCGGCCACTTGCAGGGACGCCAGGTGCAGCATGCCGGCGCCCGCCAGGCTGCCGGCCAGGGCGCCGGCCAGCATGTAGCTGGCGATGCGCCCGCCGTTGTAGGCCAGCACGCGCAGCACGTTCGATTGCGAGGTGGTCTGCGATGCCGGGCGCGCCACGGCGATGGCGATCACGGGGCGGGCCGGCGCACTGCCGCCGCTGATCGACAGGGCGCCGACGATGCCGCCGCACATGCCGATGCAGTGCACGCTGCCGGCCAGGCCGACCAGGAACATGGGCACGAGGCTGAGGGCGTTCATCGGGC
This sequence comes from Janthinobacterium rivuli, assembly GCF_009208735.1. Classification (GTDB taxonomy): domain Bacteria; phylum Pseudomonadota; class Gammaproteobacteria; order Burkholderiales; family Burkholderiaceae_D; genus Janthinobacterium. Next base: position 55,953 of record NZ_WFLJ01000006.1, on the reverse strand, counting down.
GCGGTTACACCGTTTTCGAGTAGCGCAGCGGCTGCACGGCGTCCGGCGCCGCGTTGGCGCGCGCCATGGTCAGGTAGCGGTCGAAGACCATGCAGATATTGCGGATCAGCAAGCGCCCTTTCGGCGTCACCGTCAGCCAGTCTTCCTCGATGACGAGCAAGCCGTCGCGCGCCAGTTCGCGCAGCTTTTCCAGCTCGGCGGCGAAATAGCTGCGGAATTTGACGGGGTGCGCTTGCTCGATGGTGGCGATCGACAATTCGAAATTGCACATCAGCATCTGGATGATGATACGGCGCAACAAATCATCGGTATCGAGCTTGATGCCGCGCGCGATCGGCAGCACGCCTTCGTCGAGCTTTTCGTAGTAGGCGTCGAGCGTCTTTTCATTCTGGCTGTAGACGGCGCCGACGGAACTGATGGCCGACACGCCGCAGGCGATCAGGTCCGCCTCCGCGCGCGTCGAATAGCCCTGGAAGTTGCGGTGCAGGCGGCCCTGGCGCTGCGCCACGGCCAGGTCATCCGTCGGCTTGGCGAAATGGTCCATGCCGATGTAGACATAGCCGGCGGCCGTCAGGCGCGCGATGCACAGGCCCAGCATGGCCAGCTTGGTGGCGCTGTCGGGCATGTCGGCGTCGAGGATGCGGCGCTGCGGCTTGAACAGGTGCGGCATGTGCGCGTAGTGGTACAGGGCGATGCGGTCCGGGCTGGCGTTGATCACCTTGCGCAGGGTTTCCGTCATGGTGTCCAGGCTTTGCTTGGGCAAGCCGTAGATCAGATCGATGCTGATCGAGCGGAAACCCGCGTCGCGCGCCGCCTGCATGATGGCCACCGTTTCCGCTTCCGGCTGGATGCGGTTGACGGCCTTTTGCACGTCGGCGTCGAAATCCTGCACGCCCAGGCTGATGCGGTTGAACCCTTGCGCGCGCAGCGAAAACACGCGTTCGCGCGACACCGTGCGCGGATCAATCTCGATCGAGTATTCGCCGTCTTCATCGGAAGCGAACTCGAAATGCTGGCGCAGGTGCGCCATCAGTTCGTCCATCTGCTTTTCGCTCAGGTAAGTGGGTGTGCCGCCGCCGAAATGCAGCTGTTCGATCTGGTTCATGCCGGCAAACAGCTTGCCCTGCATGGCGATTTCCTGTTTCAGATAGCTGAGATAGGTGGCGGCCTTGCTGCGGTCTTTGGTGATGATCTTGTTGCAGGCGCAGTAGTAGCACAGGGTGTCGCAGAACGGCACGTGCACGTACAGCGACAGCGGCCGGCGGCCGCCGCGCATGCGCAGCGCGGCCAGCGCTTCGAGGAAGTTGCCGTAGCCAAAGTCGGCATTAAAACGGTCGGCGGTCGGATAGGACGTGTAGCGGGGGCCGGACTGGCTCATCTTGCCGATGATGACGGGGTCGAATTCGACGACGGCGTCCAGGTCGGCGGAAGCACTGCTGAGTAGTGTAGGCATGATGTGTGTAAAGTCTTGAAAGGTTTAGGCGGCCAGGCGTTTCAGAGCGGCGGGTTTGCCGGCATTCGCGGCGCCTCCCTTGCCGCCGGGCATGGCGACGCGGCGCGGTGGCGGCATCTTGCCGAAATTGAACAGGCTCACGGCTTGCGACAGGCTGGCCGCTTCTTCCGCCAGGCGCGTGGCGGCCGCGGCGGCTTCTTCCACCAGGGCCGCGTTTTGCTGCGTTACCTGGTCCATGTGGGCGATGGCCTGGTTGACCTGGTCGACGCCGATGCTCTGTTCGCGCGAGGCGATGGAAATTTCCTGCATGATGGCCGTCACCTGCTTGACCGAGCTGACCACCTGTTCCATGGTGGCGCCGGCGCGGTTCACCTGCAGCATGCCGGCGCCCACCTTGCCGACGGAAATTTCAATCAGTTGCTTGATGTCCTTGGCCGCCACGGACGAGCGCTGCGCCAGGTTGCGCACCTCGCCCGCCACCACCGCGAAGCCCCTGCCCTGCTCGCCGGCACGGGCCGCTTCCACGGCCGCGTTCAGGGCCAGGATGTTGGTCTGGAAGGCGATGCCTTCGATCAGGCCGATGATGTCGACGATCTTCTTCGACGAGGTGTTGATGTCGTCCATGGTGGTGATCACTTCGGCGACGATCTCGCCGCCCTGCACGGCCACTTTCGAGGCGGCCACTGCCAGCTCGTTCGCCTGCACCGAGTTGTCCGCGTTCTGTTTCACCGTCGACGAGAATTCCTCGATGCTCGAGGCTGTTTCTTCCAGGCTGGCCGCCTGCGATTCCGTGCGGCCCGACAGGTCCATATTGCCGACGGCGATTTGCTTGGTGGCCACGGCCATGGTTTCCACGTTGATGCGCACGTCGCGGATGGTGGCGATCAGGTTGCTGTTCATCTGTTGCAGCGCGCGCAGCAATTGCCCCACTTCATCCGTGCTTTCCGTCTCAAAACTGCCCGACAGGTCGCCGGCGGCAATCGCCCGGGCGCCGTTCAGGGCCTTGCCCAGCGGCTTGAGCACGGACATGCGCAAGGTGTACCAGAGGAAAACGTTGATCAGGAAGCCGAACAGGGTGGCGCCGAAGATGGCGTAATTGGTGATCTTGCCGCCGCTGGCGAACAGGCTGATGATGCACACCAGCAGTTGCAAGCAGTTGACGATGGAGGTGGCGGCCCAGATGCGCAGGTTGAGCGACATGTGCGTCAGGTTGTGCAGCAGGTGCGCCAGGCCCGGGCGCACGATTTGCCCGTTCTTGATGACGATGTTGCCGCCTTCCTTGTTGCGGATGGCCGCGTAGGCTTCCTCGGCCGCTTTCACCTGATCCTTGTCGGCCTTCACGCGCACCGACATGTAGCCGATGGTCTTGCCCGCTTCGCGGATGGGCGTGACGTTCGCGCGCACCCAGTAAAAGTCGCCGTTCTTGCAACGGTTCTTGACCAGGCCCGTCCACGGCGTGCCGGCCTGGATCGAGGCCCACAGGTCGGCGAACGCTTCGGCCGGCATGTCCGGGTGGCGCACGATGTTCTGGGGCGAACCGAGCAGCTCGGCCTCGCTGAAGCCGCTGACCTGACTGAAGTAGGGGTTCACATACACGATATTGCCGTTCATATCCGTTTTCGACACGATGGCCTGATCGTCCAAGACGAGGACTTCACGGTTAGTCACTGGCAAATTTTGTCGCATGGTCGCGGCTTCCTGATCAGTTAAATAGGCAATTGGTGAGTAAGACTTGCACGATTGCAAGAATGGAGATCAGTGTAAGGATTCGCCTGCGCAAATTTATTGATGTAGATCAAAATCCTCCAGATTGGTCGTGCTTGCGCGCATTTAGCGATAGCAATGCGGCATTGTTTTAAAGCTACTGGTTGTCGGCGGCGCTTAGAGCCTATCCCGGTAGGGAGCGTCTTCTGCTGGCAGCGCATCAGGAGCGCGGACAAGGCGTGAGGAGGACGCGTGGCGAGCCACGCGACGACGAGCAACGCAGTCCCCGCTTCTGACGGGCGCCAGCAGGGGATGTATTCATCTACCGGGATAGGCGCTTAATCCACGCCCGCCGTCAGCGGGCGCAGCTTGCCCACGGCGTAGCCTTGCGCGTAGTCGACGCCCAGTTCGCGGATGACGGCCAGGGTGGCGTCGTCTTCCACGTACTCGGCCACCGTTTTCAAGCCCATCACGTGGCCCACTTCATTGATGGCCTTGACCATGGCGCGGTTGATGGCGTTGGTGGCGATGTCGCGCACGAAGATGCCGTCGATCTTCAGGTAGTCGACGGGCAGCGCTTTCAGGTAGCCGAACGAGGAAAAGCCGCTGCCGAAGTCGTCGAGCGAGAAGCGGCAGCCCATGGCCTTGAGCTGGCGCATGAACACCTGCGCCTTCGGCAGGTTGGCGATGACGGCCGTTTCCGTGATTTCAAAGCAGATTTGCTCGGGCGCAATCGCAAATTGCACGAACTGTTCGGTGATGTAGTCGTGCAAGCCGGCATCGGCCAGCGACAGGCCCGACAGGTTGACGGAATACAGGGCCGGTGCGCGGCGCCGGCTTTCCGCCAGCGCATCGAGTGGCGGCAGGCTGTCGCGCACGCTCTGGATATGCGCGCAGACGGCGCGGATGACCCAGCGGTCGATGGACAGCATCATGTCGTAGCGTTCGGCGGCGGGGATGAAGGCGCCGGGCAGGATCAAATCGCCCTTGCTGTTGCGGATGCGGATCAGCACTTCGTCGTGGTGTTCCCGACCGTCGTTCAGGTGCACGATGGGCATGGCGTACAGGCGGAAATAATCGTGCGTGAACGCTTCCTTCAGGCGTGAAATCCACAGCATTTCGCCATGCCGCTGCGCCAGCATGACATCGGACTCCTGGTAGACGTGCAGGCGGTTGCGGCCCTGCTCCTTGGCCAGGTAGCAGGCCCGGTCGGCGGCGCTCAGCAGCTCGCTCATGGACTTGCTGTCCTGGTTGATTTCCACGATGCCGATGCTCACGCCGAGCTCGAAGCTGCGTTCGTCCCAGGCGAAACGGAATTCGCGCACGGACTGGCGCAGCTGGTCGCCGATCTGGCGCGCGTGCTCGAGCGCGCAGTGGGGCAGCAGCACCCCCAGTTCGTCGCCGCCGAGGCGCGCCAGGATGTCGCTGTCGCGCATCCGCCCCTGCAGCATCTTGGCCAGCAGCTGCAGCAGCACGTCGCCGGCGCCGTGGCCGCAGGTGTCGTTGATGACCTTGAACTGGTCCAGGTCCAGGTACAGCAGCGCATGCACGTGGCCGGCCTGCTTGGCCGTGTGCAGGGCGCCGGCTACCAGGTGTTCGAATTCGCGCCGGTTGATCAGGCCCGTCAGGGTGTCGTGCGAGGCTTGCCACGACAGTTCCTGGCTCAGCTTGCGCTCGTGGCTGACGTCGCGGAACACGACGACGGCGCCAAGGATGTCGCCGTCGCTCGACCAGATGGGCGCGGCCGATTCCTCGATGGCGATGCGCCGCCCTTCGCGCGTGATCAGCTGCGAGTGGGGGGAAATGCCGATGGCCTGGCGCTGTTGCAGGCAGCGCATGGCCACGTGTTCGAGCGCTGCGCCCGTGCGTTCATCGGCCAGCGGCATGGTCAGGCCGATGTCCAGGCCTTGCGCCATGTCGTTGCTCCAGCCCGTCAATTGCTCGGCCACCCGGTTCAGGTAACGCGTCTTGCCGTGCGGATCGGTGGTGATGACGCCGTCGGCGATGGAGCTGAGCGTCACTTCGGCCAGTTCCTTGCGCTCGGCGATCATCAGCTCGCGCGCCATGTGCTCGGTGATATCCCAGATCACGCCCAGGGTCCGCTCGGGCTGGCCGGCCGCATCCGTGAAGACCTGCGCCTTGGCCGACAGCCAGTGCTCGCTGCCGTCGGGCCAGACGACGCGGTATTGCAGCGCATAGCCGTCGCCGTGCCGCATGCCTTCCTGCAGCACGGCCACCACCTTGTCGCGGTCATCCGCATGCACGCAGTCGAGAAAGGCGTGGAAGGGCTGCGTCAGGGCGCGTTCTTCCAGGCCCAGCAGGGCGGCGCCCTTGGCCGACCAGCTGACGCTGCCGTCGATGACCTGGCCATCGACGATGCGCGAATCCCAGATCGCCATGTGCGCCGCTTCCAGCGCCATCTGTAACCGTCGCTGTAGATCGCTCATCACCGTTCCCCCGCATGCATACTCGGATAGACACGCACCCAGCGGTTAGGTTCCCGGCGCCTCGGCAGGCGTGGCGGCCGTGGCGCGCGCCACGTCGCGCACGTTCTTTTGCACGGCCACGGCGGCGAACAGGCTGAGTAAAAACGCCATCGCATAGAACCCTTTCTCGCTGTCTTGCAGATTAGCGTTCCATAGGCCGACAGTCAATAACAGCAAGGCCAGCAACACGGAGATCCAGCACAGGCCAAAGTAAATTCCCGTCACGGCGATGCCCTCGGCGCGGTCGCGCACGGACTTTTGCAGCGAGATGGCGGCGAACAGGCCATACATGAGGATGGTGAAGTAATAGCCCTTTTCGTTGAGCGCCATGGTGGCGTTCCACAGGCCGGACAGGTAGGTAAGGATGCCGATCAGCAATGCCGCCCAGGAGGCGCCGATGAAGGCGCTGCTGGGACGTGGGGCGGGGGAAGTCTGCATAGGGTCTCCATGGACGGACGGCGCCGCCGGCATGGCCGGGGCGGCAGGCACGGATGCGCCTGCCGCCCCATCAGACCAGAAAGCTTATTTGGGCGATTTGACCATGCGCAATAAAGCCGACACGGCCGTGACGCCGGCCAGCACCAGGCCACCGGCGATGAGGCCGGCCACCGCGTTGATCAGGCTGGGCGTGACGGCCGCCAGCACGGGGCCGATGGCGGCCACGCCGCCGACCGCTTCCTCGACGTGGTGCAGCATGGCGCTGGCCCACGGCCAGCCATGCGTCAAAATGCCGCCGCCGACCATGAACATGGCCAGGGTGCCGACGATGGAGAGGAATTTCATCAGTTTCGGCGCCGCCGACACGAGCATGCGGCCAAAGCCGCGCACGCCGTCCATCAGCGCGCCCGCGCCCTTGCGCGCCGCCAGGTAAAAGCCCGCGTCGTCGAGCTTGACGATGCCGGCCACCAGGCCATACACGCCCACCGTCATGATGATGGCGATGCCGACGACGACGGCTACCTGCTCGGCGAAGGTGGCGGCGGCCACCGTGCCCAGCGCGATGACGATGATTTCCGCCGACAAAATGAAGTCGGTGCGGATGGCGCCCTTGATCTTGTCCTTTTCCAGCGCCACCAGGTCCACCTTCGGGTCGCGCAGCGCCTGCGCCAGCTCGGCCTTGTGGCTGTCGTCCGGGTGCAGGTATTTGTGGGCGATCTTTTCGAAGCCCTCGAAGCACAGGTAGGCGCCGCCCACCATCAGCAGCGGCGTGATGGCCCATGGCGCAAACGCGCTGATGGCCAGCGCGGCGGGCACGAGGATGGCCTTGTTCTTCAGCGAACCGACGGCGACGGCCCACACGACGGGCAGTTCGCGCTCGGCGCGCACGCCGGCCACCTGCTGCGCGTTCAGGGCCAGGTCGTCACCGAGCACGCCGGCCGTCTTCTTGGCGGCCACCTTGGTCATCAGGGAAACGTCGTCGAGGATGCTGGCGATGTCGTCGAGCAGGGCCAGCAGGCTGGAGCCGGCCATCTCAGCGCACTCCCGCGGTGGTGGCAGGGAATCGTGGAGCGAGGAAAGTGTTGTTTTTCATGATGTTATTCTTGGTTGTACGGCAAGGGGTGACGTGGGTCAGGCATGACCGCGATCTTACCTCAGGCGGGGCCGGCAGGGCCGCACGGGCCGGGTTAAAATTGCCTCTCGTCCCCATTTTTGGAAACCGCATGCCCTTTGCCACCTGGATCACCTTTGTCGTCGCCGCCTCCATCATCGCCGTCTCGCCCGGCTCGGGCGCCGTGCTGTCGATGTCGCATGGCCTGTCGTACGGGGTGAAAAAGGCCAGCGCCACGATTCTCGGCCTGCAACTGGGCCTGCTGGTGGTGCTGGGCATCGCCGGCGCCGGCGTGGGCTCCCTGCTGCTCGCTTCCGAAGTGGCCTTCAATATCGTCAAGACGGTGGGCGCCTTGTACCTGATCTACCTGGGCCTGTCGCAATGGCGCGCCAAGGTGGCCGTGACGGGCGACCTGCATGCGGATGCCGTGGTGCCGTCCATGGGCCGGCGCATGCTGACGGGTTTTCTCACCAATGTGACGAATCCGAAGGGCATCATCTTCATGGTGGCGGTGTTGCCGCAATTCATCAGCCCGACGTCTCCGCTGCTGCCGCAATTGCTGATCCTGGCCGTCACCATGTGTACGATCGACCAGATCGTCATGCACAGCTACGCCTTTCTCGCCTCGTCGATGCAGCGCTTCTTCCGCGACGCGCGCGCCGTGAAAAAGCAGAACCGCTTCTTTGGCGGCTTGCTGATGGCCGTCGGCGCCGCCCTGTTCTTCGTCAAGCGCGGCGGCCAGGCGGCCTCCTGAAAGAAGTCAATATGCAAACATTTGTAAGCCCGCTTGCGATGTCCGCCCGATGCGGATGTAATCGATAGCAATCATTGTTGTCAGTCCTGCCTGGAGCGCTGCCATGCGTCCGACCCTGTCCTCCCCTTTTCTCAACACCGTGTGCGCCGTGCTGCTGTCGTCGGCGTGCACCCTGGCCCTGGCGCAGGATCCGCCCGCCCGCGTGGGTCGCATTTCCACCGTCGAAGGGCAGGTGCTGGTGCGCGCCGGCGACGGCGAGGCGCAAAACGCCTTGTTGAACTGGCCCGTCACGACGGATAACCGCTTGACCACCCGGCGCGGCGCGCTGGCGGAGTTCCGCGTGGGCGCTGCCGCCGTGCGCCTCGATGGCGATTCCGAGCTGGAAGTGAGCGAGCTCGATGACGACAGTTTCAAATTGCACCTCGGTTATGGCACGGTCAGCGTGCGCGTGCGCAATCCCGATGCGCTGCGCGGCTTTGAGCTGACCACCGCCCAGGCCCGCGTGATCCTGACCCAGCCGGGCTGGGTGCGCATCGAGGCGGGGCGCCAGCCGGGCACCAGCGTCGTCAGCGTGCTCGATGGCGCGGCCGATGTGGATGGCGCCACGGGCAGCGTGACCTTGCGTGCCGGCAAGCGCGCCGAGTTGACGGACGAGGAATTGCGCACGGGCGCCTTGCAGAGGATCGCCTTCGACAACTGGCCCGAAGCCTTGCCCGCCGCCGCGCCGGCCTTGCGCTATGTTACGGACGATACCACCGGCTATGAAGAGCTGGACCGCTACGGCGCCTGGCAGGACGATGCGGAATATGGCCCCCTGTGGCTGCCTGCCAGCGTGCCGCTGGGCTGGGCGCCGTACAGCGACGGGCGCTGGACGTGGATCGCGCCGTGGGGCTGGACCTGGGTCGACAATGCGCCGTGGGGCTATGCGCCCTCGCATTACGGCCGCTGGGTGCTGCTGGGCCAGCGTTGGGGCTGGGCCCCGGGCCGTGAGCGCGGTCGCGTGCCCTGGGCGCCGGCGCTGGTGGGCTGGGTGGGCGGCAATCACGCGACAAATCACGGCCAGCATCCCGGCGTGGGCTGGTTCCCCCTGTCGCCGCACGAGCGTTACGTGCCCGGCTACCGCGCCAGCGCGGAGTATGAACGCCGCATCAACCGCGTGGCCGAAGGCCGGCGTTCCGTGGCGGGCGAGCGCGAACGCCGTGAGGGCATGACGATGCTGCCGGGCGAGCGTTTTGGCGGCGCCCGCACGGTCGACGTGCCGCGCCGCAACCGCACCATCATGCCGGCCCCCGTGCTGCAAAGCATGCCCTTGAGCACGCCACCTGCGCCGGCGGGCAACTGGCAGCGTCTCGTCGATGCGCCGCGCCAGCAAGATGGTTTCCGGCGCGACTGGGTCAACCGCCCTGGCCGCTTGCAGACGGACGATGGCCAGACGCATCTGGCGCCGCGTCCCATGCAGCCGAACCGGCCGCCCGTGCCCCCACAGCCGCAACAGCCGCCAATGCCGCCGATACCGGCCCAGCCCCGGATGCCGGCGGTGCCGGCCTTGCCGCCCGTACAAGACCAGGTGGCCCATCCCGGCTGGCGCGGCGAGGAGCGGCACCGTGCCGAACGGCCGCAGCCGCGACCGGACGGCAGGGAGCATGCGGAGCGCGGCGGCCGTCGCGAAGTGCTGCAGACGGCGCCGCCGCCTGCCATGCCTGCGCCACCGCCCGTGGCTCAGCCACGGCCCGCGCCGCCGATGCCGGCCCCAGCGGCGCGTCCGGCACAGGAGGCGCGCGGTGGCGAACGCAGCGGGCCGCCACGTGAGCGGGGCAATGACAGGGCCAATGAGCGCGGCGGCCCCGGCCGCAATGGCCGGATGCAGGAAGTGGAGCGTTGAAGGGGGCGCTGGCGCTGGCCGCCTGTCCGTTCGGACATGGATTATCGACGTTCAAGCCGCCAAAGCGACCGTTCATCACATGCCGGAGGTAAAGTCGCCGTGTTTTGTCTACAGTGGCGTCATTGCAGCACAGCGCAATGCCTGACTGGCTGACAGCACCGATTTTCCGGCTATTTTGTCCAAACGAAATAGTTTTCGCCAGCTGACAAAGCTGGCTTTTTTTTTCGGCTATGTCACCGTCAGATGTGGAAATGCGCCCAATGTTGCTTTCAATAGCGTTTCGGGTGAACGGATGCGCTTGGCGTCGAGTATCCAGCGCCATCCCAGGTAGTTTGGCAGGTAGCGCGTGGCCACGCCGTGAAACGGCCTTAACCATTCGCGCAGGCGGCTGTGATATGCATTGACGTTCTGCACATGCGCGGCGCCCTGCACACGGATGCCGGCGCGCAGGTTGACGGCCTCGTGGCTGATACCCGCCTCGCTGGCAAACGCCCGGTAGGCGGCATGGCCATCCGTGACCAGCAGGATATCCTGGTCGATGACAGGCAATAAACAGCGGTGCAGTTGCGCCTTCGTCAGCGCGCCTTTGCCGGTGACGAAATCGAGGGTCTGGCCCGTGCGGTCGCGCGCCACCAGGATGCAGACCTGTTCATTGGAAATGCCGCGCCGTTGCGCATGGCCGCCGCGGCGGCGGGCCGGACGCGTCATCTGCCTGGATCCCTTTTCCGATTCCAGCACGTATAGCTCGTCGGCCTCGGCGATGCCATGCAGGCCATGCGGCCGGTCCGTTTTTGCCAACGATAAAAATCGGTGGCGCCAGCGAAACGTGGTGTTGCGGTGTACGCCCAGTTGTAGCGCCGCCTTGCGCACGGAATCCGATGCAAGCAGGCAATCGGCATATTCGAGCCACAGCGATTTATGGCGCAGGCGAGCCAGCGGCGTCCCCGTCAAGGCATTGAAGGTGCGCCCGCAAGGCACGCAGCGGTAGCGCTGCAAGCCGTGCGCATGGCCATGCCGATGCAGATGGCGCGAGCGGCAGGCGGGACAGGCCAAGCGCGGCTGCGCCACGCCCTCCAGCAGCGCGACGGTCGCGTCGTGTGGCGTGTTGCCACGCAGCAGGGCCATGCCTGCCTGCCGCTGGCGCCGGTTCAACTGCGCAAACTGCGCGATAAAACGGATCCATTCGGCTGGCTGCATGATCTGCTCCCTGTGTGGTGGGTATGCAGAGTCAGACAGCACCGCCAACGGAAGATTCCGGCATTTCCCCTATTTGTCGATGACAGAGCCTTTTTTTTCCGCGCCCCTGGCGCCATGGCAACGGCGCAGGCGCTGCCAAAGTTGGCTACAATACGTCTTTACGCAGCCGCCGCGCGCCATGCGCCGCGCCGTCTGTTCTGACCGGCACTGATAGGATTTCCCATGCAAACGACCCCATCCACCGAAGTGACGATTCCTCCCAGCGAATCGCTGATCGAATATCCGAGCGATTTTCCCATCAAGATCATGGGTCCGACGCATGTCGATTTCGCCCCCACCATGCTGGAACTGGTGATCAGCCACGATCCGACCTTCCACGTCGGCCGCATGGAAGAGCGCCCATCGGGCAAGGGCAATTACACGGGCCTGACCGTCACCGTGCGCGCCATCAGCCGCGAGCAGCTCGACGCCCTGTACATGGCGCTGTCGGGCCACCCGATGGTCAAGATCGTCATGTAAGGCTGGCTGCCGCCACGCTGGCCCGGCTCTTCGTGAGCAGCCAGACGGCGGCAAAGGCGCCACTAGCCGCCGCCGTCACCCACAGCAACGGCTTTGCGCTGCCATCCGTGATGGCCGCGATGACGGCGCCGCAGGCGGCCGTGATGAGCATTTGCACGAAGAAGAACAGGCCCGAGGCGCTGCCCGCCTGGTCGCCATACGGCTGCAGCACGGCCAGCTGGCAGGCGGGGATGGCCATGCCCACCGATACCATCACCAGCAGCATCGGCGCCACCAGCGACGCCACGTGGTGCGGCGCCAGAGTCCCCGCCAGCAACAGGCTGGCCGCACCCGCCACATTGATCAGCACCGCCATGCCCAGCATGTAGTCGGCACCCAGGCGCGGTCCCAGCGCGCGGAACAGGCTCGATCCCGCGATATAGCCGCTGACCGTCAGCGCGAACACCAGCGCATACTCGTGCGACGACAGGTGCATGCCCCTTTGCAATAGCACGGACGATTCCGCGATGAAGGGGAAATACGTGCAATACACGCAGCCGATGGCCAGCGCATAGCGCAGGAAATACGCGTCGCCCAGCAGGCGGCGGTACAGCGCCAGGGTATTTCCCTGTGGTACGACGCTGGCCGGTTTGGTTTCCGGCACCCAGGCGGCGATCAGCCCCAGCGACAGCGCGCCCAGCGCACACAGCACGCCAAACACGGCGCGCCAGCCGAACGCCGCGTCAATCACGCTGCCGGCCAGCGGCGCCAGGATCGGCGACAAACCCATCACCATCGAGATTTTCCCCAGCATGCGCGCCTGCGTGGCGGGGTCGAAGCGGTCGCGCACCATGACCCGGCCGATGATGGTGCCGCTGCAACCGCCGAACGCCTGCAGCACCCGCGCGGCGATCAGCACGTGGACGTCGGAGGTCACGCTGCAGACGATGCTGGCGAGCACATAAATGCCCGTGCCGGCCAGCAGCACGGGCCGGCGTCCGTAGCGGTCGGCCAGCGGCCCGCAGGCGAGCATCGAGGCGGCCGAGCCGGCCATGAACAGGCTCAGGGTCAGTTGCAACTGGGCATCGCTGGCATGCAGGGCATCGGCCATGGCCGGCAGCGAAGGCAAATAGATATCGATGCTGATGCGCGACAGGCAGACCAGCAGCAGCACGATGCCGCCCCAGGCCCATAAAGCGAGTTGTTTTTGCATGGTGTGACACGATCCCTTCAAGCTTCCTTGCCAGCGTGCGCCCCGCTGGCGCACCGGAACGCCGAGAGTAGAATGTTTGTGGTGTAATGCGAAGTGCCAGTCATCAGAAAATTCATTGGACCACTTGGACGATCATCATGCCGCGAGGAAAATCACCGCACGCCCTGGACTTGCCTCGTCCCACCAGCTGGCTCGACAAGGCGGGCGTCAACAAGCAGGATGGCGCATATGAAGCGCTGCGCTCGGCCATCCTGACGAAGATGCTGCCGGCGGGCAGCCGTTTGCCGTCCAGCCGCACCCTGGCCGAACGGTGGGAGCTGTCGCGCGGCACCATCGAAACCGTGTTCGACCGCCTGCACGCGGAAGCGTACGTGACGCGCGTGCCCGGTTCCGGCACGCGCGTGTGCGCCGTGGTGCCGGAACGCTTCCTGATGGCGGGATTTGGCGATACCACCCCGGCCGCACCGGCCAGCGTGCCCGCGCCTGCCTCGGACACGGGCGTGCGCGACGGCTTGCCCTTCGTGGCGCGGCGCGCCGACGCCAGCCTGTTTCCCATGGCCGCCTGGTCCAAGTGCGCCACGCGGGCGCTGGCGGCCGCCACGCCGGAGCAGCTGTGCAGCGCCGATCCGGCCGGCTTGCCCGCACTGCGCCAGCAGATCGCCGATTTTCTCGCCAAGTACCGCGGCATCCGCTGCGACCCGCACGACATCGTCGTCACGACCGGCATCCGCCACGCGATCGACTTGCTGGCGCGCAGCATCGTGCGCGATGGCGACAAGGTCTGCCTGGAAGAACCCGGCTACCCGGCCGCGCGCGCCCTGTTCGCCCTGGCGGGCGCCGTGCCGGTCGACATCGCCGTCGACGCCGAGGGCATTGATTGCGCCGCCCTGGCCGCGCACGCGGACGCCAGCCTCGCCTACGTGACGCCGGCGCACCAGTCGCCGCTGGGCGTGACCATGTCCGTCACGCGGCGCCTGGCCCTGCTGGAATGGGCGAACGACCACGGCGCCTGGGTGGTGGAAGACGATTACGACAGCGAATTCAATTACCAGAGCGCGCCGCTGGCGGCCCTGAAGGCGCTGGACCAGTACCAGCGCGTGATTTATTGCGGCAGTTTCAACAAGACCCTGTTTGCCGGTCTGCGCGTGGGCTTCATGGTGCTGCCGCCCGCCTTGCGTCCGCAGTTGCTGCGCACACTGCAGTTGACGGGCCGCTCCGTGGGCGTGACGGAGCAGCTGGCGCTGTCCGCCTGGATGGAGGAGGGCGCCTTCGTGCGCCATTTGCGCCAGGCGCGGCAGGCCTACAAGGAGCGGCGCGACCTGCTGCTGGCCTGCCTCGAGCAAGCGGCGCCCGGACGCTATACGCTCACCGGCCAGCAGGCGGGTTTCCATTGCGTGCTGTGGCTGCCGCCGGACAGCGACGAGCGGGCATTTTGCGCGCGCGCGGCGCAGGAGGGGCTGGCGCTGCAGCCGCTCGGCGACTTCTGTCACAGCGCCAGGCTGGCGCCGGCCGTGCTGCTGGGCTATACGGCCCTGAATGGGGCCCAGATACGCCATGCCGCTCAAAAATTGGGCAGATTGCTGCTGTTGCCGGCGCCCGGGGCTGAATGAAACGGCAGCCTGGCTTATAATCACGGCTTCGCCGCAGCGTCCCCAGGGCGCCGGCAGCTGATTACAGAATCTGTCATGACCACCACCCGAACCGAAGCGGCGCTGATCCGCGAGCTGGGCCGCGTCGATTACGAGCCGACCTTTGCCGCCATGCGCGCCTTCACCGACGCGCGCACGACGGACACGCGCGACGAACTGTGGATCGTCGAGCATCCGCCCGTGTTCACCCTGGGCCTGGCGGCCGACCGGGGCCATTTGCTGGCCGGCGCGGAGAACGTGCCCGTGGTGCAGACGGACCGTGGCGGCGAAGTGACGTTCCACGGCCCCGGCCAGGTGGTGATTTACCTGTTGATGGACTTGCGCCGCAACAAGCCGGGCGGCAAGCTGTATGCGCGCCAGTTCGTGCATAAAATCGAGCAAGCCATCATCAACGTGCTGGCGGCGTATAATCTCGCTGGCGAGCGCATCGATGGCGCGCCTGGCATCTATATTGCCGGCGGGCCAGACAAGGGTGCGAAGATCGCCGCGCTGGGCTTGAAAGTGCGCGGCAACGGCTGCACCTACCATGGCGTGTCGCTCAACGTGGCGATGGACCTGGCGCCGTTTTCCTGGATTAACCCCTGCGGCTATTCCGGCCTGAAGACGGTGGATATGCGCAGCATGGGCGTGTCGGTGCCGCTGGCCGAGGTGCAGCGGGCCCTGGCCCATGAATTGACCGTATTACTCGATGTAAGCGAAGTACACAGCGCCGCAGGCGCGCCTCAGGCAGCGGATGCCTGAGCAAACAAACCAAACTTTGCCCCTCAAGGGCTTGCAGCCATGACTTCTGAGACCATTTCCAGCACCGCCCCCGCCGCTCCCGCCTACAACCCGAGCGAAAAGCAAAAAGGCGCCAGCAAGACTTCGCGCATCCCGATCAAGATCGTGCCGATCGAACAGATCGAGCGCCTGAAAAAGCCGGACTGGATCCGCGTCAAGGCCGCCTCGGCATCGACCCGTTTCTATGAAATCAAGGATATCCTGCGCGAAAACAAGCTCGTGACCGTGTGCGAGGAAGCCAGCTGCCCGAATATCGGCGAATGCTTCGGCAAGGGTACGGCCACCTTCATGATCATGGGCGACAAGTGCACGCGCCGCTGCCCGTTCTGCGACGTCGGCCATGGCCGTCCTGATCCGCTGGACAAGGAAGAGCCGGCCAACCTGTCGAAAACCATCGCCAAGCTGCGCCTGAACTACGTCGTCATCACCTCCGTCGACCGCGATGACTTGCGCGACGGCGGCGCCGGCCATTTCGTCGAGTGCATCCAGCAAACGCGCGCCCTGTCGCCGAACACACGCATCGAAGTGCTGGTGCCCGACTTCCGTGGCCGCCTGGAAAAAGCCCTGGACCTGTTCAAGGATGGCTTGCCTGACGTCATGAACCACAACCTGGAAACGGCGCCGCGCCTGTACAAGGAAGCCCGTCCCGGTTCCGACTACATGCACTCGCTGAAATTGCTGAAAGACTTCAAGGCCATGTACCCGGACGTGAAAACCAAGTCCGGCATCATGGTGGGCCTGGGCGAGACGGACGAGGAAATCCTGCAAGTGATGCGCGACATGCGCGAGCACGACATCGACATGCTGACCATCGGCCAGTACCTGGCGCCATCGAACAGCCACCTGCCCGTGCGCCGCTACGTGCACCCGGACGTGTTTAAAATGTTCGAGGAAGAAGCCTATAAGATGGGCTTCACCCACGCCGCCGTGGGCGCCATGGTGCGCAGCTCGTACCACGCGGATGAACAGGCGCACAGCGCCGGCGTGGAATCGGCGCTGAATTTCTAAGCACCTTGCGCCGTATCAAAAACCGTCCGCTTTAGCCGGGCGGTTTTTTTTGCCTGATTGAGGTGATGTACAACATCCTGTACAATTATCCGCATGTACTTTCAATGGGACGGTGGCACGGCATGAATATCCTGACTTTCAGCGAGGCGCGCGCGGGCCTGAAAAGCGTGATGGACGACGTCTGCAACGACCACACGCCCACGGTGATCACGCGCGTGAATGGCGAACACGTGGTGATGTTGTCCTTGTCCGACTACAACAGCATCGAGGAAACCCTGTACTTGCTGGGCACGGCCAAGAATGCCAGCCGGCTGATGGCGTCCGTGGCGCAGATCAGGGCGGGCAAGGCCAAGCCCAGGGAATTGGCGCAACATGAAAAACCGGAAGGCTGAGAACAAGCAGCAGGCGCGCGCCGCCGTGCTGGCCTGGACCGATCATGCCTGGGAAGATTATTTGTTCTGGCAAGAGAACGATCTGAAAATCCTGCAAAAAATTAATGACTTGCTCGATGAATGCCTGGCCGACCCGTTCAAGGGCACGGGCAAGCCGGAACCGCTGAAAGGCGAGCTGACGGGTTTCTGGTCGCGCCGCATCGACCGCCAGCACCGGCTCGTCTACCTTCCCGACGCGGGCTGCATCTATGTGGCGGCGTGCCGCTATCACTACGACGACAAATAGGTATTGCCCGGCCGTACCGTAACGCGGTACCGGCCATGACGCGGCTATACTGATCGATGATGTTTTAAAAACATGATTGACGGGGGAGCCATGGACGTACGCATCGACGCATCGTGGAAGGCGCGGCTGGAGGCTGATTTCGCCGACCCGTACTGGGAACGCCTGGCCGCCTTCGTGAAAGCGGAATATGCGGCGGGGCCGTGTTGTCCACCCGGTAAAACTATCTTCCGCGCGTTCGACCTGACGCCGTTCGGGCAGGTGAAGGTGGTGATCCTGGGGCAAGACCCGTATCACACGCCCGGCGCGGCCATGGGACTGTGCTTTTCCATTCCCGAAGGCACACCGCCGCAGCCGAGCCTGCAGAATATCTTCAAGGAATTACAGAGCGACGTGGGCGTGGTGCGCACGCGCACGGATTTGACCGACTGGGCGCAGCAAGGGGTATTTTTGCTCAACAGTGTGCTGACCGTGCGCGCCGGTGCGGCTGGTTCGCACGCGGCCAAGGGCTGGGAAAAGCTGACGGACAGCGCGATCCGCCACCTGTCCGCCGAGCGCGAACACCTCGTGTTCATCCTGTGGGGCGGCCATGCGCAAGCCAAGCGGACCTTGATCGATCCCGGCAAGCACCTGGTGCTGACGGCGCCGCATCCATCTCCCTTGTCGGCGAATAAAGGTTTCTTTGGCAGCAAGCCGTTCAGCCTGGCGAATGCGTATTTGCAGGCGCATGGCCAGACGGCCATCGCCTGGGGATAAGGCATGACACGGTACGGCAACCGACAGCGGCAGGCGTTGCACCCTGCCGCTGTCTTCGCGCGTAACTTTTAGAAGCTTGTGGACAGGCCTGCGTAGAAGCTGCGGCGGGCGCCATACTGCGGCGCCCCCACACCGACGCCGGAACCGTCGCGCAGCAGGTAGGACTTGTCGAACAGGTTGATCAGGGCCAAGCGTCCTTCCACCTTGCCCACGGGCGTGTTCTTCCACGTGTGCGTGAGCGCCGTGTTGACGGTGAAGTAGCTGGGCAAATGGCCGGAATTCGGTGCGCCGCCGTCCGGCGTCATGCGCAGGCCGCTGCCGTAGAGGAAGTCAGCGCTCACTTGCGAATCGCCGAAATGATAATGACCGCCACCGGACAGCGTGTATTTCTGGTCATGATCGAGGTAGACATAGTGGGAGCGGATGGTGTTCAACTCATCGGCGCCAAACAGGGCTTGCCCCGAGTTGATGTTGCGGCCCTGCGCCTTTTGCGTGCTGGCGTTGAGGAACAGGCCCCAGTTTTTCTCGCTGTAGATGGCGGACAACTCCAGGCCCTTGGCGTAGCCGTCCGCATAGTTGAACGGCGTCAAAATCAATGCCTGGCCGAACTGGCCTTCGTCGAGCAGATTGTTGATTTTTTTATAGTACACGTCCGCTGTCACGGTCAGCTTCGGACTCACCTGGTGGCTGATGCCCACGTCGTAGTAATGCGTGCGCTCGGCCTTGACGTTGTCGGAGCGGCCGATTTCCGGCGCGTTCGTCGTGTTCGCGTACAGGTCGATGCTGCCCTGCGCCGCGAGTTCCTGCGGCGGCGGCGTGAAGTAGCGTGAATAGCCCGCGTGCAGGGCCGTGCCTGGCGCCAGCTGGTACGCCAGGTTGACGCGCGGGCTCCATTGCTGCTCGCTCGTGTAGGCCGAGACCTTGTCGAAGCGCGCGCCATAGTTCAGGGTCAGGGGTTTACTGATGTGCCATTCATCCTGCAGGTAGACACTGGCCAGGGTGCCCGTCTTGCCGCTGTTGTCCAGGATGCTGACCGGCGTGGCGGCGGTTTGCGCGCCGTCCAGCGCGGGGAAGACGGCCACCGTGTTGTCGCTCGTCGTCTTTTGCCGCGTGTAGGCCAGGCCGGCGCGCACGGTGTGGTCCGGGTGCAGCTTGTAGCTGATGTCGAATTGGGCGCCGGAAGCGCTGTTCGCGCGGCGCGAGTCCGAGGCCACGCCGTTGTAGATCAGGTCGCCGATGGAGTCCGGCGTGAAGTGCAGCTCCGAATACTGGTGGAAGGCGGAGACCTGGTAATTGAGGTCGCCCAGGCTCTTTTGCAGCGACAACACGAGGAAGCGGTTCACCTCGCGCTGGTTTTCATTCAGCTGCGACGACGGCAAGGTGGACGTGCCCGCCTGGGCATCGCTGTGGCCGGCCAGCGAGAAGGCGGGCGCCTGGTCCGGATTGTTCGGAATCTGGAAGCGGCCGTTATAGGTGCCGAACATGGCGCCCAGGCGCGTGTTGTCATCGAGGAAATACGACAGGCTGCCGAACGATTTGTTCTGGCGCGTCTTGTCGTGCAGGGCGCTGCGCGTATCCTGCGGGTTTTCCACGCCCAGCGAGTTGCCCAGGTAGCTGCCGGACAGGTAGTAATTGAACTTGCCGACGCTGCCGAAAAATTCGGCACTGGGCTCCACATGGTCGTGGCTGCCGACCATGACGCCGATGCGCCCGCCCGGCGTCAAGCCGCCCTCCTTCGTTTCGATGTCGACGATGCCGGCCGTGCGCAGGCCGAACTGGGCCGGCAAGGCGCCCGTCATGAAATCCGTCTTGTCGATCAGGCGCGTGTCGATCGACTGGCCGAAGCCGCTGATGCTTTCCGGCAGCTGCACGCCATTGATGCGGTATTGCACGTTGGCATGATCGTCGCGCACGTGCAGGGCGCCCGAGCCCTTCGAATCCTGCGACACGCCCGGCAGGCGCAGCAGCACTTCATTGAAGGGCGTGTTGTCGCCCTGGCCCAGCATGTCGACCATGTGGCTGTCGATGCTGTAGATGGTGGTGCCGACTTTCGGCGACAGCTCGATGCGCGCGCTTTTCAGGTGGGCGGACGTGACTTCCACTTTTTGCATTTCTTGTGGCGCGGCATCCGTCACAGCGGTGGCTTCGGCGGCATGCGCGGAAGCGGTAAACAGGCTGGCAAGGGCGAGCGACAGCGCGCTCAGGCGTGGAGTGTGTTGCATGATAAACCTCGAAAATAGTCAACGCCAGGCGGCCCGGCGCGCATGAAAGCGCGGCAAGGGGCAGCCTGAAAAAGGGAAAACAGCGTGGGAACTACAACGAGGCGGCAGGCGGGCCGCGCACGGGCGGCAGGATGCGGGTGGCGACGGGCGCCACGGTGGCGGGCGCGATGGCCAGCAAGCGGTACGGCAATAACTGGGCGGGCGGCTCAGTGATGGCCGGCGGCACGGCGATATCGGCCACCTTGTCGATGACGGTGGCGCACAGCGCGCACTCTTCCGCGTCGAGGCTGGTCTTGTGCAGGTGCGAGGCGGCCGTCGACAGCAGCAACACGAGGGCCAGCGCACTGAACAGCGCCACGCACAGCCGCCACGGCGTGCGCGCGAGGGCGGCGGCACCGTGATGAGCAAGCTTGCGGGTGGGCTGGCGGGAAGACATGGGCGCATAGTAGCAAGAAAATCGCCCCGCTGTCAGCGCTTGTTGCGTCATTTGCGCCGAAGTGAGCTTACAGGGTGGCGCGCAAGTCGCGCGGCGACAGGCCGTAATGCTGACGAAAACGGGCCGCGAAGCGCGAGGGCGAGGCATAGCCGCAGGCGGCCGCGATGTCGCCGATGGGTAAAATGCCAGATTGCAATTCCTGCAAGGCCAGGCCCAGGCGCACGTCTTCCAGGATGGCACGGAAATGCCGCTGTTCCAGGGCCAACTGGCGGCGCAGCGTGGACGCGCCCAGGTGCAGCTGGCTGGCGACCTTGGCCACGCTCCAGTCGGCGGCCGGGTCCAGCAGCAGCACTTGCTGCACGCGCGCGGCCAGCGGATCGCGGCGGTCCAGCAGCAAGGGGCCGCAGTGCCCCCCCAATGCCAGGGCCAGCAGCAAGCCTTCGGCCTGGTGCGCCAGCAGCGCGGGCGGGCTACCGGCAGCCAGGCTGGCCATCAGCTGGTCCCAGGCCCGCGCCGCGTGGTCATCGAGCGGCACGCACAGGCTGGCCGTGGCAGCCTGGCGCAGCTGGCCATCGACGAGGCCGCCATGGCGCGCGCGGAAGCGGGCGATCAGGGCCGGCGTAAAGCTCAGCACTTCGGCCCGGTAGCCTTGCGCGCCGGGCAGATTCGCCACGCCCAATTCCTGGCCCGCCGGCATCAGCACCACGTCGTGCGTGCCGGCGCGCGCCTGCCGAGCGCCCCATTCCAGCAGTTTTACTCCCTGCCGCACGCGGCACAGGGCGCTCTGGAAGACGGGTACGCGGCGCAGGGTTTGCGCGCGGCGCGCCTCGATGGTGCCGTGGGCGATGCGCAGTTCGCTCAGGGCCACCGCTTCCATCTCATCTGCCATACAGTCCCGTCAGCTGTGCCTTGCCCAGCGCGTTGGCGTTGAGCATGTAGCCGAGCATGGCGCCGCTGGCCTGTTGATCCAGGGGCAGCTTGTCCACGCCCAAGGCCCAGACCGTGATCTGATAGCGGTGCGCCTTGTCGCCGGGCGGCGGGCAGGCACCGCCGTAGGCGCTGTCGCCAAAGTCGTTGCGTCCTTGCATGGCGCCCGCTGGCAGGGTGCCGGCCGTGGCGCCGCCCGGCAAGGAAGTGGTGCCGGCGGGCAGATTGAACACGCTCCAGTGCCACCAGCCGCTGCCCGTGGGCGCGTCCGGGTCGTACAGGGTGACGGCGTAGCTTTTGGTGCCGGCCGGCGCGCCGTGCCACGACAGCTGCGGCGCCAGGTTGCCGCCCGTGCAGCCGAAGCCCTGGAACACTTGCGCGGGTGCCAGGGGCTGGCCAGGGGCGATGTCGATGCTCGATACCGTGAATTCGGCCGCGTGGGCGCCCAGGTGCAGAGCGAGGCCCAAGGTGGCGGCGAAGAGGCGGGCAGTGGTCATGGTTGTCCTTTCGATCAAGTATAGGGGAAAGTGTATGCCTTGCAATATTCCTCCGCGATGCCGATGCGCTCGCTGATGGTGCCGAAACGCTCGTTTCCGTCCACTTCCCATGTTCTGGCGAGCGTGTTGTATGGTTCTTCCCTTTCTTGCCGCACGTGATTTTCACTGCCGGGCTTTCATGCTATCGTTCCGCAGCCCAAATTTCCCCGAGTCGCCTCCATGTCGCAACGCCCGATCAAATGGTTGTTAGCCAAGCTGCACCTGTATGCGGGCCTGTGGTTCGGCGCCCTGTTCGTCCTGCTGGGCTTGACGGGTTCCGCCATCGCCTGGATGCCGGAGATCGATGCGTATCTGAATCCTCATTTGTTGCAGGCGAGCACGCCCGCGCCCGGCCAGGTGTTCCAGGTGACGCCGCGCACGCTGCAAGCGGTGGTGGACGCACTCGCGGCCGACCCGGCCTACGGCAAGCCGAGCCAGCTCAATCCGCCCGCCGACGCGCGCGACGTGTACGTGGCGTCATACCGTCAGGCTGGCAAGCCTTCTGCCTTCAGCCAGGCCATCGTGCGCCAGGTGATGGTCGACCCCTACACCTTGCAAGTCAAAGGCGAGCGCGACTGGGGCCGCTTCGGCCTCTCGCGCCCGCTGCTGATGTCGGGCATGTTTCATTTGCACCGCTATGTATTGTCCGGCGAAGTAGGCAAGACCATTACGGGTATCTCGGGCGTGATGCTGCTACTGATGGCGCTTACCGGCATCTATTTGTGGTGGCCGCGCCTGCAGTGGACGGCGCTCAAGCGCGCCCTGACGGTGTCGCATGGCGGTTCCTGGCCCCGTTTTAATTACACGTTGCACAAGGCGGCCGGCTTCTTTGCCGCGCCCGTGCTGGCCGTGATCGCCTTTTCCGGCATCTATTTCAATTTGCCGCAATTGATCGTGCCGCTGGTGGAGCTGGTGGCGACGGTGCCGGACACGGCAAAATTGAAAAATGTGGCGCAGGACGGCGCCCTGCTCGATGCGGGCCAGGCCATGGCCGCCGCGCAACGGCTGTATCCGCAGGCGCGCGTGTCGCGCATCGTGCTGCCGTCCAAAAAGGACCAGCCGTATGACGTGCGCGTGCGCCAGCCCGGTGAGATCGCCCACGGCGATGGCGCCACGCGCATCACTCTGGACGCGCGCAGCGGCTTGCCTCTGCGCATACGCGACCCGCTGACGGCGCCATATGGCGAGCGTTTCCTGGGCTGGCAATTCCCCCTGCATTCGGGCCAGGCCTTCGGCGTGGCCGGGCGTGCTGTCATCACGGCCTTCGGCCTGATGCCCTTGCTGTTCCTGCTGACGGGCAGTTTGGTGTGGTGGAAACGGCGGCGCGGCCGGAAATAGGCGGTCGCCAAACCGCTGCGGGGAAAGTTGCTATCATCATAGTATTTTCCGGCGTATCCCGGATTCACCCGCACAAGGACCAGCATGAGCCATCCAGAGATCACCGTAGCAATGTTGAATGAACGCGGCACAGGCCGCCTGCCCGGCCACCTGGGCATCGTCATCACAGAAGTGGGCGACGGCCAGCTGACGGCGGAATTGCCCGTGCTGCCGCACCTGCTGGCGCCGAACGGCTATCTGCATGCGGGCAGCGTGGTGACCCTGGCCGACACGGCTTCCGGCTACGGCTGCATCGTCAACTTGCCCGCAGGCGCGACGAACTTCACCACCATCGAGCTGAAATCGAACCACCTGGGCACGGCCCGCGAAGGCACGCTCACGTGCACGGCCAAGGTGGAACACAAGGGCCGCAACACGCAAGTGTGGGATGCCGTGGTGAAAAGCAAGGAAACGGGCAAGACGATTGCCCTGTTCCGCTGCACGCAAATGATTCTGTATCCGAAATAGGCCGGTAGGTCGGATTAGCAGCAGCGCTGCGTAACCCGACATTTCCTTATAGCCTGACCCAGTTACCTTTATACAAAACCGGTCCCGTCGGTCCATTCGGATTCGGCGAACCGCCTTTCGGTTCCAACGTGACGGCCAGCAGGGCCACGTCGCTGCCGATGGCGCGCTGCGACAACGCCAGTTTCACATTGCCTTTGTCTGCCAGCAAGCCTAAGGAGCGCGGGTTGCCGCTCTTCGGCACGGCCCACAGTTCCAGGTCCTTATCGCTTGGCACGGGCGCGTTGCCCACCATGCGCACTTCGAGGGCGCCGTGGCGGCTGTCGGCCGTCAGCAGCAGGGCCGTTTGCGCTTTCTCGTCCGTCAGGCTGGCGACATAGCTGATCTGCGGCGCGTCCATCACGCGCGTGGCCACGACGATCACCAGCAAGGCGGCGATGGCGCTCGAAGCCATGCCCAGGCCACGCCAGAACGACAGCGAATCGCGCAACCAGGACCAGCCTCCCTGCGGCGCCAGATGCAGGCGCTGCTCGATCTGTTGCCACACGCGCTTGGGCGGCGTCACGGGCGTGGCGAATTCGGCCATCGGTTCCAGGCGCTGTCGCCATTCGGCCGTGATATTGCGCAAGTCGGCATCGCTGTGCAGCCAACCCTCGAAACGCCGTCGCGCGCCCCCTTTCAGGGTGCCCAGCACATATTCGGACGCCAGTTTCTGGCGCAGCACGTCATTGCCGCGGATATTCATGATGCCTCCCGTTTCGCCAGGCACGTGCGCAGCCGTTCCAGGCTGCGGCGTATCCAGGTCTTCACGGTGCCGATCGGCAGCGACATCTGCTGCGCCACTTCGCTGTGCGACAGGTCATGATAGAACGCCAGGGCGACCACCTGCCGGTGCAGCCCTTCCAGGGCCGACATGCAAAACGCCAGCGCCTTGGCGTCACCGCTCAGTTGCAGTGATTCGATCGGCGTGGCCTGGGGGTCTCGGAGTGCATTCATGACTTCGCTATCAAACTGTTCGGCATCGATTTCCACGGTATCGTCGCTGCGCCGCAGCACATCGAACGCCTTGTTGCGCACGATGGTGGCCATCCAGGTCATCGGCGCGGCCAGATGGCTCTGGTAAGCGGCGGCGTTGTTCCAGATGGCGACGAAACCCTCTTGCAAGGCTTCTTCAGCGAGCTCTTGCTTATGCAATATACGCAGCGCGAAGCCAAACAGTTTCGATGAAGTGGCGTTATATAGCTGACGGAACGCCGTGGCGTCCTTGTTCCCGGCGGCAAGCAGCCAGGTTTTCAGTTGTTGCGGGTCGAGCGATTGGGCGGCTGGGGACACGGCTGGCCTTCACAAGGTGAATGGGATCACGCCTGTAAAGGTTATAACAAGTTGGCAACCTTTAGCAACCAGCTTTTGTGCGGTATCAACCGGCGATGGCAGATTCGAGCAGCTTGTGCAGTTCGGCGAATTCCGGCTTGCCGACATAGCGCTTGAGGATCTTGCCCTGTTTGTCGAGCACGAAGGTAGTGGGCGTGAGGGCCACGTCGCCGTAGGCCTTGGCCGCTTCGCCCGTCACGTCGAGCGCCACCTTGAACGGCAGCTGGCGCGTCTCGGCGAAGTTCAGCACGTAGTTGGCCGGATCGTATTTCATGGCCACGGCCACGAATTCCAGTCCCTGCCCCTTGTACTTGTTGTAGGTGTCGACCATGTCCGGCATTTCCGCCACGCAGGTCGTGCACGAGGTGGCCCAGAAATTGACCATCACCACCTTGCCGCGCAGGCTGTTTGACGTGATTCTCTCGCCATGGATGCCGTGGAACGTCACGTCCGGCGCGCTTTGCTTGTCATTCAGCGACAGATAGCCTGCCGCCGCCACGCCTGCCACGAAGATGGCGATCAGGGCTGGCTTGATCCAGGACTTGCTTGCGGAGGGCGAAGTTGACATGGCGAAGTTGAAATGAGTCACTTGAAAAGCGCGACGATGCGTCCATTATAGACGCATCGTCAGTCTGGCGCCGTATGCCGGATGGGGGAGAACGCTTACTGCTGTACCGTATCGCTGACCGTGCTCGTCGTGCGCTGCTGCGGCGGATCGGGTTGCAATTGCTTCAGTTCCGCTTCCGAAATGTAGTCGAACAGCTTGACCACTTTCTGCACGCCGCCCACGCCGCGCGCCACGTCGGCCGCTACCGTGCCTTCGCGCTGGGTCACGCGGCCCATCAGGAAGACGGTGGCGTTTTCCGTGACGACCTTGAACGAGGCCGCCGAGATGGTTTTCATGTCGACCAGGCTGGCCTTGACCTTGGTGGTGATCAGCGCGTCGTTCGAGCGCGAGGTGTAGCTGGCCGGGCCGGCGATGATCAATTCATTGGCCACCGATTCCACGCCTTCGATATTGCGCACTTCGCGCTCGACGGCATTTTTCATCGCCTCGTCGCGCACTTCGCCCGTCAGCAGGACGCGGCGGTTGAAGCTGGTGACGTTCACGTGGCCCACGTCGCCGACGATGGAGGGGATGCGCGACTCGCCTTTCAGGGCGATCGACTTGTCTTCGGTCTGGGCGCCCAGAGTGCGGCGGTCCGCCGCGGCAACACCGCCCATCACGGCGCCGCCGACCATCAATTCGATGCAGCCGGTGAGCGAAGTGAGCATGGCGCCGCACAAGAGTGCGGTGGCCAGCGGGCGTTGTACGCGTTTCCAGCCTGGGCCAGTACCGAATTTAGTCATTCACGTCTCCTCCGAATAGCGCGACGTCGATGCCGTCGCAGATGCAATGTATGGTGGTCAGATGGACTTCCTGGATACGCGCCGTGCGCTCGGCCGGTACGCAGATATGCACGTCGGCGTCCGTCAGCATCTTGCCGATGGCGCCGCCGTCCTTGCCCGTCAGCGCCACGACGCGCATTTCGCGCTCGAGCGCCGCTTCCACGGCGGCCATCACGTTGGCCGAATTGCCCGACGTGGAAATGGCCAGCAGGATATCGCCGGCCTGGCCGAAGGCCTGCACCTGCTTCGAGAAGATCTCGCGGTAGCTGTAGTCGTTCGCCACGGCCGTCAGGATCGACGTGTCCGTCGTCAGCGCCAGGGCCGGCAGCGGAAAGCGCTCGCGCTCGAAGCGTCCGACCAGCTCGGCCGCGAAATGCTGGCAGTCGGCGGCGGAACCGCCATTGCCGCAGGCGAGGATCTTGTTGCCGTTGGACAATGCATAAAACATCAGGTCGATCGCCTGCGCAATGGGTTGCGCCAGTACGGTGGCGGCCTGGATCTTGAGTTGGGCACTTTCGTGGAAGTGCGAGAGGATGCGTTGATTATTCATAGTCTGCCGATTATAGTGCAGGCGCGCGGCATGGCGGACAAGCACTGTTAAAAATGCTTACATATCGAGGATGTTCTTCAGCCAGCTGATGCGTCCGCCATCGATGGCCAGCGCGTCGAAGCGGCAAGGCGGCAGCGTCTTTTGTGTCAGCAGCCAGGTTTGCGCCGCCACGACCATGCGCCGCTGCTTGGCTGGCGTGATGCTGGCCAGGGCGCCGCCGAAGGCAGTACTGCTGCGTAGCCGCACTTCCACGAAGACGACCGATGCGCCATCGCGCATGATCAGGTCCAGCTCGCCTCCCTTGCACAGGTAATTGCGTTGCAGCAACACCAAGCCTTGCAGCAGCAGATACGCGAGCGCATCGTCTTCCCCCTGCCGTCCCCGTTCCCGTTTGTTCCAGAAAGCGAAGGGCGGCATGGCGCATGTCCTTACTGTACCGGTGGCGTGGCCGGCGCGGCCGGCGGCCAGGTGCCCAGCACGCCTTGCTGGTAGGTGGCGGCTTGTTCCGTGCGTTCGAACACACTTTGATCACCGTCGAAGCGCACGGCCAGGCGGCCCGTCACGCCATCGAGGGTGAATGGCGCGTTCGGCCGCAGCGCCACTTCGCGCGCCACGCTGAAGGCATCGATGCCCAGCGCGTACAGGCGTTCCATGTCGGGCGTCAGGCGGACGTCGCCCGCCTGCGGCGGCTGCGGATACACCATCACTTGCGGATGGTCGCGCTGCACCTGCCATGGCAAGTCCAGCAGGCGCGCGCCGTCGAGCTCGGGGCCGCTGCCGCCGCGCCCGGCGCCGGGATTCAATGACGAGGTGCCATACAGCGGTAAATCGCTGCCGATGGCCACGCGCAGCTGGCGCGCCTGGTCGGCGTCGAGCGCGGCGAACAGCAGGCCCGGCGGCGTGGCGGCCAGGCGCGCGCGCAACTGCACCAGCTCGGCATCGCTCAGGTAGCCATTCGTGGCCGTCAAGTCCATCGTCTCGATCTTGCCGCCCTGGCGCAGCCATTCCTGCTTGAAGGCGGCGCTGATGCGGCGCTGCGAGGCCGAACCGGCCGACAGGACCAGCGCGCTGGCGCCCGGCTGTTCGCTGGCGGCCCAGGCGGCGACCTGGCGCGCTTCCGCCTCGATCGACAGGCCCATCACCAGCAGTTTTGCCGGCAGGCGCGCTTCGCCGCGATTGTCCGGGTGGTTCAGGGCGATCGTTGGTTTACGCACTAGGTCGCTATTCGCCACGGCCGTCACGGCCGAGCGCGACAACGGCCCCACGACGACATCCTGTTCCTCTTGTGCTTGCGCAAACTTGTTCAGGACGTCGCTGCTGCCGTCGCCCGTGTCGATCACCGTCACTTCAAAGCCGCTGCGGTCGCGCTCATAGGCGGCCATGAAGCCGGCGCGCAGCAGTTCGGCGGCCGGGCCCAGGGACGCCGAGCGCAACGGCAGCAGCAGGCCGATGTGGTGGACCTTGCCGTCGGACGGCGCTGGCGCCGTGGCGGCCGGCATGTCGAGTGGCGTGCCGGTCGCCGGTTTGGTGTTGATGGGCGCCAATGGCGCGCCGTTCCCGTCGTACGCCGTGATATCGGGTACGGCCACGGCAAAGGTCACCGGTTCGGGCGCGGGCGGTTTCGGCGGCACGGGCGGTGGCAGCGGCTTCGGTGGCGGCAGCGCCCTTGTGTTAGATTCAATAGGCGCGCACAATTGCCCGGGCGCGTCGCAAGGCGTGCTGCAAGCGCTCAGCATGCCGGTCGCGGCACAAACAAGCAGTAACTTCACACTATTAGCAAGCATTCAACCTCCAAAATGACCGTACAAGAAATCAGTTCCATCGCCAGCCTGCCCATCATGACAGAGGCGGCGCACCAGGTCTATCCTATCGCAACATTGTATATAGTGGCCACGCCGATCGGTAATGTGACCGATATCAGCCTGCGCGCGCTGCATTTGCTGAGCCTTGCCGATGCCGTCGCCTGTGAAGATACGCGCAACACGGCGCACCTGTTGACGCGCTTTGGCTTGAACAAGCCATTGATTGCGGCGCATCAACATAACGAACGCGAAGTGGCGCAAACCCTGATTGCCCGCCTGCACGCCGGCGAGCGCATCGCCCTCGTCTCCGACGCCGGCACGCCCGCCGTGTCCGACCCCGGCGCGCGCATCGTCGACGCCGTGCGCGCGGCCGGCCTGCGCGTGCTGCCCCTGCCCGGCCCGTCGGCGGCGATCACGGCCATTTCCGCCAGCGGTCTGCTGAATGACCAGTTTTACTTCGTCGGCTTCCTGCCGGCCAAGGCCAAGCAGCGCGAAAACATGCTGCACAGCCTGCGCGGCGTGACGGCCATCATGGTGTTCTACGAGGCGCCGCACCGCATCCTCGATTGCGCCACGGCCCTGGCGGCAGCGTTCGAGCCGACGCGCCAGGTGGTGTTCGCGCGCGAACTGACGAAACTGTTCGAGGAAATCCACCGTTGCCCTCTTTCCGAAGCGGAAAGCTGGATCCGCGCCGATGCGCACCGCGAAAAGGGAGAATTCGTCGTCCTGCTCGAAGGCGCCACGGAAGCGCAGGATGCGGAAGACGTGGAAGCGGAACGCATCCTGAACATTTTATTGGCCGAATGCAGCGTCAAGCAGGCGGCGAATTTGACGGCGCAGATCACGGGCCGCAAGAAGAACGCCCTGTATGAGCGGGCGTTGCAGTTGAAGGGGCAGGAATAATCTGATGGCGGCATACCGATGATGGGGATATTGCCAAATCATCACCACTTGCAGCCGCTATCCTTCTTGTCGAGCAACATGAGCACGGGCGCCAGCAAGCCTGCGCCGGCATAGGCGGTGCGGCAATCGCCGCGTTTGCCCTGGGCGATGTCGCGTGCCAGCTGGGTTTCCGTTTGCAAGGGCTTGTCGGGGATTTGCCCCACGGCCGTACCCACCTTTGACGGGTCGCGTTCGCCCGCCATCCTGCGCGCCGTTCTTCTGGCCGCTTCCATGTCGAATGTCGGTGTTTCCGGGGTTTCTTGCCTGAATGTATCGGGACTGGCCGCCGGCGTGGCCGGTGTTGCCGGCACGACCGTGATGGCTTGCGGGCTGGATGCAGGCGCCGGCGTTTCCCGGGCAGTGGCGAGCTTTGGCTTGCTGATGGACTTGGGTTCGCGTTTCGGCTTGACCACCTCGACGGGCGGCGGTGGCGGGGGCGGCTTGGCGGCCAGCGGACGTATCCACACGGCGATCGACTCGACGCGCGGCGCCGTGTCCAGCCGTGCGGTTGGCTGCACATGGCGCCACAGAGTGATCAAGCCGCCATGCAGCAGCAGGGACACGGCGATGCCCAGCACGATGCCGCGGCGGTTCGGCATGGTTCGGCCGCCGTCGCTTCTTTCTATCCTGAACTCCATTGCCGTCGTCGCCTTCATGTCTGACCGGGAAAACTTGCCAAGCCAGTGTCGCATACTTCAATCGTTTTGAAAAATACATGAGTCAGTATGCCGCGCGTAAATAATTTACATAGAGTTTCACCTGACCCTTGACCGAAGTCGATACGGCCTGTATTATCTTGGTCTTCGGAGTGTGGCGCAGCCCGGTAGCGCACCTGGTTTGGGACCAGGGGGTCCAAGGTTCGAATCCTTGTACTCCGACCAAATTTGTAGAAAAAAACCCAAGAGTTTCGGCTCTTGGGTTTTTTTTCGTCCGTAGCGCCTGCAGCAAAAAGGGGCCGCAGCCCCTTTGCATTTACCCCAGGCGTTTCGCCGCGATGGCGTTGCCGGCGCGGCTCGATCCCTTGCGGCCCAGCTGCTGCGAGATGAATTGCCCCGCGTCCACCACCAGGTCCAGGTCGATACCGGTGGCGATCCCCAATCCCTGCATCATGTACAGCACGTCCTCGGTGGCCACGTTGCCGGTGGCGCCCTTGGCGTAGGGGCAGCCGCCCAGGCCGGAGACGGACGAGTGATAGATCGCGATGCCTGTTTCCAGGCTGGCGTAGATGTTCGCCAGCGCCTGGCCGTAGGTGTCGTGGAAGTGGCCGGACAGGCCGTCCACGTGAAAGGCCGCGATGGCGCGCTGCATCACCGCCTGCGTCTTGCGCGGCGTGGCCACGCCGATGGTGTCGGCGATGTCGATCTCGTCGCAACCGAGATCGCGCATGCGGCCCACCACGTCGGCCACGGCGTCCAGCGGCACTTCTCCCTGGTAAGGGCAGCCGAAGGCGCAGCTGATGCTGCCGCGCAGGCGCAGTCCGTGTTCCTTGGCCGCCTTGGCCACGCCTTCGAAGCGGGCGATCGATTCGGCGATCGAGCAGTTGATGTTCTTTTGCGAGAACGCCTCGGACGCGGAGCCGAAGATCACCACTTCGTCGGCCTTCGCCGCCAGGGCCGCCTCAAACCCCTGCATGTTCGGCGTCAGCGCCGAATAGATCGTGCCGGGACGGCGCGCGATTTTTTCCATCACTTCCGCGCTGGTGGCCATCTGCGGCACCCATTTCGGCGAGACGAAGGACGCCGCCTCGATGTTGGCGAAGCCGGCCAGGGTCAGGCGGTCGACCAGCTCGATCTTGACGGCGGCGCTGATGGTGTCCTTCTCGTTTTGCAGGCCGTCGCGCGGGCCCACTTCGACGATCTTGACCTGCTTGGGCAGACTGGTAGTAGGGTTCATTTCAATATCCTTGCGAACGGTTGACGATGCCGGCGACCACTTCTCCGGCGTGCAGGCGGCGCATCTTGGCGGCGATCTGCGCCACGCTTTCGCGGCGCAGGGTGGCCGCCGAAATATGCGGCGTGATGGTGATGCGCGGTTCTTGCCAGAACGGGTGCTGCAGCGGCAGCGGCTCGTTGCGGAACACGTCCAGGGTCGCGCCGGCGATATGCCCGGAGCGGATCAGGGTCAGCAAATCGGGTTCGGCGATATGCGCGCCGCGCGCCACGTTGATGACGTAGGCGCCCGGCCGCAGCATGGACAGGCGCGCGCGGTCGAGCAGGTTGTGCGTGTCGGGCGTCAGTGGCAGCATGCACACCAGCACGCGCGTGCCGCGCAGGAAGGCTTCCAGCTCCTCCTCGCCCGCGTAGCACTGCACGCCGTCGATGTGTTTCTGGCTGCGGCTCCAGCCGCACAGCGGAAACTCGAACTGCGCCAGCGCCTGCAGCACGCGGGTGCCCAGCACGCCCATGCCCAGCACGCCGACGGGGAAATCGCCCTTGTCGAACGCGGGCAGCGGCTGCCAGATGCCGGCGCGGCCCTGCGCCTCGTAGTCGTCGAAACGGCGGAAGTGGCGCAGCACGGCATGGCTCACATACTCGGCCATCTGCACGCCCATGCCCGCGTCGTCCAGGCGCACCAGCGGCACGTGGGCAGGCAGCGCCTCGCCGAACTTTAACAGCGCGTCGACGCCCGCGCCCGTGTTGAAGATGGCTTTGACGTCGCTCAATACGGGCAGCATGGCGGCGGGCGGCTGCCACACGACGGCGTAGTCGCATGGCGCCACCGTGTCGCCTTCGCGCCAGACAATGATCTCGGCTTCGGGCAGCAAGTCTTTAAAATCGGCGATCCACGCCGCTTCCTTGCCGTCCGAACGTTGTAACAGGATGCGCATGTGCTTACCTCTATGCGGCAGCCTTGAAGGCCAGCAGCGGCGCGCCATCGGCCACCTGGTCGCCGACCGCATACAGCACGTCTTCCACCAGGCCGTCGTGCGGCGCGGCGATCGTGTGCTCCATCTTCATCGCTTCCATGATGACCAGCGGCTCGCCCTTCTTGACGTCCTGGCCCTTGTTCACCAGCACGGCGACGACCTTGCCCGGCATCGGCGCCGTCAGGCGGCCGCCTTCCGCTTCCACCTCGCCCGCATGCGCCATCGGGTCGCTGTAATGCAGCGTGTGGTGCAAGCCATGGGTGAACACGTGGAATTGCTCGCCGTCGCGCAGCACGGTGCCGTGCACGGCACGTTCGCCCAGCTTGATGTGCAGCTCATTGCCTGTGTGCGCCGTCAGGCTCAAGGGCTGGCCGTTGAACAGCCAGCCATCCGTCTTGTAGGCGATGCGCGCGGCATAGGCCTTGTCCTCACCGGCCTGGATGAATTCGTCGGCAAACGCCAGCGAGCGTCCCAGGGTGCTGTTCAAACGCCAGCCCAGGGCATTGCCCCACGGGTCGGCGCGGTTGCTTGACTGCGCCTCGGCCGCCGTTTTTTCTTCCAGCAGCAGGGCGACGGACGCCAGCGCCAGGGCCGTGTCGGGCGCCGCCTGCAGGGCGGGGAACAGCGACGCTTGATTGCGCTCGATCAGACCCGTGTCGAGGTCCGCGCTGGCAAATGCCTGGCCTTCGACCAGGCGTTTCAGGAAGGCGATATTGCTGGCCAGTCCGACGATCTGGTATTCCGCCAGCGCCTGCGCCATGCGTGCCAGCGCTACGCGGCGGTCCGCGCCCCAGACGATCAGTTTGGCGATCATCGGGTCGTAGAATGGCGAAATCGCGTCGCCCTCGCGCACGCCCGAATCGATGCGCACGGCGGCGGGAACCACCGTGCCACCCAGTTCGAACGTGACGGCCGATGGCGACTGCATGTGGCGCAGGGTGCCGATCGACGGCAGGAAGCCCTTTTCCGGATTTTCCGCGTAGATGCGCGCCTCGATGGCGTGGCCGTGGATCGCCAGCTCATTCTGTTTTTTCGGCAGCGGCTCGCCAAAGGCGACGCGCAACTGCCATTCCACCAGGTCGGTGCCCGTGATCATTTCCGTCACCGGATGCTCGACCTGCAGGCGCGTGTTCATCTCCATGAAGTAGAACGAACCGTCCTGGTTGGCGATGAATTCCACCGTGCCCGCGCCCACGTAGCCGACGGCCTTGGCGGCGGCGACGGCCGCTTCGCCCATGGCGGCGCGGCGCTCCGCCGGCATGCCCGGCGCCGGCGCTTCTTCCAGCACCTTCTGGTGGCGGCGCTGCACCGAGCAATCGCGCTCGAACAGATAAATGCAGTTGCCCAGGGTATCGGCGAACACCTGGATTTCGATATGCCGCGGACGCGACAGGTATTTTTCGGCCAGCACCTTGTCGTCGCCGAAAGAGCTGATCGCTTCGCGCTTGCACGAGGCCAGCGCGGCCTTGAAGTCGGCGCTGTTGTCGATGACGCGCATGCCCTTGCCGCCGCCGCCGGCGGAGGCCTTCAGCAGCACGGGGTAGCCGATCTTGTCGGCCTGCCCGTGCAAAAAGTCCGCATCCTGATTCTCGCCGTGGTAGCCGGGCACCAGCGGCACGTTGGCCTTTTCCATCAGCGACTTGGCGGCCGACTTGGAACCCATGGCGCGCATGGCGGACGCCGGCGGGCCGATGAAGACCAGGCCCGCATTGGCGCAGGCGTCGGCGAAGTCGGCGTTTTCGGACAGGAAGCCATAGCCGGGGTGAATCGCCTGCGCGCCAGTGGCCAGCGCCACGGCGATGATCTTGTCGCCGCACAGATAGCTTTCCTTGGCCGGCGCGGGGCCGATCAGGACGGCTTCGTCGCACACGGTGACGTGCTTGGCGTTGGCATCCGCCTCCGAATACACGGCGACGGTCTGGATGCCCATGCGGCGCGCGGTAGCGGCGACACGGCAAGCGATTTCGCCGCGGTTGGCGATCAGGATTTTAGTGAACATGGTCTCTCTCTTTGCAGCTCGTGGCTGGAAGTTTTTTATCTGAGGTGTCGCGATGAAGGAATGCGCCCTGGTGGGGCGCATTCCGATGGCTGGATCAGCAGCCGCACTTCTCTTTCTGCACCGAGTCCAGCATGGCGCCGCGCGTCTGCAAGCCCAGCTTGTTCAACAGGGTGCGGTCGTCTTCCGCTTCCGGGTTGTCGGTGGTGAGCAGCTTGTCGCCGTAGAAGATGGAGTTCGCGCCTGCCAGGAAGCACATCGCCTGCACGGCTTCGCCCATCTGGCGGCGGCCGGCCGACAAGCGCACGCGCGCTTTCGGCATGGTGATGCGGGCCACGGCGATCGTGCGCACGAATTCGAACGGGTCGAGCGCTTCCAGGCCATACAGAGGCGTGCCTTCCACCTGTACCAGGTGGTTGACGGGCACCGATTCCGGGTATGGATTCAGGTTCGCCAGCTGGGCGATCAGGCCGGCGCGCTGCAATCGCGTTTCGCCCATGCCGACGATGCCGCCGCAGCACACTTTCAAGCCCGCTTCGCGCACGCGGCCCAGGGTGTCCAGGCGGTCCTGGTATTCGCGCGTCGAGATGACGTTGTCGTAGAATTCTGGCGCCGTATCGAGGTTGTGGTTATAGAAGTCGAGGCCCGCGTTTTTCAGGCGGTCCGCTTGTCCCTCTTCCAGCATGCCCAGGGTGGCGCAGGTTTCCAGGCCCAGCGCTTTCACTTTGCTCACCATCTCTTCGACTTTGTCCATGTCGCGGTCCTTCGGACCGCGCCAGGCGGCGCCCATGCAGAAGCGCGTGGCGCCGTTGGCTTTCGCCTGGCGGGCCGCGTCGAGCACCGTGTCGATGTCGAGGATTTTTTTCGCTTCCACGCCCGTGTCGTAGCGGGCCGCCTGCGGGCAGTAGCCGCAGTCTTCCTCGCAGCCGCCCGTCTTGATCGACAACAGGGTTGCCAGTTCCACGTCGCCATCGGGGAAGTTGACGCGGTGGGTTTGCTGGGCCTTGAACATCAGGTCATTGAAAGGCAGGTCGAACAGGGCCAGCACGTCGGCGACGGGCCAGGTGGCCGCTTCCGGCACGGTGATGCGCGCCGCGGGGCGGTGCAGTTCGACGGTTTTTGCTGCTTCTTGGACGTGAGACATGTGATTCCTTCGTTTCTATTTTTGAGTTCGTTTAAGTGTTTGGATGCTGCGCCGGCCAGTTGGGCAAGCCGGTGAAATCGAGATACGCCGCCGCCGCTTCCGCGCTCGGTTGCGCCAGGCGCGGCACCTTGCCCAGAAGCGGCGCCGGGATGCGCTCGATCAGCGCATCGATATTTTCGTCGAGGAAGCGCATTTCCACTTCCAGCGTGTTGGCGACCCAGCCGATCACCGTCAGGCCGCGCGCTTCGATGGCTTCCACCGTCAGCAAGGCCTGGCTGATGCAACCCAGGCGCATGCCGACCACGAGGATCACGGGCAGATCGAGCTGCTGCGCCAGATCGGCCGAATCAAAACCGGGCGACAGCGGCACGCGGAATCCGCCCACGCCTTCGACCACGACGGCGTCCGAGGCTGCGGCGATTTCCAGGTAGGCAGCCAGAATCGGTACCGACTCGATGCTGACGCCTTCGAGCGCGGCGGCGATGTGCGGCGCGGCCGGCTCCTTCAGCATGTAGGGCGTCGTCAGGCTGCGCAGCATGGTGACGTTGCCGGCGGCGATCAGGCTGTCGGCGTCTTCATTATGCAGTTCGCCGTCGCGCATCTCGGCGCCGGCGGCGACAGGCTTCATGCCGCAGGCGCGCACGCCGCGCGCGACCAGCGCGTGCAGCAGGGCCGACGAGGTCAAGGTCTTGCCGATTTCCGTGTCGGTGCCGGTGACGAAACAGGCAAAGCGCGATGGCAGGGCTGCGATGGCCGGAGCCGGCTGCACGGCCGGCGCCAGGTCCGCCAGCACTTCCGCCACGATAGGGTCATCAAGGCTCATGGCGTGTCCTTTCCAGGGTGTTGACTGCGTTGATCAATTGCGCCACTTCCAGCGTTGTATGGCCGGCCGACAGGGTCACGCGCAGGCGCGCCGTACCGACGGGCACGGTGGGCGGGCGGATGGCGCCGACCCACAGGCCCTGTTCGTACAGGGTGGCGGCGATGGCCAGCATGTCCGCATTTTCGCCGATGATGACGGGCTGGATGGCGGTCACGGACGGCAAGGCTTGCCAG
Organism: Janthinobacterium rivuli; assembly: GCF_009208735.1. GTDB lineage: Bacteria > Pseudomonadota > Gammaproteobacteria > Burkholderiales > Burkholderiaceae_D > Janthinobacterium. The sequence continues at coordinate 19,270 of NZ_WFLJ01000006.1, read as the reverse complement.
CGTTGCAGCTGCAGCCCGTCGTTCCATTGCGCCACCAGCGCCGCCAGGTGGGCGCGGCGCTGCCGGCCTTCCTCGTCGGCGATGATGTCCAGGCTGGCCAAGAGCGCATGCGCGAGCGCGGGCGCGGCCGCCGTCGTGAAGATGTACGGGCGCGCCTTCTGGATCAGGGTCTCGATCACGGCTTCGTGCGCGCATACAAAGGCGCCGCCCACGCCGGCCGATTTGCCCAGGGTGCCCACGTAGACGAGGTAGGGCGAATGCAGGTCGAAGTGTTCCAGCGCGCCGCGGCCATTGGCTCCCAGCGCGCCGAAACCGTGCGCGTCGTCGACTACCAGCCAGGCGCCGTGCCGTTCGCACAGGGCCAGCAGCGCGGGCAGCGGCGCCAGGTCGCCATCCATGCTGAAAACGCTGTCGGTGACGACGATTTTTGTTTGTGCCGTGCTTTCCGCCAGCAGGGCCGCCAGGGCATCGAGGTCGGCGTGCGGATACACGCGCGTCTTCACGCGTGCCAGGCGCGTGCCGTCGATCAGCGAGGCGTGGTTCAGCGCTTCCGAGAAAATCTCCGCGTCCGCATCGCCCGCCGACAGGGCCGTCAACACGGCCAGGTTGGCCATGTAGCCGGTGCAAAAATACAGGGCGCGGGCGTTTTCCAGGTTGGCGCCCACAAAAGTCGCCAGCCGTTCTTCCAGCTGCGCGTGGGCGCGGCTATGGCCGCTGATCAGGTGCGAAGCGCCGCTGCCGGCGCCATACAGGTCGGCGCCCTCTTGCAGCGCGGCGACGATGCGCGGATGCGACGCCAGGCCCAGGTAGTCATTGCTGCAAAAGGCCAGCATGGCGCGGCCATCGACCGTCAGGCGCGGCGCGCATGGCGTGTCGACGGTGCGGCGGCGGCGGATCAGGCTGCGCTCTTCCAGCCCTTGCAGCTGCTGTTGTAGTCGCGCGATCAGTTCCATCTCAGGCTCCGATCACATGATTGAAGACGGCCAGGGTCTGCTGGCCCAGGCCCGCGATTTCCGCGTCGTCGAGAATGTACGGCGGCATCAGGTAGACGGTGGAGCCGATGGGGCGCATCAGGAGTTCGTGTTCCAGCGCCGTGCTGAAGAAGCGGCGCGAAAAGTCGGGCGCCGCGTCGACCGCGTCGAAGGCCCAGATCATGCCCTGCTGGCGGAAGTGTTTGACTTTGTCATGCCGCGCCAGCGGCGCCAGCGCTTGCGTGATCTTGTCGGCGCGCACGCGGTTGGCCGCCAGTACATCGTCTTCCTCGAAGATGGAAAGCGTCGCCAGCGCGGCGCGGCAGGCCAGCGGGTTGCCCGTGTACGAGTGCGAATGCAGGAAGCCGCGGCGCACGTCGGTGCTGTAAAAGGCTTGATAGATGTCGTCGCGCGTCATCACCAGGGACAGGGGCAGGTAGCCGCCGCTGATGCCTTTCGACAGGCAGACGAAGTCGGGCCAGATGCCGGCCTGTTCGCAGGCGAAGAAGGTGCCCGTGCGGCCGCAGCCGACGGCGATTTCGTCGAGGATCAGGTGCACCTGGTAGCGGTCGCACAGGGCGCGCACCAGCGACAGGTACAGCGGGTCGTGCATGGCCATGCCGGTGGCGCATTGGACCAATGGTTCGATGATGATGGCGGCGATCTTGTCCGCTTTTTCCTGGAACAGGCGTTCGACGTCGGCGGCGGCGCGGCGCGCCACGTCCTGGGCGGACTCGCCCTCGGCCGCCTGGCGGAAGTCGGGCGACATTACCGTCGTTGATGCGCGCAGCAAGGGGCCGTAGGCATCCTTGAACAGGGCGACGTCGGTGACGGCCAGCGCGCCGATGGTTTCGCCGTGGTAGCTGCCCTTCAGGCAGACGAATTCCTGCTTGTCACTCTTGCCACTGTTGCGCCAGGCGTGAAAACTCATTTTCAGGGCGATTTCCACGGCCGAGGCCCCGTCGGACGCGTAAAAACTGTGACCGAGCACGCCGCCCGTCAAGGCGGAGAGTTTTTCCGACAGTTCGATCACCGGTTCATGCGTGAAACCGGCCAGCATCGCGTGTTCCAGGCGGTCCAGCTGGTCCTTCAGTGCCGCATTGATGCGCGGATTCGCGTGGCCGAACAGGTTCACCCACCAGGAGCTGATGGCGTCCAGGTAGCGTCGGCCTTCGTGGTCATACAGCCAGGCGCCGCGGCCGTGGCTGACGGGGATGAGGGGAACCGTCTCGTGGTGCTGCATCTGTGTGCAAGGGTGCCACACGCTGCGCAGACTGCGTTCGACCCAGCCCGATTGTTTTTCTGCTTTCAAAACTGCTCCAATGATATTCTTAGTCCATGAGCTGTGGACTATTAACTAGCCCATGAGCCAACCCGGCTTGCGCTTGTCGAGGAACGATTGCACGCCTTCGCGTCCCTGCTCCGAGGCGCGGATTTGCGCGATGCGCTCGGCGGTGTCCGCCAGCAGCGCATCCGTGACGGGCTGGCCGACGATTTCGCGCACCAGCGTTTTCGCTTGCGCCACGGCGTGCGGGCTGTTGCCCGTCAGCGCTTTCAGTACCTCGGCCGTTTTCGCGTCCAGCGCGCCTGCCTCGACTACCTCGTGGGCAAAGCCGATGCGCAGCGCTTCCTGAGCGGAGAATCGCTCGGCGGTCAGGAAATAGCGGCGTGCCGCGTTTTCGCCCATGGCCTTGATGACATACGGTGAAATAGTGGCGGGAATCAGTCCCAGCCGCACTTCGCTCAGGCAGAAATGCACGTCTTCCGCAACCAGAATGATATCGCATGCGGCGACCAGGCCCATGCCGCCCGCATAACAGTCGCCCTGGATCTTCGCCACCACGGGCTTGGGACACAGGTAAATCGTGCGCAGCATCTGCGCCAGCTGCAGCGCGTCGGCCTGGTTTTCGGCATGCGTGTAGCCGGCCATCTTCTTCATCCAGTTCAGGTCCGCACCGGCGCAAAAGGCAGCGCCGTTCGCGGCCAGCACGATGGCGCGCACCATGTCGCTGCGTCCCAGTCCCTCGAAGGCGCGCGCCAGTTCGGCGATCGTCGTCTCGTTGAAGGCATTGCGCACGTCGGGGCGGTTCAGGGTCACGGTGGCGACATTGCCCTCGATGACCAGCTTTAAGGTTTCAAATTCCATGATCTTCTCCCTGAATGCCGCTTACATGCGGAACACGCCGAACTTCGTGTCCGGGATTTCCGCGTTGAGCGCCGCCGACAGGCCCAGGCCCAGCACCATGCGCGTGTCGGCCGGGTCGATCACGCCATCGTCCCACAGGCGCGCGGTGGCGTAATACGGGTGGCCCTGGTGTTCGTATTGCTCCTTGATCGGCTGCTTGAAGGCCGCTTCCTCGTCCGCGCTCCACTGCCCGCCCTTGCCTTCGATGCCGTCGCGCTTGACGGTGGCCAGCACGGAAGCCGCCTGGTCGCCGCCCATGACGGAAATGCGCGCATTCGGCCACATCCACATGAAACGGGGGGAAAAGGCGCGGCCGCACATGCCGTAATTGCCGGCGCCGAAGCTGCCGCCAATGATGACGGTGAACTTCGGCACGCTAGCCGTGGCCACGGCCGTCACCATCTTGGCGCCATTGCGGGCGATGCCCTCGTTTTCATACTTGCGGCCCACCATGAAGCCCGTGATGTTTTGCAGGAAGACGAGCGGGATCTTGCGCTGGCAGCACAATTCGATGAAATGCGTGCCTTTCAGGGCCGATTCGGAGAACAGGATGCCGTTGTTGGCGATGATGCCGACTTTGACGCCATAGATATGCGCGAAACCGCAGATCAGCGTGGTGCCGTAGCGGGCCTTGAATTCGTCGAAATCGCTGCCGTCGACGATACGCGCGATCACCTCGTGCACGTCGAACGGTTTGCGCGTGTCGACGGGGATCACGCCATACAGTTCCTGCGTCGGGTATTTCGGCTCGACGGACTCGCGCAAGGCCATCTGCTGCGGTTTTGTACGGTTCAGGTTCGAGACGATGGTGCGCGCCAGCGACAGCGCGTGCAGGTCATTTTGCGCCAGGTGGTCGACCACGCCGGACAAACGCGTGTGCACGTCGCCGCCGCCCAGGTCTTCGGCCGTCACCACTTCGCCCGTCGCCGCTTTCACCAGCGGCGGGCCGCCGAGGAAAATCGTGCCCTGTTCCTTGACGATGATCGATTCGTCGCTCATGGCCGGCACGTAGGCGCCGCCCGCCGTGCAAGAGCCCATCACGACGGCGATCTGCGGGATGCCTTTGGCCGACAGGTTCGCCTGGTTGTAGAAGATGCGGCCGAAATGGTCGCGGTCGGGGAAGACGTCGTCCTGGTTCGGCAGGTTGGCGCCGCCCGAGTCGACCAGATAGATGCAGGGCAGGTTGTTCTGGTCGGCGATTTCCTGGGCGCGCAAATGCTTTTTCACCGTCATCGGGTAATACGTGCCGCCCTTGACGGTGGCGTCGTTGCAGACGATGACGCATTCCTGGCCCGAGACCCGGCCGATGCCGGTGATGATGCCGGCGGCGGGCGCCGCATCGACGCCGTTGGCGTCCTGGTACATGGCGTAGGCTGCCATCTGGGAAAACTCGAGGAAGGGCGTGCCGGGATCGAGCAGCATCTGCACGCGGTCGCGCGGCAGCAGTTTGCCGCGCGCCAGGTGCTTGGCGGCCGCCGCCTCGCCGCCGCCGGCCGCGATTTTCTCGACCTTGTCGCGCAGATCGTCGACGATGGCTTGCATGGCCGCGGCATTGGCCTTGAAATCTTCACTGCGCGGATTGAGTTTGCTTTCGATGTGCGGCATTGCGGTTCCTTTTTATTATCGCCCGGTCTCTCGGGTCGCGCTATTCGGGAAAACTGCCGTCGAGATAAAACCAGCGCAGCGCGCCATCACCGCCCTCGCCCGCCTCGCGCACGAAGCGGCTCACTTCATGCAGGCGGTGCGCGCGGCCGTTGACCTTGTAGCGGGCCACGAATTCGACGGTGTCGCGGTTCATCTCTTCGGTTTGATCTGCTGATTCTGCTTTACGTTGACGTAAACGTAAAGCAGATTTTACCTCAAGTCCCAGCCAGTGAACTTTTTCTTCTTCGGCAAACAAGGCATCGGCGGGACGGGTGCTGGCATGCCAGGTGGCCCTCAGATAGGGCTCGTCGCGCAAGGTGAACGCCGTGTAGCGCGAGCGCATCAGGGCTTCGGCCGTGGGCGGCAAGGCATCGCCCGCGATGTACGGGCCGCAGCAGCTGGCGTAGGAGGCGCCGCCACAGGGGCAGGCGGCAGATGTCGAGGGTGTGGGCATGCGGTAGCGGATAGGGGAACAGGAAAGTTCCGCAATTATCCGCCATATCGGCGGTGGCGCGTGCGCGCCGCCGTGGCCTGCTATGTTTTCGGGCTGAGGAAGTCCAGCGCGAACGGCGGCGCCTTGTTTTGCATCAGGTCGGCCAGGATGCGCGCCGTGCCGGCGGCAAACGTAAAGCCCAGCGGGCCGTGGCCCACGTTGAGCCACAGATTGGCGACTTTGCTGGCGCCCACCAGCGGCGCGCTGTTCGGCGTGGCGGGGCGCAGGCCGGCCCAGGCCGTGGCCTGGTCGTAATCGGCGCCGTGCGGCATGGCTTCGCGCGCCAGCCGCGTCAGGCCGGCGATGCGGTTCCAATCGATGCTGTTGTCGGCGCCCACCATGTCGACCATGGCGGCCACGCGCAAGTCGCCGCCTATGCGCGCATACAGCACCTTGCGTTCGAAATCCGTGATGCTGATCTCGGGCGCCCGGTCTTGCGCGCGGATGGGCGCCGTCAGGCTGTAGCCTTTCAGCGGGTACAGGGGCAGGTAGATGCCCGCCGTGGCGGCCAGGTCGCGGCTCTGGATGCCGGCCGCCAGCACATAGTGATCCGCTTGCAACAGGCCCAGGCTGGTGTCGATGCCCGTGATCCTGCCCTTGTGCGTGACGAGGCGCCGCGCCTCGCCTTTCAACAGCAGCGAACAATTCGGGTGCTGCAGCAGGCGCGCTTCCAGGGCCAGGCAAAAGGCGTGGCAATCGGCCACCGCCTCGCCTTGCGTGAAGATGCCGCCGGCCAGGGCACCCTGCAAGGCGGCCAGCGCCGGTTCGCGCTGCACGGCCTCCGCAGGAGACAGCACGATGCGCGCCTCTTCCGATTCGGGCCGCGCCACGGCGCGCTGAAAGATGGCGGGCGTGCGGTAGACGATGAGTTTGCCCGCGTCACGCCAGGCATACGCTTGCGGCGGCACGCTCAATTCCAGCTGCGCCATGCCGGCGCGGCTCCATTCTCCCAGTTGCAGCAGCTTGGCCGTCGTGCGGGCATTGCTGGCGGCATTGCAATTGCGCAGGAAACTGGCCATCCAGCGCCATTGGCGCCAGTCCGCTTCGGGCCGGAAGCGCAGCGGACCATCTTTCTGCAGCAGCCACTGCAGGGCCTTGAAGGGCACGCCCGCGTCCGCCAGCGGCGCCACATAGCGATAGCTGAGCTGGCCGCCATTGCGGTAGCTGGCGGCGATCGCCACCTGTTCATTGCGTTCCAGTAAGGTGACCTTGTAGCCGGCCTCGGCCAGCCACCAGGCCGATGTCAGACCGACGACGCCGCCGCCGATGATGATGACTTGTTGCTGCATGTTGCCTCGCTGCGTTGCGCTCCCATGGTGCGGGAGCATTCGGGAAGAGCTTAGAGGCTGGCCGGTCGGGGAGCCAATGAAACATCATGGTGCAGCCATAACTTTCAGGAATGCACTGTTTCAGTGCAAACTATTCATGCTTGTCAATCGCACCACGGTATAGGGTGGTGAGTATCAATTCCTCGCTGCGCCCCATGGCGGAATACGTGCCCGGATAGCGCTCCGGATCGCTGCCCGTGCCGCCCACCAGCATCACCATGCCGTTCTTGTTCTTCACATCGAGCACGAAGGCGGAGACGAGGCCATACGCGTCGCCCAGGTGGCCGACGGCCGTGAAGCTGGCGCCCTCGACCAGGCCGTTGCCCTGCCCCGCCTGCGCATCGAATTGCTGGTTGCCCAGGCCCCAGGTGCGGTACAGGCCCCGCTCGCTGTCGCCATTGTGGGCATCGGGCGCCAACTGCCATTGGCGGCCAAACATCAGGGCGATGCTGGCCGGCTGCAAGAGTTGTTTACCCTGGTGGCGGCCACCGTCGAGCAGCATCTGCATGACCGTGCCCAGTCCCGCGGCGGAAATGCGCAAGCCGCCCGTGGGACTGAAGACGGTGGCGTTGCTGCCGATCACATACCGTTCGAGGCCGGCCGGCGCGGCGGGTGGACGCTGGTGAAAATCGTCGACCTGGGCGATCCAGGGGCTTGCTGGCCGCCACTGTTCCGTGTCCAGCGTGCGCTTGCGGTACAGGGTGGCCGTGTTCGCCACCTCGTCCGCCGAGAAGGCCGCCGGATGGTAGCCGCCGCGCACGTCGAGGGGATCGAGCAGCAGGCGCCGCATCAGCAAGTCGAAGCGCTCGCCCGTGACTTTTTCCATCACGGTGCCGATCACGCCCCAGTTCAGGTTGGAATATGTAAAGTAACTGCCGGGCGCCGCGGCGTGATCCCACATGCTGTCGCCGCCGGCTGTAAACACGTCGCGCAGGCTGCGCTCGGGGCCCCAGGCGTAGCCGCCCGTGTCGCGCAAGGACGAAGTGTGGCTGAGCAGGCTGCGCAGGGTCACGGCTTGTTGGGGAAAGTGCGGGTTGCGCAGGGAAAAGCCCAGATAGATGCCCACGTCCTGGTCCAGGCTCAGCTTGCCCTGCTCGACCAGCCGCATCAGGCCCAGCGTGGTCATCATCTTCGAGACGGAAGCGATGCGGAACAGGGTGGCCGGCGTCACGGGCAAGCTGTCCGCCGGCGTCGCGCCGATGTGCCGGTAGCCGAATTGTTGTTGATACGACACCTTGCCCTGGCGGATGGCCAGCACGGACAGGCTGGCCAGCGGATGCACGGGGTCGTCGACGATGGCGGCCAGCGCCGCATCGAGCGCGCGCTGCTGGTCGTGTGGCCCGCGCAGCTCAGTGCCGCTGCCGGGCGGGGCGGCCAAGGCGGTCCAGGTCGTCCCCAGCAACAGCAAGCCCAGTAATCCCGTCATTTTGTTGATCATGCTTTCCCTGTGTCATGGTGGATGGACGCCTTGCCAGCATAGGGCGGGATGCTTGACGACGCTAATGAAAATTGCTTATTTATCTATAATGCAAAGCTATACGTACGGTAAAACATCGTTTTTTTAAGTGTATAACCGTTATTTATGGTCATTTTCCATTTATTCATGGGTGGACGGGCTACGCGCAAGCGCCATCGCTATTACACTAGGAGGACAAGGAGAACTGTATGAGCCAGACCAGCGTAGAACTCAAGGTCGATTTAAATGACAATTCGCCTTTATATATGCAGATCGCCCGCAAGCTGAGCGATGACGTACGCAACGGCCGCTACCAGGTAGACCAGGCCCTGCCCTCTGAACGTACCCTGTCCGAACTGCTTGACGTATCGCGCGTGACTGCCCGCAAGGCCATCGACCAGCTCGTCGAGCAAGGCCTCGTCGTGCGCCGCCGTGGTTCGGGCAACTATATTGCCCCGCGCATCGAGCAGCCGCTGTCGAACCTGTCGAGCTTTTCCGAGCAGTTGCAGCAGCGCGGCTACCGTCCCGGCTCGCGCTGGCTCAAGCGCGAAGTCGTCATCGCCAGCAGCGATGAACAGCTGAGCCTGGGGCTGGCGCAGAATACGAAAGTGGCCCGGCTGGAGCGCTTGCGCCTGGCCGACGACGTGGTGATGGCGTATGAGGTGAGTGTGCTGCCCTTCAGCGTGGTGCCGGACCCGGCCGCCATGGGCGATTCGCTGTATGAATACTTGAGCAGCATCAAGAAGGCCCCCGTGCGCGCCTTGCAGCACATCCGCGCCATGAATGCGACGGACGTGCTGGCCAAGCAGCTGGGCATCCCCGATGGCCAGGCCGTGCTGTTCATCACGCGCATCGCTTACCTGGAGTCGGGCGAAGCGGTGGAACTGACGCATTCGTATTGCCGCAGCGATCATTACGACTTCGTCGCGGAAATGCGTCGCGCGCCATAAAGTTACTGCTCGAGCAGGCGGATCATGGATTCCGCCACGCCGACGGACGACTCCCAGCTCATGCCGGTCACTAAGTAGGTCGCAATAAATTATTGTGATTTCTGACTTCCATAACCGGCGCCCTGCGGCGTTGCCCGCTGCTGGCAGTGCCCGCACTGCGTCGCATCGGGCGCCTTGCAGCGCATCCGGCTCTGTTCGTCATAACTTCACAATTCCGCCGAAAAGGGATAGGCCTTGTATACCGGCGATTCCTTGTTGAGAAACGCATGATCTTGCAGGGAGTGGCAAGACGTCCGTTGAGTGCTGATAAGAGTATGGCTTCACAGGAAGGTGGCGCCAGCGAGGAGCGGTTCTACAACATTGATGGCGACTCTTTCGTGCTTCGGTACCAGGACGTGAAGACTCTTAACGTTCAGTACGTGAAGCTAACTACCGCCGAGCCGGCGGCTGAAATGTAAGGCAAAGCGGTTGTTCCTGGCCACGTGATCCCTACGAGCTCGCTGGTGCGGCATATACTGTCGACAGCAGGGTACTGGCTGTATTGGGATTTGGCACAAACAGGTTGCCCCTGCACGACCCATAAGCTCCCGTTATGCCCGCCCGCCAAGCTTTCATGGTTGATCTCGCTCGTTGGTATTAAACTGGTTTCACCTTCAACCATGTACTGAAATCATGTTGAAAACTGAAACCCCGAGCCGGCGGCATCCGGATCTGGACCTGTATCCCGTGGAGCAACTGGTGGCGGCGCTGGTCGATGACCAGTTCTGGGCCGTCGAAGCCGTGCGGCTGGCGTCGCCCGACATCGCCGCCGCCATCACGGCCGCCCTGCCCCGCATCGCGGCCGGCGGACGCCTGCTGTATGTGGGTGCGGGCACGTCGGGACGCCTGGGCGTACTCGACAGCGTTGAATTGAACCCCACGTTTTCCTGGCCGCCCGAGCGGGCCGTCGCCATCCTGGCCGGCGGCGCGGGCGCCATGTTTGTGGCCGTCGAAGGTGCGGAAGATGATTTACAGCAAGGCGAGGCGGACTTGCTGGCCCTGCAGCCGCAGATCAACGACGTGGTGATCCTGCTGGCCGCGTCCGGCGCCACGCCCTACGTGCTGGGCGCCCTGCTGGCCGCGCGCAAGGCCGGCGCCTTGACCATCGGCATCGCCAACAATGTGGATGCGCCCGTGGCGCACGAGGCGCAATGCGGCATCGTGCTCGACACAGGCGCGGAAGTCATTTCCGGCAGCACGCGTTTGAAAGCGGGCACGGCGCAAAAAATCACCTTGAACACGATTTCCAGCGCCTTGATGGTCGGTTTGCACAAGACGTACGGAAACTTGATGGTAGACTTGAAGCCGACCAACGCCAAGCTGATCTGGCGGGCGGTGCGTCTGACCATGCATGCCACCGGCGCCAGCGAAGTGCAGGCCAAGGCCGTGCTGGAGCAATGCCACTATCACGTCAAGGTGGCGATTGTTGCCTTGATAAAAAAAATCAACACAAACCAGGCACAGGCATTGTTGGCCGGCGCGGACGGCAGTGTGCGGGCGGCACTGGCGGCGTGATCCGATGGCGCGGCATTCTTCTGTCTGGGAGACAAAGAAGGATGTATGGAGCTAGTGAAACAAACCGCTGCGGCGCGCGCGAAAACCCCGTGGCTGTGGATCCCTTCCCTGTATTTCGGCCAGGGCATCCCCTATGTCGTGGTCATGACCTTGTCCGTGATCATGTACAAGAACTACGGTTTTTCCAATACGGATATCGCGCTGTATACCAGTTGGCTGTACTTGCCGTGGGTCATCAAACCCCTGTGGTCGCCCTTCATCGACATGTACCGCACCAAGCGCTTCTGGATCGTCGGCTTGCAGCTGGTGATCGGCGCCGCGCTGGCGCTGGTGGCCCTGACGACGTCGCTGCCCCACTTTTTCCAGATCAGCCTGGCCATCTTCTGGCTGATGGCCTTCAGTTCCGCCACGCATGACATTGCCGCCGACGGCTTTTATATGTTGGGCCTGGAAGAGCACCAGCAGGCAGCCTTCGTTGGCGTGCGCAGCACGTTTTACCGCCTGGCGATGATCGCCGGCCAGGGCGGCCTCGTGTATCTGGCCGGCTACCTGACGCATGCGACGGGCAATGTGCAGCTGGCCTGGTCCGTCGTGTTCGCCATTTTGGCGGGCCTGTTCATCGCCCTCTTCCTGTATCACTATTTTGTCTTGCCCAAGCCTGCGGAGGATCGCCCCAGCATCCAGGACGCCGGTATTTCTCCGTTGCAAGAATTCATCGCCACCTTTGCCGCCTTCTTCAAGAAGAAGGATATTTTCGTCATCCTGGGCTTTTTGCTGCTGTTCCGCCTGGGCGAAGCGCAACTGTTGAAGCTGGCCGCGCCCTTCCTGCTCGACCCCGTCGCCAAGGGTGGCCTGGGCCTGAGCACGGAACAGGTGGGCCTCGTCTACGGCACCATCGGCGTGATCGCCCTGACCTTGGGCGGCTTGCTGGGCGGCTTCATCATTTCCCGTTTCGGCTTGAAACGCTGTTTGTGGATCATGGTGCTGTCCGTCCACTTGCCCGACCTGGTCTTTGTTTACCTGGCCAGCGCCTTGCCCAGCAGCATCTATGTGATCGCCGGGGGCATTGCGCTGGAGCAGTTCGGCTATGGCTTCGGTTTCGCGTCCTATATGTTGTATATGATCATGGTGTCCGATGGCGCACATAAAACGGCCCATTACGCCATTTGCACGGGTTTCATGGCCCTGGGCATGATGTTGCCGGGCATGGCCAGCGGCTGGATACAGCAAATGCTCGGCTACCAGCACTTTTTCATCTGGGTGTGCATCGCCACGATTCCCGCTTTCATCATGGCCGCGCTGGTCAAGATCGATCCCGAATTCGGCAAGAAGGCCGAGGCCTGATTCTTTTGAACCGTGCGCCCGCAAGGATGGCGGGGGCACAGTAAAATGCCCGCACCGATAGACCTGCGCTTCACCACTGCAAGGAATTGTTTTGTTGACTACTTTCAAAAAACGCCTGGGCGCCACCACCGGCGTGCTGGCCGCGCTGGCCACCGCCACATTGCTCAGCAGCTGTACCAGCACCAGGATGCCTTCCGCGGTGACGCCGGGCGAAGCGGGTTTGCCGGCCGTGCCGCCCGTGCAGCACATCACGGGCGAAGTGCCGCCGGCGGCGCCGCGCGAATTTCGCGCCGCCTGGGTGTCGACGGTCGCCAATATCGACTGGCCCAGCCGCAGCAATTTGCCGGTCGCCAAGCAACAAGCCGAGGCGATCGCCATCCTCGACCGTGCCAAGTCCCTGAATCTGAACGCGATCGTGCTGCAGGTACGGCCCAGCGCCGACACGATTTACCCGTCGCAGCTGGAGCCGTGGTCGGAATATCTGACCGGCAAGCAAGGCCAGCCGCCGTTGCCCCTGTATGACCCGCTGGCCTTCTGGGTGGCGCAGGCGCATGCGCGGGGCCTGGAATTGCACGCCTGGTTCAACCCCTATCGCGCCCGCCACGCGACGGCCAAGTCGCCGCTGGCGCGCGACAGTTTCGCGTCCACCAATCCGGCATCCGTCAAGCAATACGGCCGCTACCTGTGGATGGATCCGGGCGACGCCGCCGCCTCCAAGCACACGACGGACGTGGTGCTCGACGTGGTGCGCCGCTACGATATCGATGGCGTGCACATCGACGATTACTTTTATCCGTATCCGATCGATGCGCCTGGCGCCGGTGCGGGCGCCGAAACAGCCGCGCTGGACGCGGGCAATGGCGGCGCCAAGCGCGAACTGCCGTTTCCTGATGAGCCTTCCTGGCAGCAATATCTGCTGGCCGGCGGCCAACTGGACCGCGCTTCCTGGCGTCGCCAGAACGTCAACCAGCTGATCGAAGCGTTATACACAGGTATCCACCGGGAAAAGAGCTGGGTGCGCTTCGGCATCAGCCCGTTCGGCATCGGCCGTCCCGACCGCCGCCCTGCCGGCATCGTCGGCTTCAGCCAGTACGATAAATTGTATGCGGATGCGGAACTGTGGCTGGCCAAGGGCTGGCTCGATTATCTGTCGCCGCAGCTGTACTGGCCCGTGGCGCAGGCGCCGCAAGCGTTTGGCGTACTGCTCGACTACTGGCTGGCGCAAAACCCGTATGGCCGCCACGTGTGGCCGGGTTTGTATACGAGCCGCATCGACAATTCCGCCAAGTCTTTCACGCCGCAAGAGATCATCAAGCAGATCGAAGTGACGCGCACGCGCCCCGGCGCGAATGGCCAGGTACATTTCAGCATGGTGCCCCTGATGCAGAACCGCAAGGGTGTCAGCGAGCAACTCAAGGCGACCGTGTATCAAAGCCCTGCCCTGATTCCCGCCACGCCGTGGCTGGGCAAGGAAGCACCGGGTACGCCCGTGTTGGCGCTGCGCCGCGATTCCACCAGCCTGAACGTCAAGTTGACGGCGGGCGGCGGCAAAGCCGTGGCGCAATATGCCGTCTGGGCCCGCTACGGCGAAGACTGGCGCTTTAGCGTGGTCACGGGCATGCAAAGCGAGCTGACCCTGGTTGATGATGCCGTTGGTAAAGTCAACGCGGTGGTGGTCAGCGCCGTGGATCGCCTCGGCAATGAAAGCCCCCGCGTCACCGTGCGCGCACCGTTTATGGCCCCCGCCCAGTAATGGATCACCGCTAGTCCATAACCTGCAGGCATGAAACATGCGCAAGCTTTCATGCCTGCCAGCTCCGCTTGGCTTTACACTCATGCCATGATTTCCATCCCTGCAAGCAATACTGACACCGCCGTGCTCGGACTGGGCATCGACGCGGGCGGCACGCAGACGCGCTGGGCCCTAGCCAACGTCGGCGGCGCCATCGTGGCCGACGGCGTCGTGGAAGGCTTGTCTGCCTTGCAAATGAGCAGCGATGCGGGCCGCGCAGTCGTGCACGCCACGTTTACCCGGCTGTGCCAGGCCGTGCTGGCCGTCGGCCGGCCGCGTGCCGTGGTGGCGGGCTTGACGGGCTTTGGCGGCGACGATGTTGTCTTGGCGCAAACGCTGGCCACCCTGCTGGGGCTGGACACTGCCGACGTCAGTGTCGGCAACGATATCGAGATCGCCTATCGCGACAGCTTTGAACCAGGTCAGGGCTATCTGGTCTACGCTGGTACGGGTTCGATCGCCGCCTGGATCGATGCGGATGGCGGCTTTCACCGCGCGGGCGGGCGCGGCGTGCTGCTTGACGATGGCGGCGGCGGTTACTGGATCGCGCGCGAAGCCTTGCGCCACATCTGGCGCCGCGAAGACGAGGCGCCCGGCAGTTGGCATGGGTCGCCCATGGCCCAGGCCGTGTTTGCGCAACTGGGCGGCAGCGACTGGTCGCTGTCGCGTGCCTTCATGTACGGCCAGGACCGGGGCGCCATCGGCCGGCTGGCGCTGGCTGTGGCCGCCAGTGCGGATGCCGATCCGCTGGCGCTGGACATCTTGCAGCGCGCGGGGCGGGAATTGGCAAGATTGGCGCTGGCCCTGACGGCGCGTTACGGCCCCCGTCCCGTGGTGCTGGCGGGCCGAGCGGCGCAATTGCACCCGGCCATCGCGGCTGCCATGCGCGCCGCTTTGCCTGTATCGTTGATGATGGAGCAAAAAGTTGCCCGTTCGCATGAGGCCGCGGCCAAGCTGGCGGCCCGGGCAGCCAGCCAGGACACCGGCAAAGACTGACTATTTTATTAACCCGAACATGGATCTTTCATGAAAAAAATCGCCCTCGCCCTGCTGGTGGCCCTGCTCTCCGCCTGTACCACGCCGGCGCCGCACCTCGACCACAGTTTGACGGCGCGCAGCCAGAGCCCGCGCGTGAAATTCATCGTCATCCATTACACGGTCAGCGACTTGCCCCGCTCGATCAAGATCCTGACGGAACAAGTGGTCAGCAGCCATTACTTGCTGACCGACACGGACAAGCCGAAGTTTTACGTGCTGGTCGACGAATCGCGCCAGGCCAATCACGCGGGTGTGAGTAACTGGAAGACTTATACACAGTTGAATGTCAGCTCGATCGGCATCGAGATCGTCAACCCTGGCTACAAGGACACGCCGGAAGGCCGTCTCTGGTATCCATTCCCGCAGGCGCAGATCGATGAGCTGATTCCCCTGCTGAAAGATATCCAGGCGCGCTACAACATCGCGCCGGAAAATATCCTCGGCCATAACGAGATCGCCCCGCAGCGCAAGCAGGATCCGGGTCCGCTGTTTCCCTGGCGCCAGCTGGCCGATGCGGGCCTGATCGTCTGGCCGGACGCCAATCGTGTGGCCGCGCAGCGACTCATTTTTGAGCAGCAAGTGCCGGATGCCGTCTGGTTCCAGAAGAAGCTGGCGCAGCACGGTTATGCGACGCCGAATACGGGCGTGTTCGATGAAGCGACGCGCAATGTGCTGATCGCCTTCCAGATGAAATACCGCAACACCTTGTTCGACGGCACGCCGGATGGCGAAACGGCGGCCCTGCTGGAAGTGCTGACGACACCGGCCCCAGCTGTTGCAACAAAGTAGCACGACCGTTCCAGCCCATGACTTTTTCTTATATGCTGAACGTTGACGGCCCAGGCGGCCACGGCAAGGTAAAGGAATAGCTCATGCGGCTGCGTCATATCGAAGTGTTTCACGCCATCATGCAAGTTGGCACCATCAGCGGCGCCGCCCAGGTGCTGCATATCTCGCAACCGGCCGTGACCAAGGTCTTGCAGCATTGCGAGTTGCAACTGGGCATGCCGCTGTTCGAGCGCGTGCGGGGCAAGCTGTATCCGAAGCCCGAAGCGCACCGTTTATTTGTCGAAACGGAAAAGCTCAACCGCGATTTACTGGGCATCCGTCGCCTGGCGGCCAGCCTGAAGGGCCACGCGGTGGAAACCATCCGCCTGGTGTCCACGCCCACGCTCGCCATCAGCGTCTTGCCATTCGCCATGACGGAATGGCGGCGCGACTTTCCCCATACACGTTGCCAGCTGGCCACCCACCACACGGGCGAGATCGTCAATACCTTACGCCTGGGGGAAGCGGACCTGGCCGTGTCGTTGCAAGACCCGCGCCATCCTGGCATCGTGGCCGAACCGATTGCGCAGGGCGTCATGACGGTGATCGCCCCGGCCGGCACCTGGCACGCGGCCGATTGCGGCACGCCCTTGACGGCGCATGGGCTGAATGGCGAGCTGATCGGCCATGCCGACAACGATCCGCTGGGCGAACTGGTGGTGGCCGCCTGCGAGGCGCAGGACATCCATCCCGTCTTCAGTACCGTGGTGCAGACGTATCAAATCGCCCGTTCCCTGGTGGAAGCGGGCGCCGGCATGGCCGTGGTCGACCCGTTTACGGCCGCATCCGGCTCGCCCGAGCGGCTGCAGCGACGTCCCTGGGCGCCAGCCATCCCCATCCAACTGTATTTATTGACGGCGAGCCATTCGCCGCTGTCGCATGGCGCGCGGCGCCTGGCCGACAGCATCGGCGTGGCGGCACGCAATTGCCTGGAAAGAGGAGTTTGATGTCTGTTGCAAGTTTGCAATTGGAAGCGGTCGGCAGCGATCCGCAATTTCGCCACCTGAGCAGCATCGCCGGCATCGCCGTCGACTTGCGCTATGCCACGCCCGACAATTTCGTCGGCCGCGACTTATACAGCCCCATCGATTGCGCCTGGCTGCACCGCGATGCGGCCGCCGCGCTGGAACGGGCCGTGGCGTGGCTGGCCGTGCATCGCCCCGATCACCATCTATTGGTGCTCGATGCCCTGCGCCCGCAGCGGGTGCAGCAGCAATTGTGGGATGCGCTGCAGGGAACCGAGTTGCTCGGCTATATCGCCGAACCGTCGCGCGGCTCGATCCACTCGTTCGGCATGGCGCTCGACATCACCATCGTCGGCCCGGATGGCCGGGAACTGGACATGGGTACGGGCTTCGATGATTTGAGTGAGCGCTCGCATCCGGCGCTGGAGCTGGTCTTGCTGGAAAAGGGAGAAATTACGCAGGAGCACGTGGAACACCGCCGCTTGTTGCGCGACGCCATGTTCCAGGCTGGCTTCTTCGGTATCAACAGCGAATGGTGGCATTTCGATTGCGGCGACCGGGTGCTGGTGCGCCAGACCTACACCCGGGTACTGTGATTAGAAGGCTTTCAGGCCTTTCAGCATCACGATCAGGATCAATACGGGCGAGACAAAGCGCAGCAGGAACAGCAGCACGTGCGCCAGTGTTCTGTTCTGCAATTGCCCGTGATTGCTGATCGCCTCGATGAAATGGTCCTTGCCCCAGGCCCAGCCGGTAAACAAGGCAATCGCGATGCCGCCCGCGGGCAGGAAGATATTTGACGAGACAAAGTCGAACAGATCAAACATATTCAAGTCAAACAGCTGGAAGTCCGCCAGCGTGCTGTTGCTCAGGGCGCACACGGAACCGAGCACGGCCAGCAGCAGCATGGTCACGACGGTGGCTTTGGTGCGTGTCCAGCCAAAGCGTTCATGAAAAATCACCACGGGCACCTCCATCAGCGACAGCATCGCGCCGGTGGCGGCGACGGCCGCCAGGATGAAGAACACCACCATCAGGACTTGTCCCACGGGAATTTGCGAGAACACGGCCGGGATGGTGATGAACACGAGTGACGGTCCCGCACTGGGGGCGAAGCCAAACGTGAACACGGCGGGGAAGATGGCGATACCGGCCAGCATGGACACACCGAGGTCGGCCGCCATCACGCGCAAGGTGGTGACGGGGATATTCTGGTCGTCGCGGAAATAACTGCCGTAGGTCATCATCGTGCCCATGCCGACGGACAGTTTAAAGAAGGCCAGGCCCATGGCCGTCAGCACGACGGACGCCGTCAGCTTGGAAAAATCAGGACGGAACAGAAACGCCAGGCCTTCGCCGGCCTTGTCCAGCGACAGGCTGACCGCGCACAGCAGCAGCAACAGCAGGAATAGCAGCGGCATCAGCTTCTTGGCGATCGCTTCGATGCCCTTGGTCACGCCCAGCATCAATATGCCCCCGATAAACAGCAGCACGCCCCATTGCCACAAGAGCGATTGCAATGGATTGCTGATGAGGGAGGCGAAGGCAGCTTCCGTCACCAGCTTGTCGCTGCTGAGGATGGAGCCGTCGATGGCCTTGGTAATATACGCAAACACCCAGCCCACCACCTCCGAATAGAACGCGACGATCAGGAAGGCGGCGATCATGCCGATCACCCCCACCAGCCACCAGGGCTTGCCCTTCGGTGCCAGCTGTTCCATGGTCGAGATAGGATTGACCTTGGCGCGGCGCCCCAAGGTGATTTCCGCGATCATCACGGGCAGTCCCACTAATAAGGTAGCGAGCAGATAGATGAGCAGAAAGCCGGCGCCGCCATTGGCGCCCGTCAGGTAGGGGAATTTCCAGATATTGCCGAGACCGACTGCGGAACCGAGGGTGGCGGCGAGCACGCCGAAGCCAGTGGTAAAGCCAGCTCGTTTCAGGGTCAGGCCTGATCCTTGAGCTTGTTGTTTCATGGTGAATCTTCTATGGATGGACGCGGATGTGCGTTGAGGGGGCGAAATTGTAGCAGTTGGCCGCAAATACCCGGGAAAAGCCTTGCTACTGGCGGGGCGCTTTGCTATAGTTCGCCTCCCCAATGAGACGCACTAGTTTGCGGCACAAAAGGGACGGCCTTCCGGGGCTGGGTAGTAGAAAAGAAGGAGTTGACGATTGTGCTGAAATGCTTCATACTCTTCCTTCTTCGCAGCTGACAAACACAACGCTTTGTCGATAGCGCGAAAGCAGTAACCGAATACAGTTCTTTAACAATTAACAGTCGATAAGTGTGGGCATTTGATGTAAGTGCAGCAGTGATCTTCGGATCGCTGTCAAACTTAAAATATCAAATGTTCACAAGAAATAATGAAATAGGCGCTACGAAAGTAGTGGCCTGTCAGTTTTTTGAGTGAGCGACCCATCAGCAATGATGGTGCCTGTAAAAGGGCAAAGTAACAGAGATTAAACTGAAGAGTTTGATCCTGGCTCAGATTGAACGCTGGCGGCATGCCTTACACATGCAAGTCGAACGGCAGCACGGAGCTTGCTCTGGTGGCGAGTGGCGAACGGGTGAGTAATATATCGGAACGTACCCTGGAGTGGGGGATAACGTAGCGAAAGTTACGCTAATACCGCATACGATCTAAGGATGAAAGTGGGGGATCGCAAGACCTCATGCTCGTGGAGCGGCCGATATCTGATTAGCTAGTTGGTAGGGTAAAAG
>NZ_WFLJ01000069.1 GCF_009208735.1 Janthinobacterium rivuli | reverse complement strand
TCACGGGCAAACGGGAAGTCGCCGGCTTGCCGTACGACGGCGAAGTCATCGGCGCCGTGCAGCGTTCATCCAGCGACTCGACCACCCGCGACATCGTCGTCTGCGCGGCGGGGACGCTACCGGCCGAGCTGCATAAACTGTGGCGGACAAGCACGCCGGGCGGCTACCACATGGAATACGGCTATTCGTGCATGGGCTATGAAATCGCGGGCGGCCTCGGCGTCAAGATGGCCAGACCCGATGCCGAGGTGATCGTCATGGTGGGCGACGGCAGCTATCTGATGATGAATTCGGAAATCGCCACCTCCGTCATGCTGGACAAAAAACTCATCATCGTCGTGCTCGACAACCGGGGCTACGGCTGCATCAACCGATTGCAGCAGGCCTGCGGCAATGCCTCGTTCAACAATATGTTGCCCGACAGCGCCCCGCGTATCGACTTCGCCCTGCATG
>NZ_WFLJ01000068.1 GCF_009208735.1 Janthinobacterium rivuli | reverse complement strand
AGCTTTACTCAGAAAGTCAGCATGTCTCACCGTGATCCTTTTGATGTTATTTCATCCACCGTTGATCTGGATGATCCGGTAGAGCACGGTGATGCTCAACGCTTTATGGTTAACGCCCTGGCTCGGGTGATCGAATGTCTACCCGTTACCGCGCAGTCTTCTGTTTTGGCTGCTAAACGATATCTTGAGGGCGCGGCAACGGATAGCGAGGCCATAGCTGTCCGGGTGAGGCTTTGGGAGACCATCCGAGGACGCGATATGTCGGATGACCCTGAGGTGTTGCGTATCAGAACCACGATTTGTGCGCTGCACGGCATGGACGCTGAAGCACCTTACGACAAGTTGGAATACTTTCTGTTTTTTTGGGAGCGCAGCGGCTTAAGCATGGTCGAGCTAGCTGGAGCTATGTTCGACACATACGGCGTTGTTTATCACGACGCTTAATCGGCTGCGGTGG
>NZ_WFLJ01000067.1 GCF_009208735.1 Janthinobacterium rivuli | reverse complement strand
CACCCAGGCCATGCCGCCGCCGGCCGGCGTGGCTTGCACGGGCGTGGCGACGAAGCCCTTGCCGTTGGCGACAAACACATACTGCTGGCGCGCGTCGCCCGTGCCGCGCACCAGCGCCACGGCCGGCACGGCCACGCCGCCCGCCGCACCGGCCCGCTGTGTCGGGCGCAGCAGACGCGCCTCGACGAAGGCGTTCACCTTCAGACACGTGTCCTGGCCCACTTGTTGCGCGCGCAGCGGCGCGCCTTGCGTGGCGGCGTCGACGACGGGCGAGATGGCCGCCACGCGCAGTTTGGCGCAGCCGTCCACCTGCAGCAGGTCGCCCACGCGCAGCAGCGGCAGTTGCGCGCGCGTCGCCTGCAGATTCACCCACAGGGGGCCGCTGGCGGCCACGCGGGCCAGCGGCGCGCCCGCTTCCACGTGCTGCCCGGCCTCGACCGGCAACGCCAGCACGGTGCCGG
>NZ_WFLJ01000066.1 GCF_009208735.1 Janthinobacterium rivuli | reverse complement strand
GCCACGCCGTGAAACGGCCTTAACCATTCGCGCAGGCGGCTGTGATATGCATTGACGTTCTGCACATGCGCGGCGCCCTGCACACGGATGCCGGCGCGCAAGTTGACGGCCTGGTGGCTGAGGCCCGCCTCCCGCGCAAACGCCCGATAGGCGGCATGGCCATCCGTGACCAGCAGGATATCCTGGTCGATGACAGGCAATAAACAGCGGTGCAGTTGCGCCTTCGTCAGCGCGCCTCTGCCCGTGACGAAGTCGAGGGTCTGGCCCGTGCGGTCGCGCGCCACCAGGATGCAGACTTGCTCGTTCGACATGCCGCGCCGTTGCGCATGGCCGCCCCGGCGGCGGGCCGGACGCGTCATCTGCCTGGATCCCTTTTCCGACTCCAGCACATATAACTCGTCGGCCTCGGCGATGCCATGCAGGCCATGCGGCCGGTCCGTTTTTGCCAACGATAAAAATCGGTGGCGCCAGCGAAACGTGGTGTTGC
>NZ_WFLJ01000065.1 GCF_009208735.1 Janthinobacterium rivuli | reverse complement strand
TTTTATATGGCGGGCGAAGTGACGGAATACGACAAGCGGGCCAGGATCGCCTCGTTCGCCAATAAACCGCCTGAAGATGGTTTTTATAAACGCGCGTATGAGCTCAGCCGGAAGACGGAAGCCGCGCAACTGAAACAGAAGAATGGCGAAGCATTGACGCCGGAAGAGGAAGCGCTGGTCAAGGAGGCGCAGCACGGCACTCCCTATCCGATCCGTACGGATGCCGACAGCGCCGACATGCGTAGCAGGCTGATCACCACGCAAACCTATACGCGGCGCGAGGGTGGCGGTTATATCCTGCGCCGTGGCTATTACCCGCAAAGCGGCTTCTTCCGGAAAAGCGTGCACGAGAAGGAACTGCAACGCATGCCGACGGCCGGCATCCAGGCGAAAGAAGCACCCGAAGAATTCGTGTGGAGTGAAAACTTGATACAGGATATTGCGCAAGCCAAAGCCGATGAAGAGATTTACCTGGCGCAGCAGCGCTA
>NZ_WFLJ01000064.1 GCF_009208735.1 Janthinobacterium rivuli | reverse complement strand
GTGGGTTCGGACCTCCAGGGCGTGTTACCGCACCTTCATCCTGGCCATGAGTAGATCACTTGGTTTCGGGTCTACACCCAGCGACTGATCGCCCTATTCGGACTCGATTTCTCTACGGCTTCCCTATTCGGTTAACCTTGCCACTGAATGTAAGTCGCTGACCCATTATACAAAAGGTACGCAGTCACGGAACAAGTCCGCTCCTACTGTTTGTATGCACACGGTTTCAGGATCTATTTCACTCCCCTTCCGGGGTTCTTTTCGCCTTTCCCTCACGGTACTGGTTCACTATCGGTCGATTACGAGTATTTAGCCTTGGAGGATGGTCCCCCCATATTCAGACAGGATGTCACGTGTCCCGCCCTACTTGTCGTACGCTTAGTATCACCGGTCCGATTTCACATACGGGGCTATCACCCGCTATGGCTCCTATTTCCAGAGGATTCTGTTATCGGTCCGACTATCACGTACAGGCTCTTCCCATTTCGCTCGCCGCTACTTTGGGAATCTCG
>NZ_WFLJ01000063.1 GCF_009208735.1 Janthinobacterium rivuli | reverse complement strand
CCGGTGAACAGATGTGGGAAGCCATCGGCAATCGCCAGAGCGTGTTTGACGACGTCTCGCCGTATGCCGTGTATGTGCCGCTGGAAACCACGGTCGGCATCACGGCCGTGGGCAATGCGGAAGTGGCGCTGTGCAGCGCGCCGGCCACGACCCACCGTCCGGCGCGCCTGATCGAACCGTCTGCCATGACGCGCTCCGTGCGCGGCAAGGGCGCCAATACCCGCTATGTGTGCGACATCCTGCCGCAGACGGCCGAGGCCGACGACTTGCTGGTGGTCGAGGTGGTCACGCCGTCCGGCCACTCGTCCAGCTATCCGCCGCACAAGCACGACAGCGACAATATTCCGCTGGAAAGTTCGCTGGAAGAAACGTATTACCACCGCCTGAACCCGGAGCAGGGCTTTGCCTTTCAACGGGTCTACACGGACGACCGTTCCATCGACGAAGCCATGGCCGTGGAAAACCACGACGTGGTGATGGTGCCGCGCGGCTACCACCCCGTCACCGTGCCGTATGGCTACGACGGCTATT
>NZ_WFLJ01000062.1 GCF_009208735.1 Janthinobacterium rivuli | reverse complement strand
TCGTGCAAACTCTAGAAAGGAGGTGATCCAGCCGCACCTTCCGATACGGCTACCTTGTTACGACTTCACCCCAGTCACGAATCCTACCGTGGTAAGCGCCCTCCTTGCGGTTAAGCTACCTACTTCTGGTAAAACCCGCTCCCATGGTGTGACGGGCGGTGTGTACAAGACCCGGGAACGTATTCACCGCGACATGCTGATCCGCGATTACTAGCGATTCCAACTTCATGCAGTCGAGTTGCAGACTACAATCCGGACTACGATACACTTTCTGCGATTAGCTCCCCCTCGCGGGTTGGCGGCGCTCTGTATGTACCATTGTATGACGTGTGAAGCCCTACCCATAAGGGCCATGAGGACTTGACGTCATCCCCACCTTCCTCCGGTTTGTCACCGGCAGTCTCATTAGAGTGCCCTTTCGTAGCAACTAATGACAAGGGTTGCGCTCGTTGCGGGACTTAACCCAACATCTCACGACACGAGCTGACGACAGCCATGCAGCACCTGTGTACTGGTTCTCTTTCGAGCACTCC
>NZ_WFLJ01000061.1 GCF_009208735.1 Janthinobacterium rivuli | reverse complement strand
GACCTTGGTCCAGCAGTTTGCGGAACATTTCCACGCCGGTGCAAGTCGTTTTGACGGTATCGGTGATGCCGACGATTTCGATCTCTTCGCCGACTTTGACGATGCCGCGCTCGATACGACCGGTCACAACGGTGCCGCGACCCGAGATCGAGAACACGTCTTCCACTGGCATCAGGAACGCACCGTCAACAGCGCGCTCTGGCGTTGGGATGTAGGCATCCAGCGCATCGGCCAGACGCAACACTGCGTCAACGCCCATTTCGCCTTCTTTGCCTTCCAGCGCCATACGTGCCGAACCTTTGATGATAGGCAGGTCGTCGCCTGGGAATTCGTACTTCGACAACAGCTCGCGCACTTCCATTTCAACCAGTTCCAGCAGCTCTGCGTCGTCGACCAGGTCGCACTTATTCAGGAACACGATGATGTATGGAACGCCAACTTGGCGGGCCAGCAGGATGTGTTCGCGGGTCTGTGGCATTGGGCCGTCAGCTGCGGAGCACACCAGAATCGCGCCGTCCATCTGGGCAGCACCGG
>NZ_WFLJ01000060.1 GCF_009208735.1 Janthinobacterium rivuli | reverse complement strand
ATATCCGCAGCTTCGGTGACTGGCTTAGCCCCGTTACATCTTCCGCGCAGGACGACTCGATCAGTGAGCTATTACGCTTTCTTTAAATGATGGCTGCTTCTAAGCCAACATCCTGACTGTTTTAGCCTTCCCACTTCGTTTTCCACTTAGCCAATCTTTGGGACCTTAGCTGGCGGTCTGGGTTGTTTCCCTCTTGACGCCGGACGTTAGCACCCGACGTCTGTCTCCCAAGCTCGCACTCATCGGTATTCGGAGTTTGCAATGGTTTGGTAAGTCGCAATGACCCCCTAGCCATAACAGTGCTCTACCCCCGATGGTGATACTTGAGGCACTACCTAAATAGTTTTCGGAGAGAACCAGCTATTTCCAAGTTTGTTTAGCCTTTCACCCCTACCCACAGCTCATCCCCTAATTTTTCAACATTAGTGGGTTCGGACCTCCAGGGCGTGTTACCGCACCTTCATCCTGGCCATGAGTAGATCACTTGGTTTCGGGTCTACACCCAGCGACTGATCGCCCTATTCGGACTCGATTTCTCTACGGCTTCCCTAT